>NZ_VICB01000013.1 GCF_006546835.1 Actinomyces johnsonii | reverse complement strand
GCATCATCGGCGACGAGGCCGTGCGGCATCCGACCGGTGTCCGTACTGGGCCGGTCACGGCTCCTGGCGCCCCCTCCACTACTGGCCCTTCCGCTGCTGGTACTGCGACCCGGATGGAGACCCGCTGATGCCCGCTTTGCTCGATTTGCGCCGTACTGCTGCAGCGCTCGTGGCCGTGGCCATGAGCGCAGCCCTCATCGCCTTCGCCTTCATCGTCTCCGATTCCGTTCAGACCAAGATCACCGAGAACGCTCGGGCCAGTGTCGGTGACGCCGACGTGGTGGTCCTGGCAGACCCCCGGGACGACACCGCTGGCGGCAGGATCTCCGAGCAGGCTGTGCAGCAGGTCTCCGCGGTCGCCGGGGTCGCGTCCGTGCGTCCCTATGTCGAGGGAGGGGTCCAGGTCGACCGTTCGGGCGCGAATCAGGGCGGCGGTCTCGTTGTTCTGGACGTGCCGGAGCTTACGGGCGGCACCCGCCTGGTGGAGGGCCGCCTGCCTCAGGCTGACAACGAGATCGCCGTCTCGCCGTCTTTGATGAAGCGGCAGGAGGGCTTGGGGGTCGGCAGTGATCTCACAGTGAAAGCCTCCGAGGACGCCTCCCCCACGACCGTGAACGTCGTGGGCGTGGTCCAGCCTGGAGCCGATATTACCCGGTACGACACTGACAGCACCCCTTACATCTTTGCTACTGGCCAGGCGCAGGCTGCGATGGGGCTTCCCAACGACCCCGCCGTCCTGTATGTCACTGCGCAAGAGGGGACCAGCGACAAGGAACTTCTCGGCTCCGTCACCGAGGCACTGGCCGCCGTGCAGCCGGGCGCGCAGGCTTACACTGCCTCCGATATCGTCACCATGCGTGCCGCGAGTTCTGACGCCACTGCCTCGAAGACGCTCACCCTGCTTCAGGTTATCGCCCCGGTGTGCGTCGTCGTCTCCGGGATCGTCATCGCCACGACCTTCACGACGCTCATGGCGCGTCAGACCCGCCAGATCGGGCTGCTGCGATGTGTGGGGGCGACCCGCCGCCAAATCGTGGGCTCAGTGCTGCGCACGGCCCTGCTCACCGGGCTGGCCGGGTCCGTGGCCGGCACCGTCGTCGGCGCCGTTATCGCGATACCCGTGATCCGCTCCGGCCTTATCGAGGGCGTTGAGTCCCGTCACCTGACCATCTCCTGGACCTCGTTTGCTCTGGCGACCCTTGTTGGCACGGTAGTGACTCTGGTCTTCGTGCTGAGGCCGGCGCGCCAGGCCAGCCAGGTGTCCCCGCTCGTGGCGCTGACCGGCCAGACCGCCGGCCAGGAGTCGCTGAGCAGACGACGGGTGGCTGCCGCTGTCGCGGGCGCGGTCGTCGCCGTGCTCGGACTGGGCCTCATTCAGGGTGGGGTCGCCTGGCGTGTCTTGCAGATGATCGGGACGGGCGCGGTCATGGCCGTTCTGGGGATCATCCTTGCTCTCCCTCTGCTCGTCGTCGGAACATCTCGCCTCATCGGATCGATCTGCGGCCAGATGCGCCGACCGATCCTTCACTTGGCCGCCCGCAACCTGGCCCGCAACCCCGGCCGTGCGGCGGCGACCACCGCGTCTCTGCTCGTCTCGGTGGCGGTGGCGGCCGCGATGTCCAGCGGCCTGTCCAGCGTTGCCTCCTCCCTGCAGGCCTACGTCGGCTACAACACCCCCATCGACATCACCGTAGGGGAGTTGGCCGCGGGTCAGGATCCTTCGCCAACCGTTACGAAGATCGCAGCCGTCGACGGCGTGGAGAGCGTTGTGTCCGTCCCCTGGATCAACGTCAAGATGACCGGTGGCCGCCAGAACGGCCAGGAGGAGTCCCTGACCATCGCCGCTGTCGACAAGGAGAAGGTCTCCCCGATCCTGCGCTCACAGGAAGCGCTGGAGACTCTCGACGACCACACTCTCGTTCTGGATCGCACCTACAACATCCCCGACGGAACAACCGTGACTCTCACGGGTCCCGCTGGCAGTACTGAATTCACCGTCCGGGTTAAGGAGGGTCTCGACGCCGCCGTCACACCTGCCGCCGCGCAGCGACTGATCGGCAACACTTCGACCGCCTCTATCCTGTGGGTGCGTACCAGCGGCGACGGTTCCGACCAGGCCCCCGTGTCCGCCGTCCGCCAGGCAGTAGCCGGAACCGGCCTCTACGTTGCCGACTCTCAGGAGAGCCGCACCGGCTTCGCCAACCAGGTCCGCCAGGTTTCCATCGCGATCGGCGCCATGCTGATCTTCACACTGCTTATCGCCCTGTCGGGCCTGGCCAACACCATCAACGTCAGCGTCCTGGAACGCACCCGCGAGATCGGGGTCCTACGCGCCACCGGCGCCCAGCGCAACGAAATCAGGCGCCTGCTCATCGCCGAGGCCCTCCTCTCCGCGCTCCTGGGCGGCACCATCGGCATCCTGCTGGGCTGCGGGGTGGGCATCGCGGGTGCCTCCGCCGTGCTCAAAACCGACTCCGGCAATTTCCTCACTATCGAGATCCCCTGGCTGACACTGACTCTCGTCGGCATCCTCCTAGCCGCCGCCGTCGTCGGTGTCGTAGCCTCGCTGCGCCCTGCCGAGAACGCCAGCAGGATTCCTCCCGTCCAGGCCATTGCTCAAGACTGAGAACACCCCTGCCGCCGCAAGGCTTGGACCTCACCGCACAACCGCGGGAACACGCACGGATACGTCCTGCGACACCCCTTCTACGAAGCACGCCGACCGGCTCCAGCCTTAGGCCATCCGGGAAGCGGAGGATCGGCTCCTCGGAGGTCGGCCCCGGGGCGATGCGGCGCTGGCCGACCTTCATCAGCGCAGTCGGCTCAGCCCCGCCGCGGGTCGAGCCCAGGTGCTCGATCCCCCTGCCCCCGGAACCTCAACCCACCGAAGTGTCACAAGTCAGGTGAAGGTCCGAGTTTTCGTGGTCACGCAAGCCGCTACCCGTTCAGCCCCAGGCGCCTGAACACCTTGGCCAGGCCGTCGGCCTCGACGTCGTCGGTGACAAGATCCGCCGCATCTTTGACCTCTCTGGACCCGTTGCCCATCGCCACCCTGGTACCGCAGTGCTCCAGCATCTCGATGTCGACGGCCGCGTCGCCGAAGGCAACCGCATCCCGCCGGGCAGCGCCACGGTGGGCCAGCAGCACATCAACGGCGTGCCGCTTGGACATGCCTGTGCAGCTCACGTCCCCGAAGAGCGGCTCGTGGCCGCTGCCGCCCCAGGAGCCGACGACCAGGTCCGGGAACTTGCGGCGGGCTGCCGCCAGATCGGCCTCGGGCGAGTTCAATAGGAAGCTGATCTTGTTGACGTCATCGCGTACCAGCTCGTCAGTGAAGACCATGCCCGGGAAGGCATCGTTGATCTCCATGCTGCTGGCGTCAGCCGCACCCTTGCCGGTGGCGTAGGTGCGGATCGCAGACCTGGCGGCGTTCCGAAAGATGGGAGAGGCGTACAGGCCCGAGTTCGCCTCCAGATAGGGCTCCAGGCCTCGACGCCTGAGCCACGACACCACCTGCTCGCACTGAGCGGCGACAGGTGCTGGTGCAGGAGCACCTCGCCGCCATCCTCCACGTAGGCTCCGTTCCCACCGATCATCCCGTCCGGCCCGATCGGCACGGCCCCCGGGTATGTCGTGGGCTAGAACGGTCGGCGTCTACCCTAGCGGGCATGGCCGACCCCTCGACGTACCGTCCCGCCCCGGGCGAGATCCCCACGTCCCCGGGCGTCTACCGGTTCCTGGACGGTCAGGGGCGTGTCGTCTACGTCGGCAAGGCCAAGAACCTGCGCCAGCGCCTGTCCAGCTACTTCCAGGACCTCGCCGCCCTGCACCCGCGCACCCAGAAGATGGTGACCACCGCCTGCGCCGTGGAGTGGACCGTTGTGTCCACCGAGGTGGAGTCCCTGGCCCTGGAGTACTCCTGGATCAAGGAGTTCAACCCCCGTTTCAACGTCATGTATAAGGACGACAAGTCCTACCCCTACCTGGCGGTGACGATGGGGGAGACCTACCCCCGGGTCCAGGTGGTACGCGGGGCCCGCAAGCCCGGCACCCGCTACTTCGGGCCCTTCGTCCAGGCCTGGTCCATCCGCGAGACCGTCGACCAGCTGCTGCGCGTCTTCCCGGTGCGTTCCTGCTCGACCGGAGTCTTCCGCCGCGCCCAGGCCTCGGGACGCCCCTGCTTGCTGGGCTACATCGACAAATGCTCGGCCCCCTGCGTGGGCCATATCAGCCCGGAGGATCATCGGGCACTGGCCGAGGACTTCTGCGCCTTCATGGCCGGGCGCACTGGTCCCTACCTGCGTCAGGTCGAGGCGGAGATGAAGGCGGCCGCCGCCGCCCTCGACTTCGAGAAGGCCGCACGCCTGCGCGACGACGTCGCCGCGCTGCGCAAGGTCATCGAGGGCAACGCCGTCGTCCTGCCTGACGCCACCGATGCCGACGTCTTCGGCCTGGTCCGCGACGAGCTCGAGGCCGCCGTCCAGGTCTTCCACGTGCGAGGCGGTCGGGTGCGCGGTCAACGCGGTTGGGTCGTGGACCTCATTGACGACGCAGGGGACGCCGAACTCATCGAGCGTCTTCTCGAGCAGGTCTACGCCTCCCTCCTCGATCCGGCCGACGACGGGGCCGTCCACCAGGGGGGAGCCCCCACCTCCTCGGGCACCACCACATCCGCCGGGGTAGGGGATCGCGCTCCCTCCAGTCCCCAGCCCCGCAGCGGACCGAGCGGCTCCAGCGGCGCCTCCTCCAGACGCAACGGTGAGTCAGCGGCCACCAGTGTCGACGACGTCGCCCACACGGCCACCACCGCGGTGCCCCGGGAGATCCTCGTGCCCGAGATGCCCACCAACGCCGCCACCGTGCGCGCCTGGCTGGCCGGGCTGCGGGGCGGGACGGTCGATCTACGCGTCCCCCAGCGCGGCGACAAGGCCGCCCTCATGGACACGGTGCGCAAGAACGCCGAGGAGGCCCTGCGCCTGCACAAGACCCGCCGTGCCGGCGACCTGACCCAGCGCACCCTCGCCCTCGACGAGCTCGCCGAGGCCCTCGATCTGCCCGAGGCGCCCTTGCGCGTGGAGTGCTATGACATCTCCCACACCCAGGGCACCTACCAGGTCGGCTCCATGGTCGTTTTCGAGGACGGTGCGCCGCGCAAGTCCGACTACCGCCGCTTCACCGTGCGCGGCCAGGGCGGTAGCGGCGCCACCGACGACACCGCAGCCATGCACGAGGTCCTCACTCGGCGGTTCAAACGGCTCATCGCCGAACAGGGGGAGGGCGAGGCCGCTGCTCGGGCTGCAGAGGAGGTCGAGGACGCCGAGGGAGTCGTCGTCGCCTCCGGGCCCATCGACCCCGAGACCGGGCGGGCCCGGCGCTTCTCCTACGCTCCCGGACTCGTCGTCGTCGACGGCGGCCTGCCGCAGGTCAACGCCGCCCGTGCCGTCCTCGATGAGCTCGGCATCGATGTGCCGCTCATCGGACTGGCCAAGCGCCTCGAGGAGGTGTGGGTACCGGGGGAGGAGTTTCCTGTCGTCCTGCCGCGTACCTCCCCGGCCCTCTATCTGCTCCAGCACCTGCGCGACGAATCCCATCGCTTCGCCATAACCCACCACCGCAAGAAGCGCTCGGCCGGGATGACCCGCTCGATCCTGGACGGGATCCCCGGTCTGGGACCAGCCCGTCAGGCGGCCCTCCTACGACAATTCGGCTCCGTCAAACGCATCCGGCAAGCCGATGTGGACGACATCATCCGCGTCAAGGGCATCGGTCCGGCTCTGGCGGGTAGCATCTTGGCCCACCTCAACAGTCCAGATAATGAACAGTAGTGTGATTTCACAACATGCTGGACTGAGTCGTCGTCAACCCGAAAGGAAACCTATATGAGGATTTCTGCACGCAACCAGCTGCCCGGCACGGTCGTCTCCATTGAGAAGGGCGCCGTCAACGGCGTCGTCAAGATCGAGATTGCTCCCGGCGTCATCATCACCTCCTCCATCACCAACGCGGCCATCGAGGAGCTCGAGCTGGCCGAGGGCAGGAAGGCGGTCGCCGTCGTCAAGGCCTCCTCCGTCATGGTGGGCCTCCAGGACTGAGCAGGACCGAGCCGGTCTCACCGGCCCCGGGACTACCCCCGGGGCAAGTTCTCCCATCTCGTGCCTGTGGCCGTTCGCCCCTCGCCATCCGAGGGGCGAGTGGTGCATGGCACAATCGGTTCGTGGAGATACTGCGGGTGCTCAACAACAACGTCGTGCTGGCGCGCGACGAGATCGGGCGCGAGGCGATCCTGACCGGACGCGGTCTCGGCTTCCAGCGCAAGCGCGGCCAGGACGTCGACCCCTCTCTCATCTCCCGCCGCTACATCCCGGCCGACAACGCCCAGTCGGTGGCAGAGGTTATCGCCGGGATCCCGCTGGAGCGCCTGGCGCTCGCCGAACGCGTTTTCCGCAAGGCGGCCCGCGATCTGGGAACAGATATTCCCTCCTCGACCATCATCGCCGTCGTCGACCACATCAACCAGGCCATGGAGCGCGTCCGCCAAGGGCTGACCATGGACTACCCTCTGCGCGCCGAAGTCGCCCACCTGCATCCCGAGGAGCTGCGGCTGGCCGAGGCCATGGTCGAGGAGATCAACGCGGCGCAGGACATCCAGCTGCCGGATGGCGAAGCCCTCGCTCTGACCCTTCATCTTTTCACCGCGGCCATCGGAGCCCCCTCTGCCAGGGCCGCGGCGAGCAATCGCGTCTCATCGGCCAGGTCATGACCCTGTTGGAGAAGACCTTCGGCGACGCCTTCGACCCGGACTCCGTCAACGCAGCCCGCTTCGCGGTCCACCTGCGCTACTTCCTGGTGCGCGCACGTACTACGGTGCAGATCGAGGACGGCACTGCCTCCCTGGTGGCCCAGGCGCTGCGCACTTCGGATCCGGATGCCTATCGGGTGGCGTTGCGCATCCGCGACCTGCTGGAGATCCGGCTGGGCGCCGCCGTCACCGAGGACGAGACCGCCTACCTCGCTCTGCACGTGGCCCGGCTCGCCTCGGCCCTCCCTCAAGTCAGATCTCGTGACGCATAACATAGAAGGGTGGCTTGTTCGAAGTCCTGATGATTCATATCATTTTTCGTAACCAATTCCGGTGAAGGAATCGCAGGATTGTGACCCGTCCGGGGCAAGACCTGAGGCATGTCAGCGTTAATGCGCTGCCATTGTCTCGGGTCTTTTTTGTTCCCCGGAAGTGGTCGCCCGCTCAGGAGGACATCAATGGCGAAAGTCGACTACGCGGCGCTGGCGCCGCAGCTGCTGAATGATATCGGAGGCGAGGAGAACATCTCCTCCATGACCCACTGCGCAACCCGCATGCGATTCGTCCTCAAGGACGAGTCCAAGGCCTCGAACGAGGCTGTGACAAAGCTCGATGGCGTCGTCACCGTGGTGCGGGCCGGCGGCCAGTACCAGGTGGTCATCGGCAACGACGTCCCCCTGCTCTACGAGGAACTCATCAGGCTCACCGACCTGACCGACGGCGACAATGCGCCAGCGGACGGCGGCGGCAACCTGTTCGACCGATTCATCAAGATGGTCTCAGCCCTGATCAACCCTGTGGTGTGGACGCTCGCGGGATCGGGCCTGATCAAGGCCTTCCTCACCCTGACAACCACGCTGGGGTGGCTAAAGGAGGAATCCACCACCCACACGATCCTCAACGCCGCAGGCGACTCGGCCCTGTACTTCCTGCCGGTTCTGCTGGCCATCACCTCGGCGCGCTACTTCAAGGCCAATGAGATGACTGCCGTCGCCCTAGCCGGGGCACTGGTGTATCCCGAGATCGTCGCGCTCAACGACGCCGGTAGCCCGGTGACTTTCTTCGGTATTCCGGTGGTCATGGCGTCCTATACGTCCTCTCTCGTCCCGATCATCGTTGCCGTGTGGTTCCAGTCCCATCTCCAACGCTGGCTGTCCAAGCTCCTGCCCTCGGCCATCCGCAATTTCTCAGTGCCGCTGCTCGTGCTGCTCGTCATGGTCCCCCTGACCCTCATTACGGTCGGTCCGGTGACCACGACAGCATCCAACGGCATCGCCTCGCTCATGAACATGCTGTTCGAGCATGTGCCCTGGGTGGCGGGAGCCGTCATGGGCGCCTGCTGGCAGGTCTTCGTCATGTTCGGCGTGCACTGGGGACTGGTACCGGTCATGATCGCCCAGTACAGCGACCCGGGTTTCTCCCTCATGGCGGGACCGATCTTCCCCGCCGTGCTGGCCCAGGCCGCCGCGACCTTGGGCGTCATGATCCGCACGCGCAGCAAGAAGATGCGGGAGCTGGCCGGACCGGCTGCGCTCTCAGGGTTCCTTGCGGGCATCACCGAGCCCGGTATCTACGGCGTCAACCTGCCTCTTAAACGGCCCTTCATCTACGGCTGCATCGGCGGTGCCGTGGGCGGCGTCATCGTCGCCGCCGGAAGCGGCGCCACGACATCCTTCGTCTTCCCCTCCCTCATCGGCATTCCCGCTCTGATCAATCACGGGAACCTCGCACTGGTCGTCATCGGAATGGGAGTCGCCGTCGTGGTCTCCCTGGCCCTCACCCTCATCCTCGGGTTCAAGGAGGCCGCTGAGGAGGAGACGGGCTCCGTCGGCGCGTCTGAGGACATCGATATCGATCCCACCACCGCACTCACCTCACCGGTGAACGGAACCGCCATGCCGCTGGAGAACATCTCCGATCCGGTCTTCTCCTCCGGGGCCCTCGGCAACGGCGTCGGCGTCGTTCCCGCCGACGGCCACGTCGTGGCCCCGGCATCGGGCACCATCGTCACCGCCATGGACTCCGGCCACGCTTATGGCATCAAGACCGACGACGGCGTCGAGATCCTCATCCACGTCGGCCTGGACACCGTCAATCTCAAGGGCGAAGGATTCACCCCCAAGGTGAGTGCGGGTCGGCGGGTCGCACGCGGCGAGCCCCTGGTAGACGTGGATCTCAAGACCGTTCACGACGCCGGCTACGACCCCACCACCATCCTTGTCGTCACCAATACCGCCTCACTGGGCGCCGTCGTGCCGATCGTTGACGGCGATGTCACCACGGACGCCACCGTGGTCGAGATCGATCACTGACGCTCGCCGACGCTCGCTGCCGATCACTGACTCCAGAGCCCGCATCGTATGACCGAGTAGAGAAAACACAGGAGAGAACATGACTGCAACAACCACATCCCACAGCATTCTGCGCTTCCCCGAGGGCTTCCTGTGGGGAGGTGCCACTGCCGCCAACCAGATCGAGGGGGCCTACGCCGAGGATGGCAAGGGCCTGTCCGTCCAAGACGTCATGCCGCGGGGCATCATGGCCCCGCCCACCGACGTCCCCACCCCGGACAACCTCAAGCTCGAGGCGATCGACTTCTACCACCGCTACGCCGAGGACATCGCCCTGTTCGCGGAAATGGGATTCAAGGTCTTCCGCTTCTCCATCGCCTGGAGCCGTATCTTCCCACTCGGCGACGAGACCGAGCCCAACGAGGAGGGCCTGGCCTTCTACGACCGGGTTCTCGACGAGCTCGAGAAGCACGGGATCGAGCCGCTGGTCACCATCAGCCACTACGAGACCCCGCTGCACCTGGCGCGCACCTACGACGGCTGGACCGACCGCCGCCTCATCGGCTTCTTCGAGCGCTACGCCCGCACCCTGTTCGAGCGCTACGGCAAACGGGTCAAGTATTGGCTGACCTTCAACGAAATCAACTCGGTTCTCCACGAGCCCTTCCTGTCCGGCGGCATCGCCACCCCCAAGGAGAGGCTCAACGAGCGGGACCTCTATCAGGCCATCCACCACGAGCTCGTCGCCTCCGCAGCCGCAACCAGGATCGCCCACGAGATCAACCCCGACATCCAGGTCGGCTGCATGATCCTGGCCGTGCCCGCCTACCCGCTCACCCCCGATCCCCGTGACGTCTGGGCGGCCAAGCAGGCCGAGCGCGCCAACTACGCCTTCGGGGACCTCCACGTGCGCGGCGAGTATCCCGGGTACCTGCTGCGCACCCTGCGGGACAAGGGCATCGAGTTGGAGGTCACCGAGGAGGACCGCGTGCTGCTGCGTGAGCACACCGTCGACTTCGTCTCCTTCTCCTACTACATGTCCGTGTGCGAGACCGTCACCCAGTCGGCCGAGGCCGGCCAGGGCAATCTCATGGGGGGCGTCCCCAACCCCACCCTTGAGGCCTCCGAGTGGGGATGGCAGATCGACCCGGCGGGCCTGCGCACCATCCTGAACGACTACTGGGACCGTTGGGGCAAGCCCTTGTTCATCGTCGAGAACGGTCTGGGGGCCAAGGACGTCCTTGTCGACGGCCCCAACGGCCCCACGGTCGAGGACGACTACCGCATCGCCTACATGAACGACCACCTGGTCCAGGTCGCCGAGGCCATCGCCGACGGAGTCCAGGTCCTGGGCTACACCTCCTGGGGATGCATCGACCTGGTCTCGGCCTCGACCGCCCAGATGTCCAAGCGCTACGGCTTCATCTACGTGGACCGCGACGACGACGGAAACGGCAGTCAGGCCCGTTACCGCAAGAAGTCCTTCAACTGGTACCGCGACGTCATCGCCTCCAACGGGACCTCGCTCGTGCCTCCGGCGCAGGAATGACGTCTGGTGCTCCGGTGCCCCGGGCGGTCCGACTCAGGCACTGGGACGGATCGCCCGGGCCGCTGCCCGCGCCCGGTCGCTGGCGACCAGGACGTCGTCGGCGCAGGCCACGACGACGCCCAGGCGCCGCCCGGGGTGGGCCTCGGGCTTGCCGAACAGCCGCAGGTCCACACCGTCGTGCATGAGCGCTTCGTCAATGCCCGCAAAGCTCACGCCCTCACCGGGCGCGGACTCGCCGATCGCCTTGATGGTCACCGACGCGCCGGGGGAGCGTAGCGAGGTATCCACTGGCAGGCCCAGCAGGGCGCGGGCGTGCAGCTCGAACTCGCTCAGGCGCTGGCTCGCCAGCGTCACCAGGCCGGTGTCGTGGGGGCGTGGGGAGACCTCGGAGAAGAGGACCTCCTCCCCGCAGATGAACAACTCGATGCCGAACAGGCCCCAGCCGCCCAGTGCGGTGGTGACGGATCGGGCCACCTGCTGGGCCCGCTCCAGGGCCCCCGGATTCAGGAACTGCGGCTGCCATGATTCCACGTAGTCGCCGTCGACCTGACGGTGTCCGATCGGCTCGCAGAAGCTCGTCACCGTCTCCCCGGTACGCGGGTGGCGCCACCGCACCGTGAGCAGGGTGATCTCAGTCTCGAAACGGACGAATCCCTCGACGATGACCCGGCCTCGGTCCACACGCCCGTCGGCGGCCGCATATCGCCATGCCGCCTCCAGATCCTCCGGACCGCGTACCACCGATTGGCCGTGGCCGGACGACGACATGACGGGCTTGACCACGCACGGAAAGCCCACCTTCTGGGCGCCCGCAGCCAGTTCCTCCGGGCTGGAGGCGAAGGCATAGGGGCTGGTCGGCAGACCCAGCTCCTCGGCCGCCAGACGGCGGATTCCCTCACGGTTCATCGTCAGCTGCGCCGCACGGGCTGTGGGCACCACCCGTACCTCACCGGCCTGCTCCAGGGCAACGAGCGCATCAGTGGCCAGCGCTTCGATCTCGGGGACTACGATGGCTGCGCCGCTGGAGCGGATGGCTGCGGTCAGCGCTTCGGGATCGCTCATGTCTACCGTCAGCGCGTTGTGCGCCACCTGCTGGGCCGGAGCCCCGTCGTAGCGGTCGATGGCCGTGACCTCGACGCCCAGGCGGCTCAGTGCGATCGCCACCTCCTTGCCGATCTCACCGGCTCCCAGCAGCGCCACCTTCGTCGCACTGCTAGTCCAGGGCGTGCCCAGGACCGGAACGTCGGGACCGGGCACGGGTACCTGCTGGAACCTACTGGGGGAGGAGCTCATGGGGCCTCCTGGCCTCTGGGCGCCGTGAACCGGCGATGAATGAGTACGGACAACGGTAAAACGCTACCGGTAATCCGGCGTCGGCGGCGGGCGGACCCACCTGGACATGCGATGCTTGAGCCATGCATGACGAGCGCCGCCCCCAGCCCTCCTCCGGCAAGCGCAAGCGGCTCCAGGACACGGTTCCCATCGAGATTCCGGCCCTCGATGAGGCGACCCCTCCGGTTCCGCCCGCCGAGCGGCCCGAGATGATTATTGTCACGGGAATGTCCGGAGCCGGGCGCTCGCGCGCCGCCAACGCCCTGGAGGACCTCGACTGGTACGTGGTGGACAATCTGCCGCCCCAGCTCCTGCCCTCGCTGTCCGGCATGATGACGACGGTCGGCGCAGGTGTTCACCGGCTGGCCGCGGTGGTCGATGTGCGCAGCCGCGAGTTCTTCTCCCACTTCATGGACTACCTGCGCAAGATCCGAGATAACGGCACCGACGTGCGACTCATCTTCCTGGACGCCTCCGACGCTGTCCTGGTTCGGCGCTTCGAGTCCTCTCGGCGGCCCCACCCCCTGCAGGGCAACGGTTCCGTCCTCGACGGTATCGAGCACGAGCGCACTCTCCTCGGGGGCTTGCGGGGTGTCGCCGACATCGTCATCGACACCTCCAACTACTCCGTCCACGACTTGGCCCGCCGGGTGCGCGAGCTCGTGGCCCACGAGTCGGATCTGGCGCTGCGCATCAATGTCATGTCCTTCGGATTCAAGTACGGCATCCCGCTGGACGCGGACCACGTCCTGGACGTGCGATTCATCCCCAATCCCTACTGGGTCTCAGAGCTGCGCCACCTCACCGGCCGTGATGCGCCGGTGGCCGACTACGTTTTCGCCCAGAAGGGCGCGGCCGCCTTCGTCGACGGATACGCGGACCTGCTCATCCCTGCGCTTCCGCAGTATGTTGACGAGCTCAAGCCTCACGTTACCCTGGCAGTGGGCTGCACCGGAGGCAAGCACCGCTCCGTGGCCTCGGCGGAGAGGCTCGGGGGCAGGCTGCGCAGAGCGGGCTTTGAAGTTGTCGTCCAGCACCGCGACCTTGGACGGGAGTAGACAGTGGGAACGACGATCGACGTGGCGGGCTGGCCCCGTCGCGGTGAGGAGGGGCCCGCCGTCGTCGCCCTGGGAGGAGGCCACGGTCTGTCAGCCACGCTCCGGGCTCTGAAACACATCAGCCACCGGCTCACCGCCGTCGTGACCGTCGCCGACGACGGAGGCTCCTCGGGGCGTCTGCGCCGGGAGTTCGACTGCCTGCCACCGGGGGACCTCCGGATGGCGCTGGCATCCTTGTGTGATGACTCCGAGTGGGGCCTGACCTGGCGCGATGTGCTCCAGCACCGTTTCGAGGGGCAGGGCGAGCTCGACAACCACGCTCTGGGTAACCTTCTCATCTTGGCCCTGTGGCAGCTGCTCGGGGACGACGTCGCCGGGCTCGACTGGGTGGGACGCCTGCTGACGATTCACGGGCGGGTTGTGCCCATGTCCTCCTCGCCCCTGGTCATCGAGGCGGATATCGTCTCGGGGACGACCAGCCGCAGAGTCAGCGGACAGGTGGCGGTGGCCTCGGCGCGCGGACGCCTGGAGAACGTGGGGATCGTTCCCGAGGACGCCGATGCCCATCCTGAGGCGCTTCGCGCCATCGACGAGGCGGACTGGGTGGTACTGGGGCCGGGCTCGTGGTACACCTCCGTGCTTCCGCATCTCATTCTCCCCTCCATGCATCGGGCGCTGGTACGCACCTCCGCCCGCAAGGTCGTGGTCCTCAACCTCTCAGCCCAGCTGGGCGAGACCGATGGCATGACCAGTGCCGACCACTTGCGGGTCCTGAGCCAGTACGCGCCCGATCTGCGTCTGGACGTGGTACTGGCCGATCCCTCGACCGTCGAGGACGTCGCCGATCTCGAATCGGTGGCCTCGGCGATGGGGGCCACCGTCGTTCTGCGGCAAGTACGCACGGGCGAGACCCTGTGCCACCACGACCCGCTGCGACTGGCGGCCGCCTTCAGAGACGCTTTCGAAGGGGCTCTGGGGGACGTCGAGGACAACACGCGGACATGACGGAGTTAGCCGTGCGGCCGGGGTACTGCGCCGACCAGTCGATAAGGACCACAACGAATCGTGACAATGGACTCACCGAGGAATCTTGCCGCTCGTCATCGTTCATAATTCTCCGCGGCCCCGCTCAGCCGGCCGCAGGGTGCCACTGCTAAGAATTTTCCTAGATGCGCCTCCTGGTGCTGCACCACATTGCTGTTCCGTCCCACCTACTCGGGTGGCCGCCCGGTCCGTGTCCTTTCCAGCGACACACCGACGACACCTGAATGAGGTCCGCAGTATCCACGGCTCTGCCCGTTTCCCATCCGCACCGACCACGACCCCAGATCACGAGGAGCCCGACCATGTCGCTGACGGTCACCGTCAAGGATGAGCTCGCGCTCGTCGCCACCGAGAACGCCGCCCAACGACGGGCGGAGATCTCCGCGATGCTGCGCTTCGCCGGAGGGCTGCACATCGTCTCCGGGCGCATTGTGGTGGAGGCCGAGCTCGATCACGGAGGAGCCGTGCGCCGACTGCACCAGCACCTCAAGGAGCTCTACGGGATGGAACCCGAGGTCATGGTGGTCCAGGGCGGCTCTCTGCACCGGGGATCGCGCTACGTGCTGCGCGTGACCCAGCGGGGCAAGGACCTCGCCCGGCTCTCCGGCCTGGTCGACGACCGTGGCCGACCGGTGCGCGGCATGCCGGTCGCTGTCGTCCAGGGCGGGCGGAACGCCGCCGCAGCCGCTTGGCGGGGGGCCTTTCTCGCCCGCGGTTCCCTGACAGAGCCGGGTCGGTCCTCCTCCCTGGAGGTCACCTGTCCCGGCTCCGAGGCCGCGCTGGCCCTGGTGGGAGCCGCGCGGCGCTTCGACATCTCCGCCAAGGCCCGTGAGGTGCGCGGGGCCGACCGCGTCGTCGTGCGCGACGGCGAGGCCATCGGCGTCCTCCTGGAGCGGATGGGGGCGCCCGAGGCCTTCAAGGTCTGGGCCGAGCGCCGCTCCCGACGCGAGTCGCGGGGCACGGCCAACCGCCTGGCCAACTTCGACGACGCGAACCTGCGCCGCTCGGCCCGAGCCGCCGTGGCCTCCGGCGCCCGGGTCGAGCGCGCCTTTGAGATCCTGGGAGACGACGTCCCCGCCCACCTGTTTCAGGCGGGCCGCCTGCGTATCGCCCACAAGCAGGCCTCCCTGGAGGAGCTCGGTCAGCTCTCCGATCCCCAGCTGACCAAGGACGCCGTCGCCGGACGCATCCGCCGGCTCCTGGCCATGGCGGACAAGCAGGCCCACGAGCTGGGGATCCCCGACACCGAGTCGGTTCTCACCCAGGAGATGCTCGAGCCCTGAATCCTGCTGGGACCTCGGTCCTGGCTCAGGGGGCGAACGATGGTCATAGACCTCGAGGAGACCGGCTCCATTGCCATCGTGTTCGCCCGTGGCGTGGTCGGCGGCTCCCAGCGGCTGCCCAGTGTGGCTAAACTCGGTCGTGCCGGAGCTGACACAACAGTGACGAGGTCGACCGAGGGCAACCGAGGACAACATCGGATCTGGGCAGAGACGTTCCGGGGCACACGCTGTGTGTGAGAAGAGCCCAGCAACCGTGCGCCGAATACCGGCGCACTAGGAGGACACAAAGTGACCACCCGCGTTGGTATTAACGGCTTCGGCCGGATCGGCCGCAACTTCTTCCGTGCCGCCCTCGAGCAGGGCGCCGACATCGAGGTTGTCGCCGTCAACGACCTGACGGACAACAAGACCCTGGCCCACCTGCTCAAGTACGACTCAATCCTCGGTCGGTTCGACGGTGAGGTCTCCTACGACGAGGATGGCATCACCGTTAACGGCAAGCACATCAAGGTGCTCGCTCAGCGCAACCCCGCCGACCTTCCCTGGGGCGACCTGGGTGTTGAGGTCGTTGTGGAGTCCACCGGCTTCTTCACCGACGGCGAGAAGGCCAAGGCTCACCTCGACGGTGGCGCCAAGAAGGTCGTCATCTCCGCTCCTGCCAAGAACGTCGACGGCACCTTCGTCATGGGTGTCAACGAGGGCGACTACGACAACGCCACGATGAACATCGTGTCCAACGCCTCGTGCACCACCAACTGCCTCGCCCCCCTGGCCAAGGTCCTCCACGAGAACTTCGGCATCGAGCGCGGCATCATGACCACCATCCACTCCTACACGGGTGACCAGCGCGTCCTCGACGCTCCGCACAGCGACCTGCGCCGTGCCCGCGCCGCTGCGCTGAACATGATCCCGACCAAGACCGGTGCCGCCCAGGCCGTTGCCCTCGTCCTGCCCGCCCTCAAGGGCAAGTTCGACGGCCTCGCCGTGCGCGTTCCCACCCCGACCGGCTCGCTGACCGACCTGACCTTCATCGCCGAGAAGGAGGTCTCCGTCGACGCCGTCAAGGCCGCCGTCAAGGCCGCCGCCGAGGGCGAGCTCAAGGGCGTTCTCGAGTACACCGAGGACCCGATCGTCTCCACCGACATCGTGGGCAACCCGCACACCTCGATCTTCGACGCCACCGAGACCAAGGTCATCGGCAACCTCGTCAAGGTCCTCTCCTGGTACGACAACGAGTGGGGCTACTCCAACGCCCTGGTCCGCCTGACCGCCCTGGTCGGCTCCAAGCTCGCCTGAGACCAGACCGAGAGCATGACTCTCTAGGAGACGGCGCCCGCGCCACGCTCTGCGTGCGCGGGCGCCGTCCGTCAGATCCCACACCATCACCCCACAACCGATGAGAGGCTTTATGAAGACCATCGACTCCCTGGGCAACCTCAAGGGCAAGCGAGTCCTGGTTCGCTCCGACTTCAACGTGCCGCTGGACGCCGACAAGAACATCACGGACGACGGCCGCATCCAGGCCGCTCTGCCCACGCTGCGCACCCTGCTCGATGCTGGCGCCAAGGTGATCATCACCGCCCACCTGGGTCGTCCCAAGGGGCAGGTCAACCCCGACTACTCCCTGGCGCCCGTCGCCAAGCGCCTCGCCGAGGTCACCGGCGCCAAGGTGACTCTCGCCGAGGACACCGTCGGCGAATCCGCCAAGGCCGCCGTCGCCGCCGTCGGCGACGGCGAGATCGTCCTGCTGGAGAACGTGCGCTTCAATGCCGCCGAGACATCCAAGGACGACGCGGAGCGCGAGGCCTTCGCCGCCGAGCTCGCCGCCCTGGCCGACGTCTTCGTCTCCGACGGTTTCGGCGTGGTGCACCGCAAGCAGGCCTCCGTCTACGACGTCGCCAAGCTCCTGCCCTCGGCCGCCGGCCTGCTGGTTCTCAAGGAGATCGAGTCCCTGGGACGCGCCGTCAACGACCCCGAACGCCCCTACACCGTCGTGCTCGGCGGCTCCAAGGTCTCCGACAAGCTCGGCGTCATCTCCAACCTGCTGGGCAAGGCCGACCGTCTCCTCATCGGTGGCGGCATGGCCTACACCTTCCTGGCCGCTCAGGGCTACGAGGTGGGCACCTCCCTGCTGGAGAAGGACCAGATCGACACCGTCAAGGGCTACCTGGAGACCGCCAAAGCCAATGGCGTCGAGCTCCTTCTGCCCATCGACACCGTCGTTGCCCCCACCTTCGCCCCGGACGCCCCGGCCACCGTCGTGCCGTCCAATGAGCTGCCCGCCGACCAGATGGGCCTGGACATCGGCCCCGAGACACGAAGGCTCTTCGCCGACGCTATCGCTACCTCCAAGACGGTGGTGTGGAACGGCCCCATGGGCGTCTTCGAGTTCCCGGCCTTCGCCGAGGGCACTAAGGCCGTGGCCAAGGCGATCTCCGAGTCCGCTGCCTTCTCCGTCATCGGCGGTGGCGACTCCGCCGCGGCCGTGCGCACGCTCGGCTTCGACGAGGCCACGTTCTCCCACATCTCCACCGGTGGTGGCGCCTCCCTCGAACTCCTCGAGGGCAAGACCCTGCCCGGTATCGCAGTGCTCGAAAACTGAAGGAAGGCAACGTAGATGAGCAACCGCACCCCGCTCATGGCGGGCAACTGGAAGATGAACCTCGACCACCTCGAGGCCAACCACCTCGTCCAGGGCCTGGCCATGGAGCTCAAGGACCACGACCACGACTACGCCAAGTGCGAGGTTCTCGTGATTCCGCCGTTCACGGACATCCGCACCGTGCAGACCGTCGTCGAGGCCGACTCCCTGAGCATCAAGTACGGCGCCCAGGACGTTTCCACCCACGACAACGGCGCCTACACCGGTGAGATCTCCACCGAGATGCTCACCAAGCTCGGCTGCAGCTACGTGGTCATGGGCCACTCCGAGCGCCGCGAGTACCACGGCGAGTCCGACGCCCTCGTGGGCGCCAAGGCCCGCAAGGTGCTCGACGCCGGCATGACCCCCATCCTGTGCTGCGGCGAGGCCCTCGAGATCCGCAAGGCGGGCACCCACGTCGAGTTCGTCCTGGCCCAGATCCGCGCCGCCCTGGAGGGGTGGAGCGGCGAGGACGTCGCCAAGATCGTCATCGCCTACGAGCCCATCTGGGCAATCGGCACCGGCGAGACCGCCACCGCCGAGGACGCCCAGGAGGTGTGCGGGGCGATCCGCGAGGCCCTGCGCGCCGACTACGGCGACGCCACCGCGGACGCCACCCGCGTCCTTTACGGCGGCTCGGCTAAGCCTGGCAACATCAAGGAGCTCATGGCCCAGCCCGACGTCGATGGCGCCCTGGTGGGCGGAGCCTCCCTCAAGGCCGACTCTTTCGCCGCCATGGCGGGCTTCTACGCCTGAGCGGCCCGAGCCGCGAGATCGGGAGTCGTGACCCCGATTCCTCTAGAGTCTCGGCGGTCGTAGCCCGGGTCCCGGAGACCTCACACCATGAGGTGTCCGGGACCCGGTGCGTTGCAGGTAGACTGCCGAGCGGACAGGTGGGATGCAGACCCCGACGAGGTCCGCTGCGGGCCTCGACCGGAGCGTGAGTCCCCCGCAGCAAGACGAAACCAACGAAGAAGGGAACGCGGCGTGAACGTGGTGCGTATCGTCCTTCAGGTGCTGCTCGTGCTCTCGAGCTTCTTCCTCATCATGTCAATCCTCCTGCACAAGGGCAAGGGAGGCGGCCTGTCGGACATGTTCGGCGGCGGCATCTCCTCCTCGGCGGGATCCTCCGGCGTGGCCGAGCGCAACCTCGACCGTATTACGGTGGCGGTGGCCATCACCTGGACGATCACGATCGTCGGGCTCGGCCTGGTCGCCAAGCTCAGCTGAGCACCGGCTGGTTGCAACGAGCGCCTCGAAGACGACGGCTCCGGCCTCCGGCACCACTCACGATTCGCGTGGCGACGCCCTGGACCGGGAGCTGCGCGGCTATCTTGCCCACTTGCGTGTTGAACGTGGGCTGAGTCCCCACACCCTCAGCGCCTACGAACGCGATCTCGGCCGCTATCTGCGCTACCTGAGAAACGGCGGCATCACAGCCCCGCAGGAAGTGAGCCGCAACGACGTGGCCGGCTTCCTCGAGGCTCTGCGCACCGGAGCCGACGGCGCCCGCCCTCTGGCCTCGTCGTCGGCCTCGAGAACCGTCACCGCCGTACGCGGCTGGCACAAGTTCCTCCTGGCCGAGGGGGCCACCTCGCAGGACCCCTCGGCCACAGTGCGCCCGCCCCAGCCCGGGCGGAGACTTCCCAAGGCTCTGAGTATCGAGGAGGTCCGCCGCCTCCTGGAGGCCTCCGGGATCGACGACTCCCCGGTGAGCCTGCGCGATCGGGCGCTGCTGGAGGTGCTCTACGCCACCGGTGCCCGCATCTCCGAAGCGGTCGGGCTCGTCGTCGACGACCTCGACGCCGCCTCTCGGCTGCTGCGACTCTTCGGCAAGGGGCGCAAGGAGCGCGTCGTCCCCATGGGGGCCTACGCCTGGGAGGCGCTGGACGCCTACCTGGTAAGAGGCAGGCCGATCCTGGCGGAGAAGGGCGGGGGAGCGCCGCAGGTCTTCCTCAACACCCTGGGCCGCCCCTTGAGCCGGCAGAGCGCCTGGGCGGTTCTGCAGCAGGCCGCTGAACGCGCCGGCCTGACTGGTACAGACTCCTCTGACGAGCGCCGCATCTCGCCCCATACCCTGCGACACTCCTTCGCCACACATCTTCTGGCCGGAGGAGCCGATGTACGCGTTGTCCAGGAGATGCTGGGACACGCCTCCGTGACCACCACCCAGATCTATACGAAGGTCACCGTCGACCATCTGCGGGAGGTCTATGTCACCAGCCACCCGCGAGCGCTGGCCTGATCGCCCTGCCGGCGCCCCGGCGGCCGTCTAGCGATGAGGGAATCCTGAACAAGGACCGGGACCATCCTGAAAGAGGGGCGCTCTCTGGCGTGTCCCGTCTGAACTGGGCGAGGGCGGGCGGCTTTCGACTAGGCTGGGGAGCGTGAATGACTCCATCCAGCCAGGCCTGATCGACAACCCCGGCACAGAAGAAAGCGAGGAGAAGGACTTCCCCATCCCCGCGCCGCTGGAGTCGCACGGACCCGCTCGGGTCATCTCCATGTGCAACCAGAAGGGCGGCGTCGGCAAGACCACCACGACGATCAACCTCGGTGCGGCGCTGGCCGAGCTCGGGCGCAAAGTCCTCATCGTCGACTTCGACCCTCAGGGAGCCGCCTCGGCGGGGTTGGGCATCAACGCCCACGAGCTGGACTCCACCATTTACGACCTGCTCGTCGCCAGCCGCCCGGACATCCGCACCGTCATCCACGAGACCACCGCACCGGGACTGGACATCGTCCCGGCCAATATCGACCTGTCCGCCGCTGAGGTCCAGCTCGTCAACGAGGTGGCCCGAGAACAGGCTCTCAAACGAGTGCTGCGCCCTGTCCTGGACGACTACGACGTCATCCTCGTGGACTGCCAGCCCTCACTGGGGCTGCTCACCATCAACGCCCTGACCGCCTCCCACGGCGTCATCATCCCCTTGGAGACCGAGTTCTTCGCGCTGCGAGGGGTGGCCCTCCTGGTCGAGACCGTCGAGCGGGTCAAGGACCGCCTCAACGCCTCACTGGAGATCGACGGCATCCTGGCCACCATGGTGGACTCCCGCACCCTGCACTCGCGCGAGGTGATTGAGCGCCTGGAGCAGGCCTTCGGCGAGCAGCTCTTCGACACGCGCATTCGACGCACGATCAAGTTCCCCGATGCCTCCGTGGCCAACGAGCCGATCACCAGCTACGCGCCCTCGCACCCCGGAGCAGAGGCCTACCGCAGGCTCGCCCGAGAGGTCATCGCCCGCGGCGATGTCGCCTGAGCCAACGGCTCAGGAGTCTCAGGGGCCACCTCGCCTGCCCGGTTTCAGCGTCGCCCTGCCTCAGTTCGAAGGCCCCTTCGACCTGCTCCTGAGCCTCATCGCCCGCAAGCGCCTCGACGTCACCGAGCTGGCGCTGGCGGAGGTGACCGATGACTTCATCGCCCACATGCGTTCCGATTGGGACCTGGGGCGCGCATCGGAGTTCATTGTGGTGGCTTCGACGCTCCTGGCCCTCAAGGCCCACCGGCTCCTGCCCCACGATGAGGACGAAGAGGAACCCGACCTCGAGCTCCTCGAGGCCCGAGACCTGCTCTTCGCCCGGCTCCTGCAGTACCGGGCCTTCAAGGAGGCCGCAGCCGCCTTTCGCCATCGGGCAGATACCTCAGCGCGCAGCCATCTCCGGATCGTCGCACTGGAGCCGCACTTCGCAGCCCTTCTGCCCAAGCTCGTGGCCACTATTACTCCCGAGGAGCTCGCTCACCTGGCTCTCGCGGCCTTCACCCGGCCCACGGATCCGGGCGTCCAGACCGTTCACCTTCACGAGCGGGTCCCGGTCGGAGAACAGCTGAGCCTCATCGTGCTGAGGCTGCGCCGCCACGGGATCCTCACCTTCGCTCAACTCATCGAGGATGCCGAGCGCACAGCCGTCGTCGTCGCCCGATTCCTGGCGCTGCTCATCCTGCACCGGCAGGGCAGCGCAGAGCTGGACCAGATCGAGGCCATGGGCGAGATCACCGTGAGCTGGTGCGCCGGCCAGGACGATATGAGCGGCATGATGACCTCCGATGACCTGACCGAGCTCGAGGAGGAATTCGCATGAGCGACGTCGTCGAACCTCGGCTGCGCAGCGCCGCCGAGGCGATCCTCATCGTCGCCGACGAGCCGGTAACCACCGCTGCGATCGCCCAGGCCCTCGGCCTTGAGGACAGGCTGGCCGAGGAGCTGCTCGAGGACCTCGCCGCCGAGTACCGGGGAGAGAGGCCCGGCAGCCGATCCCACGGCTTCCTCCTGCGTCGGGCGGCCGGCGGTTGGCGCTTCGCCTCCGTGCCCGAGCACGCCGACCTCGTCGAACAATTCATCATCGGCGGAGCCACCGCGCGCCTGAGCCAGGCCGCGCTGGAGACCCTCGCCGTCGTCGCCTACCGGCAGCCGGTCACCCGCGGACGCGTCGCGGCGATCCGCGGTGTCAACGTCGACGGCGTGATGCGCACCCTGCATGCCCGCGGCCTCATCGAGGAGGCCGGGGCCGAGACCTCCGGTGCGATCCTGTACCGGACCACGGGAGAGTTCCTGGAGTACTTGGGAATCGACTCCCTGGACGAGCTACCACCCCTGGCCCCCTATCTGCCCCGTGTCGAGGCATTGGGGGAGATCGTCGAACAGGCTGATGAGTTGGCCGGTAGGAGGACCCCATGACCCCGAAGAAGCGCCACAGCAAGGCCGACTCGGTACCCGAGAGCGACTTCGGCGGCCAGGAGTTCTACGACGAGGACGACCTCGAGGAACTGGACGGGGACGCCGACGCCGCCGATCTGGCCGCCTTCGATGCCGAGGCCATCGACGAGGGCGAGGAGTCCCGCCTGTTGGCGATGCGTGAGCGCGCCTCCAAGGGCGGGCAGGACGACCCGCACGTCGCCTCCGGGCAGCGGCTGCAGAAAGTTCTCGCCCACGCGGGAGTCGCCTCACGCCGGGCCTGCGAGCAGCTCATCGCCGACGGTCGCGTCAGCGTCGACGGCATCACCGTCACCGAGCCGGGCGTCAGGGTGGATCCACTGACCCAGGAGATCCGCGTCGACGGCGGCCGGATCCTCACCAACCCCGAGCTCATCACCCTCATGCTCCACAAACCGGCCGGAGTCGTCACCACCATGGAGGACCCAGGAGGGCGTCCCACCGTGGCCCAGTACGGACACGATTACCTGGCCCAGCACCCCGAGCTGCCCGACTCGCTGCGTCTGGTGCACGTCGGTCGCCTCGACACCGAGACCGAGGGGCTGCTCCTGCTGTCCAACGACGGCGAGCTCTCCCACCGGCTCATGCACCCCAGCTTCGAGATCTCCAAGACCTACGTTGCCATCGTCGAGGGGCAGGTCGAGCCGTGGGTGCCGCGCAAGCTGCGGCGCGGCATCGAGCTCGAGGACGGCGAGGCCCGGGCGGACCGAGTCACCGTCAAGGATTCCGGACCTCGTGGCTCCATCGTTGAGATCACCCTCCACTCCGGCAAGAACCGCATCGTGCGGCGCATGCTGGACGCCGTCGGCCACCCGGTCATGCGCCTGGCGCGCACGCGACTGGGGCCGCTGCGGCTGGGTAACCTGCGCCCCGGTGAGATCCGGCCCCTCAGCGGCGAGGAGATCGCCGCGTTGCAGCGGGAGGTCGGGCTGTGAGTGCGGTTGAGCCCCGGGCATCGATGTCCACGCGCGGGCCGGTCCTCATCATCGGTACCGGGCTCCTGGGAACATCCCTGGCCCTGGCGCTGCGTGCGGCGGGTGTCGAGGTCCAGCTCTCCGACACCTCGCCCACGTCCCTGGCCCTGGCCCGAGACATGGGGGCGGGAGTGCCTCATGACGAGGACAGCCCGGAGCCGCAGATCGTCGTCGTGGCCATTCCACCCGACGTGACCGCCGACGTCGTCGTCGCACAGCTGGTGGCCCATCCCCATGCCGTGGTCACCGACGTCGCCTCGGTCAAGGAACGGGTTGTTGCCGAGGTCCAGGCCCGTGCGGGCGCGGAGGCGCGCCGATACGTCGGCTCCCACCCGATGGCCGGCCGCGAGCGCTCCGGCGCGGCGGCTGCCGACTCCGACCTCTTCGCCGGACGTCCCTGGGTGGTCGTCGGCCAGGACTCAGCGTCCGAGGCCGAGCTAGTCATCAGGAACTTGGCGGTGGACGTGGGCGCCACCCCGGTGCGCATGGACGCCGCGGAGCACGACGCCGCCGTCGCCGCCGTCTCCCACATGCCTCAGCTCATCGCCTCCCTCGTGGCTGCGCGCTTGGAGGCGCTGGGGGAGAGCGCTCTGGCGCTGTCGGGTCAGGGGCTTCGCGACGTTACTCGGATCGCGGCCTCGGATCCGCGACTGTGGTCTGCCATCATCGTGGGCAATGCCGGGCCCGTGGCCGATCTGCTGCGCCAGATCAGTGCCGACCTGGGCGCGCTGATCGAGGGTATCGAGGCGGCTGCCTGCGAGCCGGACAGCCCCGAGCACACGGCCCCCGGCGTGGTGCACACGATTGCTCCCGGGGCCGTCGGCGCTGTCACCGACGTCATGGCCAGGGGAAACGCAGGTCGCGCCCGCATCCCCGGCAAGCACGGCGGGGCGCCGCGCCGTTATGCCGAGGTCCAGGTGCTCGTGCCCGACGCCGCCGGTGAGCTCGGTCGGCTCTTCTCCGATATCGGCGCCGCCGGTGTCAATATCGAGGACTTCTCCTTGGAGCACTCGGCCGGGCAGAGCGCCGGGATTGCGCTCATCTCCGTCCTACCGGCGGCCGCCCAGGGGCTGGAGGAGGCGCTGGACGCCCAGGGATGGCGCGTCGTCGCAGGTTGAACCCGGTTCAATCCGTTCTCGGGGCCGCCTGTGTCAGTACTCATGGGGGCTGATCCGCGGTATCGCACCGGAGTATGGGACGCTTGGCCCAGTTCATGACCGGAATCGGACCCTGCTGGAGGACACCATGGGAATCGTCGTCGCGATCGACGGGCCGAGCGGATCGGGCAAGTCCACCGTCTCGCGGCGTGTGGCAGCCACGCTCGGCCTGGCCTACCTCGACACCGGCGCCATGTACCGGGCCGCGGCCTGGTGGTGCGAGCACAAGGGGGTTGACCTGGACGACGGGGCCGCCGTCGTCGATGTCGTCGCTGCGATGCCGCTGCACATGGGGCTGGATCCCGAGCACCCCACCTTCACTGTCGACGGAACTGACGTGTCGGCCGCGATTCGCGACCCGCACATCGCCTCGGTCGTCTCCAAGGTCGCCACCAACCTCGATGTGCGTGCCGAGTTGGCGCGCCGTCAGCGCGACATCATCCGTTTCGAGGCGACCGGGCACACCGGCTCTTTCTCCGGGGGAGCCGGCATCGTGGCCGAGGGGCGCGACATCACCACCGTCATCGCTCCCGATGCCGACGCCCGCCTGCTCGTGACCGCCTCAGAGGAGGCCCGCCTGATGCGGCGCGCCGGGGACCTGGAGGCCGCCGGCAAGCAGGTCGACGCCGCCGCCCTGCGCGACCAGGTGGTGCGTCGCGACCGCGACGACTCCACGGTCTCCCAGTTCCTCACCGCGCCCGAGGGCGTCACTTTGGTGGACACCTCGGAGATGACCCTGGAGCAGTCCGTCGAGCGGGTCCTAGACCTCATCGAAGAGGCCGCCGACTCCGCTGCTCGGCGTGACGCGGAGGAGGACCTGAGGGCACAGGCCATGCGTGAGGGCCTGAGCGACTATGAGCTCGATGAGGAGGACCTCGCTCTTCTGGAGGCGGACGGTGAGCTTCCAACCGGCGACCGCACCGAGCCCGGGCTGCCGGTCCTGGCCGTCGTCGGTCGGCCCAACGTGGGCAAGTCGACACTGGTCAACCGGGTTCTGGGCCGCCGCGAGGCCGTCGTCCAGGACACCCCCGGTGTCACCCGCGACCGGGTCTCCTACCCGGCCGAGTGGGCCGGGCGCCGCTTCACCATCGTCGACACCGGCGGCTGGGAGGTGGACGTGGCCGGTCTCGACGCCGCCGTGGCCACGCAGGCAGAAGTCGCCGTCGAGATGGCCGACGCCGTCCTGCTCGTCGTCGATGCCCAGGTCGGGATCACCGAGACCGATGCGCGCGTGGTGCGGATGCTGCGCCGTAGCGGCAAGCCCGTGGTTCTGGCCGCCAACAAGGTCGACTCCCCGGCGCAGGAGGGGGACGCCGCCGCCCTGTGGAACCTGGGCCTGGGCGAGCCCTTCCCGGTCTCGGCCCTGCACGGCCGGGGCAGCGGCGAGGTCCTCGACGCCGTCATGGAGGTTCTTCCGGAGGTCTCCGCCGTTGCTGCCGCAGCCCCTAAGGGCGACCTGCACCGCGTTGCACTTGTGGGACGGCCCAATGTCGGCAAGTCCTCGCTGCTGAACTCCATCGCAGGCAGGGAGCGCGTCGTCGTCAATGAGACCGCTGGTACTACCCGGGACCCGGTCGACGAGATCATCGAGCTTGACGGGCGCCAATGGGTCTTCGTCGACACCGCCGGGATCCGCCGGCGCGTCAAGCAGTCACGGGGCGCCGACTACTACGCGGTCCTGCGCACGCAGGGTGCCATCGACAAGGCCGAGGTCGCCGTCGTCCTCCTGGACGCCTCCGAGCCGATCAGCGAGCAGGACGTGCGTGTCGTCCAGCAGGTCGTCGACGCAGGTCGCGCCCTGGTCCTGGTCAACAACAAATGGGACCTGGTGGACGAGGAGCGTCAGAAGATGCTCCTGTGGGAGGTCGAGCACGATCTGGCCCATGTCTCCTGGGCCCCCCATATCAACCTGGCCGCCCGGACGGGCTGGCACACCAACCGGCTCGTGCGCGCCCTCGACGCCGCCCTGGAGGGCTGGGCCACGCGTGTGCCCACGGGCCGGCTCAACGGCTTCCTGGGCCAGCTGCAGTCCGCGACCCCGCACCCGGTGCGCGGCGGCAAGCAGCCCCGCATCCTCTTCGCTACTCAGGTCCAGGTGGCCCCGCCCAGGATCGTCATCTTCACCACCGGCTTCCTCGACGCCGGCTACCGGCGCTTCATCGAGCGCCGCCTGCGCGAGGAGTTCGGCTTCACCGGCACCCCCATCCAGATCGGGGTGCGCGTGCGCGAGAAGCGCCAGCGGCGCTGAGCCTTGAACGGGCTCAGTTGCCAGCCGCGGCCTGTCTCTTTTCCTTCTTGGCCCATGCGGCAACACGGGCCGCGCTCTCCTGTTCGGACAGGTCCTCGACCCGGGTCATGACCGCCCACCGCACGCCGAAGGGGTCGCGGATGGAGGCGAACCTGTCCCCGGATACGAAGGTGTCAAGCGGTTCCAGCAAGGTCGCGCCGGCGGCAGTAGCCCGCTCAACGACGGCGTCGACGTCCGGGCAGTACAGGCCGATCGAGTAGCAGACCGGCTCGTCCGACGGGGTCGCGACCAGATCGGACAAGGCGGACGGCTCACCGATCTGGACCCTGCCATGACCGAAGTCGAGCTCCGCATGGACAACCGCCCCCTCCATCTCAACACTGTCCACGATGCGCGCCCCGAAGACGTCACGATAGAACTGACGTGCCCGGTCGGCGCCGTCAATGGCCAGAAACGGTGTGATGCTGGTGAATCCGTGCGGAGTCCCGTGAGTCGTGTACTGACCGGTTGCTCCGGATACGTTGCGTGTACTCATGTCAACGACTGTAAGAACGAAGAAATGCCTTCGCTTGAAGATCTGCGACAGTTCCGGAAAGGTGAGGAACCGTGCCCGAGACGACCGCTGATCAACGGGGGATCCTCTACCCCTCCAGGCTTCCGACCTTTCACCGCGAGCCTGTGTCCGAGGCACTGGCCGACCGCGTCCGCTGGATCTGGATTCCGCGCTGGAACCTGCCCGCAGGACAACGGGACCGGCAGGAGGTTCTCCCGTTCCCCGCTTGTAACCTCGTGGTTGAACCGGACGGCATCACTCTGCACGGCCCGACGACGAGCATCTCCTATCGCGAGCTGGAAGGCCGGGGGTGGGCGGTCGGCGCCCTCCTACGTCCCGCTGGGGCTGGCGCCCTGTGCTCCCCGTCCCTGATTCGGAATTCCCATCGAACGCTCGAGGACCCTGATCTGAAGACCACCGTCGCCGGCGCTATGACGGATACGAACACGACGAGGGGTGAACAGCGTGCCGCCAACGCCCTGGCAGCCTGGGTGGCGCAACATATCGGGCCGCCACAAGCGATGGCGCTTATGGCCAACCGGATGGAGGACGTCGTCGCCTCCGACAGAAGCATCCTGCGCGTCGATCAGCTGGCGAGACGCCTCGATCTTTCCATCCGAAGTCTGCAACGCCTCTGTAAGAAGTACATCGGCCTGCCCCCACTCGCAGTGGTCAGACGCTACCGGCTCCAAGAAGCGGCACAGTGGCTCCGGGAGGATCCTTCTGTCACCGTTGCGCAGGTCGCCGCCGAGCTCGACTACGCGGACCACGCCCACCTGACTGCCGACTTCCGACAAGTCCTGGGCTTCTCACCGAGCCTGTACCGACAGCAGACCATCAGCGATCGTCAGGCTCTCAGTGACCGGTAGTGGGCTCGAGCCTCTGGGGTGAGCCGCTCGATGGCGTAACGCAGCATCGTTCGGGGCATGTGCGCGGCGTACTGGTTAAGGAATGCGACGAGTGAGGCCTCATCGACGCGCTTGCCCGCCTCCCGCAGCATCCAGCCGACCGCCTTGTGGATGAGATCGTGAGGATCATCGAGCAGCCGCCGGGCGACGGCGTAGGTCGGCCAGTCGGTGCCGGCTCGGGTGGTGGCGAAGGTGGACATGACCGCTACGCGCCGTTCCCACACATTGCTGCTTGTGGTGAGATCGCTGATTCGGGAGGGCAGCCCTTGTGCTCCCGCGAGAGGAACGAGGAGCCAGGCCCCCACGAGGTGCTCAGCCGAGGTGTCCACCAGGTCCCAGTTGTTGACCAGGTCCCGGCCGACCCAGTCCAGATATCTCCGCCCCAGCTCCTCGCGCCTGGCCAGCGCCTCCTGGACAGCCTGCGAATCGGGAGCTCGCTTCGCTCGTCTCGAGCCCAGCAGACGGCTGATTCGCTTGGCCTGAGCGACGGCGACGCACAGCGCGGCCATCCGCTCCTCGTGCCAGGGGCCGGCCACCAGACGCTCCAGCTCGTCGTCGTCAAGAACGGCGCGCTTCGCAATGTCGCGGACCTGCGGGACGGGCACGCCGTGGAAGCGGTCGCCCTCTCCATAGCCGCCGGGCACGGCGCGCAGGTAGCGGGCGACCTGTGCCGCCTTGGACTCGTCGGACAGTTCGACCAGGGCGGCGCGCACGGCATCGGCAGAGGTGAGAACCGCCTGACTTCTTGCCGGTACTTCAGGAACCATCATGAGGACCCCGCAATCCTGAAAACGGTTGGCGCCGGAGGAGTGGCGCGCGGCTGCAACACCCATAGACTGTAGCCATGCTGAATCCGGTTGACCCCACCACCACGCCCGCCTGGAAGCGCCTCACTGAGCTCCACGACTCCATGACTCCGGACCTGCGCGCCTGGTTCGCCGACGATCCCGAGCGCGCCGAGCGCTTCTCCTACGAGCTGGGGGACCTCTACGTCGACCTGTCCAAGAACCTGCTGACCGACGACGTCCGCGACGCCCTGGCCGAGCTCGCCACCCAGGTGGACGTCCCGGGCCGCCGCGATGCCATGTACGCCGGCGAGCACATCAACATCACCGAGGACCGCGCCGTCCTCCACACGGCCCTGCGCCGCCCCGCAACCGATTCCCTGACCGTGGACGGGCAGGACGTCGTCGCCGACGTCCACGAGGTCCTGGAGAAGATCTACGCCTTCGCCCGCCGTGTTCGCTCGGGGGAGTGGATGGGCATCACCGGCAAGCCCATCAAGACAGTGGTCAACATCGGCATCGGTGGCTCCGACCTGGGGCCGGTCATGGTCTATGAGGCTCTCAAGCCCTACGTGCAAAAGGGCCTTCAGTGCCGCTTCATCTCCAACATCGACCCCACCGACTGCGCGGAGAAGGTCGCAGATCTCGACCCCGAGACGACCCTGTTCATCATCGCCTCTAAGACTTTCACCACCCTAGAGACCCTCACCAACGCCCGCATGGCCCGCGACTGGTTCCTGGCCGCACTGCAGGCCAAGGGCATTGAGACCGACGGCGCCATCGCCAAGCACTTCGTGGCCGTCTCCACCGCTCTGGACAAGGTCGCCGAGTTCGGCATCGACCCGGCCAACGCCTTCGGCTTCTGGAACTGGGTGGGTGGGCGCTACTCGGTGGACTCCGCCGTCGGCACGGTTCTGGCCGTGGCCATCGGTCCGGAGAACTTCGCCGACTTCCTCTCCGGCTTCCACACCATTGACGAGCACTTCGCCACCACGGCCCCGGCCGAGAACGTTCCCATGCTCATGGGCCTGCTCAACGTCTGGTACGTCAACTTCTTCAAGGCCGGCTCCCACGCCGTCCTGCCCTACGCCCAGTACCTGCACCGTTTCGCCGCCTACCTCCAGCAGCTCACCATGGAGTCCAACGGCAAGTCCGTGCGCTGGGACGGCAGCCCCGTGACCACCGAGACCGGCGAGGTCTTCTGGGGCGAGCCGGGCACCAACGGCCAGCACGCCTTCTACCAGCTCATCCACCAGGGCACCCAGCTCATCCCCGCGGACTTCATCGCGGTGGCCAACCCCGCTCACCCCACCAAGGACGGGGGAGTGGACGTCCACGAGCTGTTCCTGTCCAACTACCTGGCTCAGACCGCCGCTCTCGCCTTCGGCAAGACCGCCGAAGAGGTACGTGCGGAGGGAACTCCTGAGGAGATCGTCCCGGCCCGCGTCTTTACCGGCAACAAGCCGACCACCTCGATCCTCGCCCCGGCACTGACTCCCGCGGTCGTCGGCCAGCTCATCGCCCTCTACGAGCACATCACCTTCACCCAGGGCATCGTGTGGGGCATCGACTCCTTCGATCAGTGGGGTGTCGAGCTCGGCAAGAAGCTGGCCCTGGAGATCGCCCCCGCCGTCCAGGGAGACGAGGCAGCTCTCAAGAACCAGGACGCCTCCACCCAGAGGCTCATCAACCGCTATCGCGGCCTACGTCGGTAGCCCGATGCGGAACGAGAACGACGGCGACTCAGTCCCGATGGACCCGCACGAAGACGCTCAGCACATCCACGTGCGTGTGGCAGGTGCGGCGGATGCATCATGTGCCGGTCGCCTGCTGTTCGACTTCAACACTGAGTTCGACACCCCGACGCCCTCGGCGCAGGACTTCACCTCCAGGTTCCAGATGATGCTGGAACGTCAGGACGTCCTGGTGCTGGTGGCCGAGGACAGCAGCACTGACGCCCCACGGGCAGTGGGCTTGGCCTACCTGACCTTGCGTCCCACACCTTATGGCGACGGGCCGATCGCTGAGCTCGAGGAACTCTATGTGCAGCCGGAACTGCGCAACCGCGGCGTCGGCTCCCGGTTGCTCCTGGAGGCGCTGGAACAGGTGAGACAACGGTGTGCGCTCGAGATTCGCATCGGCGTCGATGAGGCCGATCGTGAGGCACGACGGTTCTATGAGCGGCACGGCTTCCGGAACACGGAGTCTGGCGAGACCAGCCGAATGCTCTGTTATGTCAGCGATCCACGACCCTTGAGGAGGACATGATGAAAGAGGTTAGCGCCGACGAACTACGTGGCCGGCTCGAGACGGAGAAGGACCTGGTGGTCCTTGACGTGCGAGAGCCGGACGAGGTGGCCCAAGCAGCTATTTCCGGATCGGTCAACATACCGCTAGGGCAGGTCGTTGACCGGATGAGCGAGCTCGATCCGGCCAGGCCCACCGCAGTCATCTGTGCCGCTGGCGTGCGCTCCGCCAAGGCGATCCAGGCGCTGACTGCAGCCGGTTACGCCGGCGAGCTGGTCAATGTCACCGGCGGTATGAAGGCCTGGCTGAGCCAGTAGCCCGACAGTCAACGCGCTGAGAAACACCCCTGGGACGGTCCCGGACTCGCGGATTCGAGACCGTCCCAGATCTCAGCTTCAGTTCCGAGGGCGTGAGCGCCGAAGCAGCTCCTCAACCGTGCGCAGCACGCCGTTTTCGGTGTTGGCCGGTGCTGTGAAGGCAGCCGCCGCGTGGATGCCGGGGTGAGCGTTGCGCATGGCGAAGCCCAGGTCCGCGTGCTCGTAGAGGTCCAGATCGTTGAGGTAGTCACCGAAGACAGCCGTCTGCTCGGGAAGGATGCCCAACCTGGCCTGAAGCGCCGCCAGTGCGCGTCCCTTCGAGGCCTGCGGGGACGTCATATCCACCCAGTGCAGACCGGACACAGCGGTTTGAACATTCGGAACCGCCGCGGTCAGCGCCTGCGAGCTTCCGTTCTCGACGTCGTCGAAATCGAAGACGGCGACCTTCAGTACCTCATCCAGAGGGACGGTCATGAGGTCATCAACGACCTCCAGCGCTTCGTAGTACAGCCGGGCCTGAGCCAGGAAGGCGGGGTCGGACCGTTCGATGTAGGCGCAGCGTTTGCACGCCACCACTGCGCCGACGTCGTAGCCGGCACTCGCCAGTTCCCGAGTTGTGACGACGGCGGCAGCGGCGTCCTCGGCGCTGATGGTGTCGGAGTGAATCTCCTCGTTCCCGTGGACGGCGAGGGCCCCGCTCTCCGCGATGATCGGCGAGTCATCAACGGTATGACCCAGAACTGCGCGGAGGTTGGCCAGCTGCCGGCCCGAAGCGGGGGTGAAGACGATGCCGGCCTCACGCATCTGGGCAACGACCTGGGACAAGCCGGCAGGAACGCGCCCGTCACCATCGATGAGGGTACCGTCCATGTCTGTGACGACGAGGCGGAGATCGATCTCGGCGGGCAGGGGTGCAAGGAATTCTGATTCAAGGGGAAGAAGACGTTTCACATATCTATTCTCTCAAGGCCGGCACCTCGATGCGGACAATGACGGGCGCCCGTTCTCCAACATAAGTCGGTGGAGAGCGGGCGCCCGTCAGAGGAGCGGCTCCGGGTGTACCGGGAGCCTCAAGTTAGTCAGCTGGCCTGGCGGCGACGCATGACGAGGAGGGCGCCGGAGCCCAGCAGACCAGCGGCGATGACCGCGACGGCGATGCTCGGACCGGTGGTGGCCAGCGCGGGCTTCGTCGGAGTGGTGGAGGAGCCCGGAGCGGCGACCGTAGGCGTCGAGGACGGCTTGGCCGGGGTTGCGGTGGTCGTCGTGGTGGCCGGAGCCGATGGTGTCGGCGTGGCCTTAGGGGGAGTCGCCGTTGCCGGAGGAGCCGTCGGAGTGGAGGGAGCTGTCGGAGTGGAAGGAGTCGTCGGAGTGGGAGGAGTCGTCCTGATAGACGGCGTGGACGGTGTGGTCTCCGGGGTTGGTGTCGGTGAAGGAGCGGTGGTGGCCGTCGGCGGGGCGGTGGTCGGCGGCGGGGTGGTGTCTCCGGTGGGCGTGAACGGGATGTTGCCGCTGTAGCCGGCGAAGTTCTGGGTTGCGTACCAGTTGCCGCTGTTGGGGTTCTGGGCGATTCCGATTCCGATGATGTTCGCATTCGGATCGGTCATGTTCTTGTAGTGGCCTGGAGATTCGAGCCACTGCTGGAAGAGCTGAGCACCAATGTCACCTCCGTCTCCGCGCATGGCCACGTTCTCGGAGGCGGTGGTGTAGTTTTTATCAGTCTTGTACCCGGGGTACGAATTGTAGAACTCGGGGCGGTGTGCCATGGTCTCGGTCTCGGCCTGGTGCTCGGACCAGTCCTGGGCGACGGCGTCGAACTCCTGGTAGCGGGTGACGGGCTGGAGATTCAGTTTGCGGCGGAGCTCGTTGACCTTGTTCAGGATGGTGTTGGCGTACTGAGCCCCCTCTGGGGATACCTGGACGGGAACCGCTGCGGCAGCGGCTGGTGCGCCCTGAGGAGCGGCCGGAGCGGCCAGTGCGGTTGAAGAGGCCGTCAGCGGCACGACGGCGAGCGCAGCTGCGGCGATGACGCGCTTGATGTTCATGTGTCGTTCTCTCTGATCGGGGGTGGATGGGGAGAGCATCAGGGATGGATGTGGGAGTACACAGTTGGCTCTGCGGTAACTGGCTATGAACCGGCGAGCAGGATGCTGTGAATCATCCTTGATGTCGGTGTTCACTCAACCACAGATGCCGGGCTCATGCATGTAATTTGATTGTGACATTTCTGACCGAGTTCGTCGGGTGGCCGGACTGGGGGATCGACTGTCGGCGTACTGCTTATGTCGCAAGGTTTCAGCGGAAAGTCGATGTCACTAGGATCGGATTGAAGGGAATCGCATCCCCTCGCCGTTTACTCGGATGTAACCATCGGCAGCCGCTCCGCCTGGACCGGGAGAGGAGAATAGGCTTCATGGCTGTTACGGAAGATGCGAATGTGGCGAATGTTGATTGGAATCGAGGTATAAGAATGCAGCTACAGCCTCGCCAACGCGTAATCGTCAACAAAAAATCCGCACTGATAACAGTGCGGATCATGATCTGGTCGGGCTGGCGGGATTTGAACCCACGACCCCTTGACCCCCAGTCAAGTGCGCTACCAAACTGCGCCACAGCCCGTCGACTCGCGGCATCCAGCCGCTTGCAACGAGTAGAACCCTAACCCATGAAGCGGCTCCTTCAGAAATCTGGCAGCGGTGAAGCCGCTCACCCCCACCCGGGTCAGTGGCGGTCATCCTGATGGCGGCCACCTCCCATGAGAGCGTCGAGTTGACGCCTCTCCTTCTTCGTGGGCCGACCAGCGCCCCGGTCCCGGATGACAGCGGCAGGCGCATCCAAGGGAGACGGACGCGGGGGAGAGGAATCGATGTACGCGGTGCGGGCAATCGGGGCACCCACCCGCTTGGTGAGGATCCGAGTAACAGTGAGAAGCCGGTCGAAGCCGTCGACGCGGTAGCGGACCTCGTCTCCCGCCGAGACGTGCTGGGCTGGCTTGGCGGTCTCACCGTTGATACGCACGTGCCCCGCCTTGCAGGCACTCGTCGCAGCCGAGCGGGACTTAATCTGCCGCACGCTCCACAGCCAGACGTCGATACGAGCCGATGCCGGTCCGCTCGGGTCACTGCTGCTACGGGATGCGGGCTGAGAACGAGCTGCCATGGGGTCATCCTAGGAGGCCGGGCTCAGCCTGCTTCAACGATGTGTCCCGGGCCCGCTTCAAGGGCGCCGTATTCTGCGCCGGCGGGAGAGCCCCCGAGCTATGAGTCCCCACCCTAGAGCGAGGGCGCCGAGTGCCGTCATCGCCGAGTAGACCGGAGAGCGCCATATGGTCGAGCCCATCTTCTTGACGGTGCGCGTCGCCCGCTCCGGCAGGGCCCCGGCTCCGTTGCCACCGGCCAGGCAGTCGGTCAGGGTTGAGCGCAGGGCCTGCGCGTCCGCCTGGGGCAGGCCAAGACCGTAGGCGCCGGCCACTGAGACGAACCGACGTGCGTAGGTGCAGCGATAGGAGTCGTTGACCGGCCACCACCCTCCGGAGCCGGTGGGATTCCAGCTGCCGGTATCGGTGGATCCGACGGGGCAGGTCGCTGGACCGCAGGCCCCTTTGGCCTGATTGGCCTCGCCGTCGACCGCGATGAGATTCAACGGGTCGTTGGCGGCCAGCAGCCTGGTGCGCTCGTCCCACTGCCAGGCGCCGTGGGCGTAGAGGTAGTTGAGAGGCACCACGTGGTCGATCTGGACGGCGGCGGAGGTGTCCTGACCACGCTTGAAGGCGATCTTCTTCCCGGTGTAGGGATCCTGGAGGGTGCCGGCCCAGACAGTGGCGTCCGGACACACCCCCGCGCCCCGGCCATGCCCCTCTTCGCGATTCTGCACGCCGTCGGCCCGGGAGAAGTCGGCGTCAGTCAGATCCCGAGCCAGGATCTCATTGCGGGTATCGCAGCCGTCACCGTCGACATCCGTCCACGCCTCGCCGAACCATCCGGTGCGGGAGCCTCCCTCGCCCCAGGACCGCGAGGCGGGGACGTCGTCGGGCAACTTCGACAGCTCCTCGAGAGAAGCCTTGGGGGACAGGATGTAGTCGCCGCGCTGGTCCCATGGCGCCTGATGGAGGGCGGCTAGTTCAGCAGCTGCGGAATCCTCGGTCGCTTCCTGGGAGACGCCATCGGCGTGGACGGGCGGCATGGCCACGGTGCCCCATAGGCCGAGTGCGCCGATGACGCCGAGGCGTGTCAGGAACCGGCCGGGGAAGCTCATGGGCCAACGGTAGCCGTTCGCACCAACATGTAAGACGCATCCGAGCCCTGTGGTCCACAGGCGCCGCGAGGTTACGGAGGTCAGACGGCGCTGTGGCCCGCGGAAGCCGGTTCATCCAGGTACCAGGTGGTCTCTCGGCCACGGCAGCACGAGGCGGGAGCCCTGACGACGTCAGGGGCTCCCAAGCCCCGGCGCGCCGCTTCCGCCTTCCCTTCGCCGCCGGCCACAACCATGATGCGGCCGGCGCGCTGCAGGGTCTCGAAGGTCAGTGAATAGCGTTGGGCGGGAGGCTTGGGGGAGCTTCGTACAGCCACGGCAGGGGCTCCTACCGCGAGTGCGGCGGGGTGCCCCGGGAAGAGCGAGCAGACGTGGGCGTCGGGTCCCAGTCCCACGTGGACGACGTCGAAGCCGCCACTGGCCAGCCCCGCCGCCTCGAGCTCGTGGACCATGCGGGCCGTGGCCTCGTCCAGCCCGCTGACGTCCTGCGGAGCGGCCAGCCGGTGCACCTGGGACTCCCGTACTCCGGCGGCGATGAGCGGTGAGGCCAGCAGATCGTTGCGCTCTGGGTCGCCCGCGGGTACGAAGCGCTCGTCTCCGAACCACAGGTGAATGGCATGGCGCAGCTGCTCGGGCTGGGCAACGATAAGCGGGGCCAGCGAGTCGGCCAGCGCCACACCACCGGAGCCTCCCGTCAGCGCCAGGTGGGCCACCCCTCGGTTCGCAACCGCCTCGGCCAGGATCCGTACGGTGTCCTCGCAGGCCTGTTGAGCCGCATCGTTCAGGGTCGGTGCGACGACGACGGTCGGTGCCGGAGCCGCAGCCGCGGCCATCTGGATCTCGGTGAGCGCCTGGCCGTCGGCGGTGTTGTCATTCATTCGCGGGCTCCTCCAGCAGCGTGGCCAGGACCTCCTGATAGACGAGGTCCGGGGTGAGGCGGCGCAGCTCCTCGTTGAGGGTACTGATGGGCTCACGGCGGGCCATGGTCACCACCTGGGGCTCGGGGGATCCGGGACGGGTGATGGTGACGCGCTCCAGATCGTGGCGGGCGATGACGATATCGCCGTCGTCGGTCCTGGCGGTAATGGATGAGATGCCCTTGAAGTCCTCCTCATCGATCCGTTCCACAGGGACGTCCAGGCGCAGTCGCAGCCAGGCGATCATGAGGGAGAGCGAGGAGTTCCGAGGCTCACCGGCCACGATCACCTCTCGCAGCCCGCCCGAGCGCAGAATCGGGTCCAGGGTGGAGGCCACCATGGCGCGCCACAGGGTGATTCTGGTCCAGGCCAGGTCGATGTCTCCGCGCACACTGACCGGGGCCAGCCGACGCAGCGCCCTGGCGGGGAAGTCCTGAGTGGGGGTGTTGGTGATCCGCGTGGAGCCCAGGCGGCCCAGCGGGTCCTGTGAGGGGATCTCGGGAACGGTCGTCGGCCACCACACGACCACCGGGGCCTCGGGCAGAAGGAAGGGAACGACCAATGTGTCGGTGTGCAGTGCGGCCTCGTCCCAAGGGCGCAGGACCAGCGTTTCACCGGCACCGGCGTCGTGGCCCACGCGGATTTCGGCGTCCAGGTGCCCTCCGACTTGAGCGGAGACGTGCCCGTCGCGGCTGCGCGGAGTCGCGTGATCGGTGCCCTTCTCAGGCGGTTTGACCACGGCGATGACCCGACACGGGTGATCTCGGCTTGCTCCGTGGGCAGCGCACAGAGCCTCCTCCAGCCCCGTCTCGTCCGTCGAGATCACGAGTGTCAGTACCCGAGAGGATCCGGAGGTGCCTTCGTGCTCCACGAGCCGGGAGACGATCCGGGAGGTGGTCGTTGCGGTCAGCGTGGTGATCATGAGCGCCTCCAGGTGCGGCCGTCTCGGGCGAGGAGTTCGTGGGCGCTGGCCGGCCCCCAGGAGCCGGGGCGGTAGCCCTCGGGACTTCCTGCGGCGGTCCAGTGCTCGATGACAGGATCCAGGATGCGCCAGGACAGGTCGACCTCGCGCTGGTGGGGGAAGAGCGGGGCGTCGCCCAGGAGCGCATCGAGGATGAGGCGCTCGTAGGCCTCCGGCGACTCCTCGTTGAAGGTGGCGCCGTAGCCGAACTCCATGGAGACGTCGCGCAGCTCCATCTGGGTGCCTGGCACCTTGGAGGCCAGTCGTAGCGTGATGCCCTCATCGGGTTGGATCCGCAGCACGATCGTATTTGCCCCCACGGCGGTGGCGGCTGCCGACTCGAAGGGCAGGAACGGGGGCTGCTTGAAGACGACTGCCACCTCGGTTACCCGGCGGGTGAGGCGCTTGCCAGTGCGCAGGTAGAACGGCACCCCCGCCCAGCGACGGTTGGCGATCTCCAGGCGCACTGCGGCGAAGGTCTCAGTCCGGGAGTCGGCGGCGACGCCGTCCTCCTCCAGGTAGCCCCTCACGGGCAGTCCGCCTTGGAAACCGGCGTCGTAGCGACCACGGGCCGTGGTGAGGTTCAGGTCCAGGACCCCGTCGCGCTCCAGACGCACGCAGTTGAGGACCTTTTCCTTCTCCAGACGCACTGAGGCGGCGTCCATGCTGGTGGGCTCCTCCATCGCGGTCAGCGCCAGGAGCTGGAGCAGGTGGTTCTGGATGACGTCGCGCGCGGAGCCGATGGTGTCGTAGTAGCCGGCCCGGGTGCCGATGCCGATGTCCTCAGCCATGGTGATCTGAACATGGTCCACGTAGCGTTGGTTCCACAGCGGCTCGAACATCGTATTGGCGAACCGCAGCGCCAGGATGTTCTGCACCGTCTCCTTGCCCAGGTAGTGGTCGACCCGGAAGACGTCGTCGGGGCGCACGATCCGGCCCACGAGGGCGTCGAGCTCACGGGCACTGGCGCGGTCGTGCCCGAATGGCTTCTCAATGACCACGCGCCGCCAGGCGTCGGCCGACTCCTCCACGAGCCCGGAGCGGGCGATCCGCTCGGTCACGGCCGGGAACCAGCCCGGGGGGATCGACAGGTAGAACGCGCGGTTTCCGCGGGTACCACGGGTGGCGTCCAGGTCGTCTACGACGCGGGTGAGCTGCTCGTAGGCGGCATCGTCCTCGAAGGAGTCGAACTCCACGAAACGCACCCCGGCCGCCAGCTGCTCCCAGATCGCGGGGCGCCACGGGGTGCGGGCGCCGTCGCGGACGGCCGTCTCCACGTAGTTGCGCAGGTCGTCGGCGGACCAGGAGCGCCGGCCGACGCCCACCAGCGAGAAGCTGGGGGAGAGCAGGCCGCGGTTGGCCAAGTCGTAGATCGCGGGTAGGAGCTTGTGACGCGCGAGGTCGCCAGTGATGCCGAACATCACCAGCACGCAGGGGTCGGCGATGCGCGGCAGACGAAGATCGCGGGCGTCGAGGAGCGGGTTGGCTGCTCGCGCGGGCCGCGACAGCGGTAATGGAGTCGCAGGGTCGGAGCTGGACACGTCAGCCTTTCTGAGAGACGACGAACAGTGGAAGTGGAATTAGATGGGTGCCCGCAGGTTGCGGTGGTCGGATCCGGGCTGCCGCAGGACTCCGAGAGCGCCTTACGGACCGGCTGCCACTGTAACGCGGCCACTGGCGACTCACCTGGGAGGGACAGGCCCAGCGTGAGGCGTTGCACCGTGTCGGGACAGGGCGTGAACCACGGACGATCCTCGTCCCCGGGAACGGGACGCGGTAGGGTCGCAGTGTTCGTGGGCGCCTTCGAGCGCCCGCCGGCGACCGACTCACATCGCCATCGCCTCGGAATCGTTCCCGCCCGGTTCCACCTCTTGAACTCGCAGGACTCACGACCGTCCTGCCGCATAGGAAAGGACCTCCATGAGCAGCTTCACCCCCGCACCGGCCACAGCCGATCTCGGTGTCTTCGGGCTGGGGGTGATGGGGGCGAACCTTGCCCGCAACCTGGCTCGTCACGGTCACGCGGTTGCGGTCTTCAACCGCACTCTCGCCCGCACCGAGAGACTCATCGATCGCTACGGCTCCGAGGGCGACTTCGTGCCTGCGGCCGACCTGAAGGATTTCGTCAACTCCCTGCGTACCCCTCGCGTGGCCATCATCATGGTTCAGGCTGGAGCGGCCACCGAGGAGGTCATCGAGGAGCTCGCTGCCCTCATGGAGCCCGGCGACATCATCGTCGACGCCGGCAACACGCTCTACACCGACACCCGGCGTCGTGAGGAGTCCCTGCGTGAGCGCGGACTGCACTTCGTGGGCATGGGCGTCTCCGGAGGCGAGGAGGGGGCGCTCAACGGCCCCTCCATCATGCCCGGCGGTACCGTCGACTCCTACAAGCGTCTGGGGCCGATGCTGGAGTCCATCTCCGCCCATGTCGACGGCGTCCCCTGCTGCACCCATGTGGGGCCCGACGGCGCCGGCCACTTCGTCAAGATGGTTCACAACGGCATCGAGTACGCCGACATGCAGCTCATTGCCGAGGCCTACGACCTGCTGCGCCACGTCGGTGGCTTCTCCGTCCCCGAGATTGCTGAAGTCTTCCGCTCCTGGAAGGACTCCGAGCTCGACTCCTACCTCATCGACATCACCACCGAGGTCCTCTCCCACACCGACGCCACGACGTCAGGGCCCTTCATCGACGTCGTCGTGGACGCGGCCGGCCAGAAGGGCACCGGGGTGTGGACTACCCAGACGGCTCTTGAGCTGGGGGTGGCCGTGCCCGCCATCGCCGAGGCCACCTTCGCCCGTGCCGTCTCCTCGGCCGGCGCGGCGCGAGCCGCTGTCCAGGCCGCAGACATCGCCCCGGGAACCTCAACCCCGTCTTTGGCCGCCTCCGAGGAGCGGTGCGCCTTCGTGGACGCCGTCAGGCAGGCCCTCTACGGATCCAAGATCGCCGCTTACGCCCAGGGCTTCGATGAGATCGCCACCGCCTCGAGCCGGTTCGGCTGGAACATCGACCTGGGGGCGATGGCCCGCATCTGGCGGGGAGGCTGCATCATCCGGGCCCGATTCCTGGACGACATCACCCGCGCCTACGACGAGAACCCCAACCTCGCCAGCCTGCTGACGGCGCCGGTCTTCGCCTCTTCCCTCTCCCGGGTGCTACCCGCCTGGCGTCAGGTCGTTGCGACCTCCGCCACCACCGGCGTCCCGGCCCCGGCCTTCGCCTCCTCCCTGGCCTACGTCGACCAGCTGCGCTCGCCGCGCCTGCCTGCAGCCCTCATCCAGGGGCAGCGCGATTTCTTCGGTTCGCACACCTACCACCGCACCGACGACGTCGAGGGCATCTATCACACGCTGTGGGCCACTCCCGAGCGTGCCGAGGAGAAGTGGAGCTGAGCTCCGCCTCAGCCATCATCCGTCCCATCTTCTGCGAAGATTCCCGCACATGACGACGACCGCTCCGGCTCGCTCGGACAGCCTCACGAACCTGCGTCACGAGGAAGCCTCTTGGCGGGCCTCGGTGTGCCAGGTGGCCTCCAGCCACGTGGCAATCGACGTCACTACTGCCATCGATCCCAGTGAGGTCGTCTTCACGGTCCGCTGCCGAATGCATCTGCACATCAGACGTCAGGCCGAAGGACTGTGGGTGGACTTCGTGGGGCAGTCGGTCGATTCGCTCAGCGTCGACGGACAGCCGGCCGCGGTGGCCTGGGACGGAGCCCGCCTCGCCCTGCCCGTCCTGGGGCCGGGCGAGCATGTGCTGGAGGTCGAGGCGCGCGGCTTCTACTCCAACTCGGGCCAGGGACTGCACCGCTTCCACGACCCGGTTGATGGCGCGACCTACCTTTACACCCACTTTGAGCCCTCCGACGCGCGTCGGGCATGGCCGGTTATGGAGCAGCCAGACCTCAAGACTCGCTTCTCGCTGGAGGTCACCCATCCGCGCGGCTGGACGGTCATGTCCAACACGTGTCCGGTGACAGGCGGCTCGAGTGCGCACGCGCCGGCTGACTTGGCCGACACCGACAGCGGTGAGGTCGGTGGCGACGTCGAGGTGACGTCCTTCGCCGTCTCCAAGCCTCTGCCCAGCTACCTCACCGTGCTGGCCGCCGGCCCCTGGCACCGGGTGACCGGGCGGTGGAGCTCCCCGGGCCGCGAAGGGCTCACCGTCCCGTTGTCGTGGTCCTGCCGGGCCAGCCTGGCCGACCATCTCGACGCCGTCGAGCTCCTCGATGTCACGCGGGCGGGCCTGGACTTCTACGATCGGGTCTACAGCTATGGATATCCCTGGGACTCCTACGACAGCGTACTCGTCCCGGAGTACAACCTCGGTGCCATGGAGAATCCCGGCTGCGTCACCTTCAACGAGGACCTCTTCCTCTTCCGCGGGCCGGTCACCCGCTCCCAAAGGGCGGGGCGCGCAAACACGATCCTCCACGAGATGTGCCACATGTGGTTCGGCGACCTCGTCACTCCCACCTGGTGGGAGGACACCTGGCTCAAGGAGTCCTTCGCCGACCACCAGGGGACCTGGGCGGCGAGCGAGGCCGCCGGCTTCACCGAGGCATGGGTGAGCTTCGCCTCCACCCGTAAGGCCTGGGCGTACCTGGAGGACTCCCGGCCAGCTACCACCCACCCCATCGTTGCGCAGGTAGACGACGTCGAGGCCGCCCGTCAGGCCTTCGACGGCATCACGTACGCCAAGGGCGCCTCCGTCCTCAAACAGCTTGTCGCCCATGTGGGCCAGGACGCCTTCCTGGAGGCAGCCGGGCGTCTCTTCGAGCGCAGCGCCTACGGCAACGCCGCCTTGGACGACTTCCTTGACGTGCTTTCGCAGGTATCAGGCCGCGACATGCAGGACTGGGCCCGGGCCTGGCTGCACACAGCGGGTCCCTCCATCCTTACCAACGAGTTGGTCGTTGACGGTGGGCGGATCGCCTCACTGACTCTTCGCCAGGAGGGCACCGACCCGATCACCGGGGAGCCAGTGCTGCGTCCGCACACGCTCGTCGTCGGTCTGTACTCCTTGGACGAGGACGGCGCGCTGGTGCGCACCCACCGTCTGCCGGTGACCATAGAGACCGAGCAAGTCGAGGTCCCAGAGGCGGTGGGGCTGCTCGCACCCGACGTCATCCTGGTCAACGACGAGGACCTTACCTATGCCGTCGTGCGACCGGACAATGACTCCCTGTCCTGTCTGGCCGCCTCACTCGGATCCGTCCGCGACCCCATGGCCCGGGCCCTGGCCTGGTCGATGCTGCACAACCTTCTGCGGGACGCCTTCATCGGCTCACCGCTGTTCGTGGAGGCCGTCCTGGCGCACGCCGACGACGACACCGAACCGGGCACCCTGGCCACGCTGCTGAGCCAGGCACTGCGAGCAGCCAGCCGGTACAGCGGCCCCGGGACACGTCGGGCGCTATTGGACAGACTCCTTGCAGACGACCCGACAGGGGACCCGGAAGACTCTGAGCCTCTCTCCGTGCGCGGTGGCTGGAGCAGACTGCGTGCCGCTGCGCCGGGCTCAGATTCCCAGCTCATCCGTGCTCGCGCCTGGCTGGAGGCCGCGGGACAGGCGGGCCTACTCGGTGAGGACGTCGCATCGCAGGTCGTCGCCCGCATTCGAGGGCTGCTCAACGGCGACCTTCCCGGACTGGAGCTCGACGCTGATCTGAAGTGGCGGGCACTGACCGCTCTGGCGAGGTTGGACGCCGTCAGCTTCGATGAGCTTGACGCACAGCGGGAGGCGGACCCGACGGCCGGCGGTCTGACCCGCCACCTGAAGGCCACCAGCTCGCGGCCCCGAGAAGAGCTCAAGACGGAGGTCTTCAACCGTCTTCTGAGTGACACAACCTTGAGCAACGACCATGTTGACGCCCTGATCGCGGGTTTCGCCGTCGACGCTCACCGCCGGTTGACGGCCCCATTCACCTCTCGCTACCTCCAGGAGCTTCAAGGGATATGGGCCGATCGAGATCAGGAGATCGCCACCCGGCTGGTCCTAGGGCTGTTCCCCGCCTGCGGGGACGAGGGCGATGCTCAGGCGGTTGACGACTGGCTCTCTTCCCACCCCGAGGCGCCGCTCGCCCTGCGTCGGCTCCTCCTCAAGAGCCTTGACGACCTGCGCCGCGCTCTCGCCGCCCGTCATGTCCGCTTAGCGTCTGCCTGATCGACAAGGTCCCTCCCATCGATAGGACCTTTGTCCTAACCTGAGCAACATCAGGGGGCGTCGTTACCCTTCTGAGACCCTCATGCGGTGCTCCCGATCACCTCGCGGCGTCGGCCGGGGCGGCCGGCGGGTAGGCTTCTTACTATTCGGAGCAAGTCATGTCGCGATGCTGACTCGACGTCGGTGCAACGAACGGTATGGTGGTGCCTGAGGCGGCGCACCGGGCGCCGCAACGAACTGAGGGGCAGGAATGATGTCGAGCAGTCCGATCGAGCAGGATCCCTCCTCCACCCAGACCTTCGGGGTTGCCGATGTCGCTGACTCGGTCTCCTCTCCGATGGTGGGGCTGAGTCAGCAGGACGCCGCCGCGATCGCTGCTCTACCGTCGGGAACGGCGCTTCTTCTCGTCCATCACGGGCCGACCACAGGGGCGCGGTTCCTTCTGGATGCCGAGGAGACAACCGTGGGGCGCCACCCACGTGCCGACATTTTCCTGGACGACGTCACCGTCTCCAGGAAGCACGCGGTCTTCTCGTCCCTGCCTGACGGTGGCTACGGGGTTCGAGACTCGGGCTCTCTCAACGGCACTTACGTCAACCGTACGCGTGTGGAGCAGGTGGCTCTCCGTTCCGGTGATGAGGTCCAGATCGGTAAGTACCGGATGACCTACCACCCCGGCCCCCAAGGCGGAGCCGCGTCTCGGTGAGCTCCGCAACCGCACGAAACGAGAAGCGACCCTCCTCCTCGCCCGACGCTTCCGAGCTCCCGGACGGCGGGACTTGGCCCCGCGGTATCTCCCGCGAGCCGGTGATGAAGATCGGGCAGGTGGTGGATCTCCTCAAGGTGGAGTTTCCAGCCCTGTCGATCTCCAAGGTTCGCTACCTCGAGGGGGAGGGGCTCATCAGCCCCCACCGCGTCGGTAACGGGTACAGGCGCTATTCCCAGGCGGATCTGGAGCGCTTGCGCTACGCCTTGGCGGTGCAGCGGGACGAGTACCTTCCATTGCACGTCATTCGGGACCGTCTGGCGCGTCTGGATACCGATGCCGATGCTCCCGCCCCCCAGCCCATTGCCCGCGTGGTCGCTCGTGACGGCAAGATCGTTGACGATGGGCCCATGGACCTGGAAGCACTCCTGGCCCACTCCGGTGCCAGCGAGTCTCAGATCGAGGAGCTCGTTTCCGTTGGTCTTGTCAGCCCCGATGTCCGGGGGCGTTACAGTCAGCAGAACCTGAGAACCGTGCGCCTGGCCCTGGAGATCACCCGCAAGGGCGTGCCTCTGCGCAACCTGCGTGCGGTACGGGCGTCGGCCGAGCGCGAGGCGGATACGATCGACCAGGCAGTGGCCCCGCGCCGGTCTCGGTCCCGTAGCGCCGGTGAGGAGACGGCTCGCGAATTGGCTGAGCTCGTCGCGGATCTGCACACGATTCTGCTGCGCCGCGCTGTCGACTCACTGGGCTGACGACATGCTCGCGCGAGCGCCTGGTGAAGGCGCTCTAACGGCGCCGCGAGTCGACGAAAGTCAGCACTTGTAGCGTGCGCGTTCCCGGGACAGGACCGAGTAGCTCCCCTTAGGGTTGGGGCGTGCCATTGATGCAGTTGGTGGGCGTCAGGTCCACCAATCCTGATGACGGCCTGGTCGCTGTCCTCGTGGAGGATGGTGGGCCGGCGATGCTGGCGATTCCGGTGACTGCCCATGAAGGACTGGTTCTGCAGGCTCACGGTTCGTATCGCTCGCCATCTTGGCCCAGGCTCCTCGATGACATCGTTGAAGCTTTGGGCGGGCGTATCGGGCGCACCGAGCTCGACGTCGACGACGACGCGCGCCTTGTCGCCAGGCTGGTCGTCGAGGCGCCCGCATGCGCGGACAAGGTCATGGCAGTTCCCTGCACCCCGGGTGAGGGGCTTCTTCTGAGTGGCTACCACCGGTTCCCGGTACACGCCAGCAGATCTCTGACGCGGCTCAGGGCCGTTGATCTCAGCGATGATTACGGAGCCGAGCAGTTCGAGCAATGGCGGCGAATGCTGTTGCGGACCAATGACCTCGCCGACGACACGCGGGACTGATGTGACTCGTGTGACTTGAGGTGTGATCTGCGGCACTTCTGATTGTCGGTGTGCTACTGGTGGAACGGCTCCATTTCGGGCGAATGCTCTGTGTTCCGAGCAAGATGCTCATCCTCACCTGAAGATTCATGCCTGACGGCACATCGAGATAGGGCGTGCCCTTCGTTGAGCATCGCCCCAACTGGCCCTATCGTGGAGTCGTGGCCGCACGAAGCGAGCCGCCGCGTCACTTGCAGGCGCGTCTCATTCCGGTGACAGGAGCAGCTCGTGAGCATGAATGAAGCCAGTGCGGTAGCGAGGCCTCAGCGTACTCAGGGCATGCTGTTCGGAGATCCGCTCCCGCAGCTCGACGCCGATTCGGGCTACCGGGGTCCAGTCGCCTGCCGTGCAGCCGGCATCACCTACCGTCAGCTCGACTACTGGGCTCGTACAGGCCTGGTCGAGCCGTCGATCCGCAGCGCCAGGGGATCGGGTTCCCAGCGCCTCTACTCCTTCCGTGACATTCTTGTTCTCAAGGTCGTCAAGCGGCTTCTGGATACCGGGGTGTCCCTGCAGCAGATCCGCACGGCTGTCAGCGCTCTGCATTCGCGCGGCGTGGAGGATCTGGCCTCCATCACCCTGATGAGCGACGGAGCCTCGGTCTATGAGTGCACCTCCGCCGATGAGGTCGTCGACCTCGTTGCCGGCGGCCAGGGTGTGTTCGGCATCGCGGTGGGTAGGGTATGGCACGAGGTCGAGGGCGCACTGGCGGACCTGCCCGTCGACCATGCTCAGGCGCTTGGGACGCCACTCGTCGAGGACGAGCTGGCCAAGCGCCGGGCGGCAAAACGGCAGCAGGCCATCTGATCCTCAAGGGGAAACGTTCCTGAGCGCGTTGTTCGCCGAGGCTGGAACCGCGGGTAGGGTTCCGGCCTCGGACGTATCCTGACCCTGTTGGCCTTGCTATGACAGGACAAAATGTCATCAAGGCGCCGTTGAGAGATCAGGAGAGAACATGACTGGAACATCGACACGCGCGCTCGCTGACCTCCAGATCAATCCCATCGGGCTGGGAGGCAATGTCTTCGGCTGGACGGCGGACGAAGCCGTCTCCTTCGACGTTCTCGACGCCTACCTGGATGCAGGCGGAAACCTCGTCGACACCGCCGACGGATACTCATACTGGGCGCCGGGCAACTCCGGAGGGGAGTCGGAGGCCGTCATCGGGAACTGGCTATCCTCACGCCCCGTGCGTGATCGCATTGTCCTGGCCACGAAGGTGTCCACCAAACCCGACCGGCCCGGACTGAGCGCCGGTAACGTCCGCCTGGCGCTGGAGGAGTCACTGTCGCGTCTGCGCACCGAGGCCATCGACATCTACTATGCCCATTTCGATGACGAGTCCACCCCGCTTGAGGAGACTGTCTCCGCCTTCGAAGAGGCCCGACGAGCCGGCAAGATCAGATATGTGGGACTGTCTAACTACGCGCCCGAGCGCATCCGGCAGTGGTTCGCTATCGCCGATTCCCAGGGCTGCGCCAGGCCCATCGTCTTGCAGCCCCATTACAACCTCCTCCATCGCGACGATGTCGAAGGCCCGGGCGGCAGGGGACAGACTGCTGCCGAGCTCGGCATGGGGATGATGCCCTATTTCGCTCTGGCCGCGGGCTTCCTCACGGGAAAGTACCGTCGGGGCGAAGCGGTCCACGGAGATCGCGCTGACATGGTCGCCGACTACCAGCGGCCGGAGTGCTACGACGTCGTCGACGCCGTCGTCCAGATCGCTGAAGCCCACCGGGTGGAGCCCGCCGCAGTGGCGCTGGCCTGGCTGCGCGACCGGCCCGGCGTCACCGCCCCGCTGGCCTCGGCGCGCAGCCTGAGGCAACTGGCTCCGATTGTGGACGCCCTGACCCTTGAGCTCAGTGATGAGGAGATCCGGACTCTGACCCGGGTCTCCGATGCTGTGCGCCCCTGATCGCGTGTGCCGTCGTGCGCACTGATCGACTCGGGTCCGCGAAGACCTACTCGACCTACTCGGTGCGCCGTCCCAGGACGTAGCGACGGCTGTACCCGTCGGTGAGGTCGGTGATGGTAACTCGCACCAGACCGGCCTCATCGATGCGGTAGTGCTCCTGGATCCGAGGACCCTGGTCGCGCCGTTCCACGGAGTAGGTGCGCAGCTCCTGATCGTCCATGTCCCGCAACGATGCGTCGAAGGGGAAGACGATGTCCTGGTAGGGGGCGATCTCACCTCGGGGCTCGCCGGCCTCATCGACGTCGGCGCATTCAACGAATCGGTACCAGCCGATGTTGTGGGCCGCATCGTACTCGCGGGTCAGGACCGTTCCCTCACGGCCGTCGGGGGAGGCTTGGACGGACTCCGGGTTGAGAATCGCATCGAAGGTGAGTCGGTGACCGGCGTCGGCCTCACGGAAGACCCCGAAACCGCGCGAGAGACGATCGGTGAGGTCGTAATCGCTGCTGCGGTCGGCAGCGATTGCCAGACCGATGGCCGTGGAGGCTCCCGGGTAGGGGGAGCGATGGACTCGACGCCCGAAGCGCTCGCGCACGAGTCGGGGGACCAGCGGAAAACCGGACGCGCCGCCCACCAGATAGACGCCGGCGATGTCTGTCAGGTCAGGGCTGCCGTCGTCGAGTCTGCCGACCAGCGGAGCCATCGTGGCCAGCGAGCGCTCGATGAGTGGAGTGCTGGCTTGATACAGATCCGCCACGGGCAGGACGATGTCCTGGCCCCGCAGGACGACGAGCACCCGGCGGCTCTGAGGGGTCAGGTGCTCCTTAGCGTCCCGGCACTGATCCAGCAGGTCGTCAAGCTCGGTGTGGGACAGATCCTGCTCCGCGATCCCGGCTTTGTTCAGCACCATCGTGGCCATGAGCAGGTCGATGTCGTCACCGCCCAGGTCGCCCAGCCCGTGAGAGGCCAGAACCTCGTGCGAGGTGCCGATGACGTCGACCAGGGAGGTATCGAACGTGCCCCCTCCCAGGTCGTAGACCAGGACCCGGGTGCGCTTGGCGGAGACGGTTGTCGCCTTGCGATGCGTGTACTCGAAACCTGCGGCGCTGGGCTCGTTGAGCATGGCAGCGACGCAGAAGCCAGCCCCTTGGAAGGCCTCCAGGGTCAGCAGGCGCTGGGCCCCATAGGCGTGGGCGGGTACCGCAACGACTGCGCGGGCCCGGTTAATGTCCACATCCTGCTTCGACAGCTCTGTTCGCAGGTGGCGCAAGTAGCTGGTGAGAACCTCCAAGGCGGAGAAGGTCTGCTCGCCCAATGTCACCGGGGTGGAGGCAGTCAGCGTGGGGGATGCCAGAACGCGTTTGAGGCTACGCAGCAAAGGGGCGCCCTGATGGGCGGCCTGCCTGGCAGCGAAACCGTGGACGAGCTCACCATCGCGCAGCGCGGTCAACGAAGGCATGAAGTCGTGCTCGTCACCGTTATCGTCGGCGAAGCTGAGAACCGGATAGTTTCCCCGATCAGCACGTACAACGACGGTGCGGGTCGTTCCCAGGTCGATCCCCAGATCGATGTCCGTCATCGACTCCGTGTCGGAGCTCGTTCCGGGGAGGGTTCCGCTGTGGATGCTGTCCAGGCTGTTAGTGGTATCCGCTGCCATGTGGCGACCCTATCGTGACAGGCCCCTCTTTTCGGGCAATCCCAGCGCGTCGTGAGTCCTTTGTGGGACGTGACAATCGGCTCAGGGTCGTTGTTCCCAGGTTGGGACGAAAGACCGTGTCGCTGGCTCCTGAGTATCGCGTATGCAGGAGACGTCAGGTGTTGATGCCGAGCCTTCGCGCGATCGGTTAGGCAGCGGGGCGGTCGGCGGGTAACAATACTGGTGGGTTGCGCTCAAGCGCCCCGGGCCCCGCGCCCGCCCGGAAGGGCGGCGGGAAGGGTCACTCAATCTCCCATCGGGAACGGTATGAGCACCATTCTCTTCCTCGTGATCGTTGTCGTCGTCACTGCTCTTGTCTTCGACTTCACCAATGGTTTCCACGACTCGTCCAATGCCATGGCGACGTCGGTGGCGACCGGCGCTTTCACACCGAGGCGAGCGGTTCTGGTCGCCGCGGTGCTCAACGTGATTGGCGCCTGTCTGTCGACAGAGGTCTCCAAGACGATCTCTCACGGAATGTTCGATGACGCTGTGGTCCAGGCGGCGCCGGCTATGATCTTCGCGGGTTTGGCCGGCGCCATCTTGTGGAACCTGGCGACCTGGCTCTTCGGGCTGCCCTCATCGTCGTCGCATGCGCTGTTTGGGGGGCTCATCGGAGCGGTGGTTGTGGCTGCCGGTGTCCAGGGCGTCCACTGGGGAACAGTGATCTCCAAGATCATCCTGCCGGCCGTTATCGCACCGGTCGTGGCCGGGCTGGCCTCGGCGCTGGCGACGGCGCTCGCCTATCGCATCGCTCATCCGACCAACCCGTATTCGCAGAGGCTCTTCCGCAGCAGCCAGCGAGTGACCGCCTCACTGGTGGCCCTGTCCCACGGCACGTCCGACGGACAGAAGACCATGGGGGTCATCACCCTTGCACTTGTGGCCGGCGGCTACCAGCAGGCCGGCACCGGACCGCATTGGTGGGTCATCGCTGCGGCGGGACTTGCTATTGGTCTGGGAACCTACTCCGGCGGATGGCGCATCATGCGGACCATGGGACGAGGACTGGTGCACGTCGAGGCCCCGCAGGGCTTCGCCTCCGAGACCGCCTCAACGGTAGCGATCCTGGCCTCGTCCCATCTGGGCTTCGCCTTGTCCACCACCCACATCTGCACCGGCTCCATCCTGGGCTCGGGAATCGGCCGGGGTACCAAAGTGTCCTGGGGGACCGCCGGAAAGATGGCAATCGCCTGGTTGGTGACGCTCCCGTGCTCGGGTTTGGTGGGTGCTGCCACCTCCTACGTCGCAGTCAAGGGAGGGGTGCCGGGCACCATCGCCGTCATCTGCCTGCTCATTCTTGGGGCTCTCGCGATCATTCGCCAGGCAGGCCACCACCGAGTGGACTTCTCCAATGTCAATGACGCCTCCGAGGTTGTCGTCGGCAAGCGGGATCCGGAGATGGGGCGCCAACCGCGCACGCTTGAGGAGGTGCGCTCCGAGATCGTCAATGGCACAACAGACCAGGAGAGCGCGCAGCCGATGAGGACAGGATCCATGGCATGACTGGTATGACGATCGACTGGGGCTCGTTAGGGTCGGTGACCGTAGTCACAGTGTTGGGCACCGCCTTCATCCTCGTTATCTGCTCGCTGGCCGCCCGCATGATGGCCACGGTGCACGCTAAGCACGAGGTCGGCCAGGTCGAGGGCATACGCCTGGCCCAGGTCCTGGCGGCCGTCTTCATCGCCATCGCCGCCATGATCGCCCTGTTCGGGCTGTGGCTCATCATCCCGTACTTCCACTGACCTCAAAACTGACCGCCCGCCGGCCTTCCATCGGTCGCCCACTGGGCGCACACCCGGCACGGGGGAGTGGTCCTGCTAACATCCGAGCGTGACTGAGGACCTCAAGGGCCTGGCCCTGGACGCTATTGCTACTTCCGCCGCGGCCGACGACCCCGATTATCCGCGCTTCCACGTCGTTCCACCCGTGGGACGGCTCAACGATCCCAACGGCCTCCTGGTCGATGGAGCCACCTATCACGCCTTCTTCCAGTTCAGCCCGTTCCATCCCCACCGCAAGCTGGTCTACTGGGGCCATTCCTCCTCGACAGATCTGCTGCACTGGAACCACCACGGGCCCACCATCGTCCCCGACTCCTCTTACGACCTGTCCGGCGCCTACTCCGGCAACGCGATCGTCCTGGAGGGCCGCGAGCTCGAAGGAGCCCCCGTCCAGGCCCCCTATCAGCTCTTCTACACCGGCAACCTCAAGGATCCGGTCACCGACGAGCGCACCGCCAGCCAGTGCCTGGTCACCAGCAGTGATCTGAGAAATTTCACCAAGTGGCCCGGCAACCCCCTCATCCCCGCCAACGCCGAGGGTTACACCGCCCACTACCGCGACCCGCAGGTTTTCCGGGACCCCGATCGGCCGGGGGAGTACCGGATGCTCATCGGCGTCCAGCGGGTCAACGAGACCGGTGCTGCGGTCCTGTACCGCTCCCGGGACCTGGTCTCCTGGGAATTCGAGGGCGAGCTTACCTTCCCCGGCGCGGGCGGTGCCTTCAGCTCCTTCGGCTACATGTGGGAGTGCCCTGGTCTGGTGCGGGTGACGGACGAGGACACCGGCGAGGAGTGGGACGTTCTCATCTGGTGCCCCCAGGGCATCACCCCGCAGCGGGAAGGATTCGAGAACATCTTCCCCTGCGTTTACACGGTGGGGCACCTTAAGGGGACCGAGCTTCGAGACACCGACGGCACCTTTCACGAGGTCGACCGCGGCTTCGAGTTCTACGCTCCCCAGGTCTTCGCGCGCAGGCCCTCCGAGCCCGGGCCGGTGCTGCTGACCGCCTGGGCCGGCAACGCTTCCGAGGATGACCAGCCCTCGATCCAGTCCGGCCAGTGGGTTCACGCCCTGAGTCTGCCCCGGGCATTGAGCCTGAAGAACGGCCGACTCATTCAACGTCCCGCCACCGACCTGCCTCACGACGCCGGACAACCGGCTCTGGTGGGGACGCCTCTTGACTCCGGTCAGTACGAGCCGGCTGAGCTGCATGGGCACCGCAGCTGGCAGCTGCGTCTGGAGGCGGAGCCGGACCGAACCTCAGGAGCGTGGGGAGTGCGGATCGGGACCGATCGGTCTTACGTGGATATCATCCTGGACGGGGGAGCGCTCCGGGTGGATCGCTCGACCTCCCGATACAACCAGCACGGCGCCGTGCGTACGGTGACGCTTCCCGAAGGGGGTGCTTCGGTACTGGAGATCGTTCATGACCGTTCACTGACCGAGGTCTTCGTCGGCGACGGGGCCCTGGCCTTCACGATGCGCAGCTTCGTCGATCCCGACAGCTCGGGAGCGCGACTTCTGGCGGGGGGAGTCCTCACGCTGAAATCCGGCCGCGTCAGGACTTTCACACCGGTCCCCGAAGCCCTCTGAGGCTCGCACCATGACGCGGAGAAACGACGGTTCAGCAGCTCGGATTCGGGGAATAGACCGGGGCTACCTCTCCGGTTGCAGAGTGCTGTGACTCACTGTACTGTGACCAACGATTGACATAGGTGTGGCCGCCGGGAGTCAGCGACGTTCCCGACCAGCGGGTTTCCCAGCCCTCCCAGCTGTTGCGGTCCCATCACGAGAAAGGAACCCCGGGTGGCAATGGATCACGCCCGCGTGGCGAAGGACGTCCTGACGTACGTCGGCGGCGCCGACAACATCAACGCAGCAGCGCACTGCGCGACGCGTCTACGTCTTGTCCTCAACGACATGGACAAGGTCGACCAGAAAGCTCTCGATAAGGACCCGGACCTCAAGGGCACCTTCATCGCGGGCGGCATGTTCCAAATCATCGTCGGACCGGGAGACGTCGACCTCGTCTTCTCCGAGATGATCCACACCGGAGGGGTCAAGGAGGTCTCCAAGGACGAGGCCAAGGAGCAGGCCGCCAAGAGCGGTAACCCACTCTCCCGTTTCATCAAGGCGATCGCCGACATCTTCGTGCCTCTGCTCCCGGCCCTGGTGGCAGGTGGTCTCATGATGGCGATCCACAACGTCCTCACAGCAGACTTCTTCACTTCGCCCGCCTTCGTCGCCTCGGACAACCCCACTGGCGCCTACGGGTTGGTCGACAGGTTCTCGTGGCTCGCCGACTACGACGACGTCATCAACCTCGTCTCCTCGGCGGCTTTCGCCTTCCTGCCCGTGCTTGTCGGCTTCTCCGCGGTCAAGCGCTTCGGTGGCAACGTCTACCTGGGCGCGGCCATGGGGGCTGCCATGGTCTCCACCCAGCTGACCAGCGCCTACGAGATCGAGACGGCTCGGCAGGCCGGCACCATTGAGGTGTGGCACCTTTTCGGCCTGACCGTGGACAAGATCGGCTACCAGGCCATGGTCATTCCCGTCCTGTGCGTCTCATGGCTGCTGGCGTACATCGAGAAATGGCTCCACAAGCGCCTGTCCGGGACTGCTGACTTCCTGCTGACCCCGCTCATCACGCTGCTGGTGACCGGCTTCCTCACCTTCGTCGTCGTCGGCCCTCTGGCGCGTGAGCTCTCCGATGGAATCACTAACGGCCTGAGCTGGCTGTACACGACCGCAGGCCCCGTGGGCGGTTTCCTCTTCGGCCTGGTCTACTCGCCGATCGTCGTCACTGGCCTGCACCAGTCCTTCCCGGCGGTGGAGCTGCCTCTTATCGCGCAGATGAGCAGCGGCGGTCCCGGATCCTTCATCTTCCCGATCGCCTCCATGGCCAACATCGCCCAGGGCGCCGTGACCCTGGCGGTCTTCTTCCTGACCAAGGACTCCAAGATGAAGGGGCTGGCCGGTGCCGGTGGTGTCTCTGCGATCGTCGGCATTACCGAGCCCGCGATCTTCGGTGTCAACCTGCGTCTGCGCTGGCCCTTCTTCATCGGGATGGGCGTGGCCTCCGTCGGGGGCGCTGCTGTTGCTCTGCTCGACATCCACAACCAGGCTCTGGGCGCCGCCGGATTCGTCGGCTTCGTCTCGATCGTCCCCGACGACATCCTCAAGTACCTCATTCTCGAGGTGATCGTCTTCATCGCCGCTTTCGCCGCTGCCTTTGCCTACGGCACCACTCGCGGCAAGGCCTCGCTGGCCGGGGACGATATCGACGCCGACGAGGCGGCCCTGGAGGCCGAGGCCATGGCCGAGCACGCCGAGGCCGTCGAGCTGCCCGCCGAGGCCGCCGAGGACTTCACCGTCACCGCCCCGATCCAGGGGCGCGCAATGCCGCTGTCCGAGGTGGAGGATCAGAGCTTCGCCTCCGGCATGCTCGGCCCGGGCATGGCCATCGCACCCGCCGGGGGGCCGGTTGTCTCCCCGGTCGACGGCGAGGTCCTTGTGGCCTTCCCGACCGGGCACGCCTATGGACTGCGCGCGGCCAGCGGCGTCGAGCTGCTCATCCACGTCGGAATGGAGACCGTCCAGCTCGACGGCAAGCACTTCAGTCCTAAGGTCAAGGTCGGCGACAAGGTCCTGCGCGGCATGCCTCTGGTGGACGTCGACTGGGCTGCTGTCGGAGCCGCCGGTTACCAGACCGTCACTCCGATCGTCGTATCCAACGCCCAGGGGTACGAGGGCATCGAAAAGCACGCTGCGGGAACGATCCACCGGGGTGACGCCCTCTTCGACGTCGTGCGCAAGACCGAGGAGTCTGGCGACGACGAGGAAGGTGCCCAGGCCGACACCGCGGAGGCCAAGGTCTGATCCGCTGAGACTTCACCGTGACAGGAACTCGGTGAGGCCCCGACCGACAAGGTCGGGGCCTCACCGGTGTGTCACTAGCCATTCACTAGGCGGTGCGACCGATGAGCAGCTTGACTTCCATGGGGGAGGGGGCCCGAAGGTGCTTTCGGGACACGCTAGAGTGGTCATCGCCCGAGGGGATGGACTCGATTCGGTTCAAGAGCAGGTCGACGGCGGCTCGGGCCAGCTTCGCGATGGGTTGCTGGATAGTTGTCAGCGACGGCAGGGCGTGCTGCATGGCGATCGTGCCGTCGAAACCGACGACCTTGAAGTCGTCAGGAATCCTCAGGCCACGCTCGGCAGCCCACTCCACCACTTGAGCGGCAGCGAGATCATCGGTGGCGAAGACTGCGTCAACGTCATCGGCGACGATTTCGAGCCGTTCGCGGATAAGGGCAGGGCGTTCGGCGTTGGGGGTGTTGAAATCGACGGTAAGGACCACCGGTTCGATACCGGCCTGCTGGAGTACCTGGCGGTATCCCTTCTCCCGCAGGTTGTGAATACCGGTGCGAGAAGTCAACAGCGCTGGACGACGCGCCCCTCTCTTGAGCAGGTACTCGGCGGCGATACGGCCGCCGGCCTCGTTGTCGCAGCGGACATTGGGCACGGTGGGGGAGAGCTCCCGATCCACACTGACCACAGGCAGATGAATCGAGCTGTAGTCGGCCAGGCCGTCGTTGTGAGCGCTGGAGATGATGCCGTCAACCCGGTGCGAGACCAGCAGGTCGAGGTACTCGAGCTCTCGGTCCGCCTTGCCCATGGAGTTGCAGACGAACGTCCTATAGCCACGGTCGGCCAAGAAATCCTCGACGTGCTCGGTGAGCTCGCCGAAGAAGGGTAGGGCGACAGTAGGAACGATCAGCCCGATCGACTGCGTGGACTTGCCGTGCAGCGCCCGGGCGATCTGATTGGGGCGATAGTTCAGCTGTGCGATCGCCTCGGCTACCCGCTCCCGTGTCTCCTGGGAGAGGTAGCCGCGGTTGTTCAGCACGCGGGAGACTGTGGTTAGCGAGACGCCTGCAGCCTGGGCAACATCAGCCAGTGTGGGTTCGCGGTGTGACTCCACTAGTGGGTCCTCGAGCTCCTTGGTCGTTCACGGTTGTGCGATCTGCTCTCAAGCATATGCCTCGAGGGAGTCATTCCCCAACTGACCTGCGCAAACGTGAATGGAAGGTTACGTGCTCGGCAGGATCCCGGCGTAGAAGGAGATCATGGCGCGGGCCATCTGGGCGTGCCCGGCGTCGTCGGGATGGATGCCGTCGATGGCCAGTCGATCCTCGTCGCCGTTGATCGCCGTCGTCAGCGCATCGGTGGAGGTCAGGCCCACAGAAGTGGCCCTCTCGTGGACGAGCCGGTGGATGGCCTGGAACCTGGGGCCGATCTCCAGAGAGGGAAAATAGGGGGCGATGACGATCGTTGCACTCCGCAGCCGGGCGGAGATGAAGGTGAGGTCATGGTCGATCGCCTGTTCGACCAGCTCACGCTGTGAGGGGAGGAAAGCGGCGTCATTTAGGCCCAGGCTGATCGTCACGACGTCGGGCTCACAGCGTAGAACCGCCTCCAACCAGGTTCTGTCTCGGCACGACGGCGAGCGTTGGCCTCCGGGAAGATGACCTCCGCGGCGCGCGAAGAAGCCGAGACCGTCCGCCGCCAGATTCACTTCCCGCCACCGCTGGTGCTCGCACACCAGCGACGTCCAGCGGTTGCGGGGATGGCTCAGTGCTCGCCAGCCGGTCGTGACGGAGTCACCGAGGAAGACGGCCGTGGGGAAGTGGTCAGAGTTCGGAATCGTGGACACGCCTCACGACTGTAGTTCCCCGGGAAGAGACGAACCAGCGCGAGCTCAGTGCGAGTCGGCTCTGCCGCTCTTCTCGGTCAGGACGCCGTCGTGCATGACCAGAACCCGGTCGCACATGGGGAGAAGCCGCTCGTCGTGGGTGACCATGACGGTGGCCTTGCCCAGCTCGTGGGTCTGATCAGCAAGCAGGTGGGCCACATCCTGAGCATGCCTGGTGTCCAGAGAGGCGGTCGGCTCGTCCGCAAGGATGATGTCCGGTTCGTGATAGAGCGCCACCGCGATGGCAGCGCGCTGCCGCTCGCCCCCGGAGAGCTCGGAGGGGTAGGCGTGAGCTCGCTTCGAGATACCGAGTGAGTCCAGGAGATGATCGCGTCTATCGGTGTTATCTTTCGTGCGGCCCACCCGGTTGTGCAGACCGAACTGGTCGTTGAGCCTCAGGAAGGGAACCAGGCCCGAGGCCTGGAGAACGAAACCGATGCGCCGAAACCGGAGCCTGGCCCTGCGCTTCTCCGGCAGGGCGGAGAATGGCTCGCCCGAGATGGTGACAGTACCGCTGGAAGGGGTGCGCAAACCGCCCATGACAGTCAGGAGCGTTGACTTCCCCGAGCCGGATGGCCCCAGAATACCCACCAGCTCACCGGCGCGGAGCTGAAGGTTCGTGCTGCGCAGCGCGTGAACGGTTTCATCGCCTTGGCGGTAATCCCGGCTCACCGAGTTCAGGGACATGACTGTGGTTGGTGCCGTGGACGTCGTCATGAAATGGCCTCCGCTGGGTCTATTTTGGAAATAATCCGCACGGAAATGAAACCGCCGATGACAGAGATGAGTATGAAGGCGGCGGCGATGAGCAGATCGAGGGGAATGGAGATTCTGAACGGCACGGCGCTGGGCAGAACCAAGGAGGTCCCTAACGTCAGGAGCAGCCCAGTACCGACACCGGTGACTGCCAGCACGAGTGTCTGCGCGCAGCCGGAACGGATGAGGTAGCCCGTGGGTATACCACGTGCCTTGAGGATCCCTAGAACCGATCGCTTCTGCAGAGTCAGCACATAGATGAAGATGCCCAGCACGGTCGAGGCGATGATGATCAGCGAACCGATCATGAGGCTGAAGGTGAGGACCTGTGCCGAGTATCCGGGTAGTGTCTCAATGAGCTCCTCGCTGGTGAGGATCGTCAGACCCGCATCCTGCGCGGTCTTCATGGCCTGGCCGTCTGTGGTGAGGTCCGCCTTGAACGCGACCGCCGAGACTGCGGGGGACAGGCTGGCGGGTCCGTGCTGACTCAGTGCTTGACGATCCAGGGTCACCATGGGAACCGATTGAAGGGTCGTGTCCTGGGTGAAGCCGACGATTGTCCAGTCGTGGTTGGAGCCCAAGAGCCGGATTGTGTCGCCAAGTCTGACTCCCTTGGCCTCAAGGGAGTCGTCAACGAGAATCTCCTTACCGGGGTTGGAAATCGCTCGGCCGCTGGCCACAGCAGGGCTGAGCTCTCCATCCAGGTCGATGCCGAGGGCGAAAACGTCATCTCTCAGTGCCTCGCCATCCTCGTCCTTGACGTCCGGAGCCTGGGCCACGGCGGCCATGCTCATAAGGGTTGATGCGGTTGTGCCGTTCTCCTTGGCCAACGCCTTGGCGGTGCTGACCTGTTCGTCACTCAGACGTGAGGCGGAGAGGTTCTCGTTGGAGGCATCGGTGATGACGATGCTGGCACTGTTCCAGCCGTCGATTCCGGCGCGGTAGAGGTGTGCCAGCCCGATGGCCAATGAGCCCAGAAAAAAAGTGAGGTACGCCACCAGGGTGATGACGGAGATGATGAGGGCGAAGCGAGCGGGTTCGTGGCGGATCTCGCGTAGTGCAAGGAACATGAGGCTCCCTGATGAAAATATTCGGTAGGCGAGCCTGCTGGCGCGCTCTGCGAACGCTACACGGTGTTTGCGGTTCGCATGACGTGACGGATGAGAGCGCGCAGTGTCGTGGTGCGCGTCAGCGGGGGCTTTCTAGAGGTTGCGACGGACGAGGTTGCCGGAGGGGAGCCTCTCACTTCAGCAAGAATGACATAATGTACATTATCGGCAATAGGTAGTGGCGCTTCCGCGCTGCTCTGTGCTGCCGCCCAGGCGTGATCTGGCGCCACCTGGAACAATCAGGCCATCATGGCGCACGCTGACTGGAGGATCATCGACCTCAGCCCCGGAGCCGGCCACGACGGCAGTCGTATCGTGTCCACCGGAACGCCGACCAGATGGTGACGGACCGGACGACTCTGACGGGCCGATACCTGGCCCAATACGTTGAGAAAGGCGGCTCATGGCGATGGCAGGGGTCTACCGGATCCGTCCAGCAACCATGGAGGACTCCCCCGGTATCCGTTGTCTCCGCAATGCAGCCGTACAGGAGTCCCTGGCGATCTGGACGAGCATCGAGCAGGACCCTGTCCAGGCCGAGGCCTGGCTGGCCCCCATGGTCCAGCGCGGAACGGCACTCGTCGCCCACGTGGACGGTAAACCTCAAGAGATCGTCGGCTTCGCCGTCGCCGGTGTATGGCACTCCTACGAGGGCTATGCCCGCACGGTCGAGGACTCGATCTACCTGTCCCCAGCCGTTCAAGGTCGTGGTCTTGGCTCCAGGCTTCTGGCCGCACTGATCGAGGCCTCCAGGGCGGCCGGGGACCGCACCATGATCGCTCTCATCGAGGCCGGCAACATTGCCTCGGTACATCTGCACGAACGCTATGGTTTCAACATTGTCGGCACTGTCCCGCAGGCAGGTGAGAAGTTCGGACAGCTCCTTGATCTGACCATCATGAGCCGTTCTTTACATTGATTGGAGCTTATGTTTACTATTTACAGGCTTTCGCGATAATTCTCGAGATGAGGTGACGTCATTGTCGGAATAAATTCGGTAATTGAATACTTTGCAACATCGTTCACTACGAACGGGTCTTTAGCCACAACTTCTGAAATCTCGTTGCGCGCACCGACAGCAATAATGATACCGCCTGTTCTGGGATCCTTGCGCCCACTGGCTAGGAATCTACCATTTTTGTAATGGTGGGTAAGGTACTGACGATGGGCCTCCAGGTAGGGATCGACGGCTTCAGCACCCTGCGTGTATATAATATCAAGAACAAAAAAGTGAGCCATGATGGTATGGTAGCACTTGATTGGTATCCAAGGAGAAACATCGCATGAATAATTATCAAAACCTCACCGACGACAATCGTTTCCGGCAGGTGAATGGCACTGAGTCCATCCAGCTCCAGCCCGAGGAGCCCGCAGTCACTCAGTGGCGGGTCAGCGGCTCCGACGACTTCGTGGCGCACCTGCTGAGTCTCGTCGGAGTCCCGGAGGGACGGCCGGCGATCATCGCCATCGACGGGCGAGGCGGATCCGGCAAGACAACGCTCACCGCGGCACTAACGGCGGCTGTCCCCGGCGCGCAAGCTTTCCACCTTGACGACCTCATCTGGAACGAGCCGCTCTACGACTGGGACCAGCTGCTCGTCGACACCCTGACTCAGTTGCGTGAGGCTGGCTGCCTCGACCTCGTCCCGGACAAGTGGCGGGAACACGGCCGCGAGGGCTCCATCCGCATCCCGACCGGCTCTCCCCTGGTCGTCGTCGAAGGAACCGGAGCCGGCCTACGAGCGGTCGGTAGCCTCATTGACGCTCACGTCTGGGTCCAGACCGGAGACGATGTGGCCGAGCGCCGCGGCATCAGCCGCGATATTGAAGAGGGTGTCAATGGCGACGCCGAGGAGTCGGTGCGCTTCTGGCACTGGTGGATGGCGGGCGAGCGCACCTTCTTCACCAAGGACCGCCCTTGGGAGCGTGCCGACGTCATCGTCTCCGGTGATGCCCCGGCCGGTGTGGAACCGGGAGAGATCGCCTGGATCCAGGGGCCGCTCCTCCCCCGCTGAGGCGCGGGAGTTTACAGAGCCGCACGCCGCTCAGGCCGAGGACTCAGTCCCCCAATGCCGTCCCCACGGCGCGGGCGGCCTGGATCCACTCGTGGTCGGCTGGAACGAACTTGGTGCGTCCGGCCACGTCCTTGAGCGGCACCAGCTCTGTCCCATTGCCGCGGTCGGCGACCATAACGCCGTAACGGCCCTCGGCGATCGCGTTGGCGCCGGCTACTCCCAGGCGCGTGCCCAGCATGCGGTCGGCCCCGCAGGGCGAGCCGCCACGCTGCACGTACCCCAGGATGGAGACACGCGCCTCCAGGCCGGTTAAACCCTCCAGCTGCTCGGCCAGGGTGAAGGTATTGGCGCGGTGGGAGGCCTCCAGTCGTTCAACGCCTCGCTTGGCCATCGCCTTGCGCTCGGGGCTGGAGGCGTCCTTGACCAGGGCCCGGGCGTGCTTCAGCTCTGCGTGATCCGTCACCGACAGCGCCCCCTCGGCCACAGCCACCACCGAGAAGGACGATCCGTGGGAGCGGCGGCGCTCGATCTTGTCCGCGATCGCGTCCACCGAGTACGGAATCTCGGGCAGCAGGATGACATCCGCCCCGCCTGCGATGCCGGCGCCCAGGGCCAGCCACCCGGCCCGGTGCCCCATGATCTCGGTGAGGATGATGCGGTGGTGGGAGTGCGCCGTCGAGTGCAACCTGTCCACGGCCTCCGTGGCGATCTCCAGAGCCGTGGCGAAGCCGAAGGAGGAGTCGGTGTGGACGATGTCGTTGTCGATGGTCTTGGGCAGGTGGATGACGTTGAGTCCCGCGTCCATGAGGCGCTTGGCGTTCTTCGCGGTACCGCCCCCACCGAGGCACACGAGCGCGTCGATCCCGTTCTTCTCGCAGTTCTCCACGATCGATGGCACCATGTCACGGGGCTCTCCGCCCACCATCATGCGATGCACCTTATCCCGGCTGGTTCCCAGCATGGTTCCGCCGGTGGTGAGGATTCCGGACAGTGCGGCGGCATCGAGCTCGGTGAAGCGGTTTTCGGCCAGACCCCGCATGCCGTCTCGGAAGCCGATGAGTTCCCACCCGTGCTGCTGAATCGCCGCCTTCCCGAAGCCTCGGATCGCTGCGTTGAGTCCCGGGGCGTCGCCGCCCGCCGTGAGGATGCCGATACGCTGAGCCATAGGGCCAAGTATGCAGTGTTCCGAGGCTAGGCACACGCCGTGCACGTCGGTTCCCAACAGTGCTCATTTCTGTTCCGCGGCTGATTCGGCCCGACGGCGTGGCATGCTCCACCAACCGGTATCATCGTCACCCGGATCGCGTCGAAACGGGTGGGAACAAAACGCCCTCCCCCGGTGTTGACGCACCGGTGACCTGAAGGCGAGCCGCCTGCGCCGCCGAGAGCAGGGCACCGGCGAGAGACGAGCCACGAGGAGGCCACGAACATGGCAGACCGCGCACTGCGGGGCATGACCATCGGAGCGAAGTCGATGGAGTCGGAGGATGGCGTCGAGTTCGCTGAGCGGATCATCGTCGGCTACGAGTGCCCGATGGCGCACGTCACCAAGATCCCGATGTCGACCGAGGCCGAGGTACCCCCCACCTGGGAGTGCCCCGAGTGCGGGCAGCCCGCCGCTCGGCGCGGCGAGGATGATCCCGAGCCCGACGAGCCCAAGAAGACCCCACGCACCCACTGGGACATGCTCCTGGAGCGCCGTAAGGTCGAGGAACTCGAGGTCCTCCTCAATGAGCGACTCGAGGCGCTGCGAAGCGGCGAGGTCTACCGCGAGCGAGTCGACGGATAAGACTCCTTGTCCTCTTAAGAGCGCTTCTGGCGCGACGCGGCCGACGGGCGTCGCTGGTAGCCGCCAGCGGCCCGGCGGTGATTGTCGCGGGCCGCACGCAGCCTGCTTCCGGCGACCTTGGCGGCGTCGAGCAGCTGGCCGGAGCGCTTGGCGACGCCCCAGCGGGTCACCAGGGACAGTTCCTCGGTGAAGATCCCCCCGGACAGCTTGGACTGCCCCGCCTCCCGCTCGAGGAAGGTGATGGGCATTTCCACGATACGGCCTCCGACTTCGTCGACGAGCTTGGTTATGTTGACCTGGAAGCCGTACCCGAGGGCCTCGACTTTGCTCAGGTCCATGCGGCGCAGAATAGAGGCGCGGAAGACCCGGAAACCGGCGGTCGCGTCCTTGACGCGCAGCCCCAGCATGGCATTGATATAGAGGTTCCCCGCCCTCGACAGCGCGACCCGCTTGGCGTCCCAGCCCTCGGTGGCTCCGCCGGAGACCCAGCGCGAGCCGATGACGAGATCGGGCTCATCAGCCATCTCAGCGCGCTGAATGAGTAGGGCCAGGTCCTCGGCCCGGTGGGAGCCGTCGGCGTCCATCTCGACGATGAGCTCGTAGCCCGCCGCCAGTGCCCAGGAGAAGCCGGCGAGGTAGGCCGGGCCCAGTCCGTTCTTCTCCGAGCGGTGCAGGACGTGGATGTGGGAGTCCTCGTTCGCGCGCGTGTCGGCGTAGTCGCCGGTGCCGTCGGGGGAGCCGTCGTCGACGACGAGAATATCTGCCTCGGGTGCGTGCTCACGAACCCGGTCCAGTGCCACGGGCAGGGACTCAATCTCGTTGTAGGTCGGGATGACGACGAGTGCCTTCACTTCTCTCTCCAAGGTTTGGGGGCGTGGTGCCGAGGCTACCTGAGACACCCCGAGGGTATCCGAGATCAGCCGCGACGACGTCGAGCCGGAGCGGCCGCCTTCCGCCGAAGGCGCACAAGATTCAGGATACCGGCCGCGATCAGTACGACCGCGCCGGTGAGGATGATGATGCCGGGCCAGGGGCCGAGCCGGTCGGCGATGGTCTGGGAGCTGCGCAGCGCGACGTCGGCCACGAGGCTCGCTCGCGTATATGGCCGAGTGACCTGCTCGACTTTGCCACGGGGGTTGATGATCGCCGTGTAGCCGACAGTGGAGGCCTGGATGACGCTGCGCCCGTGGACCACGGCCTGGACCCGCCCCTGGGCGAGCTGCTGGGCGGCCTCGCCGGAGTCGAGGAAGGAGGCGTTGTTCGTCGGAATGATGATCGCTTGCCCGCCCTGCTTGATGCCGGTGCGCAGGATGTCATCGTAGGCGACCTCGAAGCAGACCCCCATGGCGAAGGTGATGGCACGGCCTTGGGCGGCCGTAGGGACTGTCAGCGTGCTGGAGCCGGTACCGGGCCGCATGTCGACACCGACGCGATCCACCTGGGTGGTCAGGCGACGCACGAGGGAACGGGCGGGAATGTACTCGGCGAAGGGCACTGGTCGGTGCTTGCGGTAGTAGGGATGATCCGACTTCCCTGCGCCGTCTCCGGGGTTCCACACGAGGATGTCGTTATAGCGGATGTCGCCGACGAAGGGCACAGCGCCTACGAGCACCGGCGCCTGCACGGCCTGGGCGGCCTCGTCGATGATCGTCGCCGAGGCCGGGTAGTCACGCGGGTCCAGATCCGCGGAGTTCTCCGGCCAGACGACCAGGTCGAGGCTGCCGGGACCGACGTCGGAGGCCAGTTCCTTGGTAGCTGTGGCGTGGTTACCGGTGACCTCCAGAGCCCGGTTGAAGGCGTCCTCGAAGTCGGTGGCCACATTGCCCTGGACGGCACCGATGCGAACAGTGCCGTTCTCTGCGCGAGTGTCCAGCGGCAGCGCGTGGGGCGCGATGAGCAGGGTCGCGGCGAGCGCCGTGGAGACGATGACGGGGATGACGCGGCGCTTGTAGACGGCCTGAGCCGCGTGGGCCGCGCATGCTGCGGCCAGCGCGACCAGCAGTCCCACCCCGGCGCTGCCGAGGTAGGCCGCAGCCGGTAAGACCGGTGCGTCGGCCATGGCGAAGGCCAGGCGACCGAAGGGGAAACCGCCCAACGGCCAGACGGAGCGCAGCTCCTCGACCCCTGACCACAGCAGAGCAAAGGCAAGCACGTTCGCGGCGTCGGTGGGTACCCGGCGCAGCACGCGCAGCCCACCGGATGATCCCTTGAGCCGTGGGAGGCGGCTTACCACGGCCCAGGCCCCGCCGAAACCGGCCAGATAGAGCGATTCGAAGACCGTCAGCGCGATCCAACCGATCGGGTTGCCCATGCCCACCATCGTGAAGTGCAGCAGGGGCGTGAACAGACCGAAACCGTAGAGCAGCCCCAGCCCGGCCCCGGCCCAGAACCCGCGACCGCGGATGAGAAGCATGAGTGCCCCGACCCCGATGAGGGCCGACCACCACAGGTTCATCGGCGGAAAGGCGGTGTAGGTGGCCAGACCCGCCAGCAGTGACACGACGGCTGGGGCTGATCGGAGAAGCCAGCGGGGAGAGCAGGAACGCAGCCAGGAGGGCGACCGGGAGGGCACTGTCACGCGGTGAAGCATACGGGCAATGCGCCTGCGCCTCTTCTCGTTCCCGTAGATGGGTGGAACCGGGGGCGGGAGCGTCAGTCGTTGTGGCGCTCCTGGGTCCCCAGGAGCCGGTAGTACAACGGATGGCAGGCGCTCAGGGCGAGGCCTGTGAGCACCAGGCCGACGATGATGACGCCAAGGGCCAGCGGAGACGTGCCGGACATTGGAGAGGTACCCATCAGGAGGGAGCCCATGACGATGCCCAGTCCCGCACCACCCAGAACGGCGAGGAGGAGCGGCGTATAGGCCTCCATCCACATGACGCGCAGGCCGTAGCCTGCGGGAGCGCCCATGCGGCGCAGACTGTGGGACTGCTCCGTGCGCTCAATGGTTCCTGAGGCCTGGGTGATGAGGATGGATGTGGCCGTCAGGGCGAACCCGAAGGCCAGGGTGATGATGGCACCCTTGTCAACGTCCCACAGGATGCCGTAGATGAAAGACTCAGCCGAATCGGTTTCCTTCGTTGACATGGTGCTCAGCCCCAGCGGCATGGGTGACATGAAACCGCCGATGAAGGCCAGCAGCCCCATGGCGGAGACCCGGTGCCACGTCGTGGTGGGTGCGGCCTGGATGCGGCGAGCGGTCCAACGCATGACCGGGCCGCGTAGGTGGGCGAGCCCCCGGGAGAGCAGCTGCGTGAACCATGACCCGGCCAGGTCGAAGACGGCGATGAGTGCCACGATCGTGACGCACACGATGATGAAACGGTGCTGCTGCGGTACCGACCTGATGATCTGCGGGGCACCGAATAGCGTCACGAGGAACACGATGACGCGCCAGACGCCGGCACGCGGTCTGTTGGTCCGTCGTGAGACACCCAGTGGGGAGATCCGCACCTGGCGCAGCCCCCGCCAGGCCGAAACCTGGCCAACCGTGACGACTCCCACCAGGACAACGGCCAGGTACCGCAGTGGCAGCACCATCTCGCCGGCGGTGATCCGGGTTCCCATGGCGGTGAGTCCGCCCCAGGCGGGAAGCGTGACCAGGTAGACAGCGGTGCCGATGACTGCGCCTACCACCGACTGGACAAGGGCGTCCAGCAGGGACATACGGGTGACGTCGGCCCCGGACAGGCCCATCAGGCGCAGAACAGCCAGGCGCCTTTCACGGCTGCGCGCTCCCAGGACCGCGGCACTGGAGGCCAGCCCCACCATGGCCGGCACCAGCATGGCGCAGGCCAGAACCGACATGCTGAGGTACTGCGATGCCATGAAGTCGAAGCCATAGCCCGCGTTCTTGGCCGCGTCCACCCACACCGGAATCCGTTCGGGGTGCGTTCCACGGCTGTAGAGCATCCACGTGCCCCCAGCGACGGTCAAGGCCGCGCAGGTGGCTACGGTGTAGGCCAGGACGCTGGCCAGGTACAGCAGCGTCTCTCCCTCGCGGGAGGCGAGCCGTGCACGGGTCAGGCGCGCAGTGAGGCAGGCGAGGACCGGAAAGCCGGGGCGGGAGGAGTCTGCCCTGGACACGCTGATGGAGCGGGGACCTGAAGTGCTTGAGGTATTCATCGGATCGTCTCCATCCCCGAGGCCAGTGCGGAGCGGTCGGCCGTGTTGACGTTCAAGAGACGGTCGGAGTGGACCAGTCCGTCACGGATCTCGATGAGGCGCGAGCACCAGCGTGCGACATTGACATCGTGCGTGACCACAACCAGCGTCGCGCCGGCCATGGAGACGGCTGCTGTCAGCAGCTGCATCATCTCGTGACCGGTTGCCTGGTCCAGGGCGCCGGAGGGCTCATCGGCGAAAATGGCGCGGGGACTGCTCACCAGCGCCCGAGCGATCGCAATCCGCTGGGCCTGACCGCCGGACATCTGCGCGGGGCGCCGGCCCTTGAGATCCGCCAGGCCGAGCCGGGCAAGCATGTCGTCGGCGGCGCGCAGTGCCGAACGCGTCGGTGTGCCGGTAAGCATGAGCGGAAGAGCCACGTTCTCCCGAGCCGGTAGCTCGGGGATGAGTTGGCTGTCCTGAAAAACGAATCCCAGCTCGCACAACCGCAGATGGGATCGCCGCGCATCAGTGAGACCGGAGATCTCGGTGCCCCCGAAGCTAACGCTCCCCTGGTCCGGGACGAGGACTCCGGACAGGCAGTGCAGCAGGGTCGATTTGCCTGAGCCCGAGGGCCCCATGATTGCGACGCTCTCACCTACGGAGATGTTGATACTCACTCCGGCCAGAGCCGTCACCGTACCGAATCGCTTGACAATATCGCTGGTGGTGATCAGTGGTGTGCTCATGCCTCTCATTTCATCGTTTTCTCGGCGCGATAGCGATAGTGCTCGCACTGCTGTCGAGGTAGTGCTGGGTATACCTCTTGGGCAGCCGATGCCCGGCCTGCCAGCTCAGGCGGACGGGACACAGTACCTTGGAGGCGTGCAGCTCAGGTTCTCTCCGCGATGGCTCGGCAAGGTCAGACCCACGCATGAGGCCGTTGCCGCCCGACGGATCGCTGAGCTGACAGCCTCCCGTCGGGAGATCGTTGCGGCCTACGAGATCGAGCGCCGCCGTATCGAACGCGATCTGCACGACGGCGCTCAGCAACGGCTCGTAGTCGGGCTCATGAAGCTCGGCGAGGCGCAGCTCTCCCCTGCCGTCACCGTGGATCCCGCACTCGCTGCTCTTCTGGCCGAGGCGAAGTCGGCCATCGCCGGCGGGCTCGAGTCACTGCGCACCACGGTGCGCGGTATCCACCCCCAGGTGCTCACCGACCTCGGCCTGGAAGCGGCTCTGACAGACGCGGTGGATCGAGTCGACAGGACTGGCAGGACCATCAGAATCGTTTGTCCGCACCCTCTGCCGACGATGCCTGAGGGTGTCCTGGCAGCCGCCTACTTCTTTGCTCTGGAGGCGATGACCAATGCGCTCAAGCATGCTCCCGGAGCCGAGGTCACGATCCTGCTGACCGTGGATAATACCCTGAGAGTCTGCGTCGTCGACACCGGACCTGGCGGGGCCTATCTCCAGCCGGGTCACGGCCTGGCGGGCATGAGAGAACGGCTTGCGGCCTTCGGTGGAGAGCTTCTGCTGTCCAGTCCCCCAGGTGGGCCGACCCAGGTCGCGGCGCACCTGCCCCTCCTCCTGGCCCGCGGGGAGAGCGGTACTGGCATCGATAGTGTGGATAGTGCGGGCGGCACGATTGGCGCAGAAGGGCAGGAGACATGAACACGGCCCCCTCACTGGTGATCGCCGATGACTCGGCCCTCCTGCGCGAGGGGCTGGCGGGCCTGCTGGAGCGCCAGGGCTACGACGTCGTCGCCCGGGAGAGCAGTGCGCCGGCACTCGTCCAGCGCATCGACTACCTGGATGGCCGGGGACGCCTACCCGATGCCGTGATCACCGATGTCCGTATGCCGCCGTCCATGAGGAACGACGGCCTGGAGGCAGCGCTGGATATTCGGCGCCGTCACCCAGCCGTGTCCATCATGGTGCTCAGCCAGTACGTGTCGGCGACCTACGCCCAGCAGCTCCTCGCCTCCGATGCCCCGGTAGACGCCGGTGGAACAGGCTACCTGCTCAAGGACAGGGTCTCGGAGGTTGCGGACTTCCTGGGCTCCCTGCGAGTGGTCCTGGCCGGAGGCATGGTGACCGACCCGGAGGTGGCTCGGGCCATGGTGCGCAGCTCTCGCTCGGGGCTCGCGGATCTGACGCCGCGCGAGCTCGAGGTCCTCGAGCTCATGGCCCGGGGGCTGTCGAACAGTCAGATCTCGGCTCAGATGGTTGTGTCAGGGGCGGCAGTCGCCAAGCACGTCTCGGCGATCTTCCTCAAGCTGGGGCTGGACCCCTCCGAGGAGAACCGGCGGGTGCGCGCCATTCTTGCCTTCCTCGGTGACGGGCTCAGCAGGTAGCTCTCAGTCGTGGGCCCGGCGGTGGGTCAGGACATGGTGCACGGGCTGCCAGGCCAGAGCCAGCAGCGTGCCGATAACCGTTCCGACGAGACAGGACATGGCCGTCCCGGTGATCCAGGACAGGACCGGGTTATGGGCGAGTTCCTCGGCCCACTCGATGACCTGGTGCAACGGGTGGAAGCCGACCTTGGCGAGGTTGACCGCCAGGATGTGGCCACCGACCCACAGCATCGCCACGGTGCCGACGATCCCGATGCCGCGGAAGAGCGCCGGCGCCGACTTCACGATCGCGCGGCCGACGGACCGGACGGCGCCCGTGCGGCCCTGACCGGCTAGGTGCGCCCCGGCGTCGTCGAGCTTGATGAGGGCGGCGACCAGGCCGTAAACGGCAAAGGTGATGAGCAGGGCGATGAGGACCAGGACGATGATGCGCCGCATGGAGGACTCCCCCTCCACCTCGGCCAGGGCCAACAGCATGATTTCGGTGGACAGGACGAAGTCCGTGGTGATGGCCTGACGGATGATCTGGGCCTCGTCGACCGGGCCGGTGTCCTCCTTGGCGTGCCTGGTACGGCCGAAGCGCTCCAGGATCTTCTCCCCTCCCTCGAAGCACAGATAGGTGCCGCCGATGACGAGCGCGACCGGTAGGAGCCAGGGTGCCACCGCCGTCAGTAGCAGGCCGATCGGCAGGATGATGAGGAGCTTGTTGCGAAGCGATCCCAGCGTGATCCGCTTGATAATGGGCAGCTCGCGATCCGGGGTGATGCCGGTGACGTACTGGGGTGTGGTGGCCACGTCGTCGACAGCCGCCGCCGAAACCTTCGCGGAGGCCTTGACGGCGATCGACGCCGTGTCGTCAACGGTTGACAGTGTCAGCTTGGCGAGCGTGGCGATGTCGTCAAGAAGTGCAAAGAAGCCTGACATGAGGGCGTAAGTCCTGTCGTGCGGGGTGTCGGCCGCAACGAGACTACTCGCTGCGGCCTGTTAGGGGCGGCTGGAAGATGATTGGGGACGCATAGCAGGGTGCGGGTCTCACACGGCGGACCAGCTCACCACTCCCCGGTTGAGGTCCAGGGAGACCTCGGCGGCCCGCAGCGACAGCTCGGTGATCGCCCTGGTCTGCTCGGGGGCGGCGTTCGGCGGCGGTGAGATGCTGGCGATCTGGCCGACGACGTCGAGCAGCTGCTTGCACCAGCGCACGAAATCCCCGGCCGTCAATTCGGTGGCATCGAGGATGTCTGCAAGCTGTGCGCCGTCGCACCAGGCCTGGACTGCTCCGGCCAGTGCCGGCTCCGCGCCCGAGGACGCCTCGATACGGGCCAGGGACTCCAGGTCATGGAGCCGGTGCGAGACGCCCAGCTGGGCACGCAGGCACTGGCCGAGCCTCGACCCGGGAGCCACCGGTAGACCGATCGACTGCGCGCTCAGGCGCGGTTCGTAGACACAGGCGCTCAGCGCCCCGGCGAGCTCGCCGACACCGAGGCCCTCGAAGACACCCGTGCGCAGGCACTCTGCGATGAGCAGGTCCCGCTCGGCATAGATCCGGGCCAGGATCTTGCCGGCCGCCGTCACTCTCAGCTCGCGCTCGGGATGACCACGGTCCACGGGCTGCAGATAGCCCAGTTCGAGCAGAATGTCGCACACGGCGTCGAAGAGGCGGGCAATAGTGCCGGTACGGGTCTCGATGCGTCGCTGCAGGCGCTCGGCCTCGGCCTTCGCCCGCGACCACTTGCGGCCCACCCTGGCGTGCTCCTCCCGGTCGGGGCATCCGTGGCAGGGATGGGATCGCATGTCGTGGCGCAGGCGCTCGAGGTTGTCGACAATGCTGTCGCGGCGGGCCTGGGCTCGGCTCGAGCGGGGGCGTGAACGACGCGACCCCTCCTCCAGGTCCCCGGCACGCAGTGCATCGACCAGACGCTGGACGAGCCGGTCGCGATCCCGGGGCCGGTGGGGGTCCACCGAGTCGGCCACCCGCAGCGCGCCCACGCGCATGACGCCGTCCGGGGCCGTGTCCGGAGTCAGGGCGACCACCCGTGAATCCTCCCCCAGCACCGTGAGCGTGGGCGTCCCGGTCCGGTTAGCACCGATCTCGAGAACAATGCCGTGACGGCGGCGGCGTCCCCTGCGGAAGACGACGACGTCGCCGCGCTCCAGCGCGCTCATGGCCCGCCCCGCCTCGCTGCGGCGTGAGGCGGCCCGGTCCCGCGACAGATCCGCTTCGGCATCGGCGATGGCCTGACGTATGGCCGCGTACTCGCGGAAGTCGCCCAGGCGGCAGGCCATGTCCTTCTCCAGGCCCTCGAGGCTGCGGCGCTTGCGGCGCGCCTGAGCGGCCAGCTCCACAACGCCGCGGTCAGCCTGGAACTGGGCGAAGGACTCCTCGAGCACCTCGCGCGCCCGCGCCCGCGGCATACGCTCGAGAAGGTTGACAGCCATGTTGTAAGTGGGACGGAAGGCTGAGACCAGCGGGTAGGTGCGCCGGGAGGCCAAGGAGGAGACCGTGGCCGGCTCGAGGTCGTCGGTGGCCAGGACGACCGCGTGGCCCTCGATGTCGATGCCGCGGCGCCCCGCCCGGCCCGTCAGCTGGGTGTACTCCCCCGGACTGAGGGTGACGTGAGCAGCCCCGTTCCACTTGCGAAGCGACTCCAGAACCACCGTGCGCGCAGGCATGTTGATGCCCAACGCCAGAGTCTCGGTGGCGTAGACGACCTTGACCAGCCCCGCGCTGAAGAGCTCCTCAACCGTCTCCTTGAACACCGGCAGCAGCCCCGCGTGATGCGCGGCAACACCGCACTCCAGGGCGTGGGCCCAGAAGCGGAAGCCGAGGACCCCCAGGTCACCGGCCGGTATGTCTGCAGTGCGCCGTTCAATCACCTCACGGATCCGGGCGGCCTCCGCCTCCGTGGTCAGGTCGACCCCGGTACTCACCACCTGGTTGACGGCCTGCTCGCAGCCGGCTCGGGAGAAGACGAAGACGATGGCGGGAAGCAGCCGCGCTGCCTCAAGAGCCTTGACGACCTGGAGCCGCGACGGCGGCTTCAACCGAGCCGTGCGGGCCCCGCCCTCGCCGCGACGGGGTGCGCGTGCCCCACCCGCGGAGCGCTTCCAGGGCTGCGGCCCCCGGGTGGAGCCGCCGCCCCGACTGCGGTAACTGTTCTTGGAGGAGCCCCCGGAGGCGGCAGCACGCCGGGCCTGCTTGACGGCCTTGAGCAGCTCGGGGTTGAGCGGGGGCTGCGCCGCCTGTTCTGACTGCTCCGACTCCGCCGTGCCGGCGGCGCCTGTGAGCTCTGCGACATCGATGGGGCGGGAGTAAAGGGGCAGAAGACGACGCCCGACCATCATGTGCTGGGTCAGCGGCACGGGTCGCTTCTCGGAGACGACAACAGCGGTCCTTCCCCGCACTTGCCCGAGCCAGTCGCCGAACTCCTCTGCGTTCGAGACCGTGGCGGACAGGGAGATGACCTGGACCTCGGCGGGCAGGTGGATGATGACCTCTTCCCACACCGGCCCGCGGAAGCGATCGGCCAGATAGTGAACTTCGTCCATGACCACGAAGCCCAGTCGGTCCAGGTCGCGTGAGCCCGAGTAGAGCATATTGCGCAGTACCTCGGTGGTCATGACCACGACGTCGGCGTGGGGGTTGACGGAGGTGTCGCCGGTGAGCAGCCCCACGTGCTCCTCGCCGTGTCGGGCTACGAGATCCAGATATTTCTGGTTGCTCAGTGCCTTAATCGGCGTGGTGTAGAAAGCCTTGTGCCCCCGAGCCAGGCCCAGGTGGACGGCGAACTCCCCCACCACTGTTTTTCCTGCACCCGTCGGGGCCGCGACGAGGACGCCTTCTCCCCTCTCGACGGCGGCGCAGGCCTCCTCCTGGAAGGAGTCGAGCGGGAAGTCGTAGCCCCGGGCGAAGCGGGCGAGTTCACTGCCGGCGGCGGCCTGTCGACGACGGGATGCGGCGTAGCGCTCGGCTGGTGAGCTCATGGGGACACCCTACGGGCCGGATCAGCCCCGGGTCGGCAGGAGCAGCCGTACGGCGTCGGGGACGGCCTCGAGGCGCAGGGGCAGCTCGGCCAGCGGCTCGCCGTCGGCGAAGGGGTGCGGAGGCGGTCGCAGGCCCCGGTCATGGCCGGTGCGCTCATCCAGCGCCTCGATGGTGACGGTGCGGCTGCGCTCGACGTGGACGGCCGGGTCGGTCAGGTGGGAGCCTTTGAAGAGCCGGCGGAACAGGGAGACCAGACGGGGACGGCTCACAGGATCCAGGCGCAGGACCTCCAGGAGACCGTCGGCGGGATCGGCTTGGGGCGCCAGGTCCATGCCGCCGCCGATGTAGCGGGTGTTGGCCACTGCCAGCAGGAGCGCGGGTCCCTCCCAAGCGCCCTCGTCGGTGGTGACCCGGAATCCGTAAGGGGCCAGAGCCGCGAGCTCGGCCGTGAAGGCGCGTACGTAGCGCCCCTCGCGGGCGGGCCAGGTCAGGGTGTTGGCACGGGCGTTGACGGCGGCGTCCAGACCGGCACTGACCACGGCCAGGGACCAGCGTCGCTGCGGGGCGAGCAGGGTGCCGTCCGGGCGGGAGGCATAGATCGCGTCGATGGCGATGATCGCGCCGTCACCGGCCAGCGCCTGGCTGATGAGACGGGCCGAAGCAGAGGCATCTCGGCTGGGCAGACCGAAGTGTCTGGCGATGTCATTACCAGTACCGGTGGCCACGATGCCCAGCGGTACCCCCGTCGTGGCGACGATGTCCACCCCCAGGTGCACCATGCCGTCCCCGCCAACGACGACCAGCGCCTCAACGTTACTGTCCGGTCCGTCTCCCAGGAGGGCCCGGCCGGCACGGCGCGCCTGGTCGTAGGAGCTGCCGCGCACGTGGAGGACCTCGTGCCCGGCTTCGCTCAGGATCTGGCGGGCGACGTCGTCGGCGGCCGAGTGACGCCCCCGTCCCGAGGAGGGATTGGACAGCAGAGCAATGCGCATGAAGTTGCAGATACGAAAGTCAGGAAGAAAAGAACAATGGAATGACGAGGCGTCCAGCTATTCTGCCAGCGCCGCCTCCAGCTCGGCATCGAGCTCATCGCGTTTCCTCTCCACCCGTTTGTCATGCTGGATCGAGATGAAGCAGGCCAAGAAGTACAGACCGGCGATGGGGACGGACATGAAGACCATGGACCAGGGATCCGGCAGCGGATTGGCGATTGCCATGAAGGTGACGATGCCCATGATGGCCCAGCGCCAGCCCTTGAGCATGGTCTTTCCCTGCATGAGCCCGAGCATGTTGAGCGCAACGAGAAGCTCGGGGAGGAGGAAGGCGATCCCGAAGACGAGGATGAGCCTCATGACGAAGGACAAGTAGAGATTCGCTCCGATCACTCCGGCAGTGGGGCCATCGGGAATGAAGCTGGTGAGAATGGAGACCGCATGCGGCATCACCCAGATCCCCAGGGCCGCGCCGGCCAGAAAGAGAAGCAGACCAGCGGTGCCGTAGGCCCAGGTGTAGACCTTTTCCTTGCGGGTCATGCCGGGACCCACGAAGGCCCAGAACTCGTACATCCACAACGGTGAGGACAACAGGACGCCGAGCCAGATCGATACTTCGAGCTTCATGTCGAAGGAGGCCAGGATCGTATCGAAATTCAGGGTGAGATTCGCACCCTTGGCATTGGCCTGTTCGATGGGCCGGGTGATGAGGGCGAAGGCCCGCTCGTAAAGCAGATAGCCCACGACTGTCATCACCATGACACCCGCGGCGGAAACGAAAAGACGCTGGCGCAGCTCACGCAGATGGTCCCCGATGGACATGCGCGCTTCGGGGTTGTCCTTGCGCCTCGATCGCTTGATCTGAGGGAGCTTGGGCACCACGGCCTCCTTCGTCTCCAGGTCCCCGGCTATCGCCGGACGGGGTTACTTCTGAGCTGAGCTGTCGGTGCCCTGCGAGGCGGTCTGACCGTCCTGGGTGGGCTCGGTGTAGTAAGTGCCCTCCTGAGGCTGCTGGATCTGAGCCTGGGAGCCCTTGGAGTCGTCGTCGCGCAGCTCCTTGACCTCCTTTTTGAAGACCTTCATGGATTGGCCCACGCTCCGGGCGACGTCAGGCAGCTTCCTGTAGCCGAACAGCAGGATGACGACGATGAGCAGAAAGATGATGTGCGACGGCTTAAAGAGGTTCACGGCGCTGCTCCTTGTGGTAGGGGCTATCGATACGGGCTGAGTGTAGCCTCCCCGGCAGGTGCCTCTGAACGAGGGGTCCGCCGGTTCTCCCCAAGGCGGACGGAGCCGGCCTCCTCGGCATCAATGCTGTTCCGTATCGGCGTCATAAGAGGTCAGGGCGTGTTTGGCGGCAGCTGCGGCATCCTGGGCGAGATCGGCGGGCTCGACGGCGATGAGGTGGTATCCCGCAGAGAGGACCAGCCCGATAAGCCAGGCGCGGTCGCGCCCCTCCACGACAGCCCTGAGACGGCCATCCGCGCCCTCCTCCCGGGAGACGCAGGGGATCTGCTCGGTGAGCCAGCGGCCCGATGGGCGCAGGGTCAGCGTAGCGCGGGGCCTTTCCCCCGCAGGCCGATCGGACTCGGGCTGGTTCTTTCTGCGCGATGTGCGATGCCGGACGGCGGGGACGTCGAGAACCCGGGCCGATTCGATCCGGTCCAGACGGAAGCTCCGTTCGGCTCTGGCGCTGAGGCACCAGGCCACCAGCGCCATATGCGATCCATCACTTTCCAGGGCGATGGGGTCGATATCGCGCTCGGAGAGGGTGTCGGTGGCGGAGACGTAGGTCACGTGGAGTCGGCGCTTGTTCCGCAGCGCGGAGCGCACGGCGCCCAGGACCTCGGCCGTACGGCCGGCCAGGGTGGAGCGCTCCGAGACCAGGCCGGCCGAGGGCTCGGCCTGCGCGTCGGCGGCGTCAACCGAAGCGTCGGCCGTGAGTAGGTCGGCCAGCGCCTGTTGGGTGGAGACGAGCACAGGAGCAGAGGCGCCGTCGTCGGCCAGGAGGTCGGCCAGGACCTTGAGGGCCATGAGCAGGGAGATCGCCTCCTGCCGGGTCAGGCGCACCGGGCGGTCCAGTCCCAGCGGCTCGGCGAGGCGCAGACGCCCGGCGTCGAAGTCGGAGGCGTCGAAGTCCACGAGGTCCCCGTGCAGACCGCCGGGCAGGCCGGAGACCCACAGCGTGTTGACGTCCCGTTCAAGGACGGCCGGGGAGACGCCGAAGTGCTCGGCGGCCGCTTCGACGGAGACTCCGGGATTGTCCGCAACCCAAGCAGGTAGGGCGAGCAGCCGCGCGAGCTGGTCGGAGGTGGACGCGCGCGGCATCGTCAGCTCCCTCCTGGAGCCGCGAGCCCGGCGACGCCTTGCAGGTGCGCCCGGACGGCCCGGCGCAAGGAGTCCGGAGCGAGCACCATGGCGGCATTCCCGAGGGCGGCGACGGTGCTGGCGAAGGAGAAGGGGTCCTCGTACTCGACGACGATGAGGTCCCGGTCCGCCAGGTGCGCGGGCAGATCGGTTGGCGGTTCTTGAGCAGGATCGAGGCGTGCGCCGGCTAGACGCAGTCCCAGGGCACGGCCCGGAAGCACGGCGATGAGCGCCCGTTCGCGGGCGGGAGCCCTGGCGGGTTGCCGGATGAAGGCACCGGGAAGGCTGTGGACAGTCACAGGCCCGGCGATGCGTGCGAGACGGAAGGTGCGTGGTCGGCCGGCCCTGTCCCGCGGGGCCTTCTGGGGCTCGTCGTCTTGGGTGTCGGGGGCGGTGGAGGGCTCGACGGCGTCGAGGTACCAGGCCCCCTCGGCGAGGCGCAGATGGTGGGGCTCGACGGTGCGGGCCCGGGTGGTGCCCGAGCGGACGGATATGTAGTCGAAGGTGACTAGACGGCGCTCATCGATTGCGGCGACGAGCTCTTCAGGGATCTCGCTGCCGGACAGATCCGCGGTCAGGTCCGGCAGGTCGGCGGAGCTGCTACCCGCTGGGCCCTCGCTGACTGCGCGCAGCTTGGTCAGGGCCCGCCTGGCGGTTGCGGGCAGGCCACCGTCGCGCCAGGCCGAGGCGGCCAAGTTCAGGCAGGCAGCCTGCTCGGCGCTCAGATGCAACGCGGGCAGAGCGTAGTCCTCCTCGTCGATGCGGTAGCGGGGCTCGTCGGGGTGTCCGGTGGTAGTCACCTCGATGCCGAGCTCGCGCAGGGTGTCTTTGTCACGTTCGAACTTGCGGCGCGCGGAGATCGGATTGGCGGCTGGGCCGTTCGAAGCGTATCCCGGCACGCCGGCTATGAGCTCTTCGGCGCTCAGGCCGGTGGTGGTGTTGCGCAGAGTGAGAAGAAGGCTCACCAGGCGCTCCTCGGTACTGCGGGTCTGCTGGCTCACGGTGTCCCAGCCTAGGAGAATCGGTCGGCTTGCGGATTCCGGCGCGCGTGTCCGGATAGTCTGCCGCCATGATGTGGCGCGACGGCGTAGTGATCGGGACCAGGAGCGTCTGGGGGCCCGCCGGACGCTCTTGCGCAGAGCTGGACGCGGAGATCACCGGGGCGCCAGAAGAAGCTTGCAGCCTGCTTCCAGGTCAACAGGTCCGGGCAGTCGCCTACGAGGCCCTCACCGGGCTGCCTGAAGCCGGGGAACGGGTGAGACTGGAGGTCTCAGCCCTCGACCGTGCCCTGGGCACCGGCGGGCACGCCATGGTCAGTGCCCGCCCAGACGTTCTCCCCGCCGACCCGCCGCATGAGGGCCACCTCGTCAAGGCCCGCTATATGCCCGACCAGGTCATGGTTACCGGCGTCGACGAACAGGGAACCGCTCACCACGGCTTGCTGTCCCTGCCGATCGGCGACCTCGACCTGGAGGAGATGCCGGTGGTGGTGGCCGACCTGCACTCGAGCCTGCCCGCCGTACTCGCCGGTCTGCGTTCCCCTCAGGGTGAAAAGCAGCCGCGTGTCGTCTACATCATGACCGACGGCGGGGCCCTTCCCCTGGCCTACTCCCGCCTCGTCGCCGCCCTGAGCCAGGCCGGCTGGCTGGCCGGTACCGTGACGGCCGGGCAGGCCTGGGGCGGTGATATCGAGGCGGTCAGCGTCCACAACGCGCTCCTGGCTGCCCGGTACGTGCTGCACGCGGACGCCGCTGTCGTCATTCAGGGCCCCGGGAACCTGGGCACAGAGACGCCCTGGGGCTTCTCCGGGGTGGCCTGCGGGGACACGGTCAATGCCATCGCCGCCCTGGGCGGGCGAGCGGTGGCGTGCCTGCGTGTCTCCCAGGCCGACGCCCGCGCCCGCCACCGGGGTGTATCCCACCACTCGATGACCGCCTACGGGCGGGTCGCCCTGGCGGGGGCCGACGTCGTCGTCACCGACCTGGAAGGGGAACTGGGGACGCAGGTGCGCCAGGAGGCCGAGGCCCTGTGCGCACCGCGTCAGGGCGCCGCCGTGCAGCACCGCCTCATCGAGATCCCCTCCGACGGGCTCCTGGAGCGGCTGCGCGCGGCCGAGGCGGAGACCGGGGTGAGGCTGTCCACCATGCGGCGGGGCCTCGAGGAGGACGCGGCTGCCTTCATCACCGCGGCCGCGGCGGGCCGCCATGTGCACCGACTCTTGCATACGGAGACGGCGCGTGGCTGATCAAGGCGCCCGGGTGGGCGCACCGGTCGACGAAGCGGCACTGCCCCTGACGACGAACCTGTCGGCGGCCTACGATTGGCGGGCCCGTCACCGTATGCTGCCGAGGCGAGCAGGCCACTGGTCGCGGTACTCCGTCCCGGTGGTGGACGTGGCCCTGGGGATCGTTTTCCTCGCCTTCGCCCTGGAGTCGCTCACCTTCATCCTCCGCTTCGGCGCCTATACCGTCTACGTCGCCGACTCCGCCCTGTGCGCGGCACTGGCGCTGACGCAGTTCGGCAGGCTGCGCCTCCTGCGCGCCTCCTTCATCGCGACCTACACCCTGCTGGCGGCTTATGCGGTCCTCGTTGCCCTCTCCCCGGTCAACCTCGGCCTCAACCCGATCATCGCCACAGCGGTCACCAGTCTCTACACCGTCACCCGCTGGGAGCCCGACCGGCGCTGGGGCACGGCTGCGCTTCTGCTGGCCCTGGCGGGCGCCCTGGTCAACCCGGTCACCTTCGCCTCCTACGCCGGGCCCTATGAGTCCAGTGCCGATCCCACGGCTGGCTCCGGCTGGAACGGGACCGCCTTGATGGCCCGCACGCTTATCGGCCTGGTCTTCGCTGGCGTCGTGGTCCTGACCCACCTGCTGGCTTCCTCCCGGAGGAGAATCGCCGAGAACCAGGCCCGCGACGTCGGCATCGCCGCGGCCCAGGCAGTCGCGGCCGAGCGCCTCAGCCTGGCCAGAGAGCTCCACGACCTCGTGGGACACAGTCTCACCACGATCAAGGTGCAGGCCGCAACCGGCCTCGCCCTGGGCGGCGAGGAACGGCTGCGGACCACCCTGATCACCGTGCGCGACACGGCCGACGCCTCGCTGACCTCCGTGCGCCAGCTCGTCTCCGTCCTGCGTTCCGACGCCGGCGAGATCACCCCGCTGGCGGATCTGAGTACCATCCCGGTCCTCATCGAGACCACCCGAGGCTCAGGAGCCAGGGTCAGCGCCGTGCTCCCCGAACCAGAGGTTCTGGAGCGCTGCAACGCGGCATGGTCGGCGATACAGCGGCTCACCCTCGTCCGGCTCGTCGGGGAGGCCCTTACCAACGCCGTCAGGCACGGATCTGGTCAGATCGAGCTGAGCCTGGTGCTGTCGCAGGCCTCCTGCCACCTTCACGTCGCTAACCCGGTGGCCGAGGCCTCGGAGCACTCGCCGTTCGGTGGCAGCGGGCTCGTCGGCCTGGAGGAGCGACTCAGGCTCGTGGGTGGAACCATGTCCCACGGCGTCCGCTGTGATGACGAGGGTCGAAGCTTCTTCACCATCGACGTTGACTTCCCCGTGACGCCGCTCGAACTGCCCGCGAGCGCCTCGGTTCCGGGACAGCACCCCGGTGAGACAGAATAAGGAGTGTCTGGATGGATCCCAGTGCAACCAGTGCGATCAGAGTCGCCGTTGTGGACGACCAGCCGCTGTTGGTAAGCGCTTTCAGCGCCCTTGTGTCTGCACAGCCCGACATGGAGGTCGTGCTGGAGGCGGTCAATGGGCGCCAGGCCATCGAGGGGCTGATCGCCCGGGCCAGCGGCTCTCACGGCGGGGCCGATCTGGTGCTCATGGATCTGCGGATGCCTGTGTTGGATGGGATCAGTGCCATTCGTGAACTGCGGGCCGTGCCGGCCACTTCTGCTTTGCGGATCCTGGTCCTGACCACCTTCGACGACGACGACCTCGTCCTGGCGGCGTTGGGTGCAGGCGCCCATGGTTTCCTTCTCAAGGACGCCGAGCCGACGACGCTGTTGGAGGCGATCCGCGTCGTCGCCCGCGGCGGCTCCTGGCTGGATCCTGCCGTCACTGGCACCGTCCTGGCCCACCTTGATGCAGGTGCCGAGCCGGGATCTCCGCAGCTACCGACCTCGCCGTCGGAACCTGCCGGTGGCGCCGTGCCCGTTGTGGGGGCGCCGTCGGGACCCTATGAGCCCTTAACCGGGCGGGAGGACGCCGTCCTGGCTCTTGTGTGCCAGGGGCTGAGCAACGCCCGGATCGGCGAGCGGCTCCATGTCGCGGAGTCGACGGTTAAGTCCCACGTCAAGACGATCTTGGGCAAGACTGGCTGCCACAACCGGGTCGAGCTCGTCATCTACGCGCTGACCACCGGGCTCGTGCAGCCGCAGTAGCCTTCCTCCCCAGGGAGGAGATACGGCAACGGTGATGGCCGCCGACCGTGTCCCTGGTGGGGATCCGCCGAGGTACCGGCGCGCACGAGCATGGGGCCATGACAGCTACCACCACAACGTCTCCTCTCCCCTCCCCCGCCCATGCCGCTGGCGTTGCCCCCGGGCTGAGGCTCGTCGGGGTCTCGAAGTCCTTCGGCCACCAGACGGTCCTCACCGGTCTCGACCTGTCGGCCTATCCCGGACGCGTCTACGGGCTGCTCGGTCTCAACGGTGCCGGCAAGTCGACCGCCTTCAACATCTCCCTGGGACTGCTCAAGCCCGACGCCGGCCGCGTGGAGATCCAGGGCGATCCGTTCTGCCGGCGCAGCCTGGGGCGGGTGGGGGCCTCCATCAACGGTCCTGCGCTCTTCCCCCAGCTGTCCGCACGGCGCAACCTGCTCGTCCACTGCCGCCTGACCGGCACCTCCCCGGAGACGATTGCTCCGCTCCTGGAGCGCGTGGGTCTGGCTGGGGTCGGCAGGAAGCGCGCAGGCTCCTTCTCCACGGGGATGAAGGTGCGCCTGTCCCTGGCCATGGCGCTGCTGAACGACCCGGAGGTCCTCATCCTCGATGAACCCCAGAACGGGTTGGACCCCCAGGGCATCATCGAGCTGCGCGACCTCGTGCGGGACCTGGCCGATGAGGGGCGCACCGTCGTCGTCTCCAGCCACCAGCTCGGCGAGATCGCCCGCATGAGCGACGACATCGGGGTTCTGGTCACCGGGCGCCTCGTCTACGAAGGACCGCTGGCAGATTTCGCCGACGCCGATGACGAGCGGGCCATGGAGAAGGCATTCCTGGAGGCCGTCACCGGAGGCGGGCGTCGCACTGAGACGGAGGTCCGCGCATGAGCGCCGCTGTGCAGCCGCAGACTCCGATGAGGGTGCGGGAGAAGGCTGCGGTGAAGGTGAACCTGTGGGATCTGGTGCGTGCCGAGCTCACCCGCAGCCGGCGCACCTTCACCTGGGGCATCATCGGGGCGACTCTCATCTTCACCGTTCACACCATCATCCTGGCGAATGCCTCCATCAACGGAGGAGTCGTCGAAGAGGTGCAGTGGAACGGCAACGCTTTGGCGTGGATGCATCTGTACGCCGGGGCCTTCGCGGTTCCCATGGGACTGCTGACCGGTGCCATGGCCCAGTGGCGTGAACGGCGGTGGCGTCAGGGTGGAACGGCCTGGCGCGCCGTCGAGCCGCGCCGGGTGGTGACCGCCCGCATCGTGGTCCTGAGCCTGTCGGCGCTGGCCTGCCAGGCAGCGCTCGTTGCCCCGGTGGTGGGGCACGCCCTCATCATCGGCAACGGCTGGGGGCCCTGGGACAGGTACCTGCTGTTCGCCCTCTTCATGTGGATTGTCGTCACCGGTTCCTGCGCCTGGGGTATGGCGGCCTTCCGCGTGTTGCGAGTCATCGCCGTCGGGGTCGCGCCCGTGCTTGGGCTCATCTGGTCCGGGGTGGGGGTGACTCAGGCCGAGCGGACCGACTGGTGGACACTCCCGTGGACCTGGACGGCCCGGGTCCCGCTGCCCCTGTTGGGTGTTCACGGCAACTCCGTTCTCCTCGAGGAGGACTCTCCGGTGTGGGGCTACCCGCTCCTGCCCGGATTCCTGCTGACGACCGGCCTGACCCTGGTCGGCATTGGGCTGGCCGTCCTCAGCGGCATGCCCAGGGGTGTTGAGTTCTCGGCCTCATCCGTCGCCTGGCTCAGCCGGCTGCTTCCCAGCAGAGAGCACGACGACGCTGCGCTACCGGAGAACGTCTCGGAACAGGCTTCGACGACGCCCCGGAGTACCCCGCAGATCCGCGCCATGCCCGCCACCCGCATGGTCCGCATCCCCGGCACGCGCAGCGCCGTCCTGGCAATGGCCGGCGCCCTGCCCTGGACCGTGTGGGTGGTTCTGGCGGTCCTGTTACTTGCCTTCCTGGGGGTTCTCCGCTCCGCCTACCCGCCCGACTACGGGCAGAGCTTCCTCGAGCTCGTCGGTGTGCCGCTTGCCGCGGCCATCACCGGCATCATGGTGTGGGGACGGCTTCAGCCGGCCTGGCGCACGCTCCTCACTCGCCAGGGAGCCGGCGGGATCCTGACTTCAACCGCGGTCCTCAGCGCCCTCTTCCTTCTCCCGGTCCTGGTCATCTCCTGGATTGTGACCGTCCTCGGCGACACTCTGACCCGCACTGACCCGAACTTGCCGGCGGTGACCGGCCCGGTCTACGGACTCATGGTGATGCCGGCCGTGGCCTTCATGATCGCAGCCGTCAGCCTGGCGGTGGCGCTGTGCACCCGGATCGTCGCGGCGATCGTCCTCAACTCCATCCTGGTCGTCATAGGGCTGCTTATCGGCGGTAACGAGATCATGGCGGCCACCTGGCTGTGGCGGCTGGCCCCCTGGGGCTGGATGACCGTCGCCCACCAGTTCCCCGAACGCTGGCTGATGATCGTCGTCCTCAGCTTGCTCATCGGGTCGATGGCAATGGTATCGGCAACGCTCGGCGCCCGACGCGCGGCCATCCGGGACTGAACCGGAGCGGGCTGAGCAGGTTCGAGCGGCCGGCGCGGGCCGCATGGATCGCCCCGGGCGCGTGCTTCCCGGTGAGGAAGGACACCCGCCCGGGGTCTTCGGTAGGACGATGGGAATGGCCCGCTCGGGTCTCGGGCAGGGCTGCGGTCGGTCGGCGGCCCATCCGCTTTCCGATAACCTGGGCACATGAAGACCTTCGAGGACCTTTTCAGCGAGCTGCAGCACAAGGCGGCCACCCGCCCCGAGGGCTCCGGGACGGTGGAGGAGCTGGACCGCGGGGTCCACTTCATCGGCAAGAAGCTCGTCGAGGAGGCTGCCGAGGCCTGGATGGCCTGCGAGCACGAGTCCGACGAGGCCGCCTGTGAGGAGATCAGCCAGCTGCTTTACCACGCCCAGGTCATGATGGTCGCCAAGGGCTACAGTCTCCAGGACGTCTACCGTTACCTGTAAATCGCGAAGCCCCCGTACATCCATTCGTCCTCCTCATCACAGCTCACCACAGATCAGGAACCGCCGTGTTGCGTATCGCTGTCCCGAACAAGGGCTCCCTGTCCGAGCCCGCCGTCACCATGCTCTCCGAGGCGGGCTACCGCACCCGCCGTACGGGCCGCGAGCTCGTGCTCGTCGACGAGGCCAACGACGTCGAGCTGTTCTTCCTGCGTCCACGCGACATCGCCGTCTACGTCGGCCAGGGCACCGTGCACGCCGGCATCACCGGACGCGACCTGCTCCTGGATTCCGGGGTCGACGCCGTCGAGCACCTGCCCCTGGGCTTCGCCCGCTCCACCTTCCGCTTCGCTGCCCCCAGGGGCACGATGACCTCCCTGGCCGATGTCGCTGGGAAGCGCGTGGCCACCTCCTACGACGTCTTGGTGCGCAGCTACTTGGCATCCCGGGGTGTGGAGGCCCAGACCGTTCACCTCGACGGCGCCGTGGAATCCTCCGTCCAGCTAGGCGTGGCCGACCTCATCGCCGACGTCGTCGAGACCGGCACGACGCTGAGGGCGGCAGGCCTGGAGACCTTCGGGGATGCGATCCTCGTCAGCGAGGCCGTGCTCATCACCACCGAGCAGTTCCGCGGCGAGCCCGGGCTGGCCACGCTCGTGCGGCGCCTGGAGGGCGTGCTGCGCGCCCGCGCCTACGTGCTCGTGGACTACGACATCCCCATGAACAAGCTGCACCTGGCGGCGGCCCTCACCCCGGGCATCGAGTCCCCCACCGTCTCCCCGCTGCAGAACCCTGACTGGGTGGCGGTGCGCGCCATGGTCCCGCGGGCGGACATGAACCGGGTCATGGACGAGCTCTACGAGGTCGGGGCCCGTGCCATCCTCGTCTCCTCACTGCTGGCCTGCCGGCTGTAGCCGGCCGCGAGGCATGGCAATGACAAGTGCTGTGGCCGCCACCAGCAGAACCGTGCAAGCGCCCAGCGCTGGGACGAGTCCAGCGGTGAATCTCTCACCAGGGGCGTAAGCGCCGAAGGTGGTGAAGAGGGCGGTGCACAGCGCGATGCCTGTAGCCGTCCCCAGTTGGCGAGCCGTCTGATTGACCCCTGAGACTACGGCACGGTCCCGAGACGCGATCCCCTCCAGGACTGCGGTTGCCAGCGGGGAGAAGGTCAGCCCCATGCCAGTACCCGCGATGAGCATGGGCGGGACGTAGGAGCCGTAACCGCTGCTCGTGTGCGCCAGGAGCATGAAGCACCCTACTGCCGCCGTCTGCAGCACCATACCGATCAACAGCACCGCCCTCGGCCCGTAGTGCTTGACGAGCACGCCCGCTACCGGGGCCACCACCATGGGAACCATGGTCCATGGCGCTGCGCGCAGGCCCGACTCCAGCGGGTCGAAGCCCATCCCGATCTGAAGGTACTGACTGACGAGGAACACTGATCCGAAGATCCCGGCGGAAAAGAGCATCGCTACAGTGTTGACCAGGTTGAAGCGCCGGTCGCGGAACAGGCGCACTGGCACGAATGCGCTGCGAGCGGTGCGCTCCCGCCGGATGAAGCCGGCCAGTGAGGCCAGTGCTAGAGCAAGGCATCCAAGAACCAGGGGGCTGGTCCAGCCGCGGCTGCCACCCTCCACCAGTGCCCAGGTCAACGGGAAGATAAAGGTCGCTGCCATCGCCAGTCCCGCGAGGTCGGTCGTCCGGGCTCTGCTTCTGTCTATGACGGCGAGTCTGCGAAGACTCCACCAGCCCAGCGCCAGGGACAGGGTGCCCACCGGAAGATTGATCCAGAAGATGAAGCTCCAGTGCAGATCCTCAACGACGGCGCCTCCGACGATGGGGCCGGCGGCAACACCCAGTCCGTTGACGCTGCCCCACACACCGATGGCGAGCTCTCGCAGGTGCGGGGGTACGGCGTCGGCCAGAAGCGCCAGGGATAGCGAACCGATGGCCGCCCCGCTGGCACCTTGGACCACTCTGGCGGCGATGAGCGCCAACGGCGTGGAGGCCAGTGCTGCCAGAGCCGAGGCCGAGGTGAACAGGAACACCGCCCACAGGAAGAGTCTGCGGCGCCCGATCCTGTCCCCCAATGCTGCGGTTGGCAGGATCAACGTGGCGTAGGTGAGCGTGTAGGCGTTGACGAACCATTGCAGTTCGGTGACCGAGGCCCCCAGATCCCGGTGAATCTGCGGCAGCGCGATCGTGACTACCAGTGAGTCCAGTGACGTCATCAGGGTGGGAAGGGCGATTGCAACCATGACCCACGCAGGAGGGATTCGATGATGGCTCTCGGTTCCGGTGAATGGCGGGATGGAGGAAGGCTCGCCGAGCGAACGATGTGTGGCCTGGGCGGACAAGGTGACTCCTAACTGGATAGTGAAAGTGTCTACTTGATTAGATACCTTTGCTATCTACTTGTCAACCCGATGCTCTCCTCCGGGAACCGCCAGGTACAGGAGATGTCGTCGTCGGCATTTCAACCCATGGGTCGGGCTGCTGCTCTTCGAATCTCGATGTCGGCGCGCGTGAGTCCTGGGAGGTGTGCGTGCTCGTATGCTCGGACCTGGCCGGATATCACATGACGGCCCGGTGACGCCGCTGGAGAAGGAGGATCATGCGTATCTCGGAGCTCGCCCAGGAGTCCGGGACCCCGGTGGCGACGATCAAGTACTACATCCGCGAGGGTCTGCTACCCGCCGGTACGCCCGTCAATGCGCGGCAGTCCGACTATGGGACACAGCATTTGGAGAGGCTGCGCCTCATTCGGGGACTCATGAACGTCCTGGGTGCATCCATCGAGCAGGTGCGTGATGTCATCGGCGTGATCGATCAACCGGATCAGGAGCCGTGGGAGGCGATGAAGTTCGCGACCGAGGCGATCCCCGCTCCTCACCAGCACGAAGAGCCGGGAATCAGCAGGGCGCGTGTGGTACTAGAACGGCTCGGTCTACCCTGCTCTCCCGAGCATCCTGCGGTCAGGCACCTCGACTCGGCCCTGGCCTTCGCCGAGGAGATCGGCATGGCCATGAGCGCGGAGCAGCTGGCTGTGTACGTCGAGGCCGCGCGGCGGACTGCTCGCGCCGATATTGAGCACATTCCTTGGCAATCGCGTGAGGACTCGGTGAGGCAGGCGGTCCTGGGGACCGTGGTCTACGAGCCGGTGCTCCTCGCGCTACGGCGCATTGCGCACCGCGAGCTCGGCATGGCCCACTACGAGCACCACGACGGCGAGCAGGAGCTGGCGCCGAGCTCTCCGCCGGAGGGATGACGACGACGCGGCCAGCGTGCCCTGTCACCTGCGTATCTACTGCCCCAGGGGCACGCAGACCTCAGTCGCCCGGGGTGCCTTCTTGTCTCCCAGGAGTTTGTGGGAGGAGAGGAACTCGATCATCGAGGCGACGTCATCGACCCGCACCGAGCCGATGGGATGAGAACCGTCACCGCTGACCAGCTTGCCGGTGGCCACGGCGACCTCTCGCGCGCGGGCCGCTTGAGTGCTGTCCACCAGGTCCTGGACATGCTCTTTGGAGGTCTCGATCGCCGTGTCGGGGTCCTTGACGAAGGCGTTCATGCCCTCAATTGAGGCCTTGACGGCGGCTTGGAGGTCCTGGCGGCGGGAGTCCAGCAGGGAGCGGGTCGTCACCAGTGAGGCGCCGACGAGGGGGATCTGGTCGGCGACCTGGATGGTGCGTACAGGAGTGCCGGACTGGGAGATCTGGACGGCGTCGTTGTTGGAGAAGCCGACCACCGCGTCGACCTTGCCGCCGACGAGCGCCGCCTGCTGGGTGTAGCCGATGTCCTGGATCGTCAGGTCCGACTCGGTCAGAGAACCCGTGGCCATGGCCAGCTGGAGGGCGTACCAGGTCTCCCCCTTGCGGCCCGGCGTGCCGACCGTCTTGCCCTTGAGGTCCGCGGGGACGTTGATCGCGGAGTCCTCCGGCACGATGAGGCAGGCCGGGTAGGACTGGTAGTAGCCGCCGATGACGACGAGGTCGTTTCCATTGGAGGTGGCCACCACCGCTTCATCGGCTCCGGCGATGACGAGGTGCTCCTGCCCGCTTTGGAGGGCATCGAAGAGCCCCTCCTGCGCCCCGTGATGGCGCAGCGTCACGTTCGCGGCGTACTTCCCATCTTTCTTGGCCATGTAGAAGGGGGCGAACTGGATGTTGGGCGTGTAGGTCAGGCCGACGGTCAATGCGCCTCCTCCGGCCGCAGAGGAAGCTGCGCGGCTCGCGGTTCCCGAGGAGCAGGCAGCCAGTGCGCCGAATCCGGTCAAGGCCAGGCCGCCGGCCAGCAGGTGGCGGCGTGAGGGGGCCGGGTATGCGAGTTCCGTGCGCGAGAGGGCCATGAGGATTTCCTTTTCTTCCGAGGGTGAGGAACGCGTGTGGTGGGACTGGGCTAGACGGTGTGGCGGCCGCGCAAGGCGTCTACGGTGCGGCTGCGTCGCTCGAGTTCGTGCAGCGCCCAGTGGATGGAGGTGGCCAGAACGCATAGAAGGGTGATCGTGGCGAACACACCGGTGGTGTCCCCTCGGCTCTGCTGAGTGGAGAGCACCGTTCCCAGGCCCTCACCGCCCATGATGAGCTCCCCGACGACCGCGCCGGTGACCGACAGGGTGAAGCCGGTGCGCAGCCCGGTGTAGATGGCGGGCAGGGCCATGGGCAGCTCCATGTGGATGAGCATGCTCAGGCCGTGGGCGCCGTCGAGCCGGGCTGCGTCCATGACGTCCGCGTCCAGGCCGCGCAGGCCCAGCAGCACCGTGACCGTGATGGGGAAGAAGACCATGAAGGCGCACAGGACCACGACCGGCAGGGTTCCATAGCCGATCCACAGAACCAGCAGAGGGGCGACGGCGACACCGGGAACCGCCTGGCTCGCCGCGACATACGGTAGGACGGCCCGTGAGAACAGCCGCCAGCGGTACAGGGTCCAGGCCAGGGGCAGGGCGAAGACGGCGGCCAGGAGGCAGCCGAGGAGAGCCTCGCGCAGCGTGATCCAAGCTCGCCACCCCAGTCCGACCTGGGTCAGGCTCAGCCACAGACGCTCGACGACGGCCAGGGGGCCGGGCAGGAAGATCTCGGGAATGGCACCCGATCCGGTGGCGATCTGCCACAGGATCAGCAGGGCGGCGCCCAGTCCGACGGCCGGCCACGGCCCGTTCTGCTCGGCAGCGTGGATGCGGCGCCGGCGTCTGGCGGGCGGCTGTGGTAGTGGCTCTGCCGAAAAGGCCGTCGGAGAATCTGAGGAGGTCCGTGGTCCGGGGCGGGCGCTGGATGACGAGGCATGGGAAGATTGGGGACGCGCGGCCTTGCCAATGGGGGTGGGGCTGTACACGGCGGTCTCCTCCCGGATCCTTCCGGGAGCGGGAGCCCCCGGCTGCACCGGGGTCCGCCTGCGCGCCGTCGGTCGGCGCACACACGTGCTGGGCGCCCGCTCCGGTCGATACCCGATCGATCCACGACTGATCGTGGAATCTGGGACGTCGTCCTGAGTTGCGGGTCTCCCCGCGGGGCGCCACGCGCATCCTCCCATCCGGACTCTCACCGTCGGTGCCGGAGTTCCACCGGCTCAACCGCTGGTCCCCCGGCTGGCTGACGCTGCCGTGGCACGAGCGGGTCGCGGACTATTACCGCCGGTTCGGACTTTCACCGACCCCGGAGCACGTTGCTGCCGGTAAGGATACAACGTGGATCGTCCCACGGCGATACCCGAGACCCCTCAATGCTGCGCGTGCTCACAAGATGTCGCTCGGCATGCGGCTCGAGCGGTCGCCCCTGGCAGAAAAGTGGCGCACTGCGTCCGCAACCGCGCGACGCAGACGGTTCGGGCCCCGCCGCAGAGATGACTCCAGTGGTTCTGAAGGATCGGAGATCTGGACGATATCCCGGACTCCCAGATCACTCAGACGTTGCTGAGCCTCGACATCGACCCTGACCCGCCCGGCGAAGACGATGGAGGGCGCGCCGCACTCGCATGCCAGTCGGAGCACTCCGCTGACCGCCTTGCCGTCCAAAGACTGTCCATCCAGCGCCCCTTCCCCCGTCAGCAGCAGATCGGCTCCCTCCAGCCGCTTGCGCAGCCCCACGACACGAGTCAGGTGGTCGATGCCGGTGGCGAGTTCAGCACCGAGAACAGCCGTCAGGGCGAAGGCGGTGCCGCCGGCGGCACCGGTGCCCGGGCGTCCGACCCAGTGGCTCAGACCGAGGATTCCGGCCAGGCGCGTCATCTCACCGTCGATCCATGTGATCGCGGGCCCGGTCAGTCCCTTCTGTGGGCCGAAGACGGCTGCCGCGCCGCGGGGTCCCGTGAGCGGATTCGTCACATCCCCGGCCACCGTGATGCTTATGCCCTCAAGACGACGGCGAGCGGGCTCGACCTCGATACTCCTGATGCGGGGGAACTCGGCGGGCACCGGATCCACCTCGTGGCCCCGTTCGTCCAGGCAGTGGGCACCTAGCGCCACGAGCATCCCCAGGCCCAGGTCGTTGGAGGCCGACCCGCCCAGTCCGATGAGCAGTGAGCGGGCGCCGGCGTCGAGCGCGGCAGCGATGACATGACCGAGCCCTGCGGTCGAGGAGCGCATGACGTCCCGCTCCCCCGGCGCGATGTGCTCCAATCCCGCGCTGGAGGCCAGGTCGACGACGGCGCGGTGGCCATCGAGCCCGAAACCCGCTGTCAGTGGGCGGCCCAGGGCGTCGATGGTCGACACCTCTCGCCACGAGGCGGCCCAGGCGGAGGTGATGGCCTCGGCGAAGCCCTCCCCTCCGTCGGAGACGGGCACCTGGTTGATTGCACACGCGGGCAGCGCGTCCCGGACTCCGGCCGCCATGGCTCTGGCGGCCTGTACCGCGGTCATGGACTCCTTGAAGGAGTCGGGGGCGACGATGATCCTCATGCCTGCAGTACTGCCCGTCTTCCCTGTCCGGCTACGCGCGTGAGGCGGTGACAGCGGCGTCGAACTCCTCGGAGATCTCCTCCGAAGGTCGGCTCGTGCGGGACACGGCCCAGGCCACGGCCAAGTTGCCCAGGAAACCGGGAACGATCTCGTAGAGATCGAAGATGCCGCCGGGACCGCCGGAGACGTTTCCCCAGATCATGACGATGACGGCGCCGGTGATCATGCCGGCGAAAGCGCCCATGGCGCTCAGGCGCCTCCAGTACAGGGACAGCAGGATGGTTGGTCCGAAGGAGGCCCCGAAACCGGCCCATGCGAAGGCCACAAGGTCGAGGATCGTTTTGCTGGGGTTCCAGGCCATGACGGCCGCGACCAGAGCGATCGCGAAGACCGCCATGCGCGAGTAGAGCACCATCCGGTTACTGCTGATGTCGCTGCCCCGGGTGCGGTTCATCGATCCGTACAGGTCCTCGATGAGCGCCGATGAGGTCACGAGCAGCTGCGAGGAGATCGTCGACATGATGGCGGCGAGAATCGCTGCCAGCATGAATCCGGCCACCAGTGGGTGGAAGAGCAGCTTACCCAGTGTGATGAAGACGGTCTCCGGGTCCGCCAGCTTGCTCTTGTCATGCTGGTACACGGCCACACCGACGACGGCGGTGCCGGCTGCGCCGAGAACGGCGAACAGCATCCAGCCGATCCCGATGGTGCCGCCGGCGACGGCCTCCTTGGGGCTGCGGATAGCCATGAATCGGACGATGATATGCGGCTGACCGAAGTAGCCCAGTCCCCAGGCCAGCGCCGAGATGACGCCGATCACCGTTGTTGTCGGCCCCCAGGCGGCCCAGTAGTGGGGATCGACCTCGGAGACGGCCTTGACGAGGTTGGACACTCCGCCCAGGTGCATGACTCCGACGACGGGCACCATGACCAGGGCCGCCACCATCATGAGACCCTGAATGAAGTCGGTGTAGGACACGGCCAGGAACCCGCCGATGAGCGTGTAGACCACCGTGATGGCGGCGACGATGACCATGCCCAGGTGGTAGTCCATCCCGAAGGAGGACTCGAAGAACCGTCCGCCGGCCACCATGCCGGAGGAGACGTAGAAGGTGAAGTAGACCAGGATGATCAGACCGCTGGACCAGCGCAGCAGTCGGCGTGTGTCGTGGAGGCGGTTGTCCAGGAAGCTCGGGACTGTGATCGAGTTGTTGGCGACCTCGGTGTAGGCGCGTAGGCGGGGAGCGACCAGCAGCCAGTTCGCCAGTGCTCCGATCGTCAGCCCGACGGCGATCCATCCCTCGACCAGGCCGCTGGCGTACAGGGCGCCCGGCAGCCCCATGAGCAGCCACCCCGACATGTCCGAGGCGCCTGCTGACAGCGCTGCGACCCAGGGGTTGAGGTCGCGGTCGGCGAGCATGTAGTCGTCGAAGTTGTCCGTTCGCAGGTAGGCCCAGCCTCCGATGGCTAGCATGGCCACGAAGTAGACGATCATCGCAATGGCCTGATAGGTAGCGTCAGTCATTCGTATGTCCTCACGTCAGTCAGCGGTGAGACGTATCGCGGCTGGCTGCGCGCGACAGAATCGGGGTCTCCGCCATTTTCTTGCGCAGGCTTGGTTTCACCGCGCATGTACGACGATCGCGATCGCGTAGTCGCCGTCATGGCTCAGAGAAACCGGCCAGCACCCCGGGATCGATACCTCCTGTCCGAGGCTGTGCTCAACAGCGCGGGCAATAGCGTCACTCAGACGCAGGGATGGCCGCCCCCATCGATCAGTGACAAGCTCAACCTCGCGCCAGTTGACGTCCTCGCTCAGGATAACCGGAGAAACGCTATTTCCGCGACTGTTGGCATATTGCGCGTGCGCCTGGCTCCAGGCCTTGATGAATGCCTCCTTGGCCGCCCATCTGGCAGCCAGGTGCTGGGCCGGGCGTGAACCCTTCTCCTGCGCGCGGCGATGGGCCTCGCGGAGCTCGCGCGCCGTGAAGGCCCGCTGTGCGAAGACGCTGCCGGGCTGATCGAGTTGGGTCTCGAATCCTGGAATGTGCACCAGGTCAGTTCCCACCGCCAGAACGGTTGTGCCAGGGGAAGCCTGCGGCATGACCGGAAACTGTGGCTCAGTCATTCTGGAACCCTCATGAAGCAAAACTCACAAATCAATGACGCAAATCTTTTGACAATTCCAGGTGAGCAAAACAGGGCCGGTTCTACAGACGGTATCCATCGTCTGTAGAACCGGCCCTATCCGCTATCGTGATGAGTTCACTCGCCGGCGTGGTAGACGCCGTCGGTGCCCAGGCGGGCATTGGGGTCGAGCAGCATAGCGGCCTCGACCTCGTGCGGGTCGCGCTGCTTGGACTCCTCACCCAGACGACGGCCCTGGACCGGCTCGAACAGCGGGGCCCGGCCGATCATGCCGGCGCGACGGCGCCTGGTACCTGCTGCCAGGCGGGCGTTGGCGGAGGCCAGCCAGGCGTCGACCGCCTCCTGGCCCGCGGCCTGGCGCAGCGCCGCCTCGAAGGCGCCGGGGTGGACGATCGCGATGAGGCCGGAGACGTGCCCGAAGCCCAGAGAGGTCAGCAGGCCCGCGCGCACCGGGCCGGCGCCCGGGACTCGTCCGTCCTTGCCGCCGCGGCCGGCCAGGCGGATGGGCCTGCGCGGCCACACCCAGAAGGCGTCCTTGGCCAGCGGGGCGTCGACGACATCCAGCGAGGCGTTGCCGGGAGCCACGCCGGAGGCGAGGATCTCGGTCAGGCCCGCGACTTGGAAGACCGCGGCACCGCCCTTGGCGTGACCGGTGATGGTCTTCTGCGAGACCGCCACCAGCGAGTTGCCCTCGGAGCGCCCCAGGGCGCGCGCCAGACGCGTGTGCAGCTCGGACTCGTTGGGGTCGTTGGCGCCGGTGGAGGTGTCGTGCTTGGAGACCAATGCGATGTCGTCGGCCTCCACGCCCAGGGCCGCCAGGGCCTTGGCCAGGCGCGAGTCGCGCCCGCCACGGCCGGCGCCCAGAGCGCCTAGACCCGGAGCCGGGATCGAGGTGTGGGCGCCGTCGGCGTAGGAGGAGACAAAGCCGACCACACCGGCGACCGGAAGACCCAACTGGGCCGCTACCGAGCCGCGGGCCAGGATCACCGTGCCACCGCCCTCGGCCTCCACGAAGCCACCGCGACGGCGGTCGTTGGCGCGCGAGAAGTGGCGGTCGGAAATACCCTTGGCGCGCATGGCCGCGGCCTCCGCGGTGGCGTTCATGTTGCCGAAGCCGACCACGGACTCGATCGAGATGTCGTCGATGGCGCCTGCTACGACGACGTCGGCCTTGCCCAGGGCGATCTTGTCCCAGCCCTCCTCGATGGAGACGGCCGCGGTGGCGCAAGCGCTCACCGGCTGGACCATGGCGCCGTAACCGCCGATGTAGGACTGCATGACGTGGGCGGCCACGACGTTGGGCAGGGCCTCCTGGAGGATGTCACTGGGACGCTCCTCCCCCAGGAACCGGCCGACGAACATCTTGCGCATCGACTCCATGCCGCCGAACCCGGTGCCCTGAGTGGAGGCCACGTCGGAGGGGTGGACCGCCTTGAGCAGCTCGGCCGGGGTGAAACCGGCCGACAGGAAGGCGTCGACGGCCGTGACCAGGTTCCACGAGGCGATCGGGTCCATGCCCTGGGTCATCGAGGCGGGGATGCCCCAGCGCTCCGGGTCGAAGTCGCGCGGGAACTGGCCACCGACCGTGCGGGACAGGGCGGCGCGGCGCGGTACCCGGGCCAGCGAGCCAGCCAGGCGGGTGACGGTCCACTCGCCGGTCTCGGCGTCGGGGACCACAAGCGTGTGCTCGGGGTCGGAGGCCTCGATGGTGCGGGCCGTGGCCTCATCGGGAACTGACAGGGTGATGTCGCGGTCGAGGTAGACGGTGACCTCCTCGTCGGCGATCGGTGCGATGACGCCGTCGTCGACGAACTGGCGGATACCGCAGCGGGCCACGACCTCGTCACGGTAGCGCTCCAGGATGTCGGACTCCTCGACCATCTCGCCGTCGGTGTCATACCAGCCGGCCTTGGGGCTGTCCTGCCAGGTGAGCAGGCCCATGCCCCAGGCCAGTTCGAGGACGCCCGCGGCGGTCAGGTCGACGTCCTCCCCGCCGCTCATGCCCAGCTCGGCCTCGCGGCGTGTGCGTCCCGAGCCCCAGGTGGAGACCTCGCCGGTGGAGATGATGACGACGAGGTCATCGAGGTCGGCGCTCACCTCGCCCCACTGGGGGGCGGTGGGCTGGGTCGGGACGACCGGGGTGGGCAGCGCCTTGATGACGGCTGGGGCCTCGCTCTCCTGCACGGGTGCGGCCGCCTGGGCGGCGGCGTTCTCACGCAGGGCGACCAGATCGATGTCGTCGCCCAGCCCACCGGTGAGATCAGCGTCCACGGGAGCCTGGGCGGCGCGCGTGCGCACCTCGGTGGTGCACAGATCGGTCAGCTCGGAGGCGATCTCCTCGGTGGTCCAGGTGCGCACGCCGGCGGCCTCGACGGCGGCGACCAGCGGGTCGTTGCCGCCCATGAGGCCGGTGCCCCTGACCCAACCGATGCGGGGGTGGGCCAGTGTCACGCGCTGGGCCCAGGCCCGCTCGGAGGACCAGCGGTTGGCGATCGCGTCCAGGGCGGACTTGACCTCGCCGTAGGCGCCGTCACCGCCGAAGGTGCCCCGGTTCGGGGATCCGGGCAGAACCACGTGGAGGCGGTGGTCGACGTGGGTGTCGGTGCCAATAGCGCTCAGGGCCGCGATGGTGCGCTCCACCGACCACAGCAGCAGTCGGGTCTGGGACTCAGCAGCCGGTCCGGCGTCGGCCAGCGTGCCGGAGACGCGCGGTGCGGCGAAGGGGAATAGGAGGGTGGGGACCAGGGCCTCCTTGACGACCTTGGTGGAGCCGCCGGAGGTGACCACCTGGTCGTTGCCGATCCACTCGGCCAGGGCGTCGACGTCGCGGTAGGAGGACAGGTTCGCCGGAACCATCCAGAGTTTGGCGCCGGCCGCGGCGTGCTCGCGGTAGAGGGTGGTGGCGAACTCCAGTCGCTCATGAGTCAGTCGCGAGCTGGTGGCCACCACGGTGGCCCCGCCGGCCAGGAGGTCTCCGACGACGGCCGCGGCGATGGAGCCGGGGGCCACGCCGGTGACGACAGCCACGTCCTCGGACCAGCGGACCGTGGGGTCACCGGCCTGGGGGGCTTTCGGTGCCGCCTGGGCGATCTCAGTCAGGATGGCGGTGCGCTCGGCGGCATCGGCCAGTTCGGAGCCCTTGGTCTGCTTCGCCCACCAGGTGGCGTGGTCGGCCACCGCCCGCCCCAAGCCCACGAAGCGTTCGGGGGCGAGGAGACGGCGGGAGGCCTCCAGGTCGGTCTCGCCGGAGCCGAGACGGGCGACATCTTCGCGGGCCGTGGCCCAGCGGTCGTCGATGAGGACGGCCCGCTCGGGGGTGAAGGCCGGGGTGACGGACTTGACCCATCCGGCGCCGAGCTCGGCATCCAGGGCCGCCAGGGCGGCCCTGGTGCGGGCGGCCTCGTCGTCGGCGTCAGCCGGGACGGTAGCCTTCTCGGTCAGGCCCAGGGCGTCCAGGAGGGTACGGGCCGTGGTGGCCAGGACGCCCTCATCTCCGGTGACGCTCTGGGCGAAGGCGTCCAGGGCGGCGGAGTCGACGACTGCCCCGCCGGCGCCACCGGCGCTCGGCTTGGAGACGGCAACGCCGTGGTCGGCAGCGACGGCCTGAACGGCGGCGTCGATGAGGGTGTCGACGGCCCCGGCGCTGGTCAGTGGCGATGAGGAACCCAGCGAGGCCAGGTCCTCGCCGCGCATCGAGGTGCCCTCGCGGGTGCCCAGGAACAACGCGGCGGTCACGTGGGAGACCCAGCCCTGCCCCAGGCCCCAGGTGCCCGTGAGACGGTCGGCGATCCGGGAGGCGCGTACGCCGGAGGGCCCCAGGAGGCGGCCCAGGCCCACACGGATGGCCTCGGTGAGGACCGGTCCGAAGGCCTTGTAGCCGGGAGCGCCCTTGGCGACCGTGGCGGCCAGGGCCGTCATGTCGGCGTCGGCGGCGCCGTCGATGGAGGCGAGCTCGAGCTCGGTGCCCAGGTCCATGAGGAGCTGGTTGCGGCGCGAGGAGACACCGTTGGTGAGCGTCTCGGTGGTGTCGGTGGCGCCGATCTGCTCGGGGCGGATGCGTGCGGCGTGGGCCAGCAGCACCGTCAGAGCGTCGGTCGCGCCGAAGGGCAGGTCGTCCACCGGCCCGCCGGCGGCCGGAGTCGCCGCAGCGGGTGCGGCCTCGACCGCGGGAGCAGGGGCCTGCTCGGCCGGGGCGGTCTCAGCGGGAGCGTCGGCCTCGGCGGAGGGCTCCTCGGCGGTTGGGGCGTCGAACTCCGGCTCGGTGAGCTCCACCGCCGGATCGGTGTCGGTGGCCAGGACCCGGGCCTCATCACGGCGGGCGTTGTGCACGGTGACGTGGCGCCCCGCGTGCTGGGGCAGACGCAGGGTGTTGGTGGCCAGGTTCGCCAGCGTGGGCGAATTGGCCAGACCGACCTCGACGATGTGCTCGATGCCCAGACCTCCCTCGCTCGGGGAGGACAGCAGGATCTCCTGGGTCTCGATCCAGCGCACCGGGGAGGCGAACTGCCAGGCCAGGAGCTCGACTAGCAGGACCCGGGCCAGCTCGGTGGGCCGCTTCATCCAGGAGTCCCAGCTAGCCAGGATCTCCTCGATCGGCTCGGAGGGCACGACCTCGAGGATCGAGCGGGCGAAGTCCTGGGTCAGGGCGAAGGGGCGCGCCACCAGGTTGGGCACGTAGTGGCCCACCAGGCGCTCGACGTCCAGGTCATCGGGAACGAGCTCGAGCAGGCGGCCGCGGAACTCCGGGACGCCGGGGCGCAGCACCTCGGAGTGGAAGGGCACGTCGATGCCGGGAACGAACATGAAGGGGTTCTTGCCCCCGCGGGCCTTGGCCTTGGCACGGGCGTCCGCGGCCAGGGCGTCCAGGCCCTTGATCGTGCCGGCCACGGCGTACTGGACCCCGGCCAGGTTGTGGTTGACGATCTGGAGGAACTCTCCGGTCTCCTGGGAGATCGACTTCACGTAGGCCTCGACCTCGTCGGCCTTGATCCCGGCCTGGTTGGGCCGCAGGGCGCCCATGCGGTAGTTCGATGCGCCGTCGGCGTCGCGGGGCACCAGCGAGTGCATGGTGGAGCCGCGCTGGAAAACGATTGAGATCGTCGTCTCCACGGGCATGACGCGGCCGTAGGCGCTCAGGGCCGTGTATTCGCCCAGTGAGTGGCCGGCGAAGGCGGCGCTGTCCACCAGGGCACCGGCCTCGGCCAGGCGCGCGGTGGTCGCCATGGCCACGGTGGCTAGGGCCACCTGGGTGAACTGGGTGAGGTTGAGCAGGCCCTCGGGATGGCGGTAGGTGACGCCGCGGGCGGTCATCTCGGTGGGGTTGTCGCGCACCAGGTTGATGACGGAGAAGCCCAGCTCGGCGCGGGTATGGGCGTCGGCGCGCTCCCAGATCTCGCGGGCGGCCTTGGAGGAGTTCATCTCGTCCAGGCCCATGCCGGGGGCCTGGATGCCCTGGCCGGGGTAGATGTAGGCGGTGGGCTCGGGGGTCGTCACGGCGGTGCCGCGGGAGACGACCTCGCCGTTGATGCGGCAGACGACCTCCAGGACGTAGCCGCCGCCGACCACCAGGCCGGTGCGCTCCACGGTGATCTCGACGTCGTCGCCCAGCTCCACCGGGCCGGTCATGACGTAGGTCCAGCCGGCCAGGACGTGGCGGGAGCCGTCGGCGGCGGTGGAGGCGGCCACCTGCTGGGCGGTGGCCGACAGCCACATGCCGTGGACGAGTGGGGCGTCCATACCGGCCACGTGGGCGGCGTTGTAGGAGGTGTGGATCGGGTTGAAGTCGCCGGTGACCCGGGCGAAGGCCGTCATGTCCGCAGGCGCGGTGACGGTGGTGCGGCGCAGGATGCGGCGGGCGGCCGGGGCGGTCTCGCGTCCGGTACCGCCGGCCAGCTCGGGCGCGCTGGGCACCGCGTTGCCGGAGGCCCGGCCGCGGATGGCGAAGCGCTCGCGCATGAGTGCCACGAGGGTGCCGTCGCCTGCGTCGGTCAGCTCCAGGCGCACGTCGACGACGCGGCCGGCGCTGGACTCCTCCAGGGCCGCGACCCAGCCGGTGACGTTGATCGTGGGGCTGGCGGTGGCCGCGGCCTTCTGGAGCTGGTGGAGGGTGAGGTGCAGGTCGATGGTGTGGTCCAGGTGAACCGCGCCAAGCAGGCCCTCGATGAGCGGCATGCCGTCCTCGACGACGCTGCCCAGAGCCGCGTAGACCACCGGCCAGCAGGGACCGAGCAGGGCGTCGGGGACGAACGGGGCGGCCGAGAGATCCACCGGCAGCGCGTCGGCAGTCACCGAAGCATGATCGTGGCCCAGGGTGCCGGCCAGGGTGAAGGAGCCATGGATAGTGCCGAAGGGCTGGTTAGCGGGGCGCCCCAGGGCGTCGATGGCTCCAGCTTGGGCGGGGCGGACCTTGGGCAGGTGGTCGACGTTGTCGCCCGTGATGGACACCGCGCCCACGCCCGCGGTGGCGCGCAGCAGGTCGTTCATCGTCTCGCTGATGCGTTCGGGGTCGACCAGCGGCGCGGCGCCGTCCCAGGCGCGGGCCAGTCGCAGCGGCACCACGAGGCGGCGCACGGCGTGGATGCCGTCCCCACCGGGGGTGCCGTCCCAGTGGGTGTCGAGGCGGATGTCGAGGTCGTAGGCGTCCTCGGCCACGTCCGGGCGCGCGACGACGCTGTAGGCGTCGTCATCCAGGACGGTGGCGGGGTTGACCGTCAGGTGGCCATTCCACAGGACGTGGGGGGTGACCTGGACGAGCTCCTTGGCGTCGGCCACGGGAGCGGCCAGAGCGCCGTCGGCCACGGCGGGGGCGGCGCCCAGGCGGCCGGCAGCCTCCTGCTCGCCGGTGCCGGCCTCACGCAGGGCCTCGACGGCGGCGGTCTCGAAGCGGCCCAGCAGCTCACCGACCGGCTCGTTGATGGTAGTGATACCGGCGACAGCCACGGGACCGGGGATGATGCGCACCTGGTCGGCGGTGTAGCGCGGGTCCTGGGACTGCCACAGGGAGTCGGTGCCCCACCAGCGCAGGATGTCGGCGTCGACTACGGGGACAAAGGGCACGGGCTTGGGGTGCTTGCGGCACAGGTCGACGAACCAGGCGGCGTCGACGGGCTCCACGAGGGTGGAGGCGGCTGACGGGTAGCGCTCGGCCAGGGCAGCCAGGGCAGCGTCGGAGTCGATGACGGCGTCGTAGTCGGCGAAGAGGGTGGGAATCTCGCCGTGGTCGGCCTGACTCAGACGGGCCTCGATGCGGTGCAGCAGGTCGAGGAAGCGGTCGTACCAGCCCTCGTCGGCCCAGTCGGCGCGGGTGGCGGAGCGACCCTCGTGCGGAGCGACGCACAGTTCGGCGTAGCGAGTGGCCCACTGAAGGTAGGTCATCTCCTCGACGTCGCCGAAGTACGGCTTGGCGGTTTTGGCCAGGGCGTCGATCATCTCCTGACGGCGGGCGGCCATGGCGGTCTCGTCACCGGCGAGCTCCTGGATGAGACGCGAGGCCCGGGCCGAGGAGTTGTCGATCTCGTAGAGGTCGGCGCGCAGGTGGGACAGACCCGAGGTCATGCCCCCGGTGGACTCCCCAGAGGCGACCCAACCGCCCTCGACCCCGGAGTCCTCGGGGATCCCGGGGGTGTCGACGAGGAGCTGCTTGACGTCGTCGTTGGTCTTGGCCTCCAGGCACGTCATAGCGGCGGTGCCAATCATGACGCCGTCGACGGGGGCTGCGGCCGTTCCATAGGCCTCGGCCCAGCGACCGGTGAGGTAGTCGGCGGCGCGGGCGGGCGTGCCGATACCGCCTCCGACGACGAGCACGGCGTTGTTCACGGCGCGGATGGCGTCGTAGGTGGCCAGGAGCATGGTGTCCAGGTCCTCCCACGAGTGGTGGCCACCGGCGTGCCCGTCCTCGATCTGGATGATGACGGGGCTGTCGGGCACGGCGCGCGCGATGGCCAGCACCTGGCGGATCTGGTCCACGGTGCCCGGCTTGAAGGCGATGTAGGGGAATCCCTCGGCGTGAAGGCGCTCGAGCAAGGCGGTGGCCTCGTCGAGCTCGGGGATGCCGGCGGAGATAGTGATGCCGTCGATGGGGGCGCCACCGGCGCGCGCCTTGGACAGCAGACGCTGGGTGCCCAAGTGCAGGTTCCACAGGTAGCGGTCCATGAACATGGCGTTGAAGGCCGCGGTGCGCCCGGGTTCGAGCGCCTCCTCCAGGCCCTCGAGGTTCTCGGCCAGGACGGCGGGGGTGGTCTGACCGCCACCGGCGAGCTCGGCCCAGTAACCGGCGTTGGCAGCGGCCGCCACGATGGCGGGGTCCACGGTGGTGGGGGTCATTCCCGCCAGGAGGACGGCGCTGCGACCGGTCAGGCGGGTGAAGGCCGTGTCCAGGGTGAGACGCCCATCGGGCAGTCGGGTGATGCGCGGCGCGAAGCGGGAGCGGTCGACGCTGGGCTGGGGGGCGGCGCCGGCGCGGTCGAGGTCGTCGATGGCCTTGGCGGTGCCCGCGGGCACGACGGTGGTGCCGGTTCCTGCCACGACTCCCTCGGTGAGCCGGACCAGGACGTTGCCCGGTCCCAGGTCCAGGACGGTGCGCACCGGGGCGGCCGATCCGGTCTTGAGTGCCCCGGTGACCAGACCGGGCCAGTCCACCGGGTCGATGAGCACGGCGGTGGCGAGATCCCGGGCGAGCTTCTCGTCCAGGTCGCAGGCGGCCGCCCATGCGGCGACGTCGTCGACGGCGCTGGCCAGCAGCGGGGTGTGGAAGGGGACCGAGGTGGTGAGGAACTCGGTGACCGGGGCCAGGACAGCGCCCCCGCGGCGGCGGTCCTTGCGGGCCTTGGCGCTGCGGGCAGCGGCGGCCTCCAAGGCGGTGACCACGCGCTCGAGGTCGGCCGGGCGCCCGGAGAGGATATGGGCCTGGAGCCCGTTGGTGACGCCTACGGAGATTCGTTCGGAACCCGGCACCCGGGCCAGGACGGCGTCGAGCACGCTGCGGGTCACGCCGCGCACCGAGAGCATGGGGGTGGACTCCCCCACCGTGCCCAGGTCGAGGCGGCGGGTGGTGCGGGTGGCCGCGGCGCCGATGAGGCGGGCGATGGCGTGAACCTGGATGACGCCCTCGCGGTCCGAAGCCCGTACGGCGTCAAGGAGGCTGACGCCCAGGACGCCCTGGGAGTGGCCGATAGCGCCCACCGGGGCGTGGGCGGCGGTGTCGATGCCGGCTGCCGGAAGCGAGGCCAGGACGGCGTGCTGGGCCATGAGGATGCCGGGCACGGAGACGTCGGCGCCGTCGGCGGTGGTGCGGTGCTGCGCTACGACCGGCGCGGCCGCATCGTCCAGGAGCCGTGAGCCGCGCGGGGTCACGGTGAGCAGATCGGTGGCCACGGGAGCCAGGCGTTCGGAAACAGCCCGGTCCACGGCGACGACGTCGTCGGCCAGCGTCTGGTCCAGAGAGACCAGATCGGCGAGCGCCTGACGCCAAGGAGTGGCCTGGCCACCGAAGGTGATGATGTAGGGCTCGCCTCCGCTCAGGCGCTCAGCGATCGTGGTCGCGGGGCTGGGGGCTTGCGAGGTCGTGTGCACGGTAGTGGTGTCCTTCGGTGTTGCGACGGCGTGGTCGGAGGTCTCGGAACGGTTACCAGAACTGAGTTCGGATGAAGACGGAGGAACTGACGACGAGTGGGATCTAGAGGGGGATGTTGTCATGTTTCTTGGGCGAGTCGGGGCGGGCGTCGTTTTTGGCGCGCAGCGCGGCAAGTGAATCGACGATGACGCTGCGGGTGTCCTCGGGGGCGATGACGGCGTCGATCTCCCCGATGGCCACTGCCTTGTCCGGGTTGATAACGGCATCGGTGTACTCGGCCACGAGCCGCTCGTGCTCGGCGGTGGCGGCCTCCTCGCCCTGCTCGTCGCGGACCTTGATCAGGTCGCGGCGGTGGATGATGCCGACGGCGCCGGCGGCGCCCAGCACGGCGATCTCGGCCCCCGGCCAGCAGAAGTTGAGGTCGGCGCCGATGGCCTTGGAGCCCATGACGATGTAGGCGCCGCCGTAGGCTTTGCGCAGGACGATCGTCACCAGGGGAACGGTGGCGGTGGCGTAGGCGTTGATGACCTTGGCGCCGCGGCGGATGATGCCGGCGTGCTCCTGCTCGGCGCCGGGACGGTAGCCCGGGACGTCGACGAAGGTGACCACCGGCAGCCCGAAGGCGTCGCAGAAGCGCACGAAGCGGGCGAGCTTCTCGGAGGCGTCGACGTCCAGGGTGCCGGCGTCCACCAGTGGTTGGTTGGCGACGATCCCCACCGGGTGGCCCTCGAAGCAGGCGAAGCCGACCACGACGTTGGCGGCGAACTCCTCCTGGACCTGGACCAGCTCGCCGTGGTCGACGACCGCCGAGACCACCTCGACGACGTCGTAGGCCTGGCGGGTGGAGGCCGGGACGATCTCGCCGACGCTGCGGGCGGCCTCGGCGTCAGCCTGCGCGTCGGCATCGTCGTAGGCGTACAGCGGGGCGTCGACCTCGGCCGATGAGGGCAGATAGGCCAGGAAGCTGCGTACCTGTCCCAGTGCGTCCTCTTCGTCCTCGGCCACATAGTGGACGACACCGGAGACCGAGCCGTGGATCTTCGCACCACCGAGGTCCTCGGCGCTGATCTGCTCGCCGGTGACGGCGCGTACGACGTCGGGGCCGGTGACGAACATGTGCGATGCCTGGCGGGTGGCGATGACGAAGTCGGTCAGGGCAGGGCTGTAGACGGCGCCGCCGGCGCAGGGGCCGAGGATGACGCTGATCTGCGGGACTAGGCCGGAGGCGGCGCAGGTGCGGTTGAAGATGCGCCCGTACTGGCGCAGGGCGCCCACACCCTCCTGGATCTTTGCGCCGCCGGAGTCGATGAGTCCGATGACGGGAATGCGCAGGCGCAGGGCGTCGTCCAGGAGGCGGACGATCTTGTCCCCCTCGATGGTGCCCAGGGCTCCGCCGGAGACGGAGAAGTCCTGGGAGTAGACCGCTACCTGGCGGCCATCGATCTGTCCGAAGCCGGTCACGACGCCGGAGGGGCGGGCCTTGTCCCCCGCCCCGGAGCCGGTGTAGCGGCCGATCTCCAGGAAGGTGGAGTCGTCGAGCAGGTCGTTGATGCGCTCCCGGGCGGTGCGCTTGCCTTTGGCGTGCTGGCGGGCGGCGGCTCGCTCCTCGGCCTCCCGGTCGACGCGGGCGATGCGCTGGCGGAAGGCAGTGGTGGAGGGCGAGTCCGCCATGGTGGTTCCCTGCGCCGGTGTATCGGCGGCCGGGCCGGCGCCGGCGTTGGAGTCGGTGCTCACGGTTCAGGCCTCCTCGGAGTTGCTATCGGGGGTGCTCATGCGCACCAGGACATCGCCGGCGGAGACGGTGCGTCCAGCACCGACGGGGATCTCCGAAATGGTCCCGTCGCTGGGCGCGTGGACGTAGTTCTCCATCTTCATCGACTCCAGGACCACGAGCAGGTCGCCCTGGCACACCCGCTGGCCGGGCTCGACGCAGATACGGGTGACGATCGCCTGCATGGGGGCGGCGATGACACCGGGTTCGGAACTGGTGGCCTCGGTCTCGCCGGGGGTTCCTGCGCGGGCCGAGCGCGCGGCTCCGCCGGAGCGGCCGCGCAGCGGCTGGGCCCGGTTGCTGCGCGGGCTGAAGCCTCGCGCCGGGTTGGAGGGGGCGAGGATCCCGTCGGGCAGGGTCAGCTGCATGCGCCGGCCGTTGAGCTCGATGATGTAGCTGGAACGGGTGCGCGGATTGGCGACCGTCTCCGAAACGGCCGGGGAGTCGTCGGAGTCCGACAACGTCCCAGCCCCGGCCAGGTCGGGCAGAACCTCGTTCTCGATCCACCGGGTCGTTACCATCAGCCGCCCGGTCTCGTCGGGGGCGGTGAAAGCGGGGCGTCCCAGGACCTCTGCGTGCAGAGAGGTGCACACGGTGACGCCTTCAACGATCGTCTCGCGCAGTGCGCGCCGGGCCCGGGCGATGGCCTGCTCCCGAGTAGCGCCGGTGACGACGATCTTGGCGAGCATCGGGTCGAACATGGGGGTGACGACGTCACCCTCGGTGACCCCGGACTCGATACGGATGCCGGGCCCGGCCGGCCAGCGCAGGCGGGTGATGGCGCCGGTGGAGGGGGCCAGGCCACGGGAGGGGTCCTCGCAGGTGATGCGCAGCTCGAGGCTGTGGCCGCGGGGCTCGTTGAGATCACCGAGATGGCCTCCCTCGGCGATGCGCAGCTGGACCTCGACCAGGTCGGTGCCGGTGACCTCCTCCGAGACGCAGTGCTCCACCTGGAGGCGGGGGTTGACCTCGAGGAACCACAGGTCGTCCTCGGGGGTCAGGAGGAACTCGCAGGTGGCCACCCCGACGTAGTCGACTGTCTCCAGGAGGCGGCGGGAGGCCTCGACGAGACGGTCGTGAACGCCTTCGGGCAGGAAGGGAGCCGGAGCCTCCTCGAGGAGCTTCTGGTTGCGTCGCTGCAGGGAACAGTCGCGGGTGGAGACGACGGCGAATCCGCCGTGGGAGTCTCGGGCGCACTGGGTCTCGATGTGGCGCGCGGCGGTGACGAATCGCTCCAGGATGAGGGTGCCGCCGCCCAGCGCCGCCGATTCGAAGGCTGGGGTGGAGCTGACCTCGTCGTCGTTGTGCAGGACGGTGATGCCGCGCCCTCCGCCGCCGTCGGTGCGCTTGAGAGCGACCGGGTAGCCGTGGGCGGCGGCGAAGTCGATGACGGTATCGGCATCGGTGACCGAGTCGGTGATGCCGGGGACCGGAGCTACTTCGGCCCGCTCTGCGGTGGCGCGGGCGCTCATCTTGTCTCCGAGGGCGTCCATGGCCTCGGGCGAGGGACCGACCCAGGTGATGCCGGCCTCGATGATCGAACGGGCGAAGTCGGCGTCTTCGGACAGGAAGCCGTAGCCGGGGTGGATGGCGTCGGCGCCGGTGGCGCGGGCCAGTTCGAGAACGGCCGCCGCATCGGTGTAGGACGAGCCCTCGGGTAGTGCGTAGGCCTCGTCGGCGAGCTCGGCGGCCGGGCTCATGAGGTCCTCGGGCGTGTACGGGAGGATCGATGTCGCCCCGAGATCGCGGGCGGTTCGCACGATACGCAGTGCGATCTCACCGCGGTTGGCGATGAGGATGCGGGAGAGGGTCACCAAGAGTCTCCTTGCCTGGACGGTGCCGGGTTGGCGGCGGGGCCCTCCTTGGGCCGTGGATGATGGATCCGTGCCTTCCCTACAAGTGCAGGCGGACAGATCCGCTGAACGACGACGTTACGTGGTCAGGGCACCACAATCCATTTGTGGAAACCTCACAAAGACTGGGAGTTGCGTTGGTGTAACAACCGAGACCCCAGCAATGCTGCGGCATAACGGGCGCCTGGCAAAGGTGTCTCTCACCTCCTGAAGGCCTTTGAGGTTTCCCACAAGACTCAAGGTGAAGATCATCGCAGTGCACCCTTCGTCTCATCTACCTCATGAGTATCTCCTTTCTCGGGCCTGGGGCGGAGGCCATCATCAATGGTCGTGACTGCGATCGTGCCGGTGGGAAGAAGCCGCCTCACGCAGCTCGCGGATGGCGGCCAGGGCATCCTCGGCCCGGTATACCGCCGATCCGGCGACGAAGACATCGGCCCCTGCCTGCGCCGCACGCTCGATCGTCTGCGAGGTAATGCCGCCGTCGACCTGCACGCGCAGGTTGAGCCCCCTGGCTCCCACCAGCTCGCGTGCCCGGCGGATCTTGGACAGCATCGACTCGATGAAGGGCTGCCCCCCGAAGCCCGGCTCCACGGTCATGAGAAGGAGGAGGTCGAACTCCCCCAGTACGTCGGCGACGGCCTCCAAGGGGGTGGCGGGCCTCAGCGCGATCCCTGCACTGGCGCCGAGGCGGTGCAGCTCTCGGGCCAGACGCACCGGGGCCGTCGTGGCCTCGGCATGGGGGGTGACGATCTGGCAGCCGGCCTCGGCGTAGGCCGGGGCCCAGCGGTCGGCGTCGCGGATCATCAAATGGGCATCCACGGGCAGCGAGGTGTGGGCGAGCACCGCCTCGACCACGGGCAGTCCCCAGGACAGGTTGGGCACGAAGTGGTTGTCCATGACGTCGACATGGATGCCGTCGGCACCCTTGCCGGCACCGGCGGCGCCCGTGACCCGGTCGAGCTCATCGGCCAGATGGGCGATGTCGCAGTTGAGGATCGAGGGGTGAATGGCCGTCATCGGAATGCTCCTCAGATGTGCTTCATATGCATCAGCTAATACGCCGCAGCAGGGCGCAGAACATGGCGTCGGTACCGTCGAGGTGGGGCCAGAGCTGAAGCATCTCGCGGCCGGCTCCGGCCGGCGGTTGAGGGGCAAGGCGGGTCGCGATGTCTCCGGCGTGCAGGATCTCAGCGCTCAGGCCTTCATGCTCCAGGCGGCGGGTGACGTCGCGCACCACGAGAGTCGTCTCCAGCGTATGTGGTGAGCAGGTCACGTAGGTCACCACTCCCCCGCGCCGCACGGCGCGCAGTGCGCTGGCCAGCAGCTCTCGTTGGAGCTCGGCCAGGACGGTGACGTCCTCCGGTCTCCGGCGCCACCGGGCCTCCGGTCGACGGCGTAAAGACCCGAGTCCCGTGCAGGGCGCGTCGACCAGAACCCGGTCGTAGCCGCCGGGCTCCTCGCGCCCGAGGTCCCGTCCGTCCCCGCAGCGCACCCGGGCCACGTCCTGCGGCACTGCACGCAGGGCTGAGCGCACCAGGTCGGCCCGATGGGGGCTCACCTCGTTGGCGAGCAGGTGGGCGCTCTTCTGAGCGGCCCGTGCGGCCAGCAGAGCGGCCTTGCCCCCGGGGCCAGCGCACAGGTCGAGCCAGCGCTCATCGCGGCCCTCGAGCGGGGCCTCGGCGGCGACGAGCGCCACCAGCTGGCTGCCCTCGTCCTCAACCCCGGCCCGGGAGTCCCGGATCGCCTCGATCCTGGCGGGGTCTCCTCCTACCAGGACGACGGCGAGCGGGCTGATCCTCCCCAATCGGGGTTCAACATCGTGGACCCGGTCGGCCTTGCGAGCGGCCTTGGCCAGGGCCTCAGGGGCGATGAGGCCGGGCCGGGCGCACAGGGCCACCTCGGGGTCGGCGTTGTCTGCATCTAGGAGCGCCTCCAGCTCCTCGGCGCTGCGGCCGTGGGTGACCAGCGCCTGGCGCAGCGCCTTGACGATCCACTTCGGATGGGACCGGATGCGAGCCAGCGCCGTTGTTTCATCGGGGGCGTGCTGACGCAGATCAGTCATCCAGGCGTCTAGGTCCTGTTCACTGAGCCGGCGCATGATCGCGTTGACGAAGGTGGCGGCGCCGCGCCCGCAGGAGTCGGCCGCCAGATCCACGGTGGTGCTCACAGCGGCGTGCTGGGCCACTCTCATACCCGTGAGCTGGTGGGCCCCCAGGCGCAGCACATCGAGCACGGCCGGGTCGATCCGTTCCAGGGGGCGGTCCGTGCAGGTGGCGATCATCGCATCGTAGCGCCCCCGCAGGCGCAGGGTCCCATACGTCAGGGCGGTGGCGAAGCCGGCGTCGCGCCGGTCCAGGTCGGCGGCGCCCAACAGCTCGGGCAGGAGGAGGTTGGCGAAGGCGTCGTCGCGGCGGACACGGGTGAGCACCTCCAACGCCACTCGACGAGCCGGGTCCGAGCGGCGCTGGGGCGAACGCTTGCTCCCCCCAGCGCTGCCCGGCCTGCGGGGGCGTCGTCCCCGGCCATGCCTGTCCTCTTGACCGCCTCGGCCGCCGCGCTCGCCGTGTTCACTGGTTTCACTGCGTTTACTGCGGTCGTTGTGCCGTCTGCCGGCTTTGCCGCCGCGGTATTCGCCGTGACCGCCTGCCGTACTCCGGCGCGCCGGTCGCTCCCCCATCAGTTCATCCCCTCGCCGTCGTCGTTCGCGGGAGGTGGAGTTCCAAGGACGGTACCCGCCTCCGGACGGGCACCGCGGGCCCAGGCGTCAGCAGGCATCCAGCTGCGCCCGGCGGGCGCGACCAGCCCCAGGCGGACGGCGCAGCCACCGGTTCCCACGAGCACCTCACGCTTGGTGGCGCGCACCTGACCGGGGAGAAGGTCGGTGACATCCGGAACCGGGGTGACCGGCCCCAGACGGAACCTGGCTCCGAGGTAGGTGGTGTGAGCACCCGGTGCCGGGCTCACCCCCCGGATTCGACGGTCGACGGTCAGCGCCGGATCATCCCAACGGACCTCGCCATCGGCCGTGGAAAGCATCGGCGCCAGGGTGGCCAGCGCATCGTCCTGGGGCTCAGGACGCGCACTCCCCTCCTCGACCGAGTGCAGGACGTCGAGAACCAGGGGGGCTCCGGCCCGCGCCAGTCGCTCCAGGAGGTCGCCACTGGTGTCGCCAGCGCCGATCGCCTCAGTGATACGGCCGTAGACGGGGCCGGTGTCGAGGCCCTCCTCGAGGCGGAACACGCAGGCGCCGGTGATCTCCTCGCCGGCGATGATCGCCCGCTGAACGGGGGCGGCACCGCGCCAGGCCGGGAGCAGGGAGAAGTGGAGGTTCAGCCATCCGTACCCGGGCACGTCCAACAGGTCCGCCGGAATCAGACGCCCGTAGGCGACCACGACGGCGACGTCGGCCCCGAGGCCGTGCACCCAGGCGCGCACGTCGGCAGCCGCCTCGCCCTTGAGGGTGGTCGGAGTGTGCAGGTCCAGTCCCGCCTCGCGAGCCGCTGCGGCCACCGGCGAGGGGTGTAGCGCACGGCCGCGGCCCTTGCGGGCGTCGGCCCGGGTGAGGACCCCCACGACGTCGTGCTCACTGGCGATGAGGGCCTCCAACGTGGGCAGGGCTACCTCAGGGGTTCCGGCGAAAAGCACACGCATGGGGCCGAGTCTACGGCTCCGCGCCGCCGAATGCCGGGTTCACCGCCGGTCCGGCGTGGGAAGCAGACCCAGGGCGACGAGCTCGGCCCGAAGGCGTCCCGCACCGGTGAAATGGTGGGTGCGCAGGCCCAGCAGATCGGCGGCTCGGATGTTGACCTCCGAGTCGTCGACGAACAGGGTGCTGCCGGCCTCAAGATCGTAGCGCTGGAGGATCAGCTCGAAGACGGCGTCATCGGGCTTGGCAAGATGCTCGCGCCCGGAGACCACGATGCCGGTGAACCGTTCGAGCTGGGGCACCAGAAGCCTGGCCCGTTCGAAAGGACCGGCATCGAAGTTGGTCAGGCCGTATAGCGCCGCGCCCGCCGCCAGGAGCTCGTCGAGCACAGCCGCTACGCCGGGAACGGGACCGGTGAGCGAGGCGGGGAAGCGCTCCCGGTACAGGGCGAGGATCTCCACCCAGTCGGGACGCTCGGGGTGAGCGCGCGCGTAGTCATTGAGTACCTGCTCGAAGGGCTCCCCCAGGTCCAGTCGCTCGTTCCAGGCGAGGAAGTCGCCGTCGGCCACGAACTCATCCCAGGCTTCGGCCGAGACATATCCGGCCACAGCGGCCATCGGCTCCCAGGCGTACAGGACATTGCCGTAGTCGAGGACGACAGCGCTCACGGACTCGGAGGGAGGAAGCGACACCGCGGCGGGGGCCTGCACATTCATGCCTCGGATCCTTCCACAGTTGTCGCGCGAGAGCCCCGCAGAGGCGGACCCAGGTTAAGACGCTCCGACGTTCATATAGCGTCCACCAGGGCCTGTTGCGGAAGGAGGGGCGTGGAGCAGTCTCGGGGGCGGTGGGCTGCTTCGCAGGCTCTATGCTAGTGGATGTCGACGCCGCTGAGCGGTTCGGTCGTGAATGGGCGGTTGAGGAGGCGTCCCTTTGCATGGGGATGTGGTCTGTGGGTGTCGGGAGGCGGCAGGCCGGGGAGCCGCCTGTGCTGCGCTCGTCTTGATCGGGAACGTGCTTCGTGATCGGGGACTGCGTTGTCCCGCAGACGACTGGGGGCGGATGCCAGTGGTTTGCGGGATGGGTACGTTCTGGATGGGAAACGCAGTTCTCGATTGGCGGCCGCCCGTTCCGTGCCGCTGTCGAGGCTGGCCAGTGCGGGCCAGTGCCGGCCGGTGGGGGCGGGGCCGGTGCGGTGCTCGTCGTCTCGCGCCGCCTACCGACGCGGCGTCGCGGAAGCGTCCGCAAGCCCCGGGCGACCCGGGGCAGCCGAGCCCAACAGACTCGCACGACTTTACTAAGGTGCGAGCGAGTCTCCTGTAGACCGGGACGTGTGCGGAGATCCCTCCAGGTAGATCGCCACGCAGTAGGGCGAATATCACGTATCGATGACAGCTGCTTGACCAAGCTGTTTCAAACTCCCTCTTATCAAGGGTTTCCATTCCTCGACGATCCTGGTACGCTCGTACCAATCCGGTACAGGCGTACCACTTCAATCGTCAGGGCGCGTGATGCGCATCATGATCCATATCAACGACACAGTGCTGTGTCAGAGAGGACGTCATGGATCTTTCCGTGGGTTCCGAAATCGGGAGGCTTCGGCAGGTCATCCTGCACAGGCCTGGCAGTGAGATGCTCAGGCTCACTCCGCAGAACAAGGAACACCTCCTGTTCGACGACGTCCTGTGGCTCGAGCGGGCCCAGGAGGAGCACGATCAGTTTGCGCGCGTGCTGACCGATCGCGACGTCGAGGTGTTCTACCTCAGCGACCTCTTGGCTGAGACTCTTGAGGTGCCCGAGGCCAGGGACTACATCCTGGACCGGGTCATCAATGAGAACGCCAACGGCCCCATTGCCGCTGAGCCGATGCGGGCCCTGGCTCAGGGGCTGTCCGGAACCGACCTGGCCGAGATCCTCATCGCCGGCATCACCAAGGCCGAGCTGCTGGAGCGCACCTCGTGCCCGGATTCCCTGGTGCTGGCCTCCATGAACGATGACGACCTGCTCCTGGCGCCGCTGCCCAACCACCTGTTCACCCGCGACACGTCGTGCTGGATCTACAACGGCGTGTCCATCAACTCGATGACGATGCCTGCCAGGCAGCGCGAGACCATCAACTACGAGGCGATCTACCGCTGGCACCCCCGCTTCGCAAACGCTGACTTCCCCGTGTGGTCCGAGGGCACCCAGGCCGGTCCCGCCACGGTCGAGGGTGGAGACGTGCAGATCATCGGCAACGGTGCCGTGCTGGTCGGGGTCTCGGAGCGCACCACCGCCCAGGGCATCGAGAGGCTTGCCAGCCGACTCTTCGCCGGAGGGAAGGTCAACCAGGTGGTCGCCGTCGAGATGAAACGGACGCGCGCGCAGATGCACCTGGATACGGTTATGACCATGGTCGATGCCGGCACCTTCACCGTCTACGGGGGCCTGGGGATGCTGCCGACGCTCACTGTGCGTCCGGGAGACGACGGACAGATCAGCGTCACCCGCAACGACCCGGAGGACATGTACCGTGTTATCGCCCAGGCACTGGGCATCGACGACCTTACCGTCCTCATCACGCCTCAGGACTCGATGGCCGCCGCGCGCGAGCAGTGGGACGATGGTTCCAACTCGCTGGCCGTCGCCCCAGGCGTCATCGTTGCCTACGAGCGCAATGTCAACACTAACGAGTACCTCACCTCCCGCGGTATCGAGGTCTTGACGATCCCGGGCTCGGAGGTCGGGCGCGGACGCGGCGGCCCGCACTGCATGAGTTGTCCGATTCTGCGAGACCCGGTCGCCTGATACGGTCCCTCGTCGGTGTCTTCGGCGTCAATGAAGAAAACCCATCACCCACTCAACTACCCAGAAGTAAGGAGTTCTTATGACCCACCCCCTTCACAACCGCAACTTCCTCAAGGAGCTCGACTTCACCGCCGATGAGTGGGGCATCCTGCTCCAGCTGGCGGCTCAGCTCAAGGAAGACAAGAAGACCGGCCGCGAGGTGAAGCGGCTGACTGGCAAGAACATCGCGCTCATCTTCGAGAAGACCTCGACTCGCACTCGCTGCTCCTTCGAGGTAGCCGCCTACGACCAGGGCGCCCAGGTCACCTACCTGGATCCCACGGGCTCGCAGATGGGCCACAAGGAGTCGGTGGCGGACACCGCCCGGGTCCTGGGCCGCTTCTACGACGGCATCGAGTTCCGCGGCAAGAAGCAGGAGCACGTCGAGGCTCTGGCCGAGCTCTCGGGCGTGCCGGTGTGGAACGGGCTGACTGACGAGTGGCACCCCACCCAGATGCTCGCCGACCAGTTGACCATGCTGGAGCACTCGGGCAAGCCGATCGAGGAGATCTCCTTCGCCTACCTCGGGGACGCCCGCAACAACGTGGCCAACTCGCTGCTCATCTCCGGCGCCCTCATGGGAATGGATGTGCGGATGGTGGGACCAGCCGAGCTGCAGACACCGCCCGAGGTGGTGGCCCAGGCGGAGAAGCTGGCGGAGAAGAGCGGAGCCCGTATCCTCGTCACCGACGACGCCGCCGAGGGCGTCAAGGGAGTCGACTTCCTCTACACCGACGTGTGGGTCTCGATGGGTGAGCCCAAGGAGGTGTGGGACCAGCGCATCGCCCTGCTGCGTCCCTACCAGGTCAACGCCAAGCTAGTGGAGGCCACCGGCAACCCCGACGTCAAGTTCCTCCACTGTCTGCCGGCTTTCCACGATCGCAACACCACCGTGGGCGAGGATATCTTCAACAAGACAGGCATGGACGGTCTGGAGGTCACCGACGACGTCTTCGAGACCGAGCGCAACGTCGCCTTCGACCAGGCTGAGAACCGCATGCACACCATCAAGGCCGTCATGGTCGCAACCCTCGGAGAGTGGGACTGAGCCGTGAGAATCGTTGTTGCCCTCGGCGGAAACGCCCTCCTACGTCGGGGTGAGAAGCCTGACGCCAGCATCCAGATCCACAATGTCGAGGTTGCAGCGCGTGAGCTGGCCAAGCTGGCGGAGAAGCACGAGCTGGTCCTCACCCACGGTAACGGCCCCCAGGTGGGCGTCCTCGCCCTGGAGTCCGCCAACGATGAGCGGCTCTCGGAGCCCTACCCCTTCGACACCCTCGGTGCCCAGACCCAGGGCATGATCGGCTACTGGCTGCTGCAGGCCATGCAGAACGCCCTGCCGGGGCGCCACGTAGCTGCCATGGTCAACCAGACCCTGGTCCTGGCCGGCGACCCGGCCTTCTCCAACCCCACCAAGTTCGTCGGTGAGGTGTACTCCAAGGAGGAGGCTGAGAAACTGGCCGAGGAGCGGGGCTGGGTGGTCAAGCCCGACGGCGAGCACTACCGCCGCGTCGTCGGATCGCCCAAGCCGCAGCGCGTCATCGAGACCCGGTTGGTGCGCTCGCTCCTGGAAGCCGGTGCCATTGTCGTCTGCTCCGGTGGAGGCGGGGTCCCCGTTATCCGCAGCACCGAGGGCAAGCTCAGGGGCATCGAGGCCGTCATCGACAAGGACCTCACCGCGTCCGTCCTGGCCGAGGCGCTCGAGGCCGACGCCCTCCTCATCCTCACCGACGTCGATGGCGTCTACGAGGACTTCGGAACCGAGAACCAAAAACAGGTTCCGCGGGCAACGCCGGCAGCGCTGCGCGCCATGGGTCTTCCCAGCGGATCCATGGGGCCAAAGGTCGAGGCGGTGTGCCGATTTGTTGAACTGACCGGAGACATGGCGGCAATCGGTCGTCTTGAGGACGCCGTTTCCATCATCGAGGGTCAGTCGGGGACTATCGTGACCCCCGGAGGCAACTACGGTGGCCCCGACGATATCCATCCCCCAATTCCCGAGCAAATCGACACTCGCATTCGCAGAGCCTGACCGGCGCAACGGCATCGGTCCGTCAAGGAGGTGGTGATAACCGTCAACCACACATGACCATGCCAGGGTTCAACCTCATTCTTTTACACAGAAACTCCTGTGGCGACTTTTGAGGTTCCTTCAGGGTAAGATGAGAACGTTGAACCACAGACATATACATCTGTCTCAATTCACACACCATTCAACGAGCACAAGGGAGTGACTCACTCATGACGAAGATCGTCAACTCTTGGAACGACTTCGACCCGCTTAAGCACGTCATCGTCGGGCGCGCAGACTTCTCGGTTATTCCTCCCGAGGAGCCGGCCACCTCCGAGAAGGTGCCGATCGACTCCGAAATGCGCGGCATGTGGGGCCCCCGCCCCACCGCCACCGTCGAGGCCGCCAACGAGCAGCTCGACAACTACGTCAAGATCCTCGAGGGACTAGGCGTCAAGGTGGACCGGCCCACGCCGCTGCAGTGGAACCAGGCCATCCAGACGCCTGACTTCCGCACGGAGTCGGGCTTCACCCAGATGCCGCCGCGCGACATCCTGCTGACCATCGGTGACGAGATCATGTCGTCGGCCAACTCGTTCCGCTGCCGGTACTTCGAGTATCTCGCCTACTGGCCTCTCATGAATCAGTACTTCGAGGAGGACCCGGAGTTCAAGTGGACCCAGGCACCTCGCCCCCGGCTGACGGACAAGTCCTACAAGCACAACTACTACGACGAGCGGATCTCCCTGGAGGAGCGCCTCGAGCGCACCGCCGCTAAGGACTTCGTGACCACTGAGGTTGAGCCAATGTGGGACGCCGCCGACGTCATGCGCGTGGGTAAGGACCTGTTCATTCAGCACGGTCTGACCACCAACCGCAAGGCGATGGAGTGGTTCAAGCGCTACTACCCCGACCTGCGGGTGCACGCGGTGAACTTCCCCGGCGACCCCTACCCGATTCACATCGACGCTACCTTCGTGCCGCTGCGGCCCGGATTGATCATCAACAACCCGCACCGCCGCCTGCCCGAGGAGCAGCGCAAGATCTTCGAGGCCAACGACTGGCAGATCGTCGACGCCGCTCCCCCGGCCCACGAGGTTCCGCCGCCGCTGTGCTACTCCTCCGTCTGGCTGTCCATGAACTGCCTCGTTATCGACCACAAGACCGTGTGCGTCGAGGCCAGTGAGGTCCACCAGATGGAGCAGATGGACAAGTTGGGCATGAACGTCATCCCGGTTCCCTTCCGCGACGCCTACGCCTTCGGTGGTGGTCTCCACTGCGCGACGGCGGACGTGTACCGCGAGGGCGGCTGCGAGGACTACTTCCCCAACCAGGTCGCTGACCCGACTCTGGTCTGATCCCAGGCGGGTGCGGGGCGGCAGCTCATGGACCGGGCTGCCGCCCCGCACCGTTCCCCACTCGGTTCTCGCGATGCGGTTGCCATGCTCCCCATAGAGGCGGTAAGAGTCGGTCAAACCGCGCGAAGCTCAGCAAAGAGGCTGTGCCCTGCCGCGTGTACCGGGAGAGAACTCAGGAGACACAACTGCCATGTCACAGACAACATCTACCGAATCTTCTATCACAGAGTACGTGATGAACAAGAAGCTTGGCGCCATCGCCATGCTTCTATCCGCCACTGGGATGGGGCTCGTCGGCACCATCAGCCGTGGCACGACTGCTGGTCTCGCTGACGCAGATAAGTCCGTTATCGGATCATTCCTGGCCTTCGGGCGCATGACCGTCGGCCTGCTCGGTTTCATCCTCATCCTGGTGCTGACCAAGAAGACCGGTCTGTTCCGGCGCACTCGCTTGAGCACCACCGTGATCCTGGGAGGGGTGAGTATCGGCCTCTCCCTGGGCTGCTACATCTCCTCAACACTGATGACATCCATCGCCAACGCCGTCTTCCTCATCTACACGGGGCCACTGTTCTGTGCGCTGCTTGCACGTATCTTCCGTAAGGAGAAGATCAGCATCCTATCGGGGATTTTCCTATTTTTGGTATTCGTCGGCATGCTGCTGACCATCGGCATCATCGACGTCAAGAACGGTAGCCTGACATTCGGCCTGGACCTGTCGACATCATCCTCTGAGTATCCGCAGAAGAAGCTGGGCGACCTTCTCGGCCTGCTGTCAGGAGTCTTCTACGGGCTGGCGATGTTCTTCTATGGCTATCGCAAGGATGTCGACTCAGTTGTGCGTGGAGTTTGGAACTTCTTCTGGGCGGCCTCTGCTACACTTGCGATGTCAATCATCCTGCGCCCATGGCACGGGGTTTCGTCCTTCACGACCACAAACTGGGCGTGGGCAACGGCCCTCTTCCTGGTGTGCGGTCTGTTCGCACTGGGATTCCTGGTGGTCGCTGGACGCAACCTCCCCGCCGTGGAGTATTCGACGATCTCGTACTGGGAGTGTCCGGTCGCTATTCTGTGCGGCCTCCTCGTGTGGGGCGAACGGCTCACTCCTGTGGGGATGGTTGGAGGACTGCTCATCGTTGGAGGTGGGCTGGCGCCTATCTTCCTGGACGCCCTCACTCGGAAGTCCCGCTTCTCTGACGCCTGAGCGCACTGCACTCCTGTCCGCCAGCGAGCAGGTTCAGCCCAATCGCAGGCGGACAGGAACTTGCAGCTATCATCCACATGTTCTTCATACACACGAGACCACACATTGTCGGCCATCTTCGTCGACCGAGCCGGAGCCATAGGCTATGAATACCGTCCATCCAGAAAGCATGAACGATTATTACTCGGATCCTGAGCGAAGTCGCGCGCTGAGGCGGGCTGCGACAGCAAGTTTTATCGGAAACTTCATTGAGTGGTTCGATTACGCATCGTACGGTTACCTGGCTACCGTCATCGGTCTTGCTTTCTTCCCTGAGGCAGACAAGTCCGTCCAGTTGATGTCGACATTTGCGGTATTCGCCATGTCCTTTATCCTGCGACCCGTTGGAGCTGTTGTGTGGGGTGCATGGGGGGACAGATGGGGGCGCCGCTGGGCCCTGTCCTGGTCGATTCTCATCATGTCGGGATCGACATTCTTCATTGGGCTTCTCCCGACGTACTCGGCGATCGGTATTGCTGGCGCCATTGGTCTGCTTCTATTGCGCATGATCCAAGGGTTCTCCGCATCGGGCGAATACGCGGGTGCCGGAACCTTCCTGGCCGAGTACGCACCTCCTTCCCGTCGGGGCATCTATACCTCGCTGGTTCCTGCTTCCACCGCATGTGGCCTGCTAGCCGGTTCTCTTATGGTCACAGGGGCGTTCTGGCTGTTGCCCGACGACGCTATGAATACATGGGGGTGGCGTATTCCATTCCTTCTAGCCGGTCCTCTGGGCCTCATCGGCCGCTACATCCGGGTGCATTTGGAAGACTCGCCCGCCTATCAGGAGATGCGGGCAGAAATGCCTCAGGAGGAGAAGTCGGAGAGCTGGTCTGAACCGCTGCGTCTGCTTCTGCGGGAGCACCTTCACGACACGCTTATTACCTTCGGGGTTTCCTGCCTTAACGCAGTCGCCTTCTACATGCTGCTGAGCTACATGCCCACCTACGTTCACGAGGAGCTCGGCTTCTCCCAGGATACTGCGACTCTTGCCACTTCTGCGATGCTCGTTGTCTACATCATTTCGATCTTCATTATGGGGCACCTGTCCGACTCCTTCGGAAGGCGCCGCATGCTCATTGCCGCTTGCGTCGCGTTTATTGTTCTCACCATTCCATTGTTCGTTGTCATGACGAAGGCCACTGGAATGCTCTTAGTAGTCATCCTGTGTCAGGTCGTTTTCGCCATCATTCTGACGGCTAATGATGGAACGCTTGCCACCTTCCTAGCGGAGTCTTTTCCGACTAACGTGCGTTACTCAGGATTCGCCCTGTCTTTCAATGGTGCCAACGCGCTTCTCGGGGGGACAACGCCATTCATTGTCACGTGGCTCATCAAGGTCACTGGGTCTCCCCTGGCGCCGGCGGTCTATCTCACGGTGGTTGCGCTGATTGCTATGGTGGCGATCTTCCAGTCCCGTACAATTCACGGTTCCGAGCTGACCGAGAAGCAGACTCATTCCTCAACCTGAGGACAATCACTCAAAACAATTGGTAACAAGTCGTATATAAGTTACTTGCACACGAGGTCATTATCACCGTCTTCTTACGGACAAGAAGGCCTGGTCGTCGTAGGATGATCGCCATGGCCGATACTGATGCAGACACCACTGCAGACGCAGTAAGCAACGACGCTTCCGCTCATGCACGTTCTCGAACTGAATCCCGAGTCACGCCGCGAGGTGAAGACCGGCGTCAGGCCATCATCGATGCTGCGGCGGCTATCATCCGCGAGTCGGGGCCGTCAGCGGTCAGCCACCGCAGCGTGGCCAAGCGCGCCGGATGCTCGCTATCGGCCACAACCTACTACTTCAATGGACTTGAAGACCTCCTTCACCAGGCGGGGCTGGTCAACATCGGATTGTGGGCCTCCCGTGCCGAGCGCGTCGCCGACCGGGTGGAAGCTTTCAAGGGGAGCCCGAACCTGTCCCAGAGGGTCCGCTTCATCCTCCAAGCCACCTTGCCGGCCCAAGGCGGGTATTTCGGCCACTATCTTCAGCTCATCTCGGCCAGCCAGGCCGCCCCAGTCAAGCATGCCTACCGGCAGGGCCGTCAGCGTCTCAACGCCGCTCTGCGCAGGGTGCTGCGTCAGCTGGACAGCCCGCTGGAGCCGGAGATGGTCATCGCAGTCGTGGATGGAGCCGCCGTGACCGCACTCAGCGAAGGGTGGAACGTCAAGTCCACCGCGGCGGGACTACTCACCGATCTCATCACCCTGGCGCACGGAATGCCGTCCTTTCAGGTTCCAGGCGCCTCGACGCGCTCCCTGGCGCCGGGGGAGCAGTCATCAGTGGCGGCGCAGTCGCGCAGCAGCGCCTACTAAAATCGATGTGTCACCGGGCTCTTTGGCTGTCTCTCACCACAGGCGGGTGGGATCCATTTCGACGCGCACCTGTTCCTCTCGGCGGGCAGAACGGTCTCGCAGTCTTAACGCAAACGTCCTGGCAAGCGCTTTTCCCCGCGCCAAAGGCGCGCGTACCAGCGCTCTAGCCGCCCCGGCGGCAACCTGGCCGTTGACCGGCGGTGGTGCCACCGGTCCCAGTGTTTCGAAGCCGTCGGCCTCGGCCTGGGCCAGCAGAGTCTCCACACCGCGTTGCGGACCGTCCAGACGCGCTACCCGCCAAGCGGGAGGCAGATGCAGCTCGGCCCTTTCCATCAGATCCCTGCTGGCGAAACCCGCATGGTCCCACCGCACCAACGCCTGAGCCGCGACCGGATCGGGCCTACCCAGAAGAATGACGCGTGCCGACGGTGCCGCCAGCACCGCCGCGTTTGTCCACTGCCGTAGCGCCTCGCCGGCCGCCCCCAGCTCCGGACGCGAGGAAAGAGCTCCGCCATCGAGTAGCAGCACTGCCCGGTAGCCCCCCTCGGCCACGGGCTCTGCACCCGGTGTTGCCACCACGAGGCGTGGAGAATCGTCAACCTCATCCATGACACCATGAGTCTCCCTCGCGCCGGAGACTACGACCGGGAACCCCGGAAAGGCCCGTCCCAGCTCCTCCCCGGTACGGGCCGAGCCAACCGTTACCATTCTCAAGGCCTGGCCATCGCACTCGGGGCAAGTCCACCGCCCCACGGTCCGAGCGCACCATCTGCAGGTCGTGTGGCCCTGGTGGTCCATCGCCATCGGGCCACCGCAGGATGGACAATGGGCGGCGGTGCGGCACCGGGCGCAGGCCACTAGTGGTGCGTAACCCGAGCGTGGCACCTGAATGAGAACCGGTCCGTTCTGCAGCGCGCGTCGCAGTGCCCGATGCGCCAAGGAGGGAATCCGGGCCGCCCCGGAGGCTCCATCCCGGTCCAGCTCGGCGGGGCCGGGAACCTCGGCGCGCGGAACGACCCTGCGTACGACGCGCCGTGGCGCGATCAGGTCCCGGCACCATCCCTGGTTGACCAGAGACTGGGCCTCCACGGATCGGGAGAACCCGCCGATGAGCAGACCCGCTCCCTCGAGGGAGGAACGTAGAGCCAGGACCGTGCGAGCATGGGTGTACGGCGCGCGGGGCTCGGACAACCTGTTGTCCCCATCGTCCCAGATGACCGCCAGGCCTAGCCGACACACCGGCGCGAAAGCCGCCGACCTGGTTCCCACGACCACTCGGGCACGTCCGAGCAGCAACGATAGGAAGGCCCGATAACGGCGAGCCGGACCGTGCTCGGATGAGAGCACCACGACCGGCTCCTCCCCCAGCTCCTGATGGAGCCGGGCAGCGAGAGCCTCGGCCTGCTCGGTTGTCGCCATGACGATGACCGCACCCCGCGAGCCCGCCAGGCAGGCCCGTACAGCGTGAGCGAGGCATACCTGCCATGGCTCGATCGCGGGGTCTAGTTGGTCGCCACCGCCGCCACCATCTGCAGACGACGGCGCTCCCTGATGATCGTCGCTCGCCGGCAGAGCGCACCAGGCCGCCCTCGGCGCTACGCCGTCGGCCAGCTGCTCCAGGAAGTCCGCACCCCCGTCGTAGTGCCCCCAGCCGCATACGTCCTTCGGCCGCTCCCAGGAGGGAAAGTCCCGCGTCACCTTGTCCCGCTCATCCACCTCGGTCGAGGCGTGCCTGGCGGGAAGGGCCAGACGGACGACGTCCGAACGCGTTCCGGCGCTGCGAGTGGCAACGGCCTCGATGAGCCGGCGCGAGGCCTCCGGAAGGACCTGGAGATCGGAGACGACGCGGCGCAATGGTGAGAGCCGACCGATGTGCGTCGTCGTGGCCCCCCGCTGCCAGATCCATCCCCGCATCTCCTGCTCTCCGAAACGGACCACCACACGGGTTCCGGGAAGGGCGTGCTGCGCCATCGCCGCGGGGACGGCGTAGTCGAAGGTGTGATCCAGGTGCGGTACCGGGGAGTCCAAGACGACTCTGGCGACCGGGTCGGCGACTCCGGCGACCGTCACCGTGCGCTCGCCGGGTTCGGGCAGATCCAACAGCTCGCCCTGCCTGCTCACGCCGCTACGGCGCACGAGCCCCGCCGACTCGCCGAGGGTGAGAGCATCGTCGTCGTGCTCAGTTGCCATAGAGCCTCTGGAACTATCCTGCGCTGGTGCGCGAGTTGTCAGACGGCCTGGCGCAGGGCTTCGGCGCGGTCTGTGGCCTCCCAGGTGAAGCCGGGACGCCCGAAGTGCCCGTAGGCGCTGGTGGCGCGGTAGATGGGGCGCAGCAGGTTAAGGTCGCGCACGATGGCCGCTGGGCGCAGATCGAAGACCTCGGTGACGGCTGCCAAGATGCGCTCCTCCGGAACGGTCGCCGTCCCGAAGGTTTCCACGTAGACACCCACCGGATGGGCCGAGCCGATGGCATAGGCCACCTGAATCTCACAACGCCTGGCCAACCCCGCGGCGACAACGTTCTTGGCCACCCATCGCATGGCGTAACTGGCTGAACGATCCACCTTCGAAGGATCCTTACCGGAGAAGGCTCCTCCGCCGTGACGGGCCATACCGCCATAGGTGTCCACGATGATCTTGCGTCCCGTGAGCCCCGCATCACCCGCCGGGCCCCCGATGACGAACTGTCCCGAGGGATTGATGAGGACCTCGGCGCCGGCGGTGGCGAGCTCGGTACCCGCCTCGGCCTCGGCCGCCAGCACCGGGGCGATGACCTCGGCCTGGAGGGCGTCGGTGAGCCAGGCGCGCGTGCGGTCCTCATCGTGCTGGGTGGAGATGACCAGGTTCTCCAGGCTCACGGGGCGCCGGCCGTCGTAGCCGATGGTCACCTGGGTCTTGCCGTCGGGACGCAGGCCCGGGACGATCCCCTGCTTGCGCACCAGTGCCAAGCGCTCCGCCAGACGGTGCGCCAGGTGGATGGGAAGAGGCATGAGGGCGGCGGTGTCATCGCAGGCGTAGCCGAACATGAGTCCCTGGTCGCCGGCGCCCTGCAGGTCGAGCGGATCGATATCCCCGGTGTCCTGGCGGGCCTGAAGGGACTTGTCGACTCCGGCAGCGATGTCCGGGGACTGCTGACCGATCGACACCGAGACGCCGCAGGAGCGGGCATCGAAGCAGACCTCCGATGAGGTGTAGCCGATGGCGGAGATCTCCTGGCGCACGATCTGCGGGATCTCGACGTAGGCCCGCTCGGTGGTCACTTCTCCGGCCACATGCACCAGGCCAGTCGTCACCATCGTCTCGACCGCGACCCGTGCGGCGGGATCCTGTTCAAGGATGGCGTCGAGGATCGCATCTGAGACGCGGTCGCATACCTTGTCCGGGTGCCCTTCAGTAACCGACTCGGAAGTGAACAGACGCAAGGAGGAATTCACCCGCCCATCGTAGTCACCACCACAACCGATCCATGGTGGCGTTACCCACGAAAGTGCTCTGCGGGCTATTAGGAACCGCCCATCAAGTCCGCAGTGAGGCCGATGAGGAGACGGGCGACCTCCATTTTGCTGCCCTGCCCGCGAGCCACCTCCGAGCCCCGGGCATCGAGGACCACGACCGCGTTGGGCACGTCGCCGAAACCGAGGTCCTCCCCCACCGCGTTGACCGCTAGGAGGTGGGCACCCTTGCGGCGCGCCTTGGCCGCGCCATGGAAGAGCACGTCTCCGTCGTCGTCCCCGGTCTCGGCGGCGAACCCGACGACGACCTGACCGGCCCGGGGCGGATCCGTCACCAGTCCGGCCAAGATGTCCGGGTTGGTGGTGAGTTCGATGGACATCGGGGCCTCGTTGCGGCGATCCGACGTGGTTGGTGCGCTCCTCTTGATCTTGGTGGTCGCCGCGGCGAGCGGCCGGTAGTCGGCGACAGCGGCGGCCATGATGACGGCATCGGCATCGCGGGCGGCCTCCCGAACCGCGCGAAGCATGTCGTGCGCGGTACCGGCTGCGACAACGGCGACACCCGCCGGCAGAGCATCGAGCAGCTCCGAGGCGACGTGCGCCTGTACCAGCGTCACGCGGGCGCCCTGCTCGACGGCGGCCACCGCCAGGGCGCACCCCTGGCGGCCGGAGGACCGGTTTCCGAGGTAGCGCACCGGGTCGATGGGCTCACGGGTGCCACCGGCGGAGATGACGACGTGCCGTCCTGTGAGGAGCCTGCTGCTCCCATCCGGTTCGACTGCGTCGTCGTTCCCGAACTCCCCTTGGAGGACGGCGAGCGACCTGGAGACGATCTGCTCGGGCTCGGGCATGCGTCCCACCCCGGAGTCCTTGCCGGTCAGGCGGCCGCGGTCCGGCTCAATGACCGTCAGGCCGCGCTCGCGCAGCACTGCCACGTTGTCCCGGGTGGCGGGATTGAGCCACATACGGGTGTGCATGGCCGGCGCCAGGACCACGGGAGCGCCGGTCGCCAGGATCGTCGCGGTCAGCAGGTCGTCGGCTCGTCCGGCACGTGCGCGCGCCAACAGGTCCGCCGAGGCCGGCGCCACCAGGACGAGCTCTGCCCACTCAGCCACGGCCACGTGCTCGACCGCTGCCGGGTCATCGAAGACGCCGGTGGACACGGCCTGACCGCTGACCGCGGCCAGTGCCGGTGCCCCGATGAACCGCAGCGCGGACTCGGTGGCCACTACTTTGACCTCGTGTCCGGCCTGACGCAGGAGTCGGATGACGAAGGGCGCCTTGTAAGCGGCGATGGAGCCGGCTACGCCGACGACTACGCGCCGCGGCCTGCCGGAGGCGGCCGCGGCGCGCTGACCTGCAGTGGTGTACGGCTCGTCCATGCGAGCGCGACTCAGAACTGGATGTCGTCGAGGCTGGTGGGCGTCTCGCCCTCCTGGAGAGAGACAGGGGCGTCCAGCGAGATATCGCTGAACATGTCGGCCTCGGCGGCGCGACGGGCCTCCTCGGCCTCGATTCGACGGGCGCGGGCGACGTCTCCGGGGATGACCTCGAGCTTGTCCTCGGCGATCTCCCGCAGGGCGATACCCAGCGACTTCTCACCGATCTCGGAGTCGACCAGCGGCCCGAAGAACTCGAACTGGTTGTCCTCGAGCTGCTGGGTGTAGGTGTTGATCTGGCGGGCGCGCTTGGCGGCCTCCACCACGAGCCCGTACTTGGAGTCGACCTTCTCCAGAAGGTCGTCGATCGGCGGGTTGGTAATGCCCTCGGGCTGGGGAGAGGTTCCGAGCATGTGCATGCCTCCGGTTCAATCTCGATAGTTCTAAACCAAGATATTCTAACTGCCGAGTCCCATGAGCCGGGCGAGCTCATCGGTGGCGCTCGCCACGGTGTCGTTGACGACGACGTGATCGAACTCGTCGGCCGCAGCGAGTTCGGTACGGGCCGTGACCAGGCGGCGCTCCTGTTCCTCGGGTTCCTCGGTGTCCCGGTCCGCGAGCCTGCGGACGAGCTCATCCCAGCTCGGCGGGGCGAGGAAGACGAGGCGGGCCTGGGGCATGGCCCGGCGAACCTGGCGAGCACCGGCCAGGTCGATCTCCAGGAGTGCGGGACGTCCGGCGTCGAGTTGGTGCTGTACGGGGCCACGGGGAGTGCCGTAACGGTGCGCACCATGGACCAGCGCCCACTCCAGCATCTGCCCTGAGGCGATGAGGCTGTCGAACTCCTCCTCGCTCACGAAGTGGTAGTGCACGCCATCGATCTCGCCGGGACGGGGCTCACGGGTGGTGGCGGAGATCGAGACGAAGAGGTCGGGGTGGCGTCTGCGCAGTTCGGTGACCACGGTTCCCTTGCCCACCGCCGTTGGTCCTGCCAGGACAGTCAGACGAGCGAGAACGGGAGCGGACGAGGCAGCGGCGTCGGTCATGGTCACATCATGACCTACCGGACGCCGCCGGCACGAGCTGGCGTCTCACCAGGTGTCTTATCGGACGTCTCAGCCGAAGCGCTCTACCAGTGCGGCCCGCTGATTCGCCCCCAGGCCCCGTACCCGCCGGGACTCGGCGATACGAACATCCTCGAGGATGGCGTCGGCTGTTGTGGTCCCTACTCGTGGAAGGGAGACAAGCAGCGCCCTGACCTTCATCTTGCCCAGGACCTCATCGGTCTCCGAGGCGGCGAAGAACTCGGAGAGCTTGAGCTCCCCGCTCTTGAGCTCGGATTTGATGCGAGCGCGCTGCGATCGTGCAGCTGCGGCCTTCTCCAGCGCTTCAGCTCGTTGCTCAGGTGTCAGTGTAGGAAGCGTCATGGTGGTCTCCTCCCCCAGTCCAATGCCAGTGACCCGCACCACAAGCATAAGTCGGGTTGGATGCACTCGCATTCGCAGGGGCCGGTATCACGGCACTGACTTCGTGTTCCCGCACACACGTCGATCGTGCACTGTCGGGCTGCATCAGCGCAGGGCAGCGGCCGCCTCATGCGTTGCGGCCAGCGCGGCCGCCAGCAGCGCCTCGATGGAGGGACCCGCCTTGAGTACCCCGCGTGAGGTGGAGGCCAGAACGTGACGACGAGCCGGCCCGAACACGGATTCCAGCTCGGTCGCCCCCGCGCCCTGTGCGCCGACACCGGGCGCCAGCAGCGGACCATTGGCGCGCAGCAGATCGATCCCCAGACGGGAGACTGCCTCCCCGACGGTGGCGCCGACAACCAGCCCGATGCTGCCGAGTCCACCCTCACCGCGAGCGGCGGCGTTGGATGCGGTGACCCCCTCCACGACTTCCGCGGCCACGGCCCGCTCGCCGCTGACGGCGTGCTGGACGGTGCTCCCTTCGGGATTGGAGGTCAGAGCCAGGACGAAGACGCCCCGCCCTCCCGCCTCTGCCAGGTCAAGTGCGGGGGCGAGGGAACCGTAGCCCAGGTAGGGCGAGACCGTGATGGAGTCGGCGGCCAGGGGCGCGCCGTCGGACAGGTAGGCCTGGGCGTAACCGGCCATTGTGGAACCGATGTCGCCGCGCTTGACGTCGAGGACCGACAGGGTGCCGACATCCCGCAGGGCCGCCAGAGTCTCTTCGAGGACCGCGATGCCGGCGCTGCCGTGGCGTTCGAAGAATGCGGACTGAGGCTTGACGGCGGCCACGCGCCCGCCGACAGCGTCGACGGTCCGCAGGGCGAAGTCCCGCAAGCCCGCGGCCGAGTCGGTCAGACCCCAGGCCTCAAGCAGGCTGGGATGAGGGTCGATCCCGACGCACAGGGGACCCTGATCATCCATGGCATCGGCCAGGCGCGCACCGAAAGGACGGCGGGACCGACTGGGCTGATGACTCGTGGTGGAACTCATCGGTTCTCCTTCTCAGTAGCGCTACCGTGCGTGAGGTGCGCACCCCGCCGGGACTGGCGGGCGGCGATGTGCTCCTGGAGGCTGCGGACCCGGAAGGGACCGCGCAGCTGGGCCTCGAGGGCCTGGACCGCCGCCTGGAGCTGCTGAACGGTGGTGATGATGGGCCGATCGGCGCCGGTGGTCGCCGCCCGGATGGAGTATCCGTCGGCGCGAGCCCCCTGCCCTTTGGGGGTGTTGACAACCATGTCGATGGCACCGGACTCGATGAGCCCCGCGATCGTCTGCTCGCCGTGAATTCCAACGCCCTGGCTGATCTTGCGCACCGCCGTGGCGTCGATCCCGTTGCGGCGCAGCACCTGGGCCGTCCCAGCGGTGGCCAGGACCGTGAAGCCGAGCTCGGCGAGCCGGGCCACCGGCAGGATGATGGCGCGCTTGTCCCGGTCGGCCACGGAGACGAACAGTGTTCCCTCGGTGGGCAGGCCCCCGTAGGCGCCCGCCTGGGACTTGGCGAATGCCCGGGGAAAGTCGACGTCATAGCCCATGACCTCTCCGGTCGAGCGCATCTCGGGTCCCAGGATCGTGTCGACGACGCGCCCCTCGGTGGTGCGGAACCGTTTGAAAGGCAGGACCGCCTCCTTGACAGCGATCGGGTCGTCCGGATCGGTGACGGTAGCGTCGGACTCGGGCAGGTTGCCGGAGCGTCGTAGAGAGGCGATCGTCTCCCCCGCCATGATGAGGGCCGCCGCCTTGGCGAGTTGTACGCCGGAGGCCTTCGAGACGAAGGGGACCGTACGGGAGGCCCGGGGGTTGGCCTCGATGACGTAGAGGACATCGGAGACCAGGGCGAACTGGATATTGAGCAGCCCGCGAACGCCCACCCCGGCGGCTATCGCCTCGGTGGAGCGCCGGATGCGGGCAATCTCCGTATCGGACAGGGTCATGGGCGGCATGACGCAGGCCGAGTCGCCGGAATGGATCCCCGCCTCCTCGATGTGCTCCATGACCCCGCCGAGGAACAGCTCGGTTCCGTCGTAAAGAGCGTCGACGTCGATCTCGATGGCGTCGTCGAGGAAACGATCGATGAGAAGCGGCCCGGTCCCGTAGACGCCTCCGGGCTCACGGCCGGCGCGCTGGAGGTAGTCGTCCAGCCCCTCGGGGTCATAGACGATCTCCATACCGCGCCCGCCCAGCACATAGCTGGGGCGCACCAAGACCGGGTAGCCAATGCCCCCGGCGACCGACCGGGCCTGCTCATCGCTCAGGGCGGTGCCGTGCGCCGGTGCAGGCAGCCCGGCGCGCTGGAGGACGACGCCGAAGGCCTCGCGGTCCTCGGCGGCGTCGATGGCCTCCGGGCTCGTCCCCAGGATCGGAACCCCGGCCTCGGCCAGCCTGGCGGCCAGGGACAGAGGCGTCTGCCCGCCGAGCTGGACGATGACGCCGGCCACGGGGCCGGCCGCCAGCTCGGCCTCGTAGACCTCGATGACGTCCTCGAAGGTCAGGGGCTCGAAGTAGAGCCGGTCGGAGACGTCGTAGTCGGTTGAGACAGTCTCGGGATTGCAGTTGACCATGACAGTCTCGTATCGCTCGGATAGAGCCATCGCGGCGTGCACGCAGGAGTAGTCGAACTCGATGCCCTGGCCAATACGGTTGGGACCCGATCCCAGGATGATGACGGCTTCGCGCTCGCGGGGCGCGACCTCTGTCTCCAGATCGTAGCTGGAGTAGAGGTAGGGGGTGCGCGAGGCGAACTCGGCGGCGCAGGTGTCCACGGTCTTGTAGACGGGGCGCAGGCCGAAGGCGTGACGGACCTCGCGCACCGTGTCCTCACTGATGTCTCGCAGGGCGGCGACCTGGACGTCGGAGAATCCGTGGCGCTTGGCCAGGGCCAGGACCTCAGGGGTGAGGGCCTCGGCGTCCTTGACCTCCTGGGCGACCTCCTGCAGGAACAGCATCTGGTCCAGGAACCAGGGGTCGATGCGAGTGGCCTCGTGGAGCTGAGCGATCGTGGCGCCTCCGCGGACGGCCTGCTGGAGGTCGACCAACCGGTGCTCGCTGGGGGTGGCAATAGACTCCAGCAGCTCGGCGGTCTGTTGCGCGGTGGGAGCAGGTCCGTCCCAGTGGAAAACGGTGCCCTTCTTGTCCAGTGAGCGCATGGCCTTCTGGAGGGCCTCGGTGTAGGAGCGGCCGATCGCCATGGCTTCCCCCACCGACTTCATGGTGGTGGTCAGCCGGGCATCTGCTCCCCGGAACTTCTCGAAGGCGAAGCGTGGGACCTTGACGACTACGTAGTCCAGGGTCGGCTCGAAGGAGGCCGGGGTGGAGGAGGTGATGTCATTGGGGATCTCATCGAGCGTGTAGCCCACGGCGAGGCGGGCGGCGATCTTGGCGATCGGGAAGCCGGTGGCCTTGGAGGCCAGGGCGGAGGATCGTGAGACGCGCGGGTTCATCTCGATGACGATGATCCTGCCGGTGGCCGGGTCGACGGCGAACTGGATGTTGCAGCCTCCGGTGTCGACCCCGACCTCGCGGATGACGGCGATGCCAATGTCTCGCAGCCGCTGGAGCTCCCGGTCGGTGAGGGTCAGGGCCGGGGCGACCGTGACGGAGTCGCCGGTGTGCACCCCCACGGGGTCGACGTTCTCGATGGAGCAGACGACCACCACGTTGTCGGCGGCATCCCGCATGAGCTCCAGCTCGTATTCCTTCCATCCCAGGATCGACTCCTCCAGGAGCACCTCGGTGGTGCGCGAGGCCGCCAGTCCGGCCCCGGCGATGCGGCGCAGGTCCGCGTCGTCGAAGGCGACGCCGCTTCCCAGACCGCCCATCGTGAAGGAGGGGCGCACGACAACCGGGTAGCCGCCCAGGGCATCCACTCCGGCGCGGCACTCGTCCATGGTGTGGGCGATGACGCTGCGGGCGACCTCGGCGCCGCAGCGCTCGACGACGTCCTTGAACTCGTCACGGTCCTCCCCGGCGTTGATGGCCGCGGCGGAGGCGCCGATGAGCTCGACGTCGTACTCCTCGAGCACACCGCGCTCGACCAGACTCATGGCGGCATTGAGGGCCGTCTGCCCGCCCAGGGTGGGCAGGAGTGCGTCGGGCCGCTCCTTGGCGATGATGGTGGTCAGCACCTCGGGGGTGATCGGCTCGATGTAGGTGGCGTCGGCGACGTCGGGGTCGGTCATGATCGTGGCCGGGTTGGAGTTGACCAGGATGACGCGGATTCCCTCGCTGCGCAGGATGCGGCAGGCCTGGGTACCGGAGTAGTCGAACTCGCAGGCCTGCCCGATGACGATGGGTCCCGATCCGATGACCAGGACGGAGCTGATGTCAGGTCGAGCAGGCATGTCAGTTCTTGTCCTCGCGGTCCTGGCCCCGGCGGTGTTCACGCATGAGGCGGATGAATCGGTCGAAGAGGTGTTCGGCGTCGTGGGGGCCGGCGGCGGCCTCGGGGTGGTACTGCACGGAGAAGGCCGGCAAGTCCAGCGCCCGTAGACCTTCGACGACGCTGTCGTTGAGTCCCAGATGGGAGACCTCCACCCGGCCGTAGCGACCGTTGTCGAAGGGGGCCACGGAGGGGGCGTCAATGGGCGCGTCGACGGCGAAGCCGTGGTTGTGGGCCGTGATCTCCACCTTGCCGGTGGCGCGGTCCAGGACGGGCTGGTTGACGCCTCGGTGCCCGTAGGCCAGCTTGTAGGTGCCGTAGCCCAGTGCCCGTCCCAGGAGCTGGTTGCCCAGGCAGATGCCGAAGAAGGGGATGCGCGCGTCGAGCACACCGCGCAGGAGCTCGATCTCGGCATCCGCGGTCCCCGGGTCTCCAGGACCGTTGGAGAACAGGACACCGTCGGGCCTGAGGGCGAGGATCTCGGAGAGGGTCGTGGACTGGGGCAGGACGTGGACGCGTACACCGCGTTCGGCGAGCTGCCACGGGGTGCGCGACTTGATGCCCAGGTCGATGGCGGCCAGCACGGCGATCGGCTCGCTCCCCTCGGCCGGCCCGCTGGGTTCGACGACGTAGCCCGAGGGAGTCGTCACTTCCGCGGCCAGCGCGCGGCCGGTCATGGGCGGCTCGCTGCGCACGGCCTCCAGGCAGATGTCGATACAGGCCCGGCTGGGGCCGCCGGGGTCGGTAGCGCCGGCCGGCAGGGCATCCCCGGAGAAGATGCCGCCGCGCATGGCGCCGGCCTCGCGCAGGTGCCGGGTCAGCGCCCGGGTGTCGACCTCGCAGATTCCGACGATGCCGGCGGCCTGCAGGTCGTCCTCCAGCTCCCGGCGGGCGCGCCAGCTGGAGGCCCGCCGGGCCGGTTCGCGCACGACGTAGCCGGCTACCCAGATACGGTCGGACTCGGCGTCTTCGTCGTTGACCCCGGTGTTGCCGATGTGCGGTGCCGTCTGCACCACGATCTGGCGGTGGTAGGAGGGGTCGGTCAGTGTCTCCTGGTACCCGGTCATCCCAGTGGAGAAGACGATCTCACCGATGGTGCGTCCTTGAGCCCCGTAGCTGCGGCCCCGAAGGGCCCAGCCGTCCTCCAGGACGAGGAGGGCGGCTGGGCGGCGGGTTGATTCAGGCATTGGTCGAGCCGGCCGGAGCCTCGGCAGGAGCCCCGTCCAGGACGGTGGGGCGGCCGTGGAGGAAGGTGGCCATGACCTGTCCCGGCAGCTCCATGCCCGCGTAGGGGGTGTTGGTGGAGCTGGTCCACTGGGCGGCGCCGTCGACGGTGCGCCGCACCTCGGGGTCGACCACCGTGATGTTGGCCGGGGCACCGGCCTCGAGCTCGCGCCCCTGATCGCTCAGACGCCCGATGCGGGCCGGTGCCGAGGACATGGTCCGGGCGATGTCGCGCCAGGTCATACGGCCGGTGCTCACCATCGTCTCGATCAGAACGCTCAGAGCCGTCTCCAGTCCCGTCATGCCGAAGGCCCCGGCCTGCCACTCGCAGTCCTTGTCCTCCAGCGGGTGGGGGGCGTGGTCGGTTCCCACGACATCGATCGTGCCGTCGGCCAGGGCCTGGCGGACGGCCTCGACGTCCTCGGCCGTGCGCAGCGGAGGATTGACCTTGTACAGGGGCGAGTAGGTGCGGGCCATCTCATCGGTCAGCAGGAGGTGGTGCGGGGTGACCTCGGCGGTGATGTTGATGCCTCGGGCCTTGGCCCAGCGGATGATGTCGACGCTGCCTGCGGTGGACAGGTGGCACACGTGCAGACGCGAGCCGACGTGCTGGGCGAGCAGCACATCGCGGGCGATGATCGACTCCTCGGCCACGGCCGGCCATCCGCGCAGACCCAGCTCGGCTGAGACGGCTCCCTCGTGCATCTGGGAGCCTTCGGTGAGACGGGGATCCTGGGCATGCTGGGCGATGACGCCGTCGAAGGACTTGACGTACTCAAGGGCCCGGCGCATGAGGACGGGATCGGAGACGCACTTGCCGTCGTCGGAGAAGACGCGCACTCGGGCAGCCGAAGTGGCCATCGCCCCCATGTCGGACAGGTGCTCTCCGGCCAAACCGGCGGACACGGCGCCCACGGGGTGGACGTCGACCCAGCCGGCCTCGCGCCCCAGCCGCAGGACCTGCTCGACGACGCCGGCGGTGTCCTGCACAGGAGTGGTATTGGCCATCGCGAAGACGGCGGTGTAACCGCCTACCGCCGCGGCGCGGGTACCGGTGTAGACGGTTTCGGCGGATTCCCCGCCGGGTTCACGCAGATGGGTGTGAATGTCAACGAGCCCGGGCAGGGCGATGAGACCGTTCAGGGCGTGGCGCACGGCGTCGGCAGGGGCCTTCGCAGCGGCGTCGGGGCCGATGGCGGTAATGACGGTATCGGTGATGAGGATGTCGGTCGGGTCCTCGCCGTAGGGGCGGACACCGGTCAGAAGGTGGGAGGTCACAGCTGGTTCCCTTCGTCAGCGAGGAGGAGGTAGAGGGCGGCCATGCGCACGGAGACGCCGTTGCCGACCTGCTCGATGATGCGTGAGCGGGGGTCGTCGGCGGCCTCGGCGGTGATCTCGAGACCGCGATTCATGGGGCCGGGGTGCATGACGATGGCATGCTCCGGCATGGCCCGGCGCCGGGCGGAGTTGAGGCCGTAGACGTTGGAATACTCGGCAGGGCTCGGGAAGAAGCCGCCGCCGGCGGCACTCATGCGCTCGCGCTGGACGCGCAGCATCATGACGGCATCGGGGCGGACCTCCTCGATCGCCTCGTCAAGGTTGTAGGAGACCTCGCAGGGCCAGTTCTCCATGCCGATCGGCAGCAGCGTTGGAGGGGCCACGAGGGTGACCTGGGCGCCGAGAGCCGTCATGAGGTCCACATTGGAACGGGCCACCCGGGAGTGCAGGACGTCTCCGACGATAATGACGCGGGCCCCCTCCAGGTCGCGTCCTCGGGGCGCGGGATCGCCTTCCGCCGTGGCGGGTGCTCCCGGGGCGTACCACCGGCGCAGGGTCATGGCGTCCAGGAGGGCCTGGGTGGGGTGTTGATGGGTGCCGTCACCCGCGTTGAGAACGGGCACGTTGATCCAACCGGCGTGGGCCAGCAGGTGCGCGGCGCCGCAGGCCGAGTGGCGCACGACGACGGCATCCGCCCCCATGGCCATGATCGTCTGGGCGGTGTCCTTGAGGGACTCCCCCTTGGACAGCGAGGAGCCCTTGGCGGAGAAGTTGATGACGTCGGCGCTCAGACGCTTGGCGGCTGCCTCGAAGGACAGTCGGGTCCGGGTGGAGTCCTCGAAGAAGAGGTTGACGACGGTCTTGCCGCGCAGGGTGGGCAGCTTCTTGACCGCCTGGCTCTGAGTGGCGGCCATGGCCTCAGCAGTGTCCAGGACCATGACCGCCTCGTCGTGGGTCAGGTCCTTGGCGGAGAGCAGGTGCTTCATCGGGTGGCCTCCTGGTCGGCGCGCTCGCTCGAACGCTCAGTGGGGACGTCTGCGGGAACGATGGTGACGGCGTCGGTGGAGGCGCCGAGCTCGGTCAGAGAGACCACGACCTTCTCGGTACGGGAGGTCGGCAAGTTCTTGCCCACATAGTCTGCGCGGATGGGCAGTTCCCGGTGGCCACGGTCCACGAGAGTGGCCAGCTGTACGGCACGGGGACGGCCAATGGCGCCCAGAGCGTCGAGGGCAGCCCGAATGGTGCGCCCGGAATAGAGGACATCGTCCACGAGGATGACTGTCTTGCCGTCGATGCCGCACTGCGGGATCTTGGTGGGGCGGGGCACACGGATGGGGTGGCGTCCCAGATCGTCGCGATACATGGTGATGTCCAGCGTCCCGACCGGGACTCCAGTGCTCGCGGTATCCCACTGCTCCGTCTGCTCGCTCCGCCGCATCCCCTCTGCCGAGGCGACGGCGAGCGCCTCGACGAGTCTGTGCGCGAGGGGTACTCCTCCGCTGGGGATCCCCAGGACGACGACGTCCTGGGTTCCGCGGTTGCGCTCCAGAATCTCGTGCGCGATACGGAACAGGGAGCGTGCTATCTCGGGGGGACCGAGGATCTCCTTGCCCAGGGATGGTGCGCCGGAAGCGCCTGACGAACGTTCGGCCATTGCAGGCCTCCTTCCCCGCCTCTCCGGACGGACTTAAAGGATGTTGGTCGCCCGTGAGTTTACGTCGCCGCAGCGGGCTCCGCACGGCAGAACGGCGCTTCTCTCCGAGACGAATATCACGGCAACGCGTACCGGACCGACATGTCACCTGGTACGGACCCCGTCGGGGAATGCTCCCCGTCTACAGAATATCCGTAACAATGTCATACTCTTGGCACAATGCCGTGGCGCCGTCGGGCGCCGAGTACGGGATCGTCGACGCATATCGAGAGCTTGAGAAGTGAGTGCCGGATCCATCTGAGCTCAGTTGAGAACTGAACGATTCCGTCAGGCTGGACAAGGACCGGCGTTACTGCTGCGTCAGTGACTTCTTCTCAAGCAAGGAACGATATGACTCTCCCTACCCGACGTTCGATCATCACCGGCCTCGGTGCCGGGACCGGCCTGGCCGCTGCCGGTCTGCTTCCCCAATCCCCCGCCATTGCGGACGATTCGGCCCATGACTTCGGCTCTCCCATCTTCGATGAACAGTTCTCCCAAGGGTCCGATTTCTCCCCAAGCCGCTGGCGGGACAACCGTTCCGAACCCGAAACATGCGCGAGTTACGACTGGGGGGTCTTCACCCATGACACCCACAGCGTCAGCGACGGCGTAGGGCATCTTCTCTGGCGCAAGCGGGCGACGCCCCTGAAAGGGTTCCAGAACCGCTTCGACAAAGAGGAGACGATCCGCTATGTGAACCAGGCCTTCGTCACTACGGAGGGCCTCTTCTCCTTCGTTTACGGATCCCTGGAGACCAGGGCTCGTTTCCCCCAGTCCCATCAGGGCCTGTTCGCCGGGATCTGGCTGCGGGCCGACGATGGCAAGAACGGGGGCGAGATCGATGTCGTCGAGACCTACGGCGGTGGGAGCGCCACGGGCATCGCCGAGTCGACCGTCCACTACGGTCAAGCCGGGGGCAAGGGAAGCAACCTGGGGGTCTCGCCGAAACCCGATCTCACCGCATGGCACACCTACGGGATGGAGAAGACCCCCGAGAGCATCCGGTTCTTCTTCGACGGCCAACCGTATCATGAGGTGCGGCGCTCGGACTCCCCGCAGGAGTTTGACACCTGCTTCGGCGCAGGCGCGCCATACCACATCTGCCTGACCACGCACACCGGCAGCATCCACCGGGGGAGGCTGAACCATGAGGGTTTCACGCAGGCCCAGGTGGACATCGACTACATCGTTGTCCGTGCAATGAGCCAGTAGCTGGTTCGCCGTCCTCTCGACTGCGGTCGGTTCCCGAGGAGCAGGTCCCGCGGGTCGAGGGGACGGCGTCCGGTCAACAGCTCATAACTGGCGTTGCCCGGAATCGCGCTCATGCGACATATTCTCCTGCTGTTGACGAGGACAGTGGATTAAGATCACGAATCCTGAGCAGGAGAATGACATCTATCACGATGAGGCCAATGGCCCATGCCAGGCTAAGAGACATCACTCTCTTCGTTTCGTCTCGGAACAGGAATGAATACGTGACCGCAACCGGAACCACATGAAATAGGTTCGCGACAACGAGTGCGGACGATGTAGCCCTCGCTTCCACCCACCCCGAGCGCAGGTAATAGTATTTACCATATGCCATCGAGCAGAATCGTGTCGAAAAAGAAAGGCTCGCCAACCACAGAACCACTGTGATGATCGGGCACAAAGCTAGCGCCATGATCCACAGCATTACGACGAAGCCGTGCAGGCCATCGACATATAGAAAACCTAACATAATCGCCTGAAGCGCTGCGTCAATTAGAGCCAATGCGGCTCCGAATGTACCGTCGCTCCGCGTTCTGACTCGACGACTCTGAAGCTCTGCGCGCGGATCGGGCTGATGTTGCGTGGCAACGAAAGGTGAGATCGAGCGACCGACCATCGGGAGAGTGGTCGACCTGCCATCCCAGCCTTCGTCAGAGGTGCGGGACCGGTACTGATCGATCATGCCATTCCCACCGAGACATCGCACGCGCCTCCAGCTGCATTGAGCGCCTTGAATTTTGCCAGAAGAACATGCGCGGCAAGCAGCAAGAAAATAGATATCGCATAGACCCAGAATGTCGGCTCCCAGGATTCGATGAAGATTCTCCCGATATCCTTCAAGTAAACTATGTCGATCAGAGTGAGAAGGGGAACAACTCCTAGTACGGCACTGGTTGTCAGCGATGCTGAGATCAACCCCCTTGGCTTCCGGAGCGTTATCATTATCGCCATCCGAGCGATTGAGGTGATGATCCCGACAACTCCGGATGAAATTTCCGTCCGGCGATTCGCGACGCGTCGTCGCGTCCCGATGAAGACGGGTCCGGGCCAATTGCTGGGGCGTTGGGAAGGAAAATGATTCACAGGTTGCTCCGGCATCAACGGATGGGCTCAACCCAGGTTAGGGCAGAACACTCGTCCGAACATAACTCGCGGCATGGGAACAACACCCCATGCCGCGAGCCCGGAGAACGATGGCTTTAGCGCAACGTGTCCGCGAGGTCGCCGATACGCCCCAGCAGCCCCCCGAGGTACCTGGGTGACTCGTCGGTGGAGAGCATTCGACTGAGCGTCATGGCCTCATCCACTGCGACGGGCGCATCCACCTCATCGTTATAGACGATCTCCCAGGTGGCGACCCGAGCGATGGCGCGGTCGACGGCCGGCATGCGGCCCAGCGTCCAGCCCTGGGCGTAGGTCTGGATCGTCTCATCGACGTCAGCCAGGTGATCGCACACACCGCTCAGTATCTCCCGGGTGTAGGCGGGGGCCTCGGTGTGGTTGGCCGAGCTGACGGCCCGCAGCTGCGCGAAGGAGCGAAGCTCCTCGGCGGCGTCGGTGGCCAGCATTCCGCGTTGGTCGGCCTCGAAGAGGATCTCGATCGCACGCCGACGTGCCTTGGTGCGGGCGGTGACCGGGTGACGCGATGCTGGGCTCGAGCCGGATGAGCCCTCCTCGGAGTGCTCTGCCATCAGTCGGTGACGCGGGAGATGTAGGAGCCGGAACGAGTGTCGACCTTTACCTTGTCTCCGGTGTTGAGGAACAGCGGAACCTGGATTTCGGCACCGGTCTCGACGGTGGCGGGCTTGGTGCCTGCGCTGGAGCGGTCACCCTGAAGGCCCGGTTCAGTGTGGGAGATCGTCAGGACCACGGAGGCCGGGAGCTCGACGAACAGAACGGAGTCCTCGTGGAAGGCCACGATGACGTCCTGGTTCTCCAGCATGAAGGTAGCAGTATCCCCGACGGTGGCCGCCGGGACATAGGTCTGCTCGTAAGACTTAGTGTCCATGAACACGTAGTCGTCGCCGTCCTTGTAAAGGTACTGCATGTCGCGTCGGTCGACTGTAGCGGTCTCGACCTTGAGGCCCGCGTTGAAGGTCTTATCCACGGTCTTGCCGGACAGGACGTTCTTGATCTTGGTTCGCACGAAGGCGGGGCCCTTGCCGGGCTTGACGTGCTGGAACTCCACTACCTGCCACAGCTGGCCCTCGAGGTTGAGCACCATACCGTTCTTCAGGTCGTTCGTCGTTGCCACGAGGGTTTCCTCACTGTTGCGTTGCGTCTAGGACGCGCCGATTTTACCGCGGTGCTCGACACTCTCCTCGCGACAGGAGTGTCACGCCCGTCACGAGTTTCGGGAAGAACCGGACCTCACGGCTTCGATGATTTGCTCCCCGGCCTCATCGGGGGTGGTCGAGGTGGTGTCGACAACGACGTCGGCCAACTCCCGGCACCGGGTCCAGCGCTCATGGAGCATCTGGACGAACTGGTGGTGGACGGCTCCCAGGGCCACAGACCGGGGGGCGTCGAGACCGTTGCGGGTGGCCAGAACCCGGGTGGTACAGGTCAGGGCCACGACGCGGTGGACCCGCCCGTTGCCGAGCCGCAGGTCTGCAAGGCGCTGGCGTATCCGCGGGTCTCCCAGGCATCCCGAGCCCAGGGCGACGATGGCGCCCTCGACCCGCGCACGTTCCAGGAGCCGAAGCGCAGTGTCGGCCTCGACGCGGCGGTACTTGCCCTCCGGCACTGCTACGAGCGCCAGGTCGGGGCTGGTTCCCAACTCCTCGGCAACGCTGCGGGCCAGATCGAGCACGGGCAGGCCCGCAGCGCGCCCAAGGACGCGTCCCACGCTGGAGCATCCGGCTCCAGGAGGACCGATGAGAACCAGCGCCCGGTGCTCGTGAGGGCTCACGCCCGTGTCCCCTCACCGGCCGATCCGGCTGGGTCGGTGACGGTCTCGTGAGCCCTGATCAGGACGTCCTCATCGGGTGCCTGCACCCTCACGGGCCTGGCGATGTCGTCGAGCAGAACAAGCCGCAGCCTGCCGCCGCGCACCTTCTTGTCACTCATCATTGCCGCCTTGAGCTCCTCCCACCGACCGCGGCCCTCGGCGAACGAGATGGGCAGGCCCACTGCCTCGAGGCTCTGACGGTGCAGTGCCAGTGCGTCGCTGCTCAGGTTGCCGCTGCGGTGGGCGACCTCGGCGGCGAAAACGCAACCGACGGCCACGGCCTCGCCGTGACGCCAGGAGTAATCGGTGACCTTCTCGATGGCGTGGGCGTAGGTGTGCCCGTAGTTGAGGATTTCCCGCAGACCGGCCTCGGTGAGGTCCTCCCCCACGACAGCGGCCTTGACCGCGATCGAACGGGCGACCAGGTCGGCTAGGACAGGTGAGTCCCAGGCCAGGCAGTCGGCGGGCTCGCCCAGAACGCGGTCGAGGATGACCGGGTCGGCGATGAGTCCGCACTTGATGACCTCGCCGAGTCCGGACCGCAGCTCGGCGGCCGGCAGGGTGGACAGTGTCTCCAGATCGGCGATGACGGCGGCAGGCGGGTGGAAGGCTCCCACCAGGTTCTTGCCGGCCGGAGTGTCGATGCCGGTCTTTCCACCGACGGCAGCGTCCACCATGGCCAGCAGGGTGGTGGGCGCTTGAACCACCGGGACCCCCCGCAGCCAGGTGGCGGCCGTGAAGCCGGCCAGATCCGTCGTCGCTCCACCGCCCAGGCCGATAACGAGCCCGTCGCGCCCCAGGCGGAAGGAACCGAGTCGTTCCCATAGGTACTCCAGGACGCGTGCCTTCTTGGCCGCCTCGCCGTCGGGTACATCGAGCAGCAGCACGCGCAGCCCCTGGGAGATCAGTTGCTTCTCGGCGTCTGCTGCGCGGTCGGCCAGGACCTTGGCGTGAATGATGGCGACTCCTCCCGCACCCGCACCCGGAGCGTCCCGGACGATGTCTGCCAGATCGGCCAGGCGCCCGTGGCCGATGAGCACGTCGTAAGGGTGCTCGCCGGTGACGCCTACGCGCCGCGGGTCGTCGTCGCCTGCTGCCGGAGAGGGCTGGATCCGGGCTAGCTGAGACGCAGTCGTGGTTCGCCCGGTGGCGGAGGGGGATGCCGAGGCCGTCTGGGAGCTTGCGGGCCGCGGGGGCTCCGGGGCCCCAGTCCGGTTGCTTTTCGCCAACATGGGTGTCAGGACGCCAACCGCCTGAGGCGTTTGAACCCCGAGTGCGACGAGGATGAGGGCGGCGACCTGCTGGGGGCTCAGCCCATCGGTGGGTATGGTGAGGGTGGCCACCTCGGAGTACAGCGGTGAGCGCTGGGCGTGGAGGGCTTTCATCCGGGCCAGGACCCCGTCGTGATTCTTCCTGTTCTGCCGGGCGGCTCGGGTCTGGTCGGAGTCCGCGTCGGGGGCCATGAGGGGGCGCCCGGTGCCGTCGCCCACGTGGCTGGCGGCTGTGCTCGGGGAGGCAGTCAGATGGATGACGGTGTGACCGCGCAGCAGTTCGCGGTTCTCGGGCCATAGGACCGCTCCCCCGCCCAGGGCGATGACGCCCTGCGCGGCCGCCGGGGAATCCAGGACGGCCCGCATGGCCCGGTGCTCGCGTTTGCGGAAGCCCTCCTCCCCCTCGGAGGCGAAAATCTCGGGGATCGTCATGCGGGCGCGACGCCGGATCTCGGCGTCGGTGTCGGTCACCTGGACGCCGAGTGCCTGGGCCAGGAGCCGGGCCTGGGTGGTCTTGCCCGCGCCGGGCAGTCCCACCAGTACCAGGGGCAGCTGGTCGTCGCGCAGAGCGATGGTCGGAACGCGCTTCCAGGTCATGATCGTGTCTCCCTCACCGTTGAGTTCAGCGTCGACACCAGTATCGCCCTGACCGGCCGACTCATCACCCGGTTCACCACTGCGTCCTCTCGGCGAGTCGGGTCAGGTAGGCCTGAAGATTGCCCCTGGCCTCGGCCACCGAGTCGCCGCCGGTCTTGTCCAGCAGGAGATCGGCCAGGACCAGTGCGGTCATGGCCTGGGCGATGACCGCACCGGGGACGACGGCGCACACGTCGGAGCGCTGATGCAGCCCGGTGGCGGCCTCGCCGGTGGTCAGGTCGATGGTGCGCAGGGCCCTGGGCACCGTCGAGATCGGTTTGAAAGCGGCTCGCACCCGGATCTCGGAGCCGTTGGAGATACCTCCTTCGATGCCGCCGGCACGGTTGGTGGCACGTGCGACCTCACCACCGCGCACTGAGAGGATCTCGTCGTGCGCGGCCGAACCGCGCCGAGCCGCCTCGGCGAAGCCGTCACCGATCTCGACGCCCTTGACGGCCTGAATGCCCATGAGCGCACCCGCCAGCCGGGCGTCGAGCCGGCGGTCGGCACAAACGTGGGTGCCCAGCCCCACCGGGACACCCGTGGCAACGACCTCGACGACGCCGCCGAGCGTGTCCCCATCCTTCTTGGCGGCGTCAATCTCGGCGACCATGGCGGCGCTGGTGGCGGAGTCGGTGCAGCGCACCGGGTCGGTGTCCAGACGCTCGGTGTCCCGGGCGGTCGGTGGGGGAACGTCGTCGGGCAGGACGACGGAGCCGATCCGTACGACGTGGCTGACCAGCCCGATGTCGGCGACCTGGGCCAGGACGGCCTCGGCCAGCGCTCCCAGCGCGACCCGGGCGGCCGTCTCACGGGCGGAGGCCCGCTCCAGGACCGGACGGGCATCATCCAGATCGTACTTGAGCATGCCGGACAGGTCGGCATGTCCGGGCCGAGGACGGGTCAGGGGACGGTTGCGGGCGATCTCGCGCTCGTCGCCGGTACCGGCGTCGATGAGCAGGTCGCGAGGATCGACGGGATCAGCGCTCATGACCGTGGACCACTTGGGCCATTCCGAGTTGCCGATCTGCAGCGCGATCGGGCTTCCGATGGTGCTGCCGTGGCGGATCCCGCCAAGGACCCGCAGCTCATCGCGCTCGAAGGACTGGCGGGCGCCACGCCCGTGCCCCAAACGCCTACGTGCCAGCGCTGCCCTGATGTCCTCACTGGTAATCCGCACGCCTGCGGGCACACCCTCCATCACCGCGGTCAAAGCCTCGCCGTGGGACTCCCCGGCCGTCATCCATCGAAGCATGAGACAGATACTCTCACACGCCCATGGCGTCTCCGGCGTCCCTCCTCGGATCGTCAGGAGGGGTGCGAGTCAGTCGGCGTTGGTGGCCGACGGCGTCGCCAGGGCCGGCAGGAGCGCGGCGCGCATGACTCCGGTGTCGGGTTGCCGTCCGGTCATGAGCCGGACCTGGGGCGCGGCCTGGTGCAGGAGCATGAGCCATCCCGGGGCGACGGCTCCCCCGCCGCGCTCCCAGGCCTCGGCGATGGGGGTGGGCCAGGGAGCGTAGACAACATCGAGCATGACGGCTCCCGGACGGGTTCCGCCCGCGGGACCCACGGCCTCGTCGAGAACAGCGGCTAAGGGGTCCGCCGCCCCCGCGGGGAGAGTGGAGACGACGACGTCGGCCGCGGCCAGGTGCCGCGCCACCTCGGCATTGGAGGCCGGGTCGGCCGGCTTCCAGGTGAGGGCCTCGATGTCCAGCCCCATGCGGTGCGCGGCGCTGAGCGCCCGCCCAGGGCCGGCATGGCGGCGTGCCGCGACGGTGATATGGCCTGCTCCGAGCTCGCCGAGCGCAGCCAGGGCCGAACAGGCGGTGGCGCCCGACCCGAGAACGACGGCGCCACCGGCACGGACGCGGTTGACCACCGGACCTCCGGTCTCCCGGAGCGCGCCAACGATGCCGGCGACATCGGTGTTGAAACCCGCCAGGAGCGCCTTTCCCTCGCCGCTGCGCTGGACGACCACAGTGTTGACCGCGCCGACGGCCTCGGCCAGGGGATCGACGACGTCCAGGTGCGCCAGAATCGCCTGCTTGTGGGGCATCGTGACACTCAGACCCGTCCAGACGGGTTCGGCCTCCACCGGGGCCGCCATCTCGCAAAGCAGGGCGGGCAGTTCCTCGGGGGCCGTCTCGCGGCGCTCGTAGCGCCAATCGCTCAGGCCCAGTCCTGCGTAGGCGGCCCGATGCAGGACGGGAGACAACGAGTGGTTCACCGGCCGACCGATGACGGCGGAGCGCCATCGGGCCGCTGCGCCGACCGCGTCAGCCACTCTTCTTACCCCCGTTGCACGTATCCTTGTTCTTCGCGCAGTAATCGTTGAGCTTCTTGGTGTTGGCGGCCTGCTCCTCGCTCGTGGAGGAGAACAGGGTCTCACCGGTGTCGAGGTTGACCGTCACGAAGTAGAGCCAGCTTCCGGCCGGTGGGTTGAGCACGGCCTTGATGGCATCCTCGCTGGGACTGCCGATGGGGCCGGGCGGTAGCCCCGGGTGCACGTAGGTGTTGTACTGGTTATTGGGATCGGTCGCCTCCTCCGGTGCCGGGATCCCGCCACTGCGCCCCAGGCCGTAGAGCACCGTGGAGTCCATCTGGAGCTTTCCCTGAGTCTCCCCGTCGACCTGCGCCAGGCGGTTCTCGATGACCCGGGCCGCCTGCCCGTAGTACTTCGGCGGGACCTCGCGCTCGACGATGGAGGCCTTGGTCAGGACGACGTGATAGTTCTCCTTGGGAACCTTGAGATTGCTGAGCTGGGTCATGGTCCGGGAGACCATCTGCTTGACCAGGTCGGTAGGAGTCGCGTTCTCCGTGACGTCGTAGGTCCCCGGGGCGAGCCAGCCTTCGACGTTGCCGCCTGCCTCAGCCGGCAGGCCGATGGCGGCGGTGTCGGCGTAGGCGGCCTCGATCTGCTCATCGGTGAAGTTGCTGACCTGCTTGAGCCGGTCTTTGATGATGTCCTTGGTGTTGCCGGCTGAGACCGTCAGGGTGTGGTCGCCCTTGGTCTCGGGATCGAGCAGAGCCTGTAGCGCGGCGTTGGCGGACATCTTCTTCTTGAGCTTGTAGGTGCCCGGCTGGATTGTATTGCCCTTCGGGTTGTTCTTGGCCGCGTTGGTGAAGGCCTTGCCGGAGGCGACGACGCCCTTCTCCTGGAGGATGTCGCCGATATCCAGTCCGGAGGCCCCCTCCGGAATCGTCACCGTGACCTCGCCCTCGCCATTGCCGCGGTAGTCGTCAGCGTGAGTGGCCTGGGCGGAGGCGTCACGCATGATTCCGATGGCCTTGTAGCCCAGGACGCCGACGGCCACGAGGGTGATGACGATGACGAGGCTCGTCAGCCCGTGCCGGCGCCGCTTGCGCTGACGGCGCTCGACCTTCTCCATGCGCCGCTGCTTGCGGCTTTTGGGCTTCTCTGTGGCGTCACCAGCATCTTCGTCGCGCTGGATGCCGAGCTCGGCGAAGAAATCGTCGTGGCTCACGCTCTGCCTCTCTTGATCGGGTGGACTCGCTCACCGGCCGGCACCCCGGACATTCGCTCGGTGGTGATGGCCTGCTCAAGGATGACGACCGCGGCCGCTTGGTCGACGATACCGCGAAAGCTCCTCTCCTTCAGGCCGGCCGCATGCAGTTCCCGGTGAGCAGTGACGGTGGTGAGCCGCTCATCGACCAGCCGGACGCACACCTTCGACGGCAGACGGCTCGCCAGGTCCCGGGCCCACCTGCGGGCGTCCCTAGTCGAGCTCGAGCTGCCGCCGCCCAAGTGCTTGGGCAGGCCGACGATCACCTCGAAGGCACCGTACTCATCGACGAGGTCAACGGCCTCGTCGAGATCAGCACCATAACGGTCTCGCCTGAGAGTTACCACAGGAACCGACAGAATCGCGTCCTGATCGCAACGCGCGACACCAATACGCGCCTTCCCGACGTCGAAGGCGAGTCGTACTCCGGGGCGCAGTCCCCCGGCATCCGGATGAGCCGATGAGTCTGTCACGTGATCTGCTACGGCAGTCTGGAGTCGGATCGCCGGATCAGGCCCGGAGCTGGTCGGCGACGGCGCGCAGCGCCTCGTCTAGGGCGTCGGGGTTCTGCCCGCCTCCCTGAGCCAGGTCGTCCTTGCCGCCTCCGCCTCCGCCCAGTATCTGGGCCGCGGTGCGCACCAGTGCTCCGGCGCGAACGCCCTTGTCTCGGGCGGCGGGGTTGGTGGCCACCACCACCACCGGGCGCGAGTTCAGGACTGCGCCGACGGCGACGACGGCGGGCTCGGAGTCGCCGAGCCGGCTGCGGGCGTCCAGGGCCAGAGAACGGACGGCGTCGGCGGAGCCGACGGAGCCGAGGTTGGCCGAGGCGAGCCGGACCTCGCCCAGGCGGGCGGCGTCGGAGACGATGCCGGCGGTGCGCGCCGACAGGGCGGCCTGCTCGGCCGCTGCCAGGCGCTTCTCGGCGTCCTTCAGGCGCGTCATGAGCCCCTCGACGCGCTCGGGCAGGTCCTCGGGACGGCCCCCGACCAACGTGGAGAGCTGGGAGACCAGCGCGTGCTCCTTGGCCTGGTAGCCATAGGCGCCGTCGCCGACGAGGGCGTCGATGCGGCGCACGCCCGAGCCGATCGAGGACTCGCCCACAACCGCGATGCGGCCGATATGGCCCGTAGTCGGTACGTGGGTACCGGCGCACAGCTCCTTGGACCAGTCACCGCCGATGGAGACGACCCTCACCTTCTTTCCGTACTTCTCCCCGAACAGGGCCATGGCACCCGCAGCCCGGGCGGCGTCGATGTCCATGACCTCGTCGGTGACGGCCAGGTCCTCGGAGAGCTTGGCGTTGACCCGCTCCTCGATGCCGGTCACCTGATCACCGACCAGGGCCGAGCCGTGGCGGAAGTCGAATCGCAGGCGGGAGGGGGAGTTCTCGCTGCCCGCCTGGGTGGCGTTGTCGGAGACGATCTCATGGAGCGCCTTGTGCACCATGTGGGTGGAGGTGTGGGCGCGCGCGATCGCCAGGCGGCGGGCCGTATCGATCTGGGCGAAGGCCTTCTCCCCCACCGCGATCGTGCCCTCGGTCAGGCTGCCGCGGTGGACGTGCAGGCCCTTGACGGGAGCCTGGACGTCGTTGACTTCGACGGTGCCCCCGTCGGCCAGTCGGATCGTGCCCTGGTCGGCGAGCTGGCCGCCCATCTCGGCCCAGAAGGGGGTCCGGTCCAGGACGACCTCGACCTCCGCCGGGGCGGTGACAACGCTCTGCGGGACGCCGTCGACGAGCACCCCGGTGACGACGGCCTCGGCGGAGGAGTCGGTGTAGCCCAGGAAAGTCGAGCCGCCGCCCATCTCCTTTTCCAGCTCTCTGAAGACGCGGATGTCGGCGTGTCCGGTCTTCTTGGCGCGCGCGTCGGCCCGGGCGCGTTCCTTCTGCTCATTCATGAGGCTGCGGAAGGCGCTCTCATCGACATCGACCCCCTGCTCGGCCGCCATCTCCAAGGTGAGGTCGATGGGGAATCCGTAGGTGTCGTGCAGCTCGAAGGCGCTCTTGCCGGACACCAGGGGGCGTCCGGTCCCACCTGTGTTCTTCTTGGCCGCGGCCACCGCGGTGTCCAGGATCGTGGTGCCCGCGGCCAAGGTGCGCCGGAAGGCGTCCTCCTCGCCGTAGGCGACCTCGGAGATGGTGCGCCAGCCGGTTTCCAGCTCGGGGTAGGAGGCCTTCATGGCGTCCTTGGAGGCGGTCAGCAGGGTGGGCATCGCGGCATCGTCCACACCGAGCAGACGCATGGAGCGAACGGCCCGGCGGATGAGTCGGCGCAGGACGTAACCGCGTCCGTCGTTGCCGGGGCGCACGCCGTCGGAGATGAGCATGAGCGCCGAACGCACGTGGTCGGCCACGATCCGCATGCGCACGTCGTCGTGGTAGGCGTCACCGGCCTCGGGGCCGGCGGTGCCCCGGCCGTAGGCCTTGCCGGAGAGCTCCTCGGCGGCCCTGATGACGGGGAGGACCTCGTCGATCTCGTACATGTTGGGCTTGTCCTGCATGATGAAGGCGAGGCGCTCCAGGCCGGCACCGGTGTCGATGGCCGTCTGGTCGAGCTTGCCCAGGAGCTTGAAGTCGTGCCCCTTGCCCTCTCCGCGCAGGAACTCGTCGAAGACGAGGTTCCAGATCTCCAGGAAGCGGTCGCCCTGCGTGTCGACGGCAGGGCCGCCGTCGGGTCCGTAGGCGGGGCCGCGGTCGTAGTGGATCTCGCAGCAGGAGCCGGCCGGTCCGGGCTGCCCGGTCGACCAGGAGATGTCCTTGAAGGGAAGCAGTTGGATCCGCTCGGCGGGCACCCCGATCTCGCGGGTCCAGTAGTCGAAGGAGACCTGGTCCTCCTCCCAGATCGTCATCCACAGCCGGTCCCCGTCCAGGCCGTAGCCACCCTCCTCACGACTGCCGGTCAGCAGGCCCCAGGCGTAGGAGATGGCCCCCTCCTTGAAGTAGTCGCCGAAGGAGAAGTTGCCGTTCATCTGAAAGAAGGTGCCGTGGCGCGTGGTGATGCCGACGTTGTCGATGTCATTGGTGCGGATGCACTTCTGCACCGAGGCGGCTCGGGGCCAGGGGGCCTCCTCCGTGCCCAGGATGTAGGGGATGAAGGGCACCATGCCGGCCACGGTGAACAGGATGGAGGGCTCGGGGGACACCAGAGAGACCGAGGGACGGATCTCGTGCTCGTTCGCGGCGAAGTAGTCGAGCCAGCGGCGGCGGATCTCGGATGTGCGCATGGGGTCCTCATCTGTTCGAGGGGTGCCCGGGCGCTCGGCGCTGGGGCCTTGCACCGGGGCGTGTGGATAGTGTGGTGTGGTCGACCGGCGGGACTGGTATCCAGTTGGTTTCCAGGTGGCCGTACGACGTGCGAGCCGGTCGGATTGCTACAGGCGAGCCTACTCCCACGCCGGGGCGCCCCGAACCTCCGATGGGTCCGGGGCGCCCCGGCGTCAGATGAAGTACAGGCGTCAGCGCGAGTAGTACTCGACGACCATCTGCACGTCGCAGGTCACGGGAACCTCGTCGCGCTTGGGACGGCGCACCAGCGTGGCAGAGAGCTTCTCGAGGTCCACGTTGAGGTAGTCCGGGACGGGGGGCAGCACGTCGCGGTGGGCACCGGCGGCGGCGACCTGGAAGGGCACCATCACCTGGGAGCGCGGGCGGACCTGGATGGTCTGGCCGGGCTTGACGCGATAGGAGGGACGGTCTACGACCTTGCCGTCGACGAGGATGTGGCGGTGGACCACGTCCTGGCGGGCCTGGGCGATAGTACGGGCGATCCCGGAGCGCAGGACGAGGGCGTCCAGACGCATCTCGAGCAGCTCGACGAGAGACTCACCAGTCAGGCCCTGGCCGCGACGGGCCTCCTCGAAGACGCGCTGGAGCTGAGCCTCGCGGATGCCGTACTGGGCGCGCAGGCGCTGCTTCTCCTTGAGGCGGACGGCGTAGTCGGACTCGGTGCGGCGGCGGGCGCGGCCGTGCTCGCCGGGACCGTAGGGACGGCGCTCGAAGTAGCGCACGGCCTTGGGGGTCAGCGGGATGCCAAGGGCGCGAGACAGGCGCACCTGACGGCGGGAGCGTGAAGAGCTCATGTGTTTCTTTCCTGTCGGATTGGTGGTCGCACGCCGTGGGCCGGTGCCGACGGCGCGGGGTCAGCCGCGGTTCGGGCCGGGACCCCAGGAGGTCTGCATCGTCATCGAACGGTGGTACCGGTAGGCGCCGCCGATCATCTTCGATGTGGACAACTCGAGAACTGTAGCGTGCTCGTCAGCGAAAACCCATGTCGAAATCGCCTGGTGTGAGGCGGTCCTCAACCCTGTCCCGCTCCCGCTTCAATCCTGGGCGGGGCCATCATCGTCACCGTTCCTCAAGGATGCGTCGGACGGCCTCGAGGCGGGAGGCCAGCTGCTTCTCGAATCCGTTGCCGCTGGGGCGGTAGTACCGACTGCCCTCGAGCCCCTCGGGCAGGTACTGCTGACCGACGACGGCGTGCGGGAAGTCATGCGGGTAGCGGTAACCCTTGCCGTGCCCGAGTCCCTCCGCCCCGGTGTAGTGGGCGTCGCGCAGGTGTGCGGGCACGGCTGAGGTCTTGCCTGCGTTCACGTCCGCCAGCGACTCGCTCAGGGCCATGGTGACCGCGTTGGATTTGGGGGCCGTGGCCACGGCGATCGCGGCCTCGGCCAGGATGAGGCCGGACTCCGGCATCCCGATCATGGCGACCGCCTGCTGCGCGGCCACGGCAGTGGACAGTACTCCGGGATCGGCCAGACCGACGTCCTCGGCGGCGTGGATGACGATGCGTCGGGCGATATACCGGGGGTCCTCCCCGGCCGCGATCATGCGTGCCAGGTAGTGCATGGTGGCGTCGGGATCGGAACCGCGCATCGACTTGATGAAGGCGCTGATGACGTCGTAGTGCTGATCGCCGGTGCGGTCGTAGCGCACCGCCGCCACATCGGCGGCCTGCTCGACGTCGGCCACCTCGATCAGGGGCAGTGAGTCGGCGTCCGCTTCCCGCGCCAGAACCGTGCCTGCGGCGGCCTCCAGCACGGTGAGGGCCTTGCGGGCGTCGGAGCCGGCCATGCGCACGATCTGCTCGCGAGCCTCCTGGCTGAGCTGGGCAGCTCCGGCCAGGCCGCGCTCGTCGGTCAGGGCGCGATCGATCAGGCGCCCGACGTCGTCCGCCCCCAAGGGGTGGAGCGTCAGGAGCAGGGAGCGGGACAGGAGCGGCGAGACGACGCTGAAGGACGGGTTCTCCGTGGTGGCGGCGATGAGTGTGACCCACCGATTCTCCACGCTGGGCAGGAGGGCGTCCTGCTGGGAGCGGGAGAAGCGGTGGACCTCGTCGATGAACAGGACCGTTTCCTCCCCTGCCGCCAGGCGCCGTCTGGCATCGGTGACGACGGCGCGCACATCCTTGACGCCCGCGGTTACCGCCGACAGCTCCACGAATCGTCGCCCGCTGCCCCGCGCCACCAGGTAGGCCAGCGTCGTCTTCCCGGTTCCGGGAGGCCCCCACAGGATGACGGATGATAGGGATGCGCCCGGATGTCGCGCGGTGGTGCTTCCCTGAGCGCCCGCGCGCGGGTGCTCCGTCGTCTCTGATGGCTCGATAAGGCGCCGCAGAGGCGATCCGGGGGTCAGCAGGTGCGCCTGCCCCTGAAGCTCGTCCAGCGTGCGGGGTCGCATCCGCACGGCCAGGGGCGCGCGGGAATCCGCAGGGAGCCCGGCGTCATCCGTGCCGGCAGACTCGAACAGGTCCATGGGACGACCCTAACCTCCCCCACCCCCGACTCCGCTGGAACTGGCGGTCGCCCTGGTGGCTGCGACGGCTACTTGCCGGGTCCGGCGTTGATGCGGACCCGGCAAGCACGACGGGAGTCACGGCTCCCGGCTTGGTCAGAGCAGACTGATGTCTCCTGCGCCCTGACGCACCACCTCGGGAACATCGTCGGTCAGGTCGACGACGGTGGTCGGTTCTCCCTGACCCACTGGCCCTTCGATGACGACGTCGATGAGATGGCCGAGGGACTCCTCAATCTCCCACCCGTTGGTCTCCGGCTCCTCCTTGCCGGGGCGGATGAAGGTGGAGGACAGGATGGGGGCACCGAACTCGGCCACGAGGGCCTGGGTGATGGCGTGGTCTGGGATGCGCACGCCCAGCGTGTGCTTCTTGGGGTTGAGCGTCATCCGGGGAACGTCCTTGGTGCCCTTGAGGATGAAGGTCCACGGCCCCGGGGTGAGGCGCTTGATGAGCCTGAAAGCGTTATTGCCCACGATGGCCAGGGGGCCCACCTGGGCGAAGTCGGCGCACACGAAGGTGAAGTTGTGCTTCCCGTCGAGCTGGCGGATGGTGCGGATGCGGTCCAGGCCCTCCTTGTTCCCCGGTGCGCAGGCTAGGGCGTAGCCGGAGTCGGTGGGATAGGCGACCAGACCGCCGTCGCGCAAGGTACCGACGACCTTCTCAACCAGGCGGATCTGCGGGTTCACGGGGTGGAGCTCGATGTAGCGTGACATGACCCCACCCTACCCCTGGTGACTGCGCTCACACAGCCTTCCGGGTCATGCATCGAGTCAATTGAGATTGAGTCAGACGTGCCGGCGACCTCGTCCGACGATGGTCAGAGCGAAGGCGCAGGCGGCTCCTGCTAGCGCCACGGCTAGGGTGATGAGAAAGATGATCTGATAGCCCGCATAGGCGTCGTGGCGGTGGGACTCCACGATGCCGGAGGTCATCGAGTTGCCCCAGATAATGGAGGCGTAGGCGAGGAACGAGGCGACCGCCATAGCCGAACCATTGATCTCCTCGGGCAGGTCGAGCTCGGCGATCGGAGCCAGGATGACCGACTTGCCCATGAAGACACCCGCTGACATGACGATGAGGAGGATGATTGCGGGCCACATCATCGTCTTCGATGACGGCAGCATGTACACCGCTGCGGCGCTTACCCCGACGACGGTCAGCGCTGCCGTCATCATGGCGGCTGACGACTTGAAGACGTAGTCGGCGACGAGCCCCGCCGGAATGCAGATAAGGGCGCCGACGAGGCTGGTGGTCGCAGCCCCGAACAGTCCGGCCACGCCGTCGGAGACGTTGTAGACGAGCTTGAGGTAGGGGGCTGAGGAGTAGATGAGATTGACATAGGCCCAGTACAGGCACATGGCCGCCAGCCCGGCCAGCCAGATGCGCGGACGAGTCATGACCTTGAGTAGCCCAAGGAGGGCGGCCGCGTTCGCCGAGGTGTTGTCCTGGTGGGCGATCGCGTTCCTCGGCACGAAGTGGAGCAGACAGGCGATCAGCGGGACGAGCAACAGGGAGTAGCCGACCGCGAAGCCGATGATGATGACCTTCCAGTGCTGAGGAAAGGCCCAGACGCCGCCGACGACGATCATGGCCAGGATGAACTCCACGCTGCGTCTGATCGCCTCGAAGAAGCCCATGACCATGCCTCTGCCGCGGCGGCGATCGTCTCGGGAGATGAAGGTGAGGCCATTGACCACCGCCGGCCATCCGATGGCATCCCAGACCGCCCAGGAGAACGCGATGGCGAGCATCGTCGTGAACGACAGCCCCGGTGTCAGGTAGAGGACCAGCAGTGTGACAAGTCTCCAGGCGCACCACGTCACCAGGATCGAGCGGATGGTGAAGCGGTTGTTGATCCATCCGGCCGGGACATACATGTACATGGCCAGACCGATAACGCTCATCATGGCGCCGAAGCCGTCAATGCCGATCCCCAGTACGTCGGAGACCTGCAGCATGAGGGAGCCCTTGAGCGCCTCGAAGGCGGCGTACACGAGCTGGCCGGAGAGCGCGATGCTGAGGAACGCGCCAACCCGGTCACTGCGCAGAAAGGCCGGACGCCCTCGGGCGGCAGCGCCTTCGGGCAGATCGGCGAGATGCTGGCCCGTCTCTTCTGAGACGATGGCGGCAGACGAATCAGGGGATGACTCGGATGTGGACGCAGTCATGGGACCAGGTCCGTCCTTTCAAGGGATGATGTCAGAGATGTGTACTGCGGAGAAGTCAGCAGCGAGGAATCTGATGGGCGATGTCGGAGAAGATGCCGGTGGCACCCCAGTTGAAGAGCTCGTTGGCCCGGCCGAGCGAGTTGACGGTCCAGACGTTGACGCCGTAGCCCTCGGCTCGAAAGGTCTGAACCTGTTGCCGGGTCAGGCCGGAGTCCTCTGGGTGAATGTAGTCGGCTCCCACGATCTGAAGCGTGCTCCTCCAGTCGTCTGAAAGAGTGCGACTCCTGTAGAGGCAACCCACGGGCACGTGTGGAGCGCGCTGCTTGAACAGGTGGAGCAGAAGATGACTGAAGGAGGAGACAATGACCTCCGCATCGGGACGCAGGTGTTCGATCTGGGCGATCACACCGTCGATGAGACGCAGCGTCGCCTCTCGCCCGGTCCCGTTGGGCTTGATCTCGATATTGGCGTTGAGGCCGGTGGCGTTCATGAGATCAATGAGGTTCCGCAAGGTCGGGAGCGATTCGCCCTTGAATCGGGGGGAGAACCAACCTCCGGCGTCGATGCCCGCCAGGTCGGCGACGGTCAGGTCGTCGTACCGGCCAGCCCGGTTCGTAGTGCGATCCAGAGTCGAGTCGTGGCAGATGATGACCGTTCCGTCGGCGATGATGTCAACATCCGCTTCCACCCAGCCCACCTGGTGGTCCACTGCGCAGCGGAAGGCAGCCATAGTGTTCTCCGGGGCGAGCGAGCTCAGACCACGATGCCCGATGATCATGCGCTCGCCGTCGAACACGAGCCCATCACTGTCTGAGGTCGCCGACGACATGGCTGGAATGCTACATGAGCGGCGGCAGCCCTCAGGAATCGCCGGTATCCGCGAGCAAGGTGGAGAACACTCGGAAAAATACATGACGCTAAAGGGCACACCCGCGGAGGGTCGTGTCCTAGTGTGATGGTTGTCTTGTTCGAGTGCGTTTCTGTGGCTGAGAGCGGCCTGGGGATGCTGGTGTGTTGTGTGGAGGAGGAGTGATGGTGTTGAGGCGTGTGTCTCGGCGTGCGCTGCTGGTGGGTGGTTGGTCGGTTTTGGGGGTTCCGGTGCTGGCCGCCTGTCTGGGCAGGAAGAGCAAGGGGAAGAAAGGCAGTGCCTCGGCGGCGTCCGGCAACGCAGGATCGGGCTCGGCCGGGGCCTCGGCGTCGGGTTCTGCAGGGGCCTCGGGTGGTTCGGGTCAGGGTGTGACCCGGACGGTGTCGACCGTGGGGGCGACCTTGAAGGTCACGGTGGGACCGGCCGTGGTCTCCAACGATGTCATGGTGGTCCCCCTGGCCGCCCACCTGGACAAGGCCGGCTCCGGCGGCCTGTCGTCTGATGGCAAGAAGTTCGACGTGCACCTGGCCTGGGACCGCAATGATCGTTTTAGTGGTGCTGATGGTGTGCGATTGGTGGACCTCGATGCCGGCACCGTCCAGGAGACCTTCAAAGCCTCCTCCCAAAGCACAAGCCTGACGGACAAGGAGCCCGATGCTACGTTGCACGCCCTGTTCAAGCCGGTCGACGCCAACACCATCAACGTGCTGGTGCCCGAGTCGGGCCTGTTCGAAGGCGTGCCGGTGGTACGCGACGGCAAGCTGTCCGAGGAGGCCAAGAAGGCGCTGGAGAATACCTACGACACCGAGAGCAGCCCGGACCCGGTGGCGCTGGAGACTTTCACCGCCTCAGTGGACGGAGCCTCCGACACCCGGGTGACGGGCAAGTCGGTGACCATCACCCTGGCCTCCGACGTCCTGTTCGACTCAGACTCAGCCGACCTGAGCGCCCAGGCCGACACCACGCTGAAGAAAGCGGCAGACCAGCTGTCCACCTACCCCGGTGGACAGGTCACGATCGTGGGCCACACCGACGACGTCGCCGACGACGCTCACAACCAGGACCTGTCCAACCGCAGGGCCCAGGCCGTGGCCGACCGGCTGGGGCAGCTGACCAGCATGTCGGCCTACAGCGTGAGTGTCTCGGGCAAGGGTGAAAGCGAGCCGCGGGTGCCCAACGACTCCGATGAGAACCGTCAGCTCAACCGCCGCGTGGAGATTACCCTGGTGCCCACAGAGTCCACCTCAACCAAGTCCGACGTGGGCAAGGACCCGTCTGGCAAGGGCGGTGGCGATCTTCCCAAGGCCGAGGGGCCGGTCGCGAAGGGCAGCGAGGGAGTCACGGTCAAACGAGGCAGCGGGGAGGACAAGCTGACCTTCGTGCTCAAGGAGGTGTCCCGCCGTGGGAAGTACCTCGTCGGTGAGGTCAAGGCCACCGGCGGCCCCGGAGGCACCGACGTCGGCCCGGCGGACTGGCTGCAACCGACCCAGCTGGCCGGAAGCGCCCGTGGTGAAGAGGACACCAAGCTGCTGGGCGCGATCACGGGGCTGAGCCTGCTGACCGCTCAGACACGCTACTACCCGGTCGACTACACCACCGCCAAAGGGGCCCACCACCCCCTGAGCGAGATCACTGCCGACAACAAGCTCGGTGACGGCGACGCCACCACCCTGACAGTGGTGTGGCCCGACACCGGGCAAGACACCGTCACCCTCGACCTCGAACCCTCCAAACGCCCCACCCGCCCCAACAACCCCTTCCGCCTCACCGACATTCCCGTCAAAAGATGAGTGAAAGCCACCGTCGATCGGCTGCGGTACGTGCTCTCAACGACTGGGACGCGGCGTCCAAGCCGGTTTGCCAGTTCTGGGACGGCTGGGCTGTCACAGCACCTGACCAGCGCATTCTTTCCGGATCTGGCAGCACGACGCGCTCATCCGAGCATTGACATCAAGACAGATTGATATAAAATCTCCTGTATGCGAAAGGTCGCGACGCCGCCGGAGGCTCCTCTCGGGGATGACTCCGCCGTGGTGCAGCTGTTCAAGGCTCTCGCTCACCCCATGAGGGCGAGCATCGTCTATCGCCTCATCAGCTCACCGGCCGACGTCACCGAGCTGGTGGCGTTCCTCGGCGTGTCCCAGCCCCTGGTCTCTCATCACTTGCGGGTACTGCGCGACGCCCACCTGGTCGAGTCAGTCCGCGACGGCAGGCGGCAGAGCTATTCCCTCATCGACGACCATGTCGCATCGATCTTCATCGACACCCTTGAGCATACGAAGGAGCACGATCATGACTGCCACCACTGAGCACCGCCCCGCCGAGGCCCACCGCCACACTCACGGCCCGAATTGCGGCCACCTCGCCGTCATCCATGGCGACCACGTGGACTACATCCACAACGGTCACGCCCACCACGAGGACAACGGCCATTACGACGAGTGCGACGTCTGCTCGTGTGAGCACTGCTCGGACTCCTGCGCCGTGTGCGAGTGCGAGGACTGCTCCTGCCCGACCTGCAACCACAACACCTGCTCGTGCGAGCACTGCTCGGACTCCTGCTCCTCGTGCACCTGCGAGGACTGCTCCTGCCCGACCTGCACGCACGCCGCCTAGTCGATTCAGTCGGTAGCCCCTGTACGCGCACCGCTTGCGGTGTACTGCTGTGGTGGCCTTCTGCCGGAGGAAGCTCTTCGGCAGAAGGCCACCGCGGGTTTCACGGTGCCGCAGCGAAAACGGGACGAATACTGGCAGACGGCGATGAGCGGCGGAGAAAATGAGGATCAGGTCTGAACAGGTTTGCGCCGGTGCACCCTCGCAACGATCATGAGCCCATGAGTAGCCCCTTCCCCATTCCCGACGCCTTTGCGCACGTCGCGCCGCCTGTTCCCGGTGTCCGTCTGGGAGAACCGCTGGGGCAGGGAGGCTTCGCCACCGTCTACGCCGGGGAGCAGATCTCGCTGCACCGTCCGGTGGCCGTCAAGATCGACTCCCGGCCGTTGCACGACGAACGCAACCGTCGACGCTTCATGCGGGAGATGGCGGCCGCCAGCCGCATCAGCGGGCACCCGCACGTGGTCTCGCTGATCGACTCCGGAGTCCTACCAGACGGGCGTCCCTACCTGGTCATGGAACGCTGCGACGGAGGCTCCTTGGCCCAGGTCCTGGAGAGCGGCGAACTCAGCGCCGCCGAGGCCGTCAGCATCGTCTCGGCCGTCTCTTCCGCCCTGGGGGCCGCTCACCGAGCCGGGGTCCTCCACCGCGACATCAAACCCGGCAACATCCTCATCGACGCCTACGGAAGCCCGCGCCTGAGCGACTTCGGCCTTGCCGCCATCCAACGCGAGGGCATCGAGTCCTCCGTCACCCTGGAGACGATGACACCGGACTTCGCTCCACCGGAGGCCTTCACCCTGGCCGAGCCCTCACCCGGCGGCGACGTATGGTCGTTGGGGGCTGTTCTGTTCACGCTTCTCACCGGACGCGGTCCTCGTCGCACTGCCGACGGCGGGGCGCTGAGTCTGCCGGAGATCATCAACCGCCTGTCCGTGCCCGCGGACACCTCGGATCTGCGTATCCCCGAGGCATTGCGCCCGCTCCTCGACCGGGCGCTGCACCCCGACCCGGCGCAGCGCTACCGCGACGGCAACGAGCTCGCCGAGGCGCTGGCCCAAGTCGGCGATATCCCGCGCTCGGCGATCGCTGTTCCTCCCGCAGTGATGCGGACGCCCCTTCCAGCCTCCGCCCCAGTACCGGCCTCCGAGGCAAGACGCTCGGGCAGGGCCTTCGCGCTCCTGGCGCTCGGCGTGACAGCAGGCGTCGTCATTTCCGCCGTCGTCCTTGCGAGTACGAACCTGGTTCCGTCGGCGTCCTCGGCGAACCGGACCGCCCAGCGGGCCTCGGCCTCAACCGTCCCGAGTGCCAAGAGCCTTGAGAAACGGGGGGCCGGCGGCGAAGCCACGGCCACGGCTCGGCCAGATGCCCGCAGCCCCGAGAAGGCCTCGCCGTCTGCGACGCCCGCCCCTACTCCCGCGCAGGTCAACGCTCAGGGCATCCCCTACTCAGATGACATGCCCTGGCCTCTGGGGACCTGTCTGAGCCGGGCCACCTCAGTCGTGGGCGGCACGAGCGTGAGCCAGGTCGACTGTTCCCAAGCCGACTGGATCGTCTTCGCCGGTGGCACCTTCGACCCGACCACGAACGCTTCCAGCGCCTCCGAGGCGCTAACGGATGACTCGCAGGTCAAGGTCACCTGCACCAGCACCTACGCCGAGCGCTACGGACTCGACCTGTCCACCAGCTACTCGATCAACACGCTCGGTCCCAATGATGAGGAGTGGGCCGCGGGCAATCGCGGTTTCGCCTGCGTCCTGGGCCGGCTGTAAGTCTGCAGCGGTCTCACGTGCCCCGCCGTGCGCGGGGCCCGCACCGACAAGGACCCGGCCCCGCATCTCCTGGCGGCCCTGGACCAGGCCACGGGCACTGTGCTGACCGAGCGAGTCACCGGCCGGTGCCGGCGAAGACCGCCTCGATGAAGGGATCGACCAGCCCGTGGTAGGCCTCCGGGGCGTCCCGCCGCACGCAGTGGCCGACGTCGTCGAGCAGCACCAGGCGCACGAGCGGATTGGTCACTTCAGAGGGTTCAGGAGCCATGTCGCCGCGGCGGGGTGCCAGGTAGAGCGTCGGTATCCTCAGCCGGTTGATCGCGCTGACGAGGTCGGCCTCGCCGAGATAGGTGCCCTCGCGGATATAACGGCGGTCGACCCGCCTCTTGCACGCGGCCCAGCCCTCGATTTCGGATTCGCTCCATGAGGTCTCGCGCCTCATACGTTCCCGCTCGGCCGCGCCGCCGTCGGCGAAGGCGTCCAGGAACCGCTCCTGATGCTCCACGAACCAGGGGGCCGGGGCCCAGTGCCCGGTGGGACGCGCGACGTCCTCCAGGACCAGTGCCCGAACCAGCTCGGGCCAGGCGACGCTCACCCGCAGCGACACGAGCCCTCCCAGACTGTGCGCCACGACGACCGGCGGCTCCGAGAACAGGGCCAACGTCTTCTCAAGGTCCTCTTGCATAGTCTGCGGCGCCCGGGCCAGGGTCTCGTCATCCCACCGCGGGGATGCCCCGTGCCCCCGCTGATCGATCGCGAGGACGTGATACCGGGAGGACCAGCGGGCCACAGCGTCAGGCCAGGCGGTAGCCGATTCAGTCAGGCCGTGGACTAAGAGCAGTGGCGGATCCGCCGAGGCGCCCCACTCGTGCAGCGCAAGCATCGTCACCTCATCGAGTGTAGGCGAAGAGCGCACACGAACTCCGTGCTCACGTCGGTCCCGGCTGAGTTCATCGATTCCGATGAGGGCAAGTCTTCTTGGGCCTGAGGCGAAAGTCGTCGCGTTCGGTGCTTCCCGGGGGCCGAGGCCCCCGGGAGCATCCGCGACGCCGGGATCAGCACCCCATCCGCAAGTCTTAACCTGACGACGCGACCTCCGAACTCAGCTCTGCTTCATCCCGTCCTCTTTGCCCTGCACCGCAGAGCCGGACTCGTCGTCCGGGACGGCGTCGACCCCGGCTTCCTTGCGCTGCTCGGGCGTGATCGGGGCAGGAGCCTCGGTCAGCGGGTCGAAGCCGCCGCCGGACTTGGGGAAGGCGATGACGTCGCGGATGGAGTCGGCCCTGGTCAGTAGGGAGACGATGCGGTCCCAGCCGAAGGCGATGCCGCCGTGCGGCGGGGCGCCGAACTTGAAGGCGTCCAGTAGGAAGCCGAACTTCTCTTGGGCCTCCTGCTCACCGATCCCCATGACGTTGAAGACGCGCTCCTGGACGTCGCTGCGGTGGATACGGATAGAGCCGCCGCCGATCTCGTTGCCGTTGCACACGATGTCGTAGGCGTAGGCCAGGGCGCCTCCCGGGTCGGTGTCGAAGGTCTCCAGACACTCCGGTTTGGGCGAGGTGAAGGCGTGGTGGACGGCGGTCCAGGCGGACTTGCCCAGGGCCACGTCGCCGTCGGCGCGGGCCTCGGCGGAGGGCTTGAACAGGGGGGCGTCCACGACCCACACGAAGGACCACTCGTCATCGTTGATGAAACCGCAGCGCTTGCCGATCTCCAGACGGGCGGCGCCCAGCAGAGCGCGCGAGGAATCCACGGGACCGGCGGCGAAGAAGATGCAGTCACCGGGCTCGGCTCCAGCGGCCTGGGCCAGGCCTGCCCGCTCGGCGTCGGTGATGTTCTTGGCGACGGGGCCGCCGAGGGTCCCGTCCTCGGCGACGGTGACGTAGGCCAGGCCCCTGGCGCCGCGCTGCTTGGCCCACTCCTGCCAGGCGTCGAAGGTGCGCCGCGACTGGGAGGCCCCGCCGGGCATGACGACGGCACCTACGTAGGGGTTCTGGAAGACCCGGAAGGTGGTGTCCTTGAAGTAGTCGGTCAGGTCCACCAGCTCGCAGCCGAAGCGCAGGTCGGGCTTGTCCGAGCCGTACTTCTCCATGGCGTCGCGATAGGTCATGCGGGTAATGGGCGTGGGCAGGTCGTAGCCGATGAGGGCCCACACCTCGCGCAGTACGTCCTCGGCGACGGCGATGACGTCGTCCTGCTCGACGAAGCTCATCTCCACGTCGAGCTGGGTGAACTCGGGCTGGCGGTCGGCGCGGAAGTCCTCATCCCGGTAGCAGCGGGCGATCTGGTAGTAGCGCTCCATGCCGGCGACCATGAGGAGCTGTTTGAACAGCTGCGGGCTCTGTGGCAGGGCGTACCAGGAGCCCGGTGCCAGGCGGGCGGGCACGAGGAAGTCGCGGGCTCCTTCCGGGGTGGATCGGGTCAGGGTCGGGGTCTCGATCTCGACGAAGTCGTGGGAGTCCAGGACCCTGCGGGCGGCCTGGTTGACCTTGGCGCGCAGCCGGATGGCGTGCTGCATGGGGCTGCGCCTCAGGTCGAGGTAGCGGTGGCGCAGGCGCGCCTCCTCCCCGACCTGCCCGGCGTCCTCGGCGTGATCGGAGACCTGGAAGGGCAGCGGTGCAGAGGCGTTGAGGATCTCGACGTCGGAGACGACCACCTCGATATCGCCGGTGGGCAGGTTCGGGTTGGCGTTGCCCTCGGGCCGGGCGCTCACCTCGCCGGTGACGGCCAGGACGTACTCGGCGCGCAGGTCGTGGGCGACCTCCTCGCGGATGACGACCTGGGCGATGCCCGAGGCGTCCCGCAGGTCGATGAAGGCCACGCCGCCGTGGTCACGGCGTCGATCCACCCATCCGGTGAGGGTGACGACCTGGCCGATGTCTGAGGCGCGCAGGGAGCCTGCGGTACGGGTTCGCAGCACGGTGCTGGGTTCCTTCCGTGTGGGGCACTGAACCGGTGCCCGTCGGGGCGCACCACGAGACGGGTGGGCGCCGGCCGCAGTTTACAAGGAGCCCGGCACTCGGGCGTCAGGCGGCGCCGCAGCAACCGCACGCGCAGTGACTCGCCCTGCGTCAGACCACGGCTCGACGGCGCTGGTAGGCGGCCATTCTGCGACGGTTGACCGCTACGAGCACCGAGAGCACGACCAGGATCATGCTGAGCGCGAGGATGGAGGCGCCGATGATCGGAAAGCCGGCCGGTTCCGCCCCTGGGCCGGCGGCCTGAATGCCCGAGGCACTAGCACCTTTCGATCCGCCCGTTGCGGCCACCTGGTGGGGCGGCGGCGTCGGTGCCGCCGGAACGGTCGGGGGCGCGGCCCCTCCGATGACTGTGACACCCGAGACAGTGAAGTAGGGACTCTTGTTGGTGTAGTCCGCCGCGTTGCCCCCCTGCGCTCCGGAGACCCGGAAGCGCAGCCAGTGGTTGCCCTGCTCGACGTAATCGGGCAGCTCGAAGGATCCCGAGGCGGTGCCGTCCTCCTTGACCGTCACGGTGGTGACGACCTCGTTCTCCGGGGACTGGGAGCCGCCCGGCGTTCCGTCGTCGATGAGGACCTGAACCGTTGCGCCGCTGGGGAAGCCCGAGATCGTGTACATGATCGTGCCCCCGACGGCGACTGTCGATGGGCTGACGGTTGAGGCCGTCCCCCTGGTGGAGGGGCCTGTCGTGGTGTCCGCTTCGGCAACGGGGCCCATGGGAATCAGTGCCGCCAAGGAAGCGAGCAGGACTGAGCAGACGACGACGAGCACGCGTGGCGCGCCCGCCGGGCGGCGGTCGTCGATCCGACGTCGATCGGCCCACGTGCGCCGATCCAACCGGACGAGCCGGAGCATTCGGATCATCTGCCCCTCACCTCCTTCGTGCCGCTGCATGTTCTGATCCCCTGACGATTTCGTTGACAACTTGCTGAAGCGCCTGCTCAGCGCCTGCGCGGTAGCCGGGGGGCTCGCGGAGCGCGAAGAGGCAGTCCTGAACGCGCGGCGACCAGCAGGCTGCCGGCGCCGACGACAAGCAGTCCTCCGGCGCCTCCTAGGAGCATGTCGTTGGCACTCAGGCTCATGGAGGTGGGGGCGCCCTTGTCCGGGAATGTCAGAAGCTGGGCCTGGCCCGGGTTCTGAGTGTCGAAGGCTGCCGAGGTGATCTCCAGCTTGGCCCACCCCAGAAGGCTGTTCTCACGATCGGCCACCGCCAGTTCGTAGGATCCGGATTTGAATGTCGAGATATCGATGGAGACGCTGTTGGCGCCGTCGACCTGTACCCAGCCCTTGGTGGTGGCTCCGGGGAAAACGAATACCGAGACCCACTCCCCCGCTGAGACCTTGGCCCTGGGAAGGACGAGGTTGACAATATTGCCCTGGCGGGACCCGGACAGGGAACCGGCATTGTCCGCGCTCAACTGCGCCGCGCTGGTCACCGGAGATACGGGGGCCCTGTCAGGACGGACAGTCCTGTCCTCAGAGGCGGTCGCTTCGGCTGAGGCCTGCGCCGGGGCCTCGGAGTCGTCCGAGCCGGAGGAAGCACTGGCACCGCCCCGCCCACTGTCCTGAGCCCGCCCCTGGTCGGCGCCGGGCCCGGCCGGGATACCGCCGGCCGAGGAATCCGTCTGGGACCCGCTGTTGGCAGAAACGCCTCCACCGGAACCCCTACCGGTACCTTCTGCGTCCGACTGGCTGCCGGGGTCCTCCTCATCACGGCCGTCGGTGGTGTTCACATGTGGCGTGGCTGCGGAGGGACCCGAGGTCTGCACCGAGCCCGGTGACTGCGTGCGCTGATCCGACGGAGCGGTTGAGGGCTGGACAGACGGAGCGGGGGACGGTTCTGATGTCGGCTCGTTGGAAGGAGCCGGTGAGGGGGCGGGCGCCGGGCTGGTCGACGGCGTCGGGGACGGCGAAGCAGACGTGGATGCCGAGGGCTCTGCCGTCGGCATCCACGTTGGAGACGGCGTGGGCTCAGCTGTAGGACTGGCTGTAGGGGTTGGGGTCGGCTGCGGGGTCACCGGCGTATTGAGGACGAAGACGTTGGTGCTGGCCGTTAGCCCGGTATCGACGGATGAGATCTGAAGGTAGTAGCGTCCCTTCTCAGCTTTCCCTGCGGCGTAGAGCGCAGACAGGCTGAACTGAGTATTGAAGGAACCGTTGCGGAAGGTGACGGGCACCGAGACGGTTCCCGGAACCGCGTATCCACCGTGGGCCATCATCTTGATCTCGACCGACTTCTCACCGTCGAGCACGGTTCCCTGTGAGCACCAGCCCGTGCCCGAGACCCTGACAGCGATCTCAGGATCGTAGGTGGGCTCAGCCCCCTTGAGGTCCGAGCCATCGGGGTTGAGAACGGTGACGGTCGGCGCCGCCTTGCAGGTTGCGTTCGTCGGAGTCGGTGTGGGGTCCGGCGGGAGCGTCGCCGTCGGCTGCGCAGAGGGCGACGCTGTCGGCGACGGGCTCGGGGCCTGCGTCGGCTCCGGAACTGGTTCCGTCGTCGGTTTGGTGGTCGGCGCGGCAGTTGGCTCAGTGGTGGGCTGAGCGGTCGGTTCCGTCGTCGGCTTAGTCGTTGGCTCGGTTGTTGGCTCAGTGGTCGGCTCCGTTGAAGGCTCAGCACTGGGCTCGGTCGTGGGGTCTGGCGTGGGCTCCGGAGAAGGAGGATTGATGATGTCGGGGTCCTGCTTGACGAAGGAGAACAGGCCCGTCGTCGCACTCACCGTTCCGCTGGTAAAGGTGAGGCTGAAGACCCGCGTGCCGACGTCCCAGCTCGTGTCGCCCGTGGCCTCTCGCATTCCTTTGACAAGGTATTCGGTCGGAATGAAGACGTCCTGCTCGCCGTTGGCGGGAGCCGGGCGCTCGAGCTCGGCCTTGAGCCCCGGCAACAGGTGGGGAGTGACAGTCTTTCCCTCGACGACGTTGAGCGTGATGGAAGGATCCTCCAGGACCTCGCCGGCGGTAGCGCACCAGCCCGACAGGATCGACTCGACCCCCACACCGAACCCGGTCTCATAGACCGGCACCACGTACTCGGGCGCCGACTGGCCCTCGGGGTAGACCATTCTGGCTGCAGGGCGGCAGGCCGCGCCGTTCCCGGATTCCTCGACGGCCTTGCCCTCGTTCAGAAGGGGCATGGCAGCCACGCCAGCGGTGGACAGAATAATGCCGAAGGCCGTCAGGACGGCAAGAATCGCGCGAGCACCGTGCATGGTAGAGGGGTGGGCCGCAAACAGCCGCTGAGCGTAGTGCATCAAGTGGTCTCGTTCGTGAGCAGGGATGAGGTGGACTTACTCGTTCAATCCGCTGCCGGTAGGCGAGGACAACGAGGAAAGGAACGCACCGGTCAACGGATACGACTGCCTTTCACAAACGATGATAGACGGACTACTCCCCTCTAAGAATCCACTATCTCCAGAAAACATCGGCTGCGACATCGAATCCGGATCAAGTATACACGGCGGTAACCCGACAATCGGTCGGAGCGAGATCAATCAGTTCCGGAATCACTGCGAAAACTCCTGCATTGGTAACGATAAATCGGGTAACGTGATCATGCTGTTGCTCAGGTTTCACTTCTGTCACGGTTTTATTGTGGAGAGGACTGGGGCCGTTCAACGCGCATTTCGCGTTGAACGGCCCCTGAGACGATCGGCCAGAGCTCCTCCTGCTCAGGCATGTTGATCTGATCCGGGTGCAGGCCGGCAGGGCACGACGACGGGCGCGCGCCAGCAGCGCTCCGACTCGCGTCAGAGGTCAGTGGCGCAATGACTGGCAGGCAAACGTTGGCGACGTTGTCTTGTTTTATAGACGAGTGAGACTGTGGTCACCTCGACGCCGCTATCCATGTCCTGAGGAGAGGTCCTGCTCATGAGCGTCGAGCCCCCAGGACAGCCCGTGCCGCCACCAGGCGTAGTCGTGACCGCCGCGCTCCTCGTGATACTCGAGCAGAACCCCCTCGGCCGCGAGAAGACCCGCGGCCGTGCGCGCCCCCTGACGCAGGACCCCCTCGTGGACGCCGCATTGAACCACCAGTCGCGCCTCCAGCAGCTCAGCAGACTTCAGCTCAGCCCTACCTCGCAACCAGGAAAGCAGCTCCCCCTCCCCCTCGCCCCGGCGGCCTGACCCCAACCAGAAGGACGCCGACTGGACAATGGCGCGACCGGCGATATCGGGCCGGTGCGTGACGAGATCCGCTGCGGCCACGCCCCCCAGGGATTGACCGGCCACCACCACCCGCCGCGGGCTCCACGGCCGCCGGCCGACTCGAGCCGCCTGCAGGCACCTGCTCAGCAGCTCTCTGCTGCGGCGCGGATCCGCCAAGTCACGGGTGCGCATGGACAGGTCTCCGGAGTCGATGAGCAGTAGGTCCCAGGACGCCGCCCTGGCACCAAGACGGCGGACGACGTCGTTGCGGCGCCAGATCTCTCCGTCGAGCAGAACCAGCAATCCGCGCTTCTTCTCGGCCTTTTCCCCGCGCTGTCCGCCGCCGACGGGCTCCTGCAGCCACAGGGTGATGCGTCGCGAAGAATCACCGGGGGCGTCGAAGCCCTCGAGCGCAGCAGCACCACCGAGCTCTGTACTGCCGGCGTACCCGCCGCCATTGAACGCCGAGTCGTCCCCGGGGCGCGCCGCAGCCGACCATTCCGGGTGGGTGGCGGCGCCCGGTCCCTCCCACAGGGAGGAGACGAAGCCGAAACCATCGTGCAGGCGATCGGGATTGAAGGGATCTGGGCGCCCTTGCTCGTGAACATGCTTCCAGCGCTCCCGCCGGGTCCCGGCGTCGTCGGGCAACGGCTCGCGGGTCACAACGATCCGGTATCCCAGGAGAGCGTCCTGAGGCAGGAGGAGGTGGTGCACCCACCAGCTGGTCCCGGCAACTCGGACGGCGAGCGCCGGGGCGATGTGAGTGCGATGATTGTCGGTCAGCGTGTTGAGATGGATGAGAACGCTGGGCGCGGGACCATGCCGCTGGTCGTCGCACCACAGGAAGGTCACCTCGCGCATCTCGACACCCGCAACGATACGGGACTCCCCCAGGACGGGGGTGCCGCGAGCCGCAGCGGCCGCCAGGGCGTCATCGTCGGGATGGGACGGCCACCATGCCGGAGTCGAGCGAATCAGACTCCCATCCGGGCCCAGAGGGGTGGGGGCCAGCTCCCGCCACCGGGTCCGCTGCACCAGAACATCGTCAGGTCGGGTTCCGCTCACACCAGAGACCATATCGGACCCCCGTCCCACCCCCACGAGGCACAGACCGATCGAGACGGACCGCCGAGGAGAAGAAACGAACTTGCATTCTTCCGGCTGATATGGCGTAGGGTGGTGCTCATGACGCACATCGCTCTGACGACCACCACCGCCCCCGGCGCACAGGCGCTCGCGGCCATGTGTGGTACGCGAATGTGCTGTTGTTGTCGGCCTTGTTGATTGTTCATCTAATGTGCCGCCCGGGAAACGCGGTGACTTCTCGGTAAGGGGCGACCACTTCGGAGCTGGCGGCGCGATGTGCAGTCGGGCCTCGCTTCCGGTCTCTCATTCTTGCGGGCCCTTGACGGGTTATGCGCGACCGTCCCTCAGAGTTCCGTGACCGGATGATCTGAAGACCGCGCGAGGATTCATCACCCTTTTTCGTCTTATTTGTCTTTCCCGCAGGTAATCGCCGCGACGGCGGCCGAATCTCGTCTCTCAACGACGCTGCTTTCACACCTATTCGGTTCTATATCCCCTCCGTAGGAGACACCATGTCGAAGACCGTTCCCTCTCCCTCCTCCGCCTCATCCCCGTCGGGTGCTGAGTCTCCTGGGGACAACGAGGTTACTGCTGACAACGCGGCGGAGATCCTCGCCGCCGACGACGATCCCAGCATCTCCGCGGCAGACTCATCTGGTCGCAGCAAGCCGTCGCGGCGGACGCTGCTGACGGTTGGAAGTCTTGCGGCTGCTGCAGTGGTCGGCACCGGCGCGTACCTGACGATTCGGCGCACCAACCAAGGCGTGGTCGGCGCCCATGAGGCGCTGCCGCTGGTCATCGGCGGCGACATCTGCGCCGCACCGCTGTACGCCGCCTACCACCAGGGCTTCTTCGATGATGCCGGGCTGAAGATCACACTCGCACGCACCCAGCAGACCGAGGACACCAAGGACGGCGTGGGCGCCGGCAAATACATCGGCGCACCGGGAATCTTCTTCTCCTGGCTGGAACCAATCTACAACGGGCTCAACGCCAAGCTCACTGCGGGGCTTCATGCCGGCTGCCTGCGTCTGGTGGTGAACAACGACTCCCCCTATCAGAGCCTGGCTGATCTCAAGGGCTCCACGATCGGCGTACCATCGCTGTCCTCGTCTGCCTTCGCCTACTTCGCGATCGGACTGTCCGAGGCCGGTATCAACGTCGACCCGGACGGGGGCGACATCACCTGGCGCACGGTTGATGCGGATTCCTTGGGGACCTCCCTGGCAGACGGGCAGGTGGACGCCATCATGGGATCCGATCCCGCGCCGCTGCTCCCCGTCTTCAATGGCACGGCCCGAGAGCTGGCCAACAACGACGCCGAGGAGTTCTGCTGCTCCGTAGCCCTCAACGGAGACTTCGTGAAGAAACAGCCCGAAAGGGCCAAGGCGCTGACGCAGGCGTGGTTGAAGGGCTCGGCCTACGTGCCCGATCACATCGAGGAGATCGCCAAGCTCGAGGTCGACAACAACTACGTCGCCGCAGATCAGGACGTCGTCGTGCGGGTGCTCAAGACATACGGTTTCAAGGCCTCGGCGTCCAGGTTCCGTGCCGCGATCGAGCCCGGTATTGAGAAGTTCAAGACGACCGGTTTCATCAAGGCCGACGTCTCCGCCCAGAGTCTGACCAACGCCGTCGTCGCTGATCTCGGTATCAAGGACTGATTGATAATGTCCGCAACGTCCCTCGGCGCACCAACCGAAATCTCCGGCGAGAAACAGCGGGAACAGAGCTCCTCTCAGCCTGAGCGCGGCGTATCGAAACACGATCGACCCGCCCCGGGTTCTCTTCTGAGCGCCATAGCACTGTTCTTGTGGCCGGCCTACCTGGCCATCGTCATCGGTCTTCCGGAGGCCGACCTGCTCCGCCGGGCATCGACCACTCCGGTCATTCTCCTTACCGGCGCATGGATCATAATTCTGATCGGGTGGACCGCGGCCTCACGAATCAGGCCAGGCTCCTTTGCGGCGAAGTCGTTGACGCATTTCCTGCCCTGGATCACCGCCGCCGGCGCATGGTTCATCGTCTGGCAGCTGTCAACCTCGAAGCTCGGAATTCTTACGCCTCCGTACTTCGCCGCACCGGAGGTGCTCATCGCCTCTTTCGCACACGACTGGAGGCTGCTGCTCAGCTGTCTGGGAGCCTCGGCGCTGCTCTTCGCCATCGGGTACACGGTGGGGTCTTTGCTGGGCTTCCTCACAGGACTGCTCATGGGCTGGTCGAAACGCGCCGACTATTGGCTCCACCCGCTCCTCCAGACCGTCGGGCCCGTACCCGCGGCCTCGCTCCTGCCTCTGGCGCTGCTACTGCTTCCGACGACATACGCTTCAGCGGCCTTCATCGTCGGCTTCGGCGCCTGGTTCCCCATGGCGACCATGACCCGTGCAGGCGTGCGCTCCGTACGCCGCGACTACATCGACATGGCCCGCACACTGGGAGCCGACGAGTTCTTCCTCATCAGGCGGGTGGCCGTGCCATCGGCCCTGCCCGACATGCTCACCGGCCTGTTCACGGGCCTGGGCACATCACTCGCAGCGCTTATGACTGCCGAGCTGACCGGCGTCGACAAGGGGCTGGCCTGGTACATCAACTGGGTCAAGGGCTGGGCAGACTATCCCAGGATGTATGTGGGCCTCATCATCCTGGTGGCCTTCTGCCGCACGCTCATGGTCCTCCTGTTCAAGATCCGCTCCTCGCTGCTGGCATGGCAGCAGAACCTTGTGAGGTGGTGAACCGATGTCCGCCGGTTTTGCAACAGCTGAAGGCTCGCCACAGGCAGCGGCCCCGTCCGTCCCCCGCGGCGCGCAGGTGGCTCTCAAGGGCGTCACGCACCGCTATCCTCTGTCCCGCGACCTGGACCATGGCTGGCTCCACTTCCTGCTTCGCCGTCTGTCCCCCGCCGCCAGAGCCCGCCACGAGGCCGAGGCCGCGAAGCCCGATCAGCTCCCCGTGCTCGATGACATCGATCTGACGGTGGCGCCCGGAGAGTTCGTCTCACTGGTGGGTCCCTCCGGCTGCGGCAAGTCGACGATCCTGCGCCTGCTGGCCGGGCTGGAGGAACCTGTCGAGGGCGTCGTCGAAGTCGACTCCGAACCCGTGACCGGGCCGTCACCGCTGCGCGCCCTGGCCTTCCAGGACGCCACACTCCTGCCCTGGAGGACGGTGCGCGACAATGTCGCCCTGGGCCCCGAGGCGAGACACCGACTGGAACAGGACCGGCGCCGGGTGGAGGCGGCCCTGCAGATCGTAGGACTGCGGGACTTCGCCGAGGCCTACCCCGCCACGCTCTCGGGGGGCATGGCCCAGCGGGCCTCGCTAGCGCGGGCACTGGTCAACCGGCCCCGGCTCTTCCTCCTGGACGAGCCCCTAGGCAAGCTCGACGCCCTGACCCGCCTCCAGCTCCAGGATGAGATCGCCAGGCTCTGGGACTCCCAGCGCTTCACGGCCGTCCTGGTCACCCATGATGTCGATGAGGCACTGCGTCTGGCCGGTCGGGTGATCGTCCTATCCGAGCGGCCCGCGCATATCGTCGCCGACATCAAGGTGCCCCAGCACGACGAGTCGGCCGATGAGTTCCGCGAGCTGCGCCGTCAGATCCTCGGCCTACTGGGGCGTTGAGAGTCTCACGAGACCGACCTCACCTGTGATCCAGCTCGTGGAGGGGGATGACGCTGCGATTCTCCCGTAGCCTGGCCCCAGGAGCGAACCGTTCCCTGTTGACCCCGTTCGGGTCTTGCAGCACCTGGTGTGCGGCAAGTGCTTCCCGTGAGTCTGTGCGTGTTAGCCCATGAGTCACCCGGCCACTTCCGGGTGCTGGGCGAGTGTGGTGGGCCAGGTACGGCAAAGAGTGGAGGACAAAGGGTCCTCCCCCACACTCCGCCGCGGTCCCCAGTTACTTCAAGGGGACAGATATGGGAAAACTTCATGACTACCTCCTCCAGCAGCACTGTGCCCAGCGCTTCCGACGACACTCAGAGCAACAGGCCCCTGAGTCTTGACGCGCTCTTCTCCGCCGAGCTCTCCGGCGGCCGACCGGCCGACGCAGCCGGTGGCAACGGCGACGCCGTTGCCGCGCCGCACCACTCCGATGACGCGGCCTCCTCCCCGGAGGACTTCGCCACCCCCGCATCCTCCGACTCCCCTGAAGACCCTGAGGACGTCGATCACGAGGACGAGGCCGACGACGTCGACCGGAACTTGCCCGAGGCGGACCCCGAGGACGAGGCCGACGACTCCGAAGAGGACGACGGCGTCGACATCGAAGAGGACGAAGTCGACGGCCACGCCCCCTTCGTCGACTCCGACGTTGATTCCGATGACGGCCAGCGCGACAACGACGAGAACGCCAGGACCCCACGCGGCAAGGACAAGCGCGAGGTGTCAGGCGGCCAGCAGGACGACGAGATCACCTTCGCCGACCTGGGTCTTCCCGGTGACCTGCTCAAGGCCGTCACCGATATGGGCTTCGTAACCCCCACCGCCATTCAGAAAGAGGCGATTCCGGTCCTGCTGGCCGGCCGTGACGTAGTCGGCGTCGCCCAGACCGGAACCGGCAAGACGGCAGCCTTCGGGCTGCCGCTCCTGGACGCCGTCGACTCCCGTGACGGCGTGGTCCAGGCCCTCGTACTGGCTCCCACCCGCGAGCTCGCCCTCCAGAGCGCCGAGGCCATCACCGACATGGCCTCCCGCTCCCGTGGGCTGGACGTGGTGGCCGTCTACGGCGGCGCCCCCTACGGTCCCCAGATCGGCGCGCTCAAGAGCGGCGCCCAAGTCGTCGTCGGCACCCCCGGACGCGTCATCGACCTCATCGACAAGGGCGCCCTCCAGCTCGACGACGTACGCTACTTCGTCCTGGACGAGGCCGACGAGATGCTGCGCATGGGCTTCGCCGAGGACGTGGAGACGATTGCGGAGTCCCTTCCCACAGAGCGGCGCACCGCCCTGTTCTCGGCCACGATGCCTCCGGCCATCCAGGCCGTGGCCCGCCAGCACCTCCACGAGCCTGTCCAGGTCGAGGTCTCCAGGCCCGCCTCCACCGTCGCCACCGTCCACCAGACCTACGCGGTGGTTCCCTTCCGCCATAAGATCGGCGCCGTCTCCCGGGTCCTGGCCGTCACCGATGCCGAGGCCGCCATCGTGTTCGTGCGCACCAAGTCCACGGCCGAGGACGTCGCCATCGAGCTGGCGGGTCGGGGCATCCAGGCCGCCGCGATTTCCGGCGACGTGCCTCAGCGTGAGCGCGAGCGCCTGGTGGAGCGCCTTCGCGCTGGCACCCTCGACGTGCTCGTGGCCACGGATGTGGCCGCCCGAGGGCTGGACGTGGACCGTATCGGCCTGGTCGTCAACTTCGACGTGCCCCGCGAGGCCGAGGCCTACGTCCACCGCATCGGCCGCACGGGCCGCGCCGGCCGCCACGGCGAGGCCGTCACCTTCCTGACCCCCAAGGAGAAGGGCAAGCTCCGCCAGATCGAGCGCCTCACCGGCAGCCGGCTGGAGGAGATCACCCTGCCCTCCCCCGCTGACGTCTCCGAGCACCGGGCACGCAAGCTGCTGTCCAAGGCCGCCGCCCGGCACGAGCGCGGCCGCCTAGACATGTACCTGCCGCTGGTCAGCGACTCCGCCCGGGAGCTGGACATCGACGCCGAGGAGCTGGCGGCCACACTTCTGGCCCTTGCCGTGGGCGACGAGGGACCGCGCAGGCGCGAGGACCGGGGCGGCGACCGCCCCCAGCGCGCACGTCGCGAGGAGAACCTCGACTCCGAGGGGACCTTCCTGTCGGCCTCCTTCGAGGGCGGGCGCGAGAAGAACCGTCGCGGTGATCGTGGGGACCGGGGCGAGGGACGTCGTTCGGCCATGCGTTCCGGGCGCCGCGAGCACGAAGGCCCAGGAACTGTCTACCGCATCGAAGTGGGCCACCGAGACCGGGTCCTTCCCGGCGCGATCGTCGGTGCCCTGGCCAACGAGGGAGGTATCGAGGGCTCCGACATCGGCAAGATCGACATCCTTCAGTCCTTCTCTCTTGTCACCATCTACGCCGACCTGAGCCCCGAGCAGCTCTCCGTCATGGGCAGGGCGACGTTCTCAGGCCGTGAGCTGCGCATCCGTCCGGACGAGGGACCGGGCCACGGTTGGTCCGGTCCCAACGGTGGGGAACGTCGTCCCAAGCGGCGCGACTGGGACGACCGCGGTGAGCATGGCTTCCGGCCGCGCCGTGATGACGGTGAGCGTGGCTGGAAGGATCGTGACGGGCGCGGCGGCAGGGGCGGTTACGACCGCTCGGACCGCGGGGACCACCGCGACAACCGCCGGTGGGACGAGCGCCGGGGTGACCGGGACGGCTTCCGGGGCCGCGAGGACCATCGCGGCCGTGGCTACGGCCGCGATGGCTACCGGGGTGACCGAGGCAGTGACCGTGGAAGCGGCCGAGGCTATGGCGAGCGCAACCAGAACCGCTTCGGCGGCAACCGGGGCGGCTTCCGTGGGGGGCGCGGCGACCGCTGAGTCCCCGGCGGCTCACTGACACAATGGGTGGGGCGGCAACATACGTTGCCGCCCCACCCATCATCGCAGCAGGTCACGCGAGGCGATCGGCGCTGCGGGATCGTCTTCGCATACTGTGAGCACATGAGACTCAGACACGCCATCCTTGGGCTGCTGTCCCGTCAACCGCAGAGCGGCTATGACCTCAACCGAGCTTTCAACAGCTCGGTCGTTTACTTCTGGTACGCCGACCAGTCCCAGATCTATCGCACCCTCGACCGCCTTGAGGCTGACGGCGCAATATCGACGCGAGTCATCCCTCAGAGCGGCCGACCGGATCGGCGGGTGCACAGCCTGACGGAGTCGGGACGCGCTGAGCTCGATGCCTGGCTGATGAGCCCACTCGAGCCCAATACGGTTAAGGATCCCCTGCTGGCACGCATCTTCTTCGCAGCTCGACTGGGTCATGAGAGAGTCGATGCGCTCCTATCCGAGGCCGAGAAGAGGCTCAGCCGGGAGCTGGAGGAACTGGAGGCGATCGACTTCGGCGACGCCGACGTGGTGGATCTCGACACCACTATGAAGGCCGCAGTCCTTCGTTACGGGATCGACGGCACAAAGACCCAGCTGGAGTGGGTCCGCCAGACCCGGCGAGCTGTTGCCACCGACACCGCCAGGACACGGTCGAAAGCCGCTGAGGAAACCGAGACCGCTGATGAGGACGGTCACTGAGGAGACGATCAACGCCATATGGTTGCGTAGTCCAATACTCGTATTGCACCATATGAGTATGAGTGATGCACCTCCATCCGGCGGCGCACCCGCCGCGAGCTCCTTGACCCGTCTCGTCGTTTTCAGTGTCATCGTCCTCGGCTCCGGCTGGATCGGGCTCCTCGTCGACGACGCCCTGGGCGACGCCCACTCCCTGCGGGGACAGGGGTCTCTCGTATGGATCATGACACCGATCCTGACCGGCACCGTCCTGGCTCTGAGCGACCCGTCGCTGCGCCGTTCCTACGCCGTCTCGTGGCTTCCAGGCAGGCTGCGGGCCTATGGCGTGGCGATCAGCGTCTTCCCGCTGTCCTTCGTCGTCGCCATCGCCGTCGGCTGGGCGGCGGGGGTGCTTAGCCCCGCCGGACTGGGGGCCTTCGGGAGCGCGGTGGCCGCAAACGTGCCGGGGACCGTGCTCAAGAACGTCGCGGAGGAGGGCGCTTGGCGCGGCTACCTCACTCCCGCGCTCCTGCGTCGGCGGCTGCCCGACCCTGCAGTCTGGCTCGTCGTCGGAGTCGTGTGGGGCGTGTGGCACCTGCCCTACTACCTGTGGTTCCTGGACGAGTCGCTCCTTCGCTCGGTCTTAGACGTCCCTCCGCTCATCTACGCCCTCATCGCAGTTCCCGTCACGATCTGCTGGGCCCCCTTGTTCACCGAGCTTCGGATCCTCAGTGGCAGTATCTGGCCGGGTCTCATCGCGCACTCGATCGCGAACCTCAGTCAGATCCCCGTCAGCTTGGGCGGACTGCCGATCACGCCGGGCTGGGGACTGCTGGTCTCCCCGGTGGTGGGCATTATTCCGAACGCCATCGTCCTGGCGGCGGGCCTGGGGCTGTGGGCCAGGCGCACCGGCCGGCTCCGCCGTCGGCCTCGGTGATCCGCTCGAGCGCTGGACGGGGACCGGATCGGCGTTCGCACCTTTCAGGCTCGACGAACCCGGACGGTCCCCATCTGGGCACGAGCACGCAGCTCGAGGCGTCGCTCGAGCGCCTCGGGGTGGTCCTGGCGAGGCAGATCGGTCGTCGCCTGACCGAACTCAGAACGGCAGTCGGCCAGGACCGCGGTGCCCTGGGGGACTCCCACTGACACGGTTCCCAGCTGACTGGACAGGTCCAGGAATCCTTCATACGCCTCGATAACCTTGACCGAGCCGGCCTCCGTATAGGCCGAGACTGTGCCGGTGGTCGACCGGATGCGCACCGAGCCCGCCCGGGCCCGCACACTGCCGTCATGGAGCGCCCCGATGACGATGGAGCCGGCGTCGGCGTGGACCTGGGCACTCTTGCAGTCACCCAGTCGGATCGATCCCGCTGAGGCGTGCACCTGCACCTGGTCCCAAGGGTGTTCGGCGTTGATCGAGCCGGCGTCGATCCGGGCGTCGAGGCGCGCACCTTCCGGCACCGTCACCCGTAACCGAGAGCCTTTCGGGCCCCATGGCCAGAGTCCCACGAATCGATCGCGCCCCACGAGCGCGATCTGCCGGACAGTCACGATCGCACCGTCGGCGGTGACGTCCAGGAGGGGCTCGAGAAGCTCGTCGGCCTCAACGGTGATCGTGTGCCCTGTTCCGGGAGCAGTCACCACACTCAGGGAGGACAGGTCCAGGACGAGACCGGGCTGAGTGTTCTTGGGAAGATCGAAGGTCCAGATCGGCATGGGTGGTCTCCTCAGGCTCGGTTGGGGTCAATGGGCCGCACTGAGATGGAGGCGGCGGCAGACGGGTGAGTGGACTCGGGGCGGATCGATGACGCGGCGACGCAGGCGGTGCGGCTCAGCCGAACCACCCCCTGAGCGTCCACCCCGAGGCTCGCCGTCCTTCTGGATCGACGGGTCGACCGAAGGGGTCTTCCGCATCATCGCGGCTGTTCGCACCACCGGAGGTTTCGCGCCCAGCGGCTCGGACGTCCGACGGCGACGCTTCTGCTGCCAGTGAGCGCCGGGCCGCCTCCACGAGCCAGGCGTTGACCGAGCGCCCCTGAGCTCGGGCCGCGGCATCGACCTGCCGCTTGAGGGACTCGGGCAGACGCAGCGTCGTACGAATTTCTGGTCCCTCCTGTACGTCCTCGGATACCGGAGTCCCGGCTGAATGATCCGGCATCTGCGGGTGATTCGAACCCGGCTCGGAGGATGGCGAAGCCTGAGTCACCAGGAGGTGGGGCGTCGAGCCATCCATGACGACGGCCACGTGCGCATCATCGAGCTCACTGTTGAGCTCGTCGGCGATGTCTGTGAGCATCTGCAGGGCCACGAGCCGTAGAGCCGGGTCGAACGCGGCGGTGAGAGAACGAGCGACCTCCTGGGTGCGCTCATCGCCCAGGGACGAGGTCTCCATGAGGGTCCGACGCAAGGTGTCCATGTAGGCATCCATATGCATGACATCATTTTGACATCATTGATTGATTCCGTCTAGCCATTATGACACCACCATGACATTGAGTGCGGGATCTGATGGTGCAGAATGGTGTCAACTGATGTCGGTCGAGGTGATTCGGTTCAGAATCTGCGCGAGCTGCGCCCACCGGCACGTCTCGGTCCTGAGCGGCTTGACGAGCTCGGTGTCAACGACCTCATCGGTGGCCCGGCGCAGGCGGTGAGCGACCTGCTTGCCGTGGTGCCCAGCCTGGACACGGGCCAGGAACAAGCCCAGACCGGCCAGCGCCAGCCCGATCAGCAGGCCGCCGAGCAGGAGGATGGTGGGCCAGGGAACTTTTCCCCAGCGGGGGACGTCGATGCTGATGAGGAGGAGATAGTCCTCCAGTACGTGGATCGCCACCAGCCACAGCCCACCGATCAGCGCGGTCAATGCGGTCACCCACTGCAGCAGGTTGGCCACGGCCCACCAAGCCGGGCGCATCCATGCTCCGTAATCCACCGCCGACACCGCCAGCTCCAAGGGGGCGGCGAGGTTCTCGGCGCGCTCGTCGCTGCGGAGAACGGCTTGCGCCGCCAGGTCTCCCGGCAGCCCGGAACAGGCCGTCAGGGCGTAGACGTGGGCGGTGTTGCGCAGGTTTCCGGTTGCCGCGGGTCCGGCCGGCGGAAGAGAGCCGAGGTCCGGCGTACCCCGCCTTTGACCGGAGTCGGGATCGTCGACGCCTTCGGACGCCGGGGAGGACGGGCGCCCGATTCCAAGGTGGAGCGCCCGCAACGGGTCGCGTCGCAGGTGCTCGATCCACCGCAGCCAGAACCAGCCCACCCAGGTGTGCGCCCGGTGCCGGTCGGATTCTTCCACGGCCCGCGCGACGAGGTCGACGCCGGCGACGCTCGCAGCCGCCCGTCTGAGAGCGGTCAGGGACTGCTGATCCTGCCGATCTTGCCGAATCCGGCCCCCTTCAGGTGGCCTCTCGCCGACAGTTGGAAGAGCCAAGGACATCAGCCCCGTCCGGTCCGCCAGCTCCCTGGCGGCCCGCTGGGCATGGGCGGCAAGACTACGAGCGCTGGCCAGACGATCAGAGGCCACCTGGGCCACGGTGCGTGCCAGAGTCTCAACGCCCTCGCCGGTGCGGGCGCTGACGGGCACGACCGAAGCGCTTCCTAGCCCCTCGCGGTCAAGGATTCGCCTCAGATCCGTCACCACGGCGTCACGGCTGTCCGCATCGAGCCGGTCCACCTGATTGAGGGCGACGACCATGACCTCGGCATGCGCAGCCATGGGGATGAGGAAGTCGCGATGGACGACGCCATCGGCGTACTTTTCAGGATCGAGGACCCACACCAGAACGTCGACCTTACCCGCCATGCGCTCCGCGATGGCTCGGTGCGAGGGCTCGTCGGAGTCGATATCGGGCAGGTCGACCAGCACGGTGGCCTCGCCCGGCGCCCAGCTTCCATCGACGCGCACCCGCTGGTCGATGGCGAGCCAGTCCAGCAGCTCTGTCGCCCCCGCGGCGGTGTCAGGCACGACGGCGATGGGCCGGGTAGTGGTCGGGCGAATGCGAGCGGTGCGGGTCACCTCGGTGCCGGTCAGGGCATTGGTGAGGCTGGACTTGCCCGATCCGGTAGCGCCCAGAAGAGCCGCCACTGTGGTCTCCGGCGCGAGGCGCCTGCGGTGGGAGATCTGTGCGAGGACGTCTCGGGCCCGAACGAGCTCGGCATGCATGCCGAGCTGCTCGCCCAGGCCGACGGCCTGCTCCAGCCCCTCGAGGATTGCAGTAAGACCGGGGGCGTCGGCATGGTCGGTCGTCACCGAGTCCTCCTCCCGGCGGGCCGACGGCTGGGGACGGCCGTGGCACGCAGGGCGCTCGCATCCTTCTGGCAGGTCTGGAGCTGCTCTCGCAACGTATCCGCACTGGGCGCCGGTTCCGGAAGGGCGCCTGTGAAGCACTTCGCCTGGTTGGCGAACAAAGCGGTGGCGCGCTTGGTGAGGTCCTCTCGGGCTCTCCTGGTCATACCGCGCATCGCCTGATCTCCGAAGACGGCCTCCAGGACGCGTTGGGCCAGAATGGCGGTACCTCCTGCGATGCCCACCTCTCCCCCGGTCAGACCGCCGGTATGAGCGAAGACGAGGATCATGAGGACGACGCCGGCGCCGTTGACCCCCAAGGACAGCAGCCTGGCGGTGAGCCGCTTGTCGGCCCCCTCCGTCCGGATGAGCGTGAGCACCTCTCGTTGCCAGTCGTGGACGAGAGCCGCGGCGATGACCTCCAGACCGGTCTGGGTGGGCACCTCCGCCAGAGCACGGTTGAGGGCCTGTTGGGATGTGCCGGCGCGTCGCCAGGAGCGTTCTGTGGCCAGGCAGGCCCGTTGGGACTCGGCGACGAGGAGCTCGACCAGGGAGGAGCCGATGGCCTGCTCGACGCGCTTGGCCGGCGCCGGGCGTCCCCTTAGAAGAGAGGTGATGCGGTCTCGTACCCGGCTGACCTGGACCTCCAAGGACCGGAAGAGGTCACCGGTTCCCACGAACTCCTGCCAGCGGGCCAGCACCTCGCCGTGCAGCATGGAGCCGTCCTCGGTGGCCTCGATGACGCGCTCCAGTGCTTCGTCGTGCTCGGAGGTGGCGGCGCGGCGGAGCTCGGCGTACTCGGCCTCCTGGGAGTCCAACTCGACGGCGAGCAGTTCGCTCTGCGCCAGAACGGCATCAATGGCGCCGGTGAGGCTGCGGTGGGCGATGTCCTGGCGGGCCGCTGCGTCGGAGGCCAACGCCCCCAGCCATTGGCGCACCGGGGAGACGCAGGACTCGGGCAGGAATCCGTCGTCGTCCAGAGGCGTTTCCGGGATGGCGAAGACGGGGGCTTCCCCCAGCCCTGAGGCCGCGAGCCGGCGCCGCAGGTCGGCCTCCACCTCACTCTCCGCACCGGCCGGCACCCGGTCCAGGACGATGGCGGTCGTGATGTGTCGCTGCGCCGCGGCACGCAGGTGCTCCCAGGGGATGGCGTCGGCGTAACGCGCCGCCGTGGTGACGAAGATCCACAGGTCTGCGCCCGCCAGGAGAGTGGCGGCCAGGTCCCGGTTGTCCTCGACCACGGAGTCGACGTCGGGAGCGTCCACGATCGCCAGTCCCTCGGGCAGCTCCTGGCAGGAGCGCAGCTCGAGTTCCCTAGGTGTGTGGTCGGTGGGCGGGCTCGCGGGAGCGTCGGGGTCCACGCGCAGGCGCGACAGGGACCCCAGGACCCGGTCGGTGTCGAACCAGGCGGCGTCCGTCGGCGCGTGCAACAGCAGGGGGCGGCGCGTGGTGGGGCGGATTGCAGATGCCCTGGCCACGTGCCGGCGCACGAGCGAGGAGACGAGGGTCGACTTGCCCGCTCCGGTCGAGCCGCCGACGACGACCAGCAGCGGCGCGTCCAGGCTGGCCAGGCGCGGCAGGATGTAGTCGCCGAGCTGGTCTCGGGTGAGCGTGGCCCTGTCCGAGGCGGCCGCCGTCCCCTGCAGGACGTAGGGCATCGACAAGGCGGCCAGGCTGTCTCGCAACGCGGACAGCGCTCTGGTCGTCTCCTGGACCTTCTGGGTGCTGCTGGACTCGGCCCGGCTCCCGGTCATGAGGCTGAGTCGGCTCCGCTGAGGCGAGCCGTGATCCGTGGAGCGGCGTCGTCGCCCGGCGGCTGCCAGGCAGCGGCGTCGGCCTCGACTTGTTCGCCGGAGCGGATGTCCTTGACCGAGTCGGGCCCGCCGTCGGCCCCCGGGAACCACACGAAGGGGATGGAGCGCTTGTCGGCGGCCTTGATCTGCTTGCCGAACTTGGCTGCGCTGGGGGCGACATCGGCACTGATGCCGCGGGCTCGCAGCGTGTCGGCTATCGCGTCGGAGGCGGAGCGGTGGGCCTCGTCGGTGACCGCCACCAGCACCACCGTGGGCACGGGGCGGCTGATCTCCACGAGTCCCTCGCCGATGACGCGGGCCAGGAGCCGCGACAGGCCGATCGAGATGCCCACGCCGGGGAAGGTGCGTTTGCCGTTGGTGGCCAGGGAGTCGTAGCGGCCGCCGGAGCACACCGAGCCGAGGTCCTCATGGCCGGCCATGAAGGATTCGTAGACGGTGCCGGTGTAGTAGTCCAGCCCGCGGGCGATCTTGAGGTCGGCGATGACGGCGCCGGGGCGGCGCCGACCGGCGACCTCCAGCAGGGCGGTCAGCTCGGTCAGGCCCTCCTCCAGGAGACCGGTGGGCTCGGCCCCGCCCAATGCCCGCAGAACCTGGTCAGAGACGTCCTGTCCATCAGTTCCGGTGATGGCGGCGAGCCCGAGGGCCTGTGCCGCCTGCTGCGCGCTCGCGCCGACGCTCAAGGTGAGTTCGGCCGCCACCTTCTCCGGCCCGATCTTGTCGAGCTTGTCGACGACGCGCAGGACCTCGATGAGCAGGTCGGAGCCGATGCCGATGGACTGGTAGAAGCCTTGGGCCACCTTGCGGTTGGAGACGTGGATGGTGACCGGTGGGATCGGCAGGGCGCTGAGTGCCTCGTGCATGATGAGGGGGACCTCGACGTCGTGGTAGAGCGGCAAGGAGCCGTCGCCGACGATATCGATGTCGGCCTGGATGAACTCGCGGAAACGCCCCTCCTGGGGGCGCTCTCCGCGCCAAACCTTCTGGATCTGGTAGCGCTTGAAGGGAAAAGCGAGCAGCCCGGCGTTGTCGACGACGTAGCGGGCGAAGGGGACGGTCAGGTCGAAGTGAAGGCCCAGCTGCTTGCGCGGGTCCGTATCGGCCTCGGACTCGCCGGGGTCGGCTTGCAGGCGGTTGAGGAGGTAGACCTCCTTGGAGGTCTCGCCCTTCTTCGTGAGCTCGACCAGCGGCTCGACGGCGCGGGTCTCGATACCGCTGAATCCGTGGAGCTCGAAGGTGCGGCGCAGGATGTCGACGAAGTGCTGCTCGACGATGCGGCCCGCGGGGAGCCACTCGGGAAAGCCGGACAGTGAGGAGAGAGCTTGTCGTACCTGTGCCATGGACCGCATTGTGTCATGACGGGCGGCGCGGCGAGGCACCGTCCGCCCCTGGGGGAGCCGAGGCGATGCCGGTCGCACCTTGTCAGGCCTTGAGGTCTCCCCCGCGGATCTTGGCCTCGGCGAGGTAGGGGTTGCCGTGGTGCTCGTGCTCCATGGTGGTCACCGCACCGTGCCCGGGCAGCAGGATCGTGGCCGGGTCGATGGCGGTGGCCAGGAACCGCAGGGTTGCGAGCATCTGTACCTGGTCTCCGCCGGGCAGGTCGGTACGACCCACGGATCCCTTGAAGATGACGTCACCACCGAGGGCCATGAGGTAGGCGTGCTCCTCGGCGGCGCAGGGGTCGTCCTCGATGACCTCGGCTTCGTAGAGCAGGGCATTGTCGACCAGGCGGGCCTCGAAGAAGAACAGGGTGGAGCCCTCCGAGTGGCCCGGTGCGGGGACCGCCCGCAGGGCGATGCCGGAGACGAGCTCGACGGCGCGGGAGAAACCGTCTCCGGGGAAGAGGCGGATGTCCGCCGGCTGCCTCCACGGGGTGCCGGCCATGTCGGTGAAGGTCATGCCGTTGGCGCTGATGCCGGTGGTGATGTCGGGCTCCTCGAGCCGGTACCGGTCAGGCTCGGGAATGTAGACCGGCACGTCGACGGTGTCGTCGCTGGCGAGCAGCCCCTCGCTGTGGGCGGCCTCAATGAGGGCCTGGGTGTCCCACACGTGGTCGGCGTGACCATGGGTGAGCAGGATCGCGCCCAGGGTGAGGCGGTTGGATCGCAGAAGGGCCAGAGCTCCGCGGACAGAACCGGCTCCCGGATCGACGACGAGGGCGGGCTCACCCGGGCCCGCGGCCAGCACGTAGCAGTTGGCTGCGAACACGGGTGCGATGGTGCGCTCCAAGATCATGCCCCCACCCTACTTGGGCCGCCTGGGAACAGTGTCAATACGGGTAAAAGAGCTGCTCAGGTCCACAGGACCCGGCTGGCTCACCGAAGGTGAAGCCGCCGCCCCCACCAGTGCTCAATGAGCCAGCGGTCGTGGCTGGCGACGATGAGCGTGCCCGTCCATGTCCTCAGAGCGGCCTCGAGCATCTCGAGGGCGTCCAGGTCCAGGTAGTTCGTGGGCTCGTCGACGACAAGCACCTCAGGCCCAGCAGCAGCGGCCAGGGCCAGCTGAACGCGGCGCTGGTTGCCGTCGGAGAGCTCACTGATGGGACGGTTCCACAGGCGCGGGTGCAGAGCTCCCCGGCCACGGTCCCCGATCCCCTTGGTCCACACGTTCTCATCCACCCCAGGGTCGCCGAGATTCGGCAGGTGCTGGGGTATCCAGAGCACCGAACCGGATACCGTGAGGCTGCCGACGGAGTCCTCCGTGGGTGCTGACCGCCTACCCATCCAGGTCAGAAGCGTGGACTTGCCGCTCCCATTGGCGCCGGTGACCAGCAGGTGCTCGCCTGCCATGACGTCGACCGTGACCGGTGCAAGGCGCCCGGGTACGGCAGCCGACCGGGCCGAGACCGCTATCCCTGTTCGCGGCGCCGGTTCAGTCAGACGCAGCTGCAGGTCGTAGGAGCGGGGCCTGCGCACCTCGGTACTGGCGAGCGCCTCCAGCCGGCGGTCGTCCTGCGTCTGGCGCCGGGTGGAGACGCGCTGGGCGCGGTCGGCGTAGAACTTCCGGGCTATGCGGGCCTCGGTCCGGGGCGCTGCCCCGCTGTGCCCAACGATCTCGGAGTCGCGACGGTGACGCGCGAGCTTGCGCCGCTGCTCCTGCTGACGCTGGTGAAGACTGTGGTGGGACGACCTGGCGTGCGCCTTCTCCACGAGGTAGTCGCTGTATCGTCCCGTGCACCGGTAGGCACCCATGGGGCCGCTGCCCCCGGAGGCGGTGGCGAGTGCCTGCCACGGCGCTGTGTCAAGGTCGACGACGGCGGTGGCCACCTCGTCGATGAAGGCACGATCGTGAGAGGAGAACAGGACCGGTCCGGGCCATGACGCCATCATCTCGCTCAGGTAGCTACTGCTACCGGCATCCAGGTGGTTGGTGGGCTCGTCGAGCACCAGCGCCTGAGCGGCTGAAAGAAGCAGAGCGGCGATCTCCAGCCTCCCCCGTTGCCCCGGCGACAGGGAGGAGACAAGGCGGCCTGTATCCACGCGCCCCAGTCCCAGCCCGGCGAGCGCCTCAGCCCGTCGAGCCGGCAGGTTCCAGGCGTCGAGCGACTCAAGCCGGGTCAGTAACGAGTCGTATTCCTCAGCGAGGGAGCCGGCTTCAGCTCCGGCCTGGGCAATGGCCTCGCCCATGCGCTCGAAACGATCAAGCGCGTCCAGGGTCTCAGCGCAGACGGCGTCGAGGTAGCCCTCGATCGACGTTGCAGTCGACTCCGCCGAGTCGGTCGCCGGCGGGCCATGATGCTCGGGAATGCTGACAGCCCCGTGGTCAGGGGACAGCTCACCGGTGGCCAGGCGCAGGAGCGTGGACTTCCCCGATCCGTTGGGGCCGACGACGCAGACGCGTTCGTCGTCGGAGACCGTAAGGTTGATGCTCTCTAGCAAAGGGGCGGAGGTGTAGGAGAAGCTGACATGGGAGAAACTGATCGCAGGCATGACTCGTCCTTGGCATGAGGCGGTGGGGGCACAGGGGCGAGTCACGCGAGCATGGTCACATGCTAATAGCGCCAGCCGTCGACGAGGCCTGGGGAACCGACACCGGCCCGCTCGTGAGGGACATCTGCGGTCAACGAATCAACTGAAATCATTGGGGCCGGGGATGGTGGTTGCCGCCCGCAGGAACGTAGACTCTCGGCACTGCCGTCCTCCGACGGCACGTCACCACCACCCGGTCTGAAGGCCGGGCGCGAACGGAACGGAGCGGTCATGCCGTTCCCTCCCCGTCAACCCATGAAGGAGCATCCCGTGACTGAGCGGAACCAGCCCGACAACCGGCCTGACGACCAGCCCAAGGCTGAGCAGGCCGACCAGCCGACCGGCCTTGACGAGTCGGCAGCGCCCACCCCGACGGAGCCGGCGCCTGACACCGTCTCCTCCCCCGTCACCGACGTAGCGGCCGACGCCACGGCCGACGTCGCCGCCCCGAAGGAGTCCGAGCCCAGCGAGCCTTCGGACCGGCCCACCGAGGAGTCCGCGCAGGCCGTCTCTGACGAGTCGGTCTCTTCGGCTCCCGAGGATCCCGCGCCGACCGAGCAGCCTGCCGAGGAGACTCAGAGGCCCGAGACCGCAGAGGCCACCCAGGGGGACGCCACACCGACTCCTGCCGAGGTCCCTGCCCCGGCCGTGGCTCCCGCAGTGCCCGCAGAGCCCGCCGTCGACCCGCAGGAGGCTATGGATGCCGCCAAGTGGGGGCGCGTGGACGGCGAGGGCCGGGTCTACGTCCAGGACGGTGGGACCGAACGCGAGGTCGGCCAGTTCCCCGATGCTCCCATCGCCGAGGCCATGGCCTTCTACGTACGCCGCTACCTGGACCTCAAGGCCACCATCGACCTGTTCGCCACCCGGCTGCCCCAACTCAGCGTCCGCGAGATCGACACGACCCTGTCCTCCATCTCTGAGTCTCTCACCGAGCCGGCCGCCGTGGGTGACCTGGAGGGACTGCGGGCCCGCTTCGCAGCGCTCAAGACCGTGGCCGCCGAGCGCCGCGAAGCCGTGGCCGCCGAGCGCGCCGCCGCCAAGGAGCAGGCGCTCAAGGAGCGCACTGCGATCGTCGAGCGCGCCGAGACCATCGCCGAGCAGGACCCCGCCCGCACGCAGTGGAAGAACTCCGGCGCCGAACTGCGCGAGCTGCTCGAGTCCTGGAAGGCTGCGCAGCGGCGTGGCCCGCGCCTGGACCGCCCCACCGAGGACGGGCTGTGGAAGCGCTTCTCCCACGCCCGCACCACCTTCGACCGCCACCGCCGCCAGTTCTTCAGCGAGCTGGACGCCAAGCAGGCGCAGGTGCGGGCCGCCAAGGAGGCACTCATCAAGCGCGCCGAGGAGATGCAGAACTCCACCGACTGGGCCGGTACCTCCGCGAAGTACCGCGACCTGCTGGCCGAGTGGAAGAAGGCCGGCCGCGCCTCCCGCAAGGAGGATGACGCCCTGTGGGCCCGCTTCCGGGCCGCTCAGCAGGTCTTCTACGACGCCCGCCGCGCCAAGGACGAGGCCGTCGACGCCGAGTTCGCCGAGAACCTCAAGGTCAAGGAGGCGCTGGTGGCCAAGGCCGAGGCGCTCCTGCCCATCAAGGACGTCAAGGCCGCCAAGAAGGCCCTGCGCCCCATCCAGGACGCCTGGGAGGAGGCCGGGCGGGTCCCCCGCGGTGCCGTGCGTCGCATCGAGGGCCGCATGCGCGCCGTCGAAGACGCCATTCGCGAGGCGGAGAACGCCGAATGGCGCCGTACCGACCCCGAGACCAAGGCCCGTGCCGAGGGCCTTGCCGGCCAGCTCCAGGACGCGATCGCGGGCCTGGAGAAGGATTTGGCTGCTGCCCGGGCTGCAGGCGATGCCAAGAAGATCGCCGAGACCGAGGCCGCGTTGACGGCCCGCCGGGCCTGGCTCGAGCAGGTACTGCGCTCGGCCAAGGCGTGACCCGAGCACGTTCGGCTCAGTTCTGAGACCTAAAGAGCGCCTGAGGCGGGGCCGACACCAACCACCCACTGGTGTCGGCCCCGCCTCGTGTCTCGTCCTGGCGTCCCTCGTTGGGAGATCTGCTACTCCCAGGTGGCGGTCGCGGGGTCCACTCCTTCAGACCTGGCGCCGGCGTCGATGACGTCCTTGAGCCAGGCCGCCAGCCCTGGCGCGCGTTTGTCGTAGTACCGGGCGAAGCGTTCGTCCGCCACGTAGCCGCGGGCGATGAGCACCTGCTTGGAGATGGAGACCTCGAACCACCGGTTGAAGTCCTTGCGATGCCACCGCGCCAGGGCATTGGCCTCGGGGCTGCCCGGCTCGACGCCGCTGCGCATCGCCTCGGCCAGCGCGGTTTCCAGGGCTACCGTCTCCTCGTGCGCCCGTTCCCAGTCGGCGCGCGTCATCCGGGCCTTACGCCGGTAGGACTCTGCCCAGTCCTCAGTGTCACCCCACCGGGCCTGAGCCTCCTCAACATAGACAGGATCCCAGTCGGTCCCCCAGATCTCCGCCATCTCAGCTACAGAGATCCTCGCTCCAGACTGATGGATCTCCATCACCATGTCGATCGAGCTGAGCATCTGCTGCAGGTGGGAGATCTGTCCTTGCACCAGCTCACGCTGACGGCGCAGGTGCGTCATGGCATCCGTCTCCGGCTCGTCAAGGACCGTCTTGATGTCGGCCAAGTTCATGCCGGTCTGCCGGTAGACGAGGACCTGCTGGATGCGCATGATGTCTGCCTCGCAGTAGAGCCGGTAGCCGGCGGCGCTGCGTCGAGATGGATGCACCAGACCGGTCTCGTCCCAGTGGTGCAGCGCCCTGACGCTGATGCCCAGGAGCATTGAAACCTCACCGACCGTCATGGCGATGTCCGCGTCGTCGGACACGGCGTCGACCGCGGTGTCGGCTGCTATATCGCGCCTCCCGGCTCCGTCATGACGCTGTTGAGATTCCTTCACTGTGTCTCCTTCCTCAGCAGCGCCTGCTCCGCTGGTAGGTGTCCTGGCGCGTGTCGTCCACCTTGATGCCTCTCGCCGCGTGAGGGGCGGCAATTCCTCGCACACATGACAAGGTTATCCACAGGCGGCCAGTTCACTGTGGCGCCGGAGGCCAAGAGACGTCCACGATGGAATATGACTCGTTTCGTTCCGGTACCGGGTCACGCCGCCGTGGCCCACCTGTCGGCCCGTCCCCTCTCCCCCGTCCTGGGCGCGCTTCCGCCCCAGGACATGGAGGTGCTGCGGTGCGCGGGACTGGACTCCCGGCTGCTGGTCTGCGTTCTGGGAAGACCGCAACCGATCGATCTTCTTCGCTCCAAGGAGGGGCGCCTGCGGGCCATTACCGCCGCTCTGCCCTGCAAGGGCGTGCTCCTGGCGAGCACCGCCCTGTGGGTGCATGTCGGCGGACCTCCCCCCGACACCTTGGAGGTGTGTCTGCCCGGGGGTCGCCGAAGCCGGATGTCCTACCTGGTGACCAGGCGGGGCAGGCTACCCCGCTCCGACACCACCGTGATCAACGGCGTCCCCTGCGCCACCATCGCGCGAGCAGCCGTCGACGTCGCCCGCCTGGGGCCGCCGGTGGCCGCCGTCCAGGCCATCATGACCGCCCGCGATCACGGGGTCAGCCGAGTCCGACTGCTGCTGACACTCAACCACTGCCAAGGGGCGGCCAGCCGGGGGCGTCCACGGGCGCAGCACATCATCGAGGCGGTCATGTCCGGCGCGTCATACTCAGCGGCCGCCCCACCGGTGCTCGGGACAGGCGCCTGAACCCGGGTGTCAACTGGAGCGCCGGGCTGCGGACAGGCTCCTACGCGCCTCGAAGACGCCGTCGATGCGCCGCAGGGCCGCCAGCGTGTGGTCCAGGTGGCCGACCTCCGCCAACTCGACGACGAACCGCCCGGTGACGACCCGGTCGCGGCTGGTCGCGATGTTCGCGCTGATGAGGTTGACGTGGCTGTCCGCCAGTGCCCGGGTGACATCGGCGAGCAGTCCTCCGCGGTCGAGGGCCTCCACCTCCACCTGCACCAGGTAGGCGGACTGGGCGTGGTCCGCCCAGGAGACGGTGATGAGCCGCTCGGGCTCGCGCTGGAGCTGGTCGACGTTCTGGCAGTCCGCCCGGTGCACCGAGACGCCCGAGCCCCTGGTAATGAATCCGACGATGGGGTCGCCCGGCATGGGGGTGCAGCATCGCGCCAGTTTGACGTAGATGTCGCCCTCCTCCATGCCGGCGACGACGACTCCGGCGTCGGCCGTGCGCGGACGCCGGTGCGCCGTCGCCCGGGTGGGGAGGACCCCCTCTGCGAGGGTCTCCTCGGCGCCGTCCTCCCCGCCCATGGTGGCCACGAGGGTGTCCACGACGTGCTGGGCGGAGACGTGCCCCTCTCCCACGGCCGCGTAGAGGCCGTCGATGTCGACCTTGTCGAGGGTCTTGGCCACGTTCATGAGGGTCTCGTGGCTCATGAGGCGCTGAATCGGCAGGTTCTGCTTGCGCAGGGTACGGGCGATGGCGCCCTTGCCCTCCTCGATGGCTTCCTCACGGCGCTCCTTGGAGAACCAGGAGCGGATCTTGTTGCGGGCGCGCGTGGAACCGACGAAAGTGAGCCAGTCGCGCGAGGGACCGGCGTTGATGGCCTTGGAGGTGAAGACCTCGACCGTGTCACCGTTCTCCAGGCGCGTGTCCAAGGGAACCAGGCGGCTGTTGACTCGGGCTCCCACTGTGCGGTGGCCGACCTCGGTGTGGACGGCGTAGGCGAAGTCAACGGGGGTGGCCCCCGCGGGCAGGGCCAGGACGTCGCCCTTGGGGGTGAAGACGTAGACCTGGTCCCCGGCCATCTCGTAGCGCAGGGCGTCGAGGAACTCGGAGGGGTCCTGGGTCTCCTTCTGCCAGTCGACGAGTTGGCGCAGCCAGCCCATGTCTCCTTGGTCGGAGTCGCCGGGCCTGCCGCCCAGGGCGCTGGGACCCGAGGCGTTGGGGTCCTCCTTGTAGCGCCAGTGCGCGGCCACGCCGTACTCGGCCATGCGGTGCATCTCGTGAGTGCGGATCTGGATCTCCACCGGTTTACCGCCCGGCCCCACGACTGTGGTGTGCAGTGATTGGTAGAGGTTGAATTTGGGGACGGCGATGTAGTCCTTGAAGCGCCCGCTCATGGGTGTCCAGCGCGAGTGCAGGGAGCCGAGCACCGCGTAGCAGTCCTGGACGGTGTCGACGATGACCCGCACCGCCACCAGGTCGTAGATGTCGTCGAAGTCCTTACCCCGTACGATCATCTTCTGGTAAATCGAGTAGTAGTGCTTGGGTCTGCCGGTGACGGCCCCTTTGATCTTGTTGACCCGCAGGTCCTCCTCGATCTGGAGGCGCACCTGGCGCAGGTACTCCTCACGCGCCGGGGCGCGCTCGGCGACCATATGCTCGATCTCCTCGTACACGCCCGGATAGAGGGCCTTGAAGGAGCGGTCCTCCAGCTCCCACTTGATCGTATTCATTCCCAGGCGGTGAGCCAGGGGCGCGTAGATCTCCAGGGTCTCCTTGGCCTTGCGGGCTGCGTTCTGAGCGGAGACGTACTTCCAGGTGCGGGCGTTATGGAGGCGGTCGCCGAGCTTGATAACCAGGACCCGGATGTCCTTGGACATCGCGATGATCATCTTGCGCACGGTCTCGGCCTGGGCGGCCTCACCGTACTGGAGCTTGTCGAGCTTGGTGACGCCGTCGACGAGCAGGGTGATCTCGTCACCGAAGTCTGCCCGCAGGCGGTCAAGGGTGTAGTCGGTGTCCTCCACCGTGTCGTGCAGGACGGCGGCGGCCAGAGTCTGGGCCGTCATGCCGAGCTCGGCCAGGATCGTCGCCACCGCCACCGGGTGGGTGATGTAGGGTTCCCCGGACTTGCGTCGTTGGCCGGCGTGGGCCTTCTCGGCAACCTCATAGGCGCGCACGATGAGGCTCGTGTCCGCCTTGGGATGATTGGCGCGCACGGCGCGCAGCAGTGGCTCGATGGCCGCCGGCGTGGAGTGTCCACGGGAACCGAACCAGGCCAGACGGCTGCGCACGCGCGAGCCGGGGACAACGCTGTCACCTGACGTGCCTGGGCTGTTCTTCGTCTCCGTCATTGACGCATCATATAGCGGCCCGTGCCCCGAGGCCCGCCACGGTCACCGACATTCGTGCGATGTCGCTGTTTCAGAAGACGACGATCGAGTCAACCTCGCGCTCCTGAAGCTGACGCCGGCCACCGAGGTCGGCCAGCTCCAGGAGCATGCAGATGGCCTCCACCGTGGCGCCGGCCTGCTCGATGAGGGAGATGGAGGCCGCGGCCGTCCCTCCGGTAGCCAGGACGTCGTCGATCACCAAGACGCGTGATCCCCGGGTGACGGTCTCGGGGCGCAGTTCCATGCGGGCCGTACCGTACTCGAGGGCGTAGTCGACACCGATGACCGGGCCGGGGAGCTTGCCGCCCTTGCGCACGGTGATCATCCCGATGCCGAGCCTGACCGCGAGGGGTGCCGCCAGGATGAAGCCGCGCGACTCCAGCCCCGCTACAGCGTCGATCCGACCGCGGTAGTGGTCGGCGAGCCCATCGACGAGCTCGGCGAAGGCCGCTCCGTCCGCCAACAACGGGGTGATGTCCCGAAAGAGAACCCCAGGCTCGGGGAAGTCGGGGATCTCCCGCAAGTGGCTCACGACCAGCCTGGTCAGGGATTCGGACACCGTCTCGGAGTGCGCCGCGGAGGTGGTCGTCATCTGCGCTTCTTCTTCCTCTTGGGCTGAGCCGCCACACCGAGATGGTGGCCGGGGGTGACGGGCGAGGCGGCAGGGGCCGCATCGATCTTAGCCAGTTCCTCGACGTCGTCGCCCGCCTCCTCGCGGCGCTGCTGACGCGCCGCTGCGACCTTGTCGGCCTGATCCTTGATGGCCTTCTCGCGCGAGCGCAGATCCACCAGCAGCGGGGTGGCCAGGAAGATCGAGGACAGGGTACCGGCGATCATGCCGATGAACAGGGTTAGGGCGATGTCACGCAGAGTCCCTGCCCCCAGGATGAAGGCGCCGACGACCAGCAGTGAGGCAACCGGGAGCACACCGACCACAGAGGTGTTGATCGAGCGGATGAAGGTCTGGTTGACCGCCAGGTTCGCGAGCTCGGCATAGGTGGATCGGCTCTGAGCCTCGAAGCCGTCGGTGTTCTCACGGATCTTGTCGAAGACCACCACCGTGTCGTAGAGGGAGTACCCCAGGATCGTCAGCACACCGATGATCGTGGCCGGAGTGACCTCGAAACCGGACAGGGCGTATACGCCCACTGTGACGACGATGTCGTGGCACAGGGCCAGCAGGGCCGCCACGGCCATCTTCCAGGTTCTGAAGTATGCCCAGATGAGCAGACCGACGAAGATGAAGAACAGGACCAGGCCGCGGGCGGCCTTCTTGGTGACGTCGGATGACCAGGTCGGCCCCACGGTCGTGGCCGACACGTTGGAGGCGTCGGTCTTATAGGCGGTGGCGAGTTCGCCCGCCAGCGAGTCGAGGCGTTCCTTGCGCAGCTGGCTGGTCTGGACCCGCACCGAGGACGAGCCCATGGTTGTCACCGAGGATCCGGCCGTCATGTCCTCCTTGGACAGCACCTCATTGGCGGGGCGCTCCGAGGGCGAGGACAGACCCGTCACGGTAATCTCCGAACCGCCTTTGAAATCGATTCCCGGCGTGAGCCCCACCAAGGCCAGGAGTGCGGCCGAGCCCGCGATGACGACGACGGCGATAAGGTACCAGATCCGGCGTTTACCGACGAAGGGAATGGACGTCTTGGCCGAGTAAAGCTCGTTACCGAGCGTCGCGAGAGACTTCACTTCGTCTCACCATCCTTTCCGCTGTCGGCCGTGACATCGACCGCGTCACCCTCCTCCTGCTCGGCCGTCTCATCGACGGCGTCGTCCGCAGCTTTCTCCGGGTTCTCGGCGGCCTTGCGGGCCTCGGCCTTGCGACGCGCCAAGGAGCCCGCCACGCGGTCGGCGATGGCCTCGCGCCCCTTGCCGTAGGTGGACGAGGAAGTGGCCCCGAGGTGCTCGGGATCGAGTCCCGAAAGCCGGTGCCCCTCGCCGAAGAAGCGGAAGCGGACGATCCACTCCATGAACGGGTGGGTGAAGAGGATGATGATGGCCAGGTCCACGCAGGTGGTCACTCCCAGGGTGAAGGCGAAGCCCTGGACTCCGCCGACGGCGAGGAAGTAGAGCACGACCGCGGCCACGAGGTTGACGGCGTCGGAGACGAGGATCGTGCGTCTGGCGTGCTTCCATCCCTCATCGATCGCCGTCTTGAGGGTCCGTCCCTGACGCACCTCATCGCGGACGCGCTCGAAGTAGATGATGAAGGAGTCGACCGTGATACCGATGGAGATGATGAGTCCGGCCACGCCTGCCAGGGACAGGCGGTAGCCCATGGAGGCGCTCAGCGCCGCGATGACCAGGTAGGTGCCCGCTGCGGCCACCACCAGCGAGGCCACCGCCACCACCGCCAGGCCGCGGTACTGCCAGGCGAGGTAGAGGATGATGAGTCCGAACCCGATCAGTCCGGCGATCAGGCCGTTGCGCAGCTGCTCGGTACCCAGAGTGGCGGAGATCTGCTGCTCGGACTGGACCGTGAAGCTCAGTGGTAGCGAGCCGAAGGAGAGCTGGTTAGCCAGCGTGTTGGCCTGGTTCTGGTTGAAACCGCCTGTGATCTGGACGCGGCCGTCAGTGATCGGCGAGTGGACGTCCGAGTTGAAGCCGGAGGCCATGATGGTCAGACCGTCCAGAACGATGGCGAACTGGGCCTTGGCCTGGCTGTCCTGGTTCTGAGCGCCTTGAGCCCCCTGGGCGCCGGCGGCGGTCGCCTGGTCGCGGTAGGCCAGCAGCCGCTTGGACAGCTCGGAGAACTTCTTGGTGCCGTCGGGGTTGAAGGCCAGTGAGACGATCCACTTGTTAGTGGTCTGTCCCCGCGAATCGGTCTCCAGACCGGAGTTGGCGCTCTTGAGCTCGGTGCCAGTGATATCGGCGGGACCCAGGATGTAGGCGCCGTGCTGCTGCGATCCGGCGTCCTTGGAGCAGGAGATGACGGCGACCTTGGGGTCCTGCGTCTGACCCGTGAGGTTCTTCGGGTCGGAGCAGTCGGTCATGTAACCGTCGTAGAGGAGCTGCTCGGTGATCCAGGAGTCGGAGGAGTTGTCCTGGGAGGTGGCGGGCAGCGGGTCGGAGGAGATGACGCCGTCCTGGTTGACGTCCGCCAGCCGCTTGGCGATCTCCTCCGGAGTCTTGGGCTGCTCTGTGCTCTGGGCGGTGGGTTGCGAGGTGGCGGCAGGCTCTTGGGCGGCAGCGCCGTCCTGCCCCTCCTGGCCAGTCGCCTGCCCGCCCTCGCTCGAGCCGCCCTCGGTGTCTGCGGAGTCCTCGGCTGGCTGGGTGGCCTCCTGGCCGGCGTTCGGGTCGGGTTGGGCCTGGGCGGTGGGCTGATCCGCGGGGGTGGGTGTTGCAGCGGCGGAGGGGTTCTGGCTGGCGATGTTCTTCGCCGCCTGCTGTGCACTGCCCGGCAGAATGCGGATGACCGGCCGGAAGTACATGACAGCGGAGGTGCGCACCAGCTCCAAGGTTGCCTGGCTGGGCTTTCCGGGCAGCGAGACCACGATGTTCTGCCCGCCCTGACGGGAGATCTGGGCCTCGGAGACGCCGGAGGCGTCCACGCGCTGACGGATCACCTCGATGGCCTGCTCGACATCGTTATCGCTGATCGCCGATCCGTCCGACGTCGTGGGCGTCAGAATGATCTGGGTACCGCCTTCGAGGTCGAGGGCGAGCCCGGGCGTCAGCGACGCCTTGTGTCTCATGGTTCCCACCACCAGTGCGCCGAAACCGATGATGATGACGAGGACGAACATCAGGAGGCGGCGCCCGGGCCGCATTCGCTGCTTGCTGGACACGTGGTCCCTTCCTGGGTGGGGGTGTGTTCGGGCGCGCGGCCCGAAGGCGAAGATGGGGGTGTATCTGTGCTGCTGAGCACCGCGGTGGTACGGGCCGGACCCGGTGCACTCAGCGCGGGAGGATGATCTCGCTCGGCTGAGCCAGGCCCGTAAAGGACCGTGACGCGCGGTGGAGCCGGCGCCATCGGGTCATCGGATCGCGACTTGCCGATCCGGGTGCCCTGCGCCGGCCGGCGAGATATCAGGGATGCGGCTCGGCCGCGTCCTGCTCGGACTCGCGAGCACCGTCGTCCTGCTCGGCGTCGTCGTCCTCAGGTTCCACCTGAGCACTGGCCGAGCCGAAGGGGGGCTCCTCGATGGCGGCGATGGCCCGCTTGCTCCACAGGGTCTCGTCGCCCAAGGGCGTGGCCAGGGTGACCACGTCGCCGTCGACCTCCACGACCGTGCCGTAGAAGCCGCCGATGGTGCGCACCCAGTTGCCGGGCACCAGGCCCTTCTCGGTGCGGCGCTGCTGCTCCTCCTGCATCGTGCGCTGCCTACGACTGACGAACCACATCATCAGGAGCATCCCGATGAGTAGGATCCAGAGGAAATGCTGCGGCATGGAGACTTCTCCGTTTCGACTAGGCAGTCTCGGTTGATGCGGACCCACGACTGACACAGGCCAGCGGTGGCGAGTCTAGGACACGTAGGCAAGAGCGTTACCTACCACTGGCGAGTGATCGGGCACAACTGGGTACCAACCGGTCACGAAATGATGACAGTACCCGGCGGCCAGTCAGAAGAACAATGCTCCATCTGTAGGAGGCTCGAGGCCCAGGTGGGTATAGGCCGCCGCAGTGGCTGCCCTTCCCCGCGGGGTGCGCACTACCAGACCCTCGCGCACCAGATAGGGCTCGGCCACGGTCTCGACGGTCTCCGGCTCCTCCCCCACGCTGACCGCCAGCGTCGTCAGTCCTACGGGTCCGCCCCCGAAGCGGGTGCACAGGGCGTCGAGCACCTGGCGGTCCAGTCGGTCCAGCCCCAGGGCGTCCACCTCGAAGACATCCAGGGCGCCGCGGGCGGCCGTCAGGTCGAGGTGGCCGGGCCGCCCGTGAACCTCCGCCCAGTCCTGAACCCGGCGCAGCAGCCGGTTGGCAATACGGGGCGTGCCGCGCGAGCGCGAGGCCAGCTCCTTGGCGGCGTCCGCATCCAGGTTCACCCCCAGCAGGCCCGCGCTGCGCGCGAGGATCCGGGTGAGCTCGCCAGGCCCGTAGTAGTCCAGGTGTCCGGTGAATCCGAAACGGTCCCTCAACGGAGCGGGCAGGAGGCCCGCCCGGGTGGTGGCGCCCACGACGGTGAAGGGCGGCAGGGACAGGGGGATGGAGGTGGCTCCCGGCCCTTTGCCCACGACGATGTCGACACGGAAATCCTCCATCGCCAGGTAGAGCATCTCCTCGGCGGTGCGGGCCAGCCGGTGGATCTCGTCGATGAACAGCACGTCCCCCTCCTCCAGGGAGGACAGGATGGCGGCAAGGTCACCGGCGTGCTGGATGGCGGGTCCCGAGGTCAGGCGCAGGGAACCGTCCACCTCGGCGGCGATGATCATGGCCAGGGTGGTCTTTCCCAGCCCGGGGGGTCCGGAGAGCAGAACGTGGTCGGCCGTCACACCGCGAGCCAGGGCGGAGCGCAGGACCACCGAGAGCTGGCCGCGCACCACCTCCTGGCCGGTGAAGTCCTCCAAGCGCTTGGGCCGCAGGGCTGCCTCGGCGGCCCGCTCGGTGGCATCGGCGCCGCCGCCGACCAGGCGCCCCCCGCGGTCCTCGTCCATCTCAGCCACGGTGCCCGCCTCCCAGCCATCTCAAGGAGGCCCGCAGCAGAACGGCCGTATCGGGGCTCTCGCCGGCCTCGGCGTAGTCCGCCTCGACAGCGGCAACGGCCTGGCGGGCGCCGGCCTCATTCCAGCCCAGCTGGACCAGGGCCGCTACGACGTCGGCATTGGGCGCAGTATCGTCGGCGGAGGTCTCGAGGGCTTCGTCGCCTGCGGCCCTCGGACCGAGCGGCGGGGCATCGTGGTCGTCTCCGGTGACGGGCCCGAGCCTGTCCGCCACGTCCAGGATGACGCGCTGGGCACCCTTGGGCCCGAGCCCGGGAACCCTGGTGAGGGCCGCGACGTCCTGAGAGGCGATGGCGCGTCTGAGCGAGTTGGGGGTGTGGACGGACAACATCGCCAGCGCCAGCTTGGCCCCCACCCCTTTGGCGCTCATGAGCGTACGGAAGCTGTCGCGCTCGTCGGCGTCGGCGAACCCGAACAGCGTCAGCGAGTCTTCGCGGACGACCATGTCGGTGTGAATGAGGGTCTCCTCACCGACCCTGAGGCCGGACAGCGTCGTGGGCGTGGCCTGGATGCTCATGCCGACACCGCCGGTCTCGATGACGGCACCGGTCAGACCGACACTAAGGACAGTGCCGCGCAGCGAGGCGATCATGGGCAGCTTCTCCTGGACGTTCTCAGAGAGTCGGCCGGAGCCGGGCGGACTCAGACATACGGGGATGTGACTCGAACAACTGTTCGTATCCTAGCAGCCCTTCGTCGCCGACGCCGTCAGCGCCGCATCCGCCGCGGGTCGACGGCACCGGTCCGACGGGCGGCGGCCTGGGCGGCGGCCCACTGACGCTGAGCGGGAGTGCGTGCGGAGACGCGCACCGCTCCCCCTGCGGAGACCATCTCGGTGGCGTCGTCCGTCCCCGTTCCGCCACCGCGCCAGCCGTGGCAGATCGCCTGGGCGAGAGCGTCGGCGGCATCGGCCGGCCGGGGCGGCGCGTCGAGACCGAGGATGCGGGTGACCATGGCCTGGACCTGGGCCTTGTCCGCAGTTCCCGAACCGGTGACGGCGGCCTTGGCCTCGCTGGGGGTGTGCTGGGCGACCTCCAGTCCCGCGCGCGCCGCGGCGGCCATGGCGGTGCCCATGACCTGGGCGACCCCAATGACGGAGCGCAGATTGTCCTGGGCGAAGACCCGTTCGATGGAGACCACCGAGGGCCCCAGGCGGGCGATCCAGTCCTCGATGGCCTCGGTGATGGCCAGCAGCCGCAGCTCGGGGCTCTGCGAGGGCGGGGTGCGCACGACGCCGACCTCCACCAGGCGGGCCCGGCGACGGGGATCGACGTCGACGCATCCCAGACCGCAGCGGGTGAGCCCGGGGTCGATCCCCAGGACCCGCTGCTGGGCGACGACGGCGTGAGCCGATCGCGCCCGCGAGCCGGTGGTGCTCAGGGGCTCAGTCCTCGTCGGTGGCGAATTCGGCGGCGACCTCGGGGCTGAGGTCCACGGAGGTGTAGACGTTCTGGACGTCGTCGGAGTCCTCCAGCGCGTCGATGAGGCGGAAGACCTTGCGCGCGCCGTCGACGTCGACCTCAACCTTGGTGCCGGCGACGAACTGGACTTCGGCGGAGTCGTAGTCCATGCCGGCGTCCGTCAGAGCGGTGCGCACGGCGACGATGTCACCGGGCTCGGAGTAGATCTCGAAGGACTCCCCCATGTCCTCGACCTCCTCGGCTCCGGCGTCCAGAACGGCCATGAGAATGGAGTCCTCATCCACGCCGTCGGCCTTGGCGACCTCGACGACGCCCTTGCGGGTGAAGTTGTAGGCCACCGATCCGGGATCGGCCAGGTTGCCGCCGTTGCGGGAAAAGGCCACGCGCACGTCGGAGGCGGCCCGGTTGCGGTTGTCCGTGAGGCACTCGACAAGGAAGGCGACGCCGCCGGGGCCGTAGCCCTCGTACATGATGGTCTGCCAGTCGGCGCCGCCGGCCTCCTCACCGCTGCCCCGTTTGACGGCGCGGGTGATGTTGTCGGCCGGGACGGAGTTCTTCTTGGCCTTCTGGATGGCGTCGAACAGGGTGGGGTTGCCGGTCGGGTCACCGCCGCCGGTGCGGGCGGCGACCTCAATGTTCTTGATGAGGCGCGCGAAGAGCTTGCCGCGCTTGGCGTCGATGGCGGCCTTCTTGTGCTTGGTGGTGGCCCACTTGGAGTGACCCGACATATGTGCTCCTTGGGAGTCGATGATGAGGGCGCAGCCAGGCGGTACTCAGACCCGGCGCGTCACCATGGAGACGAAGACGTCGTGGACCCGATGGTCGCCTCCGACCTCCGGGTGGAAGGACGTGGCGAGCAGGGCACCTTGACGAACCGCGACGATCCTACCGCCGTCGACACCTCTGACCCCAGCCGCTCGTCCTGCGCGGGTCGTGGCGAGAATCTCGACGCCTTGGCCCACTTCCTCCACCCAGGGGGCCCGGATGAAGACGGCGTGCAGGGGCTGGTCCCGCCCCGCGCCCAGCGCCGGGGCGATGAGGTCCTCTTCGTAGGAGTCGATCTGGCGTCCGAAGGCATTGCGGCGCACGGTCATGTCGATGCCGCCCAGGAAGGCCTGGCCCTCCTGCGCCCCCTCGACCCGATCGGCCAGCATGATCATCCCGGCGCACGATCCGTAGGCGGGCAGACCCGCACCGATCAGCGTGCGCAGGGGCTCAAGCATGGCGAAGGAGGTCAGCAGAGTGCTCATCGTCGTCGACTCCCCACCAGGGATCACCAGGCCGTCGAGCCGGTCGCCGGGGGTGCTGCCCAGGTCGGCGGCGCGGCGTACGACGACGGGGCGCGCGCCCGCCGCCTCGAGGGCCAGACAGTGCTCGCGCACGTCGCCCTGGAGCGCCAGGACACCGATCGTGGGGCGGGAGTCGGCGGGCGCGGGTGCGGGGAAGAGCGCCCGTGGATGGCGCGCGTCCATCGTGTGGGCCAGGCGGTGGGAGCGGTTCGGGCTAGTCATCTGCAGCCTTGGGCGGGTTGGGACGGAACGTTTGGGCGGGAGACGGTGAGCTCGGTCAGGATGTCGGCGTCCATCGGATCGGTGAAGTCGATCGGCTCGCCGCTCCAGCCGGCGGCCAGCTCCTCCGCGAGCGCGGGCAGGCGCACCGGGTAGATCTCTCGGCCCGACTCCTGGGCGACCCGCAAATCATGGGGGCTCCACCACGCGATGGAGTCGACGACGTCGCGCTCCAGGTCGGTCCAGCTCTCCCTGTCGACGGGGCACCTGGCGGGCAGGCGCAGGAGGAAGAAGATCTCGTCCTGTCGGCAGGTGACGGTGGCGAAGCGGAAGACCGCCTCCCGGTGGGCGACGGGACCCTCGAGATCTGAGGGAGCGACGTCGATCCCGGACTCTTCGGCCAGTTCGCGCACGGCTCCGGCGCGCGGGTCCTCGCCGGGTCGGAGCCCGCCTCCCGGAGTGAAGACCCAGGTGTGACCTGGGTCGGCGGCGTCGTGCCCTACCAGAAGCAGCATGTCCGCCTTCCGGGTGACGACCAGGACCCGCGCGGCCGTCCTGAAGGGCAGGCCGTCGCCTCCCAGACTCCACTCGGAGGCGTTGAGGTACTGGTCCCAGTCCTCGGGAACCAGTACCGGGTGACGGCCGTCGGAGGTCAGCCGTCCGGGGATCGCAGGAGTGCCCGCTCCGTCAGTGCGCTCGGTGCGGCGATCGGTGGCGCGATCGATACTGCCCGGTGCGCCAGTCACCAGCCGCGTTCCGCCAGACGGTGGGGTTCAGGCAGCTCGTCGACGTTGATCCCGACCATGGCCTCCCCCAGGCCGCGCGAGACCTCGGCGATGACGTCGGGGGCGTCGAACTGGGCGGTGGCGCGCACGATGGCGGCGGCGCGCTTGGCGGGATCTCCGGACTTGAAGATGCCCGAGCCCACGAACACGCCCTCGGCGCCCATCTGCATCATCATGGCGGCGTCGGCCGGGGTGGCGATGCCACCGGCGGTGAACAGGACGACGGGCAGGTGCCCGGTGCGGGCGACCTCGGCGACGAGCTCGTAGGGGGCGGCCAGTTCCTTGGCGGCCATGTAGAGCTCGTCCTGGGGCAATGAGGTCAGGCGACGGATTTCGTCGCGGATCGTGCGCATGTGGGTCACGGCGTTGGAGACGTCCCCGGTGCCGGCCTCCCCCTTGGAGCGGATCATGGCCGCGCCCTCGGTGATGCGTCGCAGCGCCTCGCCCAGGTTGGTGGCCCCGCAGACGAAGGGGACGGTGAAGGACTGCTTGTCGATGTGGTGGGCGTAGTCGGCGGGGGTGAGGACCTCGGACTCGTCGATGTAGTCCACGCCAAGGCTCTCGAGCACCTGGGCCTCCACGAAGTGGCCGATACGGGCCTTGGCCATGACCGGGATGGAGACCGCCTCGATGATGCCCGTGATGAGGTCGGGGTCGCTCATGCGGGCCACGCCTCCCTGGGCGCGGATGTCGGCGGGGACGCGCTCGAGGGCCATGACGGCGACCGCTCCCGCGTCCTGGGCGATCCGGGCCTGCTCGGGGGTGACGACGTCCATGATGACGCCGCCTTTGAGCATGTCCGCCATGCCGCGCTTGACGGTGAGGGTGCCAGTGCTGGGGGTGGTCTGCTCTGTGCTCAATCGTGGTCCTCGGTTCGTGGGCCGTCGTCATCCGCGCCGGGGCGGGGCCGACGGCTCCGTGAAAAGATGCTGACACTGCGCATGCTACTCCTCGGTCCGCAGGCGGCCCGAGACGCTCGTGCTGTGAGACCCGGGCTGTCTGCGGGCGCCTTCACGACTCCTACTCGGCGCCGATGAAGGTGCGGCGCGCCGAGGTGATGCGGTCGAGCAGCTCGGTCTCCCTGATGGAGAAATCGCCTTGGGCGTGGCCGTCCACGGCCTGCTGACGCAGCTGTGCGAGCTCTGCGGAGCTCTTCTGGAAGACCCTCATCGCGTATGCCGCCTGCGGCCCCCGGGTGCTGGCCCAGCGCTTGCCCGCCTTCCGTCCTCCGCCTGTGGTGAGCATCTGGACCTCGGCCGGTGCGAACCAGCCTGCGCGGGCGTAGTCGTCGAGCCTGTTGCGCATGGTCATGCGTTCGGCCCAGCGCAGCCACGCCACGATCCCCATGCAGACGATGAAGATCGGAAGGCTCACCAGGATGAACATCGCGAAGGGGTTTCCGCTGGCTGCGATGACTCCGTTCCAGATGGCGTGGAGGGTGATCGCGCAGACCAGGCCGATCGGGGTCATCCAGACCCAGGCCGCCGGCGAACGGCGCCTTGCGGACATGCCGATGGCCAACCCCGTGCAGGCGGTGAAGGTCACGTGCGCGAAGGGCGAGAACAAACCCCTGACGATGAAGATGCTGGTGATGGAGTCCCAGAACCTGATGAAGTAGCCGATGTTCTCGGCGAAGGCGAAGCCCGCAGCGATGACGGAGGCGTAGACGAGCCCGTCGACGGCCCCGTTGAAGGTACGTCTCCAGATGAGGAAGATGATGAGGACGCCGAGCCCCTTAGTGGTCTCCTCGATGAGCGGCGCCGAGACCACGGCCGAGATCTGGAAGGCCCCCTCCAGGCTGAGCGTCGACTCGGCCGCGGCGTAGAGCACCGTGGTGTTGACCAGCATGGAGATGGCGGTGGCCACACCGGCCCCCCATAGGAAGGCGACGATAAGAGTGGGAAGCGGCTCGGGCTCCCAGCGGTCGATCCAGAACACGACGACGAGCACGAGCCCCAGGGGGACGAGCGCCAGGAGAATCGCCGTGGACAGCACGGAGGAGTCCGAGGCCGACTGAGAGGCGATCCAGATGACGCCGATCATGAGGACGGCGCCGAATAGTGCGAGAACCAGACGTGCGATGAACTCGCCCGTTCTTCTCGCGGAGTGCGGACCTGGGCGGGTCCAGGCCGGCACGGCCTGCGGACCGGCTTGTCCCTCCGGAGCGAAGGGCGCGCTCTCCCGGTGGACCTGGTAGCGCTGTCCCGTCCCGGGAAGCGCGCTGGGAGCCGTGGAGGGCTGGGGCAGTCCGTTTGAGCGATGGTATCCGGGGCGGGGTGCCCAGGGGCTGGGAGTCGTACTCATCAGTTCACCTCGATTGCGCCTGGTCGTCGTGGGCCGGCTGCACCTCGGGGGTGGTGTCGTCGTCGGCGTCGAAGGTCTGGGGCATGGGGGCGCGCCCGGCCAGATGACACACTCGGACGAGCAGTCTGCCCCGTAATGCCTGGGCCTCGCTGACATGGGTATTGTGGAACCTGCGTGCCAGGACCAGGCGGGAGCAGGCCCGGTCGAGTCGGCCGAGCGCGGGCGCGCTCAACGGGTCCTCGGTGAGATCTCGGCGGGCGGACTCGCAGACCACCGTGCGCAGGACCCGGCTGAGGTCGGACTCGATGAGGGCCCGACTGCGGGTGGTCGGCGTGACGCCGCCGGCAGCGCCGTTGACGGGCGCAGCGTCGAGGCGCGGAGAGGGGTCCAGGCCGTCGTCGACGATGGGACCCTCGGCGTCCAGCGCCTCGCGGGCGGCCTGTGCTAATAGCAGGCTGGAGGCCGGGTCCAGGGCACGGGTGGTGGCCAGGTCCGCTGCAGCCTCGGCCCGGTGGACGAGCTGAGCCTCCAGAGTCGCCCGTGAACCCAGGACCTGACGGTGCAGTCGGTCCACTCTCACCGCCCTGACGTACAGGGCCCATCCGATGACTACGGCCAGTCCGACGAGCAACACGACGACGCTCCATACCGGCACCGTTGCGGCAGGCGTCGTGGAGGACTGCGCCGCGAGGGCCGCAGTCGTACCTGCGGGCAGGCCGATCGCTTCTGTCATGGCTGTCATTGTCGGTCCTTCATCACTCCTGAGATGGTCTTCGCCGGTCGTCATCGTTCGTCCGTCGCACGATCCCGCGCTCGCCGCGGATGCTAGTCGTCCAGGGCGTCGCGCAGTCGGCCCAGCATCGTACGTGAACCGGGCGCCGGCGCCACCCGGGTGTGGGCGGTGGACAGGGCCATGTCGTAGACGTCGAGGACCTGGTCGGTAACCGTGGACCAGTCGTATCGCCCGACGGCCTGGGAGGCCGCCTCCTGACGGGCCTGAGCGGCCGGGGTGTCCTGCAGGGTATCGATGATGACCCGGGCCAGGTCCTCCCCGTCCTCGTTGCGGAACAGTGCCCCGTAGCGGCCTTCGGCGAGTACGTCTGAGAATGCCTTGAGGTCGGAGGCGATGACCCGGGTGCCCGCGGCCATGGCCTCCACCAGGACGATGCCGAAGGACTCCCCGCCGGTCTGCGGGGCCACGTAGCAGGTGGCCGAGGCCAGCATGGCGGCCTTGTCCTGATCGCTGACTCCCCCCAGGAAAACCACTGAGTCGCCGAAGCGGGCGAGCTCGTCGCGAATCTCCTGGGCCTGCCCGCGGCCGGCGATGAGGAAGCGGGCGCCCGGAACGGATGTCAGCACCGTGGGGATGGCGTCAGCCAGGACCCGCAGCCCCTTTCGGGGCTCGTCAAGGCGTCCCAGGAAGGAGATGGTGGGAGCATCGTCCGTTCCCAGGAACCGGGGGTCGTCCTTGGGCGCGTTGGAGAAAGGGGAGACATTGACCCCATTGGGGATGACGACGGCGTCGCCGCCGTGGTACTGGATGAGGGTGCGTCGGGCCTCCTCCGAGACGGCGATGCGGGCGGAGAGTTTCTCCATGAGAGGCACCGTCGCCGGGCTCAGCAGCTCGCGGGCAAGCGAGCGGTCCATGGCTGCGTGGAAGGTGCCCACGATCGGGCCGCCGGCGGCCTGGAGGGTCAGCATTCCGACACTGGGTGTGATGGGCTCGTGGATATGGAGGATATCGAAGTCACCGGCCTCCAGCCAGCGCCTGGCCCGCCTAGCGACGAGTGCACCGAAGTTGAGTCGCGCCACCGAGCCGTTGTAGGGGATGGCTATGGAGTCCCCGGCGCTGGTCACCCAGTCCGGCAGGTCGGTGTCCTGAGAGGCGGGCGCCAGGACTTGGACTTCGTGCCCTCGCCGGAAGAGCTCACCGGCCAGGTCCATGACATGGACTTGGACGCCTCCGTGAGCGTCGAGGGAATAGGGGCAGACGATGCCGATCCTCATGGGTGCTCCTGCTGCTCGCGGGCGTGGCTGCGGGCAAGGCGGTCCTGGTCCAGGTCCGCATCGAAGACGGGTTGAAGCATGTGCCAGTCCTCCGCGTGCTCGGCGATCGACGGTCCCAGCTCGGCGACCCAGGCGCGGGTGTGCGCCACGACCCGCTCGCGTCCCTCCGGCCCCTGCGGTGCCGGGACAGGGCGGGCGGTCAGGACGAGTCCCCACGGCGAGGCCGCCCGACGACGGCGCTCGCCCGACAGGGGCTCGTAGTGGATCGACACGGCGTACAGGGGGAGGTCCAGGCGCTGTGCGATCGCCGCGGGCCCGGCCGCCACTCGGGCGGTGGCCCCGCCTAGCTGCGCGGTGATTCCGGCTGATGACAGGTCCCGATCGGCCAGCAGGGCGATGACGTAGTGGCCTTGGCCCGCAGTCTCAAGGAGACGGTCGAAGACCTTCTCCCCGTGGGCCTGGCCGATGATCCGCATGCCCAGTCCCTCCCGGAAGGCGACGAACTGGTCGAAGAGGTCGTCGGGCTCGAGGCGCTCGGCGACGGTCAGGACGGTGGCGAGCTCGCGGCAGGCCCAGGCGCCGACGAGGTCCCAATTGCCCATGTGCGGCAGCGCCATGACGATGCTGCCGGCGCGCACATCGTCATAGAGCTGAGGGTCGACGTCGGCACGCACGCGGGCGAGTACCTGGTCCTGCGTCATTCCGGGCAGTGCGAAGGCCTCGTAGAAGTAGCGCATGTATGAGCGCATCCCCGCGCGTGACATCCGGTGGAGCGAGCGCGGCGGCGTTCCCGGGGGAAGGATGCGGGACAGATTGCGCTCGAGTTGTCCGACGCCGGTGGTGGTGCGCCGGAGGCGGTGCCAGGCCCACAGGGCGTCTGCGACCGTGTGCGCCAGACCGTATCCCAAGGATGCGGGCAGGCGGCGCGTACCGCGCCAGGCCAGGCGGTAGGCGTCGGAAACCGTGGGCAGGCGCATCCTCATGCGGGCTCTCCCGCCCTGAGTAGTGTCTGCTGGTAGACGGTCCATACGCGCTGAACCACGGTGATGAAGGAGGCGATCGCCACGTAGACGAGTGCGACGGCGAGTAACCACTGCGGCGCTCCCAGTCCCACGATGAAGGTGGCGCCGAGGGCCACAAGGAGCCGGTCGGTGCGCTCGGCGATCCCCACCTTGGCGGTGGCTCCGATGGACTCGGCCCGCGCCCGGACGTAGGGGACGGTGGCGCCCAGGACGATCGCCGCCAGAGCGGCGACCACCGTAACGGCGCGAAGCGTGCCGGCCGGCATGGTCAGTGCGGCCCAGGCCGCCAGGGAGCCCAGGACGGCGCCGTCGGCCAGACGGTCCATGGTGGAGTCGAGGAAGGCACCGAAGACCGAGCTCTCACCGGTGGCGCGGGCCAGGATGCCGTCGAAGGAGTCCGCCGCCAGTACCACGAGCAGGACGAGCGGCCCGGTCACGAAGTGTCCTCGGGGCAGCAGGGTGACCGCCGCCGTCACCGACAGGACCGTCCCGGTGACGGTGAGCATGTTGGGAGTCACCCCGAGCCGGCCGAGCGCCAGCGCGGGGCGGGTGAACAGGGCCTTGGTCAAACCGCGGCCGTGGTTGCCGAGCATGGGGTCCTTAGATCTCGGGTGACGGAGTCAGGAAGACGATCGTTGAGACGCGCTGGGACGGGCACTGATGCGCTCAGCATGACGGTGCTCGTCGAAGCGGGCCAGGGGGATCAGTCCCCAGGCTCCTGAACATGGATGGCCCAGGCGGAGGCGAGCATGTCCCGCTGCTCGCCGAGCAGCTGGGGCACGGGTTTGCTCCGCCCAATGATGGGCATGAAGTTGGCGTCTCCCTTCCAGCGCGGCACGATGTGCTGGTGGAGGTGCGCGGCGATCCCCGCGCCGGCCACCTCGCCCTGGTTCATGCCCAGGTTGAAGCCGTGGGGGCGACTCACCGAGCGTACGACGCTCATGGCCGTGGCGGTCAGCTCGCCGATCTCCTCCCTTTCGGCCACGGTGGCCTCGGTCCAGTCGGAGATGTGCCGGTAGGAGCACACCAGCAGGTGGCCGGTGTTGTAGGGGTAGAGGTTCATGATGACGTAGCCGGTCCGCCCCCGGTGGACGATGAGCGACTCCTCGTCGCCGCGTTCCGGTCCCGTACAGAAGGGGCACTGGGCGGGGGTGTCGTCCGAGGGCTTGTTCTGGCCTCCGATGTAGACCATGCGGTGCGGGGTCCACAGGCGCTGGAAGGCCTGCGGAGCGCCCTCGTGGTAGAAGGGCGCTTCGGCCTGAACATTATTTCCGACAGTCGCGTCGTCAGTCGTCTCACCTGTCACTGTGCAGCTTCTCCCCCGCCGAGTCGTTGATACGGGCATCGATGACGCCGACGATATGCGCCACGGCCTCCTTGACGGGCACGCCGTTGGTCTGCTCGCCGTCGCGGAACCGGAAGGAGACGGCACCGGCTTCGGCGTCCTCCCCACCGGCGATGAGGGTGAAGGGGATCTTGTCCTTGGAGGCGTTGCGGATTTTCTTGCCGAAGCGGTCATCGGAGTGGTCCACCTCGACGCGCACTCCCCGGGCGCGCAGCTGAGCGGCGACGTCGTCGACGTAGGCGTCAAAGGCCTCGGCCACGGGGATGAGGCGGACCTGCACCGGGGAGAGCCAGGCGGGGAAGGCGCCCGCGTAGTGTTCGGTGAGCACCCCGATGAAGCGCTCCACGCTGCCCAATTTGGCCGAGTGGATCATGATGGGGCGCTGGTGGGTGCCGTCGGCGGCCGTGTACTCCAGGTCGAAGCGCTCGGGCTGGTTGAAGTCGTACTGGATGGTGGACATCTGCCAGGTCCGGCCGATCGCGTCCTTGACCTGCACCGAGACCTTGGGGCCGTAGAAGGCGGCGCCGCCGGGGTCGGGGACGACTTCGAGCCCGGAGGCGTCGCAGGCGTCCTGAAGGGCCTGCGTGGCGGCGGCCCAGTCGGCGTCGGAGCCGATGAACTTGTCCTTCTTGGCGCCGTCCTCGTCGCGGGTGGACAGCTCGAGGTAGAAATCGGTCAGTCCGAAGGCCTTGAGGATGGACAGGAAGAAGTCGATCTGGGCGCGGATCTCCTCACCGGCCTGCTCAGGGGTGCAGTAGGTGTGCGAGTCGTCCTGGGTGAAGCCGCGCATGCGGGTTAGCCCGTGGACGACGCCGGACTTCTCGTAGCGATAGTCGTGCCCCATCTCGAAGAAGCGCAGCGGCAGCTCGCGGTAGGAGCGGCCCCGGGAGCGGAAGATGAGGTTGTGCATCGGGCAGTTCATGGCCTTGAGGTAGTACTCCTGGCCCGCCTTCGTGATGTTGCCCTGTCCGTCGCGCTCCTCGTCGGCGAGCATCGGCGGGAACATGGTGTCGGCGTAGTAGGGCAGGTGACCCGAGGTGTGGAAGAGCCCTCCCTTGGAGATCTCGGGGGTGTGGACGAAGTCGAAGCCGTAATCCATGTGGCGATCGACGACGTACTGCTCGATCTGGTGACGCAGCATGGCGCCCTTGGGGTGGAAGACCACCAGGCCGGGGCCGATCTCCTCGGGAAAGGAGTAGAGGTCGAGCTCAGCGCCGAGCTTGCGGTGGTCGCGCCTGGCGGCCTCGGTCAGACGGGTCTGATAGGCCTTGAGGTCGTCCTTGCTGGCCCAGGCGGTGCCGTAGATGCGCTGGAGGGAGTCGCCGGACTGGTCGCCCTTCCAGTAGGCCGATGAGGACTTGGTCAGTGCGAAGCCCTGCCCGATCAGACGGGTCGAGGGCAGGTGGGGGCCACGGCACAGGTCCGTCCAGGCGACGCTCCCGTCGCGCCGGACGTTGTCGTACATGGTCAGCCCCCCGGCACCGACCTCGACCGAGGCGCCCTCGGCGCCCGCGCCCTTGGTGGTGATGAGCTCGAGCTTGTAGGGCTGGTCCGCCAGCTCCTCGCGCCCCTCGGCCTCGGTGATGTCGCGGCGCACGAAGCGCTGCCCCTCCTTGACGATCCGCTTCATGCGCTTCTCGATCTCGCGCAGCATCTCGGGGGTGACGGCGTCGATAGCTCCGAAGTCGTAGTAGAAGCCGTCGGTGATGAACGGGCCGATGCCGAGATTGACCTGCGGGAACATCTCCTGGACGGCCTGGGCCATGACGTGGGTGGCGCTGTGGCGCAGGATGTTCAGGCCATCCTCGCTGGACAGGGCGATGGGCTCGACGACGGCGCCCGCCAGAAGCTGGCGGTCCAAGTCCCAGGGCTCGCCGTTGACGCGCATCGCAACGACGCCATCGGATTTGATGGCATCCTGCAGCAGGAGCGTTCCCGTGGTGCCCGCCTCGATGGTGCGCGGCGCGCCGTCGAGGGTGATGTCGATCGTGGGCTTGTCTGACACGGGCTCGTCTCCTCTGCATCGGTGTGGGGCGCTGTACTGGTGCACCCCGGTTCGGCCGCGAGTCTACGTCGTGGGCGCGCGGACTCAGTCCTCCCGTGAGCCACGCCGCGCGCGCAGTGCGTCACGCAGGCGCTTGGCGGCGGACATTCCGGAGTAGATGAACCGGGAGACCGGGACGTCCCAGGCACCGTCGACCTCAGTGACGTGCTGGGCGTAGCGCTTCTTGTACTGCCCCACCGTGTAGAGCGAGGGGACACGGGTGGAGCCGGCCCCCATGAGGTCCAGGCCGCGGTAGCCCTCCTGCGCCAGGGTGCAGGCGGCCCACCAGTCCAGGGCCTCGGCCCCGCGGAAGGTGCGCGACTCGTTGGAGGAGGCGCCGTAGTAGGCCACGGAGTCCTTGCCCGAGGTGAGGATGAGGTCCCAGGCGTGGGGCACGCCGTCCTTGCGCAGAACGAACAGGCGGGCGTTCTTCTCCCCCAGGGCCGTCAGCATGGTCCAGTAGACCTCGGCGTCGTGGGGCTTGAAGCCGTCTCGTTTGGCGGTCTCTCGCAGGACCTCGTAGACCTTGTCGAACTCCGCGCGGCTCAGGCCGGTCTCATCACTAATGGTGCAGCCGGCCTCCCGGGCCACGCGCTCGGCGCGCTTGACCGCCCGCCGTCCGTCCTTGGGCATGACGGCGGCCATCTTCTCCGGTGTCTTGGGCACCAGGTCGATGACGTAGGTGCGGTCGTAGGTGATGGTGGACAGCAGCTCTCGCAGGTCGGTGTCGCGGTAGCGGGCATGCATGCGCACGAAGCGCACGGAGCGGTCGCGCTCCTTGACCACCGAGCGCAGCAGGCGGCGCAGGTGCGCCTCGCGCTCGGGCGACTGCTCCTTGAGCCAGACCGGGCCGTGCTTGGCCCATAGGAAGGCTTGGCCACCCACCTCGTAGCGGTACAGGGCGATGGCGGCCACTGGCTTGCCCTCGTCCTCGTACAGGTAGCGCCCCCACAGAGGACGTCCCATGGCCTCCTCGAAGCGCTCCCAAGCCTCGGTCTGCTCGACCGGGAAGGGGCTATTGCCCACGGCCAGGCGCATCTCGCGCCCGTCGACCCGGCGCAGGGTCTCGGAGCGGTCCGAGGTGGAGTGCACCGGCTCGGGGTGCGTGGGCCGGGAGGCCCGGGGCTTGTCAGCCTTCTCGACCTTCTCGGTCTTCTGAGGAGTCTCGACCTTGTCAGTGTTGTTCTCGGTGTTCTCAGGCTTTTCGGTCTTCTCAGCCTTCTCAGGCTTCTCAGCCCGCTGGCTCTTCCCGGGCTTGCCGGTGGCAGTCTCAGGAGTGGTGCCGGCGGCGTTCTGAGGGGGCTCGGGGGTCTTCGCGGCAGTGTCGGGCGTGGCGTCGGGGGTGGTGCTGTCGGGCATGTTCTCGTTCTCGGGCATTCAGCGGGACCTGTCGACTCGTTGCGGATAGTTGCGGGCGAACTTGCGGTAGTGGTTGAGGCGCTGGAGCTCGATCGTTACGCGCCGACGCAGCGAGCGCTCGGCCGGATCGCGCAGCGGATCGATGCCTCGCCCCAGGTTCCTGGCCTTGCGGCGCAGCGCCTCGTCGGACACGTAGCGCGCGATGACGCCGTCGGGAACCAGGGAGTAGAGGACCTGCCGGGTGACCTCGATGGGCTCGTCGCGCTGATCCAGAACCAGGTCCTTGAGCATAACGGCCATGGGGTTGGCCCCGGCGGCGGTCAGGTAGAAGGAGTTGCGGCCGATGCGGGGGTTGACTTCGAAGAAGAGCTCGCGCCCGTCGCGGGGGTCCACCTTGATGTCGAGGTTGGCGAACCCCCGGTAGCCGGCGTGGCTCAGCAGGCGGCGCGTGGCGTCCCACAGGTCCGGGAAGGCCTCGGTGATCATGGCGACCGGGTTGCCGATCATGGTGGGCGCATGATCCTGCAGGAGCACACGCGCCGAGCCGATGAGGCGCAGCTCGCCGGTGGAGTCCATGTAGGCGGTCACCGAGCGCATGGCGGTGTCGTCGCCGGGGATGCACTCCTGGACCAGGAAGGTGGAGCGGTAGCCGGCCTGCTTGAGGCTCTTCCACATGCCAGCCAGCTCGGCGGCGTCGTCGATGAACCAGATCTTGCGCTTGCCGGGGAAGGAGATGCGGTCGTAGTCGGCGCCGATGGCGGCCTTGGCCACGAGTGGGAACTCCAGGCCGAGTTCGGAGGCCGAAGCCGGGGGCTCGCAGTCGGGGTCGGCCAGGTCGACGACGACCTCCCGGGGCGTGAGCACCCCCACCTCGGCGCACAGCCGGGAGAAGGAGGCTTTGTCGCTGACGGCATCGAGTACGTCGATGTCCGGGAATGGCAGGACATAGGTGGGCTCGAGCTCACTGCGGTGAGTGGAGATCATGGCGGCCGCGGCGTCGGTGTTGGCCATGAGCACGGCGCTGCGGGGCTCTCGTCCCTGGACCAACCGCTGCAGGAGCTCGATCGTCCGCTCCGGTGGAGCCCCAGCCTCCTGGTGGACAACGGTGATGTAGGTCGACTCGGAGATCGCCACGATCGGATCCGAGGCCACGAGCGTCACCGACGTGCCGGTGACCTCGTGAAGCTGCCGCGCCAGAGCGTAGGCGCCGATGTCACCGCCGAGGACCACGGGCAACAGGTGCCTGAAGCGTTCCGTCATGACCATCCGTTTCTTGCCGCAGGGACCAACTCCTCCCCAGATGGTAGAGCACGCTGGGACACCCCGTTCCCGGCCGTCGCGGCGAGGTCGTGATCCAGATACGCAGTCGGCCCCGGCCACTGCGGAGCGGCGTCGCGGATCCGGCCGGAATCCGGGCGGAATCCGGGCAGATGCCGTCCCGACGGGACGGCGGGCACTCGACTTCCCGGTGATGCACACCACCAGGGGAGCCCCACGACGACGCCCGTCGCCCGGGATACGAAATAAGCCCGGAGCGGGCGCTCCGGGCTCGGTCGAACATTCAGTTCCGGTGGGCGATACTGGGATCGAACCAGTGACCTCTTCCGTGTCAGGGAAGCGCGCTCCCGCTGCGCCAATCGCCCGAGCGGATGACGGGACTCGAACCCGCGACCCTCACCTTGGCAAGGTGATGCTCTACCAACTGAGCCACATCCGCGTCACACCCTTGTGGGGTGCGGGAAGAAAGTTAGCAGAGGTATCCCCCGGAGGCAAAACCATCCCGTCATCGGATCTCCATGAGGTGTCTCACGCCCAAGGAGACATCTGTGAGCGAAATAGGAAGGCCCCGAGGGGAGACGGGCGAGGAGGTGGAGGGACACGGGCGGGCTCATCGGCGCGCGGCACAGCGACGTGACATGTCTTTCTCCCACACGCCTGCCTTCACACCTCAGTCGTGGCAGGGTTGTCCCTATGACCACGCCGACGACACCGACGCCCCGGGCCACTCAGGAACCTCAGGATTCTCCGCAGCGCCAGATCTGGCCCGGCCATCCCTATCCGCTCGGGGCGACCTACGACGGCTCAGGAACCAACTTCGCCCTCTACTCCTCGGCGGCCAGCGGCGTTGAGCTATGTCTGTTCGACGCCGACGGGAACGAGGAACGAGTGGCCCTCGAGGAGGTCGACGGCGACGTCTGGCACGCTTACCTGCCCGGGATCTCGCCAGGGCAGAAGTACGGCTACCGGGTGGCGGGCCCCTACGACCCGGCCTCCGGGCACCGCTGCGACCCCTCCAAGCTGCTGCTGGACCCGTACGCCAAGGCAATCTTCGGTGAGGTGACCCCGTCCCAGACGCTGTACTCCTACTCCTTCGACAACCCGGAGGAGCGCAACGAGGAGGACTCGGCCGGTCACACCATGCGTTCGGTGGTCATCACCCCCTACTTCGACTGGGGCCACGACCGCCCACCGGGGCACGAGTACCACGAGACGATCATCTACGAGGCCCATGTCAAGGGCATGACCCAGCTGCACCCGCTAGTCCCCGAGAACCTGCGGGGCACCTATGCGGGCCTGGCCCAGCCCGCCGTCATCGAGCACCTCAAGACTCTGGGCGTCACTGCGATCGAGCTCATGCCGGTCCACCAGTTCGTCAACGACACCCACCTGCAGGAGAAGGGACTGTCGAACTACTGGGGCTACAACACGATCGGTTTCTTCGCCCCGCACAACACCTACGCCGCCTACGGCACCGAGGGGCAGCAGGTCCAGGAGTTCAAGTCCATGGTCAAGGCCTTCCACGAGGAGGGCATCGAAGTGATCCTGGACGTGGTCTACAACCACACGGCTGAGGGCAACCACCTGGGCCCCACCCTGTCCTTCCGGGGCATCGACAACAGCTCCTACTACCGGCTCGTCGATGGCTCTCCGGCCCACTACTTCGACACCACCGGCACCGGCAACTCGCTGCTCATGCGCTCACCGGCGGTTCTCCAGCTCATCATGGACTCGCTGCGGTATTGGGTCACCGAGATGCACGTGGACGGGTTCCGCTTCGACCTGGCCTCCACCCTGGCCCGGCAGTTCCACGAGGTCGACAAGCTCAGCGCCTTCTTCGACATCATCCACCAGGACCCCGTGCTCTCCCAGGTCAAGCTCATCGCCGAGCCCTGGGACGTGGGCGACGGCGGTTACAACGTGGGCGGTTTCCCGGCCCTGTGGAGCGAGTGGAACGGGAAGTACCGCGACACCGTGCGCGACTTCTGGCGCGGAGAGCCCTCCACGCTGGGCGAGTTCGCCTCCCGCATCACCGGATCCTCCGATCTCTATCAGCACGCAGGGCGCACCCCGGTGGCCAGCATCAACTTCGTTACCGCCCACGACGGCTTCACGATGCACGACCTGGTCTCCTACAACGAGAAGCACAACGAGGCCAACCTCGAGGGCAACGCCGACGGCAACAACAACAACCGCTCCTGGAACTGCGGCGCCGAAGGGCCCACCGAGGACCCGGCGATCACGGAGCTGCGTCATCGTCAGACCCGCAACTTCCTGGCCACCATCCTGTTCAGCCAGGGCGTCCCCATGATCTGTCACGGCGACGAGTTGGGGCGCACCCAGAGAGGCAACAACAACGCCTACTGCCAGGACAACGAGATCTCCTGGATCGACTGGGATCTCGATGAGCAGGACAACGACCTGCTGGAATTCACTCGCACGATCATGTGGCTGCGTCGGGACCATCCGGTGCTGCGGCGTCGGCGCTTCTTCACCGGCGATGCCGGGCGCGGAGGCGAAAGCGAGCTCGGCGAGATCGAATGGCTCACTCCTGCCGGGGAGTCAATGACAGACCAGGACTGGACCACCTGGTACGCCCGCGCCATGATGGTCTTCCTCAACGGCGAGGCGATCGCCGAACCCGATGAGCGCGGCCAGAGGATCGTGGACAACTCCTTCCTCGTCCTCATCAACGCCTCCGACGAGGACATCACCTTCACCCTCCCGGGCGAGGGCTACTCCCCCACCTGGAAGGTCGCTCTGGACACGGCTCCGGCAGTGGATGGGGACTCCGACCCGGTGCTGGCCGCGGACGACACAGTCACCGTTGAGGCCCGCTCGATGCTCTTCCTCATGGACGCTCCCGAGTCCGCCGCCACGACCGAGAGGCTCCAACGCTAGGGGTCGGCGCAAACCGATACGGCCGGACGACAACGCACCGCACGGGGTGCACCAGACGAACTCAGGAAGTCAGATGACCGACGCAGTGGACGCAGCAGTGGATTCAACGGATAGGGCCGCTTCGGCGGTTTCCGTGGACTCGGCGGAAACCCCCGCCTACGCCCCCTGGTCGGGGCACGTGCCGGCCCCTGAGCACCGTACCCCGGTGACCACCTATCGTCTCCAGCTGGGAGCGGATCTCACCTTCGCCGACGTCGAGGAATTGGTCCCTTACCTGTCCGACCTCGGGGTTACCGACCTCTACCTCTCCCCTGTCCTGGCGGCCGCACCGGGCTCCACCCACGGCTACGACGTCGTCGACCATCGCCGGATCAGCTCCGTCATGGGCGGACGCGCCCGACTGGAGTCCCTGGCCGCTGCGGCCGGTGCCCGCGGGATGGGCATCGTGGTAGACATCGTTCCCAACCACATGGCGGTGCCCACTCCCGGCTGGCACAACCTGCCCCTGTGGTCGGTGCTGCGCGAGGGTCCGGACTCCCCCTACGCAGCCTGGTTCGATCTCTCCCTGGATGAACCCATCCTCATGCCGATCCTGGGCAGGCGCATCGGCGCCGTCCTGGCCGACGAAGAGCTCACCCTGGAACAGGTGGTGGTGCCCGGCCAGGAGGAGCTGGGCGAGCAGTGGGTGCTGCGCTACTACGACCATGCCTTCCCAGTCGCCCAGGGCACCGAGGCCCTGCCGATGCACGTGCTCGTTGAGCGCCAGCACTACCGGCTGGCCTACTGGAAGGTCGGCGACGAGGAGATCAACTACCGACGTTTCTTCGACGTCGGCACGCTGGCCGCGATCCGGGTCGAGAACCCCGACGTCTTCGCAGGCAGCCATGGCCTCATCCTGGAACTCATGGAGGCAGGGGTCATCGGCGCCCTGCGAGTGGACCATCCCGATGGTCTGGCCGACCCCGGCGGCTACCTCGCCCAGCTGGCCGAGGCCACCGGGGGGTCGTGGATTGCGGCGGAGAAAATCCTCGCCCCCAGCGAGTCCCTGCCCACCTCCTGGCCGGTGGCCGGGACCACCGGTTACGACGCCGCCTGGAGGATCGACCAGCTTCAGGTGGATCCCGCCGGTGCCGCCCGGCTAGGTGCGCTCATGCAGGAGCTCACCGGCGATGCACCGGTGGACTACGACCGCATCGTCGAGGAGGCCAAGCGCGAGGTGATCGCCGGGTCGCTGGCCGCGGAGGTCGACCGTCTGGCCCGTATTCTGGACTCCCTGACGTCCCAGGACGTGCGTCTGCGCGACCACACGCTGCGCGATCTGAGGGCCTGTGTCGTCGAGCTGCTGGTGGCCGCCGACCAGTACCGGGTCTACGTCGTCCCGGGAACGCCGCCCGGCCCAGAGACCGCCGCCGTCCTGCACGCCGATGCCGAGCGCGCCCGTCAGCGCCTCGAGCCGGACCAGGGCGAGACCCTCGACCTGGTAGTCGCCATCCTCCTGGGCGAGCCAGTCGGGTCCGAGGGCCTGTCGGAGTCCCCGGAGCGCGCCGAAGCCGTCATCCGCTTCCAGCAGGTGTGCGGAGCCGTGACTGCCAAGGGCGTGGAGGACACGGCCTTCTACCGCTGGACCCATCTGACCAGCCTCACCGAGGTCGGGGGCAACCCGGCCGGCTTCGCGCTGAGTGCCGATGAGGCCCATGCCTGGGCCGACCGGGTCCAGAACATCTGGCCCGACACGATGGTCACCTCCACCACCCACGACACTAAGCGCGGCGAGGACGTGCGCGCACGCCTGGACGTGCTGGCCTCCTACGCCGATGAGTGGAGCGACCTCGTCCATCGCCTGCGCGCCATGACCGCCCAGGAACGTCCTCTGGACCTCGACGGACGCAGCGAGAACCTGCTGTGGCAGACGCTGTGGGGCACCTGGGCGCCCGAGAGCGCCGACCCCATGGACCCCGAGCGTCTGAGCGCCTACCTCATCAAGGCCTCCCGGGAACAGAAGATCTGGACCACCTGGACCGCCCCGGACCTGCCCCGTGAGCAGGCCCTGACCGACTACGCCACGCACCTGCTCACGAATGAGGAGGTCTCCCGCGAGCTCGAGGCCTTCGCGACTCTGACGGCCAAGGCCGTGCGCACCGCCATCCTGGCCAACAAGGCGCTCGCCCTGACCTGGATGGGGGTCAGCGACATCTACCAGGGCAGCGAGACCACCCGCACCTCTCTGGTGGACCCCGACAACCGTCGCACAGTCGACTACGCAGGACCCGGCGGCCTCGTCAGTCTCCTGGAGCGCCTCGACTCCGGTGCCACCCCCCGCAACCTCGACGAGGACAAGCTTCTCCTCACCTCCCGTCTGGCGCGCCTGCGCGCCTCGAGACCCGATACCTTCGTCGGGCCCCGGTCGGGCTACCGGGCGATCCCGGTCACCACATCCTTCGCCTTCGCCTACGCCCGCCTGCTCGACGAGGTCCCCGACGTCATCGTCGTCGTCAGGCGCCTGTCTAAGCGCCTCGAGCAGCTGGGCGGGTGGCGCGAGGAGAGCGTCGTCCTTCCGGAGGGGACCTGGGAGGATGTCCTGCACGGCGGGACCGTGGAGGGCGGCAACCAGCCCCTGGCCGACGTGGTCGCAGACGCACCGGTGGTCGTCCTGGCCAAGGTCGCCTCTCAGATCTCCCCGACCGAGTCCGCCCCGTTAGTCCAGCCCGCTGAGGAGGCCGCCCCATGAGCCCGACGCCCCGAACCTGGACCTCCCCCGCCCTTCCCGTGGGACCGCGGGTGCCCGTGTGGGCCCCCGCGGCGCAGACCGTCGAGCTGCACCTGCCGGGCCAGGACCGCCTGGTCGACATGATCCCCGCCCCGGGCGGCTGGTGGACCGCCCCCCTCGACCTGGAGCCGGGCACCGACTACGCCTTCCGCGTCGACGGCTCGCCGAATCGCCCCGACCCTCGCAGCGCTCTGCAGCCCGACGGAGTCCACGGCCCCTCGCGCACCGTGGACCCGGACGCCTGGCAGTGGACCGACCAGAGTTGGGCGGGCAAGGACCTGCGCGGCTCGGTCATCTACGAGCTTCACGTGGGCACCTTCACCCCCGAGGGCACCCTGGATGCCGCCATCACCCGTCTGGGCCACCTGGCCGATCTGGGTGTCGACATCGTCGAGCTCATGCCGCTGGCGGCCTTCCCGGGCAAGGCCGGCTGGGGGTACGACGGGGTGGGCCTGTGGGCCGTCCACGAGGCATACGGCGGCCCCGACGCCCTGGCCCGCTTCGTCGACGCCGCCCACAATGCCGGTATCGGCGTGTGCCTCGACGTCGTCTACAACCACCTGGGCCCGTCGGGCAACTATCTCGGCGTTTTCGGCCCCTACTTTACCCGCGCCCACCACACGCCCTGGGGCGAGGCCGTCAACTACGACCACGACGGCAGCAAACAGGTGCGGGCCTTCGTCATCGACTCGGCCCTGCGCTGGCTGCGGGACTTCCACATCGACGCCCTGAGGCTGGATGCCATCCACGAGATCAAGGACGACGCCGCAGCCGCCGACCCACCCCAGACGCACATCCTGGCCGAGCTCTCCGACGCCGTGGCCGCACTGTCCGCCGAGATCGGCCGCCCCCTGAGCCTGGTGGCGGAGGCCGACCTCAACGACGTCGGCGTCATCACCCCCACCGGTGAGCAACCCCCCGCCAAGATACCGAGCCTGGGCATGACCGCCCAATGGGCCGACGACGTTCACCACGCCCTACACGCCCGGCTCACCGGAGAGACCCAGGGCTACTACGGCGACTTCGCCGAGGCCGGGGCCTGGGCCAAGGCCTACGGACGGGCCTTCCTCCATAACGGCACCTGGTCCACCTTCCGGGAGAGGAACTGGGGGGCGCCCGTACCCAAGAACACCGACCCCCGCAAGTTCGTGGTCTTCGGCTCCGACCACGACCAGGTCGGCAACCGCGCCGTCGGGGATCGCCCCTCGACCAGCCTCAACGACGCCACCTTGGCGGCCACCGCCGCCCTGGTGCTCCTATCGCCCTATACGCCAATGCTCTTCATGGGCGAGGAGTGGGGAACGCGCACCCCCTTCCAGTTCTTCACCGACCACGAGGAGGAGGACCTGGCCCGAAGCGTCAGCGAGGGACGCGTCAGGGAGTTCGCCGGATTCGGCTGGGACGCCGACGAGATCCCGGATCCCCAGGAGCCCGGTACCGTCGAGGCCTCGCGCCTGCGCTGGGAGGAGCTGGACGAGGCCGAGCACGCCCGCATGCTGGCGTGGTACCAGGAGCTGATCGCCCTGCGCCGCAAGCTGGCCTGGTCTCAGCGCACTGCCTGGCCGCAGGTCGACGAGACCGACGACGTCCTCACCGTGACCTACGAGGACATCGTCGTGGCGACGAACCTCTCCGACCAGGATCGTCCCGCCCCTGCGGCGACGACGGTGCTCCTATCCTGGAACTCGGTCGACGCCGTCCCGCCGATCCTTTGTCCCGGACAAACACTCATCGCCCGGCGCTGACAAGCTCCAGCGGACGCTGCGGAGGACACGCCGCCCGCCGCCGTACCGAAACCCAACAGACGCACGTTCTTTCAGAAAGGCAGGTATCTCGTTGACACAATGCAACCCTCCCAGCGGCGTGGCTTCATCTGCCCAGCGCGGTAGCGCATTAGCGTATCAACCGTGACTGTCAATGGTAGGCCGCGCCAGAACGAGGCAGGTGCCATTCCCGAACGATTCGAGGAAGCGCTCCTGTCCCTTCGCGACGCGCCCCGCCCGCGCGGGCTCCTCATGGAGGAGGTTCCCGCGCCCAAGAAGCTCGCCCCCTACTCCGCCGCGCTGAGTGCCGAGACCGTGGAAACCGTGGGCGCCACCCCCATCGCCACCGGACGCTTCGTCGTTCTGTACGATCCCAACGGCCAAGACGCCTGGGACGGAGACTTCCGCATCGTGATCCAAGCACGCGCCCGCATCGACGACGAGGTCGGTATGGATCCCGTCTTCGAGTCCGCAGCCTGGAGCTGGCTCACCGACGGCCTTGAGGACTCCCGCGCCGGCTACCGGGCACTGGTGGGAACCGTCACCAGAGTCCTGTCGGAAACCTTCGGCGGCCTGACCCTCACAGACTCCTGCGCGCACGCCGAGATCCGGGCCTCCTGGTCTCCCACGACCGCACAGCTCGGCCCCCACCTGACCGCCTGGCACGAGCTCCTCCTGGTCGCCTCCGGCCATGAGCCGGCCGCCGTCCATCCCCTCACCCTCGCCGGAGTCGCCAGGTGACGACCCGCATAACCGGCGCCTCCCGCCCAGCTGGCTCCTCGGCCGTGCCCCGCCCATCTGCTTCCTCGGCCGTGCCCCGCCCAGCCGTACCCCCCGGGACGACGGATCATCCCATCGAACCCCACGCCATCGTCGACTACCCGCGTCCCAAGGACGGGCTGCCGGAGATCACCAACTCTCCCGAGGACCTGAGGAAAGTCGCCCATCGCCTTGCCGGCGGACAGGGCCCCGTAGCCGTCGACGCCGAACGGGCCTCGGGCTTCCGTTACGGACAGGATGCCTACCTCGTCCAGCTCCGGCGCGACGGCGCCGGAACCTTCCTCATCGACCCGGTCACCTGCGGCCCGCTGACCGAGCTGGCCGCCGCTCTCGACGGCCCCGAGTGGATCCTCCACGCCGCCGATCAGGACATCCCCTGCCTGGCGGCCCTCGGTCTGACAGCGGTCTCCCTGTTCGATACCGAGCTGGCTGCCCGCCTCCTGGGGCGCCAGCACGTCGGCCTCGGCGCCGTGATCGAGGAGACCCTGGGGCTACGTCTGGCCAAGGACCATGCGGCAGCCGACTGGTCCACCCGGCCTCTGCCCGCCTCCTGGCTCATCTATGCGGCTCTCGACGTCGAGCTGCTCATCGATCTCAAACGCGCCCTGGCCGCCGAGCTCGAGGCGGCCGGGAAGGATCAGTGGGCCGCGCAGGAGTTCGAGTACGTGCGAACCAGGCCGGCCAAGCCCGCCAAACTAGACCCGTGGCGCAAGACTCCGCGAGCCGGAAGCGCCGTGCGCTCCCCCCGCTCACTCGCCGTCCTGCGCGAGCTGTGGACATCACGGGAGGAGCTGGCCGCCGAGCTCGACCGGACGCCCTCCAAGGTTCTGTCCCACCAGGCCCTTATCGCCGCCGCCGTCGCCCGCCCCCGGTCACGGCGTAAGATGACAGCCCTCAAGGAGTTCTCCTCCCGCCAGGCGCGCCAGAACCAAGAGCGCTGGTGGCGAGCCATCGAACGCGCCCTGGAGCTGCCCGACGACGAGCTTCCCCCCACTCGGGCCCCCATGGGTCCCGACGAGCTCCCCCACCCGCGCACCTGGCAGCGCCACCACGCAGAAGCAGCCGATCGGCTCATCCGAGTACGCAGCGCCGTCAGGCTCCGTTCCGAGGACATCCGCGTCCCCCAGGAGCTTCTCCTGGCGCCCTGCAGCCAGCGCCGCCTGGCCTGGGACCTCGGTGAGGAGATCGAGGCCGGGCGCACCAGCAGCGTCAGCACTCAGGAGATCGGCGATCGCCTGACTGCCATGGGCGCCAGGCCATGGCAGGTCGAGCAGGCCGCTCCCAGCATCGCAGCTGCACTGGTGGACTAAACCAGCGGGGCTCCAAAGAGCCTCAGTGAACCTCGAAACCGTAGGAACGGAAAATCGCGCGCGTGGACTCCACGAGTTCGGGCTCCGGAGGTCTGGTGTCACGCAGTTGGTACGTCAATCCCAGGGCGTCCCACTTGTCGGTGCCCATCTGGTGGAAGGGCAGCACCTCAACACGGCTGACCGAGCCCCAGCGCTCGATAATGCGGGCCACGTTGTGGACGTTCTCGGGGTCATCCGTAAGGTCCGGAACCAGGACGAACCGGGCCCAGATCTCGATCCCTTTGGCCGCCAGGCGGCCGCCGAAAGTGATCGTCGGCGCCAAGGAGCGTCCCGTCACCTTCTTATAGGTCTCCTCATCGCCGCTCTTGACGTCGAGCAGAACGAGGTCGATGTTGTCGAGCATCTCATCGCTGGCATTGGCCCCCAGGAACCCGGAGGTGTCGATGCAGGTATGGATGCCCATCTTCTTGGCGCCGGCCAGAAGCCTGCCCGCGAAGGCGGGTTGCATGAGCACCTCGCCCCCCGACAGCGTGATTCCGCCCTTGGACGCGCGGAATACTCCCCGATAACGGCGCATGCGTCGGAGAAGCTCCGTGGCCTCGACCGGCTCTCCGTCCTTCATGAGGAAGGTGTCGGGGTTGTGGCAGTACAGGCACCGCAGGGGGCATCCGTTGAGGAAGATCGTCATCCGGGTGCCGGGACCATCCACTGCGGTGACGAGCTCCCAGGAGTGGATCGAGCCCAGTTCGCCGGCTCGCATCCGGGCCAGCCGCTCCGAGCGCTGAAGATCTGTCAGCTCTTCGAGCCCGCCGATACCCGCCCCGCGCAAACGGGCGGCCGGAGCCAGGAAGTCCTGGTCCCGACCGCCGTCGCGCACGGTCGTCGTGGTCTGCGTCATGACCGCTCGCCGTGCTCCAGGGCTCAGGCCTGGGCGTGGAAGGTGCGGTGGAGCACGTCGAGCTGCTGCTCGCGCGTCAGCTTGACGAAGTTGACGGCGTAGCCGGAGACGCGGACCGTGAGGTTCGGGTAGTTCTCCGGGTGCTCCATCGCGTCCTCGAGGGTGTTGCGGTCCAGGACATTGATGTTGGCGTGGTACAGGCCCTTGACGCCGCCGTTGTCCTGACGCTGCGCCTTCATGGAGGCGAGGCGCTCTTCGTATGTGGCCATGGTGGCCCCTTTCTAAGTGGTGTTGCGGATGAGTGAAGAAAAATTGCCGCGGAGATCAGCCGTGGAGACGACTGGTTCAGATCTCGGCGCAGTCGTCGGGGACGAAACCGGCATCGAGAATGCCCACGAGGTTGGCGACGCGCTCATCGAGCGTGCGGCCCAGCCCCTGCGGGGTGATCGTGTTGGTCAGTGAGATCCCGTCGAGGGCGTCGTTGTAGTCGAGCTTGCCGACACTGAGCATCGAGGCGACCATGCCGTGGGTGTCCATCCCGTTCTCCGGGTTGGCGCCGGGCGAGAAGGGGGTGCCCTTCTGATGGCCCGAGGGGAAGGAGCCGGTGGCCTTGCCGTAGACGACGTTGGAGGTGATGGTCAGCACCGACTGGGTCGGGATGGCGTCGCGGTAGAAGGGCTGGGCCTTGATCTTCGACATGATCGTGTGGACCACTGTGGCGGCGATGTCGTCGGCGCGGTCGTCGTCGTTGCCGTAGATCGGGAAGTCGCCCTCGGTGACGTAGTCGATCACCAGGCCGGTTTCGTCGCGCACCGGGGTGACCTTGGCGTACTTGATGGCGGCCAGGGAGTCGGCCACGATCGACAGGCCGGCGATGCCGCAGCCCATGGTGCGCACGATCTCGGAGTCGTGCAGCGCCATCTCGATGGACTCGTAGGCGTAGCGGTCATGGCAGTAGTGGATGATGTTGAGGGCCTCGACGTAGGTCGCCACCACCCAGTCCAGCATCTTCTCGTACTTGTCCCACACCTCGTCGAAGTCGAGGGGCCCATCGCCCTCGATACCGGGCAGGCCGGTGACGACCTGTTTACCGGTCATCTCATCGCGACCGCCGTTGATGGCGTAGAGCAGGGCCTTGGCGGAGTTGACACGGGCGCCGAAGAACTGCATCTGCTTGCCCACCCGCATCGGGGACACGCAGCAGGCGATCGCGGCGTCGTCGCCCCAGTGGTCACGGATCTGCTCATCGGCCTCGTACTGGATGGACGAGGTCGTGATCGAGATCAGGGCGCAGAAGTCCTTGTAGCCCTGCGGCAGGTTCTCGTCCCAGAAGATCGTGATGTTGGGCTCCGGGGCGGGGCCGAGGTTGCGCAGGGTCTGCAGCAGGCGGAAGGAGGTCTTGGTGACCAGGGCTCGACCGTCCTCACCGAAGCCGGCGTCGGACCAGGTGGCCCAGTAGGGGTCGCCGGAGAAGATCTGGTCGTAGTCGATGGTGCGCAGGAAGCGCGTGATGCGCAGCTTCATGACGATGTTGTCGATGAGCTCCTGGGCGCGGGACTCGTCGATGACGCCATTGCGCAGGTCCCGCTCGAAGTAGATGTCCAGGAAGCCCGAGAGACGGCCGATGCTCATGGCGGCGCCGTCCTGGGACTTCACGGAGGCCAGGTAGGCGAAGTAGGTCCACTGGACGGCCTCATGGGCGTTCTTGGCCGGGCCGGAGATGTCGTAGCCGTAGGAGGCGGCCATGATCTTGAGCTTCTTGAGCGCCTTGATCTGCTCGGAGTGCTCCTCGCGGTAGCGGGCCCAGTGCTCGGAGAAGGGCTTGTCGGCCACGGAGTCCTTGGCCTTCTGCTTCTCCTCGATGAGGAAGTCGACGCCGTAGAGTGCCACACGGCGATAGTCGCCGATGATGCGGCCGCGGCCGTAGGCGTCGGGCAGGCCGGTGATGATGTGGCTCGAGCGCGCCGCACGGATGCGCGGGGTGTAGATGTCGAAGACCGCGTCGTTATGGGTCTTGCGGTAGCGGGTGAAGATCTTCTTGACCTCGGGGTCGACCTCCTTGCCCGCCTCCTTGATGGCGGTCTCCACCATGCGCCAGCCGCCGTTAGGCATCATGGCGCGACGCAGCGGGGAATCCGTCTGCAGGCCAACGATGACGTCGTCGTCCTCGCTGATGTAGCCGGCGGGGAATGCGTCGATGTCGGCAGGAGTGTGGGTGTCGACGTCGAGGATACGGACCTTGCGCTCCTCGGAGAGGTAGTCCTTCTCCAGGGTGTCCCACAGGCGCAGGGTCTTGTCCGTGGCGCCGGCGAGGAACGAGGCGTCACCGTCGTAGGGGGTGTAGTTGCGCTGGATGAAGTCGCGGACGTCAATGTCCTCGGTCCACGGTCCGGTAACGAAGCCCTCCCAGGCGTCATTGCCGCTCACCGTGGTGGCAGATGTTGTGACCTCAGTGGTCATCCGTGCCCTCCTCGTGTGGGTGACCGGAGGGCCACCCGGTTGCGATCGCCCTTGTGAGGCGAGGCGGCACATCGGCGCGCCGTCGGTATCAGACTAGAACCCTGAAAGGGTCTTGTGGGCCACTAGTCCCAAGAAGCACCGGTGTGATGACTCACAGGCCAATCGGCGTCGATTCGATCCGGGACATAAGTCCCTAAATTTGCCGTTCAGAAAGACGTTCGTCACCTGACGACAATGCCGCTCTTCCTCCGACGATGTCCAGCGATTCCGGGCGCGCCTCCAGATTCCGGGACTGCCGAGTCAATTAGGACGGGCGTCCCAATCTTCATCGATGGCGCCACCACGGATGGGCGTTCCGGGAGGTGCCGAACACCACCTCGGAGTCCTCATTCGGCCCCAAGGTCCCGACCGCCGGGGGCACCTGCGACGCCGTCGGCCGCGGTGCCGGCAGCACTGGCGACATCAGCGGCCCGCATACCGAACTCCTCCAGCAGCTGCGCCCGGGTGGCGGTGTCGATGAAACGGCGCGGAATCCCGATGCGGCGGAAGACCGGCGATCCCGTCGAACCGATCTTGGTGGACTGGCAGGCCCGGTACTCCTCGACGGCGTCGCGCAACTGGGATCCGATACCTCCGTCGACCAGTCCGTCCTCGACCACCACGACAACGTCGGCCTCGGCGGCGGCCCGCACGAGGGGACGCGGGGCCGGAATGACCCAGTGCGGGTGTACGGCGGTGACGCTCCGGCCCTCCTGCTGGAGGATACGAGCGGCCCGGCAGGCCTCGGCGGCCATGACGCCCACGCCCACCAGCAGGATCCGGGGGGCTTCGGAGGGGCCCAGGTTCTCCAGCAGCACGTCGACGACGTCGAAGGCGGAGACCTCTCCCACCGACTCCCCCGCCGGGGCATCCACCTCGGCGCCTGCGTGATACGGGCTCTTCTCAACATGCTCCAGCCCGAGACGGCGTAGGATCGGCAGGGGCTCGGGCAGGGCGCCCTTGGGGTAGCGCACGACGGTGGGGGCGTCGTTGACGCTCACGGCCAGGCGCAGCCCCTCGCGCAGCGTCGCCTCGTCTCGGGGAGCCGCCAGGTGGAGGCCCGGTACGTGAGCCAGCAGCGCCATGTCCCACATACCGTTATGACTGGCTCCGTCCGTGCCGGTGATACCGGCTCGGTCCAGCACAATCGTCACGCCCGCGCGGTGCAGGGCGACGTCCATGAGGACCTGGTCGAAGGCCCGGTTGAGGAAGGTGGCGTAGAGGGCCACCACCGGGTGCATCCCGGCGAAGGCGAGCCCGGCGGAGAAGGTGAGCGCGTGCTGCTCGGCGATGCCGACGTCGATGACACGCTCAGGCATGGCGTCGGCCAGGGGCTGGAGGCCCACCGGGGCCTGCATCGCCGCGGTGACCCCGACGATCCGCTCGTCGCCGCGCGCCAGGGAGACGATCTCCTCGGCGAAGACGGAGGTCCACCCGAAGCGTTCGGCCACGACCGGCAGCCCGGTCTCGGGGTGGATTCGGCCCACGGCGTGGAAGCGGTCGGGAACGTGCTCCTCGGCCGGGGTGTATCCGCGCCCCTTCTCGGTGATGACGTGGACGATGACCGGCTCGGCGTACTGGCGGGCCCGGGTCAGGGCGAACTCGATGGCGGTGATGTCATGACCGTCGACCGGTCCGGTGTACTTGATGCCCAAGTCCTCGAAGAAGGCCGAGGGGACCAGGACGTCCTTGAGCCCCCGCTTGAGGCCGTGCAGGGCGTCGAAGGCAGCTCGACCAGGCGCCCCCTGGGACAGGAGTGTGCGCTTGACTCCGGACAGGACGCGCTCGTAGCCGGGATTGGTGCGCAGCGCGTCGAGGTGGTGAGCCAGTCCCCCGATGGTGGGGGCGTAGGAGCGGCCGTTGTCGTTGACGACGATGACCAGGTGCCGGTCGGAGGAGTCGGCGATGTTGTCCAGAGCTTCCCAGGCCATTCCCCCGGTCATGGCGCCGTCACCGATGACGGCCACCACATGGCGATCCTGGAGCCCCTGGAGGTGGTTGGCGCGGGCGATGCCGTCGGCCCAGGACAGCGAGGTGGAGGCGTGAGAGTTCTCCACGACGTCGTGGACGGACTCGGCCCGTGAAGGGTAGCCGGACAGCCCGCCGCGTTCACGCAGGTGGGAGAAGTCCTGCCGACCGGTGAGCAGCTTGTGGACATAGGCCTGGTGACCGGTGTCGAAGACGATGGTGTCCCGTGGCGAGCGGAAGGTCCGATGCAGGGCGATCGTCAGCTCGACGACGCCGAGGTTGGGACCCAGATGACCGCCGGTGCGGGCGACGGAGGCGACGAGGTGGCGGCGGATCTCCGCGGCGAGCGCCACCAGCTCGTCGCTAGTGAACCGATTGAGGTCAGCGGGCTTTCGCACAGAGGGCAGGAGCGCTCCGCCGGCCTGTTCGGCGGGCCGACCAGTATGCTCAGCTGCTGGCACGGTGCGCCTCCTTGTCGAAGGTGAAGGTGATGATGGCGGGTCGTCCGTGCGGCGCTGGCGCTGCGTCGTTGACGACCAGGTTGGCGAGGGCGCCGGCGCGGCACCTGGGAAAGAGTAGCCGTTGTACCGGCGGAGATGCCTCCCCGAGATCGCCGCCTTACGGCGGTCTCGGGCAGTCCAGGGCGCCCCGGAAGCGATCCTCAGCATAGGGCCGCCCCGGCCCGCTCACGGTCACGTGTCACGCTGGTCACGGATAAGCACGTACTGTATCCCCTGACCGTCGGAACCGTTCGCGCCCGCCGGTCCACGGCGTCGCTCCCGAACGCCCGAACGCCCTCAGGACAGCCCTCCAGGAGGAACCATGAGCACCACAGCCCCTTTCGGCACCTGGCCCTCGCCCATCACTCCAGGCACGATCACGACCCGTACGGTCCTGCTCTCGCAGGTCCGCGTCGATGGCGGCGACACCTACTGGGTGGAGCAGCGCGCCTCGCAGGCCGGGCGCAATGTCCTGCTGCGCCGTGATGGCGACGGGCAGACCGGTGAGGTGCTTCCACTGACACCAGCCGACGAGCTGGTCGACGTGCGCACCCGGGTGCACGAGTACGGCGGGAAGGCCTATGCGGTCGACGGGGGGATCATCGTGGTCTCCCACGCCGGGGACGGGCGCCTGTACCGGTATGACGTGGCCCATCGCCTGCGCGGTCTGGTCCCGCTGACGATCTACGGGGACGTGCGTCACGGCGACCTGGAGATCGACACGGGCAGGGGCCTGGTCTACGCCGTCCGCGAGGACCACCGTGGCGAGGGCGAGGCCGTCAACACCCTGGTGGCGATTCCTCTGGACGGTTCGGCGGCCCGCGACGACTCGCGCGTGCGCACGCTGGTGTCGGGGACGGACTTCGTCGTCGCCCCAACGCTGTCCCCCGACGGCGAGCACCTGGCCTGGATCACCTGGGACCACCCGGGGATGCCGTGGGACAACGCCTCCCTGCACGTGGGTGACCTGGGCCCGGACGGGTCGATCGGGGAGCGAGCTCTGGTGGACGGCGGGGACGGGCACTCGGTTTCCGAGCCGCGCTGGACCGAGGAGTGCGAGCTGGTTCACGGGTCGAACGCCTCGGGCTTCTGGAACCTCTACCGCACCGAAGGCTTCCCGGTGCGGGGCACCAACCGCCCGGGCTGGCCGGAGAACCTGCGAACCCGACCGCTGCACCCAGCCGAGGCCACCTTCACCAACCCCGCCTGGCAGCTGGGTCCGCATTCCTTCGACGTGCTCGACGCCGAGCACATCATCACTTCCTGGGCCCGGGACGCGGTGTCGCACCTGGGGACCATCAGGCTCGCCAACGGCGAGCTCGAGGAGTGGAATGTGGGCTGGCAGCCGATCGGCAACGTGGCCTCCAGCGCCGGTCGCGTCGTCATGCTGGCCTCCAACGAGATGGCGATGCCGAGCATCGTGGAGGTCAAGAACGGCACGGTGCAAGTGTTGCGCGGCTCGGGCGAGTTCGAGCCCGAGGACATCGGAGTCTCCTTCCCCGACCCGGTCTCCTGGCCCACGAGCGACGGCGCGAGCGCTCACGGCTTCTACTACCCGCCGACGTCGGCCTCCCATGTGGGAAGCGAGGGCGAGCTGCCACCCCTCATCGTCAATGTCCACGGCGGCCCGACGGCGACGGCCGTGCCCGGCTACGACCTGCGCATCCAATACTGGACCAGTCGGGGCTTCGCCTACCTCGACGTCAACTACCGCGGCTCCATGGGCTACGGCACCGGCTACCGCAAAGCCCTGGAGGGCAAGTGGGGCATCTACGACGTCGACGACTGCGTCAGCGGCGCCCAGCACCTGGTGGACGCCGGGCTCGTGGATCCGCGCCGCATCGCGATCCGCGGTGGGTCGGCCGGGGGCTTCACGGTACTGTCGGCCATCACCCGCTCCTCGGTGTTCACGGCGGCCAGTTCCTGCTTCGGGGTGACCGACCTCAAGAGGCTGGTGCGCACGACCCACAAGTTCGAGTCGCACTACATCGGCCAGCTCATGGGGACCCAGGACATCAACGATCCGGTCCTGGACGAGCGCAGCCCCATCAACCACATCGAGGACATCGGCGTCCCGCTGCTGCTCATCCAGGGCTCGGAGGACCCGATCGTCCCGGCAGAGCAGGCCACCGCGATGTACGAGGCCCTCAAGGCGGCAGGAGCTCCGGTGGCCCTGGAGGTCTTCCAGGGCGAGGGCCATGGCTTCCGCCTGGCCGCGAACATCCGGCGCCGTTATGAGGCCGAGCTGAGCTTCTACCGCCAGGTGTGGAACATCGGTGGTTCCTGCCCCGAGGCCGAGCGGCGCGGCGAGGAGGACACCTTCATGGTCAAAGTGGAGAACCTGCGCTGATGGATCATGCCTGGAAGAGGCTGTCCCAGCCCCTGTCAAGGCGCGCGGGCAGCCTCTTCCGTCATCATCGCCTCGGGCTCTACACCCTGGCGGTGCTGGTGGGGCTGGCCTCGGGTCTGGGGGCGGTCCTGTTCCGGCTAGGGATCGATGCCTGGTCCCGGCTGCTGAGCGGGGCCGACGACTACACCGTATCGATGGGACCCTCGGTCGGATCGCTGGCGGCGCTCGGCACCTGGTTCGTCCTAGTGGCACCCGTGCTCTCGGGGATCATCGTCGGTCCGCTCATGTCGCGGCTGGGCCGCACCCCCACCGGTCATGGGGTGGCCGGGGTCATCTGGTCAACGCGCCACGGGGACGGCACGATGGCGCCGCTCGCGGCCCTGGCGATGACGACGTCGTCGGCTCTGACGATCGGCGGAGGAGGCTCTGTGGGACCGGAGGGGCCGATCGCGGAGCTGGGCGCGTCCACGGCGAACATCATCGGACGGGGGCTGCACCTGCCGAAGCTCCCGGTGCGCTACCTGGCGGCCGCCGGCACCGCCGCCGGGATCGCCGCGGCTTTCAATGCCCCGCTGGCGGGCGCCTTCTTCGCCCTGGAGGTGGTCCTCATGGGCTTCAGCGCCGACGCCTTCATCGTCATCGTCCTGTCCTGCGTGGCCTCGACAGTCCTGTCGCACCATCTTCTGGGAACGACTCTGTCACTGTCCCTGCCCTACCTGGACCTGTCCGGGGACGCCCAGCTGGGGTGGGTCGCCCTCCTGGGAGTGGCGGGCGGAGGCGCCGGCATCGGTTTCATGCGCCTACGCTTCATCGTGCTCGATGCCCTGACCCGCGCCTGGCAACGACTGGGAATCCCGATCTGGGCGCGCCCCGGTATCGGCGGCCTGGCCGTCGGCGCCGTCCTGCTGATCCTGCCCGAGATGTACGGGGAGTCCTCAGCGACGCTCAACCGGGCGCTGGCAGGCCGCTACGCCCTGTCCCTGCTACTGGTGCTGTGCGTGGGCAAGATGCTGGCGACCTCGTTGACGCTGGGGATGGGATTCGTCGGCGGAGTGTTCGCCCCGTCCCTGTTCATCGGCGGAACGCTCGGTGCGGCCTTCGGCACCCTGGTGGCGCCCAGCTACGCCCCGGCGGCAGGGGTCTTCGGGGTGCTCGGAATGGGCGCGGTTTTCGCCGGCGCGGCTCGCGCCCCGATGACGGCGGTGCTGCTCATCATCGAGATGACCGGCCAGCACGCGCTGCTGCTGCCTCTCATGCTGACCACAGTGCTGGCCACCTTCACCAGCCGCTTCCTGTCGCGCGGCACATTGTTCACCGAAGAGCTGCGCCGTCGCGGTGAGGACGTCGAGGATCCGATGACTACCACTCTTCTGGGGCGCACCCACGCCTCGAAGCTCATGGTGGAACCGCCTGCCGTAGTGGAGGACACGATGACGGTGCGTGAGGCCGCCGCTCTCATGAGCCGGCACAGCGCCTCGGTCCTACCCGTGATCAGGACGACAACCGGGGAGGCCTTGGAGCTGCTCGGATGCGTGACAGCCGCGCAACTGGCCGGAGCGCTCCTGAACGGCAAGCCCGACGGGGCCGACCAGGCCGACCAGGCCGACGACGACTCCCGACCCGTACCGACGGTGGCGGACCTGCCCCTGATCCCCGACCGACTGAATCGCGAGGCGGAGGCCACCGATGTGCTCGAGGCCCTGACCCGAACCGATCTGGAGGGGCTGCCTGTGGTGAGCAACCGGGCGTCGGACTCTAGCGGCGAGCAGCTGGTGGGTTGGGTATGCCAGCGGATCGTCGTCGAGCGGATCTACGAGGTCCAGGCCCGGGCTCGCGCCGCAGCGGCGACGTACACCTCATTGGGCTCGCGTCTGCAGGACAGGTGGCGTTCCCGCCCCGTCCCCCGGCGCAGGATCAGCAGAATCAGCCGGATCAGCTCGCGCAGCTCACGCCGCTCCAGGCGCCGGTGACGCACACCCGCCCTCAACCGAGGCGCCGGATGCCTCGTCGGTTCACTGCTTCCCGCCGGGCGGGACGGTCCCGTTCGCGGGCGTTTGCGGGGATGCTGCCTCACTGGTCCGGGAGCTCTTGAGAGCGCGGCTCTCCTGGACTGCTCGGGCCTTCTCGGTGAAACTCTCGGTGAGGGTGTCGGACAGCTCTGTGATGCGTTCGGCGTTGGCCACGATGCGCCGAGGATCGGACATCCACATCCATGCGGCGGCCACGACCGGCAGGATCGCCGGGAGGTACCACCTGGAGCCACCCCAGTGCGCCCACACCGACGCGCTAAGGTCCGCAGTCGTCGAAGGGGCCTCGGTCATGGTCAGGACACCGATGAGCACCGCCATCGTGGCCAGCGCTCCCAAGCACATCCAGCCGATGTTGCGCATCCGTCGCCCATTGTGGGCCACGCACACGGCCAGGAGGATGTACAACCCACCTCCCAGCAGATTGAAAGCCCACACAGCCGGCGCCTCGGTGGGATTCCGCACCAGCGAGATCATGGAGGGAATGAGGACTATCGCACCGAAGACGGCGAAGACGCCGACCAGGATGCGCCCCCATCCGTAGGCGGGGCGGCGGGTGTCCTGAACCGGGCGTACCGATGAGCGCTCGTCCATGAGGAACGACCTTTCCACGTGATGACCTCCGGCACGCGCGGCGCCAACTCAGCCTCTAACCAATGCCAGAACGTTACTATTCACAACGTGAGCACCATTAAGTTGACCAATTCCCTGAACGCACACGCCTCGGTGGACGATGACCGCAAGGATACCGACCTCAGCAATCAGGCCGAGGTCGACACGGTCGATGAGGCCCGGTCCGCCGAGGAGTCCGACCCCGCCGACGCACAGGACCGGGCCGAGGCGCCGGAGACCGGTTCCTCGGACGTGGAGCAGGAGGCCGATCAGAAGGCGGACGGCGCCAAGGACGCCGATGGCGATCAAGACACGGATGCCGACGCGGACACCGATGAGGACGCCGACGAGGACACCGGAGCCTCCTCCGGCGCTGAGCCGACGGCCGACGTGCTTGTCCTGGCCGCAGCACCGGGCAGAGATGGGGCAGAGACGCCCGAGATCCTTCTGGAGGGCCTTGAGCCTCCCTCCAGCAGCGCCCTGGAGGACCTGGACATCGACACGCTCGCCGCCCTGCTGCCCTCACTGGGCTTCTCCGGCGCCCAGGACTCCGTAGTGCGCCTGCCGGCATCGTCGGTGAGCACCACGAAGTACCACGGTCCGGCAACGATCCTCGTCGTCGGCGTCGGAACGGGCTGGGCCGACACCGACCCCCTGGCCGTCACCACCGACGACGAAGCCGCTCTGGGGCACGACCAGACGGGTCTGCTGCGCCGTGCCGCCGGACGCGCCACCAGGGAACTGGTCGGAACCGGCTCCGCGGTCCTGGCGCTGCCCGCTCTCTCGGAGGCGCAGCTCGCCGCCGTCGCTCACGGAGCCGCACTGGGCGCCTACTCCTGGAAGGCGACGGAGAACGGGAACCGCCCGGGGCGGGAGCCCTCCTCCAAACAGGCCGCCCCGTTGAAGAACATCTCCATCGTCTCACCTCTTTCGGACACGCCCGAGGGGCAGGCGGCTCTGACCGGCGCCCTAGCACTGGCCGAGGCCACCGCGCTGACCCGAGACCTCGTCAACGAACCGCCCAACCGCCTGACCCCGGAGGTCTTCGCCGACAGGGCCCGCGAGGCCGGGCAGGGGGCCGGGATCAACGTCGAGGTCTGGGACGCCCCAGCACTGATCGAGCAGGGATTCGGCGGGATCCTCGGTGTGGCGCAGGGCTCGGTGCACCCGGCGCGACTGGTCCGCCTGGAGTGGGCGCCCCCGCAGTCCGGCGAGGGCGCTGCGAACCAGACGCTCTCGGAGACCGAAGGAGACAATGACGCCCCCCGCCCCAAGCACGTCGCACTCATCGGCAAGGGAATCACCTTCGACTCCGGGGGCCTGTCCCTCAAACCGGCCGCCTCCATGCCCGAGATGAAGTCCGACATGGCGGGCGCCGCCACCGTGCTGGGCGCCGTCATCACGGCCGCTCGCCTGGCTCTGCCGATCCGCGTGACCGCCTGGCTGGCGCTCGCCGAGAATATGCCTGGCGCCGACGCCCAGCGCCCCAGCGACATCATCACGATGTTCGACGGCACGACCGTGGAGGTGACGAACACCGACGCCGAGGGCCGGTTGGTCATGGCCGACGCCCTAGCCAGGGCCGTCACGGAGGAGCCCGACGCCGTCCTAGACGTGGCCACTCTCACCGGTGCTCAGATCGTGGCACTGGGAGACCATGTAGCCGCCGTCATGGGAACACCGGACCTTCGCGAGGAGGTCGTCGCCGCGGCCCAGCGGGCGGGAGAGTCCTTCTGGCCGATGCCGCTGCCAGCGCACCTGCGTGCGACCCTGGACTCGCCCTTCGCCGATCTGCGCAATACCAAGGTCGGTTCCCGCGCCGGAGGGATGCTCTCGGCCGGGCTGTTCCTGCGCGAGTTCGTCGGACGTCGGCCATGGGCGCACCTCGACATCGCCGGGCCCGCCTACAACGACTCCTCGCCCTGGGGGCTGACGCCCACCGGAGGCACCGGGATGGGAGTCTCCACACTGGTGGAGCTGCTCCGTTCACTATCCGCCGAGGTCAGCATCCTTTCTTGAGTTCTTGAGCCTCTTGCGTGTCTGCAACGAGTCAGCGCGGTCACGGTCGCGGTCAACGGCGGGGCTCGTTGCAGACACGACCCACACATGGTGATGGGTATCACTGCGTTTTCAGGACTCTAGTCCCTAAACAGCAATCCCTCTGACTCCTGCACGCCCTCTTCAGGTGAAACAATGACCCCGTGCCGAGCCGCCCCATGAGGGCGTCGTGACCAATCAACAAGGAGTGAGTTCGTGACAGAGACCGTCTACGACATGGTCATTCTGGGCGCGGGATCAGGGGGCTACGCCGCTGCCCTGCGAGGCGCCCAGTTGGGCCTCAAGGTCGCCCTCATCGAGGCCGACAAGCTGGGGGGCACCTGCCTTCACCGCGGCTGCGTGCCCACCAAGGCCCTGCTGCATGCCGCCGAGACCGCCGACGCCGTGCGCGAGGCCGCCACGGTCGGCATCAGGGCGGCCTTCGAGGGCGTTGACATGCCGGGCGTCCAGAACTACAAGAACGGCATCGTCTCGCGGATGCACAAGGGCCTTGAGGGCCTGGTCTCCTCGCGGGGCATCGACCTGATCCAGGGCTGGGGGCGCCTGGTGGCCGCGGACGCCGTCGAGGTTGACGGCCGTCGCATCACCGGCCGCAACGTGGTCCTCGCCTCCGGCTCCTACTCCAAGACCATCGGGCAGGAGATCACCGGAGGCGTCATCACCTCTGAGGAGGCGCTGGAGATGGACCACGTCCCCGCCTCCGCAGTGATCCTGGGCGGGGGCGTCATCGGGGTGGAGTTCGCCTCGGCGTGGGCCTCCATGGGCAGCCGGGTCACCATCATCGAGGGGCTCGCTCACCTGGTCCCCAACGAGGACGAGGCGATCTCCAAGCAGCTCGAGCGCGCCTTCCGCAAGCGCAAGATCACCTTCCGCACCAACACGATGTTCGAATCGGTCGAGCGCCACGACGGCGGCGTGACCGTACGCACCCAGGACGGCCAGACCCACGAGGCCGAGGTCCTGCTCATCGCCGTGGGCCGCGGACCGGCCACGGCTAACCTGGGATACGAGGAGGTCGGGGTCGCCATGGACCGCGGCTTCGTCCTGGCCGACGAGTACGGCCGCACCAACGTCCCCGGCGTGTGGGCCGTGGGCGACATCGTCCCCGGCGTCCAACTCGCCCACCGCGGCTTCGCCCAGGGCATCGTCGTGGCGGAGAAGATCGCGGGCCTGGACCCGACCCCGGTCGACGACGTCCTGGTCCCCAAGGTCACCTTCTGCGAGCCCGAGATCGCCTCGGTGGGACTGTCCGAGGCGAAGGCCGCTGAGATCCACGGCAAGGACAACATCACCACCGCCGAGTTCAACGTGGCCGGCAACGCCAAGAGCCAGATCCTGGGGACCCAGGGCTTCGTCAAACTCGTCTCCCTCAAGGACGGCCCCATCGTGGGCTTCCACGCCATCGGCGCCCGCATGGGGGAGCAGGTCGGAGAGGGCCAGCTCATGGTGTCCTGGGAGGCCGACGCCGACGACGTCGCCTCCCTGGTCCACGCCCACCCCACCCAGAACGAGACCCTCGGCGAGGCCGCCATGGCCCTCGCCGGCAAGCCGCTGCACAACCACGGCTGATCCAGCTAGACGAGAGTAAGGAAGACAGCAATGTCAGAGTCCGTGAAGATGCCCGCTCTGGGTGAGTCCGTCACCGAGGGGACGGTCTCCTCCTGGCTCAAGGCCGTGGGCGACGCCGTCGAGGCCGACGAGCCCCTGCTGGAGGTCGCCACCGACAAGGTGGACACCGAGGTCCCCTCCCCCGCATCCGGGGTCCTGCTGGAGATCCGCGTCCCCGAGGACGAGACCGTGGAGGTCGGCACCGTCCTGGCCATCATCGGCGATCCCTCCGAAGCGGGCGCCTCACCGGCTACACCCGCCGAGGCGCCCGCTGCACCGGAGCCCGCTCCTGCCGCCGAGCCGGCACCGGCTCCGGCAGCGCCGCCGGCCGCCGCACCGTCGACCGGCTCCACAGAGGGCACCGAGGTGAAGATGCCCGCTCTGGGTGAGTCCGTCACCGAGGGGACGGTCTCCTCCTGGCTCAAGGCCGTGGGCGACGCCGTCGAGGCCGACGAGCCCCTGCTGGAGGTCGCCACCGACAAGGTGGACACCGAGGTCCCCTCCCCCGCATCCGGGGTCCTGCTGGAGATCCGCGTCCCCGAGGACGAGACCGTGGAGGTCGGCACCGTCCTGGCCATCATCGGCTCCCCGTCGGCGGCCCCGGCAGCAGCACCCGCCCCGGTGGCCACGCCGGAGGCCCCCGCTCCTGCCGCCGCGCCGGCGGCGGTCCCCGCAGCAGCACCGTCTGCTCCTACTCCCGCCATGGCCGCAGCACCCGCGCCCGCCGCACCGGTGAGCTCGGGCGCCACGGGCTCCTACGTCACGCCGATCGTTCGCAAGCTCGCCAGGGACAAGGGCGTGGACCTGTCCACCGTCACCGGCACCGGCGTGGGCGGCCGTATCCGCAAGCAGGACGTGGAGGCCGCTGCCAAGGCCGTCGAGGAGGCCCGCGCAGCAGCCGCTGCTGCCGCCCAGGCACCCGCCCCCGCGGCCGCGGCCAAGCCTGCCTCGGCCAAGCCCGAGGTGGACACGACCCTGCGCGGCAGCACGGAGAAGATGAGCCGCCTGCGCCAGGTCATCGCCGAGCGCATGATCGACTCGCTGCAGACCTCTGCTCAGCTGACCACCGTCGTCGAGGTGGATGTCACTCGCGTTGCGGCACTGCGCGCCCGCGCGAAGAACGACTTCCTGGCCAAGAACGGCACCAAGCTGACCTTCCTGCCCTTCTTCGTCCAGGCCGCCACGGAGGCCCTCAAGGCCCACCCGAAGATCAACGCATCCATCGAGGGCAAGAACGTCACCTACCACGACGTCGAGCACGTGGGCATCGCGGTGGATACACCGCGCGGCCTGCTCGTGCCCGTGGTCAAGAATGCCGGCGACCTCAACATCCCCGGGCTGGCCAAGCGCATCAACGACCTGGCCGCCCGCACCCGGGACAACAAGGTCAACCCCGATGAGCTCAGCGGCTCGACCTTCACGATCACCAACACCGGCAGCGGTGGCGCCCTGTTCGACACCCCGATCATCAACCAGCCGGAGGTCGCTATCCTGGGTCTGGGTGCCATCCAGCGCCAGCCCCGGGTCATCAAGGACGCCGATGGCGGCGAGGTCATCGCCATCCGCTCGGTGTGCTACCTGGCTCTGTCCTACGACCACCGACTGGTGGACGGTGCGGACGCGGCCCGCTACCTCATGACGGTCAAGAAGCGCCTCGAGGAGGGCGACTTCGGCGGCGAGCTGGGCCTGTGAGCCTGAGCTCGGCCCTCTAACGTCAGCGGGGCCCCGCACCATCACGGTGCGGGGCCCCGCCCGTCTTGCCGGGCATATCAGGTCCCCTGCTCGGGCTCGCGGCGACCGCCCCGGTCCGTTCCCGGTCTTGGCCCTCGGCTCACGAATCCTCCGCCGCAGCCCGCGCGATACCGGTGAGCGTGTTCTCCACCCCCAGACGAGTCCCCCGCCAGAAGATCGGGTAGAGCAGCGCCCCCAGCGGACCCCACGTGCGATGCGCCAGAACCAGGCGGACACGAGTGCCGCCCGGAGCCTCGATCAGGTGCAGGTCCTTCACGAAGGCCACCTCACCATCGCGACGCCCTGAGACGACGGTGCACGACCAGGTAACCCTTATGTCCACGGACGTCTCCAGCCGCCACCTCAGGAAGCCGGTTCGACGGCGCCCCTCCACCCTCTGCACGGCGCCGTCGGAAAGAACCTCGGTCAGTTGTTGTCGGGGCAGAGCCCACCACGTGAGCCGGTCCGGGTCACTGAGTAGGGCGGTCAGACGAGCCACCGGCGTTGAGATGAAGCGTTCCTGGCTCAACTCCCGGTCCAAACCGTACCTACGGTACTCATCAGTCATCCGGTAGCGTCCCAGGGCCGATTCCCTGTCGACCGCTATCTCACTGAGCTCAGTGCGCAGGTAGTCGATATCGACACCGCAGTGGGCAAGAAGTCTGACAGCCGGGGACTGGAGCGAGGCTGCGGATGAGGAGATGAGGGCTTGCAGGGCCTGAGCGCTGGTGTTGAACGAAGCCCCCTTGTTGTTGATGAACTCGGCGGCGGCGTCCGAGAGGGGAATCTCCCCTCCCTCCTTCGTAGTCAGCTCTTCGGCTGCGATCGGCGAAGGTCTGAGGGCGTCGGAAAGGCTGATGCCCACGCGCGCAAGATCTGTATCAGCCATCTCGTCGATGGCGGCACGCGCTCGCGTGAGGGTCACGCCCTGGGTGGCCAAGACGGCCGCAGCCGTCCCGCCCTGGGCCAGGAGGCCGAGGAGCATGTGCTCCGGCTCGATCTCTCGATGATGCAGGCGCGCGGCTTCCGCGTGCATGGCGCTGAGCCAAGTCAGGTAGTGGTCAACGGCGGGCATCGTCATCTCCTCCTGGTTGGAGCCAGACCGGGCTGAACCCGCTTGGCGTACTTCTTGTGGACCGCCTGACGAGAGACCCCAAGACAGGAGGCGATCTCGCTCCATCCCATGCCCGAGCGCAGAGCAGCCTCGACCTGCGCAAGCTCAAGAGTGTCCGTCAGTCGCCGCAGAGCCGCCACGGCTCGTAGCCCGTCCTCGGGGCGAGTGATGTCAGCAGCCTCAGTGGCTGCGGTAAGCGCGTCCATATAAGCAACATAAGTTGACAGGACCATTTTGTCAACTTATGTTGCTAGCCACTTCGGGCGAAGACAATCGGTCAGGACAGCAGGAACGGCATTCCGCTTCTACTGCGCACCCTCCGCTATGCCGATTCCCCGCTTTCATGGAGGCCTCCAGCAACAGGAACCTCACTCAGACCAACAACCCCACGGGCGAACTCGAGGCGCTCCTGGACCGAGCCGAACGCGCCCACCAGTGGGCCGTCGAGCAGCAGCGAGGCCAGGCCGTGCACGCCGGACCAGAAGAGCACCTCGATCTCGAGAGACGTTTCCTCGCCGGCCACATGTCTCGCCAAGCGGGCCAGCTCATCGCGTGCGCGCTCACTGGCCTGCACCACTTCCGGGAAGCGCTCCGGATCGCACACATCGGGCCGGAACATCACTCGGAAGACCCCGGGATGACGCAGGGCGAACTCGACATAGGCATTTCCCGAGGCCGTCAGGACCGCCCGGCGATCCGCACCTTCGAGTCTCTCGCGAGCCGAGGCGAGCCGGTCCGCGAGCTCATCGAAGCCCTCGCGCACCAGTGCCGCCAGGATGGCCTCCCGGTTGGCGAAGTAGTGATAGGGGGCCTGGTGCGTGCACCCGGCGCGACGCGCCACCTCCCGCATGCTCAGTGCGCTGGGCCCCGACTCGTCCAGGAGCTTCCGACTGGTTCGCAGCAGCTCGGCGCGCAGATCCCGGCTACCGCTGCGCTCGGACGAGGCTCCTGATTCAGAGGTCATGGCAAGAGTGTAGAACCGCCTAACTAGACACTGTCCAGTCGACTGCTATGCTGACTTGACACTGTCTAGCCAGATGAAGGGGTAACCATGTCCTATGACGTCATCGTGATCGGCTCAGGTATCGGCGGGCTGACGACTGCTGGTCTGCTGGCACGCGCCGCTGGCAAGCGGGTTCTCGTCCTGGAGCGGCACACGGAACCGGGAGGACTCACCCATACCTTCCGGCGCGACGGGGCCTCCTGGGACGTGGGAGTGCACTACATCGGACAGGTCGGCCCCGGAAGCCGGGCTCGCGCCTACTTCGACTATCTCTCCGGAGGCGAGCTGGAGTGGAACCGTATGCCGGACGCCTACGACAGGTTCGTCTACCCGGACCTCGACCTGAGCGTCAGCAGCGATCCGGATCGCTACGAGCGCGAGCTGGTCGCCGCCTTCCCCCAGGAGGCCAGAGCCATCCACCGCTACTTCAAGGCTGTCCGGCGCACGACTGCGTGGACCACGATGGGCTTCGTTCAGGGGATGGTTCCCCGCCCGATGGCATCACTGCTCAGACTCGTCCAGCGCATGGGAGGACGAACGGCCACCGGTACGACGAAGGCGTACCTCGACTCCCACTTCCGCTCCCCCGAGCTCAAGGCCATCCTGGCCAGTCAGTGGGGTGACTATGGGCTGCCGCCGTCCCGTTCAGCCTTCGCCGTGCACGCGATGGTCGTCTCCCACTATCTCGAGGGCGGATGGTTCCCCCAGGGTGGCAGCGCCCGGATCGCACGCACCTTCGAGAAGGGGATCGAACAGGCCGGAGGAGCCGTCCGCGTCGCTCAGGAGGTCACGGAGATACTCCTTGACGACGGCGAGGCCTCCGGGGTCCGGGTGATGGACCACCGCGGCCCTCTGTCACGAGAACGCGTTTACCGCGCGCCAGTCATCGTCTCCGCCGTCGGCGCCTCCAACACCTTCAACCGCCTCCTTCCCACATCCGGTGACATCGGTCGTCTCACCGGGCCGGCGCGCCGCACCCTGACTAATCTGGGCACCGGCACGTCTGCCGTGACCGTCTTCCTGCGCCTGCGCGACGACCCTCGCAGTATTGGCCTCGACGGCGGCAACATTTGGGTCAACCAGGACCTCGACCACGAGCGCGCCCAGGAGCACTCCGTCTGCCTGTTGGAGGGCCGTCCCCATGACATCTTCGTCTCCTTCCCCTCAGTAAAGTCCGGTGAGTCCCCGCACACCGCCGAGATCATCTCCTTCTGCGACGCCGACTCATTCCGGCAATGGGCCGACCTGCCGAAGGGGGACCGCGGTCCCGACTACTCCGCTCTCAAGGAGCGCGTCGCCCGCGGCATGCTCGATCTGGCGGAGAGTGCAGCACCGGGTCTGAGCGATCTGGTGGACTACCTGGAGGTCTCCACCCCCCTCACCTACGCGCACTACACCGCCCACCCTGCCGGCGCCTTCTACGGACCGCCCGCCACTCCACTGCGATACAGGTCCGACCCGTTGGGCCCGCGCACAGCGATCCCGAGACTGTTCCTGTCCGGGCAGGACGCCGGGAGCACAGGAATCATGGGCGCCATGATGGGCGGACTCGCGGCGGCCTGCCAGGTGCTCGGACCACGCGGCTACTCCACCATCACCTCCGCTTTGCGGGAAGCCCCCGCATCCCCGGATCCACAAGGTACCCGCGCACTACCGGAGGGCAAGTACCACGCCGTCCTGGTCTCCAAGCGCCGTCTTACCCTGAGTGTCTGGGACGTGACGCTCCATGTGGACGGACAGATCGAGCATTGGGCGCCGGGGCAGTTCGCCCGCCTGCACGTGGGCGATAACGCGTGGCGCGACTACTCGATCGCGGGGCTCGATGACCATCGGCTCCGTCTGCTCATCTCGACTCGGACCGGCGGACGAGGATCGCAGTTCATCGAGAATGCCGACGAGGGCGCCACAACGGTGGTCGAGCTACCCCTGGGAGGGTTCGGACTCGCAGACTCCGATAGGCACCGACTGTTCATCGCCACCGGTACCGGGATCGCCCCCATGCTGGCCATGTTCGCCCAGGCTCCTGGACTCGAGCACGACACGCTGCTCTTCGGCTGCCGCAACCGGGAAGAGGATCTGACAACGGTGATCGACTCCCCCATGCCCGGGCGGGTACTGCGCTGCCTGAGCCGTGAGGAGGCGCCCCGGGCGTTCCACGGACGGGTCACCGACGCGCTTCCCGGACTTGCCGGCAGCTCCGGGCTCGATCCTCGCAGCACGGAGGTCTACCTCTGCGGCTCAGCCGCTATGGTCGCCGATACCCGAGGACTCCTCGAACGCGCCGGCTACGACTCCATCCACACCGAGCCGTACTGAGCGCTCCGCGAAGGAGGCGCGCCGGCCCGGCTTCATCCCGGTTTCGAGGCGCGCAGGAGTTCATTCCACGGCACGGACGTCGGCGACGCGCCATGGCCCTGGGACGAGGATGAGGACGACTTGGCGGGACGCCAGGGCGGGAACCGTTCGAGTTCCGGATGCGCCCGAACGCGTCGAGGCGCTCTGGGACAGCGTGACCCGAACCGCTCGAGCGCCGGGCCAGAGTGCGGCCGCGTCCCCGGGCAGCTCCGTGTCGATCATCTGGCTGACGGAGGTCTGCAGGCCTCCGACGCTCTCGCCCGAGTCGATCAGATCGGTCAGAATCCGCGTGTCGGTCTCTGCCGCGGGAGAGCCCGGTACCGTCGTGGCCGCCAGGGCGTCGGCGTCCGCGGCCATGAGTGCGCGGTCTCGGGCCGCGGACAGCGCGACGACGATGCTCACCACGTCGGCTCCGTCGTCCTCGGCCGTCTGCGAAGCCGAGGACGACGGAGGCCCGCTCGCAGACGCGGTGGACGACGGCCCCGTTGAGGAGCCGGCAGTCGATTCGACCGGCGCGCTCAACCCAGCGCTTGTCGTCGAGGCCGGAGCGGAGCCCAGGGCCCAAGCGGGCCTGAAGGACGCCAGCCCTCGCGCCGGTCCCCAAGCCGCCAGGCAGACGGCGACGAGCAGTGCCGCCGCGAGCCCCCAGGCCCGGACGCGACCGGGCTCCGGGCGTCGCCCTCTCCCCCAGCGTATGGCCGCAGGACCTCGCCCGATGCGGCTCATGCCGCCCCGGCCCTGCGCTTCGCGCCTGTCGGAGTCGTCCCGGGAACCGGCCCTCAACCTCGGCCCGAGTCCCTTCCCCGTCCTGAGCCTGGAACCGACTGTGCGTGTCGGCGTACGGGCGGCCGCCCGCAGGCAACCGGCGGCGAGGCGGGCGCCATCGGGCAGCTCGATGGGCGATGCCGGGCCCAGTTCCGGTGCGCGGGCGGCCAAGTCGCGGGCCTTGGGACGGTCGGCCGGGTCCTCGGCGAGGGCGTCGGTCAGGAAACCGGCCAGCCTCCTCGTCCCGGTCCCGCCCTGTCCTGCGCACTCGGTCAGGAGACGCGCAAGGGCGTAGACGTCAGAGGCCGCCGACGCCGGCCCGCCCGCGAGCCGTTCGGGGGCGGCGCAGTCCTGCGTTCCCATCTCCATCGCGGAACCCAGCATGTCGATGAGGACCGGACGCCCATCGGTGGTCACCAGGACGTTGCCCGCGGAGACGTCCCCGTGGGCGGCTCCGTGCTCGTGGAGGTAGGCCAGCGCCGATCCCAGGACGTCCAGGAGAGTGGCCAGATGGGAGATGTTGAGTCTTCCCCTCGCGCCCAGCACCACGTCAAGCCCGGCCCCCTCGACAAGTTCCATGATGACGCCCGCCCGCTGCTCGGGCAGGGGCACCACCTCCCGCACTGTGACCAGGCCGGGGTGGCGCAGCACGCGCAGATCGGCCAACCGTCGTAGGACTGCCGCTCCGCCGCGCCCGCGAGGCAGATCGACGACCCGGATGACGACATGACGGCCCTGCGCATCCAGCCCACGACGAGGCGCGCTGACAGCGGTAGAGCGCCCCATCACCTCGCCGACGGTGTATCCCTGTCGGGACAGTGCGCCGAGCGCCGAGTCCGGGATGCCCGGCTCGGCATCGGAGACCGGGATTCCGGAGGCGCGGGGCCCACGCGCGCCCCGACGCCGAAGTACAGCGCGGAGTACCGACCGGCCGTTGCAGGCACCGTCGGCATCACCGTCGGCCGGTTGGCCGCCGGGGCGGGGGCGCATCGTTGGGCTCATGCATTCCATGGTCGCCATGCCGCCGTCAGATGACCAGACCGTGCAGTCGGCCTGTGGATAACTCGGATCCGGGTGCCGGTTGTGGTCACGTAGGCTGTCCCCGTGCTGCGTCAGGACGTGGGACTCGGATCCCGACTCATCCCCTTCCATGAGGGCCTGCAGCTGCAGAGGACGGTCCACGCCGAGGTCGTGGCGGGTAGGCGACCCAGCACGCTGCTGCTCATGGAGCATGAACCGGTCTACACGGTCGGCAGGCGCACCCACACGTGGGAACGGCCAGACGGCGACGTCGTCGGACCCGGACGCGTCCCGGTGGTCGATGTGGACCGCGGAGGGAAGACCACCTGGCATGGGCCCGGTCAGCTGACCGTCTACCCGATTCTGCGCCTGGCCCCGCCGCTCGACGTCATCCGTTACGTGCGCGCGTTGGAGGCCGCCGTCATCGAGCTGTGCGCCCTCTACGGCTTGGAGACGATCCGAGTCGAGGGGCGCTCCGGGGTCTGGGTGCCCGCTGACCCGGCAGATCCCGCCAACGCGACAGTCCCCGACCGGTGCCGTCGCACCGAACGCAAGATCTGCGCCCTGGGAGTCAGGGTCGCCCGGGGCGCAACCATGCACGGGATCGGCCTCAACGTCGACCCGGACCTGGAGGCCTTCTCCCTGGAGAGGATCATCCCCTGCGGGATCGACGACGCCGGGGTGACCTCCTTGAGTGCCGAGACCGGCCACCATCTGGCCACCAAAGCTCCTGCGGACGCACTGGTGGCCGCCTTGGAGGCGCATCTGGCGCCGTTGGTGGCAGATGCCACGTGACAACGGACGCTCGCTCCTAGGCCTGAGGTCCTATGAATTCGCGGAAGCGTACTAGACTCCCCGTGGAATCGTCGTCGGCGAGGAGAGGTTGAAGTGAGCACCACCGTTGCCCCCGAGGGGCGCAAGCTCCTGCGGGTCGAGGCGCGCAATGCCCGCACGCCCATCGAGTCCAAGCCCGACTGGCTGCGTACTCGCGCCGTCGTCTCCGACACCTACCAGGAGGTCCGCGGCCTGGTGCGGGAGAAGAGCCTGCACACGGTGTGCGCCGAGGCCAACTGCCCCAACATCTACGAGTGCTGGAACGACCGTGAGGCCACCTTCCTGGTGGGCGGCGAGATGTGCACACGTCGCTGCGACTTCTGCGACATCGCCACTGGTCGCCCCACCGAGTACGACGTCGATGAGCCCAGGCGCGTGGCGGTGTCCATCAAGGAGATGGACCTGCGCTACGCAACCGTCACCGGCGTGGCTCGAGATGACCGCCCCGACGGCGGGGCCTGGCTCTACGCGGAGACCGCCCGCCAGGTGCACGAGCTCTCCCCGGGCACCGGGGTCGAACTGCTCATCCCCGACTTCCGGGGCGACCCCGACGCGCTGAAGGACGTGTTCTCCTCGCGCCCCGAGGTGCTTGGCCACAACCTGGAGACCGTCCCCCGCATCTTCAAGCGCATCCGACCGGCCTTCTCCTACGAGGGCAGCCTCGAGGTCATCACCGCCGCCTCGGAGGCGGGACTGGTCACAAAATCCAACCTCATCCTGGGCATGGGCGAGACCCGCGACGAGATCGAGGCGGCCATGGCGGCGCTGGTGGAGGCCCGCTGCGACATCCTGACCATCACGCAGTACCTGCGCCCCTCCAAGCTGCACCACCCGGTTGATCGCTGGGTCAAGCCCCAGGAGTTCGTGGAGCTGAGCCGGTTGGCCGAGGAGATCGGTTTCGCGGCCGTCATGAGCGGCCCGATGGTGCGCTCCTCCTACCGGGCCGGGATGCTGTGGGGGCGGGCCATGGTCAAGCGCGGTTGGCAGATCCCCGAGCGTCTGGCTCAGCTCGCCGAGCCTGCCACGGCTCGTCAGGAGGCGTCGACTCTGTTGGGAACCCATCCCCACCTCGCGGCCGCCTGCTGAATGCGGACCTTCTCGCCTTCAGGAGCCCGGTTCTTCGGTGCGTGCGCGCACTGCCACGCCGACGGCGGGACTGTGTGTGCCAGCGCACCAACGTCGTCTATTGTGTGCCCGTGAGTAGTGCTCAGTCCCCCCAGCCGAAGAAGAAGCGACGGCTGGCCCAGTACCTTCAGAACATCAAGGACTCCTACACGATCTCGCGGCGCAGCTACCCGTGGATCGGGTGGGCGATGCTGGCCGCGTCCGCCGCATGCCTCGCCCTGGGCGTGGCCATATCCTTCGCCAGCGGAATGTCGCTGTGGTACTGGCTGTTCTTGAGCATCCTCATGGCGCTCATGGTCAGCATGATCATCCTGTCCCTGACGGTGCGCCGCGCCTCCTACGCCCAGATCGAGGGGATGCCGGGAGCGACCAAGGCCGTTCTCGACCAAATCGGCCGCGGTTGGTACGTCGAGCCCGAGCCCGTGGCCTTCACCAAGAACCAGGACCTCGTGTGGAGAATGGTGGGACGCCCCGGGGTCGTGCTCATCGCCGAGGGGCCGAGCACCCGTACCCGCCGCATGCTGGCGGAGGAGGAGCGCAAGGTCCACCGGCTACTGTCGACGGTTCCCATCCATACGCTTCAGGTGGGCACTGACGCGGGGCAGGTGCGCTTGACCGACCTGTCCAAGACGCTGCGCCGGCTGCCGACCAAGCCCACGTCACTGACCGACGCCGAGATCACCCAGGTCTCCAAGCGACTGACCTCGATGGCCGGCAGGAACTTGCCGATCCCCAACTACGTCGACCCCAACCGGATGCGCCCGGATCGTCGCGCGATGCGCGGCCGCTGAATACTCCGCGCCCGCGTCGCGCCCCCCTCGAACCGCTGCAGGGCGAGCAGCCGCCCTGAGGTCCGCGCAAGAAACGACCGAAACACCCAGGCAACACCGACGCCATTCCTCCGTCACGGGCGGGTCAATATAGTTGCCGATGTCAGCCGCAGTGCATACGCGCTGAGTATGTGCGCAGTTCCCACTTGGAGGAGATATGTTCGAGGACGCATCCGAGGCACTGACGTTCATCGAGAAGGAGAATGTCGCGCTGGTCGATGTGCGATTCTGCGACCTACCCGGCGTCATGCAGCACTTCACCATTCCCGTGACCGCCTTCAAGGACGAGGCCCTCACCGACGGCCTCATGTTCGACGGCTCCTCGATCCGTGGCTTCACCGCGATCCACGAATCGGACATGAAGCTGGTCCCGGACGTAACCACGGCTTTCCTAGACCCGTTCCGCGAGGAGAAGACGCTGGTCGTCAACTTCTCGATCGTGGATCCCTTCACCGATGAGGTCTACTCGCGCGACCCCCGCTCGATCGCGGCCAAGGCCGAGGACTACCTGCGCTCCACTGGAATCGCCGACACCTGCTACATCGGGGCGGAGGCCGAGTTCTACCTCTTCGACTCGGTGCGCCACGAATCCTCACCGGCCAGGTCCTTCTACGCCATCGACTCCGCCGAAGCCGCCTGGAACACTGGCCGCGAGGAGGAGGGCGGCAACAAGGGCTACAAGACCGCTTTCAAGGGCGGCTACTTCCCCGTATCCCCGAACGATCAGATGGCTGACATCCGCGACCGCATGGTGCGCACCTGCCTGGCTTCCGGCCTGGAGATCGAGCGGGCCCACCACGAGGTCGGCACGGCCGGGCAGCAGGAGATCAACTACCGCTTCAACTCGTTGCTGGCCGCCGGCGACGACATGATGAAGTTCAAGTACATCATCAAGAACGAGGCCTGGCGCAACAACAAGACAGCCACCTTCATGCCCAAGCCGATCTTCGGCGACAACGGATCGGGCATGCACACCCACCACTCGCTGTGGAAGGACGGCAAGCCGCTGTTCTTCGACGAGCGCGGCTACGGCCAGCTCTCCGACCTGGCTCGCTGGTACATCGGCGGCATCCTCGCTCACGCCCCGGCGCTACTGGCCTTTACCAACCCGTCGGTGAACTCCTTCCACCGATTGGTTCCCGGCTTCGAGGCACCGGTCAACCTGGTCTACTCGGCCCGTAACCGCTCGGCCTGCATCCGCATCCCGGTCACTGGCTCCTCCCCCAAGGCCAAGCGCGTGGAGTACCGGGTACCGGACCCCTCGTCCAACCCCTACCTGTGCTTCGCCGCCGTGCTCATGGCGGGCATCGACGGCATCCGCCACCGTATCGAGCCGCGTGAGCCCATCGACAAGGACCTCTACGAGCTCGCACCCGAGGAGTACTTCGACATCGACAAGCTCCCCGACAGTCTGGACCAGGCCCTGGAGGCCCTGGAGGAGGACCACGACTTCCTCACCGAGGGCGACGTCTTCACTTCTGACCTCATTGAGACCTGGATCGAGTACAAGCGCTCCAACGAGATCGAACCGCTGCGGCTGCGCCCCCACCCCTACGAGTTCCAGCTCTACTACGACCTGTGAGTCGTTGATGCAGCTCAGACGTCGGTCCCGAGCCTCCTTCGCACGAGGCTCGGGGCCGACGTCGTGCTATACGCCACCTTCAGTAGCTGCATATCTATACTGCGTTACGGATATTCTTTCTCCGTCTTGATCCACTCCGAAGAGGACAACCCACGATGAGGTTCCGCCAACACACCGCTCTCGGGCTGGCAACCGCCGCTTGTCTGATCTTGAGCGGATGCACCAACGCCGCTGATTGGAACGCGAACCGGAGCTCGCAGATCCACTCCTACGACACCTCCTCGATCCAGGCTCAGCCCGATATCATCGCCAAGCTCCCTCAAGGGGCGCTCGAGGACGGAGTCCTGGACGTGGCGGCTTCCACGGACTACGCACCGGCTGAGTTTCTCGATCCCTCGGGCAAGGCCGTGGGCTACGACGTCGACCTCACCAACGCGATCGCCGCCGTCCTGGGCGTCAAGGGAAAGGTCCACACCGCCGAGTTCGACTCGATCATCGCCTCGATCGGATCGAAGTACGACGCAGGCATCTCCTCCTTCACCGTGACGCCAGAGCGAACCGCCGAGGTGGACATGACCGCCTACGTCAATGTGGGCTCACGCTTCAACGTCCAGGCCGGTAACCCCAAGGGCGTCGATACCTCGGACCACCTCAAGCTGTGCGGACGCACCATCGGGGTCCAGGTCGGAACCGACCAGGAGACCGCCATGCGCAAGGCCGCCGACAACTGCGCCGAAGCCGGCAAGGACGTCCTGTCAGTGCGCTCCTACTCCAAGCAGTCCGAGGCCACCACAGGCTTGGTCGGCGGCACCATCGACGCCACCTACTCCGACTCCACGGTGGCCGGGTACGCCGTCGAGCTGACCGACGGTCAGATCGTCACCCTGGGCGAGGTAGAGGACGCTGCACCCCAGGGCGTGGTGACCTCTAAGGCAGACCCGCAGTTCACCGCCGCGATCCAGGCCGCCGTCCAGTACCTCATGGACCAGGGCATCTGGCAGAAGATTCTGGACAACTGGGGCGTGAAGGACGCTGCCCTGACCACCGCAGAACTCAATCCCGCAGTGAAGGAGTGAGCCGTGACTGCCTCACCCGCCTCTGACGACGACAAGGTCGTTCTCAACAACCCCAAGCCGGTCCCCCGCCCGGGAACCTGGATCAGTGCCGCGATCGTCACAGTCCTGGGCGCCATGCTCATCCACGGGCTGGTCACCAACGAGAAGTTCCACTGGTCCACGGTCTGGTTCTTCCTGCGCGAGGTCCATGTGGTCAAGGCCGTCGGTTGGACGCTGCTGCTGACTTTCATGGCCATGGCCATTGGCATCGTCCTGGCGGTGACGACGGCGATCCAGCGCCAGTCCTCCAACCCGGTGCTGCGTTGGGTGGCACTGGCCTACCTGTGGTTCTTCCGCGGGACGCCGATCTACACCCAGCTGGTGTTCTGGGGGGCGCTGTCCGCGCTCTACCAGAAGCTGAGTCTGGGAATCCCCTTCGGCCCCGAACTGCTGACGTTCAAGACGACGACGGTTTTCACTCCCTTCGTCGCAGCAATGCTGGGACTGGGCATCAACGAGGGGGCCTACCTCTCCGAGATTGTCCGCTCGGGCCTGAACTCGGTGGACAAGGGGCAGAGTGAGGCCGCCGGGGCGCTGGGCATGAGCAAGGGCCAGATCCTCAGGCGGATCGTCCTGCCTCAGGCGATGCGGGTCATCGTGCCGCCCACCGGCAACGAGACCATCTCCATGCTCAAGACAACCTCCCTGGTACTGGCCGTTCCCTTCACCCTGGACCTGACCTTCGTCACCAACTCCTACGCCTCGCTGACCTATCAGATCATTCCGCTGCTCATCGTCGCGGCCATCTGGTACATCATCATCACCTCGATCCTCATGGTGGGACAGCACTACATCGAGCGCTACTACGGCAGGGGCTTCGACTCGAACAAGGCCTCCGCCTCCTCCGGCCGTGGGCTGTCAGCCCGTCAGCAGGCGATCCTCAACGCCCACACCACCAAGGACGATCCCTTCCTGGAGGTCACCCCATGAGCACATCCACTTCCGCCGCAGCTGAGACGCCGAAGGTCGAGATCAGCGACCTGCACAAGTTCTTCGGCGAGCTGCACGTGCTGCGCGGTATCGACCTCATCGTGCCTCCGGGATCGGTCACGGTTCTCATCGGCCCCTCTGGCTCGGGAAAGTCGACGCTCCTGCGCTGCATCAACGAGCTGGAGTCCATCGACGCCGGTCGGATCAGGGTCGACGGCGAGCTCATCGGGATGCGCGAGGTCGAGCGCGGCGGGCGCACCGAACTGCACGCCCTGTCGGACAAGGCCCGCGCCGCGCAGCGCGCCAAGATCGGCATGGTCTTCCAGCGTTTCAATCTCTTCCCCCACATGACGGCTCTAGAGAACGTCATGGAGGCGCCGGTTCAGGTGAAGAAGATGCCCAAGGACAGGGCGCGAAAGCGCGGCATCGAGCTGCTGGAACGGGTGGGGCTCGGCGATCGCTTAGAGCACTACCCCTCTCAGCTCTCGGGAGGTCAGCAGCAGCGGGTGGCGATCGCCCGGGCGCTGGCGATGGATCCCGAGCTCATGCTCTTCGATGAGCCGACCTCCGCCCTGGATCCCGAGTTGGTCGGTGAGGTACTTCAGGTCATGAAGGACCTGGCAACCTCCGGGATGACGATGGTGGTAGTCACCCACGAGATGGGCTTCGCCCGGGAGGTCGGCGATCAGCTGATCTTCATGGACGGCGGAGTCATCTGCGAGTCGGGCGACCCCGTGGATGTCCTGGACAACCCCCGGGTCGAACGCACCCGCGCCTTTCTCTCCTCGGTCCTGTAAGGACGGACAACGACATGAATCGCCACGTGAGCCTCGGCTATCCCACAGACAGCCGAGGCTCACGCGTATTCCGGCGCCGTAGCCATCAAGCAGTGCACCGAGACGTCTCTGTCCTCAACGAATCGGAGAGCGAAGTTGATCCAATTGATCATTTTATTCTATCCTCATCACCTCATGCGCAGATCACGACCTGCCACAAGGAGTGATAACGTTGCCCGCCCAGCAGAACCATTTTCTTGACAGCACTAGAGCGCAGCAACTACAAGAGGACGCATGCCGCCTGAAGGATGCAGGCCATTTCAGTCAAGCCGATGAGAACCTGCAAGAAGCAATCACGATCCTGTTCTCAGCCAACCAGTTCGCCGAGGCTTCCACTATCATTCGCGACCAGTTGTCGGCCCCATGGATTTCAACTGCACAACGTTCGCACTGGCATCGTTACATGGGAACCGTGCTCCATTTCATGGGCGACGACGAAACCGCTGTCCAACACTACCATCAGGCGTTGTCTCTCGCTCGGGACGCAGGTGACAAGGTAAGCATGATGAACGCCTATCAGGCGCTCGGTTGTGTCAATCAGAAACAAGACAAAGAAGATACCAAGACCTCATTCGAGTACTCGTTGGCCATTGCTAGGGAACTCGACGACCAAGCAATGATAGCCACCAACTGCTACCAGCTGGGACTTCTTTTCCAGGAGCATGGAGATTACAGCACCGCCAAGAAATTCTACGTCGACTCCCTTTCGGCCAGCAAGACGATCGATGACCAGAAAAGAGTTGGCACCACCTACCATCAGCTCGGCATCATCTACCATGCTCAGGGGGACTATCGCACTGCGCAAAGGCTGTACGACCAGTCCCTGGTCATCAGCAATCGACTCGATGACGCCTCAGGTATCGCGGCAGCGCTTGGGCAACTTGGCTCCATCGCACAAGAGCAGGGGGACTACACCAGAGCACGCAAGCTCTATGGGGCATCCCTGGACATCAGCAAGAAGCTCGGAAATCAGGCGCACACGGCCGCACTGAATCAGAATCTAGGGAATCTCGCCTTCCTTCAAGGAGACTACGAGTCCGCTCGATCGCTGTACGAAGAATCTCTCGCAATCAAGGAGAAAATCGGAGACCGCAGCGATCTCGCCTCGACCTACCACCAGCTGGGCACTCTCGCCTACGATTCTGGGGACTACACCACGGCACGATGCCACTATGAGCGAGCACTCGCCATCAGTCAGAGCACTGGAGACCCGACGAACACTGCCAGCGCCGTCCATGAGCTGGCCATGCTCGCTCAGGATCAGGGCAACTACGAGGAGGCACAAGCCCGTTACGAGCAGGCCCTGTCCATCTTCGAGGAGCTTGGAGACCAGACCGGCATGGCCACGAGCAGCCTTCAGCTCGGTATTGTCGCCAAGGACGCAGGGGATGATCAGCTGGCACGATCCCGTTATGAACAGGCCCTGGCTATCTATGAAGGACTGACGGACCACATCGGGACAGCCCTCGCCTACCATCATCTAGCAGTTCTCGCTCAGCTGCGCGGAGAGACTCCCCAGGCAATCTCGGCGCTCCTGGACAAAGCGCTGGACCATGCTGCGCTGGTATCGACGGCGACGAAGGCGGGCCAGGTCATGAGCTCTGTGGCAGATCGATCCGCGGAGATCGGATGCATTCCCCTCCTGGCCCGAAGCCATGCATGGCTGCTCGGAAGAACAGGTAGTGGCGAACAGATGCGCAGGGCGATCGATACCTCCCTCCCCATGCTTCAACGGCTCCGAACCGATGGCTACACGAACGAGGTTGAGGCCGCCATCAGCTCGGTGATGTCCCTTCTGTCGCCCGCTGAGGCCGAGCGATTTGAAGATCTGTTGTCACAATGACATGGCGGCAGCACTGGAGGGCTCGCCCCAGGCGCCGTCATCCCAGGACGTCAGACTCCATCCCGCCTCCGGGTCTCCGTCGACAACCGTGATCCCCGTATTGTGCATGGGGCGGTCGGCGATCCACAGCGGATCCACGCCGCTTCCCGGCGCCGCCTTGAGCGAGGTCCAAAGACGCAGTACGGTGCCGTGGGAGACGAGCAGGGCCGCCGAGGCTCCCGCCCGGGCGGTCTGCTCGGCGATCCGGCCGACGGCGTCGTCGAAGCGCTGGAGCGTGTCGGTGCCGTCCTCCGGGGAGCCGGGGATACGGCACGCGGGGCGCCCGGCCATCCAGGCTCGGGTGGTGTCCACGTAGCAGGCCACCGAGCGGGCGTCGGTGTTCATCTCCAGCTCCGCGGCCAGAACTTCACGCAGTCCCGAGTCGATGGTGGCACTCAGGCCGGTGGCCGCCTCGATGGGGGCGATGGTTTGGCGGGCACGCAGGATCGGGGAGACCCACAAGGACCCCAGCGCCTCGATCAAACCGGCCTCCTCCAGCCGGGCGGGAAGACCGTCCGCCTCTCGTCGGCCGACATCGTCCAGAGGATTTCCGGGGAAGTCGGTGTCGAGTGCCTGCATGACATTGGCGACGGTGCGACCGTGGCGTACGAGAATGAGCCTCACGGCGCCAAGTCTGCCAGGTCGACGGCGCCCGAGCCTGCGGCGACGGTGCGATCCTCATCGCCAGGCATCAGACGGTCCGGTCTTCCTCCGTCTCGATCAGCTCCAGGGATAGGGACCCTCCGGACGTCGTCTGGTTGCGCGATTACGGCCGGTTCCCCGAGATCGCATGGTGCCTGTCGTGCCTGCGTCTCGGCGGGGCCGTTTGCGAGTCTTCCCGACCGGGGCCGCTGAGCGGCCCGGCACCGAGCTCGGGGCCTGATCGCGAGCCGCCGATGCGCTGGTCGATGGTGATGACGCGGAGGAGGGCGACTCCTGGACGCCACCGCCGTCGGCGAAGACGATGCGCTCGGCGACGGTCCGGGTATGGCGGGCACTGCGACGGTAGATGTCCTCAAGCTCGCGCTCCCTGCCGCTGCCCAGGCCGATGAGGCGACCCACCAAACGGATCTCACGGATCTGCACAGGGAGGACCTGGGAGCGGGGTCCGGAGGCGCGCCCGGTTCCCAGCACGATCGCGCAGCGCAGGCGGCTGGCCAGGATCCAGGCCGCGACCAGCACTCCCCCGTCGTCGGCGCTCAGCAGCCCGCCTTGAACCGCGGCCTGCAGCGCCGCAATGGTCGACGTAGTCCGCAGCCCGGTGATCTGCCCGGCATGGGCGAGCTGGAGCACCTGGGCGCTCCATTCCACGTCGCTGAGCCCTCCGGGTCCGAGCTTGAGATGACGTACCGGGTTGATGCCCCTCGGCAGGCGCTCGGTCTCCACTCGGGCCTTGATCCTTCGGATCTCCCGCAAATCCTGGGTGCTCAGTCCTCCCTCGGCCCAGCGCAACGGGTTGATGAGCTCTTCGAAGCGCCCGCCTAGCTCGCGGTCTCCGGCGCAGGCCCGGGCGCGCAGTAGCGCCTGCCTCTCCCACAGAGCCGCCCAGCGCCCGTAGTACTCACCGTAGGCGGCCAGTGAACGACTCATCACGCCCTGTCGGCCTTCGGGCCGCAGATCGGAGTCCACCTCGAGGGGGTGGGGGCGCGCAGAGGCGAGAAGCCCCACGACCTGCTTGGCGACGGCCTCCGCCTCCTGAGCGGCCGCCGCATCGTCCGCCCCGTCGCGGGCCTCGTGAACGAACAGGACGTCGGCGTCGGAGGCGTATCCGATCTCACGGCCTCCGAGGCGTCCCATGGCGACGACGGCGTGGCGGGCGAGAGCGGCCTCCCAGCATCCGTCGGCCCCGAAACCGCCGGCAACGGCCTCGACACCGTCCCGCTGGGCGATGACCAGGCCGGTGGCGACCGTCAGCGCCCCGCCGAGGACCGCGTCGGTGGCGTCGGTGAGGATGGAGGCGGTGCGCTCGGGATCGATGCCGTCGAGGCAATCGGCCAGTGAGGCTCGTACCTCCTCGCGGGCTCGCACCCTCACAATCGCCTGGACCGCCTCAAGCGCCTGTTCAGCGAGCGCAGTGTCGTCCGGCCCGCTGAGGCTGCGTCGGCGCAGGACGGCGGCGACTTCCTCCGCCAGGGCGCCGGGGCGGCGGGGCTCGAGCTCGGCGTCGTCGTCGAGCCAGGCAATGGACTCGGGGAACTCTGCGAGGCGCTCGGTGGCCCAGTGGGCGCCTGAGAGCACCTGGCACAGTCTGCGCGCGGCCACCGGCGAGTCCCGCAGCATGGCCAGATACCAGTGCGATCCCCCGATGGCCTCCGACAGGCGACGGAAGGACAGCAGGCCGAAGTCGGGGTCGGCGCCTTCGCCGATCCAGCCGATGATGACCGGCAGGAGCTGACGCTGGATGGCCGCCCTGCGGCTGACGCCCTCGGTGAGAGCCTGGATATGTCGCAGCGCCCCGTCGGGGTCCGTGTAGCCGACGGCGGCGAGCCGCTCGCGCGCCGCCCGGGGGCTCAGAGCCATCTCGTCAGCGCTCAGGGCGGCTGCGAAGCTCAGCAGGGGGCGATAGTAGATCTCCTGGTGAAGGGAGCGTACGCGTCGGCGCAGGTCCTTGAAGTCCTCCCACAGGCTGTCGCCCCGGCCCAGGCAGTTGCTGACGCCGCGCTCGATGCGGCGCAGGTTCTCCTCCTTGCTCGGCAGGTTGTGGGTGCGGCGCAGGCGGAAGAGCTGGCTGCGGTGCTCCAGGAGCCGTAGGGCCTTGTAGCAGCTGCTCAGGGCCGCAGCGTCGGCTCGGCTGACGTAGCCGCCCGCGCTGAGCGCGTCGAGTGCCTCCAGGGTGCCGCGCACGCGCAGGCTCTCATCGGAGCGGCCGTGGACGAGTTGAAGGAGCTGGACGGTGAACTCCACGTCCCGCAGGCCGCCGGGTCCCAGCTTGATGCGTCGGTCCGCACCGCCGCGCGGCACGGACTCCTTCTCGACCCGGCGACGCATGGCGCGGGCGTCCTCGACGAAGTTCTCCCGCCGGCTGGCCTCCCACACGAAGGGCGCCACTCCCTGCTCGTAACGGGTGCCGAGCTCCCTGTCCCCAGCGCAGGCCCTCGCTTTAAGCAGGGCCTGGAACTCCCAGGAGGCGGCCCATCGCCGGTAGTAGGTCAGGTGGGAGTCGAGGGTGCGCACAAGTGCGCCGTCCTTGCCCTCTGGGCGCAGCGCCGTGTCCAGGGGCCACAGGGGAGGCTCGGGCGCGGTAGCGGAGACGACGTGGGCGAGCTCGGTGGCCAGGCGGGTGCCGACGTCGACGAGGTGCTCCTCGCCGGGCGGTTCTTCCGTCTTGCGAGACTCCTGGGCCGGGCCGACGACGTAGACGACGTCGACGTCGGAGATGTAGTTGAGCTCGCGCGCCCCGGTCTTGCCCATGGCGATCACGGCCAGGGCCACGTCGTCTGCTTGCGGGCCGACGGCGGCGCGGGCGATGAGCAGGGCCGCGTCCAAGGCAGCGTCGGCGAGCTCCGCCATGCGTCGGCAGACGGTGGGAACCTGTTCGATCGGGTCCGGGCTGGTCAGGTCGTCGGCGACGATCGCCATGAGCCGGTCCCGGTAGGCGCGTCGCAGTGCCGCGGTCGCGCAATCCACGCCAGTCCCCCGGCCCGCCGGGTCCGCGCTACCGCTGCCGCCCTCGGGTGCCGTCGCCCCATCCAGGGAGTCCTGGACCGCGCGCCGCAGCGCCTCACGCGCGCTCGGCTCGCCGGGAGCGGCCCAGGCCCTGGTCGGGGCGAGCGCGGTCACCCGGTCGGGGTGTGCCACCAGGACGTCGCCCAGGGCCTGGGAGGCGCCGAGGACGGCGAGGAGACGACGCCGGAACTCGTGCAGTTCAGCAGAGTCATCACCCCCCGCGCTCGGGACGGTGTCCTTGTCGGCTGCGGTGAGCAGCCCGTGCAGGAGGGCGGCCGGCGTCCGCGTGCACCCGGGCTCGGCACCCAGCTCGCAGGCTCTGAGGCGGGTCTCCGCGGCGGCCGAGGCCTCGGCGAGACGGACGAGGTTGAGAAGAGCCAGATCGGGGTCCGCGGTGAGCGCCAGGGCCTCGATGAGATCCTCGCGACCCGGTCCGAACTCCATGTCTCCGGGGCGGCCCCCCGGACGCCGGACGGAGTCCGCTGAAGGGCGAATGCGCCCCCTGCCGGGGCGGTCGGCGTCGGCTGTCGGAAGGAGGGCGACCAACGCGGGGTCGTCCAGGAGCGCCCCGGCACGGGTGGCGTTCTGGAAGCCGGCCCGCAGGAGCAGTGTCCTGGGCGAGGAGCTGTGCCGTGAGGGCGCGCCCACCGGTGGCCGCTGCCCGGTCTGGTCTCTCACGGCTGCCTCCTGCTCCGCTCAGGCACGGGGGAAGAACTGGCTGAGCTCGAAGTCGGTAACCTGGGCGTCGTAGGCCCGGTATTCGCGGCGCTTGTTGCGCAGGAAGAACTCGAAGGTGTCCTCGCCGAAGGTGTCGGCCACCAGGTCGGACTGCTCCATGGCCGCTACCGCGCTCTTGAGCGAGGTGGGCAGAGCGTGGATTCCCAGCGCCTTGCGCTCCATCTCGGACAGGGCCCACACGTCGTCCTCGGCCTCGGGGGGAAGCTCATAGCCCTCCTCGATGCCCTTGAGCCCGGCCGCCAGGATGACCGCATAGGCCAGGTAGGGGTTGGCCGAGGAGTCGATGCCGCGGTACTCCACGCGCGCGGACTGGGCCTTGCCGGGCTTGTGCATGGGCACGCGCACCAGAGCGGAGCGGTTGTTGTGCCCCCAGCACACGTAGCTGGGGGCCTCGTCCCCGCCCCACAGGCGCTTATAGGAGTTGACGTGCTGGTTGGTGACGGCCGTGATCTCCGAGGCGTGGTGCAGCAGTCCGGCGATGAAGGAGCGTCCGGTGGCGGAGAGCTGGTACTGGCCGGAGGGGTCGAAGAAGGCGTTGCGGTCGCCCTCGAACAGGGAGAAGTGCGTGTGCATGCCCGAACCGAACTCGTCGGGGAAGGGCTTGGGCATGAAGGTGGCCAAGCAGCCCTCCTCCAGGGCGACCTCCTCGACGACGGCGCGGAAGGTCATGATGTTGTCCGCCATGGACAGGGCGTCGGCGAAGCGCAGGTCGATCTCGTTCTGGCCGGGGCCGCCCTCATGATGGGAGAACTGCACCGAGATCCCCATCTGTTCGAGCATGAGGATGGCGTGGCGGCGGAAATCATGGGCGGTGCCGCCGGGCACGTGGTCGAAGTAGCCGGCGTCGTCGGTGGGTCGGATGCGCCCATCGGCGTCGCGGTTGACCAGGTAGAACTCGATCTCCGGGTGGATGTAGCAGGTGAAGCCGGCCTCGGCGACGCGGGCGAGCTGGCGTTCGAGCACGGAGCGAGGGTCGGTGCGGGCGGGCTCGCCGTCGGGAGTCAGGACGTCGCAGAACATGCGGGCCACCCCGTTGGCTCCGTCTCGCCACGGGAGCATCTGGAAGGTGGAGGGATCGGGGGCGAGGAGCATGTCGGACTCGAAGACGCGGGTCAGGCCCTCGATCGCCGACCCGTCGAAGCCGATGCCCTCCTCGAAGGCGCTCTCGACCTCGGCCGGCGCGATCGCCACCGACTTGAGCTGTCCGGACACATCGGTGAACCACAGGCGGATGAAGCTGATGTCGCGTTCCTCGATGGCTCGGAGCACGTACTCCTGCTGCTTGTCCATGGTGCCTCCTCAGCGTGGGGTGGAGCCGCGGATCGACGGCGCTGCCGGCCGCACATCCGCCTGAGACGTTCTTGCCGCTACCAGCCTAGTGCGTGGGTGCGTCAGGCAGGTTTCGAAGATCGCCTCTGGTGAAGGGATCGCACCGGTCCGCCTCTCGGCCTCGGGCAGCCCTCGGGTAGCCTCGGGCCCATGGCTACACCCGAGTCCCCTTACAGCTCCTCCGTCGCCGTCGGAGGTGGCAAGCCCGTGCGCGTTCATCACCTCGCCGCCGCCAAGAGTGACGGTGTCAGGCTCGTCATGCTCACGGCCTACGACGCCGTGACCGCCCGGATTCTGGACGCCGCTGGCACCGATCTGCTGCTGGTGGGCGACTCGATCGGCAACGTCATGCTCGGACACGAATCGACGCTGCCGGTGGAGCTGGACGAGATGGTCGTGGCCACCCGCTCGGTCGCCCGGGCGACCACACGTGCGCTCGTGGTTGCAGATCTGCCCTTCGGCACCTACGAGACCGGCCCCGAGCAGGCGCTGGCCAGCGCGGTGCGGCTCATGAAGGCGGGGGCCAACGCCGTCAAACTCGAGGGTGGCAGGCCCCGGGCGGCAAGTGTGCGCGCCCTGACCCAGGCGGGCATCCCGGTGGTGGGGCACCTGGGATTCACTCCGCAGAGCGTCAACATGCTCGGGGGCTTCCGGGTCCAGGGGCGCGGCGAAGCCGCAGAGGAGCTGCTGGCCGACGCTCAGGCGCTGGCCGACGCGGGGGCGATCGCCCTCGTGCTGGAGATGGTGCCCGAGCCGCTAGCCGCGCGCGTCACCGAGTCGCTCACGATCCCCACGATCGGTATCGGCGCGGGCGCGCGCTGTGACGGCCAGGTACTCGTATGGACGGACATGGCTGGGATGACGGAGTGGTCACCGCGCTTCGCCCACCAGTTCGGCCAGGTCGGCCAGGCGCTGCATCAGGCGGCCGCCGACTACGGCGCCGCGGTGCGCGAGGCGTCCTTCCCGACTGAGAAGCACTGGTTCTCCTCTTGACCGACTCGCGCCCGGACGCCTGCAGCGAGCCAGTCGCGGTCCGGTTCTCAGCACCTGGGGCTCAGTGCCGGGCATCCAAGGCGAGCTTCGCTCCGAACCCGATGAGCAGACCGCCGGTGACGCGGTCGATCCAGCGCGTCAGACGGGCTCATGGCCTCCCGCCCCTGATAGCACGAAGATGAGACGAAAGTGACAATACCCATAGCGCGATGGTGGAGATCCTAGAGGCTCTGGTCGAAGGGGGAGTCCCGCGAAGTGGACGCCTGCTCCTATGCTGACCTCATGAGTCATCCAGCTTCCTCGGCGTCCTCGGCCTCTTTGGCCGACCGTGCGCCACGCGGCACGCTCGCCCCAGGGACGCTCGGTCCGCAGCGGCATGTTCCGGCCTCCATCGAAAGGCCCGAGTACATGTTCCACGATGGTCCCGAGCGCGTCACGGCCTCCGAGATCAAGGACGCCGAGACGATCGAGCGGATCCGGGTGGCGAGCCGACTGGCCGCCCGCGCCCTGGCCGAGGCCGCCAAGGCGATCGTCCCGGGAGTGACGACCGATGAGCTCGACCAGATCGCGCACGAGTACCTGTGCGATCACGGCGCCTACCCCTCCTGCCTGGGATACATGGGATTCCCCAAGTCGATCTGCACCTCGATCAACGAGGTCATCTGCCACGGTATCCCCGACTCGACCCGCTTGAACGAGGGCGACCTCGTCAACCTCGATGTCACCGCTTATATCGGAGGGGTCCATGGTGACACGAACGCGACCTACGCCGTCGGCGAGGTCGACCCCGAGACAGCACTTCTCATCGAGCGCACCCGCACCGCGATGGAGCGGGGCATCAGAGCTGTCAAGCCGGGACGCGAGGTCAACGTCATCGGGCGGGTCATCGAGGCCTACGCCAAGCGCTTCAGCTACGGCGTGGTGCGTGACTACACCGGGCACGGTGTCGGCGAGGCATTCCACTCCGGTCTCATCATTCCCCACTACGACGCCGCTCCCCTGCATGACGATGTCATCGAGACGGGCATGGTGTTCACCATCGAGCCGATGCTCACACTCGGCGGCATCGAGTGGGAGCAGTGGGACGACGGCTGGACGGTGGTCACCAAGGATCGCTCCCGTACCGCGCAGTTCGAGCATACGCTGGTGGTCACCGAAGATGGCGCTGAGGTCCTCACCCTCCCCTGACCCTGCTCGAGGCGCCGGGGAGAACTCCCCGTTCGCTTTCATCAGCGCCTGTTGACGTTGCCTGACGACGATGTGACGACGTATCGTCCGTGGACAGTGGACGTGTCGGTCCCGTTTCAGGCGCCGCGCATCGAGTTCCGCCCATTTCCCCTTCCGGAGGTTCACATGGCTTTGCGCTTCAATCCACCACCGAACTGGCCCGCACCGCCAGAGGGCTTCGAGCCGCCTGCAGGCTGGCAGCCCGACCCCGCCTGGGGCCCGGCACCTGAAGGCTGGCAGATCTGGGTGGACGACTCCGTCGCTTCCAGCGGCTCAGCTGCTTCGGCTGCGGGCGCGGCCACAGAGGCCGACCCGGCGTGGGCACCGACCCAGGCAGTCTCGACCGCCCCGACGGCTCCGGTGGGTACCAACGCTTCGGTCGCCGATCCGACCGGCATGTCCGCCTCTGCCCCTTCGGGCGACTACGCCGCCCAGACGGCCGGCGCCAGCCCGTACGCGGCCAACATGGACTACGCCCAGTCCCCCACGCCGTTCCAGAGCCAGGGTGTTCTGGGCGGCTCACAGCCTCCGGTGGGCGGTTGGCAGCCCGGTGGCATCGGCGGGCCGGGCGCTCCCGGAGGCTCCAAGCCGGTCACCCAGCAGTGGTGGTTCTGGACCGGCGCCGCGGTGCTCGTGGTCGTGTTGGCCGTGAGCGGCATCGTGTGGGCCATGAGCGGCTCCGACAACGGAGGCGACAACAAGGCGGGGGGCACATCGACCTCCCAGTCAAAGAACGGCAAGTCCAACAACTCAGGAAGTAAGAAGGGCAACAAAACAACTAAGACGTCGGGCGGCTCCGACGGCTCCTCTTCAGGAAAGGGCCCCGGAACCAAGGACGACCCCATCGACCCGTCCTCCGGGCCAATCGAGGTCAAGGCCGGCAAGACGAGCACCGACCCCAGTGCCACTGTTGAGATCACCTTCAAGCCCGTCGAGTGGAACCTCTCGGCGAACACGATGAAGAACGGCGACAAGTATGCTTCCTACGAGGAGCCTCCTGCCGGCCAGTCGTATATGCGAGTCCCCGTTGACATCACCTATCACGGCGATGGCCAGCTGAGTAGCTTCGACCTTAATATCGACTACTCCTACAACGGAACGACTTCCGAAGAGAAGAGCTACATCCTTGACAAGGGGGCACTGGAGAATCAGTCCATGCCGCGAGACGGCGGAACGGCCTCGGGATACCTTGTCTTCATCGCAGACTCCTCCACTCAGAACGACGGCAATGGCGTCTTCGTCGTCTCACTGGGATACGGCGGCGATGAGGTGTATGTGAAGGCTCAGTGAGCAGCCGCAGATTGCCAGATCACATCATCAGAGGCGGGGGCCGTAAGCACTGCTTACGGCCCCCGCCCCAGTTGTGTTCCCAGATCATTCGGCCCGATTGAAGAGAAGGGGGACGAGCCGACCTGTACGCCGGGTTCTGTTGCCGCCGGCCGTTACCGGCCTGACGGTGGCGACCATTCATCTTGGACCATTGTCACCAATGGCCTCATGCGACCTACCCGCTGACTCGGGCGAGCAGCCTTCAGGCGCCAGCTGTGCGGTCTTGCTCCGGGCGGGGTTTACCGAGCCGCGGCGGTCACCCGTCGCGCTGGTGGGCTCTTACCCCACCCTTTCACCCTTACCCGCCGGAATCGACGGGCGGTCTGCTCTCTGTGGCACTGTCCCGCGGGTCACCCCGGGTGGCCGTTAGCCACCGCCCTGCTCTGTGGAGCCCGGACGTTCCTCAGCCCCTGACCGCCATTACGGCGACCAAGGTACCGCGGCCGCCCGGTCGGCTCGTCCGCAGGAATCAGCATAGCGGCATAGTGCCCTATCGAGGCTCGAGTACGTCGCGAGGCCTTGATCCGCTGGCGACCACGTCACGGCCTATCATGTGCGGGTGCTGATCCTGCTGCCTCCGTCCGAGGGAAAGACCGCTCCGGCCAGTGGCCCGTCACTGGAACTCGGCTCGCTCCTGGATGCCGAGCGATTGACCCCACCGCGCCGCGAGGTGATGTCGGCGCTGGCCGAGGTGAGCCGGCGCCCGGATAGCCCCTCTGTTCTGGGTCTGGGACCTCGTAGCGCAGAGCTGGCGGAAGCGAACCTGTCGCTGGAGGCATCGCCGTGCGCTCCCGCCTATCAGCTATTCACCGGGGTGCTCTACGAGGCCGCCGGGCTCGACTCGATCGCCAGGAATACGGCCGGACGTAGAGCCCTGGAGCGCCACTGCGTCATCTTCTCGGGCCTGTGGGGAGTCCTGTCCCCCGCCGATTCGGTGCCGAACCACCGTCTGTCCATGGGAACATCCCTTCCGGGGCCGGGGCGACTGTCATCCTTCTGGAAGCGGCACCTTGCGCCGTCGCTCACCGGCATGGCTGCGCACGGGCTGGTGGTCGACTGCCGCTCGGCCGACTACGCGGCCGCTTGGAGACCGTCTGTCCGTGACAGCATCGAGGTCATGACGGTGCGCGTGGTACGAGTTGACGATGACGGCTGCCGCAAGGTCGTCTCCCACATGGCCAAGCAGGCTCGGGGACTGCTCACCGGAGAGCTTCTCAAAGCCGTGTGCGCCCAGTCCTTGCCCGCGCAAGCGCAAGCCGACGACGTCGCGGGCGTCGCCGGCCAACTGGACCGCGTTCATGATGTCGAGGTGTCCGAGCCGGACCGACAGGGCCGGCGGGTCCTCACCGTCGTGACTCGCTGATGGTGATGGAACCGATCGCTCGGCACCGACTCAGCATGCCTGAGGGCCCTGTCCGGGGACATGTCGGGGTTCAGATATCCATTCGTACGACGATGACGTCGTTCTCCTCGGCGTGGATGACCTGGTCCTGCGGAGCGGTGACGATGCGCGCCAGTTCCTGAGGGCTGATCTCGACGGCGCCACCCTCAACGGCGCGTCCCCGCAGGGCCACCGCGCCGAGGCCGCCGGTGGAGGCGCGGACCGCCTCATAGTCGCTCAGGAGCGCCGCCTCAACGGTTCCTGCCAGGTCTGCCCGCTGCTTCTCCAGGGAGTCGATCTCCTGGTCGAGTCGAGCGAATTCGGCATCGCGCTTGGCGGTGAGTTCACGCCCGGCGACGCGGATGTCGGATTCCTCCTGCTTGAGACGCTCCGACTCCTCGCGGGCGGAATCCAGCGCCTCCATCGCCGCGATCTGAGCCTCCTCCAGAGCCGACTGGCGCTGCCCGAGCTGGTCAATCTCCCCCTGGATGGCCGACAGGTCGCGGGCCGCGCTGTTGCCGGAGTGGAGACGTTCGCGCAGCACCTCAGCGCGGCGGACCACCTGGCCTACCTCGTCCTCGCTGCGGGTAACCCGCGTCTTGGCCTCGCTGAGAGCGACATCGGCCTGGATGGCCTCGCGCTTGTTCGTCTTGAGGCGCTCGATAACCGATTCGATGCGGCCGAGGACAGGAAGGTGCTTGCGCTCGTGACGCAGCCTCGCCAGGCGGGAGTCGATGTCCTGGAGGTCGATGAGAAGGCGCTGCTGGGCGATCGGGGCGCTTGTCACGGCTGAGGCTCCTTCGGGAGGGGACAGGTCGGTGTGACGAATCCTTTCACGATCCTCTCACGCCTGATCAGTTCCGGTAGACAGGCGCAGCGCCCAAGGATCCGTGACAATGCGGGAGACCCGGGCGATCAGTGATGATCCCTGAGAACGGGCTCCCTCCTCGAGCCGGCGGGCGAGGGGCTCCAGACCCACCCACTCGGTGGCCCAGTGCGTTCCGCACAGCAGGTAGGGGCGGCCTCCCTCCAGGTGCTCGGAAGTGGGATGGTGTCGCAGATCGGCGGTGATGAAGACATCGGCCCCAGCCTCCCTGGCGCGTTGCAGGAGCGAGTCGCCTGCCCCTCCGGATACGGCGATGCGCTCGACGACGGCGTCGAGATCTCCGCCCACGAGGAGGCCGGGAGCCGAGTCGGGAAGGACTGCGGCGACGTCGGCAGCGAGCCGGCGCAGTGCGACGGGCTGCGGAAGCACGCCGATTCGGCCGATGCCCTGGTCCGGGAAGGCGGGGTCGGGCTCGAGGGGGACGGTGGAGGTCAGGCCCACGCGATCGGCGAGGGCCTCGGCCACTCCCCCGTGGGCAGCGTCGAGGCTGGTATGGGCGTTGAGGAGGGCGATGCCTGCGCGAATGAGCCTGTGGACCGAACGGCCCTTGGGATCGGTGGCCGCAACGTGCTCGGTTCCGCGCAGGTAAAGCGGGTGGTGGGTGATGACCATGTCGACGCCGGAGTCGATGGCCTCATCGACGACGGCTGTCACAGGGTCGACGGCCAGGAGGATGCTGCGCACCGGATCGGAGGGATCGCCGCAGATGAGTCCGTTGGAGTCCCACAAGGCGGCCAGAACAGGGGGTGCGGCAGCCTCCACGAGGCCGACGATGTCTCCGACGCTCAGGGAGCCGTCCGGATTGCGCCGTGCGGCGTTAGAAGATGTGGGTGCAGGCGTGTGGCTCATGCAACCAGGCTAGCGGCTAGGCCGAGAATTACCTGTGACCCGCTGACATCGACGCGGCCCGGAGCGGCCACCTGGTGAAACACAGCCAAGAAAACGACCGGAGCGGTCCTCATCTGGGGTAGCCTACTTCCGCGCAGTCGGGACCTCCGGTGCTGGCAGCGCCGGCCCTCCTCGACGCCATCGGCGTCACGGCCGCGCCCCCATAGCTCAGCGGTTAGAGCAGCGAGCTTATACCTCGTGTCGTGCCTGATAAGCACAAGGTCCTGGGTTCGAATCCCAGTGGGGGTACCGTGTGCCCAATACTCAAACATCAGGACACTTCGCCCCCGTGGTGGAATCGGTAGACACCGCGACCTTAAAAGTCGCTGCCTACGGGCGTGCGGGTTCGAGTCCCGCCGGGGGCACCACAGCATCGCTATACAAACCCTCACCCTGAGAAACAGCCCCAGTGGCCGTCTCAGCCGAGGACCGTCGCCCACCTCCCATCGAGGTGGGCGATTTTCGTAGGGCAGCAATCCGTGCCACAGCCCGGAGTCGTGCGCTGGCCAGCTGGTCGAACGGCCGGTTGAGCCGCGCTTCCAGGCAGACATCGCTACCGGTGTCCGCCACGCGGACAGAGCAGGGCGCCTCATCGGCTCGACCTGTTGGCTCGTCACTAGCAGCATCGTCTGCCTCACACTCACCGCGTTCCCACCCATCACTGCCACGCTGTCCATCAGGTTCGTCATCAGCGCCCCTCACACCATCGTCCGCATCCTGCAACTCTCCGCCAGCCCCGTCATCACCACCTTCACCAGGCAGGATGACCCGGCCGTCTTCATCCACCGCCGGGTTGACCAGCACCCGCTCGAAGAACACCTGGTTCAGCTGCTTCCTTAGGTGATCCGGCGCCGCCATATACAGCCGGTAGCAGTCCTCCAGCAGATCCAGCGCCTGCTCCACATGCGCCCACACCAGCTTGGCATCCGCCTGGTACGCATCAAGCTGACGCTGAATCCCCGCCAGCTCTCGCCCCAGCCGCTCCTGCTCCTCCTTGAGCAGCTCCAGCGGCACCGCTCCACCGTAGTGAGCCTGCAGCAGCCTGCGCCGCTCATCCTCCAGATTCGTCCGCCGCACCGTCAGCGACCGGACGCTCCGATCCTTCTCTCCCTCAATCCGTGCCAGCTCCGCCAGCAGATATCGCTCAATCTCCTGGCGATCCGCCTCACTGACATACAGCCGCCGATACACCTCCTGCATCTGCGCCTCCACCACTTCAATGAGCACCGCCTTAAAGGAGCAGTCATGCAGCCGCTGCCGCCTGGCACAGATGAAGTAGGGGTATAGCACCCCCTTGCCATTCTTCGTGTTCTGCACCAGCAGCCGACTACCACACTGCCCACACACCACCGTGCTCTTCAGGAAGTGGTTATGCATCCGCTCCCGCTCGCCACTGCGATGGGAGCCCAGCACAGCCTGCACCGCCTGCCACGTCTCCTCATCCACCAGCGGCTCGTGCTTGCCCGGGTACTCCACACCCTGGAACTGCACCACACCCTTGTAGTACGGATGCCGCAATAACGTATGCAACCGCCCCTTGGTAATGGGCCGGGCTGGCCGACTCGGCGTCGCCGGCACATCCAGCCCTAACCCTGCCACGTGCTTGGCTAGCTGACCAACCGTCCACTGACCCGTCGCATACTCGGAAAAAGCCAGGCGAAGCAGGGGAGCCCGCTCCTCATCCAGCTCAACCGTCCGAACCTCTCTCCCATGCTCATCCCGCCCTCGTACATTCACATACCCCAGCGGTGCCTTGCCCAGCGTCCCGCCGTTCCTGGCTTTCTCGCCCATCCCCTTGATGACCTCGTTGGCGAGGTTCCGGGAGTAGAACTCAGCAATACTACTCATAATGCCGTGCAGTAACATCCCGCCAGGCGTCTGGTCGATGTTTTCACTCGTCGACACCAGCCGCACACCCGCCTCCTCGAAGGCCCGGTTAATCTCCACATCATCCGCCCGGTTCCGAGCTAACCGATCTAGCTTGTGGACGATGACGTAGTCAATCCCACCATCTTCCTTAAGATACGCCAGCATCTTCTGCAGCTCAGGCCGGTTAGCGGAGCGGGCGGACTCACCGCGGTCGGCGAACTCCTTAACCACCAGCGCGCCCATGGACTGAGCCTTGCGCTTATTCGCCTCACGCTGAGCGGGGAGGGAGAAGCCCTCCTCACTACCACCACGCTGGGCCTGCTCGCGGGTAGAGACACGGATGTAGGAGACGGCCCGTTTGGGCGTGAGCTGGGCGGCCATGGCGGTGAAGGGATCGGGAGCGAGTGCGTCAGGCATGGTGCACCTCCTTGCTGGGTTCGGTGTGTTCACTGGCGTTGCCGGTTCGACTGCCCTGGTTGACCTGGCTGTCCGCACCGATTTCGTTTGTTTCGCGGGCATCTGTGCCATCGCCTGCTTCACCGGCCTGGTTGACGCCACTGGGCTGGCCGGATTCCCCAACCTGATCGCTCTCGCCGGTTTCGCCAGGCTGGCTATGCTCTCTGGTCTGCTCGCGCTGTCTGCGGTCCTGGCTTCTCAGCTCATCGAGCTGGCGCATCCACGCGCCTTCTTCGTCGTTCCACCAGGTTGGTGGGGTGCCGTCGCCGGGCTGCCAGGTATTGAGGCAGACCAGGTGGGTGCCGGCTTGTGCGAGCTGCTCGGTTACCACGTCTGCTTCGGTGGTGGTGAGGTTGGGGGTGGGCCAGCCCGCCGTGATGACGTACTCCACTCCACCGCGCTTGCAGGCATCGAGCAGCATGCTCAGGCCGTCCTGGCGCTGCTGTCGGTCGTGGAACTCGGTGACCAGGTTGAGGCCGGTTGCGTCGGCGTAGTCCTCTACCAGCTCCCGTTGCCGGGCCAGCTCGAAGGAGTAGCGGGCCGCGCCGTAGAAGATGGCGATCGGCCCAGTACCCGCCTGGCTGTCCAGTGCGGTGGCTGGCACACCGTCAAGCACGGCCGGGTGCTGCTCCTGTGCGTTCGTTCTGGTTTGTGTTGTCATCGGTGTCCTCCTCTCGTCATATATTGCTATTTCACTGGTTTAGTGTTTCTCCTCTTTCTATTGACGCTCAGATGGGCGGAAAAGTCCAGTCCAGTTTTCACTTGACCTCTGGCGGCAATCCGCGAGTTTCCGCACGGATCGCGGTTTGGTGGTTGTCTGCTGTGCGCAGTACTCACCTCAATGTCCTTGGCATGTCGCCCTAGAAATGGCAGGCTGTTACTTAGTGTATTTTTCGGAGGGATATGCCTCCTTTTGGTGTGTCAGCCCACCTGGTTGGTGGCCTGTGGGGTGGGGATGGCGGCGGGGCCGCCGTGGATCAGGGTGGGCAGCTGGTCGAGGCGGATGACGCGGAAGAGGTCGCGCAGCAGGCCGGTGCTGTGGGCGATGGCCCGCTCCAGGCGGTGGCGTCTGCGGTCGGTGGGGACCAGCCAGACCACCAGGGGGAAGACGTCACCGTCGCTGGCCTGGGCTTGGTGTTCCTGGTAGCGCCAGCAGGTGGCGATGACGCGGCCGGGGTTCTCGGTAGCCCGGTCGACCTCAACGAGATAGCGATCCTCATAGGCCGGGCTGGTAATGGTCACCGCCAGGTCGGGGCGCAGCACCTGCACCTGGCCACTGGGGCTGAGCGCAGAGCGCCAGCACTCCGGCTCCAAGGCCACCGCCGCCTCGGTGTCCGCCTCCTGGCGGACGGCCTCCTCGATACTGGTGCGCACCTCGGTTATCGCCAGCAAATGATCCAGGAAGGTGGTCGACACCTCACGGGGCCGCTGCCGCCGCGCCACCTCCTCTCCCTCATCTGCTGCCACACGCCGGTGACCCCGAGTCGTCGCGGCCCAGATGGTCACGGCTGAGCCGCCCTGCCAGCCGCCGACCCGGCGCTCCAGGCTCGTCAGGAGGCGCTGCTGAGCCAGGCTGGCCAGGTGGCGCTGGGTCTGGCGCAGAGCCGAGGCCGACGACGCATACTCCAGTGCGGTGAGCCTGGCGAGCTGCGTGGTGGTGGCGAAGCGGTGGGCCGCCACCAGGGCGAGCAGGTGCGCCTGCATCGGATGGATCGGCGCAGGCACCAGCGATGAGAACCGGGCCACTGCAATGGTGGGTGACCGGTTCATCGCTGGCCGCCTCCGCCGGGCCAGACGTGACCACACCAGGTGGGGTCAGTCACCGCCACTAATCGCCGAGAAAGGGCTTGGTGTCGCCGCTTGCCGTGAGCCGTGAGTGCAGCGGTGCGTCGACCGACACGTCCACCGAGACGACGCCCCCACCCAGTGCTTCGCAGGCCCACCGCGCCACCAGCACCGCACGTGCTTCGCTTGTAGTGGTGCCAGATCGTGTACTCATGTACCGGCCGTCTCATGGTCGCCTCCTGCGGCCAATAGCGGGGCGGAGCCGCCCCGGCCCAGGCTCAGCTCCGTTACTAGTGCCGTCTGGGCCAGACTCATCCGGCACGCCAGGCATTGACTCAACCGCCCCGTCACCAGTGACATCTGCTGTGGTGTTGTTGGTGTCGTCCGTCAGCGCCGCCGCCGAGTTGGCACACTCAGCATCGTTGACGGTGTTGGGTGCGGTGCCGCTGGTCAGGGCGATGAGCTCGGCTTCGGTCTGCTCGGCTGGGATGCCGTAGCGGGCGTGGCTGGCGGCGTAGAGCAGGGCTGGGTCGCGCACCGCTGGTGGGGCAGGCCGAGTAGCCAGGGAGAACCAGCCCGAGCGGCGTCCCTGGTGCATGACGGTGGCGTAGGCCTGGTACTGGGCCAGCAGCTGGAAGTCGGCCGCCTCCAGCTCCGGAGCCAGCCGGGCTGCTGCAGCCGCGTCGGTCGCCGACAAGGCGAAGTACACCTTGGAGCGTGTGTTGGTCTCCACCGCCTGCATCATCTCGGCACTGAGCTGGCCCCGGTACTGGTGTGCCAGGTGGAAGGCTGCGCCCAGTGACCGGGCCTGGGCCAGGGCGTCGGCCAGGCTGCCCGGCAGCCCCGCTAGGAAGGCCTGGACCTCATCGATATACACGCTGACGATCTGCCGCCGCTGGGCTGGTTGGGCCTGGCGTGCTAGCAGGTGCTGCCACAGCTGCGAGATCAGCAGGGTCCCTAGCAAGCGGGCCGCCCCGGCTCCGAGCAGGCCTTGGTTGAGGTTGACCACCACGATGCGTCGCCGTTCCAGCAGATCCACCAGCCCGAAGCGGGGCTGGGCCTGGCCCAGCATCGCCCGCAGTCCTGGGCGCAGCATCAGCTGGCGCAGCTTGTTGAGCACCGGGGCGACCTCCACCGCCTGGGTCCGCACCGGCTTGGCCTCATACCCCTGCCAAAAGACATCCGTCCCCAAAGGATCAGACGGAGCGAGTGCCAGTACTCGGTGTCGGAAGGCTGGGTTGGTCAGCAGCGGCACCAGCCACACCAGCGTCGCCTGCGGGATACGCGCTAGCGTCAGCAGCGCGGCGGAGAGCACATCGGTGGTGCGGATGCCCCAGCTGTCGCGAAACAGCTCGGCCAGCACCCCCAGCACCGCCTCCGCCGTCACCACCGCCAGCTCCGGCGGCCCAGCCAGCGGGTTAAACCCCACCGGGCAGGGATTAGTCGGATCCAGCACCACCACGTCACCCGCCCGCTCCTGAGGCAGGCGCGCTACGAAGTCCGTCGCCAGATCCCCCTTGGGGTCGAGCAGGAGCAGGCCCCGGCCCTCGGCCGCATCAGCCAGCGCCAACGACAGCAGCACCGTCGACTTACCCACACCAGTCGGCCCCAACAGATGCGTGTGGTAGACAGCGTCGGCAATCGGCAGGCGCACCAGCCCGGCCTCGCCCGGCACCGCACTGGCACCGACCACGCGCTGGGACGACCCGGACCCCACCTCCGGCGGCGGAGCCACCAGGCGCGGGTGCCCACTGCCCAGCAGCGGCAACGCCCCCTCACCTACCGGCCAGCCCGCCATCGCCACAATCTCTCCTGCACCAAGCTCCAACCCCGACCGCCACGGCCGCCGCACCGCATCGAGCTTGGCGGGGTGCTCTGTGCGGGCGCGCAGCCGCACCCCCGGCCCCTCCAATAGGCGCAGCGCCCCCAACAGCCCCTGCAGCAGCACCCGCTGACGCAGCGGCGAGGCCGCCCGCACCCCCAGACGCAGACTCGCCGCTGCTCGATGCCGCCCCACCTGCGCCCGCATCCGCCGACCCCGCTCACCACTAAGAGACGGAATCGGCACGAGGCCGAGCAGCTCCAGCCAGCCCTGCGGCTCCACCCGCCCACACACCTCCGGGCTAAAGCGCCGCCCCAGCTGCAACTGAACCACCAACTCCTCACCCTCAGCCGTCACCGCAAGCGCCGCCAAGACAGCCCGCACCACCGCCACCAGCCGCTCCGCCGCCAGTCCCGCCCCGATTGGCCGGGCTGACACCGCCACCGCTTGGTTCACCGCCCGCCGCGAGAAGCCACGAGACACCCGGCAGCCCGGCACCAGCTCACGCACCACCGAGATCAGCCGCTCACCAGCCCGCGAGCCCACCGCCCAGACTGCGTGACCGCTTGAGGCGCGCAGCTCCAGCACCACCCGACCCAGCGAACCATCCGCCAGGAGCCGCTCCACCAAACCCACCGCCGCGTCCTGGGCGAGCGGCAGAGCAAAGCGGAGTTGATGCCACACCAGGGGATGAGTAGAGGGGGCCATCACGGGGTGCCTCCCGGCGTAGAGGACGGAGCAGCATCCTCGTCGGTCTTGGCCGTACCAGCTCGATCCGGCAAGACGTGGGAAGCGGCGGAAAGGCCGCCATGAGCCAAGTAGCGAGCACCATCATGACGCTGGTGAGCACACCGACCTGCCGAGCCACTCCCGGGCAATGCCGACAGGGGCTCATTCGCAGCGCAGCGCCCCACCGAGGAGACACCACGAGCACTCTGGCCGCTATGAGCGCCAGCCCACGGAGCCGCAGCATCACTCCCGGTAGCCGACACATCGCTGGTGCCAGGCTCACGCATCGAGCAAGCCCCCGCACCTGAGGACACCGCCCCGTTAACCGTTGCCGACTCCACAGCCTCATCCGCCTCTGCCGCCATCTGCCGCGCCAGAGCCAGCACGATCCGCGCCACCGCCCGGTGATCCATGCCGCTTCGCCGCACCGGCACCAGCCACACCCGCCGCGACGAACCAGGCCGACCACCGCGGTAGAGGGCCATCATGGCTGCCTCCTGGTGGGAAGGTGTTCGCCCTGGTCACCGCTAGCGGAGTGAGGACTGCGACGCCGACAGGAACGTGTCCGCTGCGTCTTGTCGTCCACTGGCCAACTCGGGCACTGCTCAGCCTGGCCTAGCTGACGACGCCTATCCGTCTGCCGCTCGCTTCTGCCGGGCTCCCTCACCACTCCCGTCGGCTCCACCACCAGCGCACTGCCAGCCAGGCGACGGCGCTCACGACGAGCAGCCCGACGAGCCAGGGCCAGCTGCTTTGCACGATGACGACGATCCACCTCAGCCCCATCGCGATCAGGAGCAGGCCGACGCCGCATCGCAGCAGACTGCCAGCAAGCGAATGCCTCGAATCGCTCATCATCACCATCTCCTCGAAGACTGCAAATTGGGTACTTGTCACGCCACGGCCGACTCATCGCGTTACCTCCTCACCGTTACCGCCGCCAGTGCCACCACCGACAGCGTCGTCTGCCTGCGTCCTCTGCGGCATCACTTCCGCCTCACGCGTCCGCTTGCTATACCGCGGCACGGCAAAGCCGGGGACGCGGATATCAGAGTCCACTTGGTCGCCCCACACCGCCCAGGGCTGGCTCGACTCTGGCCGACGGCGGGCAAACAGCTCCAGGTACGGCCCAGGGCTGACCCGCTCGATAATGGCGAACTGCTCAGCCGGCTTGCGCGAGTGCTCCGTGACGGGGGCGTTGAACCAGGTCGGCTGGGAGCGCGAGCCCAAGGGTGCTCTCCCCCGGGTGCAGAACAGCAGCTGCTCGGTGGCGTTGCGCAGCTGGTAGCGACCACCCAGGCCAAGGCGGAACTTCACCCAGGTCAGCGGGCTACGCACCGTAAAGCCCCAGGCCTCAGCCACCTCATACGCCTTCAGCAGCAAGGCATTGGTCGTCCACAGCCACAGATGGGCATCACGGGCCGCCAGACGCCTCACCGGCAGTGCCTTGATCCGCGCCAGGCTCATCGTCCGGTAGTGCTTCTCACCGCTCTGAGCCGGCCAAGGCGGATCGACCAGGATGGTGGCAAAACCACCAGAAGGCAGGCCAGGGATGGTGGGCGATGAGCCAGCGCCCCCAGAGTCACTCCGACCAGCTGAGCCAGGCCCATCGCTCATAGCGCCGCCAGGTCGCGGCACGCCAGTGCCTGGTCTCACTGCTGCATCCACCTGCCTGGCCGCCGCTCCCCCAGTGCACGCTCGTCTTGTCTGTTTCGTCTGCTGCATGATGTCCCTCCTTTTTCTTTCATACGTGCTATTTGCTCCGGGCGAGCCAGCTACCAGCTATTTCACACTTCGACAGCCGGCTGCCCTTATCCCATACATTCCACGAACACTCATTCGACGCAAGGCCCCCGGATTCACTATTACCAAGCGACGCGACACGCGCCGCTTTTGAGCCGTTTCTGTGGTGCCACCCCAGGAAACAAAATGGACACACGCGCCACTTAGTGGCCACGAAAGTCGGTGCTGTAGTTTTTGCAACAAGCGGGCGAAATGACGCGAGATGTGGATGAGGAATGGAGCCAGACGCTCACGGCTTCCGCACGTTCCAGACCCCGCCAACGCGACCAGCCAGCCAAGGCGACCTGTGGACGTCTTGTCTTGCCGCGCACTCAGTCCGGCAGGCGGGTAGTGCAGACCGTCAGAGCTCGCTCAATCCAGACGCTCACGACTGCCGCTCATCCGACCGGACCGGTCGCTGCTGCGTACACCGCCTGGGGCGCGGCCGCGGCGGGCGGCGCGAGGACGAGTGAGCCGGCCAGGTGGGACGGGCCGTTCCAGCCGCCGACTGACCACTGTTGCCGTCACCGTTCGCGCTGCCCGGCTCTGCTCCAGGAGACGCACCATCACGGTTGTCACCGCTGCTGGCACCATTCCCGCCATTGCTGGTGTCGCGCCTTCCTCCGGCAGCCTCAGCCGATGCCTCCCGTACCGCCTGCTCGTTGTCCTGTAGCACCTGGGCCATGGCTGCCTGCATGGCTCGGCCTGCCTCTTGGCGCTGCTGGCTCAGCTCGCTGCCCAGGGCCAGGGCGGCTGCCCAAGATGAACTGGCTGGTGCGCCTGCTCCAGCTGTTCTGGCCGCTTGGTGTGCGGAGTGCCAGCTGGCTGCGACCTCACCGGCCAGCTGACCGGCCTGGTAGCTGCTCGGCAGCGAACCAGAGAGCGACAGCGGCGGCTCACCCACGGGCACCGACTCGTTCAGCCTGCCAGGCGGCGTTTCCCGCCACGTTGCCAGGCCATCGCGCAACCCCTGGGCAAATGCCCAGCCGATTGCGCCCACTACCGCCAGACCGATGAGAGCCAGGATCCCGACTATGACCGTCATGATGAAACCTCCGAAGATGAGAAGAGATGAGAGAAGAAGAGAAGCGAGCAAAGAGAAGAACGTGAGGAGAAGGAAAAGAAGGCGCGAGGCAGCGCGCTCGCCACTGCACTGACGACGTTCCGGTACTGGCCCCGCCGCCTACAGCTGCCCGATCCGCTGCCCAGCCCCCAGGGCATACCCTGTGATGATCGCTTCGTAGAACTGGGCACCGCCGGGGGCGATGCGGGTCTGGGCCTCGGCCTGGGTGACCAGCGTGGCGATGTTGGTCAGGACCTGGGAGGTCAGGAAGGCCCGGGCCTGCTCGGCCTGGGCCGCTACTTCTGCTTGGGCGGCGACCTGCTCGATCTCCCGCCTGGTCACCCGGGCCTGACCATTGCCCAGCACCACCCCCATCCGGGTGCGCTGGGGCGAGAAGAGACTGAGATTGGTAGAAGCCATGAGAGAGGTCCTTTCAAGGAGAGAGGAAGGAAGAGAGAAGAGAAGACGACGGCTTGGGTAGTCGCTCACCTTGGAGCGGTTCTGCTGCCACCGTCTGAAATGACAGTTGCGGCCCTGTGGCCGCCCAGATCACGCCATCGGCCTGCCGCGCCGCCCAAAGGGCGACCTTGGTGCAGGTGTCCGGTTGATCTGGCACATCTAGGAGAACCCGCCGCCATTGGTGGTGTCGTGACAGAAAAGTGCACCGTGCTGCATCAACGCAGCACGGTGCTAAACCGGTCGGTGAGAATAGGGGCTATGAGCACGCCCCCGGAGCCAGTCACCCCGCTGCCACATGGCGTCTTCCCCATAGGTGACACCACGGATGAGGCCGAGCAACGCGCCGCACTGGAGCAACAGGTCCTGACCGAGCTGCTGGCCCTGCGCAAGGCCTACGGGCAGCTGACGGTGCAGAAGTTCAGCACCTTCGCCACCTTGCGGCAGGTCTGCGGCGGCGACGACCTGCTCGACGCCTTCTTGCTGTTTCAGCGCGAACTGGCCCGCTACCAGCACAGCGGCCGCAACGAAGCAGCCGCCGCCCTTTCTCTGTCCGCTCCGGCCGACACCGTCCTTGACCGCCTCCAGCTCACCGCCGAAGCACTCTCACCCGAGCAGGACTGGCGCGACCAACGCACCGCCCGCCGCTGGAGCGACGCCGGCATGCCGATCCTCGCCCGCGACCTGGTCTACTTCGCCCAAGTCGCCGGACGACTCGGCACCGAGACACTCAGCATCCAGCTCGGCGGCAGCGGCACCAGCCTGATGGTCATCATCGACCAGATGACCAACAGCGACCTCCCCGCCAAGGCACCCCTCATCCAGGTCTGGCACTACCCCTCCAGCAACAGCCCACGAGAGCTCACGCTTGATCTAGAGCAGATCGCCAGCCCCCAGGTCTCACGTGACGGGCTGACCATGCGCCGCCACCGCCTCGCCCTCGACCTGCCCGACACCCAGGCCGTCGAACCAGACGACGCCGTCCTGGCCATATCCATTACCGGCCAGGACGCCCCTATGCGCACCGTCTTCTACCAAGACCACAGCCAGCTCACCCCCGGCCTCCACACCCGCATGACCACCTACCGCACCATCGCGATGGTGGAAGTAGCCAGGAATGACATAGCAACCACGGTGCAGGATGCGCGATAGTTCAGACAGCGAGTCACCTATTTCCGACATCACATGCCGCGAACTCACGTGAGTTCGCAGATATTTCATATCCAATCCGACAGTATCCGACACGCGGTTCCGACCAAAGTCGGAGTCACTGTCATCACCTCAAGCGGCCTGCCACGACTCTTGCTTGACACACAGCCCCACTAAACGCAGAGGGCTACAAATTCTACCTTGCGTCCAAAACGCCTACATGAAGGCATTAAAAAATTAACAATAAAGGTGGAAATATCAGAGTTGCTTTTCCTACAGAAGTAATGGCATCATTAACTCACGCAAAGTCGGCCCCAAAATGCCATATAAACTGATGGCTAAATTTGCCGACCGGCAGCACAATTGACGTCGACTCCCCGCCGACGTCGCCCCTAAGGACTACCATGAGAAAAATTGTTGCTTTGATGGCCGCATGCATCTTGGCCGTATCTCTTGCAGCTTGCGATGGCGCCAACAAGAAGATCAACGCCCCAGTCGAGTCTTCCGAGGTGAGCAGCAGCAACTACCAGGACATGGTGTCTCAGTTCAAGGGGGCAGGGTTCACCAACGTCTCGACACGAGAGATTGACGACCTGATCCTCGGATGGCTCACAGAGGACGGCCAGGTCGAGGAGGTGTCCATCGGCGGCAAAACATCCTTCTCCACGAGCGACACCTTCGCCGTGGACGCTCCGGTGGTTGTCAGCTACCACACCTTCCCCAAAAAGGGGAAGGAAACTACCCAATCAACACCCACTCCCGACCAACCGCCCAGCTCCCCGGCACCTCAGAGCCCCGAGCCTTCGCAGGAGCCGGAGTCCTCTCCGTCTCCCACGGCAAGCAACGAGAACATCACGGTCGAGAACAACGAGGAGTTCCGGGCTCTGATTGAGAGCCCACAACCCGATAACGCCACCGTCGAGCAGTTCGTATCAAAATACAAGGGACACACTGTCGAGTTCGACGGAAACGTAGCCAACGTGGCTTCCCACAACGGATACAAGAATCGGTTCGATTTCCTCATCTACGCTGGCGACTACAGCACCACATCCGTTTACGGCCCGAGCTTCCAGTTTGCAAACTGCGCATATTATAACCTTAACCTCACCGGCGACAATATCCCAAACAGTATCAGCGCCGGCCAGAACTTGCACATTGTCGCCAAGATCATCGACTTCAACAGTACCCAGCAACTACTTCATCTGGAACCAATCGCCACGTCGGCGCGATAGTTTTCATCCAGTCAGAATAAGACGGTGTCGCCAGACTCAGTTCACCCGGCTGCCCACACCTTCGGTCATCGGCACGCCTTGCCTATCAAGTCGGTATCGGGTGTCATCGGTGACGATGGTCAGCAGTGTGGGACGCCTGGGTGGGTTGAGGCGGATGACGACGCGGTTGCTCTGGGTGAGATCGAGGAACTTGGTGACGTAGTTGACCGCGTTGGCCCGCGTGCGGTCGTCGATGACGGTGTTGTCACCAGAGTCGTCCAGGAGGATGACTTCGGTGCCCCGTCTCCGGGCAGCATGAGCACTTGTCACGATGCTGGTGTCTGTGAAGAACGGGGCACGGATCTCGTCACGCAGCTCGGCCTCGAGCAGGTAGGCCTGGTTGCATAGCTCTGGCGTTGGTGCTGTGCCGTCGGCGATCCGGGTCAGGAGGGGTGTGACGCGCTGGCGGACGGATGCCATGCGGCTGGTCATGATGCGGTCGGCTTCCTCGTGGGCGCGCTGCTGCGCCTGGAGCCAGGCGGTTTCTCGCTGGGTGGCGGCGATCTGCGTGGTGGCTCGAGTGGACAGGTGGGCGACGCCGTGCCAGCTGGCGAGGGTGAAGTAGTGGCCGAGCATGTAGGTGAAGATCATGAACAGTGGCCGCCCGGTGGAGATGACCCAGTAGGCGGTGGCCAGCGTCGTGGCTGCGCTGCCCGCCCAGGCATACACGGGGCGTCCCCGCATCAGCAGGCCGCAGCTCAGGTCGTTACCAGCGCCGGTGCACCAGGACGCGTAGCCGGGCCAGCCGGTGGTGACGATCTGTGGGAGCACGAGAAAGTTGACCGCACCGACGACGATGACGGTCGATCGCGCTACCCAGCGCGGAAGCAGGGCATCCGGCCATGTTTTGAGCAGGAGGATGGTAGGGAGCAGCAGTGCGATGAAGCTCAGCGCGGCTGGAGGCCAGTGCCAGTAGCTGTGCACAGCGCATTCGTAGGCGACCAGGATGACATGAACAAGGATGAGCCCAGCGGCGAAGGCACGGGCACCGGCAGACTCCATAGAGGCAGACAGCGACCGCTCCCAACTGGCCGCCTCGCTCTGGGCGGTGGCATCGCACTCCGGTGGCTGTCGATCAGCCGATTCCAAGAGAGGTCGCCATCGCAAGGTGATGCAGGCGCCTTCCCCCGGTGCTGAGTTAATGGTCGCGTGGCAGCCGGCATCTTGCATGCGGGTGACGATTGAGCCAGACACGCCGTGCCTGCCGCGCCCCGCCACAGCAGGGTCGAAGCCGCATCCATTGTCATTCATCTCAACCGTGACGCCGGAGGTGTCGCTGGTAAGAGTCATCGTGCGCATCACCGGAGCACCTTCGTCACCAGCGTGGCGCAGTGAGTTACGCACGGCCTCCAGCGTGGCCTCGGTGATGGCCTTCGCTACCCCAGGTGGTATTTCATGCTCCCGGGCGAGAAGGACGTCGGTGCGGATATCGCCAGCCATCACACCAACGCATCCGGCAACGTCGTTCAGCAGCGTCCTGGCAGTAACCGGGCTGGTCACTGTTGTCTCTATGCTGAGTGAGTCGAGTGCCTGGCGAGCGCTACCGCGGAGAGCGGACCGGTCGGGCAGGCCGTTGGCGACGGCGATCAAGGCTGAGAGGATGTGATCGTGGATGAAGCTGTTGGCCTCATGCTGGGCTCGGGTGCTGGCCTGCCGGGCAGCCAGCTCCACGGCCTGGGCACGCTGCCGAGTACTGCTGGCGTCCGAGGTCTCCGCCAATCGTAAAAGCCAGGTCAGTGCACCAATGGTGGCCAGGTTAGTTGCCGTATCGAGCATGACGTCTTCTACCGAGACGAATTGCAGCTCACCGATCGCCGTGGCATTGACCATGACTAGCAGCGGCGCCAGCGCCACCACAAACGTGAAGCGCCACCGACGCGTCAGCACCACAGCAGCTGCCGCGGCAATGACGAAGTACCATCCCAGCATCGGGTGCATCCGCGCGAGCGCGTCGCCCGGCGCTGCAATCGGCAGGATCCGCATAGCAGCGAGGACACAAGCGACGGCAACATAGACACCGAGAAGCGCTGCGAGCAGGCTAGCGAGCAACTGATCGGCTCTGCGCAGCAGGTCTCGCCGAGCCCTCCCACGGCGGCGAATATAGATCGTGCCCGTCGCCACGCTGGCTATCACCACCGCCAGCACCACTATCGGCGCCAGGAGTATGGCGGCGGCAATCGGCTTCACTCCCTCGGTCAAGTAGACCGTTGGGCCCGACAGAATGCCAATCTCCAGGACGCCAAGGCCGGCGAACAAGGCCACCAGACGGCGCACATGCAACCGGTACTCACCTGGGGAGCTAACTCGCTCAGCGTCTCTGCCCGGGCGGTCAGCCATAGTAGCTCACCAGCCCGTCCTCGGCCGCCCTGCGAAAGAGATCGACACGGGTGTCAGCCGGGCGCCCAGCGGCGCGGTATTTGTCCCGGATACGCGCCACGTAGGTGTTGACGGTGTTCTTCGAGAGGTTCAGGATCCGGGCCACCGTCTCAGACTTCTCTCCCTCTGCATAGTGCGCCAGGAGGTCAGCCTCAATCGGCGCCAGGTAGTCGACGACAAAGTCCTCGTCGGCATCTAGCGCCGCTGCCCAGTCCAGGCCCGCGCTCGGCTTGCCATCCAGCGCGTCCTGGATCGCCAGCACCAGGTCGCTGGACGGCCCGGACTTGCGCACGATCGCAAGCACTCCCCCGGCAATCGCCTCACGCACCAGAATCGGGCTCTCCGCCGATGTATAGGCAATGACAGGCAGGCCGCGCTGCTCGATCTCACGCAGGTTCTGCGTTGGCGTCGAGTCATCCTCCAGTCGCAGATCCAGCACCACCAACGCCCGCCCATCGGGCCACTCCGCATCACGCAGACTGGCGTACCAGCGCACCGACCATGGCAGCCCGGCATCCTCAAATACCAGTCGACAGCCCTTGGCAATGATGTCGTGATCATCAACCACAATGATCGAGCACGCCTGATCCACAACACTCTCCCTACCGCTGCAAATGAACTCAGCAGGCGTCCACCGCACACGTCCGGCCAACACCCGCAGACAGATTAGTTACGGAGCAGCGCCACCAACACCTCCATTGCGACTATCAGATAGTTCTCGAGAATCTTTCAGCAGGCAAGTGGAGCGATCTTTCCCAGCAATCACAACAAGAATCGTATGTGAAGCGACATTTCAGTTGACGCCTCAATACCGATGCGGCGACTCAGCATCGCCCACCCACCCCTCAATCAACCACATAGTGAGACGCGACATTGACGCACTACCTCTCAGTCAGTGGCATCGATTCGGCAATAACTATGGGGCTGCCGTGAATTGCCACAACATGAGCCCACCACTCTTGTGCTCATTTACCAACACGGTCTGTTCGTTCGGTATCGCACGCGCGATACCACACATCAGCACCTCTTGGTAAGTCTTACTTCTTAGTCTCAACACTCATACTGGTCGATTACGCCACGGTCTCACTAATCTCAGTTCCGCCAAGCGAGTGCAAATCAGACGCAGCACCAGCGCCTGTGCGCAGCACCAGCGCCTGTGCGCAGCGATGCGTCCGCGACTCGCTTCGCTTTCCTCTCCGAATCCCGAATCGTTGAGTTAGGAACTTTTGAGATGGCACATGAGCAGACGAGTGTCGTGGTTGACTACTACGAAGAGTTCGCACTTCACAGAGAAGATCCAACCCAAAAACTTCTTAAGGATCTCAAAAGAGTTCAACGTCAATGGCGAACACTTGGATTACAAAGCGGGCGCAGCAGCAAAGAGGCAAACGAAAAGCTCAAGCTCATAGAAGAAGCACTTCAAATATTTCAAAGCGACGAATCGAGACACGCCTACGACGAGTCCCTGAAGCAGCGACCGAAAGCCGTTGAATCCGACAAAAAAATCAACTGGATCGATGAGTCGTGGAAGTATTACTTCGTTAAAGACAACGGCCCGGCTAAGATTGCAGCCACGAAAGCCCGCAGCGCAGAAAAAGACAATCCAAATAGCTACGTCGTGTCAGCCTGGGTAGAACTTGCCGAGGCATGGGGAAGCGACACAGAGAAGCGACAAACGTACCGAAAGGCCAAGGAGTTCGCCGACGAAGCGTACGTCCTCGACCTACAAAAAGAGTACGTCGCCGACGTCAACTTCGCTCGCGGCGTCTGCTTCCGGGCAATCGAACAGCATGCCAATGCAATAGAGTGTTTTCTTCGCGCTCTCCAAGAAGCCAACCCATTTACGTTTTGTGATATAGCATGGAGAGCGTCACACTCATACACAACACTCAAGCAGTACGACAAAGCCATCAACATCTGCCTAATCTCACTGAAGGTAGGTGCCGAAATTGATGAAGAATTCTTTTACAAAGTATACCTAGCATGCTATTTGGCGTTAGAGTTAAAATGTCTACACTTCCACTACAGTGTCGACAAAATCACTAGAGCTTACGAAAAAGGCAACCTCAAGGAAAGTGCCGTTGTCAACTCTTTGAACGACTTCCGCAGCATGCGCGACCATATCGCTAATCAGAATATTCCGCCACACATGGTGTCGAAACTATCAACTTTCGTCGAGGCCCACATCAGCCGTCTCGAGCTCATCGAAAAACGTATCGCTGCAATCAAGAACGCCCCGAGCGACGAGCTAGCTGATACTGACGATCTGAAGCCTGGCGAACCACCTAACGTCGGCATCTTACTAGGGTCTCTCATTATCGCAGTACTCATTGGCGTCGCCGCTTCTTCATCCGGGGATATGAACCTTTATATAGGACTCATATTCCCATTGATCGGGGCGCTGGCGTACTTCACGATCTTACAGAATCATGATCAGGATACGAGCAAATACGAGAAGGCCTGTCGTGAGGCTCGTGCTGAGCAGAAGCGAGCTCGGGCTGCTCAGGGGCGCGCGCGTTCACTTGGTGCCGTCGAGATCAAGGCACTCGAGAACCAACTACACGAGATGATGACAGTTGATGAATCCAATTGACCTGAATTGAGGAATCATTACCATGGATACACGTGTAGCCGATCAGTTACGACTCCACAGTGGCCACCTGGACTTTATCGGTCGTAGTCACATATGGATCGATGATTATGACCAGGCCGATTCAGTGCGCTTTGCCCAGTTCGCACTCGCCAATGCACTGGCCCACACGGCGCCAGGGCAGTTGGAAGTGCTCGTCTTTGACGATGCGCTTAGGGGAATCGCAGCACCATTTCAGGACGTCAACAGTGGCGGGGAGAAGATCCTGCGCCACATCAACGACGTTCAGGAGCTGAACGAGACCATCAAGTACCTGCACGAGCATGTGCGCTCAGTGCTCAACGTCATTCAGGGTCGCACAGACAGCCTGTTGGACTTCCGCCAACAGCTCTCACCCAAGGTGGAAGGCTTCAAGTTGGTCGTCCTCTCGACGATCTACGACCTACTGAGTGACGAGATCAAGGACAAGCTCACCGTCCTGCTCAAGGCTGGCCCGGCTGCTGGCGTCACTTTTCTCATCCACTCCATGAAGCTCAAGGTCAACGAGGAGATTCTCAACCTGACGCAGCTGTGCGATGTTGACGAGCGTACGATCTACGGCGATGACGGGGCAGTGCGAGGGCAGTTCGACCCGCAAAGTGCCGATGACCTCATCTCAGTTAGCCGACACGTCGCCTCGGCGGTTGCCAATGCGCAGGTGGAGCCAGTGGCCTTCAGTGAGGTACAGCCGCTGGACGCCCCCTGGTCGCAGTCCAGTCGGGATGGCGTCAGCTTCGCGGTCGGCACCTATGGGATGTCCACTATCGAGGTCACGCTTGGCGACGAGCTCAACCAGCGTCACAACGCCCTGATCACCGGCGCGGTTGGGCAGGGCAAGTCCAACCTCATCTCGGTGGTGGTGCACTCCCTGTGCCAGCGCTACTCCCCCAGCGAGGTCGAGTTCTACATGCTTGACTTCAAGGAAGGCGTCACCCTCCAGGCCTTCGCCCCAGACCCGAGCACTGGCTCGTTTCTGCCGCATGCTCGCGTGCTGGGGCTGGACGCCGACAGAGAGTACGGCGTCAACGTCCTGCGGCATCTCTTCGCCATCTACCGCCAGCGCATGGCCACCTTCAAGGCCGCTGGCGTTCAGAACATCCGCCAGTACCGCCTGGCTGATCCCGAGGCCGTCATGCCCCGCATCGTGGTGGTCATCGACGAGTTCCAGATGCTCTTTGCCGACCAAGATACCGTCGCCACGACCGCTAGTGATCTCCTCGTCAAAGGTGCCCGGTTGTTCCGCGCTTGCGGCATCCACTTCATCCTGGCCTCCCAGACCATTGGCAGTGGCGGCATGCTCGGGGGCACCACTGGTCAGGCACTGTTCGCTCAGATCCCGGTGCGTCTGGCCCTGAAGAACTCCTTGGCGGAGTCCCACGCTACGCTCGGTCTCAAGAATGATGCTGCCAGCCACATCAGGTCTCGAGAAGCCATTGTCAACCTCGACTACGGCGAGCTGTCGTCTAACCGCAAGACCACCATCGCCTACGCCGATGACGCCATCCTGGCCGAGCTGCGCACCGCCTGGTGGCAGCAGGCCCAAGGCACCGTCACCCCACCAGAGGTTTTCGAAGGCGAACACCGCCTCAGCCTGCACGACGACGAACGCTTCCTGACGAATCTGCAGAGCAGGCACGCCATGCTCGGCCGCCGTATCACCGTCGGCGTCGCGCCACTGGCAGCGGATTTCTCCACCGACGTCGGCCGCAACCTGGCCCTATTCGGCACCGGCCCAGGCCACACCATCTTGCTCAACGCTGCGCTCTCCCTCCTGCACAGCACGCCGTCCGCCGAGATCATCGTCCTCGATCTTATCGGCGACTGGCCGTCACCTGCTCGCGACGCTATGCGCACTGACTTCGAGCAAGAACTCACCAAGCTTGGCAGCATCTACCGCCTTGTCGGCAAGCACCAGGCAGACGCACTCATCGACGAACTGGTCGAGCGAGCCGCATTCACAGCCGACGACGCCAGTGCGCCACCGGTCTATGTCATCGGCTTTGGTCTGGAGCGTTTGCGCAGCGACACCACCAAGATCAAGACGCTCTTCGCCAATGGCCCGCTGGCCGGCATCCACCTCCTGGGCTGGTGGAACAAGTACGCCTCCTTCAAAGCCATGGTCGGGCTCGGCGGCGACAACAACTTCGACATCCGCATTGCCATGCACCTCGACCATTCCTCAGCCCGCGAGGCCTTCAAGCAGCCCATCCTGCGCTGGACGCCGCAGGACAACCGTGCCCTCGTCTGGGACAGCGCCACCATGAGCAACCCACAGCTCGTCATCCCCTACAGCCGCATCAGCTGACGGAACGCATCGCTCCACCAGGCTCAATATCTCCCTCTCTCAACCGCCGCGTCGAAAGGTACCCACACTTATGTCTCTCGCCGATGTCCTCGCCACCGTCGAGTCCATTAAGCAGCAGATCGAAGACCAGCTCTCGCAGATCGCCAGCTTCAAGACCAAGACCGAGGACTCCATCACTCTCGTCACGTCTGAGCTGGAAGGCGACAACGCTGGCCACGAGCAGCGCATGCTCGCTGCTCTCAGCCAGGCACTCGACAGCCTCGGCGGTGCCGAAAGTGCGCTCAACGAATCCGCAGACGGCTGCCAGCAAGTCATCAACCTCTAAGACACGAAACAGGAGCACCGCTATGCCCGCCCTCGCCAACGTCGTCGCTGCTGCCCAGCAGATCGGCAACAACGCCACCCAGCTCAGCACCGGTACTAGCGCCACCGCCCAGTCCTTGTCTCAGAAGGCAGATGAGCTGCAGTCCGTCACTGCACCCTCCCAAACGGGCGAGAGCGCCGCCCAGCAAGTTCGCACTGCCAGCCAAGCTCTCGAGAGCTGCGCCGCCGCCATGAGCCAGCTCAGCTCCGCCGTCGACGACTTCATCCAGCACGCTCAGCAGTAGCCCCTCATGCCAGAAACCATTAGCGAAGAGGCAAAGCAGGAGCTCCTCCAAAAGCTACAGGACGCACTTGGCTTGGTAGCAGACGCCGATACCAGCGCCCACGACGTAGCTGCAATTACCCACAGCGCCGCCGACGGCCATCAACTTACCGAGGTGATGCTGCAGCAAATGACGACAGCAAGAGGTTACCTGAAGGCATGCGCCGATCAGATCGAGTACGCAGTAAATAGTATCGAGGCTATTCCGCTTGACCCACCACCGGACGATTAACACCAAGGACTATAGGCAATGTCGCACAACTTTCAGGAAGTGATTGACGAACTCCATCGAGGCCGAGAACTACTCACTTCAACCAGTGGCACACAAGGAAGCATCGACCGACTTAGTGCAGTTATCAGTGATGTCTGCAGTCGAGTGTCCACATACTGCAGCGACTCCGCTCAGGAGGCTGCGAACAATCTTGCAACAGCGCAAGGTTTTATAACCAGCATCGCCAGTGGCTGCATCATAGAGTACAACAATGCCAATGAAGAGCTGATTTCGAGACTTTATGGACAAGCCGCTTCCAACACATCTCGTGGTACACAGATTGACACAACCACATCGCTACGAAAAACCGCAACATCAGCACCTTTACCAGCATGTACGCACAAAAAACCAAACCAAGATCATCAAAAAGACAATAAACTCACCACAAAAGACAGAGAGGAAACTGGCAGCAGTTTAGCCAAAGCAATTTCGCTTCTAACCCAAAAACAATACCGATACATGTTCAGCGACCCAAGAGGAGACGCCTTCAACGATAGCACATCTAGCGAAGACCTAGAAAAAATCAATAGACTTAAAATAATTGTACGATACCTTACCGAGCACGATTCCTCTTCCACTGATTGGTTGATTCGAATAATAGAAGGAAGAATTTTTAACCTTGAAAATGTTCGCAGATACCAACTAAACGAAATTCACGTGACACAAGCGGGAGCGCGCGTAGGAAGCGACGGCACCGCTTTTCCAAAACAATCCAAATACAACCGCGTTGACTCGATCAGCATAAACTACGAGCAAGTTGTCGAACGAAAGCATAGCCAGATCAGAGAGATTTCATTTTCGACTTGGAAGCAATATGTCGATCAGCTCGCAAATAAATACACCCCCGGGGACAAGCGCATTGTCATCGCCGATACCCCTTCCAATCGGGAAAAATTTGAATCCGTTGGCCTTGACCCAGACGAACTAATTGGAAAGTCGCTCAAGGGAATAATGATACTGGAAATACCTGAGCAAGACGATCCACCACCACCAGAATATTTAGCATACGCAGCAAAGAAGCACGTAACGATATGGGATACGCGGCACGACGAATGGAAACTGTCAGATGACGGAAAAAATTCCATCAAGAACAGAAACTCAGTATTGAAGATTGGCCGAATGGCAAGTACACTAGGAATGGCGTTAATTAACGAAAGGAAACGTAAATGAATTGGAAATTCTGCGAAGACTTTAATGTCAAGCTTCAGAACGCAATGCCAATATCGAAGCTATTTGAGACGGAGAATTATGAGCCATATTGGCTCAGTGAAGACGAAGCCAAAAAGTTCTACAAGATGCCGCTCAAAGATATCACTATTGTCGCACCAGACGAAGAGAAAGCGGGCGTAAAGTACGCGCCGTACTATATTAATGTTGATTCGGGAGAGAATCCCTCTTTTACAGTACGCCGCTTCCTGTTTCTTGATATGCCCCTAGAAACGCTCTGGTGGAACAACGTGGGCGACGGCCGCCTATTTTGTGCACTAATGCAATTCTACGATTATGGCGACACTCTCGGTAACGGCCAATGGCTTCCACAAAAGCCAATGGAAGTCATGATTACGAACCATCAAGATGGTAGTGGTGAGTTTATGTTCATCGACGTAAACAACCCAACAAAACGCATCCGCCATGAATTCAGCGGCATGGACGTATCTGACCTGTATATGGACGTACCAGAATGGGGAGAATGGCAGACACTGATTAAAGACTTTAAAGATCGAAGCGCTCACACGGCGAAGTCTTGACCAGTTACGTTGGCGAACGTCTTGGACTCGTGTCATTCATATCAGAGTCTATCTTGCTACGCCTAAAATAAGCCTCGACTTATTCTCATTTCCATAAGACAGTAATTGATTGACTCCTCCTAGTCGGAGGGTATCCCAACAGACATCCGAATGGAGAGTTACGGGCGCATGCGTAAATCACTACTAGAAACTAACTGCGACTACTACCAAGCATTCGGCTTCAAACGGAAAGAATCGACAAACCAACTACGCCAAGATGTTGAGCGCGTTCGGCGTCAATGGCGACAGCGAGCTTTTCTCAGTGGAGAAAAAGGTGCTGAGGCAAGCGAGAAACTCCGCCTCCTGGCAGACGCCGCTCTCGTCTTCCAAAACGATGCATCGCGTGAGGCGTACGACCAAGCACTTCTGTCGCAACCAGTCGAGGATAGCGCGCCCATCGACTGGATCGCCGAGGCACGGAAGTACTACTTCGTCGACGATGACGACGCCGCCCGAGCCGCAGCGAGCAAGGCCAGAGCAGTACACGGCAATGATCCGCAAAGCTACGTCATCTCAGCTTGGATCGAGCTTCGTGAGGGCTCACGAGCGAATGGCAAGAAAGAGCAGCGCAATCACTACAAACGCGCACGAGATCACGCCAGCAATGCCTACATCCTCGACACTCGCGAAGAGAATGTAGCTGACGTGAACTACGTCCGTGGTGAAGCATTCCGACTGCTCGGCAAACACAAGAAGGCGGTGGAGAACTATGAGCGCGCCTTTGAAGCCATCGAAGCTGACGTTCCTTCCGACATGGCGTGGCGGGCCGCCTACTCGTACGTCGGCATCGACAACTGCGATACAGCCATCGAGCTTTGCTTAGAAGCACTCCGTCATAACGACGACTTGGATGCTGAGACGATGGAGTATGTTCAATATGCGTATTACTGCGCTATTGAGCACGCGTGCTTCCCGTTTGCCAATGAGGTGGACGAACGCGACTACATTAAAGATGTGTATGAGTATCAAGAGTATCGCCCTTTTGAGGATAATTCCACTGCACCCTTGCAGGAGTTCCGGAAGGAACTATCTCGCCTCGATTCAAAAGAAATACCTGAGAAACGCTCTGGCAACGTTCGCGCATTCCTCCAACTCAATATTCAGAGACTGGAGTTCATGCAAAAACGTGTTGACATGCTCAACGCAGTGCCAAAGATAGACGACAAAGACCGCGAACTACCGAAGGCAAAAACGGAACCAAATCCCATCATTCTTGTTATCGCGGTAGTTCTGACAGTAGCGTCCATATTCGCCAGCTACGCTACGCCAAGCGATCTCAGGGACGGCAGCGAGCCTCCCATCATGATCCTGATAATCTCCAGCCTGGTTGTCATCTACATGATCCGCCTAATCCTCTATCTCCAGAGCAAGGATGAGCGGAAACAGGCTGAAGTGCAATTGGAAGAAAAGATAAAGCAAACTGATGAGGCTCACAAATATGCGGATAACTATGGCCTTGGTCAGGTCAAGGCTATAACGGAGAAGCTGCGGAGGATGAAGCAGTAGGCTCGATTTTAAAGTAATGACCCAATATAATGTGCGAAAGAGACTTTCGCTTGCGAGTACTTGATCATTCCAATCAACAGGTCAACAGTGGGTATATTGTCGGTTTGCCGTAGCGGAGCCAGAATTAATTCATTCCAAGCATTCGCCCAAGCCACGTCGCTAAAGTTCCACCAGCAACAGCAATAGCCGTATCAGTTGTTGCGCTTCGTACTGGTGGATTCGAGTGTCTATCGTAGTCCAGCAGTTCTGCTATACCCCATTCTGGAGCCTCGCTACCACGCTCCAGATCGACGCTAATGCGGTATACCACTTCGTTCAACGAAAGTGTCTTTACCCCATGCCAACGATCTGATAGCGGACCGAATGCAATAGAATTCCAGTCGATAGATGGTTCGCCGCTATCGTCGTATGTGGCCCGAACCACCATGATGGTTGGTCGCCCATCGTAGATGAATCGTCCTTGACTCATCGTCTCCACTTGCTTGCACATGCGGTCAAAGTCTTTGGCATTAAAGTACCAGTTAGATAGGAAGCCGTGCCCAACTGGCATACATCCAGGCAGAAATATACTTTCATTAGTTAGCGATGTCTGAAAATAACCAGGGAAGAATAGATCCCATCGACTACCTGATCGTAGATTCAATACCTCGCCATTATGTTCGAGCAACTCAAGTGCATCTGCTGGCTGAGTAATAAAGGCGAGCGCAACGATGGTTTCCCACCTTGGGCCATGTAGCGACGTTGCGTCATCGTTGAGTCGATGGCGCTCCCGGAGTCGTCCCATTACTGACCAATTGCGACAGTACGATGGCAATCTATCGCGAGTCTTTACACTCTGTTCACTCCAGGAACTAATATCCCAATATTGTGCTGGACGCATGTCTACAGTATAGAGATAGTTGTCATCGCCTTTCAATGTCATTTCTCCGCACCCCTCGTCAGGCCCGCGAGGATCCATCAGTCTCGAAAAGTTGACCCTCAAACTATCCAATCATAAATTACAAGACCCAGCAGTGTACTTCAAAGCAGCAACCTCTTTTGGTGGCATAAAGAAACCACCACAATACTTTGACATTGATAATGGTTCTTTAGCAATGCGGCTCTAGTTGCCTTGTTCGATCACGCGGTAAGATACGTTGAGGCGGCGCCACCGATGGCTACGCTACAGCGCTACAGGGTCTTACCTGGAGGTAACTAGTATGTTTAATTTGATCGTTGGGTCTCGCGGAGGAGTAATCGCAAAAGAGCGCTTCCTCGAATCGACGTCACAAGAGGTTCGTAGCACTTTGGGCGAAGACCTGCATTGCGAACTTATGAAGCTTCCAGCACTTGTCCTGCCTGAGGTGGGCGACAGTACCGCTGAGCAAATTGCGCGTGTAGGACACATTACTAGTTTGAACGAAGCTGATGCGAGTATTGAATTCAAGTTCGAAGAAGATACAGGTGTTCCGCCGATTGGAACGGGAGTTATTGAACAACTCTCTCGCGAACTGGGCGCGAGTTTAGATCAGTGGGGTTGGCATCGGACACGCTGGTCGGTCAAGGATGTCGATTTGTATGAAGTGCTTCTCAAGCACGTGTATTTAGCAGCCACAACGAGTGACTCTGAAGGTTCCGGTGCGATTAGTTTTCCAACTACTGAGGCTCGGGATTCATCGCTCGTGGCGGTGATGATGCCGTTCGACACAGAATATGACGCGGTTTACGACGCCATCAAGAAAGCCGTCTCCGATGCGGGCCTATATTGCCAACGTGTTGACGACATATGGGATAGTGACCACATTATGGCCGATGTAGCGTCGTTGCTGTGGCGCGCGGAAGTTATCGTGGCCGACCTAACCGGACGCAACCCCAACGTCTTTTATGAAGTTGGGTTGGCGCACGCGCTTCCCCGTAAAACCGTCATGTTGACGCAAGATTCTAGCGATGTCCCGTTTGACCTACGATCAATTCGCTACCTGAGGTACGACATGGACGATGTTATATACCATGATGGTTTTGATCTGAAACGCGATCTCAAGAAGCGACTTCAGCGGCTGACGAGTAAGTGATGCTCAACAGCGCTTCAGCGCGGCACGGAAAGCTGTGACAGTAGCGCCTACTAGGAGCGAGGCTCCCTCCTCATCCACCACAACCCCGCTCTCCCAACCCCTTTGACCCTGCACTACTTCTGCAGGAGCGTCAGAGCCTCCACTCCAATCTGCTCGGCCATCTTCTCCAGGCTCTTGAGCGTCAGGTTGCGTTCGCCGCGCTCTACTCCCCCCATGTAGGTGCGGTGGACACCAAGTTGGTCTGCGAAGGCTTCTTGGCTCAGGCCTCTCTCCAGCCGGTAGGCACGCAGGTTCCTGCCCACCGTCTTCTGGAGATCACCAACAGCCACATCTCTCAGCCTGGCTACCTGCTACTTGAAGGTCTACAGACTGATGAGTAGCATCAAGGTCGCGATACAACCGAGCGGTGGGGAGGTGAGAGCGATGAGCGGTGGCGACTGACTGCGATCCATCAGGCTGCCTCACGGTGCTTGGCGTCGTGAGGCAGCTCTGCTTCGAGCGTCCAAGTCACTGCAAAGCCAGCCTTGGCCAGCAGCCAGCCAGGCATGTCGAGCGATACGACGCGGCTGCTGACAGCCTTCGGCGAACGATGCACCCGGGCTACCTGCGTCGCCGCAACCGTGTCGGTGATCATCATCTCGGCGATCGCGGTATCGGTGTAGTCAACACGGAGTGAGAGCCCACGCGCAGGCCGGGGCAACTCCACGAAGAGACGGTGGCCCCACGATGGGGTGACGACACGGAGTAGCTGGCGGATCCGCACCGGCTTACCGCTCTGCGCTGCGTCGTCCAGCTGGACACGGTAGGTCTGGCCAGTCGCCTGGACGGTGCGGCGGATCGGCTGTGGCCGGCCATCGATGGTTAACTCGAGCAACTCGTAGGACTCCTGGCGGCGTGCGTCCATGCCAGGGCGTGGTGCCATGAACCAGGTGGAGGTAGCGGGGATGTCGCCGCGCAGTGCGTTGTACGCCGCCCGATCGGATACGCAGGCGAAGCGGCGCTCATTTCCACTGGGCACAGTGGTGTACTCCCACTCCACCGTGACGTCCAGCAGAGGAGTACCTGCGGTACTCCTCTCTACTGCAGTAGAGAGCCGAACGCGCGCCTCGACGTCGTACCACCGCTCGGCGGCGCGGATGGCTTGGTCGCGGATGTCGGCATAGATCTCGCGGGCGAACTGCTCGTCGCCCAGGCGCTGCGCCATGATGGCCGCCGCTGCGTCGTCGAGCCGTTCGGGTGTAGTCAGGCGAGCCAGCTCTGAGGGGTGGCGGGCAAGGCCCTCGCACAGGACGCTCCACAGCTTGGCCGGCGACAGGTCGATGATGGCCTGCTGGGTGCGCTGGATGGCGACGTCCTCTTGGTCGCGCCGGTAGGAGTAGTCCAGGACTGTGGAGACCAAACCAGCCCCAAGCAGTGGGCCACCGACCTCATCCAGCGGCAGATGATGCAGCCAGCTCCAGTCGCCCAGGCTCAGTGTCGCCAACCAGGCGTTGAGCATGATGAGCAGAATACCGATCAAGGTGAAGGAGACGGCCAGCAACGCTGCTTTGGTCTTGAGCAGCCGACGATACAGCGGTAGTACATCTTTGCTGGCCATGAATAGATATAGTATAGCAAAATGCAGCTACAAAGGGCAAACACGGACAGCATTACCTGAGCATGGCAAATGGTGCGCAGATAAGTCGACTAGTAGGGCGAGACGCCGCAGACAATCCGTCCGCAAAGGGTATCGACAGAGGGAGCTCACACACGGCGGCTCCCTGCATTTGCGCAGATCAGAACCGCTTTTATACATGACAGAAATAAGCATCCCGACGTTGTTTGCACGCCCACTTTGTGTTTGTCTCTAACGTCAGTTGCGCTCAACTTCACTATCCATCACCCGGCCAATCGCCCGCTTCAGCCGCTGCGCCGTCTCGGGGCTGACGTCCAGCCCGTGGTGTCCATCGCCGAGGTAGAGCCACTCGTCCGCTTCACCGGCGTACTGGTAGCGCACCAGGTAGAGCTCGGCCGTTGCCGCTTGCCGCACAGGCACATCGTCCGCGTCGTGCTCGCGCTGTGGGACAACGCCTGCTACAGGGAGATGAGCACTCTCGTGGACGACGCCATCAAGCTCATCGCTCGCCACATCATGGTTGACGGCGCACCACGCAGGGCAGCGCTCCGCTTCACCTGCTGGCTGCTCAGATCGCACGCTGCCACCTCTCCCCCAGACTCTGTCCGCTTGCACAACCGCAGCCAACCGCAGTACGAGGTACGAAGGCCAGACCAGCGGCAGCAGCCAACGGAGAACAGCGATGGTGGGACGAGAAGTAGAAAGCAGGGAGCAGCTGGCCGCCACCGACCATCCACTCCCCCCCGCGTCCATCTCCCTACGCTCCAGTGATGCGCGCCAGCACCAGCATGTCCACATACTGGCCACCAACCAGGTACCGCTGCGTCAGCCGGCCTTCTTCGACGAAGCCGAGGCTGCAGAAGAGGCCGAGCGAAGCGGCGTTACCCGCCAGGATCCATGCCTCCAGGCGATGCAGCCCCAAGTGGCCAACCGCCCAGTCAATGACAGCCTGGCTACCCGGCGCACCATAGCCCTGGCCCCGATCGCTCGGCCGCCAGATGCAGATGCCCACCTGGGCAACGCGGTTGCGCCAGTCGATGGCATGGATCGAGGCCTCACCGACCAGCCGGCCATCGCTTTCCGCTAGGACGAAGCTGTAGGCCGTAGCCGGCTGCGGGCCCGCTGTATCGGCGATCTTGCGGCGCAGCTCCGCACTGCTCCTCGGCCGCCAGTACGGCGCGCCATACCGCGCCAGCTCCTCCCAGTCCGCGCACGCCTCGAGAATGGTGGGGATGTGTGCCTCGGACAGCGCCTGGAGGGTGATGGCCATGGTGTTCCTCCCCTCTGCTACCGCACATCGTCTGCCGCCCGTTCCACTTGATGCTACTCATCAGTCTGTAGACCTTCAAGTAGCAGGTAGCCAGTCTGAGAGATGTGGCTGTTGGTGATCTCCAGAAGACGGTGGGCAGGAACCTGCGTGCCTACCGGCTGGAGAGAGGCCTGAGCCAAGAAGCCTTCGCAGACCAACTTGGCGTCCACCGCACCTACATGGGCGGGGTGGAGCGCGGCGAACGCAACCTCACCCTCAAGAGCCTGGAGAAGATGGCGGAGCAGATTGGGGTGGAGGCGAGGGAGCTGCTGGAGGTGGAAGCACCCACGAGCGCACCCGGCAAATCTTAAGTTGATTCTATACGCCACAGCTTATAATAGGTCTATATCGCCCAACTACTTCGACGAAGTTGTCGAAGGCTCATAGTAGGCTCTGCCATAGCGCCATGCGACAAAGCAGGCGCTCATTTTAATCGAAGACTCTATTTAGGAAGACACGATGAGTCAGCCCACTAACGATATGATGGCAGTGAACTTGCCGCATGAACCACGCGAATACATGTGCACCTGGCATCTCCCAAAAGCTGTGCAGGATACCAACGAGGATCAGCTTGTCGATGTGCTAGGGACGATTAACCTTACCAGACGCCACCACCCAACAGCCTCATTTCAGGGGACTCTCCCCTGTGCGTCGAACAGTGGGCAAGCGACATTCCCTCAAACCACCGACTTTAATTGCCTAACTGGCACTCTATCGTCCGGGATTCATGTTGCACTACTAAACGGTCAGATGAGTTACTGGTTTCACAACGGCGGCGAGGCAAATGGAGCTTTTGCAGTACTATCCACCAGACCTTTTAAGCACGATAGTTACCGAAAATATCAGAGCATAGAACTACAGATCGATGGCCTGGAAACGATAGTTGACGTAGCTCCAACCACTATAGAATTCACGAAACGCACAGACGAGCACGATGAATCATACAAAATAAGCATACCAACACGAAACTCTTTGGATTGGAACAATCAGGAGGCGCAAATACGCCTCGGCTATGCTGGCCGCCTCCGCCCAGACAGGTTCAACTTCCGCACTTCATTTGCGCCCTATCTACGGATCGATATCGAAGAACCAATCAGCCTCGTCGACTGGTGGCTTCAGTGGATTATTCCATTGTGCGACCTTCTCGAAGTAATCAACGGCAAGCCGCTCGACATTATGTATCTGCTCGCTTTCGAAGACAAGGATGCGGTTGACCCAAAACGGCGCGCAGACCAAGTCTTCCGTTACGATATTTTGCAAGACTGCATCAAAATTGATGAGAACAAATTCAACTGCACTCACGCTGTCATCAACTTGAAGCAAGACAACGTCAATCTCCTTGAGCTCTTAATCAAGCGCCGTGAACTTGAAGCATCGCGACACCCGCTCATAGAAACATACCGGAGTAACGCAGTATCTGACGACCAGCATCCACGTTCACGCTACCTTCTCTTGATCCAGGCCATAGAAGGACTATACGGCTACGAACACAAGGAAGAGTATCAACAGCGGTGTGAACAATATACGGAGAAGCGAAACGCACTCTTAGAGAAAGTCAAACCTACTGTCAGCAAAGAAGACTTCAGATTCTTGAAGAAGAAGTTCCCTCGCAGACCTTTCAGTGGGCTAAGAGATGCGCTTAACACAACCTTCCAAGGGCTTCCCAAATCTGTTCAGGACCAGATAGATGGTAGTGAGATTGTTGCCCAAGTTCGCAACGAGCCTGGAAGCAAAAGAATGTCCTCGGCAGATGCTTTGACGAATGTACGCAATAATCTCTCCCACGGTTCATCACTATACGACCCTAACGACCTGGAGGAGATCTGTAGTCTCCTCGATAAAATCGTCAGAGCAAAGATACTTCGACTGCTTGATATTTCTGAAGCCGCACAACAGCGAATGCTCGAATCATGATTCGGCTGGGAGTTCTAGAAATATATCATTGAATGTTATACAATAATAAATGCTGCACCTTCCCGGAAACGAGAGGTCATGAAGATTCAAAGCACTAAGAACATTTTATTGTCAATACTTGCTATATTCCTACTGCTCGCAACATTCTTTGTTTTGCTAATCAGCATGAATGTCAGTGTCGGCAGGGCCGCATTTGGCAGTATAGTCTGTTGTTTTGTAGTAATTTTCACATTCTATCAGTCCGCTAAGAAATACTAGTGTCGACAGGGAAGGTGCAGCAACTTTCCTCACAAACAGAAGAAGATGCATCATTTCTGATTTATTTTCGATATCTTGTCTACGTTCCGAGCAATCCCTCTGCTATTGGCCGCAACGGCCGCAGACCCAATGAGAAGAAATATCATGATGCCAATATACCAACTTGTATTTTGGGTCTCATACAAACTGTAGTGCCACCATTTAATTTTTTCGTATATTAGCATCAAAGAGAATGTAAGTGCATACACAGCGACCAGAGAGTACTTATTGCGTGCTATGTTGGTGGCAAACAGTGGGTATGCGACTATGATCTGCGAATATGCGCTCTGGAATGGCCCGCCAGAATATATCGCAAACCAGCACGATATTGCAATCGACGCAACCACCATCGCAAATACTCTGACCGCTACACCTATCTTAACTTTATGATATTGAGAATGCAGTTCGACAGTGGGTGGCGGCCATTGCGATACGTTGCTTTCCGCTCCATTTCCTGTCACTACGCTGAATTTCGAACCTGCCAGTTGCGGAAGTCTCTCTAAGCGAAACGACGCCCAGGTGAGAAGATACGTCACAACGAGCGCATAGAATTGCCACTCCGACGGTATGCGATTTCTTTCTTGAGTGACATACAGAAAGAATACGTATAACGTAGAGGTAACTACAGTAAATGTGAATACCAAACCTACTTGGGTTACTGGATGTACGACTGGGTGCCAGATTGCATCGTCCTTGTCTATTCCCGGATCCTCTTCCGAGTAGACGCTCCCAACTATCGATATAATTTTGTCGTAAATACTGTAACGAGCCTTGTTCATGCCCGAACCAACCTCAAGCAGCGCGCAACATAATCCGCTCCAGTGGCGTACACAATAGCGGCGGTGCACACAGTCAGCGCCTGAGACACGGATCCCGTCATGACGTAGGCGCACTCCCAGACGAGGATGGCAATACCGTATGACATATGCCAGTAGGCCCCGATGATGATGACGCGGTACTTGGCTAGCAGGTAGGAGGAGAAGCCACCCTGTAGCAGGTCACGCAGGAGCAGCACGCTCCAGGCAGCCCATCCCCCGCCGTAGTACAGGCAGGTCAGGAGGATGACCGTGTGGATGGAGACGCGGTCGAGCAGTACGTCGCCCAGCCGGCGTGAGGCAGTGTCTTCACCTACCTTGCGGGCAGCCACACCATCGAAGTAGTCCAGCAGCGCGAAGGCCACGAACGACGTACAGGCCATGAGCTGCCAGCCCATGTTCAAAGCAGCAATGCCGAAGAGAATGATGGGGATGCGGACGAGCGTGACGGAGAGTGCCGCCATGCGCGCCAGCTGACTTGGCGCAACTTGCTCGGGCGCAATAGTGCTGGCGTATAGGCCCTGGCTGGGCCTGCGCAAGCTGGCCACACTGAAGCGATTGTCGAGAGATGCGAAGATGGCAGACATGATGATCCAATCTCTAGAACTGCTGTGACGACGTCGTGACATGCAGCAACATCGTGCAAAGCGCGGGCGGAAGTGTCTAGCCCCATAACCAATAGGCAACACCCATAAGAAATACGACGTTGACCAGGTGCTATACGTCAATGGGTAGCTGGCTAGGCGACAATCTGAGCGGTGTTGTCGCACGCACCGAGTGATCGCGCAGGTGCGTGCAGCGTCGTATCTATCCACGAAGCTTCTTGGTGGTCTATCGAGGATGAGCACAAGCGATGCTGATGAGGCACAACGACGGCTGAGAGAAACGCGCGTCATGGCGGGCGTAGACGTGGTGAGCTGGGCGACAGCGACCAAGGCGGCGGCCCAGCCTCTGTACGGAAGTTGGTAGCGCGAACCAACGCTGCTGCTTGGCCTCTGCTCTTGACGAAGTGCAGGTTGCTCACGGAAAACGTGCGCAAGTTGGGGGCCGTATGCGTCGTTACCAGAGTGCGATGCGTAGACGATGCGGAGACTCAGGGCTGGCACTACCTGGCGCCCTACGATGATGAAGCCGCTGCACGAGGCCGGACAAACACGATGACACCTGGCTGGTCAGCGACGGCGACACCTCATGCAGGCCACCAGTGCCGCTGCTGGTGCGCACTCTCCCAAGCGGACAGGATGGTCATGCTGAATACAGCCGCTAACTGGGCCACTATCTTCAGCGCTGTCCCCGTCGCAATCGCAGCCTTGGTCTTCCTCTTTCGGACAGTCCCCAAGGCCGTCAATCAACCCAAGGGGCTCCGGCTTGGCCTTGAGTCCGCTATCGATGACCCAGGCTGCTGCGTCCACATCACCAACTACGGCCCCGTTGAGCACTACATTAGCCGAGTCGGTGCCATGCCCGCACACCTGCGGCCACGCTGGTCTGTCTGCACCAAACGCATCAATCCCAAGGGAGATCTCCGAAAGTCGCTTGCTGTCTTCACCGTATGGGCGACAATCGACCAAACTATCGAGCCGGGCCGCCACCTGCCACTGCTCGTGCCGCAGCCACTTCCGCTCGATAGAGAACTCCCTGACTATGAACTTGAGAGTCGGCGAGGTATCACCAGGAGGTACAACAGCTGGCTCAAGCAGGATCGGCCAGGCGGGCCGCTCCCGCTGGTGCCGTACGTCCTCCTTGGCGACGGCAGCGTCGTGCTTGGCAAGAAGACGCGGATCCAGCCGCCACCGCAGTGCCTGCCTGAAGGGCTACTCTGCGCCAGCGCACGCGACTCGCACCGAGCATGACGGTGTATGGGCGGTGTGGGGAGTGCGGGTGTAGGAGATATGCCGCGTGTGAATAGTATGGATAGATCAGCCGGACGATGGGGTGTTGTACCAATATCATGGTGTTGTTCTGGTTGCTCACACCTCCGCCGCTAAATGCTTTTTGACGGTATCCCGCTCTCGCGGTGACGATAACATCATTTGCGTTAGCGAAGTTTGCTCACCACAGTGGGAGTAGCACATTTACGTACGCCATTGTCATAGACATTGATGGCACTCAATTGCATTGGAGATGTCCGCCGTTCCGCTATTCACCCTTTTCTCGAGCACCTGAAGAAATACTAGTTGTATCGGCGATACACCGTCGCCAGACCGGCTTCTTTCCATTCGCCACGATATCGCGCTTTACACTCACGCATTAACGTGCTTAAATAGAAATATGACTGAAAAAGACTTCCAACGCATACAAGAACTACTAACCACTAACCTCAGCGCTGCCGAGAAGAGGATCAATGGTAGGCTGGACAAAGTTGATGAACGACTCGATAAGATAGATGGCCGTTTGGACAGCTTAGAAGGTCGTATGGACAGCTTAGAAGGTCGCATGGATAAGCTGGAACACGAGATAAAAGACGTACGCAGCAACATGGAGGAAAGTTTCGACGCTATTGGTGCTCAGTTCAATGAGATTGACAACCAGTTCGCAGAGCTGGACAAGAAAATCGACCGCAACCATCAGGAAGTAACCAAGCGGATCGACACACTCAGTAAAGACATCAAAACTCAGCGGGAAGACGCCCTCCAAGATCAAGGCGCACTACGGCTGCTCACCACGCAGCATGAGGATCTCGCTGGCCGGGTGACAATTGTTGAGAGTAGGTTGCAGGCGGCGTAGCAGCGCAGGCACCTCGATCACTCCTTTGGACGCCGGTTCGCCGGCGTCTATTGCTTTATCTGCTGCTGCGTCAGCGACGTAGGTGTCGCCGACTTTGCTGGAGGGTAGGTGTTCTAGAACCCAACCTTGGACGTGCCCGGTAGCCCGCCATAGCCGCTTCAGCATGCTTACTGGCCTTCATCGCTGAGGCTATCCCTGACAGCAGGATGTGGCCCGCAGAGCGAGGTGCACTGCGTCTTGCCCGCATCAGATCACGATTCAGCCACAAACAGCCCGCCAGGACGGGAGACGGCTACTGGCTCGCCGTACCGCGCTCTACTATCGATTGCGGCAACGCAGCCCCGTCCCTCCTGGAGGTTTCCTCCAGCCCCTGTCACCCATGGCGACACCGGCGTCGCTCGGTACTGCACTGCCATATATCCCTCTCAATCCTGCGGTGGAGCCTCCTATGAGCCTGACGAGCCATCTCAACGACAAGCAATCTCCCTTTCACAAGCTGGTGGAGGACTGCGCCCCAGCACTCGCAACCGCCGCTGGCCAATCCAAGGCAGGCAAGGAGTTCGCCACGCAGCTCGGCTTCTACGACCTAGTCAAGGCACCGTTGGTCGTTCCGCTGCCGAAGGAAGTACAGGACAAACGACGGCACTCACCAACCGTTGGCACCGCTTTCGACATCCGCACCAGGATGATGCTCGACCAGTTTGAGCCCACCTACAGCGCGTCCGCCCTTGGCGTCAGGGCGTTCGCCCTCATGTACGCACGGCTCATGAAGGACGGTGAGCGTATCACAGACATGCTGGCAGATAGCTTCCGCGAAGCCGAGAACCTAATGATCCAAGGCACCGAAGAAGATAAAGATCGCGCCAGTATCATCTTCACCTGGTGTGAGGCGTTATATCGGGCGGGCCTGCGCGCACTCTTCAGTTCCTTGGGAGAACGGTTGCACGCGAGCAAAACCGTCGATGAACTGTTTGCTTCGATTCCGCCCGCCATGCTTGCCGACGTCTCCAACCTGCGCGCTGCCAATCAGGTGCAAGTCGAACAATGGCGCACGATGATCCGTAAGGGCGTCGAGTACACGGAGAATCCGCACTTTACCGGTGCCTCCTTGGTTGGTGGCGCCGACGGCGACTGGTTCATCGACGACACCCTCTTCGACTGCAAGGTCAAGGACACCATCACAGCGCCGTGGGTGCGCAAAACGCTCATGCAGCTCCTGGGCTACCTCATCCTTGATCTCGACAACGACTACCAAGCCCAGCGCATCGGCATCTGGCTACCACGCCAAGCGACAGTCAGAACCTGGGAGATAGAAGAAATTCTTGGTAATGACGCCAGCACGATACTGGCGAAAGCGCGAGTGGATGTGCAGAGTGTGATGGAGCGTGGGGTGGGGGTAGTGGCGTAACAGCATTTCACCCAAAGTACATTTACCTTCAAGTCAAAATCAGAAACTTCCTTTATAATCAAAGAGTAATAAGGAAACGTCGATGCAAATCACTCGAATCAAGCAAATCAAGGACTACCGCATTTTTCGAAACTGGCGCCAACACGGCAATACCGACTTCGCGCGCTTTAACGTCATTTACGGCGGCAATGGCAGCGGTAAATCGACGCTTGCAGCACTCCTGACTGAAATTGCAAAGGGAGATTGGAGTGACGGCACAATACTGACAGTCAAGGATGAAAACCAACACGCCCGAGATATCAGGAGTCAAGACGAAGCGCTCGCAACACGACTCTGCATATTCAACGCCAACTACGTCGAAGAAAATCTCCGATTTGACACTAGACACCCCAAGTCACTGCTCTATCTTGGTAAAGAGAACATCGACAACCAGAAGCTTCGTGAGGAGCTTGAGAAGGCGATCGACGAAGCAAATAGTTCAACTATTCCTCAACTTAAAAAGCAGTTCGAAGCAGCTGGAGATAAGTGCAATGAAATTGGAACAAAGGGAGCCGCAAAAGTAGCCGGTAAGTTACAAGGCGTCGATGTCAGTTATGACGGACGCAGATACAAGCGCCCAAAGTTCATAAAGGCGCTAGATGATGCGTTGCAATCGCCTTCTCGAGATATGTCAGAATTTGACGTCGATCAGCAAATCAAACGCATCGCCTCACCGACTACGGACAGAATTACTGAACTGTCAAACCTAAGCATTCCACTAGCAGACATAGATGCTCAGGTAAGTAGAGTTCTAGCACAGACAGTGACATCAGAAGCCATTGACGCACTCAAGAGCAACCATCAGGCTGCTGCATGGGTCCAGGAAGGCATGCAACTGCACCGCGCTGGGGACCGGTGCCTCTTCTGCGAAGGAGTCTATACCGAGCAGCGAATCGACCGACTGAACCGGCATTTCGATAAGTCACTGAGGCAGGTACAGCAAGCAATCGAGACGCTTGATACTCAACTCGTCGGGTGCGAGAACCAATGCGAGCAGTTTGAAAAAGTATTGGACCCGCCGAAATCTCTTGACGAGGCTAGGACGAAATGCTGGCTAGACCACACTGACGCCATTCGTGTCCTCATCGCAGCAGTGAAGGAGCGCTTGGTATTCCTTCGTCAGCAGCTTGCCCGTAAGCAGGGAGAGCTATTCCAGCCATTGACGCTCGAAAAATCGAGCACGGACAGTTCACTGTCTGGCAACGTAGATGTTGAAGCTCTCAACGCAATCATCCGTGAACACAACAACGATATCGACAACTACGACCAACTCAAGAAACAGGTCTGCAACGACGTTGTTCAGTACTACATTGAGGAGGTGCGCGCCGAATACTCCACAGTACTTGACGCTATTCAGAATATACAGGATAGCCTTGCGACAGCTAAGCAACAACGTGATGACAACTCGACAGAGCTGCAGCGGCTAAAGAACAGCCAGCAAGATCGTGCTCATTTTGCTCAGCTCCTCACAACCGACCTACACCGCTACTTCGGTCGGGATGAGCTCACGTTTGAGCTATCTGACGACAATGGATACTTGATCCAGCGCAATGGACAGAAAGCAGCTCATCTCAGCGAAGGTGAGCAGCGATCTATCGCACTACTTTACTTCCTACGGGATATTGAATCGAACGGCGCCAATCTTCGAGAGCGTATCGTCGTCTTCGACGATCCGGTGTCTAGTGTTGACGATGGTGCGGCGACGGGTGCGTTTGCATACATTTGGGATAAGTGCATTGGCAAGAAGCAGAATGGCGTGGGGCAACTAATAGTGCTCACTCACAATTTCGACTTTTTCCGGCATTGGGTGAATCGTCTCGCGAGCTTGAAAAAAATGTCTGAAGATGAGAGCAATTTAGTTAGCTACTCGGTAAGTGAGCTGCGTGTAAATAGCCGCTTTTCTTCGACAGGCGTCCCGACACGTGCACCAGACCTGGTTCGCTGGGATAAGCCATGGAAGTACGCGCTACTGCGCTCGGAGTATCACTACCTATTCTGGCGTGCCGCCACTGAACTACAAAAATGGCATAAGTGCTCATCAAATATAATGAAGGAGTACGATGCAGCTATTTTGCCCAACGTGTGCCGAAGGTTGCTAGAAGGATTTTCGAGTTTTCGATGCCCGCAAAAGATCGGCAACTTCGAAGCACAGATGAAGGAGATGCTCGATCAATCGCAAGGTAGTGCCGAGCGGACCTATCTCGTAAGATTCTTGCATGAGTATTCGCACAACGAGCAGTGTGACCCTAGCAAGCACATTCAGCTACTTGAAACACCAAAGATTATTGAGAGCATCTTTTCGCTGATTCAAGAACTTGATCCGAATCACTACAGCGCAATGTGTGAGGCCCTTCATGTATCGCCACTCGCCGCATCAGATAACGACAAGGCCAATGGTGACGAGACGGAGAAAGGCGAAGCAGCAAAAGTTGCACCCTCCAGCGAGTAATCTGCCCAGCACAACGCCGCTCACAGAACGTGTTGAACCGTCAACAGCCCAATCGTGCAGCGTCGTGCTCCTCCGGCTGTTTCAGCACGCTCCCGGCTCGAGCCCGGTTGCCGGATGTACTGCCATCACCGCCACTAGCGACATCATGTCACTGGGAGGCTCCTGGGTGACGGTCACTCTCGCTGTAACTCGCGCTGCGTTGCGCGTGGTGCGCGGGGACTTGGCACGGCGGACGCCGCGCAGGCCCAGGTCGCCCATGAGCCGCACGGGCGGTGCAGCGGGCCACGTGACCGGCACCGTGACGCTCGGCGATCTCGGGTCGGTCCCGCATCACGTGCATCTTGCGGGCCCCCAGCACCGAGTAGCTGGTTCTCATGGACTCGTCTGATCTCGGTCTTGAGGGTCCTTGTCGCGCAGGCCCCTGGCACTAGGAGGCCGGCTACCGCGGGCGTGAGTCAGGTGCTCGGGGCGATCTTGACTCCGGCGCCAGTGAGCACCTTGCAGATCGGCCAGGCCCCGAACTCCTCCTTCTTGGTCTCGATGTACTGGCAGATCAGCGGGACGGGCGCTCACAGTCCGCCGCGATAGACAAGCTGACGCGCTCTTCAGGATCGCGTTGGCTCTTCGCAGCTCTCGGATCTCTTTCTCAAGCTCCTTGATCCGCTGTGCCTCGTCAGTGGTGGTTCCCGGCCTCAGACCGACGGCGGCCTGAGGCCTTCTTGACCCAGGACCGTAGAGCCTCAGGGTGGACACCCAGCTCCTCGCCGATCCTGCGGATCGCGCCCTTGGCCCACGCCGGGTCAGCCAGCGCCTCCAACGCCATCCTCGTGGCCCGCTCGCGCAGCTCATCGGGGCACTTCCTTAAGTCCCACGACAGTGATCCTTCCGTGTCATCACTGCCTCCACCAAACCCGGGACGATTCAATCAGCACGAGCCGGCGACGCAACGAACGATCGGAAGTGTCCATGCCCAGTAGGTACGCACCACACGTCACACGACACGCGGGGCTGCCCTGTCTGGACCCTCATGAGATGAGACGCCACTAGGGTTAGTGACATGAAACTTGAGTGGGCCAAACTGGCTGTGGCCCTAGTCAGTCACGTTGCTTGGCCGATCGCGATCCTTGTCGCCGTTTGGCTCTTCAAAGGACGCTTGCTAAAACTGCTTGACCCAAAGAACGTAGAGCAAATCGAAGCAGGGCTGAGTGGCGTCAAGCTGACCACCCGCAAGATCGATTTCGAACTCGACAGCGTCCGCCAAGCCGTATCGCCGTCAGCATTCAGTGCAAGTCCAACTGGTCCTCTTGAGGAGTCCCCTTCAAAGAGCTTCGCTGAGATTGCTGCCATAGATCCCGCAGCGGCCGCACTGGCGAGTGCAGCACGATTTGAGTCGGTACTTCGTCGGCGCATGGACAAAGCGTACCGAGAGGCGCCCCAGTCACCGGAAGATCGGCGGCGACTGCAGTCAATGGGCAGGATGATCAAAGAAGCGCAAAAAACTGGCCTGCTTAGTTCTGAGGAAGCGAGCGCCGCTGAGCGACTCAATCAGATGCGCAACCAGATTGTTCATCAGTACGCAGACGTAGAGATGAGTGAGTTGCAGGCTATCGAGTTCTGTCGCCTTTCCGCTGAATTGGAGCGCGCGATCCTCGATTAGCGACTTGTTGGTTTGTATGTTCGCCACACAACACGCATCCCAGTATGTAGCAGCTCCCATCATCGGGAGACCTCGACCCCTACCCAAGCAACGACGCACCCGCCCTACCTATGCACTTCAATAGGCCCCGGCCACTACACCTTTAAACACGAAGAGCCAGCAAAGTTCCAACCAACCGACGGTTTTGACTTATCAAGGATAAAGGCGAGGACGAGTCGATTATATTCGAGCCTGTGGACAGGTTCGGCTATGCAATAAACCAACTCAATGTTTGATTGGATCAATTTTATAAAATGCGTATAATATATAATATATGTTACGATTTATCCTAAGAGTCATCTTTGTTATTGTCACTGGCCTCATTGGCTCAGGCGTCATTATTTATGGTATTCCATACGTACTTCTCACATCACCATTCTTTGCGGTTGACGCGACTAGCGCACTCAAGCAACGTTTGTCTAACGAGCACACTCAGGTTCTCGACATTCGGTATAGCCAAGGTTCACCCAAGTTCAGCCGCGACGGCCCGAGTGGCGGCGTGGTTGGCTATATTTCTGATGCCGAGAAACGCCATAAATTGCTTGCTACTCAGCCGTTTGCCGATTGCTCAGGTGGCTGCTCATCTTGGCAGTCATATAGCGAACTTGATAATGATGAGGCATCGGCACTGCTGAATAGCAAAAAGAGTCTGCCGTCCGACTTGCGCAGCACCCTTCGCATGGCAACAGGGAAAGATAGCCATTGTATCGCTCGCTATCATCCTGGACCGCACAGCGAGGTGTTTTGCCTGTCGCCTTCAACAGGGGAGTTTGTGTATGGGTATGATGAGACGTGAGGTATGTGAGCACACATTAGCAGTTAACTAGGCTTGTTTCGCATGAATCCCTGTACTGCACAAATAGGCGATCACTACAACCCTGAGAGCTCCTCATAGTGTCGTATTTCCCGCCCTATATTACTCGTCTGCACTGTATCCTTACCCTTACTGACGCTCAGCTGCTGGGCAATGTGCTTGACAGCCTCGCTCTCGACATAGGCATGGACGCACCCGCCTCTAAAGGACGAGATCGGCCGGATCGCTGCGCAGGCTTACCACTGGCTCCTTGAGACGTATGACTACGGTGGAGTGTGGTGGAGGGCTATGCGCTTGACGATCTACATCGCCATCTACGAGAAGAGCAGAGGGCATACACCGCTCCCCCAGCCACCAGTTATTTCTGCGCAGCCATTAGATGCTTGCTCACCGTATCCCGCCCGAAGCCGAGCTCCAGGCCGATATCGATGTAGGTGTGCCCTTGAGCGTGGAGCTGCTGAGCACGCTGGAGGTCATCTGCGGTGAAGCGTCGCTTGCGGCGGGGCGGCTGCGTGGCCTGGCGGCAGATAGCACGGACGGTGGTCTCTGCTACGCCGACCTGGGCAGCGATCTGGCTGACAGACATACCCGTGCGGGCCAGGTCGAGGATCTGCTGCTTCTTCGCCGTGCTGATCGGACGGCAGGCCGCGTTGCGGATGCCGCGGGCCATCGTAGTCTCGCTCGCCTGCCCAGTAGGCGCTACGCTGGGCGTGTTCGATTCCGGAGCCACCTCACCCGCGATGAGACGCTTGCGGAAGGCGAGTAGGGGCTTCCAGTTATTTGTGTCGAGCTTGCTGAAGCGCACCACAGCGTTACTACACAAACCCTCACCACTGACTCGTGGACGCGTCACAGAGTTCCTCCCTTTATTGGTTCCGTCTCAGGCAAGTTGCGTGAGGGGCCTGGAGCCTGGGCGAACCAGGCTGATCTGTTGACCTCGACGGCACACCCACCTTGCTCATAGCCGGTAGGCGGCGCTGAAGGCACGCACGCGCTGCCCCAGACCATTCATGAAGGCCTCAAGGCGCAACGGCAGGTCGGGGTTGATCACCCCCACAACGTCCCAGTCGGGGAAGAGCGTGCCAAGCTTCTTGCCGTTGGTGTAGAAGACGATGTCCTCCCCCGGCATCACCGACACCGTGAACCTCACCTGCTCCCAGGGAACCGGGGTGAAGACTCGGCGCAGCGTCTTTCGGGAGACCAGGAAGCAGGCATTCTCCGTCATCACGGCGGTAAGCCGAGCCCCTTCACTTGTACGCAAGAACGGCACGCCGCTCCAGTGCTCCTGATCAAGACTCGAGTCGGTCCAGAACATCGTCGCCGCAGCGTCGTCGCCGCGAGCCGGCAGATCTCACAAAGGCACACGGGCACTTCTCAGATCCTCGAAGACGCCCCCGGTTCCAGCTGCATCGACAGGAAGCCAGAAGACCTCGTGCGCCAGAGCGCGTGCACGCAGAAACGTCCCCGTATCCGTGTCCGCGTTCTCAAGCACCTTTATATGGCCCGCCGCGCGAGCCAAGGTGAGGATGTTGATGACGCGGCAGCAGTCGAAGCCCGCGGCCGTGCGGAGCCGGCGAGCATCGACACGGCAGGTACGTGCCCAGCCACAAGGCTCGAATCCGGTTATAAGCCGGCCTCAGTCTCCAGCGAGTCGCACTGCTCGATCGCAGAGGCGGCGTCCACAACCTCGAAGGACTCCTCCAGGAGGGTGGCCGCCCCCTCTTGGTCCAGTCCCGCCAGACCAGCGCCCTCCGTGTCCCACAGCTCAGGAGTTTCCTCGTGATACGGTCTGGTCAGGAACTCGTAGTCGGCGTGAAAGGGAGAGACAAGCATCATGGCATCGGTGAGCGCTGATCGGACTCCGTCCTCGGCGCGAGGATTGCTCTACGAGCCTGTCCGACACGGCACTGAAGGACAAGCCATCAACCGGGAGAATCCCGTTCACGGGATCAGGAGATCTTTCCCTCTCCCAGACCTGCGGAGCCTTTGCCCTCCCGCCATGAGAAGGTGGACACTGGCCCTGTCCTCCCCTGCGTCAAGGAGCCGTCATGAAGATCGCCGCCCGGGCCAAGGCCGCCCAGCCCTTCCATGCCATGAGCATCGGCGAGCGTGCCGGGATCCTGCAGGCCGAGGGCCATTCAATCGCCAAGCTCAGCTTGGGCGAGCCGGACTTCGGTGCTCCTCCTGCTGTCCGCGAGGAGATGCGCCGCGTGATGGACGGCCGACCGTTGCCCTACTCCCCCGCTCTGGGCCTGCTCGCATTGCGTGAGGCCATCGCGGGTTTCTACCTCGACCGGCACGGCGTACGGGTTGACCCCGAACGCATCGTCGTCACCACCGGGGCGTCGTCGGCGCTACTGCTGGTGGCAGCGGCTACGACGGAACCCGGCGACGACGTCGTCATCGCAGATCCGTCCTACCCCTGCAACCGTCAGCTGGTGGAGACCTACGGCGGCCGGATCGTTCTGGCACCCACCAGTCCCGCCAGCCGCTACCAGATGGACCGGGCCTCCGCCGAGTCGGTGTGGACCCCGCAGACGAGTGCGGTGATGCTGGCGACACCGTCCAACCCGACAGGCACCTCGATCCCCTTCGACGAGCTGGCATCGATCTGCGAGCTGGCCCGCGGGCGCAGCGCCTGGCGAATCGTAGATGAGATCTACCTGGGCCTGGCCGATCCCGACGATGACGGAACGCCCGCTCACAGCGTCCTGGAAGCCGACCCCGACGCGATCGTCATCAACTCCTTCTCCAAGTATTTCGGGATGACGGGATGGCGCCTGGGCTGGGCGATTCTGCCCGAGGAGCTGGTGTCGCCCGCTGAGAACCTGGCGGTCAACTACTTCCTGTGCGCCTCGACCCCCATCCAGCAGGCGGCGCTGGCGGCCTTCTCCCCTGAGTCCATTGCGGTGTGCGAGCAGCGCCGTCAAGAGCTGCTCGCACGCAGGGATATCGTGCTCACCGGTCTGGAGCGTATCGGCTTGCCCGTCCCAGTCCGGCCCGACGGCGCCTTCTACGTCTATTTCGACGTATCCTCCACCGGGTTCGATGCCCAGACCTTCTGCTACCGCGCTCTGGAGGAGGCGCATGTGGCCCTCACCCCCGGTCGGGACTTCTCCACGGCTACGGCTCGTACCCACGTGCGGCTGTCCTACGCGGCATCCCGCGACGAGCTGCACGACGGCATGCAACGGCTGGAGACACTGATTCGCAATCTGGCGGCAAACGGCGCTTGAGCCGTCGGCGCCAGTGGCGATGCCAGCGGCTGCCATGCAGTCGCAGCCACCGCGCGAGTCATCGACTTGACGGGATCTCGCGGCCGCCCCGTCATCACCGCCTCGTACCGCAGCATTTGATATTTACCTATAGTTATGATAAATAATACTGTTCATGCGATCGCCAGTTCTGCTTCTTGTCATCGCACTGGGCATCTTCGGTGCCATCGGCGCTGTCCTGCTCCTCCGTTCAATCTTTCAGAACAAGAGCGATGAGTCCACGTGGAACGACCTCACGGACCAGCACCGTCCCGTAAGAGTCTCCAATCCGTCCGCGTTCACGCCTGGTGTGTACGAACGCCTCGTGGTGATCTCAGCACCGTATGCCCTATGCCACCATGACCCATGGGACCACCTGTCCTGCTCCGATCTCGACGACACGCGGAACATGCTCGCCAGCGGCTGGGACATTCACTCCCGCATCGATCTCCTCGCCCAAATATTCTGGCTGATCACCTTGGGCGACCGCGACAAATTCGGCGTCGAACGCGCCCAGTGGGCCGACGTCTCCCTGGCGGAGGCCGAGCGCCAAGAGCTGCAAGAGCTGAAAGAGGCGGGCATCGCCGTCCAGGACATCACCGAGAAACTGTGGCGCCTGGAACGGATGCGGAACAATGACCGGGGCATTCAGAATGTGGACTTTCTGGCCTGGGACATGCTCCGCGCCGCCATGCTGACGCGGTGCGGAGCTGCGCTGAACTGGTTGCCCGAGGCCGAGGCGTGGGACACGCTGGCACTGCTGGATCAGGCATTGCGCATGCACTATCAGAACTGGGGCCAGGTCTGGGAGTCGTTCAGGCTGGGACGCTGGTGCTGGTACTCCGAAGACGGCGAGGACACGCACTACAACGACCTGCACGACCTGCACCGCTTGCAAGTGCTCTTGGCACCCGAGGGACCATGGGGGCTGGTCCCCTGGGACATCCCAGTTCCCCAGTCGTCCCTTATGATCCTGGACGATTCCATCGACGCCGGTGTTGCTGCTCCCCTGGACGCGGACGAACGGGAGCGCGCTCCGCAGTGGGAGCGCTGGATCGACGATCAGGTCATCCTCCGCGGACAGCGCCGTTCCCAGCACTTCGGTACCGATCCCGAGCAACACCAACGCTTCACAAAGGACACCTGAGGCGCCCGGAAACAGCGACTTCTCTTGTCGGCTACAACACGCCGTAGCACCGAATCGATAAGAACGAAAAGCCCTACTAACCGTGCTTGTCGATCATCATCTCCACTGCTCTGGCAGCTCTGCGTCGGCGGGTCTCGGCACGCCACGCCTCGCCGATCCAGCGCAGATATTCCTTCTGGTGCGACGGAGGCAGGGTGGTGAATATCTTCTCGGCAACCTCATGCTGCGAAAGAGCCTCGGCCAGCTCTTCCAGGATCGCCACTCGATCGTCGCTCATGACCTTCCCCTCCAGTTGCTTGGCTGTGCGGAGCAGGTCAAGGGTTCGTATACGGAGCTTGTGGTGGACCCGGCCGGACTCGAACCGACGACCGACGCGGTGTAAACGCGTTGCTCTACCAACTGAGCTACAGGTCCAGGCGCAGACGTCCCGGGGACGCGGCCGCCGCTCTCCAGAGGACCGCACACGCTCATAGGGACGTAAACCGCCCTGCGCGGCGACTCTACCGCTACGCGATACAAGCCACCAATCGCCTCGGGTCTTCTTCCGCGCAACCGAGGAGGAGCCTCGGTCTCAGATCGTGTCAGCGCCCTCGGCTGGAGACCCTGATTCCGCTCCAGTGCTGCCCCATTGAGGCGGCGGAGGTCGCGTGCATGCCCGCCGTGGCGGCCGCCTCCTCCACCTCTGCGGTCTGGACGGCACCCGTGGTGCGCGCCTTGGGCGTCAGCACCCAGATGAGCCCGGCGCCGTCGAGGTTCGCCTGAGCGTCCACCAGGAGGTCGGTGAGGTCGTCGACGTCGCCGTCGTCATCCCGCCACCACACGATGGCCGAGTCGGCCACGTCCTCATAGTCCTCGTCCACCAGAGTGGTTCCGGTCTCGGCCTCAACCGCCTGGCGCAAGGTCTCGTCGACGTCGTCGTCGTAGCCGAACTCCTGGATGATGAGACCGGAGGCGAAGCCGAAAGCCCCACCCGCTGTACTCGCCACTTCTTTACACCGTCCTTCTGGGCTGCGCCCGTCTCTCGTTCGCCCGCTGCTGGGCGATGGGTATAGCCCACCTCACCCGGTACCGACCGCGCAAGTGAACACGCAGTTCAGATTACCTTGAACTTCGCTTTGAACGCCGTCGCGGCCGCAGCCACGGCGTTCAACCGGCTCCCCAACAACCATCACCCTGGACACACAACCCTCAGATGTGGCCCACACCATACGTGACGTAGGACTTTCTTCCCGCTGGGTGCAGCGTTCGCGCCGCCGCAGGTCGTAGATTAGGGCCATCATCCACAGCGGCCTGACTCCAGCTGTACGTCGTTTGCGGCGCTATGGCGAGCACGCGAGCCTCGGGCCAACCGCACAGACGCGAGGAAAGAGGATTCCGTGAGCCCCACCAGCGACTCCACGCCGCTCATTGATGGCCTCCTGACGAAGGTGACCGACAACGACCCAGAGGAGACCAAGGAGTGGCTCGAGTCCCTCGAAGCCCTCATCGCGGACAAGGGTGCCAAGCGGACGCGCTACATCCTGCTGAGCATGCTGGCCCAGGCCCGGCAGAAGAACGTCACGGTGCCCACCCAGATGACGACGCCGTACATCAACACCATCGACGTCACCAACGAACCATACTTCCCCGGCGACGAGAACGCCGAGCGGACCTATCGGCGCTGGCTGCGCTGGAACGCCGCCGTCATGGTGACCCGGGCGCAACGCCCCGGCGTCGGAGTCGGCGGCCATATCTCCTCCTACGCGTCGACCGCCACCCTGTATGAGGTGGGCTTCAACCACTTCTTCCGCGGCAAGGACCACCCCGGCGGCGGCGACCACGTCTTCTTCCAGGGCCACGCCTCGCCCGGCAACTACGCCCGAGCCTTCATCGAGGGGCGCCTGGGGGAGGCCGACCTGGACGGCTTCCGCCAGGAGGAGTCCCGCCCCGCCGGCGGCCGGGGTCTGCCCTCCTACCCGCACCCCCGCCGCATGGAGGACTTCTGGGAGTACCCCACCGTCTCCATGGGGCTGGGCCCCGCCGAGGCCATCTACCAGGCCTGGTTCGACAAGTACATCCAGGGCGCGGGCATCAAGGACACCTCCCAGCAACACACCTGGGCCTTCCTGGGCGACGGCGAGATGGATGAGCCCGAGTCCCGCGGCATGCTGCAGCTGGCGGCCAGCCAACAGCTGGACAACCTCACCTTCGTCATCAACTGCAACCTGCAGCGCCTCGATGGACCGGTGCGCGGAAACGGCAAGATCATCCAGGAGCTCGAGGCCTTCTTCAAGGGCGCCGGCTGGAACGTCATCAAGGTGATCTGGGGCCGTGGCTGGGACCAGCTCCTCGCCGCAGACAAGGACCACGCCCTCGAGCACCTCATGATGGAGACGCTCGACGGCGACTACCAGACCTTCAAGGCCAACGACGGCGCCTACATCCGCGAGCACTTCTTCGGTCGCGACCCGCGCACCGCCGAGCTCGTCAAGGACTGGACCGATGACGAGATCTGGGCCCTGCAGCGCGGCGGCAACGACTACCGCAAGATGTACGCCGCATACAAGGCGGCCATGGAGCACAAGGGCCAGCCCACCGTCATCCTGGCCCACACCGTCAAGGGCTACCTGCTGGGCGGGCACTTCGCCGGCCGCAACGCCACCCACCAGATGAAGAAGCTGACGCTAGAGGACCTCAAGGCCCTGCGCGACCGCCTCCACATCCCGATCACCGACGAGCAGCTTGAGGCCAACCCGAAGATGCCGCCCTACTACCGGCCGGCCGACGACGACCCCTCCCTGCTCTACATGCTGGACCGCCGCCGTCAGCTCGGCGGGTTCGTCCCCGAGCGCCGCGATGCCGGCGTCCAGCTCGAGCTGCCCGGCGACAAGACCTACGACATCCTCAAGGGCGGCTCGGGCAAGCAGAAGGTCGCCTCCACGATGGCCTTCGTGCGTCTGCTCAAGGAGCTCATCAAGGACAAGGGCATCGGCCGGCGCATCGTGCCGATCGTCCCCGATGAGTCGCGCACCTTCGGCTTGGAGTCGCTGTTCCCCACCAAGAAGATCTTCAACACCCAAGGCCAGAACTACACGCCGGTCGACGCCGACATGATGCTGTCCTACCGGGAGTCCACCTCCGGTCAGCTCATGCACACCGGCATCAACGAAGCCGGCTCGGTCTCCCTGTTCCAGGTCGCCGGCACGAGCTACGCCACCCACGGCGAGCCGATGATCCCGGTCTACATCTTCTACTCGATGTTCGGCTTCCAGCGCACTGGCGACCAGTTCTGGGCGGCCGGCGACCAGCTGGCCCGCGGCTTCATCATCGGGGCCACCGCCGGGCGCACCACTCTGACCGGCGAGGGCACCCAGCACATGGACGGCCACTCCCCCATGATCGCGGCCACCAACGACGCCGTCGTCAGCTACGACCCCGCCTACGCCTACGAGATCCGGCACATCGTGCGCGACGCGCTCGAGCGCTGGTACGGACCCGACTCTGGACGCAACCGGGACGTCATGTACTACCTGACCGTCTACAACGAGCCGATCCACCAGCCCGCCGAACCCGACGACGTCGATGTCGAGGGCATCCTGCGGGGCATCCACCGCATCAGCTCCGCCCCCGACGGCCAGGGCCCCGAGGTCCAGCTGCTGGCCTCCGGCGTCGGGATGCCCTGGATCGAGGAGGCTCGCCGCATCCTGGTCGAGGACTGGGGGGTGCGCGCCACTACCTGGTCCGTCACCAGCTGGAACGAGCTGCGGCGCCAGGCACTGGAAGTCGAGAAAGCCAACTTCCTGGCTCCTCACGCTGAGCGGCAGATTCCCTACCTGACGCGCAAGCTCTCCGGGGCCAACGGCCCCTTCGTCGCCACCAGCGACTACGACCACCTGGTTCCCGACCAGATCCGCGCCTGGGTTCCCGGCGACTACTACACCCTGGGCGCCGACGGCTTCGGTTTCTCCGACACACGCGCCGCCGCCAGACGCCACTATCTCATCGATGCCCAGTCTGTGGTTGTCCGCGCGCTCCAGGCACTGGTGGAGCAGGGCCGTCTGGACCGCTCCGTCCTGGCGCAGGCCGTGGCCCGCTACGACCTAACCAATGTCAACGCAGGTTCCTCCGGTTCCCAGGGCGGAGAGTCCTGAGGGCTCCCCATTGCGGCTATAATTGGACCCGTTGTCCAAGAGGGTGCCGGTGAAACGAGTTCCGCCTCGTTTCACCGGCACCGCCGCATTCGTCTCAAGAGGTCTTCCGGTGCCCCGATCCCCGCTCCTGTACCCGGCCTGCATCCTAGTCTCGGGCCTGCTCGCTCTGTCCGGCTGCTCGGCCGGACAACCGATCTCCATCGGCACGACGTCGACCGCATCAGCCAAGGCCCATGGCCCCACCTCGTCCGACGAGGGCGATGAGGAAGACAAGGATGATGAGGACGCCACCAAGCCCCTCGACCCGCTGGAGTACGGGAACTGCACATCCTCCGAGGTACGCGACTACGACGACGATTTAACCGACAACGACGAGGAGGACAACCGCGCTCAAGCGGAGGCTCAGGTCACCAAGGTGGTTCCCGCCTCCGACCAGGTCGATGTCACCGGAGACGATCTCTCCGCCGATCGGGTGGTCAAGGTCTCGGCCGGAGCACGAGACGTAACAATCACCGCAACAAACTTGGTGGTCATCATCGAAGGCGAGATTGAGTCACTCACCGTTCGCGGGTTCGACAACACGGTCTGGATCGGCTCCTCCAAGAAAGTCACATTCGGATCAAGCGATGGCGACAATCTCAACTACGTCTTCTGGAGCTCCGGGCCGCCGCAGTCGAAGGTCGACCCGCAAGGCCTCAATGTGATCGGAAAGGACGCCCACGCTCCGGTCATCCGCTCCTGCCGCGTCTTCTCCTGATACGTTCCCCAAAGAGCTAGAACGACCTCCGATATCAGCGAAACAGCACAGCGGACTACGTGCCGTCCGCCGATATCGGAGGTCGAGGCACTTCAGCCCGCGGAATCGGGCGCCGTCGGTACCACCGGAGGAGTCGACGGGTCGGAGCCGGAGTACACCTTCAAGTCACGGAAGTGGGGACGCAGGAGGTTCTCCGGACTGAGAATCTCATCGAGAACGGACTCCTCGAGCAGTCCCATCTCCAGAACCACCTCTCGCACGCTGCGCCCTGAACGGGCGCACTCACGCCCCACCAGGTCACCATTGTGATGCCCTATTACCGGGTTGAGGTATGTGACGATTCCAATCGAGTCCAGAACGTTACGCCGGCAGACCTCCTCGTTGGCCTCGATCCCCACGATGCACAGCTCGCGCAAGGTCGACATCCCACGAGAGAGAAGATTGATCGACTCGAAAATAGTCTGAGCGATCACCGGCTCCATGACATTGAGCTGGAGCTGACCCGCCTCTGCGGCGAAGGTCAGCGCAACGTCATTGCCGATGACCTTGAAGCAGACCTGGTTGACCACCTCAGGTATCACCGGATTGACCTTGGCGGGCATGATGGACGAACCGGCCTGACGCTCGGGCAGTCTGATCTCCCCCAGCCCCGCACGAGGTCCGGAGGACAGCAGTCGTAGGTCATTGCAGATCTTGGAAAGCTTGACCGCCAGACGCTTGATCGCCGCATGCATGGAAACATAGGCGCCGGTGTCGCTCGTGGCCTCCAGCAGGTCCTGCGCCCCCCGAACGTCCAGCCCAGTCACCTCGCGCAGATGCCCGACGACGGTGCTCTGATAGTCGGGCGGGGTGTTGAGTCCCGTGCCGATCGCCGTGGCACCGAGGTTGACCTCCAGCAGGAGGGCGGCGTTGTTCCGAAGCCTACCGATCTCCTCCTCAAGCAGAACGGCGAAGGCCTCGAACTCCTGTCCCAGGCTCATCGGGACGGCGTCTTGGAGCTGGGTGCGCCCCATCTTCAGAACGTTGACGAACTCCGTCCCCTTGGCACGCATAGCGGCGATGAGGCGCTCGAGCTCATCAGTAAGGGAGTCGACGAGCGTGAACAGCCCTAAGCGGAATCCGGTCGGATAGGCATCATTCGTCGACTGGGACTTGTTGACATGATCGTTGGGGTTGACGACGTCGTAACGGCCTTTGGCATATCCCAGGTACTCTAGTGCGAGGTTTGCAATTACCTCATTGGTATTCATGTTGACACTGGTGCCGGCGCCCCCCTGAAACTGGTCGACCGGAAACTGGTCCAGGCAGCGCTCGGCAACCAGCACCTGATCGCAGGCCCACACGATCGCTCCCGCGACTTCCGGGTCGATCGCCCCAAGATCACTGTTCGCTAACGCTGAGGCCTTCTTGACCTGCACCATGCCGCGAACAAAAGCCTCCTCATCGCCAACTGCCGATCCCGAGATTTGAAAGTTCTCCATCGCCCGCAGCGTATGGATTCCCCAATAGGCGTCCAATGGCACTTCCCGTGCACCAAGAAGATCCTCCTCTGTGCGGGTTGCCTGCATCATCTTGAGCCTCCGAGTTGTCTAGTTGAGTGCATGCATGCACACATCCGTACCAACGCACAGTACGCATGCGCAGATCATTGCAGATTCACTCACCGCGGGTTCCACAATGGTTACGCTATTGTAACCTGTGTAATCCGCTCCGGTCGAACGACGCGCCACCCTCACTTATCCCCGGTTTTTCAACACAAACTCGTGTCGGATCACACGCCGCGCCAATCGAGAACCTACTGTCATAACGATATTCCAGTCGGTAACATCCACAGCATGGATGAGTTGAGCGCTCCGGGAGTGTCTGCACTGCGACAGGCGCAGGACACAATTATTGAACACTCACTGGACCGCATCAGTTCGGCCCACGATTTCTACCGAACTCTGCCGGAAGGTTCGCGCGACCAGATCGCGGCGGTGGCCCGCCTGGGCGTGACGATGTTTGTTGACTCGGCGGAGAACCCGTCGACTCCGCTGGTCCCCTCCCAAATCTTCTCCGTGGCGCCCGCCGCCCTGACCGGGGTCATCACGCTGGAGCAGACCTTGGCGCTGGTGCGAACGGTCCTCGACGTCGTCGTTGACGAGGCTCCTCGCGCCGTCCCCAAGGAGGACCATGACACGGTCCGCATTCTGGTCCTGACCTTTGGGCGCGACGTCGGCTTCGCCGCCGCCGAGGTGTATGCCCGAGCAGCCGAGGCCCGGGGCGCCTGGGACGCCAGACTGGAATCCGTGGCGGTCGACGCGATGCTTCACGACGACCCCGATGACGCTGCCACCCGGGCCGGCACGGCCGGTTGGAACGGCACCGGACCAGTGGTGACCATCGCCGCCAAGACGACTCTGGACGCGCTCGGGATCTCCCGGCTGCGTCATGAGTGCCGCAACCTCGCCAGCGACTGCCTGGTGTCTGTACGCGGCGACTCCGTCCTCATCGTCCTGGGAGGCAGTCCGGACACCCTCGATCCATCATCCAAGCGATCCTCCTCGTCTCATGGCTCCCGGGCCGAGACCGCCGAGCGCCTTGTGGACCAGGCGGCGATGCAGGTAGCCGGTGGGCTGGGGGGCTCCGCGGTCGTCGGTCCCGTGGTCTCTGGGATCTCGCACGCGGGCCGTTCGCTGCGCTCCGCCCTTGCCGGGCTGCGCGCTCTGCCGGGATGGGCCGAGGCCCCCAATCCCGTCCACGCCGATGACCTGCTCCCTGAGCGCCTTCTGGCGGGCGACGAGCTCGCCGGAGAGCAGATACTCAGCCTGGTGCACGCCCCCCTCCACGAAATGGGCGACCCCTTCGAGAGCACCGTGGCCACATATCTGGCCCTGGGCGGAAGTTTGGAGGCCACGGCCCGCAACCTGTTCGTCCACGCCAATACGGTGCGCTACCGGTTGGGCCGGGTCAGCGAGCAGGTCGGCTGGGACGCGACGAACGCACGCGACGGACTCATGCTGCACATGGCGATCATCGTGGGCCGCCTGGCCGTCGGGCGGGATGCCTGACCCACCGACGCAGGTTCCCTCGGGGTGCGAAGAGCTCTTTACCCCCGTTCCCCGCTCTTGACCGGCCCGTCCTTTTCATTCGGACTGGGCCGGTCGCTGTATCTCGGTGGGATACCGATTCCGGAAAGATCTCCGACGTCTGGGACAATGGACTTACCCGCGGCGTCGCCGCCGGCAGAACTACCCCATCGTCCAACCACAGCACCGCACGGATCCCCGTCTGCTCCGTCGCGGCGGTAGAAGGAGCCATCATGGCCGAGCAGAGCAACGACGACGTCCTGGCCGTCATCACGCAGATCGTCAGCGAGGAGTCCGGCGTCGATGCCGAGGACATCACCCGATCCACCACCTTCGCCCAGGATCTCGACGTCGATTCTCTGGGGCTGCTGACAATTGCCACTCAGGTCGAGGAGCGCTTCGGAGTGGCCCTCGACGACTCCCTCATCCCGACGCTGCCCACAGTCGGAGCGCTGGTGGACCTCGTCACCGCCAAGAGGGCCTGACACCCGATGGCTCCGGCAGCCGTCTGCCGTTCCGGCGACGTCGTCGTCACCGGTCTAGGAACCATCAACCCGCTGGGCGGGGACGCCGCCTCGACCTGGGCCGCTCTGCATGCGGGTACCTGCGCGATACGCGCCCTGGAGCCCAGCTGGGTGAATGACTACGAGCTGCCCGTGCGGATCGGCGCGCCCCTGGCCATCGACCCGGCCGAGATGCTCTCGCCCCGCCAGATGCGCCGTCTCGACCGCGCCAGCCAGTGCGCGCTGTTGGCCGCCCGCCAGGCCTGGGAGCAGGCGGGTCCTCCACAGGTTGCCCCGCAGCGCCTCGCAGTGTCCGTGTCCCCGGGCATGGGGCCGGTCCTGTCGGTCATGGAGGCGTGGGACGCTCTGCGCGTCAAAGGCCCCCGGCGAGTCCTGCCGACGGCGGTCCCCGCGCTTATGCCCAATGCTCCGGCAGCCGCCGTCGGGATCGAGCTGGGAGCGCACGCGGGCATTCACGCCCCGGTGTCCGCCTGCGCCTCAGGCGCCGAGGCCATCGCCTACGGTGCAGATCTCATCGCGCTGGGCCGGGCGGACGTCGTCGTGGCCGGTGGCACGGACGCCGCCCTCCACCCGATGACGGTGGCGGCCTTCGGCGCCATGAGGGCGCTGTCGACACGCAACGACGACCCGGCAACCGCTTCACGGCCCTTCGCCCCCGACCGTGACGGATTCGTCCTCGGCGAGGGCGCCGGGATCCTGGTCCTGGAGCGCGCCGAGCACGCTATGGCCCGTCGTGCACGGGTCCTGGCCGTGCTCGCGGGCTCGGGGATCACCGCCGACGCCCACGACGTGGCCCGCCCCGAGCCGTCGGGTGCCGAGCAGGAGCGGGCCCTACTGCTGGCACTGGAGCGCGCGGGCCTCGATGCCGGCGCGATCGGGCACGTCAACGCCCATGCGACATCAACCCCGGCAGGCGACGTCGTCGAAGCCGGTGTTCTGGCCAGGGCCGTTCCGGAGGCGTCCGTCAGCGCGACGAAGTCCTCCACCGGACATCTTCTGGGCGGTGCCGGGGGACTCGAGGCGATCCTGACCGTCATGGCGCTGCGTGAGCGATGGGCTCCGCCAACGCTCCTGCCCGCCGGCGTGGATCCGGAACTGGCCGGCCTCGGGCTGGACGTCGTGGGGCCGCAGGGTCGGGACCTTCCCGAGCTGGAGGCGGCGGCAAGCACCTCCTTCGGTTTCGGTGGGCACAACGTCGCCCTTGTCTTCGCCCGGGACCGGGCGACCACCGCCGAGCGCCATCGGCTGTGACCTACCCGGCTGGACCAGGCCCACCGCTGTCGTGCACAATATCCGTGCATGCCGCGTACGTCATGACATGAGCCCGGTTGCGGGTCGAGACCGTTGGGGAAGGCGAATCTCGAAACCAACCAGGAGGCGATACTCATGATCGGTGCCTACACCCGCGGTGTACTTTTCGTGCATTCCGCACCTCGGGCGCTCTGCCCCCACATCGAGTGGGCGGCGGCCGAGGTGCTCGGTTCGCGCGTCCACCTGGACTGGACCGAGCAGCCTGCGGCTCGGGGCTTGATGCGGGCCGAGACTAGCTGGGTGGGGCCCGCCGGAACGGGTGCCAGCCTCGCCTCCGCCCTGCGCGGCTGGGCGAACCTGCGCTATGAGGTGACCGAGGAGGCGAGCGTGGGCACCGACGGCGGCCGTTGGTCCCACACCCCCGACCTGGGGATCTTCCACGCCCAGACGGACGTTCACGGCAACGTCGTCGTCCCCGAGGACAGGATCCGCGCTGCACTCGTCTATGCCGCTGATCCCGAGAGAATGCGTCGTGAGCTGGACCTGGCACTGGGACAGGCGTGGGACGACGAGCTCGAGCCCTTCCGCTACGCGGGGGCCGGTGCGCCCGTGCGCTGGCTGCACCGCGTCGGCTAGGAGGCGCGGAACCGCACCTCCTCACGATCGCCTTCTGGTAACGCCGGGTGGGACGACAGACTCATGAGCTTCATGGTCTGTCGCCCCACCCGTCTCATGTCCTGACCGGTGCTACAGGCCCTGCGCGCGCAGTTCCTTCATCGCCTTGGCCCGATTCTTTCTGTCGAGGCGATCCAGGTAGAGGTGTCCCTCCAGGTGGTCGCACTCGTGCTGGATGCAACGGGCCATGAGCTCCTCCCCCTCAATGACGACCTCCTTGCCGTCCAAATCAGTGCCCTGCGCCCTGGCGTACCAGGCGCGCTCAGTGGGGAACCACAGGCCCGGAACCGACAGACAGCCCTCATCCCCGTCCTGGTATTCGTCCTTGGAGAGTTCGACGATCTTGGGGTTGAGGATATAACCGATCTCGCCATCGATGTTCCAGGAGAAAGCGCGCAGACCGACCCCGATCTGGTTAGCCGCTAGGCCCGCCCGGCCGTCCTCGTCGACCGTCTCGAGCAGGTCCTCGACCAGGGCCCTGACGGAGTCGTCGATGTCAGTGATCCAGTCGCACTCGGTGCGCAGGACCGGGTCGCCGATGATACGGATGTCGCGGTATGCCATGGCGGCATCCTCCCACGACCGAAGCGGAGAGGTCATGTTCGTCCCGTCGCGTCGCAGCTCGTTCACGCCGATAAACCCCGATAACCCTAACCCGCGCAGACACAAATGAGGGCCCCACCTCATAGGTGGGACCCTCAGGGGCTCCTGCGGCTGGACTCGAACCAGCAACCGTCCGATTAACAGTCGGATGCTCTGCCATTGAGCTACGCAGGAATGCGCCTGGCGCGCAGTGAACTCTAGCAACATCCCACGACGACGTCGAATCGGGCGAATTGCCGAAAACGCTGCAATTGCAAGAACATCCTAGCGTGTGGGCAGCCCCACACCCTCTCGGACGCGGTTCTCCAGGTTCTGAAGCGCCTCGCCATCCTCCTCGTCTGTGACCTGAGACGCCATCGGTCGAGTCACGGAGTACAGATGTCCGTCCGCACCGCGGCGCACACTGGCTGTGGCAGTCGCGCCACCAGGAAGCGTCGTCACCGCGCTGTGGACGATGGCGGCCTCGACGCGCTGGCGCAGGGCCTTGGCGAAGGGAGCGACATCAGTGGGAGCGTAGGTATCACCGTTGCGGACGCCCGCCGGCACCTCCAGGACGAGCTCATCACGCTCCAGGTCCGTCCAGCTCAGGGTGAAGGTCCGCTCGTCGGCATCCCAGGACCCGCGCTCCACCTCATTCCAGGCGAAGTGCTCGGGCCGGCTGCGGCCGCTGAAGACGACGAGGGCCTCAGCCGTCGCCGCCGCCCACGCGGAGCCGTCCTCATCCAGAGGAACGGCCCCCAGAACAGGGTCGTGCAGCTGCTCACGCATCTCGAGAGGCAGCGTTCTAGCGGATCGGGAGGAAGAGCCTTGTCGACGTCGCAGGATCGGCATAGCCGCCAGGCTACCCGCACTGCCTGCTCGGGCGGACGACAGTATTCAGGCTCCCTGCCGAATCTGCATACGGCGCTGTTCGAGGGCGGCGATCTGCGAGAACAAGTCGCGGTAGCCCTCGTCCTGCGGGGACATCCGCCGGTGCCGCGAGCGCATTTCGACGAGCCGGCGGTTGATTCCCATGACGGTCAGGGAGCTGAGCACGCCTCTGGCGTAGCGATCCAGTCCCGAGGCGTCCACCTCTGTGCCGCGTCCCCGAATCGTCGGCAGTGGCAGAGGGGCCACGGCGAGCTCGGTGATGGCCGCCTCGACCAGGCCGATGGCGCCGTCACGCACCTGCTGGAGCCAGCGCAATGTGGCCCGGCGCTGCGCCTCCTGCTCCCCCATTCCAGCGGCCACCGCCTGTTGTACGAGCCCGGGCACTTCTCCTGTGCCTCCGGCGGCGGCGACGGCCTCGTAGACGGCACGGTGGATGAGCTGGCCGAAGGAATCGGCACCCAGCTCGTCGGCACCGGCCCGGTGAGCGGCCACCGGGAACTGGACGATGACCGCCAGGGCCTCGCGCTCGAGCTGCTCCACGGGGTCGGTCACCGGCGGCAGGCCGCGCACCGGGGCGGCGGCGTCGGGGCCCGCCGTTTCATCTGCGGGCCACTGACCGCCGCGCTCCGCGGAAATCCGGTTGCCTTGACGTTGGGCGGTCTGAACCGCGCCGTTGACCTCTGCGTCGGGCAGTCCCAGCCATCCGGCGAGTCTGCGGGTGTACTCGCGTTTGAGCGCCCGGTCGCGGATTCCGGCTACGACCGGCGCCGCCGAGCGCAGTCCCCGAACCCGGCCCTCGGACGTGTCCAGGTCCAGGTGGGACAGGGAGGTGCGGATGACGAACTCGAACAGCGGCACTCGCCTGGACAGCAGGCGTGGAATGCCCTGGTCGCCCTCCTTCATGCGCAGGTCGCAGGGATCCAGTCCGCTCGGGTCGACGGCCACGAAGGTCTGGGTGGCGAAGCGCTGGTCCTCGGCGTAGGCGCGCAGGGCGGCCTTTTGACCGGCGGCGTCTCCGTCGAAGGTGAAGATGACCTCGCCTCCGCGAGCCTCGCGCCCCTGGCCGGTGACGACGCCCGCCGCGGGGTCGTCGATATCGCCCAGGAGGCGGCGCACGACTCGCACGTGGTCGGCGCCGAAGGCGGTTCCGCACGTGGCAACGGCCGTCGTCACCCCGGACAGGTGGGCAGCCATGACGTCGGTGTAGCCCTCGACGACGACGATGCGGTGGGAACGGGCCACTTCCCGTTTGGCCAGGTCCAGCCCGTAGAGGACCTGGCTCTTGTGGAAGACGGGGGTCTCGGGGGTGTTGAGGTACTTGGGACCCTGGTCGTCCTCGGAGAGCTTGCGAGCCCCGAAGCCGACGGTCGCCCCGGTGACGTCCCGGATGGGCCAGATGAGGCGGCCCCTGAAGCGGTCGTAGACGCGGCGCCCGTCCTGTCCGCCCCGACTGCACAGTCCGGAGTCGACCAGCTCGGCCTCGGTGTAGCCGGCGCCGCGCAGGTAGCGGGCAAGATTGTCCCAGCCGGCCGGAGCATAGCCGACGGCGAAGTGCGCGGCGGCGTGGCGATCGAAGCCCCGGGCGGTCAAGAAGTCGCGACCCGTCTGGGCCTCCGGGGTGGCGAGCTGCTCGCGGAACCAGGCCTCGGCCAGGCGGTTGGCATCCATGAGGCGCTGACGGGTTCCCGGCTCCACGCCGCGTCTGACGGCTCCGCCCTCCTCGTAGCGCAGCTGGACGCCGGTGCGGTCCGCCAGGTACTCGACGGCCTCGGCGAAACCGAGGTGGTTGATCTTCTCGATGAAGGCAATGACGTCCCCGCCCTCACCGCAGCCGAAGCAGTGCCAGTACCCAAGCTGGGGGCGGACGTGGAAGGAGGGGGTGCGCTCGTCGTGGAAGGGGCACAGCCCCTTGAGGGAGCCGACACCGGCACTCTTGAGGGTCACGTGCTCGCCGACGACGTCCTCGATCCGGGCGCGCTCGCGCACCGCCTCGATGTCCTCGCGCCTGATCAGTCCCGCCACAGGTCCATCGTAGGCGAGACCGCCGACATCCTGCGCAGGCGCTTAGCGCTGCACCGCTACACCTCGGAGAACATGCCGCACAGCCGGGCGTGCCAGGCGCGCGCAGACGTGTCCGTCAGGGAGGCGATCTGGTCGACGACCACTCGCAGGCGCTCGTCGTCGTTCTCGGCCCGGTGCCAGGCGTCGGCCAGGACGGGGTCGATCGCCCCGCCGTCGCCGGTCATGAGGACGTCGGCCAGATCGAAGATGAGAGTGCGCTGGCGCAGGTAGACCGGTTCGTGCTCTCGGGGCTCCATGACGTAGCGAACGGCGATTCCCTTGAGGAGGAGGATCTCGGCGGCCGTCTCCTCGGGGATGACGAGTTCGGCCCCGTACCGGGTCAGGGGTCCATCGCCGTAGGCCCCGCGGGTCGCGGTGGCGACCGCTGAGACGAAGCGGCCGATGATCTCGCTGGTGAGGTTCTTCAGGTGTGCGGCGCCGGCCACTGAGCCGTTGTAAGAACGGATCCAGTAGGGCTGGCCGGACAGCCTCTCGAAAGCCGCTCCGAGGGCGGCGGCGCTCAGGTCGGTGCCGTACCAGGCCCGCGTGGCCTCGAGCAGCTCATCGACCTCGTTCGGGTCGGTCAGGCAGGCCGGGTCCATGCGTCCCAGGGCGATCGCGTCCTCGACATCGTGGACGGAGTAGCCGACATCATCAGACAGGTCCATAATCTGGGCCTCGATGCAGCGCCTGCCCTCCGGAGCCCCCTGGCGCATCCAGGCGAAGATGTCAGCGTCGTCGTCGTAGGCGGAGTACTTGCGCGCGCTGCGTCCGCTCGGACCGCCCGGTCCCCCACCCTTGAACCAGGGGTACTTCGCGACGGCGTCGAGGCTGGCGCGGGTGAGGTTGACGCCCACCGGCCGTCCGGCGTCATCGAGGGTCTTGGGCTCCAGACGGGTGAGGATCCGGAAGGTCTGGGCGTTGCCCTCGAACCCCCCTATTTGGCGGGCGACGACGTCGAGCGCTTTTTCGCCGTTGTGCCCGTAAGGCGGATGCCCCAGATCGTGGGAGAGACAGGCTGCGTCGACAACGTCGGGATCACATCCCAGCGCCTGGCCGAGGGCACGCCCCACCTGTGCCACCTCGAGGGAGTGGGTGAGCCGGGTTCGTACGAAATCGTCAGCGGACGGCCCCAGGACCTGGGTCTTGGCGCCGAGGCGCCGCAGCGCGGAGGAGTGCAGAACTCGAGCCCGATCGCGCTCGAAAGGTGTGCGTTGAGGATTCTTCGCCTGCTCGTGAACAAAGCGCTCAGCGTCCTCGGATCGGTATCCGGCTGGGCCAAAACTACCGTTTCCGTCGATACGCACAGACTCGGACTCAGATTTCTGCACTGACATGGTCACAAGGTAGCGCAGAAGCGGGTTACGATAGTCGTCACCATTCCGACACCTCCGACACCGTCTCAAGGGAGCAACGGCAACCGATCTCCACAGCGCGTGGTCGCCGCGCACCCTCGAGACACCGACGAAGCACTCTTAGGAGTGTCACTCCTGGGCGCGAGCCCAGCGGAAGGGAGATACTCGCTGTGACCACGACCACCACTCTCGTTCACCGACCCTACGACGGTCCGGAGGAATGGTGGCGCCACGCCCTGGTCTACGAGATCCCCTCACCGGCCCTGGGAGCCGCCGATCTGAGACGAACAGGCCCCATTATTGACCACGCACTCAATCTGGGAATGGACGCGGTGCTCATTCGTCCGAGCCTGCTCGACGTCAGCTCCGAGATGGACTCGATCCGCGGGTTCATCGACAACGCACGCACCCAGGGACTGCGCACCATCGTGCGTATCTCCGGCGCACTCGGGCCGATCACCGGCCCCTACGCCAAACAGACCACCGGCTTCGTCACAGGGCTGGAGGGCGATGGCGATGACCTGCTGCGCCGCTCGGAGGCCTACCTGCAGGCGGGGGCGGCCGGAATCGACCTGGGCACGATCGTCCCACCCCAGGTCACCCGCGAGACGCGGCTGGACCGTCTGAGCGCCTACTTCGCCATGCTGCACGGCCAGCTGGCCGAGTACGTGGAGGACGGCATCGTCGGCGCCGACGTGACCGCCGACTACCCGGACTCACTGCGCCACCACCTCCAGGACGACTGGATCCACCATCTACGTGACGACTGCCTGACCCTCACACGCTGGGACGCCGAGTCGATCACCTCCCACCTGACCCGATCCCTCGATGAGCACGACCGCTTCGGCGCTCCGCCCACCTGGCGCTTCCTGCCCCCTCACATCCTGTCCGAGCATTTGGACCCCGGGGACGGTCAGCGCTGGTACTCCGTCGCCCATGACGAACGGATGCTCCGGGCACTGGCGCTGCAGGCCATGATGCTGGCCCTGCCCGGATCGCTCTACCTGCGCCAGGGCGACGAGATCGCCCTGTCCGACGCCGACAAGCCGACCGCTCCCCTGGATCTGGCCGAGATGGTGGCAGAGCATGCTCAGGCGCAGTCCTCGCAGTTCGGGTCCCCCGCCGCGACCGTGCGGCATGCGGCCCACGTGCGCGACAAGTACAACCTTGCCTGCGCACCCCTGGCCTTCGTCACCGGACTGGAGTGGTGCCCGCCGCGGGCCCTGGCTTTCCTGATACGCGGCGTACTGGTGGTCGTCAACACCTCGGACTCCCCGGTTGTCCTGCCGGCCGAGGCCAAGGTGCTGCTGTCGTCCCAGTCCTTGCGGCAGGACCAGGGACGACTATTCGTTCCTCCGACGACGACGACCTGGCTGGAAGCCGCGACTGTGGCCTAGAACACTCAGTTGCAAATTCTATTCATCTATTGCAATCATTGCATTAACCAGTTAAATTGTGGTGCCAGGCGAGGAACTCCTCGCTCCGGATCCGATTCGAAGGAGAATCCCTGTGGCACCCACCCGCCGGTCCTTCCTGACGATGGCCACCGTCGCCGCCACTGTTTCAACCGTTGCAGCTTGTTCCAGCTCCCAGAAGGCCGCCGGCGCTGCCGCCTCCGGAGGAGCCAATCAGCAGGCCTCCGGCTCTTCCGGAGGTGATACCAATGCCGACCTGGTCATCTGGGCCGACCAGAAGAAGGCCGACTCGCTCAAGGAGATCGCCAAGAGCTGGGGACAGGAGCAGGGCATCACAGTGGCCGTCCAGATCGTCGCCAATGATCTGCAGCCCGCCTTCATCACGGCCAACCAGGCGGGCAACGGCCCCGACATCGTGATGGGCGCCCACGACTGGATCGGCAACCTGGTGCAGAACAGCGCGATCCGGCCAGTCGTCCTGAGCCCCGAGGCCGAGGCCAACTACTCCGACATCGCCCTCAAGGCGGTCACCTACGACGGCCAGATCTACGCCACTCCTTACGCCGTCGAGTGCCTGGGGCTGTTCGTCAACAAGGCCCTGACCCAGGTCACCGAGCCGGCCACCATCGAGGAGATGGTCGAGGCCGGCACGGCCGCCGGTACCGAGCTCATTCTCTCTCAGGCAGTCGATGAGAAGGGCGATGCCTACAACATGGAGCCCATCTACACCGCCGCCGGAGGCTACCTCTTCGGCAAGAATCCTGACGGCTCCTACAACTCCAAGGACCTGGGTATCGGCAAGGAGGGCTCGATAAGGGCCGCTGAGAAGATCGGACAGCTCGGCAAGCAGGGGGTTCTAAGGAAGTCGGTCACTGCCGCCAACCACATCTCCCTGTTCACCGACGCCAAGGCGCCCTACCTCATCTCCGGGCCGTGGGCCCTGGCGGACATCAAGAAGGCCGGCATCGACTACCAGCTCACCAGGATCCCGGGTTTCGGGGACATCGAGGGCAGCCAGGCCCGCCCCTTCGCCGGCGTCAACTGCTTCTACGTCGCCTCCAACGGAAAGAACAAGGCCTTCGCCGAGACCTTCGTGGCCGATGCCGCCAAGGACATGACCTTTGCGGCTTCGATGTTCCCCTCCAATGAGCTCCCACCGGCTCAGAAGGACCTGGCCGAGAAGCTCAGGGCGGAGCAGCCGGACATGGTCACCTTCGCCGACATGTCCGCCCAGGCGGACCCCATGCCCGCGATCCCGGCCATGTCCTCCGTGTGGGAGCCGTTCGGGCGGGCCCAGGCCAACATCGTCGCAGGCGCTGACCCCGCCAGCACCATGGCGGGGGTCGGCGAGACCATCCGGGCGTCGATCGACGGTTGATCCGCCCGGTCCCGGCCCCATGCGCTCAACTGCACGCACCTAATTCGATCCCACAGTTCTTCTTAATTGCTTTCCCACTTCTGGAAAGGACCTGCAGATAATGACGTCCGCGTCCACAACGATCCCACGGGACAAGACCACGACCATCAGAGGCGTCATCGGACGCATCGCGGTCCTCTCCCTTACACTGGTCGCCGCGATCTACCTCGTCCCGCTCCTCATCGCCTACCGAATGTGGATGTGGCTGGGAATCGTCGCCCTCGCCACGGCAGCCATGTTCCTTCTGTACTCGACCAAAAGGTTCGTACCGGCCAAATACCTCTTCCCGGGCACGTTCTTCCTGACCGTCTTCCTCATCGTCCCGATCGTTCTGACCGTCCAGACCTCCTTCACCAATTTCGGGGACGGATACCGGGGAACCAAGGAGGAGGCGATCACCGCCATCACCAACAACTCCATGGTTCGCACGGAGGACTCCCCCACCTACGGCCTGTCAGTCGCCACCGACGGTGACGTCACCCAAGGGCCCTTCTCGTTGTTCCTGGTCAACCCGCAGACCAAGGAGGTCATGCGCGGAAGCGATGGGAAGAAGATGGAGAAGATCGATTCCTCCACCGTCACCATCGACAACGGCGTAGTCACCAAGGCGGACGGATACACGATCCTGACTCCCAAGCAGATCAACACCGCCTACGAGGACATCACCTCCATGTCGGTACCCTTCTCGGACAAGACGACGGTCAAGGTCCAGGGCGTGCGCACCGCCTTCGAGGGAACGAAGCGAATGGTGTATGACAAGTCCTCCGATACCATCACCAACACCGGCACCGGGGATGTCTACTCCGTCAAGAAGGTAGGTCTGTCCGAGCACTTCGTCAACGCCAAGGGCGATAAACTGGCTCAATCCTGGATGCAGAATGTCGGCCTGGCCAACTACTCCCGGCTCTTCACCCAGGGAAATCTGGCATCCCAGTTCCTCAAGGCATTCACCTGGACCATAGTGTTCGCCTTCGGCTCGGTACTGCTCACATTCGGCCTCGGTTTCTTCCTGGCCCTGACGCTCAATGACGACCGGATCAAGGGTAAGAAGCTCTACCGCTCCTTCCTCCTGCTGCCCTACGCCGTGCCCGGCTTCATCTCGCTGCTCGTGTGGTCGAACTTCTACAACCAGGACTTCGGCCTTATCAATCAGTTGCTCCACCTCCATATCCCGTGGCTGTCCGACCCGACCATGGCAAAGATCGCCGTCCTACTGACGAACACCTGGATGGGCTTCCCCTACATGTTCATCGTGTGCACCGGGGCCCTGCAATCCATCTCGGGGGATGTCAAGGAGGCCGCAAAGATGGACGGGGCAAGCGGGCTGCAGGCGACGTGGCGCATCATCACCCCGCTGCTGCTCGTCGCCGTCGCTCCTCTGCTGGTGAGCACCTTCGCCTTCAACTTCAACAACTTCAACGCCATTCAGCTGCTGACCGAGGGCGGTCCCTTCCCGGCCGGAGAGTACACGCGCGGCGGCACCGACATTCTCATCTCCATGATCTACCGGATCGCCTTCGGCCGTTCCGGCTCGGACTTCGGATTCGCCTCGGCCGTCTCGGTCATCCTATTCGCCGTCACCGGCGTCCTGGCCGCCCTGCAATTCCGAGCAACCAAGAAGCTCGAAGACGTCAACTGACCCAGCCGATTGTGGAGAGAACAGAGGATCACCATGAGCACCGCATCCAAATCCGCGTCCAACAGCTCCGAGGCGGCTCCTGCCGCTGAGAACCACATGTCCTTCTCGCGCTGGTTCCGCGAGATCGGCTGGAGGCACGTCGTCGGCGTCGTCGCGCTGGTCTTCGCCGCCTTCCCCGTCCTCTACGTCATTTCCGCTTCCCTCAACCCGCTGGGGACAGTAGCCTCCACCGGCCTCATCCCCACCAAGGTGAGTCTGGTCAACTACCAGAACCTGCTATCGGGGGCACGCGGCCCCTTCCTGCGCTGGTACCTCAACACGATCGTTATCTGCGCAGTGGTGGCCACCGCCCAGGTCTTCCTATCGCTGCTGGGCGCCTACGCCTTCTCCCGCTTCCGCTTCACGGGGCGCCGCGGCGGTCTGCTGGCCCTGCTCCTGATCATGATGTTCCCCGCGATCCTGTCCATGATCGCCATCTACACCATGATCTCGCAGATCGGCCAGGTGGTGCCCGCCTTCGGCCTCAACACCCTGGCCGGTTACAGCCTGGCTCTCATGGGCGGGGCCCTGGGGCAGGTGTGGCTCATCAAGGGAACCTTCGACACGATCCCCCGAGAACTCGATGAGGCGGCCATCATCGACGGTTGCACGCACTGGCAGGTCTTCAGGATCATCCTGCTGCCGACGCTCAAGCCGATCATCGCCACGACCTTCCTGCTGGCCTTCGTGGCTGTCATCAGCGAGTTCCTTCTGGGGTCTATCATCCTGACCGATAACTCCCAGAAGACTCTGGCTGTGGGGCTCTATGGCATGCTCACCGGTGACCGCTCCAACAACCTGGGCATCTTCGCCGCCGGCGCAGTTCTCACCATGGCCCCGGTGATCGCCCTGTTCCAGTACCTGCAGCGCTATATCGTCGGCGGCTCGATCTCAGGGGCGGTCAAGGGCTGATCGCGGCTTGTGGGAACCTCCGCCCGGCCCGATCCAGCGGCTGCGGCTCCGGGGCGTGCGATACCCGATCGCACGCCCCGGATTCACGCAAATGTGCCCTGATCTGCGATGATTGCGGGTGGGGAGCCGGACGACGAGCCACCGTCAGTTCGCGCGAAGCGGCTCCTCGACCTTCATTGATTCTCGTAGGATTCACTTATGCCACAGAGACTCACCCTCACTGACATCGCCGACCAGGCGGGTGTCTCCACCGCCACCGTCTCGCGCGTGCTCAACGGAAAGTCCAACGTGGCCGATTCGACTCGGCGGCAGGTGCTCGCAGCACTCGACATCCTGGGCTATGAACGACCCGAGTCCGTGCACCAAACCTCCCGGGGCCTCATGGGACTGATCGTGCCGGAACTGAGCAACCCGATTTTTCCCCTGTTCGCCCAACAGATCGAGCAGCTCCTGGCCCCCTCTGGGCACACCCCCCTGCTGTGTACCCAAACCCCCGGGGGCATCAGCGAGGACGAGTACGTCGAGATGCTGGTGGACCGCGGCGTCGCGGGAATCATCTTCGTCTCCGGACGTCACGCGGACACCACCGGCGACGTCACCCGTTATCAGCGTTTGCGCGAGCGCGGCGTGCCCCTGGTCACGATCAACGGCAACGCGCCAACCATCAAGGCCCCGGGCTTCGCCACTGATGACCGCCGGGCGACCCGGATGGCGGTGGACCACCTCATTGCCCTGGGTCATCAACGTATTGGACTCGCCATGGGACCGATGCGTATGGTGCCGGCTCAGCGCAAGCGTTCCGGCTATGAGGACGCCATGACCGAGGGGCTGCCCGGCGAGCTGTTGCGAATGGTGGAGACGCTCTACACCTACGAAGGGGGCGTTAGCGCTGCACTGCACCTGCTGGAGCAGGGCTGCACGGGCATCGTGTGCTCCTCAGACGTTATGGCTCTCGGCGTGGTCCAGGGGGCGCGTCAGACCGGCAGGTCCGTGCCTCACGATGTCTCTGTCATCGGCTACGACGACTCGCCGCTCATCCCCATGACCGACCCGCCGCTGACCACGGTGCGTCAGCCCGTGGACGCCATCTGCCGGGCAGCAGTGTCGACGCTGCTCGCCCAGCTCGGGGGGGAACGGCCGAGCGACACCGAGATGCTGTTCGCCCCCGACCTCATCGTGCGGGACTCGACCGCGGCGGCCCCGATCGACTGATCCTTCTTCTCCTCTTCTCCTCCCGCAGTGGGGCTCCCCGGCAGAAAGGCGGCGGAGTTCCCCGATTCAGCGCGACCAGGTTCGGGCCAGTCGCGCCCCCAGGTTCGTCAGCCGCGCCTTCAGCGCATCGGGACTGCCGGCGTCCCAGGACTCGACGGAGTGGGGCTCTTGCACGCTGTAGGAGGTGGAGATACCGGCACTGGCCAGCTCGCCGCGAGTAGTAGCGCAGCGCCCGCACACCAGGGCACAGGGCAGTGCCTGCGAGGCGGCGTGCTGCCCGACGACGCCGACGATGCTGTCGGCCAGAACGTCGTAGAGCTCACCGGACGCCGTGACCACGAGGTCCTGGCCGAGGACCGCATCGGGAAGGCCGAGGATCTCCGCCATAACGCGGGCGCCGGGCCTCGCCCACGCGCCCAGGGCCCGCAGCGCCATCGCGCCGCCCCCAGCCGCCCCCGTCCCCCAGACGGAGGTGCTCAGCCGGCCCATCCCTCCGGAATCCGCGGCGGCGGAGGCCGACGACATCTGTGCGCCGTCGAGCGCGGAGACGACGGGGAGCGTTCTCCTCCCGCCGGAGGAGCTTTTCCGGATGGTGCCGGTGGTATTGACGACTTCCGTGGCCGCGGCGCAGGCACGGCGATCCAGCTCCTGGGCCTGCGGGGGGCCCAAGGAGGTCACGTCGGCCAGTGCCGCCCCGGCGCCGTTCATACCCCCCAGGGCGATGTCGTCGGCCAGAACCAGCCCGAGGCTGCGGCCGGCCAGAAGGTCCATGGCCGCAGCGGCGCCGCCGAGAGCATCGAGTGCTCCGGCCCCGCCGTCGTGGACGGCCGAGCGTGACAAGCCGACCAGGAGCGTGTCGGAGGAGTGCGTGCGGCTCAGGGCGGCGCCGATGGCCTGTCCCAGGCCGTATGTGCTGCCCTGAAGGGCCTCCTGGGCTCCCTCGTCGGGATCGGCCGGAAGCGCCAGGAGCCGGGCGGCGTCAAGGAACCAGGTTCTGCCTTCGCCGGGGCGCCGGCTCCCCGCTCGCTGAGGACCGGGAACCAACCGCACCAGGTCGACCTCCCGGACTTGTCCGAGCGGCCCACGCCCCTGAATGGCCTCGCGGGAGGCGATCCGCTCCGGGCAGATCGCCTGGGCCGAACCCGGGCCGCCGTCGACCATGGGCAGAAGAGTCAGAACATCGTCCGGCCGGGACGAGCGCCAGCCGCGCGCCAGGCAGCCGGCGACGCATCCGGCCGGCAGGCCGCCTGCCGATCCGACCAAGGGCACTCCGGCGGGTTCGGGCCACAGGCCGCCGGGAGCGAGCAGGACCCTCATGCCGTGACCATCGGGCCGTGAGCGCTGCGGACGGGGCTCGTCACGAGGAGATGGCGCCACTGAGGCGGGCCAGGAGGAGCGCCTCGGCGACCACGATGCGCTCCAGCTCGCCCAGGTGCATGGACTCGTTCTCGCTGTGAGCGCGGGTGTCGGGGTCCTCGATCCCGGTGACGAGCACCTGGGCGTCGGGGAAGGTCTCCTTCAGAGTGGCGATGAAGGGGATGGAACCGCCCTGGCCGATGTTGACGGCCTCGGTGTCCCAGGCGGTGGACAGCGCCCAATGGGCCGCTTCGGAGGCGGGAGTGACCTCGGAGCCGTCGAAGGCGGGACCGGCCTCACGGCCGCTGACGGTCAGCCGGCCGCCGAAGGGCACGTGCTTCTCCAGGTGGGCGGCCAGCGCCTCCTGAGCCTCGGCGGGATCCTGCCCGGGGGCGATTCGCAGCGAGAGGCGGGCGGTGCACGAGGGGGCCAGGACGTTACCGGCCAGGTCCAAAGGAGTGATATCCATACCGATAAGGGTCAGGGAAGGCTTAGTCCACAGCCTCGCGGTGAGGTCGCCGGTACCGGCGAGCTCGACGCCGTCGAGGACCCCGGCGTCCGCACGGAAGTCGACCTCCGGGTAGTCCGGGAAGTCGGCGTCGGCCTGGGACCGGCTGATGAGCCCGCAGATGGTGACATCGCCGGACGCGTCGTGGCAGGAGGCGATCAGGCGGCACATGGCGGTGGCGGCGTCTAGGACGGGACCGCCGTACTGGCCGGAGTGAAGCGCGTGGTCGAGCATGTCGAGGCGGACGTCGACCTGGACGACGCCGCGCAGCGAGGTCGTCAGGGAGGGGGTACCGACCTTCCAGTTGGAGGAATCGGCCACGACGATGACATCGGAAGCGAGCCGGTCTCGATAGGTCCTCAGGAAGTTCTCGAATGAGGGGCTGCCGACCTCCTCCTCTCCCTCGACGAAGACAGTCACCGAGCAGGGCAGCTCACCGGCAGCCAGGGACGCCAGGGTGCGCAGGGCGTGGGCGTGGGTGATGACGCCGGCCTTATCATCGGAGGTGCCGCGACCGAAGAGCCGCTCGCCGCGCCGCTCGGCGGTGAAGGGGTCAGCCTGGTCCCAGCTGGCCGGGTCGCCGACGGGCTGGACGTCGTGGTGGGAGTAGAGAAGGACGTGCGGACTGCCCTGGGGTCCCTCCTTGTGGGCGAGGACGGCGGGCCTCCCCGGGGTGCCGTCCGGAGCGGGCACGGAGAGGATCTCGGCATCCAGGCCGCTGTCGCGCAGGAGCGCGGCAACGGCCTCGGCGGAGCGCCGGACCTGGGCTTGGTCGTGACTGGAGGCTGAGACCGAGGGGATCGCGACCAGGTCTGTCAGGTCGGAGACGATGGCGGGCATGGAGGTGTGCACGGCGGTGCGCACGGCATCAACGGTGATCATGGTTTTCAGGGTATCGCGCCGCTGCCGCTAGTCTGTGCACCGTGAGCCTGTTCAAGAAGCGCAGCCAGACCCCCGAACCGGAGCCTGCAGCCGAGCCCAGCCCCAAGCCCGTTGGCAAAGGGCGCCCCACTCCCAGGCGCAAGGACCAGCAGGCCAAGAATCTGCACCCCGTGGTTCCCAAAGACCGTCAGGCCGCCAAGCGGGAGGCGCGGGCGGCCCGTGACGAGGCCTGGAAGCGGCAGAACGAGGCGATGGTGACCGGTGAGGAGAAGTACCTTCCATCCCGGGAGAAAGGGCCGGTCAAGCGCTACATCCGCGACTACGTCGATGCGCGCTTCAACCTGGGCGAGTTCTTCATGCCTCTCGTCTTCGTCTTGCTCATTTTCTCCTTCGGGTTCAGCCGTATCCTGCCCCAGTACCCGCTAGTCAGCTTCTACGCCGTGCTGACGATGAACGGCTACCTGCTGCTGGCGATTGCCGACGCCGCCTGGTGCTGGCACCGGTTGCGCCAGCGCCTCGTCAAGAAGTTCGGGAACGAACGGGTCAAGGACGAGGGGACGATCTTCTTCTACATCATGTCGCGTTGCTTCATGCTGCGGCGCTGGCGCCGTCCGGCCGCCCTGGTCAAGCGGGGCCAGTACCCGTCCTGACCTTTTCCGACCAGTTCCGCCCGGCGGGGCGCCTCATGGGCCCGAGCAACTGGTGGTCCTCCACGGAAAAGCGCCCCGTCTGAAGGGAAACGGGGGTCAGCGCCATGCGCGGCCCGCGGATCCGGCCGGGACGGTGGCCAGGGCCCGGTTGATCCGCCCCGGCCAGGCCGGCCCGTTGTAGATGAAGGCCGTGTAGGCCTGGAGCAGGTCCGCTCCGGCGTCGAGCATGAGCTCGGCGTCCATGATGGAGGAGATGCCGCCGACGCCGATGATGATGGGGCCCTCCCCCAGCCTGCCGCGCAGGCGGCGCACGACCTCCAGGGAGCGGGGCAGGAGCGGCGCACCGGACAGACCGCCCTCCCCCAGGTCGTGGTCGATGGTGGTGTTGGTGGCCACGACTCCATCCAGCTCCAGATCCAGGACCAGGTCGGCGACGGCGTCGAGATCCTCATCGGCAAGGTCCGGGGCGATCTTGACCAGGAGCGGGACGTGGCGTCTCGCCGCGCGGTCTGCGGCCTCGCGCACCGCCTCCAGGATCGGGCGCAGCGTCTCGACGCTCTGCAGGCTGCGCAGCCCGGGGGTGTTGGGACTGGAGACGTTGACGACGAGGTAGTCGACCCAGCGGGCAACCGCGGCGGCCGAGTAGCGGTAGTCCTCAACCGCGTCTTCAAGGGGTGTCACCTTGGTCTTGCCGATATTCGCGCCGACGACGATGGAACGCCCCCGCGGTGTGCGGCGCAGGGCGCGCAGCCGCCTGGCGGCTTCGTCGGCACCGGAGTTGTTGAAGCCCATGCGGTTGCGCACGGCCCGCATCTGGGGGTAGCGCCACATGCGGGGCTTGTCGTTGCCGCCTTGAGCACGGGCGGTGAAGGTGCCGACCTCGATGAAGCCGAAGCCGAGCATGTCCAGGCCCTCGATGGCCTGCCCCTCCTTGTCCATTCCGGCCGCGAGACCCAGGACGCCTGGGACGGGGCGGGCGAAGGGACCGCCCTGGTTGGCGGAGGGCACGGGGAACGCCGGTCGGCGCCCCCACATCTGGCGCACCACGTCCCTGACGAGGGGAACCTTGCCGGTCACCTCGATCGCGTCCATGCACACATCGTGGATCAGCTCGGGGTCGATACGGGTCAGGACGGTCTTGTACAGCAGGTCGTAGAGCACGGTGCCAGGCTACCCCGGCGCAGCTAATACGACCCCGCAGCCGCGCTCAGTCCGGGCGGTCTCGCTCCCGGTGGTCCTTGCTTCGCGCCGGGGGCGGTATCACGGTAGCGTGGGGGCAGTCCGAGCCCCATCACAGGTGTGTTCTCAGAGGTGGTCCGTGTCCTTCAACCGCGATATCAAGATCGATCCCAACCGGGTCCAGACCCGTTCCGGCGGAGGCCGGGGCGCGATGATCGGCGGCGGCTCGATCCTGACCGTCATCGCCGTCGTCCTCATCTCCCAGCTCACGGGGGTGGACCTGTCCGCCATGCTGGGGGCGCAGCAGGCTGGGAGGACGATATCGACGACCTCGTCGATCGATACCTCTATGTGCACCAGCGGGGAGAGTGCCAACAAGTACACCCAGTGCCGCATGGTGGCCACCGCCGAGTCCCTCGACGCGGTGTGGACGGACCAGCTGCCCGCCCAGGCGGGGCTCACCTACGCCAAGCCCGAGTTCGTCCTGTGGGACGGCACCCGGATCTCCTCGGCCTGCGGCAACGCCTCCTCAGCGGTGGGGCCCTTCTACTGCTCGGGGGACCAGACGGTCTACCTGGACATGAGCTTCTTCTCCGAGATGGAGAAGTCGCTGGGGGCCACGGACACGCCCCTGGCGGAGGAGTACATCGTGGCCCATGAGTTCGGCCACCATATCCAGCACCTGACCGGGCAGATGGCCAAAGCCGACCGCTCGGGCAGCGGCGCGACATCGGACTCGGTCCGCCTGGAGCTTCAGGCGGACTGCTACGCGGGAATCTGGGTCAACCATGCCTCCTCCACCCCCGACCCGGAGACCGGCAAACCCTTCCTCAACCGTCCCAGCAGCGAGGAGATCAACGGTGCGCTGGGAGCGGCCGAAGCCGTCGGTGACGACCACATCCAGGAACGGGCCAAGGGGCACATCGACTCCGATACCTGGACCCATGGCTCGTCCGAGCAGCGCGTTCGCTGGTTCACCACCGGGATGAACTCCGGCTCGGTCCAGGCCTGCAACACCTTCGCCGTCGACGCTTCCCAGCTCTGAGACAGACGCGGCGGCGCCGTTCGTCGCTCTCACTCGTCTCCCCTCTCCACCGATCTCCGCGGCCTGACGGGGCCCGTCGCCTTCTGAGCGGCGGGCCCCGTTTGCGTGCGACGTGGCGTCACACCCGACGCTGTGATCATGACGCATTCAGCACCGGCGTCATCACCGGTACCGGCCCTTAGGAGGAGACCATGGCCACGGCACTCATCGTTGTTGAGTCCTATTTCGGCAATACCCGGCTCATCGCCGAGGCTGTCGCCGCTGGGATGATCGAGGGAGGCGTCGACACCCAGGTCGTCGACGTCTCCCAGGCTCCGAGTGCCCTGCCCGCAGACCTGGATCTGCTCGTGCTGGGAGCCCCCACACACAACCGGGGCCTGCCGACTGCGGCCTCACAGGCCAAAGCCCGTGAGCAGGCAGGGTCGGGCGAGGCATCCCCCGGGATCGGCGAGTGGCTGGCGACCACGGCGATCCCGGCATCCACCGACGCCGCTGCCTTCGACACGGTCATCTCCAAGGGATGGCTCAGCGGTTCAGCGGCCAAGGCGATCGCCAAGGCGCTGCAGCGTCATCAGGGTCGGCGGACGTCGTCGGTCAGGAGCTTCGTGGTCACGGCGAGCAAGGGTCCACTGGCCGATGGAGAGAAGACCGACGCCCACAGCTGGGGGCGGGAGCTCGCGGCTTCAGCAAACGGCAGATAGACAGACGTCTTGGCGACAACTGCGCATCGCATCATCGAAAGGAAAGCAACAACATGACAGCAACGAACCACGACAAGTCGACCCGGCCACAACTGAGCGGACGAAACATCGCCGGAGCATGCCTGGCCGTCTGCGGCCTCCTCATCATCATCTGGGGAGGAACGCTCGAGTCCGTCAATGTACTGAGCCCCGACTTCATGAGCTTCGCCGTCAGCGGGCTGATGATCGTCGCCGCCGGGGCATGCCTGGCGACGGCACTTCCTCGCGCTGCTCGCGTCGCACTCATCTGGCTGACAACGCTGACGTCGATGCTCTATCTGTTCATCCTCGGCATGGCGGTCATCGTGTCCCTGATAAGCTGTGTGATGATCGCCGGGATCGCCGCCTGGCTGACCATCAGAATCCTGAGATGAGAAAGCGGCCGACCTCGGTGCGGTGACAGCGCAGCGGCGAAGTCGCTTCCGGAACGATTCAGACCGAACCGACTTCGCCGCCTCTTCCCGGGTGATTCAGTAGTAGCGCCACTGCCGCATGTCTCGGTTGTAGACCTCGACGATCCGCGGATGCAGGAGAGTAGATGGCTCCATAGTCTCGGTGCGGGCCGGTTTGGTTCGCATGATGAACTCCAGGGTCTTCCGGTCCTGGTAGGTCAGTCCCTCGGGCAGCGGCTGGCTGATGAGGTTCTGCGGCGTCTTGGTGGACAGCACGAAACCCCACTCCCCGAAGGAGGGGATGTTGGTCGAGAAGGGCAGAATCTGCCGACCCGGTTGGGAGGTGGCAACGGTGCTGGCCACTGTGGAGAAGGCGTGGGGTGAGAAGAACGTGGAGGTTGCCTGGGTGACCATGACGCCCTCAGGTGCCAGCCGCGCCTCGACATTCCGGTAGAACTCGGTGGAGTAGAGCTTGGCGAGCTTCTCATTGGAGGGGTCAACCAGGTCGACGAGAACGACGTCGTAGGTTGTCCCGGAGTCCCGGACGTAGGTGAAGGCGTCGTCGTTGACGACGCTCACTCTGGAATCGGACAGGGATGCCTTGTTGAGGTCCTTGAGCAGGCGGTTGCTTCGCGCCAGCTCGGTAACGCCGGGGTCGATATCCACGATGGTGACGTCCTTGACGCTGGGGTAGCGCAGGATCTCCCGCGCCAGCAGACCGTCACCGCCACCGAGCACGAGGATGTGCGCAGGATCCTTCACCGAGGTCATGGCGCTGGCGGACAGGGTCTCGTGGTACCTGGCCTCGTCCAGGCTGGAGAACTGGAGCTGTCCGTTGAGGTACATGCGCAGGTCGTTGCGGTAGTCGGTGAGGACCACCTTCTGGTAGGCGGTCTGCTGGTAGTAGACGACCGGGTCGTTGTAGGTCAGCGCCTCCACGCTGCGCTCGATGCGGTTGGCGGCCGCGAACATGCCGACCAGTGCCACGACGGCGGCGGTGGCCGCCCACAGGATCTTGCGAGGTGTGCGCACCTGGAGCAGGACGAGGACCGCGACCAGGACGTTGAGCGCCCCCACGAGGTAGGCCCCGCGCATGAGGCCGAGCTGCGGCAGGAGGATCAGGGGGAAGACCAGGGAGGCGACCAGTGAGCCGAAGTAGTCGATGGCCATGACCTTGCCGAGCAGTTCGCTGGTCGAGCGGCGCCCGAAGGCGGCGAAGGTCCGCACCAGCAGCGGAATCTCCAGGCCGATGAGGATGCCGATGGTCAGGCTGATGCTGCCGAAGACGACCCAGTGCAGACGGGTGCGCCCGAAGGCCAGATACAGCAGGAGGACGGAGTTGCCGCCGATGAGGCCCAGAAAGACTTCGCTGACGCCGAAGACGACCGCTGGTGCGGCGCGGAAGCGGTTGACCAGCAGCGAGCCGATCCCCATTCCGAACAGGGTGATACCGGTGGCGAGGCTGAAGCTGAGGACAGAGTCACCCAGGAGGTAGGAGGCGGCCGTACCCAGGATGAGCTCATAGATGAGCCCGCCGATCGCGGCGAGCAGGGCCGCGGTGAACAGGGCGACGTTCTCCCGTCGTCCGATTCGGCCATGGGTCATGGCGAGCCGCTCAGCTCAGGATGGTGGCTGCGATGATGATGGCGATGGCCATAGCCGTACCGGCGAAGGCGAGCCCCAGGCCGATGTTCTGGTCTTCGATGAGCTCGCGCCTGAGATCAAGACGGAAGATGCGGTTGACGAGCAGTGCGAACACCATGAGCAGGACGACTCCGAGCACCGCGTAGACGATGGTGCTGAGCAGTGACTGCCAGTTGAGATCGACCGATGACTGGTGAGCGATGGTCATGAGCGACATGTCTTCTCCTTCGTATATGACCGTTTACAGGGTTGGGTGATCGAGTTCCACGCTACTTGCCGACGCCGCCGCCTCCACCCCCGTAGACCGAGCGGTTCCGGAAGAAGGAACCGCCTCCTGAGGGAATAAAACCATCGTCATCGATCAACTCGAGAAGCACCATCACAACGAATAGCAGGACGAACCAGAATAGATGGGTCAACCAGCTTCCGCTCGCCCCGGAGATCGCCGTGAGGAACCACCGCCAGAACCTTCGCACGACGCTGGGTATCCACCACGGCCGGTACACGGGCCTGCCGAAGACCTCGTACTGCTGAGAGGAGGACAGGGGCGTTTTGCCGTAGACCTCACGGCCCTGGAGGCGATGCGCGTCGATCACCATTCTGGAAAGTGAGCCCTCTGCATCCACCACGCGGAGCTCGGCGCACGTTGTCGTGGTGAGAGCCCCATTCGGATGATTGATGGCCCCGGTCTCGTGGTCGATCTCAGCACAGTGCACTTCCTCGACCTCGACGGTGCACAGCCGGCCACGAACTCTCAGCTGCCGGGTCTGACCGACCTCGAGCGTGCGCGGATCGATCGTCGGCCGAATAGGAACCGGCTCGTGCAGCACCACCTCGTTGGCGTCACGATTGATCTCAAGCCAGAGCTCCTTACCGTTGTCGTCGAGGAGACGCCATTGCTCGCAACGGATGCGGCGCACATTTGCCTGGTTCCTCCGTTGAAGAAGAATCCTGCCCATCACGGTGTAGGTGCGACTCTTTTCTCGCAGAGTTCCCCGAAGCGTCTCGCCGACTCTCAAATCACCTCTGATACTCACAGCGTGGTCCCCGAGCTGATCACGTGCCGGGCTCGCAGGCGCCGACGCACCATCTCCCCCACAGCCTCGATCTGCACAGGGGTCAGCGTGCGGCAGCTGGTGAGCGTCACGTAGCCAGTGCCGGACTCGGGCCAGGTGTGGGCGGCGATATGCGACTCGGACAGAATGATGACGGCGCTCAGACCCTGGGGCTCGAACCGGTGGTGCGCAGTGGAGACGGCTGTCAGTCCCGCTTCCCATGCGGCGTCGAGGAGAATCGACTCGACGGTGGGGAGATCATTGAGCGCGTGCGGCTCAGCCCCACTGATCTTGTAGCTGACAGAACACAGACTCACCGCACTCACGCGAGCACGGTAGCAACATGGACGGTGCCCGACAAACGGGGCGAGATCCCCATCTGCGCCTGCCCGGCTTCTGAAACGCGCGATTGGAATGCCGTCGCCCATGGGATATGCGGGGCTATTTTCCGACGCCGCCTCCGCCGCCTCCGTAGACAGGGCGGTGGCGATAGGTCCGGGAGGAGCCGGTATCCGAGGTACTGGTGGAATCGGCGCCGCCACTGAACTGACGGTTGGGAGAGCATGAGGAAAACATCCCGACGACCAGCGCAACGCTGACGATCGCGCCGACGAAAGCACCCCTGATGACCTTACGGTTCATCTCACCACCGACGGGCCGTCTGTTGTAGAGGACGCGTCCGAAGAGCTGCTTCTGCTGGGCAGTGGACAAGGGTGTCTTGCGGTAGGCCAGGAGGTCACGGAAACGGTGGCTGTCGATGGTCAGCCGGCTGGTCACACCGGCCGGGTCTGTCAACCGCAGCTCGACGTAGGTCATGGTCTCGCCGATGTTCAGCGGGCACACCGGAGAGCCAATGGCGTTCTCGAGCGTGCCTGTGGTGACCTCCTCAACGAGAGCCTGGTGAGGAGCGCCGTTGATCGTCAGCTGCAGCCTCTGGCCGACGGTCAGGGCCCACGGCTCAATCGTCTCCTGCAGACGAACGGGCTCGTAGAAGAGGATCTCGCCGGGGTCGTGGTCGAGCTCGACCCAGGTGTCGGCGTTGCTGCCACCAATGAGCTGCCACTCCTCCCAGTAGTAGAAGCAGCGGTCCTCGGTATCCCACTCCTTGAAAAGCAGGCAGCCCCTGACCGACAGGGCGCCTGCACTTCCCTGCAGCATGTCGCCGACCTGCAGGTTGGCTCGCGTGCCGTTCACCAGGACCCTCCCGTCTGCGCAGGACAAGACGGTGCAGCACTGCCATCGTTGAAGCCTGACCCGCCTGTCATCACGCGGGCACAGTAGCAACGTAGGCATGCCCCGGCAAACGGTTCGCACTCCCCATGGTCAACCCCCACCAAATGGATCCGAGCGGATCATGATCCAAGTACCGTGTGAGACTGTCCCCATGCGCGTTGCTGAGATCGCCGAGTTGACCGGGACGACGGTGCGTACGGTGCGCTACTACCACTCGCTGGGGCTGCTTCCGGTTCCCGGTGAACGTGGTGGCTGGCGCGACTACGACCTGGGCCATGTGGCCCGGCTCTCCCGAATCCGCTGGTTGGTGCAGGCAGGCGTGTCGTTGGAGACCATCAGGCGCGTCCTCGACGAGCCCGAGGCGACCGGCGTCGAGCGGATCGACGACGCACCCGCGGCCGGAGCGGCTGGTGCGCGTTCGGCAGCCGGTTCCGTTGTCGAAGACCTGGCCGAGGCCCTGGCCGCCGTGGAGGATCACTTGGCTGAGGTGAGCAGGCAGAGAGACATGCTCTCCGGTCTGCTGGAGCGAGCCAGAACTGGTTCGACTGTCTCACCGATGTCCCCGCGTATGGCGGCATTCTTCGACCGGCTGGAACAGGCCGCTCCCGATGAGGCCACCCGTTGCGCTGTGCGCAAGGAGCGGGACCTGACCGACCTGGCCTGCTACCGCGGTCAGATGCCGCCGGAGGCAGAGTTCCTCTTCGTCGACCCGGATCCTCGCTACGACGCCGAGTCACTGGCCCTCTATTCCCAGGATCCGGCCGAGCTGTCAGACGCGCAGATCGAGCAGCGCGCACGGGACATGGTGTCCCGATTGGAGGCTCGGCTGACACCTGAGCACCTTACGGCCCTGGCGAACAGCGTCGACACCGAGGCGGTACAGGCGCTCTTCCGCCTCATCGCCACTACCGGCTACCCCGACGCACGACTCACCCGGACCTTGGAACGGGAGTTTCTCACCGCGATCGATCGATGGCGCCCGAGCGAGTAAGCGGCACTTGCCCAGATGCTGCCGCGTCGGCTTTGCGTACGACGCAGCGTCACACCTCACCCTGGGGTCATGCCAACGATCGCAGCCTCCCCTTCAGTGTCCGTACTGCCCGCACGGCATCACTCCCCTGCCATTGATGCCTCAGGGCTGGTCAAGGCCTTCGGCTCCCTCCGCGCGCTCGACGGTCTCGACCTGGAGGTGGAGACGGGGCGGATCCACGGTTTCCTGGGCCCCAACGGTGCGGGGAAGTCGACGACGATCCGCGTCCTTCTGGGCATGTACCGCCGCGACAGCGGCGTGGTGCGGGTTCTGGGCATGGATCCGCGCTACGACGCCGAGCGGATCACGCGTCGGTGCGCCTACGTTCCCGGAGACGTGGCGCTGTGGCCCACGCTCACGGGGGCGCAGACCCTCGATGCCCTCGCCGCCCTGCGCAGCGGGCGCGACCGGGCGCGCGAGGCCGACCTCATCGAGGCCTTCCGCCTGGATCCCAATAAACCGGTCCGCTCCTACTCCAAGGGCAACCGGCAGAAGGTCATACTCGTGGCCGCGCTGGCCGCGCCATGCGACCTGGTGATCCTCGATGAGCCGACCTCCGGACTCGACCCGCTCCAGGCGGAGGTGTTCGTGGAGGCTGTGCGGTACGCGGCAGGCCAGGGGCGCACGGTGCTCATGTCGAGCCACATCATGGCCGAGGTCGACCGCCTGTGCGACTCGGTGACCATCATCAAGGACGGGCGAACCGTGGAGTCGGGGCGGCTGGAGGAGCTGAGGCATCTACGCGCCTCCCGGATCACCTGCGTGCTGCCTCCCGAGCAGAGCTCGTCTTCCGGCCGACATCGGTGGTTGCGATTACCGCGCCGTGAGCGCGGCGCCCAACGGGAACTAGCCAAGGATCCCGCCCTGCCCCAGCCCGACGCCGAAGGGCGCCTGAGCGTTTCGGTTCCCGCCGACCGCGTCCCGGTGACATTGCAACGGCTGCTGGCTGCAGGCGCTCAGGAGGTCACCTGCACCCCGGCCTCCCTGGACGAGGTCTTCCTCCAGCACTACGAGGCGGCGGCACGATGAGCGCTGCTGCGCGCAGTCTCGCTGCGATCTGGCAATCATTCCGTCTGGCGGTATCCCAGGATCGGGTCTGGCTCATGGCACTGCCCGTGGTGACCGGGCTCATGACCGTACTGCTGGCACCCGGTTACGGCGACACCTACGCCTCACCGGAAGACCTGGCCCGGGCAGTGGCCTCGGCCCAGGTCTCCGATACCTCCCGCTTCCTCTACGGCGGACTCTCCGCCTCTGCGGGCATCGTCCAGATGGCGGCGTGGGAGCTCGGAGGGCTGACATGCCTGGTGCTGAGCGTCGTCATCTCCCTGCGCTCGATCTCGCTGACGCGCGCCGCGGAGGATCTGGGGCGCACCGAGCTGCTCCGTTCGACGGGAACCGGCCCTGCGGCGGGACTGGTGGGACAGGGACTCACCCTGGCCCTCCAGTGCCTGCTCCTGGGAATTGGAGCAGGTGCAGGGCTACTTGCTCTGGAGGAGGCGGATGGCACCGACGCCGCGACCTATGGGGCGGTACTCACCGCCACCTGTCTGACGGTGTCCTTCGCGGCGCTCGTCGTGGCGCAGCTGGCTCCCGATGCCGCCGCGGGCCGCAGCATCGCACTGGGAGTTGTGGGGCTCATGTACTCGGGCAACGGGATGAGTGCTTCCAAGGACTGGGACTGGGCGGGATGGGTCTCACCCTTCCGTCTGAGGACGGAGGCGGATCCCGGCGGGGACAATTCCTGGCCCCCCATCCTCATCGCGGTAGCGGCCGGCATCGTCGTGCTGACGCTGGCCGGGGTGCTGGCCTCTCGCAGGGATCTGGGTCAGGGGCTGGTGCAGCTGCCCGTGAGGCGCTCGTCATCGCTGAGGGTCAGTGGACCACTGACTTTGGCCATCAGGCTCAACAGGCGTCAGTGTCTGGCATGGGCGCTCCTGGTCTCGCTCGTGGCCGGGGTGCTGGTGTCGATGGGCGGCGGCGTCGTCGATCTGGCCCGGCGGGGCGGTATCAGCGGAGGGTCCCTGGGGGCGCTTCTATCCGGAGACGACCCGGGCGAGGCATTCCTGAGGTACATCGGGCAGCTCGCCGGGGCGCTGGCCGCGGCCCAGGGCGTGTCCCTGGCGCTGCGCTACAGCGGGGATGAGCGCTCCGGATGCCTGGAGACGGCGGTGGCCACCGGGAACCGGCCCCTACGGGTTCTGCTCGCCTCATGGCTGGTGTCCGCGCTCGGCTCCGGGCTGACGCTCAGCTGTGCGATGTTAGCGGCCGGGTACGTCGGTCGTTCCGAGCTGGATACGGACATGATCGACGCCGTGCGCCTGGTAGCCGGCCAGTGGCCCGCCGCTCTGGCGTCGGCGGCGATCGGCACGGCGCTGTGCGGGGCCTGGCCCAGGGGACGCGGACTCGCCTGGGCACCGGTGCTGGCGGGACTGGGGGTCGCGCAGCTCGGCGGCGTCCTCGATCTTCCGACGTGGGTTCGAGATGCCGGTCTTCTCGCCCAGGCGGGTGAGAGAGGGAGCCTGTGGCTGGTCGCCATCATGGCAGCCAGCCTGTTGATTGCGGCCTACTGCGTGACTCGCCGCGATATGGAGCTGGTTGCCGCCTCGCAGCGATCTCTCATCCACCGGGCGTCGTCATCCGCAATCTCTTAGAACCATGTGCCTGAGACAGCGGCCTGACGAACCCCAGCCGGCTCACCTGAGGTAGGCGTCCCAGTAGCCTGGCCTCGGCTCGATCTGCTCGACGACGTCGATCCACAACCCACTGGGGTCGGAGAAGCCGAACCGGCGCTGGAGGACACCACGGCAGCGCTGCACCAGCTACTCGGCTCACTGAGATCTGTGAGATCTGATGGCACCGCACTGGTTGCGGAGCGGGCTACAGTCGAAGACATGAGTGATCAACTTCCTTCTCCCGACAACGTGATCCTCAAGGGCATCCGAGAAGACCCCGACGCCGACGACGGGACGCGGGTCCTGGTGGACCGGCTCTGGCCCCGGGGCGTGTCCAAGGAACGTGCCGACCTGGACGAGTGGGCCAAGGACGCCACCCCCACCACCGAGCTGCGCCGCGCCTTCCACCACGGCGACCTACCCTGGCCCCAGTTCGTCGACGCCTACCGAGCCGAGCTCACCGAGCGGCCCGAGGCCGTCGCCGCCGTCGAGCACCTGCGATCCGAGGCCCTGAAGGGGCGAGTGACGCTCCTGTTCGCCGGCCACGACCACGTCCACAGCCACGCGCGCGTCCTGCGCGAGGCCATCCTCGGCATCGAGGAGGACCTGCGCTGAGCGCGGCCGAAGCCTCGTCGCGCTCACAAAAGCCGCCCGCACGCCGGAGGCGACCGGTGTGCGGGCGGCTTCAGGAACTGACCGGGAGTGTTCTCCGGAGGGCTCTCAGACGTTGAAGCCCAGGGCGCGCAGCTGCTCGCGGCCCTCGGGGGTGATCTTGTCCGGTCCCCACGGCGGCAGCCACACCCACTGAATGCGGACCTTATCAGCGATGAGCGATAGGGCCTGTTGGGCCTGTTCCTCGATGACGTCGGTCAACGGGCAGGCGGCAGTCGTCAGGGTCATGTCGAGCACGACGGTCCCGTCGGGCTCGATCGACACCCCGTAGAGCAGGCCGAGGTCAACGATATTGATGCCGAGCTCGGGGTCGATGACGTCTCGCAGAGCCTCCTCGATGGCGGCGACGTCGACGCCCTCGGGGCTGGCAACGGGGGCCGGTGCGTGCTGGGCGGCCATGGGGTTGTCGGCGGCAGCCGGCACCCCGCTGGGGTTCTCGCTCATGGCTTCTCCTTCTTCCTCGGAGGTCAGACGGTGGTCAGGCAGTGGGACGGTCGGGCTACTCGGGATCTGCCGTCTCGGCAGCCGGCAGGGCGACGCCGGACTTGGCCAGTGCGTCCTTGAGAGCCATCCAACCCAACAGAGCGCACTTGACACGGTTGGGGTACTTCGAGACGCCCTCGAAGGCCGCTCCGTCCTCGAGGTCGTCCAGGACGGCGTCGTCGACGCCCTTGCCACGCGAGTGCATGAGGGTGTCGAAGTCGGCCTCGAGGCGGGCGACGGTGGCCAAGTCGGCGCCGTCGACGAGGTCGTGCATGACGGAGATGGAGGCCTGGGAGATGGAGCAGCCGTCCCCCTCCCAGCCGACGGCCTCGATCCTGCCGTCCTTCACACGCACCCCCAGGGTCACCTCGTCGCCGCAGGTGGGGTTCACCTGGTGGCTGGTGGCGTCCGGGGTATCGAGGGCACCGGAGCCGTGGCGCTCACGGGAGTGGTCGAGGATGACTTGCTGGTAGAGCTGGTCTAGTTCGTTCATGCTCACCTCTGGAAGTAGCGACGGACGTCGGCGATCGCGGACAGGAAGCGGTTCACCTCTTCGGGCGTGGAGCACGCGCCGAAGGACAGGCGTGAGGAGGCGTGGATGCCGAAGTGCTGGTGGATCGGCTGGGCGCAGTGATGCCCGGTGCGCACGGCGACGCCGGCGGCGTCGAGCACCTGACCGACGTCGTGGGGGTGGACTCCCTCGATGGAGAAGGCGACCACGCCCAGGCGGTCGGCGGTGTCGGCGGGGCCCACCAGGCGCAGTCCGGGCACCTGGGCGAGGCCATCGAGCACATGTCGGGTCAGGACCTGCTCGGTGGCGTGGAGCCGGTCCAGGCCGATCTCAGCGAGGTACTCCACGGCCGCGCGCCACCCGGCGGCCTGCGCCAGTGGCTGGCTGCCGGCCTCGAAGCGGGGCGGACCGCTCATGAAAGTCGACGACTCCATGGTGACGACCTCGATCATGGAGCCTCCGGTGAGCACCGGCGGCATCGCTGCCAGCAGCTCCTCGGTGGCCACGAGCGCGCCGATGCCGGTGGGGCCGAGCATCTTGTGGCTGGAGAGCACCATGGCGTCCACGCCGGCGGTGTTGAGGGCGCGGAAGTCCAGCGGGAGGTGGGCGGCGGACTGGCAGGTGTCCAGGACGACCAGTGCACCGGCCTGCCGGGCCCGCGGCGCGATGAGGTCGAGCGGGGTGATCGCACCGGTGACGTTGGAGGCGTGGGTCAGGGCCAGGACGCGTGTGCGCTCGGTGATGACGTCCAGCGTGGCGGTGTCGAGGCGTCCGTCCTCGGTCAGGTCCAGCCAGCGCAGGGTGGCGCCGGTGCGGCCGCACAGCTCCTGCCAGGGCACGAGGTTGGCGTGGTGCTCGGCGCGGGTGACGACGACCTCGTCCCCCTCCCCGATGACGAGGCGCTGGGCCGGGTCGTCGGCCGCAGCCGGTGCGCCGCCGCGGGCGGCCGATCGGCCCAGGCTGGCGTGCCCGATGGCCAGGGCGACGAGGTTGATGGCCTCAGTGGCGTTCTTGGTGAAGACCAGCTCGGCGCCGCGTGCGCCGACGAAGGAGGCGACGGCGTCACGGGCGTCCTCGAAAGTGGCGGTGGCCTCGTCGGCCAGCTGGTAGGTCGAGCGGCCCGCCGCACCGTTGGAGGTGCGGTAGAAGTCGGCCTCCGTGGCGATGACGCCAGCGGGCTTCTGGCTCGTGGCGGCCCAGTCCAGGTAGGCCAACGGTTCACCATTGCGGGCGGGTCGCTCGAGGTAGGGGAAGTCGGAGCGGATCGCGGCGACCTCCTCGGCACTGAGCGCGCCTACGGAGGAGGTCCCCGGAGACGGGGCCGTGGACTGGGTCATGACGTGCCTTTCCGATTCGATGCGAACTGTGCCGGGCATGCTCGCCGCCGGCCGGGCACCGAGGTCACGAGGAACCTTAGTACCCCTGTCAGTGCCGGGGCCGACGACGCGGGTATGCGGCGGCGCGTCGTCGGTTCCCGCACAAGTAGCGCTGGTCAGGCGAGGAAGCGGTCGTAGCCCTCTTCCTCCAGGCGCTCGGCCAGGTCGGGGCCGCCGGCCTCGGCCACGCGCCCGTCGACGAAGACGTGGACGTAGTCGGGCTTGATGTAGCGCAGGATGCGCGTGTAGTGGGTGATGAGCAGGAAGCCGGCGTCCGACTCGCTGTGAAGGCGGTTGACGCCCTCGGAGACGATGCGCAGGGCGTCGACGTCCAGGCCGGAGTCGGTCTCATCCAGGATGGCGAAGCGGGGGCGCAGCAGCTCCATCTGGAGGATCTCGAAGCGCTTCTTCTCCCCGCCGGAGAAGCCGGCGTTAACATCGCGCTGGGAGAAGGCCGGGTCCATGCGCAGGTTCTTCATGGCCTGGTTGACTTCACCGACCCACTGGCGCACCTTGGGCGCCTCGCCGTCGATCGCGGTCTTGGCGGTGCGCAGGAAGTTGGCCACGGTGACGCCAGGAACCTCCACGGGGTACTGCATGGCCAGGAAGAGGCCGGCGCGGGCCCGCTCGTCCACGCTCATCTCGAGCAGGTCGACGCCGTCGAGGAGGACCTCGCCGTCGGTGACCTCGTAATCGGGATGGCCGGCGATGGAGTAGGCCAGGGTGGACTTGCCCGAGCCGTTGGGTCCCATGATGGCGTGGACCTGATTGGAGTCGACGGTCAGGTCGACGCCCTTGAGGATGGGCTTGGGGCCGTCATTCGTGGCCACCTGGACGTGGAGGTTCTTGATCTGCAAAGTGCTCATGCGACGTTTCTTTCAGCTGGATTCTGGTCAGGTTACGGGTGGGCGGGCCGCAGTGCGGGTCCGGCGCGTCACCCGGCCGCCGGAGCGGCGCTGGGCGCGGGGTCCTGGTCGGTGCGGGCAGCGATGAGACCGGTGAGCTCGAGTTCCTTCTCGATGGCGGCCATGAGGCGCTCCTCGACCTCATCGACGCCGATCTCGGCGACGATCTCGTTGAAGAAGCCCAGGACCACGAGGCGACGGGCCTCGACCTCGGGAATGCCGCGGGCGCGCAGGTAGAACAGTTGCAAGTCGTCGAAGCGACCGGTGGCGCTGGCGTGGCCCGCGCCCTCGATGTTGCCGTTCTCGATCTCCAGGTTCGGCACGGAGTCGGCCTTGGCGCCCTCGGTCAGGACAAGATTGCGGTTGAGCTCGTAGGTGTCGGTACCGCGGGCGGCATGACCGATGAGGCAGTCCCCCACCCACACGGCGTGGGCGCCCTCGCCCTGCAGGGCGCCCTTGTAAGTGACGCGGGAGTAGCAGTGAGGCTCGGTGTGGGCGACGTAGGGGCGGTGCTCCTGGTGCTGGCCGGCGTCGGTGAAGTAGACGCCGTAGGCGTCAATGCGCCCGCCCTCGCCGGAGAAGCCCAGGTCGGGGCAGATGCGCACGTCTCCGCCGAGGCTGACGACGACGTGCTTGAGGACGCCCCGGCCGGTGACCTTCACCCGGTGGTTGGAGGCGTGGACGGCGTCGTCCTCCCAGCCCTGGACGGTCACCAAGGTGAGTTCGGCACCGTCGGCGACCGTCACCTCGACTCCCTGGGTCAGGGCGGCGGCGCCGGTGTGGTCGAGCACGACGGTTCCCTTCGCGCCGGACTCGGCGGCGACGAGGATGTGCTGGGCGGTGGGGCGGGCGAGCTCCGGGTCCTGGCCGACGACGTTCAGTCTGGCGGCCCGCTCCAGCTGGGCGCCCGACTCCAGGGTCAGCACGGTGGCGGTCTCGACGCCGTTCCAGGCGGTGACGCCGGTGCGGTCGACTGGGGCGCCCACGGTGCCGATGCGGGCGTCGCTGCGCGGGACGGTCTCGAGGCGTGCGCCCTCGGGAAGGTCGGCCTCGACGCGGATGGCTCCGGCGGCGACATCGGCCTCGCTTGCGGCGGTGGCTGTGCGGATGGTGTCAAGGTCGAACAGCGGGGCGAAGCGCTTCATGGGCGTGAAGCGCCACTCCTCCTCGCGTCCGCGCGGCACCGGGATGTCGGCGGGGTCGAAGGAGGTGGGGCGATCAGCGCGCGAGGAGACGTAACGCGGCCCGCCGTGGGAGTGGGCGCCCTCGAGCGTGGCGCTCGAGTGGTCGGTGGAGAGTTCAGGCATGTGGAGGTGCTCCTTGGCCGGTACCCGGCCGATGTGATCAGGTGTGTTTCGAAAAGCTGAAGACGCTCGCTGAGATGGTCCGGCCCAGCGGCCTCAGCCCACCGAGTTCTCCATCTGCAGCTCGATGAGCCGGTTGAGCTCGAGGGCGTACTCCATGGGCAGCTCGCGGGCGATGGGCTCGACGAAGCCGCGCACGATCGTGGCCATGGCCTCGGTCTCGGTCAGGCCGCGCTGCATGAGGTAGAAGAGCTGGTCAGCGCTCACCTTGGAGACGGTGGCCTCGTGGCCCATCTCGACGTCGTCGGTGCGCACGTCGACGTAGGGGTAGGTGTCCGACCGGGAGATTTCGTCGACCAGGAGCGCGTCGCACAGCACGTTGGACTTGGAGTGGCGGGCGTTCTTCATGATCTGCACCAGGCCGCGGTAGGCGCTGCGTCCGCCGTGGCGGGCGATCGACTTGGAGACGATGTGGCTGGAGGTGTGGGGCGCCATGTGGACCATCTTGGCGCCGGTGTCCTGATGCTGGTCCGCGCCGGCGAAGGCGATGGACAGGGCCTCGCCGCGGGCGTGCGGGCCCATGAGGAAGACTGCCGGGTACTTCATGTTCCGCTTGGAACCGATGTTGCCGTCGACCCACTCCATGGTGGCGCCCTCCTCGCAGGTAGCGCGCTGAGTCACCAGGTTGTAAACGTTGTTGGACCAGTTCTGGATGGTCGTGTAACGCACGCGGGCATTCTTCTTGACCACGATCTCCACGATCGCCGAGTGCAGGGAGTCAGTGGAGTAGATGGGGGCGGTGCATCCCTCGACGTAGTGGACGTAGGAGTCCTCGTCGGCGATGATGAGCGTGCGCTCGAACTGGCCCATGTTCTCGGTGTTGATGCGGAAGTAGGCCTGGAGCGGGATCTCGACGTGGACGCCCTTGGGGACGTAGATGAAGGAGCCTCCGGACCACACGGCCGTGTTGAGGGCGGCGAACTTGTTATCACCGGCCGGGACGACGGTCCCGAAGTACTCCTTGACGAGCTCGGGATACTCGCGCACGGCGGTGTCGGTGTCGACGAAGATGACCCCCTGCTCCTCCAGGTCGCCACGGATCTGGTGGTAGACGACCTCCGACTCGTACTGGGCAGCTACGCCCGCCACGAGGCGCTCACGCTCAGCCTCGGGGATGCCGATGCGGTCGTAGGTGTTCTTAATGTCCTCGGGCAGGTCGTCCCAAGAGTTGGCCGGCCGGTCCGTGGAGCGCACGTAGTACTTCACGGCGTCCATGTCGAGCTGGGACAGGTCCACGCCCCAGGTGGGCATGGGCTTGCGCTCGAAGGTGGAGTAGGCCTTAAGGCGCTTGGCGAGCATCCACTCGGGCTCGCCCTTGATGGCGGAGATCTCGCGGACCACCTGCTCATCAAGGCCTCGCTTGGCCTTCTCGCCGGCCTCGTCGGAGTCGTGCCAGCCGAAGTCGTAGCTCGTTGAGATCGAGTCGATAATCTCGTCGTCGGTGCTACGCGCAGTCTCGGTTGTTGGCAGTGTCATCGGGTTCCTTCCATTCGCTTGGCCTCCAGGCCTCGCGTCTTAGCCGCCGCCCGGACAGCGCGCTTGCGCAGCGCGGGTATGGCGATCGGAATATGGGTGGTGCAGACGTGCTCGCCTCCGGCCAGGGTGGCCAGGCGCTGGACAGGGACGCCCACGAGACGGGAGATCGCCTGCGTCTCGGCGTCGCACAGCTCGTGGAACTCCCCGGCGACGTCGCGCACGGGGCAGTTGCCCTGGCACAGCTGGATGGCGAAGGAGCCGTCCCCAACGTCGCGCACCGAGGCGGCGTATCCGTCGAGGGTCAAAGCGTCGGCGAGGGCACGAGCGCGTTCCGAAGGATCCTTGCCCGCCGACTCGACGACGGCGGCGTAGCGACGCTCGAGGTCACGCCCCCGTGCCGCAGCGAAGGAGTCGACCGCCTTGTCTCCGGCGACCTGGGACAGGTAGCGCAGGGCGCGATTGGCGAGGTCGGAGTAGCCCTCCGCGAAGGAGGTGCGGGCCTTGGGCGTGAGGACATAGTGCCGAGCAGGACGCCCGCGTCCGCGCTTGCCCGAGAGGGCGGGACTGTGGACCTCGATCTGCTCGGCCTCCTCCAACGCGGTGATGTGCCTGCGTACCGCGGCCGGCGTCAGACTCAGGACCTTGGCGAGCTGGGCCGCCGAGACCGGCCCCTTCTCAGCAATGAGGTCGAGAACGCGCGCCCGGGTAGAGTCATCGTCGTTCTGCGCCATGACTGCTCCTCCCCTTAGTCGCTGCGACGCCTCGCTGCCTGATCGTGTACGGCCGGTTCGACCACGTCCTTGTTGGCCGAGAGCTCCCAAGAACCGGCTTGGGGGCCGGCCCAGGATCGGCCGCGGGGCGTCACTGGTCGTCGTGCCACGAGTTTAACCAAGATCATGCTTGCCGAATTCAACGCTGGCAAGTTCATGACGGGACGTCGCGAGGTGGGATTGAACACGTTACCCAATCAAAGGTAACCCTTACCCAGGAATGCCTAACTAGTCGGCGCTCAGGGCGCCCGGTCGTGCGCATCGGGAACTGCGTTTCCCATCCAGAACGTACTTCTCCCGCAGACGACTGGGGGCAGACCCCAGTCGTCTGCGGGACAACGCAGTTCTCGATCGACAGGTACGTTCCCGAGCTCGGCCGGCGCGGTCCGACGTAACCGTGGAGGCCGCTTTGAGCAGGCTGATCCAGGCAGAAGCGACCCGGCACCTGCCTCGCCACCCGGCCTGAGTTGCACAGTTTGGGCTGGCTCGTGTTTCTCGTTGGGGTAATTCGTTGGAACGGTGCGTGAGATGGTCGTTTCGGACACTGAGCAGGCCCTTGCTGGGTGAGCCCGTACCTGCGCAAGGTGAGGACAGCTTCGGGGGGCCACGGCCGCTCAGGTCCAACCACGTTTTCTCCGGAGCATGTCGCTTGTCCGCTATAGGGACTGCAGCCTCTCAGGCCCGACTACATGCTCTCCGGGCTGCGCAGCCAGGGGGCGTCGGCGGGGCGCAGCTCGGTCCAGCCGCGAGCGCGGGCCTGGGCTGTGGCCAGGATCCCCAGCACGGTGGAGGGGTTGTGCAGACGCCCGTCCATGACGGCGTCGAGGACCTCGTCGAGGCGCACCCAGGTGGGCACGAACTCGGCCTCCTCGGCCTCGCGCGGGGTCCGCCTCTCCTCGGGCAGCAGGCTCAGGTTCTGGGCGAGGAAGATCCGGGCCCCCTCGGTAGTGAAGCCGGGAGAGGCGTAGAACTCGGCCAGCGTGTTCCAGGTGGCCGCGACGTAGTCAGTCTCCTCAGCGAGCTCGCGAGCGGCCGCGACGGCGGGAGCCTCTCCCGGTACGTCGAGCAGGCCGGCGGGAATCTCCCACAGACAGGCTCGCACGGGGTGGCGGTACTGGCGGATCATGAGGATCTCCGGGGCGCCGTCGGCTTGGGAGGAGTCCGGCCCCTCGCGCAGGGCGATGACGGCGACGGCGTCGTGATGGACGACGACCTGGCGGGCGACCGGCTCCTGGCCGGGGGCGAGGCGCACGTGGTCGGCGTCGACGGCGAAGATCGGCCCGCTCCAGACCCGCTCGCTGGAGACCAGCTCCCGACCTGACTCGCGTACGTCGACGAGCCTGCTCGTGTCACTCACGACGTCGTCGTTCTTGGCGGCCCTGCTGTCCGTCCTGTCCACGCCTGGCTCCTTCACTCGTTGTCCGCGTCATCGCTGCGCGCATCGGCGTACTTGATGGTATCGCTGTTACCGCTGTTGGCACCGGTGAAGCGCTCGGCCGGCTCATCGTCTGGGACAGCGTGTTCCCCACTCCGGTGAGAGGCGTAGACCTCCCGACGACGATCCAGTCCTGCGCGCACAAGCGCGGTGAACAGCGGGTGGGCCCGGGTGGGGCGGGACCGGAACTCGGGATGGGCCTGGGTGGCGACGTAATAGGGGTGCCAACTGCGGTCGAGCTCAACGAACTCAGTGAGGCGGCCGTCCGGGGAGGTACCGCTGACGCGTAACCCCACCGAGGCCAGGCGCTCCCGGTAGCCGTTGTTGACCTCGAAGCGGTGGCGGTGGCGCTCACTGACCTCATTGGTTCCATAGGCCTCGGCGACGATCGAACCTTCCGTCAGAACCGCTGGGTAGGAGCCCAGGCGCATGGTGCCTCCGAAGCTCCCGTCACCTTGGACGATCTGGCGCTGGGAATCCATAGCGGCCACGACCGGATCAGGAGTGTCAGGCTCCATCTCAGTGGACGAGGCCGCGCTCAGGCCCAGGAGATTGCGAGCGGCCTCGATGACCATGCACTGCAGCCCCAGGCACAACCCAAGGGTCGGGACGCGGTGCTCCCGGGCCCAGCGCAGAGCGCCGACTTTGCCCTCGATCCCACGCACGCCGAAACCTCCTGGTACGACGATCGCGTCGACGCCAGCAAGGGCACGCTGGGCTCCCTCAGGCGTCTCGCAGATGTCGGAGGCCACCCAGCGGATGTCGACGCGGGCGTGGTTGGCGAAGCCGCCGTGACGGATCGCCTCGGAGACGGACAGGTAGGCGTCGTGCAGGTCGACGTACTTGCCTACGAGCGCCACCTCGAGGCGGTGCCTGGGAGCGTGAACGCGTTCGAGCAGGCTGTTCCACTCGGTCCAGTCGACGTCGCGGAAGGTCAGGCCCAGTCGCTGGACGAGATAGGCGTCCAGGCCCTCGCGGTGGAGGATCGGAGGAACCTCGTAGATGCTGGCGGCATCCTTGCACTCGACGACGGCGTCGCGGTCGACGTCGCACATGAGTGCCACTTTGCCTTTGATGCCCTCGGGAAGGGGCCGGTCGGTGCGCAGGACGAGGGCATCGGGCTGGATCCCGATGTTGCGCAGTGAGGCCACCGAGTGCTGGGTGGGCTTGGTTTTGAGCTCTCCAGCGGCGGACAGGAAGGGGATGAGGGATACATGGACGAAGGCGACGTTGTCGCGCCCTAGATCGGCGCGCACCTGTCTGGCGGCCTCGAGGAAGGGCTGGGACTCGATGTCGCCGACGGTGCCACCGATCTCGGTGATGATGACGTCGGGGAGGTTGCCGTCGTCGTCGGGCTCGGCCTGAGCGCGCATGACTCGCTTGATCTCATCGGTGATGTGCGGGATGACCTGAACGGTGTCGCCGAGGTACTCCCCTCGCCGCTCCTTTGCGATGACGGTGGAGTAAACCTGTCCGGTGGTGGCGTTGGCCTTGCCGGAGAGGTTCACGTCGAGGAATCGCTCGTAGTGCCCGATGTCGAGGTCAGTCTCGGAGCCATCGTCAGTGACGAAGACCTCGCCGTGCTGGAAGGGGTTCATCGTGCCAGGATCGACGTTGATGTAGGGGTCCAGCTTCTGCATGACAACGCTGATGCCGCGGGCCCGTAGGAGCCGCCCCAGGCTCGAGGCGGTCAATCCCTTGCCGAGGGAGGAGACGACACCGCCGGTGACGAAGATGTGGCGCGGTACGGGAACCTGGGTGGGCTGAAGACGTGAGGCTGCGTTGATCACGGAGTTTCAACGTAGCAGGTCCGACGAAACCTGGCCGACGCACTAGCGTCCTGCCTACGTCATCTGCGCTCAGTCCTGAGCCAGAACCGCCTGGCGCAGCTGGGTGGCCAGGTCATCGTGGCCGGGCAGCTTCCGCGCGGCCTCGCGGGCGTTCTGCTGAGCTCGGGAGCGTGCCTGCGGGCCGGTCAGGAGTTCGGTGAGGGCCCCGGCGATGGCCTGGGCCTCGGGGGCGACGAGGATGGCCCCTCCCCTGGCGGTCACAGCGGTGCCGCCGACGTCGGTGGCGACGATCGCAGCACCGGCGCGCAGGGCCTCTTGGATGGTGAGGGGCTGGCCCTCCCACAGACTGGTCTGGACGACGGCGTCGGCGGTCTCCATGAGAGAGGGCACGTCGGACCGCCGTCCCAGGAGGGTCACCGGAAGATGCTCAGCGGCGATGCGCTCGGCGGCCTCCTCGCGGCCGGGGCCGTCTCCGGCGAGGGCCCAGGTGAAGGCTGGCAGGCGTCCGGCCTCGACCTCGAGGGAGAGGGCCGCAGCGACGTCGAGGAGCAGCGACAGGCCCTTCTGCGGCGCCAGGCGGGCGACGGTCAGGATGCGGGCACCCTCCTGGGGCCAGACATCCTCCGGCGCCGTGGAGCCCGAGGACGTCGGCTCGGAGGACGGATGCGGGACCGGAGCGGGGATGACGGCGAGCTCGACGCGCGCGGCACCGAGGCCCCGCGCCCGCTTGGCCAGGTCGGGGCTGACGGCCAGGACGAGATCGGCGCGCGAGGCGATGAGGCGTTCAAGCCCCTGCCCTACCAGGGTGGTCAGGCGGCCTCCGACGGTGAGGTTGTGGAGGGTGACGACCAGCCGGGTGCGACCGTGCCTGCGTCGGCCCAGGGCGAGGGCGGCCAGGGCACCGGCGCGCAGGCCGTGGGCGTGGACGGTATGGGCCCGGTGCCCCAGGCGACGCAGCCTGGCCACGACGCGAGAGTCGCCGAGACTCGGACGGGCACCGATCTCGAGTGCCTCGGCGCGGGCAGGGGCGAGGTCCAGCCCGTCCAGGACCACGGCGGGGGCCTCGACGATGACGTCGTGCCCGTCAGCGGCCAGGATCCGGGCGCAGTCGGCCAGGTGCGTGCGGACCCCTCCGGCGGCCGATCCGCTGACCTGGAGGATGCGCAGGCGTCCAACGGTCTGCTGCGGGGCGTCGGCCTCTTTCGAGCTGCTGACGGCGCTGGTGCTCATGCCTTCTCCTTCTTCTTGTCCGCGGGGTTACACATGTCCGTGGGCGCCGCCTGGGCGCTGCGCATAGTCCTCAGGAGGCTGCGGTCGGCCAGGTGGATCGCCGCCAGGACAACGCCGGCGGCGGCGACCGCCCCCACCACGGCGGTCAGAACCGCCAGGGTCAGGGAGGCCACGTGAGTGGTTGCCACCCGGATCGCCAGACCGGCAGCGAGGGCCACCGGGAGCCCCGTGGCGAGGGCTGTGAGGATCGGGCGCAGCACCCGGACTCCCATGATGCGGGCCAGGGCTGTCAGCAGGCCGACTCCCGCAACCGTCATTCCCACGGTGGTGCCTACTCCGAGTGCAACGAGGGTGGCTCTACCGTCCCCGCCCGACGGCGCCATGAGGCGCACGCACGCAGTGGAGGCCAGTGCGACCGTCAACCATCCCGCCGCAGTGGCGTGTGCGGCGGGCCGGGAGCGGTCGGCGGCGAAGAGAACCCGGGTGACCTGGTAGATGAGGGCGTAGCCGATCAGTCCTGGGGCCAGGACGGCCAGAGTCTGCCCCATCCCATCGACCTGTTTGAAGGAGAAGAAGCGCTCGGCGGCGTCGCTGGCGGCCAGGAGCATGGCCGTCCCGGCGACGGCGACGGCGGTGACCAGAGCGGTCGAGGTGGCGACCAGGCTGGTGACGGTGCTGTCCACGCTGTCGGTGCCGGACGCGGCCCGCTGGTGGGTGGCGGCCTCGAAGGCTGCAGTGAGGCGGGGGTAGAGGACGGTGGCCACCGGGACGGCCAGCACCGCGTAAGGAAGGACGTAGACGGCCTGCGTGTACTGGTAGACGGCTGCCGTGCCGGTCTGTCCTCCCCAGCGGGCCAGGGCCAGGACCGCCAGGACGCTCAGCTGCTGAGCCAGGATCGTCCACACTCCGGCTCCGCCCAGGCGCAGCGCCCGCCGGGCCTGGGAACCGCCCAGCCTCAGGGTGGGGCGCAGTCCCAGTTCTAGTCGGTAGACCGGCCATAGCAGCGGCAGGCTGAGTGCTGCAACTCCGAGAGTCGTTCCCCATCCGAGGATCTGCAGGGCGGGGCCGGAGGCCGCGTCGTCGCCGCCAGCCAGCGCCCCGTAGAGGCCGTAGGTCGCCATGACTACGAGGCTGGAGAGCATTGGTGTCAGGGCGGGCCAGGTGAAGCAGTTGTGGGCCTGGAGGACACCGGTGAGAACCACCGCCACCCCGTACATGGGCACCTGGAGGGCGAACATGCGTAGGAAGGAGGCGACGAGCTCGTGCTGGAGCGCGGGGTCGACCCCCTGGGAGGTGGGGAACAGGGCGGCAATGGGGGTGGCGAGGACGATGAGGACCAGGGACAGTGGGGTCAGGACGGCCAGGACCAGTCCGAACAGTCCGGAGGCAGTGGCGGTGACCTCCTCGCGCCTGCCCGCGGCGATCGGGGCGGCCAGGAGCGGGACGACGGTGGCTGCCAGGACGCCACCGACGACGACCTCGTAGAGAGTGTTCGGAAGCTGGTTGGCCGTGGTGTAGGCGCCCGCCACCGTGCCGGTGCCGACGGTGGCGGCCTGGACAAGCCAGCGCAGGAAGCCCAGGACGCGTGACAGGAGGGTCAGGCCGGCGACTGACCCGGCCACCGAGAGTAGGCCGCCGCGGCGTTGCTGGGTTGTCATCAGGGGCGGCGCCCCAGCCCGTCGAGCGCGGCCAGGGCCGGGGTGTCGGCGATGACGCGGGAGAAGGAGACCTTCTCGCTGGCCAGGATGAGGCCCACACCGCTCAGGGCGGCTCCGGCGCGCACCGCCCGGCAGGGGTGGCTGGCCAGGGCGGTTCCCAACAGGGCGCCGACGGCGTTGGCCCCGGTATCGCCCAGCATCGTGTTCTCCAGGAGGTCCTCGGGCAGGGCGCTGAGGCTGATCCCCAGTGCGCCTGCGGCCAGCAGTCGGGTGGGTTCGCCGCCGTGCCCGGGGGTGGCCAGCAACGGGGTGCTTACGATGGTGGCGGTCTTGAGCGCCCGGCCGGGTCGCAGGTCGAGGAGGTTGAGCAGGTTCGCCCAGGAGGCGATGACGACGGCGCCCGTTGCGGCGTCGACGGCGCTTGCAGCCAGTGCCCGTCCGCCTGCGGCCGCGCTGCGGTCACGGGCCAGCAGGACCCCGCCGACGAGAGCTCCCGAGCCGATGACGGCGATCTTGAGGACCCCGGTGGTGACGCATCCGCGGGCAAGCGCGGTCAGGTGGCCCTTGAGCCCCTTGACGGGGGCGTCGCCGTCATGGGCGCCGGCGTCAAGGTCGTCGACCAGTCCGGCGCACCCTCCGGCGGTCGTCGCGAAGACGGCGGCGAGTCGCACCCGTGAACCGCTGCGCGGTGCCGAAGAGCGTGACGCGGATGCGCCGCGCAGGAGCCGGCCGGTCTCGATCGCGGCCATGACCGACCCGGCGGCGACTCCCACGCCCCCGCGCAGGTTCACGGTGCGCCCGTGGAAGTTGGTCCGCTCCAGGCTCTGGGCGATGGGCGCCAGGGAGGTGGACCAGGACAGGGTGACGCCCGCCGCCTTGATCCCCGCCTGCGCCAGGCGTCGGGCGCAGGTGCTTACTCGCGTGATCGTGCCAGCCATGGTCTCAGCCTAAGGCAGGGTGCGTCTGAATCGCCGCGACAGCGCCCCTGCGACGGGCCCGAGCCATCTGCACCATAGGGCTACTAGGGGCTATGAGAGCTATGAAGGCTATGGAAACTATTTCGTCACTGGCGGCATGACGGCGTCCGCGCCCTTGTCGAAGCCGTAGTGGCCCACGGTTCCCGCCTGGGTGGAAGCCAGTGCCAGGGGCGTGGAGACAGAAGCGGCGATCTGGCCGACTGAGTCGACGGTGGTGATCTTCTCGCCCTCGGAGCGGATGACGGCCACGACGTTGTCGTCGCCGTCGGCGGAACCGACGACGACCGTGGTCGCCCGGGAGGCCGTGCCCGCCAGCGCCTTGGCCCATGCCTTGGGGTCCTGGCCCGGGGAAGCCTCGACCGTGGCCTGCTTGGCGGAGGCCGCCTGGGGGCGGGGGCCAACGACGACGATCATCTCGGCCGGGCCGGTGGGAGTGGAGTCCACGGTGACGAACGGCGTACCGGAGGTGTCCACGGACAGCAGGTCCATGAGGGCTCGGGAGGAGTCGTCATTGCTGGTGAGAGCCTTGGCGAGCCCCTCGCCCAGGATGCCGTTGGCGTCCTTGGAGCCGGTGCTGCCCAGGTTGCCCTGGATCTGGCTGGAGAAGGTGGAGCGATAGCTCTCGCGGGACAGGTCCACCCAGGTGGTGGTCAGGCTGACTCGGCCGGTGACGGAGGCGCCGGCGGTCTTGAGCTGGGTGGCGACGGCATCGGCGTCCTCGGCCTTGGCCTCGGGCAGGAGCACCAGCGCGACGTTCTTGGAGGCCAGGCTTCCCGGCAGAAGGCTGGCAGCGGCCTGGGTGATGTAGGAGTCGCGCTCGTTGACGGCCGTCTCGGTCTGCTCGAGCTTGGTCTGCGTGGCGTTGCGGTCCTCGCGCAGGGCGGTGACCTGGTCGTTGAGAGCGGTCCCCAGTGAGTTCTGCAGCGGACCGGCGCCCAGGACGACGCCGACGGCGAGGGCCAGGAAGACGGAGATGAGCGATACCAGGTGATAGCGGAAGTCGATCATGGTTGAGACCTTGAGGATGACCGTGAGAGGGGCTGCCTCTCGGATGGGCGGGAGTCGTTAGACGGTGGGCGAGTTCGGGGCCAGACCCACCAGTGAGCGGAAGAAGTTGACGATGTCGTCCCACACGGCACCGGACAGTCCTAGGAAGGTCTGCCCGCCCGGGGTGGCCATGAGGGCGATTGCCAGGGCGAAGGTGCCCGACAGAGCCAGGAGCAGCAGCCACCATCCTGAGATGCGGGTGCGGTAGAGCTGGGAGACGCCCTTGGCATCGATGAGCCGGCCGCCGACCTTGAGCCGGGTCAGGAAGGTCGAGGACATGCCGGCGCGTCCCTTGTCGAGGAACTCCAGCAAGGTGGCGTGCGTTCCCAGGGCCACGATGATTTCGGCACCGGCCTCATCGGCCATGAGCATGGCGATGTCCTCACTGGTGCCGGTGGCGGCGAAGACGTGATGATCGACCCCGAGCTCCTCGACGTGGGCCAGGCCCGGAGCACGCCCGTCGCGGTAAGCGTGGACGACGATCTCGGCGCCGCAGGCGAGCGCCTTGTCGGATACGGAGTCCATGTCTCCCACGATCATCGTCGGTTTGAAACCGGCCTCCAGGACGGCGTCGGCTCCCCCGTCGACACCGATGATGATGGGCTTGTACTCGCGGATGTAGGGCTTGAGCGCCTGGAGGTCCTCCTTGTAGGAGTAGCCGCGCACGACGACCAGGACGTGTCTGCCGTTCATCTGGGTGGACAGGGTGGGCATGCCGACGCCGTTGAGGAGCAGGTCCCATTCGCCGCGCATGTACTCCATGGTGTTGGCGGCGAAGGCCTCCAGCTGAACGGCCAGTCCCTTCTGGGCCTCCTCCATGGCGTCGGCGACGGTCTGCTTGGTCTGGACCGTCCCTTCGGCGATGACCTGTTCCTTGCCGTCGATGCGCACGGTGCCGTCCTCAACCGCGACACGCTGGCCGTCGTGCAGACGCATGACATCGGGGCCCAGATCGTCAATGAGCGGGATACCCGCATCGAGAAGGATTCCCGGCCCGAGGTTCGGGTAGCGCCCGGAGATCGACGGGGAGGCGTTGAGGACTGCGGAGGGGCCGCACTCGACCAGCGCCTCGGCGGCCACCCGGTCGATGTCGGTGTGGTCGATGATCGCGATCTCACCGGGCTGGAGGCGTTTGGTGAGCTTCTTCGTGCGCGCATCGACGCGCACGACACCGCTGGGATGCTCGGGGACAGACCCAGACTTTCTGCGGAAGGGATTCTTCACGGCTCGGATTGTCCCACGACTGCTTCCCGGAGAAGCTCAGCGGCGTGCCGGACCGCGGCCTGGGAGTCCTCGTGGCCCGATAGCATCCTGGCCAGCTCGCGTTCTCTCTCCTGGCCTTCGACGACGAGGACCTGCGTGCGGGTGCGTCCAGGCTCGGACTTTCTCACATTCTCCCGAGGCTCTTCGGCGGGCCCCCAGAGCGCTGCGTCGAGAACGGGGGCCGGGGGCTCGGATCCGGTTTCCGATCCGGTCACCGGGTCGGAAACGGTCTCCTTGCGCACCACCAGGTGGGTATCGGCCCAGGCCGCAACCTGGGCCAGGTGAGTGACCACGACGACCTGGTGATGGCGCGCCAGACGCGCCAGGCGCCGACCGATCTCCCTGGCCGCGCGCCCTCCCACACCGGCATCGATCTCGTCGAAGACGAGGGTTCGGGTGTGGGTTGCGGGGCGCGCCGAGGCGGAGGCGTCGGCGAGGACCACCTCCAGAGCCAGCATGATGCGCGACAGCTCCCCTCCCGAGGCTCCCTTGCCCAGGGGCAGGGCGGGGGCGCCGGGGTGGGAGACGAGCTCGAGAGCCACGCTCTCGAGGCCGGTCGGCCCGGGCTCATCGAGTCGGTCCAACGAGACGACGAGTTGCGCCCCTTTCATCTCCAGGCCTTCGAGCTCGGCGGTGACGGCCTCCTCCAGTTTCTCGGCGAGCAGTCGACGCGCCCGGCTCAGCTCCTCGCCGACATCGACCAGTTCCTTATCGGCCTTGGCCAGGCGCTCGGCCAGCACTGCGGCGGTGTCCTGGGGCCCGTCGAGCTCGCCCAGGCGCGCGGCGGCGCGCTCGCCCCAGGCCAGGAGTGCGTCGACGTCGTCGAGCTGCTCCTGGGGGCCACCGATCTCCCGGCAGGCGCGGGCGAGCTCACCGCGGCGGTCCTGGACCTGGGCGAGGCGGGCGGGGTCGGCACTCAGAGAGGACAGGTAGCCTCCCAACTCGGCGGCGATGTCGGCGGCGTCGATACCCAGGCGCTGGGTGCGTGCGGCCAGCTCGGCCAGGGCAGGGTCGCGGTCGGACTCGGCGGCCAGATCGCGCTGCGCGCAGGCGATGAGCGAGACGACGTCGGGCGCTTGCCCGACGGCGGCATCCTCCCCGCTCAGGGCGGTGCGGGCCCCGGTGGCGGCTCTGCGCAGGTCCTCGGCGTGGTCGAGCCGTTCGGCCTCCGCCGTCAGGTCCCGGTCCTCGCCGCCGCGGGGGTCGAGCTCCTCCAGGGCATTGAGCCAGGTGCGCAGCTGCGCCACCTCGGCGTCCCTGGCCTGCGCCGAGGCCTGCCACTCCTCGAGGGCGTGGGCCGCCTGCCGGCGCGCCTGGTAGGCCTGGGAGTAGCGGCGGCACAGGGCGGCGTGGTCGGGACCCCCCAATGAGTCCAGGGCGGCGCGCTGGGCCGCCGCCGAACGCAGCCGCAGCTGGTCGGCCTGGCCGTGGACGGAGACCAGCCGGCCTCCCACCTCGCTGAGGACCGAGGCCGGAACGGAGCGGCCTCCCAGGTAGGCGCGGGAACGGCCGGTGGACGGGACTGTGCGCGAGGCCAGGAGGAGGTCGTCGTCGAGGTCGGCGCCGGCCTCGAGGGCGCGGGCGGCGGCGCGCGAGTCGGGGTCGACGAGGAAGGCGCCCTCGACCAGGCTGCGCTGGGAGCCCGTGCGCACGATGGTGGTCTCGGCGCGCTGGCCCAGCAGCAGCCCGAGCGAGGTCAGCACCATCGTCTTGCCGGCGCCGGTCTCACCGGTCAGGGCGGTCAGGCCGCGACTGAGGGGGAGATCGGCCTCCTCGATGACGCCGAGGTCCTCGATGTGCAGGGACTCGATCACGCTGGCCCTCCCGCGGGCGGCCGGCCGCCCGCTACGACGGCCGGCTGATCCTCCGGATCGTCCGTAGCGTCATCGGCAGCATTGGAGGCCCGCCAGCCCTCCACGGGCAGGTCGAACTTGCGCACCAGGCGGCTGGCGAAGGGGGCCTCGTTGAATCGCGCCAGGCGCACCGGGCGCTCCGCGCGGCTGACGCGGATCCGGGCGCCGACGGGCACGTCCAGACTGCGCCTTCCGTCGCACCAGATCTCGGCGGCCCCGAAGCCCGCTCTTTGGATGACGACCTCCATGCACGACTCGGGTCCCAGGACCAGGGGACGGGTGAACAGTGCGTGCGCGGCCACCGGCACCAGCAGCAGAGCCTCGACCTCGGGCCAGATGACGGGACCGCCGCAGGAGAAGGCGTAGGCGGTCGAGCCGGTGGGCGTGGACATGATGAGGCCGTCGCAGCCGAAAGAGGAGACGGCCTGGCCGTCGACGCCGATGGCGACCTCGAGCATGCGTGCCCGGTCGCGCTTCTCCAGGGCGGCCTCGTTGAGCGCCCACTCGCGGGAGACAGTCCCATCCGGGGAGATGACCTCGACGTTCAAGGTGGTGCGGGTCTCGACGGTGTAGCGGCCTGCGACAAGGTCGGCGACGACCTGCTCGATGCCGTCGGGGTCGGCCTCGGCCAGAAAGCCGACGTGCCCGGTGTTGATGCCCACCAGGGGGATGTCGCGTTCGCGGGCGGCTTCGAAGGCGCGCAGGATCGTTCCGTCGCCCCCGAGCACGAGCACGAGGTCGACATGGGCGGTGCACTCCGGTCCGACGGGCTCGACTCCGTGGGCGCGCAGCGCCGCCGAAGCCCGGGCCACGGCGGTGGCCGTGGGCGCGCTGGGCCTGGGGACGGGCACGGGTTTGTCATTGAGATCGCGCTGCAGGAGCATGACGCGGGAGATTTTCTGACGGCGAGGATGCGCTCCTGGCCGCCCCGAGGAGTCGGGGTGGGCCGGCTCCACCGACTCAGTCGGACCGGCGGTACCTGCGGGGCTCAGTTTGCTCATATGTGGGTCCTTGTTCTGCTTCGGCGGGAGTCGTCTGCGGCGGGTCCCTCGGCGACGGCGCGCTCGACCTGGGCGCGCAGTTGGGCTCCACGCAGGTCCTCGGGGCCCCCGGCGCGGGAGGCGTGCATGTTCAGGAAGTACTCGACATTGCCGGCGGGACCGGGCAGCGGGGAGGCGGTCACGGCGTCGACGCCCATCCCCAGGGAGTGGGCGCGCTCGGCCACGGTCAGGACGGCCTCCACGTGGAGCCCCGGGTCGCGCACCACTCCCCCGTGCCCGATCCGGTCCCTGCCCACCTCGAACTGGGGCTTGACCATGAGCAGGAGGTCGGCGTCGTCGGCGGCGGCGCGCAGCAGCGGCTCGAGCACCAGGGTCAGGGAGATGAAGGACAGGTCGCCCACCACCAGGCCGGGAGCCGGGGCGATGGCTGCGGGGTCCAGTGTGCGGATGTTGGTGCGGTCCAGGGCACTGACGCGGGGGTCAGAGCGCAAGGACCAGGCCAGCTGGCCGTAACCGACGTCGACGGCCACGACGTGCTCGGCGCCGCGGCGCAGGAGGACGTCGGTGAAGCCGCCAGTGGAGGCGCCGGCGTCCAGACAGCGTCTGCCCTCGATGCGAGGCGCCAGACCGCGCTCACCCAGCGCATCCAGAGCGCCGGCGAGCTTGTGGGCGCCACGCGAGACGTAGTCGTCTCCGCTGGGGGTGTGGATCTCGATGGCCTGCGCCGGGTTGACCTGCCGGGCGGGCTTGGTGACCACAGCGCCGTCGAGGGTGACGTGTCCGTCGGTGATGAGGGTGGCGGCGTGGCTGCGGGAGCGGGCCAGTCCACGGCGCACGAGCTCGGAGTCGATGCGGATGAGTCTGGCCATGTCAGCCTTCCGCCTCATGCAGGACAGAGGCGAGCTCCTCGTGGATGGCGCCAAGGGCGGCGGCCCGATCTTCCAAGGGCATCTGCCCTATCCCGGTGAGCCGATCGGTGTGGTCGGTCAAGCCGTGGGCCATGGCCAGTGCGGCGTCGGCGCGCGAGGGCGCGGGCAGCGGAGGCCCGGGATTCGCCGGACCTGCGGGCGCACCCGTCAGCGGGGCCCCCCGGTTGGCGGCTTCCGGTTCGTTGTGGCTCAATTCCTGACTCACCTCGACGTGGTTGGCATGCGCGCTGCTGCTACGCCTCTTTCCCTCCCGCGGAGTATTCCCGACCTCGGCCGGGTTCTCAGGGAGCAACGACTTCGATGTCGGGAAGATCCAGTGCAGTGGCCCCGCCCCGGGCCTCCTGGGCGTCGGCCCAGTCCCAGGCGGCAACGGCCAAGGCCCGGTAGGAGTCCAGGTCGATGCTCGTCGGGCTGCCGTCCCGGGAGGTCACGGCTCCCCCGTCCTGCAGTTCGAGCCCGGAGTCGACGACGCGGGCGCGCCGGCCGCCGACCTGCCACCACTGCTGGCCGCCCTGCTCGACTCGTACGGGTTCGGGATGCGGCTCGGTCAGGCCGCGCAGGTCGGTGTGAAGGAAGCTGGGACGTTCGGTGGCCGCAGCGGTGATGACATCACGCGCGTCTGAGACTCCGGTGAGGACGTGGAGCCCGGGAATGCCGGCGGCCCGGGCACCGACGTGATCGGTGTTGAGGCGGTCCCCGACGGCCAGCGGCCTCGTACCGCCGGCGCGTTTGAGGGCGCGCGTGTAGATTCCGGGGAAGGGCTTGCCCCCTGCGAGGGGCTCCTTGCCGGAGGCGTTGACGACGGCCGCCACGAGGCTGCCGTTGCCCAGGGCGAAGCCCCGCTCGGTCGGCAGGGTTGCGTCGAGGTTGGTGGCCACGTGGAGGGCGCCGGCGTTGATGGCGTAGACGCCCTCGGACAGGAGAGCCCAGTCGACTGCCGGGTCCCATCCCTGGACAACGGCGACTGGGCCGTCCTGTGCGCTGCCGGTCACCTGGAAGCCCTCGTCCAAGAGGGCCTGACGTACGCCGTCGCCGCCGACGACGAGGACGGTGGAGCCGGGCTCGATATGCTCGGTGAGCATCGCGGCCGCGTCCATGGCGGCGCTGAAGATTTCCGTGGTCTCGGCGATGATGTCGTTGGCGGCCAGCTTGTCCACGACCGTCTGAGGCGCCCGCGAGGCGTTGTTGGTGACGAAGGACAGGCGCATGCCGGCGGCGCGGGCGGCGTTGACGTTGTCGGCGGCGTGCGGGACTCGGGCCTCACCGGCGAAGCAGACGCCGTCGAGGTCAAGCAGTGCGACATCGTATTCGGTGCACAGGGGCCGCTCGCTGCCCAGGAGGGTGGCGGGAGCGTCGGCGGAAGTCTGCTGGGACGGGGTCATCGGGGCTCCTCAGGGAGGTCGTCGGTCGCAGTCATCATCGGGTCCGGTGTGCCGGCCGCGTCATCTGGGGAATCAAGCGACGGCCCATCCGCATCATTTGCTGTCGAGGACACCGAATCGTCCTCGGCGGCCTCCAGTAGCTCGGTCATCTCTGCCTCGACGCGCTCGGCGAAGGACTGTGGCCACTCGGCGTCCTCCTGGTCGGCAGGTTCGAGGTCCGACGGCTGGCCCCCGGTAGGCGCTTCTGAGGCGGCTGGGGCCTCAGCGCCCCCGGCCCGATCGTCGGCCCCCAGGGAGCCCTGTTCCTGCATCTCGGCATCGTAGTCGTCCTCGATATCGAAGACCTCGACCTCGTCCTCCTCGATCGGCTCGGCGCCGATGCGGTCCCGCACGGCTGCGGCCTCCTGGTGACGGCCGAGTTCCTCGAGCCGGTCGGCGCGTACGGAGTGCAGGCGCCTGAGAGTGTCGCTGTCGGAGGGGCGGGCTCGGATGGCGTCCTCGATGACGATGAGACCGAGGTCGGTCTGACCCAGCTCGTGACGGAGGCCGGAGACGACCATGGCCAGCTCGGCTCGCTCGATCTCGTCGAGTTGACGCGGGTCGGTCGCTTTAGCCGCTTGGAGGGCCTTGTCCAAATGGCCTAGGGCTCGTTCGCAGTCGACCTCGATGGCTCGGTGAAGGTCGAGTCCGGAGAGTCGTCTGGCCGCGCGGATCTCTCGAAGCGCCTCGCTGTAGTGTCCCGCGAGGTAGGCGGCGATGCCGGCGGTCTCGCGTACGACGGCGACGCGCCCGGCGTGGGAGGCGGCATAGCGTGCGTGCTCGTAGGCGGTCTGAGGGTCGTCGTCCAGCAGGCGCTGAGTCATCACCAGGTGGCGGGCGACGTTCTCGGCATTGGCGCGTCCCAGGGCACGAAGCTGGCCCTTTGCGCCCCGCTCAAGGTCGCCCGGTTCGACGTCGTCGGGGATACTGGGCTCGGGGATGCGCTGGCGCTGCGGCGGGCGACCTCGACGCTCGTCCTTCCCCTCCCTGGGGCCTCCGCTTCCGGAGCGGCTGTTGGAACGCCCAGATTTGTTATCACCGCGGACTGGGCGCCGTTCGTCCGAGCCTCCGTCCCTACGGCGCTCTGCGCGCCAGTCATCCCGCCGTCTGTGCTCTGCGCCGGTCCCGCCCTCATCGCGGATGCGGCCCTGGGAACGCCTCCGCCCATCGTGCGAGTCGCTGCTCCAACCGGAGTGATGGCTGCGACGAGAACGGTCGTCCCCGTCATCGAAGCGCTTGCGTCGACCGAAGCCGTGACGGTCACTGTCCCGACGATGCCG
>NZ_VICB01000012.1 GCF_006546835.1 Actinomyces johnsonii | reverse complement strand
CCTGACCTCCATGCCCGGGATCGGGGTCAGGACCTCCGCCATCCTTGCTGGCCGAGACCCTGGGCAAGGACCTCCAGGCACCGGCGCCCAGCTAGCCTCCTACGCCGGCCTGGCACCGGTAACCAGGAAATCAGGCTCCTCCATAAGGGGCGAGCACGTCTCCCACGGCGGCAACAAGAGGCTCAAGCGCGCCATGTTCCCCTCCGCCTTCGCCTCCCTGCGCTCCGACCCCGTCTCCCGGGCCTACTACCAGCGCAAACGAGACCAAGGCAAACGCCATAACCAGGCCGTCCTCGCCCTGGCCCACCGCCGCATCCTGACCCTGCACGCCATGATCCGAGATGGAGCCCTCTACGACCCACAACCAGCCACGAAACTACCCACCGCCGCTTGACACACCACATAGGGGCACCCCCCAGGGCCAGGGACTGCATCTGGTCGATGGTGAAGGACTCATCCATGGCAGCCGTCCGAGTTACGGCCTTGAGGAAGGAGTAGACGGCGTTGATCTTTCCCTGACCGGCGGGCACCGGTTGCTCGGGAGCATGCGTGGCGATTCCTGAAAAGGGCGATCCTCCAAGCCCGATCGGGATGTCGTCTGGAAATCCTCGACGTCGATTCGGCGCCGGAAAAATCGATCTAGACGTCGCTGACAGCACTATCGGGACTACCGGAACTGCTCTCTTTTGCCGAGGTGATTTCTGGTATCAGACAGAGGGATATGCGCCATGGGCACATATCGCACCACATATTTTTAAGGAATGAGACCGCATTCCCCATTCACGTCCGGATGCCCATCATGAATGAACGGAAGAATGACATCCGGTCATTCTATGAACGGGGTGGTACAAGCTGATACATCCATCCGTAGGGATCCTCAGCGCGGCCGGACTGGATGGAGGTGAGTCGGTCGTGAACCTGCCGGGTGACCTCATTGCCCTCGATTCGAGCGTCGAAGCCCTTCCCCTTGAGATGCCCCAGGGGTACGACGACAGCAGCGGTGCCGCAGGCGAAGACCTCCCTGACCCGACCTGATTCGATGTCCGCCAGCAGCCCCTCCAGGCTGATGATGTCCTCGACGACTCTCCGGCCGGAGTCTTGCAGCATGCGGATGATGGCACTGCGGGTGGATCCCTCGAGAATGGTCCCGGTCAGGCGCGGAGTTCGCACGGTACCGTCGGCGTCGACGACCATGATGTTCATGCCGCCGAGCTCCTCGAGGTTCTTCTGGGAGACGTCGTCGAGGAAGCAGACCTGGTCGCAGCCCTGGGCATAGGCCTCCTGCTGTGGGAGCAGGGAGGAGGCGTAGTTGCCTCCCGTCTTCGCCGCGCCCGTTCCTCCGCGCCCGGCGCGGTGGTACTCGGTAGTCACCCAGATGGAGATGGGTTCGAGCCCATGGGTGAAGTAGGAGCCCGCGGGGGAGGCGATGACGTAATAGTCAACCACCTTGGAGGGGCGTACGCCGAGGAACGCCTCGGAGGCGAAGGCGAAAGGACGCAGGTAGAGGGACTCGCCCTCGCCCGAGGGCACCCAGGCGGCGTCGGCCCGCACCAAGTCCACCAGGGAGGCCACGAAGTCCTCCTCAGCCAGCTCGGGCAGGGCCAGGCGCCGAGCGGAGGCGTTGAGCCTGGCCGCGTTGTAGCGGGGGCGGAAGGTCCACACCGAGCCGTCATCGTGCCGGTAGGCCTTGATCCCCTCGAAGATCTCCTGTCCGTAGTGGAGCACGGCGGTGGCCGGGGACAGACTGAGGTTGCCGTAGGGGATGACGCCGTAGTCGCCCCAGCCCTCACCCTGCCTCCAGCGGGCGTGGGCCATGTGATCGGTGAAGCGGTCGCCGAAGTGGAGCCCCGCCAGGACCGCCTGACGCTCGTCCTCGGCTACGGGCGACGGGTTGGCGGTCAGGGGGAAGCGACCGGCGATCGCATCGGCCTCGGGCACGGGAACCTCGGCAGCGCGAGCCAAAGCGGTGGATGTGGTGGATGTGGAGTCGGTTGAGGCGGCGTCTGTCTCAGGCATGCGCCCACCCTACCGCCGAGGCCACAACTCGGACACGACCTTCTCACATCCCGGCTCGTAGACGGGCCATCAGCTAGATTCCGGCCAGACTTACCGCTTCCGGCGACTTGTAGGTCCTCATCGGGCCATCCGTTCACGTATTTCGGCGACGAAGACGGCCGGGGCGCTTCAATGCGGCGATGCGTTCATCCCTGGGCCGTCTGGGTCACGGCGGCGGCGATGGCGTCACCGATCTGACTGGTCGTACGGTCGGTGCCATCACCACGCGCAGCCATGTCGGCCTTGACGCCGGCCTCGACCCGCGCAGCCACCTCAACCAGCCCCAGGTGGTCGAGCATGAGGGCGACGGCGCTGATCGTGGCGGTCGGGTCGGCCTTGCCCTGCCCGGCGATGTCGGGGGCCGAGCCGTGCACAGGCTCGAACATGGAGGGAAAGGCCCTCTCGGGGTTGATGTTGCCCGAGGCCGACAGACCAATGCCCCCAGTGACGGCACCGGCCTCGTCAGTGAGGATGTCGCCGAAGAGGTTGTCGGTGACAATGACGTCGAAACGACCGGGGTCGGTCACCATGTAAATGGTGGCGGCGTCCACGTGGCAGTAATCGACGACGACCTCGGGGTACTCGGCACCGACGGCCTCGACGATACGGCGCCACAGACCACCGGCGTGGACGAGCACATTGTGCTTGTGGACGAGTGTGAGGTGCTTGGCCGCCCTGGCCTGAGCCTTGGCGAAAGCGTAGCGGACCAGGCGCTCGACCCCGTAGGCCGTATTGACACTGACCTCGGTGGCGATCTCGTGCGCCGTGCCCTGTCGCACGACTCCCCCGTTCCCGCAGTACAGACCCTCGGTCCCCTCACGCACCACGACGAAGTCGATATCGCCGGGATCGGCCAGCGGCGTCGGCACCCCCGGGTAGTAGACCGAGGGACGCAGGTTGACGTAGTGGTCCAGAGCGAAGCGCAGGCGCAGGAGCAGTCCGCGCTCGAGAACACCAGAGGGGACGGACGGGTCGCCGACGGCGCCCAGCAGGATGGCGTCGTGCCCCTTGATGGCCTCAAGGTCCTCATCGGTGAGGGTCTGCCCGGTCTGGTGCCATCGCTCCGCTCCCAGATCGAAAGTGGTCGGCAGGACCGTGATTCCGCTCGCCTCCAGCGCCCGGTCGAGAACCTTGAGCCCCTCGGGGACGACCTCCTTGCCAATGCCGTCGCCCGGAATTACTGCCAGCTTGATGGTCTGCGTCATGAGGTCACCTTAGGACACGGTCACGATGCGAGACAGGAAGTCCACATAATGGGAGTGTGGCGCATTCGCGTTTCGACCGACGGTCGGTTAGTCTTATGCTCGATTGCACGCTCTCAGGAACGGAGGAGACATGACGCGCACCCACCGTCCTACCGCGCAGCGTCGTGAGGAGATTCTCGACGCCGCGCACACCCTTTTCACCACCAAGGGCTTTCAACCCACCACCATGGAGGACATCCTGAAGGTCGTGGGCATCGCCAAGGGGACGCTCTACTACCACTTCCCCAGCAAGGAGCAGATCCTCAGGGCTCTTGTCCTGCGCATCGTCGGCCAGGTCGAGCAGCGTGCCCGCGAAGTCGCCGATTCGTCGGCTCCGGCGGTGGACAAGCTCGTGACGATCATGGCGGCGATGCGGGTCGAGGCCGCTCAGACCGAGCTCGTCGAGCAGTTCCACGCCCCCGGCAACGCCGAGTTCCATCTGCTGTCCATCACAGCGATGATCGAGCACCTGACGCCGGTCCTCGCCGACGTTGTCGCACAGGGGGTGAACGAGGGAATCTTCACCACGGACAGGCCCCACGACGCCGTCGAACTGCTTCTGAGTGCTTCCGGAATCCTCCTGGACCACGAGATCATGGAGCCCAGCCCGGATGAGCTCGTCCGCCGCCGCGAGAGCCTCATCTGGGCGAGTGAGACACTCCTGGGAGCCCGCCCTGGGAGTCTGTCCGCCCTCGTGGAGGTCGACTCATGAAACGTGTCGGCCTGCTCGTTCTGGGCTCGTTCATCAACTCGCTGGGAACGGGACTGAGCGCCTTCGGACTTGCCGTCATCATGCTGCGCGCCTATGGAACGGCATCCTCGGTGTCAGCCGTCCAGATGAGTGCCTTCGCCCCTATCGTCCTCCTGGCCCCCTTGGCCGGAGTCCTTGCCGACCGCTACGACCGCCGCCTGATGATGATCATTGGAGATGCCGGTTCAGTGCTCGGGCTGGGCATCATCCTCGCAGCCCTGGCCTCGCCCCGCCCCTCCCTGGCCTGGGTCTGCACGGGAGCCATCCTCTCCTCCTGCCTGGCCGCGCTCACCGAACCCGCGCTGCGGGCCAGCGTCACCGACCTGGTGACCGAGGAGGACTACGTGCGCGCCTCCGGCCTCCTCCAACTCGCCTCTGCGGCCAAGTACCTCCTGGCTCCTGCCGCGGCGGGGTTCCTCATGCCCGTCGTCGGAGTGAGGGGACTCGTCCTGCTTGACGCCAGTACCTGTCTGGTCACCGTGGTCTGCACAATGACAGTGCGCCGCTCCCTGGCTGCAGATGCGCCGCAGCGCGCAGCGACCCAGCCCAGTGACGACCACGGCTTCCTGGCAGGGTGGCGGACTATCACCTCCTCACCCGGGCTGCGGCTCCTTGTCATCCTCATGACCCTGGCTACCCTCGCGATCGGGGTCATCCAGGTCCTCATCAAGCCGATCCTCCTGCCCACCGTAAGCACGTCCGAGATGGGCGTCATCGAGACCGTCGCCGCCATCGGCATGCTCGTAGGAGCGGCACTGGTCACCGCCTGGAAGAGCGCGCAGCCGACGACGCTGCTGACCACAGGCCTGGCCGCGACCGGCATCGCGATGATCCTGGTGCCCCTGGGGCCGGGCGCCTGGTGGGTGGCCGCCTGCGGCTTCCTCACCTTCGCGAGCCTGCCCCTGTCCCAAGCCGGAGCGGAGGTTCTGGTGCGCACCCGGGTCGACAACGCCCGGCAGGCGCGGACCTGGGGAACCATCAGTCTGGTGACCCAGATGGGCTACCTGGTGGCCTACCTCTGCTCAGGGGTACTGGTCGACCGGGTCCTTCAGCCCCTACTGGAGCCGGGGCAGGCGCTGTCCACCAGTGTCGGAACGGTTGTCGGCAGCGGGCCGGGACGCGGTGCCGCACTGCTCGTCGGCATCATGGGTCTGGGCATGGTCCTCGTGGCCCTCGGCGTCCACACCCGGCGCCGACAGCTCGCCTGAATCCGCAACTCCACCGCGACAGCTGCGGCAATACGGCGGTGCCCCCGACGACCTGAGCCGTCGGGGGCACCGCCGTAGGCGGTCTCCGAGGTCCTCAGCGGGCCACGGAGCCCTCCGTGTAGTCCTTGTCGACGTCAGCGCGCCAGGCGAACATGGAACGCACCTCGCGGCCGGTGGTCTCGATGGGGTGCGCCTCACCCTCGGCGCGGAGCTTCTTGAACTCCGGGGCACCAGCGGCCTGGTCGTCCATGAAGCGCTTGGCGAAGGTCCCGTCTTGGATGTCGGCCAGGACCCCCTTCATGTGCTCCTTGACGTCGGGGGTGATGACGCGCGGACCGGAGACGTAGTCTCCGTACTCGGCGGTGTCAGAGCAGGACCAACGCTGCTTGGAGATGCCGCCCTCGTTGATGAGGTCGACGATGAGCTTCATCTCGTGGCAGACCTCGAAGTAGGCCATCTCGGGCTGGTAGCCGGCCTCAACCAGGGTCTCGAAGCCGTACTGGATGAGCTTGGAGACGCCACCGCACAGGACGGTCTGCTCACCGAAGAGGTCGGTCTCGGTCTCCTCGCGGAAGGTGGTCTTGATGGCGCCGGCGCGCGTGCCGCCAATGGCCTTGGCGTAGGACAGCACGAGGTCCCAGGCGGTGCCGGTGGCGTCCTGCTCCACGCAGACGAGCACGGGGACGCCCCGGCCGGCCTCGAACTCACGGCGCACGGTGTGGCCGGGGCCCTTGGGGGCCACCATGACGACGTCAATGTCCGCAGCCGGCTTGATGTAGTCGAAGTGGATGTTGAAGCCGTGGGAGAACAGCAGGGCAGAGCCGGCCTTGATATTCGGCTCGATCTCCTCGCGGTAGAGGGCGGCCTGCACCTGGTCAGGGGCCAAGACGGTGATGACGTCGGCCCAGGCGACTGCCTCGGCGATCGGCTTGACGGGCAGGCCCGCCTCCTCGGCCTTGGCCACGGAGGAGGAGCCCTCGCGCAGGCCAACAACAACCTCCACACCGGAGTCGCGCAGGTTCAGAGCGTGAGCGTGCCCCTGGGAACCGTAGCCGATGACGGCGACCTTCTTGGACTGGATGACGGACAGGTCGGCGTCGTCGTCGTAGAACTTCTCAGCTGCCATGATTGCTTCTCACTTCTCCTTGAGTTGATCGGTGATGGATCGTGGGCCGCGCGTGATCGCCACGGCACCGGACTGGACAATCTCTTTGACGCCGTACGGCTGAAGAGCCGTCAGCAGAGCCTTGACCTTGGATTCTGAGCCGATGGTCTCGATGACCACCGACGTGGGGGCGACGTCGACGACATGGGCGCGGAACAGGTCGACGACCTGGAGCACCGCAGTGCGGTTGGCGTCATCCGCGTGCACCTTAATGAGGTAGAGCTCGCGCTCGACGGAGGTGTCGGGATCCAGCTCGACGATCTTAAGGACATTGACCAGCTTGTTGAGCTGTTTGGTGACCTGTTCCATAGCCAGCCCCTCGGCATCGGCGATCACCGTGATGCGCGAGATGTCCTCGTGCTCGGTGGGTCCGACAGCCAGGGAATGGATGTTGAAGCCCCGACGCGTGAACAGCGCTGACACCCTGGTCAGGACACCGGGCTTGTTCTCCACCAGGACGGACAGCGTGTGCTTCTCGCTCACGGCTTTCACTCCTCTTCCCACACCGGGCTCATGCCACGGGCGTGCTGGATCTCGTCATTGGAAACCCCGGCGGCGACCATGGGCCACACCTGGGCGTCCGCGGAGACGATGAAGTCGACGACGACGGGGCGGTCGTTGATGGCATTGGCCTGGGCGATGACGTCGTCCAGGTCCTCCAGGCGCTCGCATCGCAGTCCCACGGCCCCATAGGCCTCGGCCATTTTGACGAAGTCGGGAACCCGCTTCGTTCCGGCCCCGGTATGCAGGTCGGTGTTGGAGTAGCGCTGCCCGTAGAACAGGGTCTGCCACTGCCGCACCATGCCCAGCGAAGAGTTGTTGATAACAGCGACCTTGATGGGGATGTTGTTGAGGGTGCAGGTGGCCAGCTCCTGGTTGGTCATCTGGAAGCAGCCGTCTCCGTCGATGAGCCACACTGGACGGTCGGGGCAGGCCTCCTTGGCGCCCATGGCGGCGGGCAGGCCGTAGCCCATGGTCCCGGCGCCTGCGGAGGTGAGCCAGGAGTGGGGGCGGCGGAAGGTGAGGTAGTGCGCCGACCACATCTGATGCTGTCCCACTCCGGTGACCCAGATGGTGTCCTCTGCGGCGGCCCGGTTGAGGTGGGTGATGACCTCCTGAGGCTGAAGCAGTCCATCGTCGGTGTCGGTCCAGTCCGTGGGGTAAGTGGCCTGGATGCGCTCGACCTCGCGCCGCCACGGGGCGATATCCGCCCGCCCCTCGGCGGAGACGTGGTCGCGGAACTCGGTGCTCAGAGCGGGGACGACGTCGGTCAGATCACCGACAATCGGGACGTCGGCGGTACGGATCTTGGAGATCTCAGCCGGGTCGATATCGACGTGGATGACCGAGGCCCTCGTGGCGAAGGTGTCCGGTCTACCGGTGACCCGGTCATCGAAGCGGGCCCCCAGGCAGACGATGACGTCTGCCCGCTGAAGGGCTCCGACGGCGGCGACGGTACCGTGCATTCCGGGCATCCGCAGGTTGAGCGGGTGCTCACTGGGCATGACATCCAGCGCAGTGAGTGTGGTGACGAATGGCGCTCCAATGAGCTCGATAAGCTCCGTCAGGTCGTTGGAAGGCACCTGCGCACGGTTCAGGCCACCGCCGAGGTAGAGGACGGGACGGTCGGCAGCGGCGATCACCTCGGCGGCCTGAGCCAGACGCCGCTGGTTGGGCTTGCCGGGCAGACGATAGCCGGGCAGGTCCCGGGCCGGGGGCCACACGAACTCAGTGACCCCCTCCTGGGCGTCCTTAGAGATATCGATGAGGACGGGTCCAGGGCGTCCAGTTGAGGCGATGTGGAATGCCTCAGCCACACGCGGAACGATGTCCTCGGGATGGGTAATGAGGAAGGAATGCTTGACGAAGGGCATCGTGGCGCCGACGATGTCGGCCTCTTGGAAGGCATCCGTCCCGATTCCACGACTTCCGACCTGGCCGGTGATGGCCAGTATCGGCACTGAGTCCATGTGCGCGTCAGCGATAGCCGTGATGAGGTTGGTTGCACCGGGGCCGGATGTCGCCACGCAGACTCCGGGACGGCCGGTGACCATGGCGTAGCCCTCGGCGGCGTGGCCGGCGCCCTGCTCGTGGCGCACCAGAACGTGCCGGATCCTCGTCGAGGCGAGCAGTGGGTCATAGAAGGGCAGAATGGCACCGCCCGGCATCCCGAAGATGTCAGTGACACCAAGCTCTTCCAATGCGCGCACCAGAGCCTGGGCGCCTGTCATGACCTGTTGGCCCTGACGTGCGGGAGCGTCGTCGCGGATCATCGCTCGCTCTCCTTCTCCGTGCTTACCGTCCGGCGACCTGCCGGGTAATGAACGTTAGATCAGTGTTCACAGAGAGTCATATCGAGACACCTGTTGTCTCGCATCGTGGAATCACGGACGCGGGTCGCCCAAGGAGAGCCCCGTCCCTCACTGCTTCTGTCGGGATTCTTTCCGGCCGACGAGTCCCGGACCTTGGTACACCATGAGCCCCGTCAGAGATGACACAATAACCCTGTTACTCATGACAAACATCCGCCGCGTCACTTTCAGCGGCGAGACGGAAGGCGGCACAGCGACGTGGTCACCACTGTCCTGCACTATCTGTTAGACAACCCGGTTGTCATCGTGCTCCTCATGGTTGGTGCCGGGCTGCTGCTCTGGCGCGCCAGGCGCAGAAGCATACGCATCCCGGCGACGGTCCTCCTGGCCGCCAGCACGGCTCTCCTGGGCTGGAAGGTGGCGCACGCCAATATCCTGCACCACTTGTCCGAGAACGTAGTCCTCGTCTTGTTCCTCCTGGTCGGCACCGGGATGCTGCTGGGACACGTCAAGATCAAGGGTGTGAGTCTTGGGGCGGCGGCGGTCCTATTCTGCGGCATCGGACTAGCGGCCTGGGGAGCGTCCTCCTCAACTCCCATCGAGGTCCCCAGAGAGCTGGGAACCCTCGGATTGGCGATCTTCACCTTCGCCATCGGCATCCAGTCCGGGCCGAACTTCTTCCACATCATTCGTACCGCCGGTGGTCCGTTGGCCATCCTCCTGGGCGTCCTTGGGGTCGCGGCGCTCGCAGCCGTGGGCGTGGGGCGTCTTCTCGGCCTCAAGGCGGCGATGATCGCGGGCGCGTTCGCCGGCGCCGTCACCAACACACCAGCTCTGGCGGCGGCCGGGAACGCCGCGGCCATGGCCGGGGACAAGGCCGGACCGGGAGACGCCACCGTGGCCTATGCCGTCACCTACCTCTACGGCGTCATCGGCATGCTGTTCTTCTGCCTGTTGGCACTGCGCTACCGCCGCAGTGACAAGGACACGCCCTCCCCGCTCATCAACCGCACCATTCGGGTGGAGCGCGAGGACGGTCCGATTCTGGGCAACATTGTCGAGACCACCTCGGGACAGCTGAGATTCTCCCGTCTGCGTCGCGGAGAGGAGGGGCCCATCACCCGACCGACCAATGACGACCGCCTGTTCAAGGACGACCTCATCACCGTCGTCGGTACGCAGGAGGCCGTCAACCAGGCGATCAAGGCAGTGGGCCACGGTTCGTCACACTCCCTCATCGAGGACCGCAAGTACCTCGACTTCCGCCGCATCACGGTCTCGGACCCGAAGCTGGCCGGCCGCACCATCGGTGAGCTCGACATCGACAACCGTTTCGGGGCGACGATCTCACGTGTGCGCCGTGGCGACGTCGACATGGTGGGGACCCCGAATCTGGTGCTTCAGCAGGGTGACCGGGTTCGCGTAGTCGGCCCGACCGGTCGCATGAAGGAGATCTCGACCTATTTCGGCGACTCATCGCGCGGCTTGTCATCCATCAACCCGGTCGCCCTGGGGCTGGGCATGGCCCTGGGGATCTTCATCGGCGAGTGGAAATTCCTCACTCCCACCGGCGCCACTTTCTCTATCGGGTCAGCCGCTGGCACGCTTCTCGTTGGGCTCATTTTCGGCCGTATTGGCCGCATCGGAAAGTTCGTGACCGCCATGCCGTTCACGGCAACGGCGGTGCTCTCGGAGTTCGGACTCCTGGTCTTCCTTGCACAAGCAGGTACCAAAGCAGGTGGAGAGATCGCACACGCATTCACCGGCGGCGACTGGTGGAGGATCTTCGTCACCGGTTTCGTCGTCACCACCATCGTGGGACTGGGGATCTACGCTTCCATGCGATGGGTTGTCAGGATGGGGGGAACTCGTCTGTCGGGCCTCATCGGCGGCGTCCAGACCCAGCCGGCAATCCTGGCATTCGCCAACGAGCGCACCGGCGCCGACCCTCGGGTGGCATTGGGCTACGCGATGGTCTATCCCGTCGCAATGATCGTCAAGATCTTCATCGCTCAGATCCTCGGCGGGCTCTAGCCTCTTCACCTGACCCGCGCCTGAGCCCGCACGCAATGGTGCCCGCCCGCTGTATTCAGTGGCGGGCACCATCGTTTGCTCGGGTACACGGCCCTCGTTAGTCCTTCTTCTGCTCCCCGGTCGCCTTCGCGGTGTCTCGAGGAAGCGTGATGCGTTCGGAGGTGGCGACATCGTGGCGCCAGTTGTGGTCGGTGATGATGCGCGCCAAGGCGAGCCCAACACCAATCGCCGTGATGACGAAAAAGACCTCGGACAAGTTCGTCGCAGCCTCTCCCACGTCGACCCCTTTATCGACCGACAGTGTATTGAGCGCGGAGATGGCGCGGTAGAACGGCACACCAGGGATCATGATGACGACAGCGGGAACGGAGAGCGCCACCCGGGACAGGGAGGCACGAGATACGAAGAGCTGAGCCAGCAGTCCGATCGTGACTGCGGCCAGCCCCACAGCAAGCTGCCACGGCACATGGAAGACGTCGATGAGGAGGAGGCGCCCGGTGTTGGCCAGTGCACCGACCACAGCGGCCAGGATGCTGGCCTTGGAACCGGCGTTGAACAGCATGGCAAAGCCGTAGGCTGCGATGAAGGAGCAGAAGCACCGCAGAACGTAGAGCAACGGCCCGTCGAGCGAAGCACCGCTGGCTGCCGCCACATCCCAGCGAAAGATGAAGGTGACGGTCCATACGGCCACGCCCGCAGCCGCCATCACCATGAGCACGTAGGCGCTGCGCGACAACGCCGAGGAGAAGTCCTGCCGGAACAGATCCAGCATTGCCGTCACCATGGGAAAACCTGGAATGAGGAACAGAATCGCTGAGATGATGCCACCTTGATGGTTGCCGGTGACTACGCCGGCTGCATCAAGCGCGGTCACGATGCCCATATAGGTGCCGGAGGCGGCGACCCCGCATACGAGCCAGGTGAAGAAATGCTGATAGTGGCGCTCAAGCATCTGACGGCGGACGAACTGCCCCAGAAACGCGGCCACGAGGACCGTGAGGCACTCGACCCATCCGCCCTTGTTGAGAAAGCAGAATCCTGCGCAGGCCACCCCGGAGGCGGCCGCGTTGGTGAAGGCGTTGTAACGAGCGTGCATCTTCTCGACCTGCCTCAGCTTGGCCTCAAGATGCTCAACAGTCTCATGCGGGCGCAGATCGTGAACGATCCTGCGCAGAGCCTCCAAGCGGTCGACATTGACACCGACACGACGAACCTCACTGGCCTCGGTGCGGAACCGACTACCGACGTAGGAGGAGGTGACGATCTCGGTCATCGTCACCGTGGCCTCGTGCCGGTCAAGACCGACCGCGGCGGCTGCTCTCGCCATTGAGGACTTGATGCGGTAGGAGCCGGCCCCCGCGGCGAGCATGAGACGCCCTAGGTGCAGGACGACGTCCGACTGCTGCATGAGCCGATCCGCGTCGAGGCTCGGCTCATGGCCGTGCGGGGAGGTGGGAGGGAGATCAGTGTCAGTCACGAAGACAATGGTGCACCGTTTGACGCCCTCGTGTCAGATCATCCATGGACCCGGCACGGTGTTGGTGTTTTTTGGGGGTTGGGGGTTGGTGGTGGCAGGTGAGGGGTGGGGGGTGGGGGGCCGGC
>NZ_VICB01000011.1 GCF_006546835.1 Actinomyces johnsonii | reverse complement strand
CAAACACCACCTGACCCCACCGCGCCCTTACGCGCAGAAGTTCCCCGTCAATGGCCAGCCCCCCCGTCAGACCCAGGGCTGGCGCTCGGCCCACTCCTGGGGGCTGACACGGCGCCCCGTGTAAAAAGGCGTGTCCACGCGCACGTGCATGCGCGCCTCCGTGTAGCGCTGGTGGTGCAGGACCCCCTCGAGGCGATCGAGGGAGTCCGCCTCGAAGCCGAGGATCCACTCGTAGTCGCTCAGTCCGAAGGTCGCCAGGGTCGAACCCTTGACGTCGGGGTATTTGGAGAAACCGTGGCGCCCATGTTGAGCCATCATGCGCGAGCGCTCCTCCGGATCGAGCAGGTACCACTCGTAGGAGCGCACGAAGGGGTAGACCATGACCCAGTCGCGCGGCGCCACCCCGGCCAGGCAGGCCGGCACGTGACGGGGGTTGAACTCAGCGGGCGTGTGCAGTCCCATGCAGGACCACACCGGCTCCAGGTATCGGCCCAGCGCGCTGCCGCGCAGGCGGTGGTAGGCGTCCTGGAGGACCTCGGGGTCGTCGTCGAGCCACCACACGAGCAGGTCGGCGTCGGCGCGAAAGCCCCCGATGTCGTACCAGCCGCGGGTCGTCACGCCGCCGGCCCCGATGAAATCGGCGCTCTCGCCCAGGAGCTGCTCGCGCCCAGGCTGGGAGGCGGGCAGCGGGCGGGTCAGGCGGAAGACGGCGTAGAGGGTGTAGTGGTACTGGTTGTTGATGGCCTCCAGGTCGACGTCGATGGCGTCGCGCGGGTCGCGGTGGGGGCGGCGCTCCTCATCCTCGAAACGGTGCAGGCCGCCATCGGCAGAACGTCCGCTGCGGCCACCAGGGTGACCGCCATGTCCGCCGGGGTGGCCGTGGGCGTCAGTACTCATCTCTTCTCCTTATTCTTCCGGGGCTGCTGGGCATGAGGCTATCGGGGCCTCATCGGGATCGGCAGTTGCAGGTCGACATCCGGTCACGGTCTGCTCATAGCCGACTGGTGACCGACGGCAGGCTCGTGAGCGGTGCTTTCGGCCGGGCGGGTGCCGGGGTGGCGGGTACCGGGACGGCAGCAGGACGGCGGGCAGACAGTGTGGAAGGGGCCGACGCCGGTGGTCGAGGCAGGATGGACGTTCTCGCCGCGAGCAGCGGCGGCCCGCTCAATGAGGATGTCGACGAGGGAGTCGACGAAGGCCGAGTGGGTGCCGGCCGTGGCGGCGCGCACATACGGTATTCCCAGGTCGCGGGCGGTCTGGGCGGCCTCGGTATCGAGGTCGAAGACGACCTCCATGTGGTCGGAGATGAACCCGAAGGGGGACACGACGACGCCCCCGGGCCGCTCCGCCGGGCGGCCGTCGGTCAAGCGGCCGGCGGCCAGGGCCTGAAGATGGTCGTTGACGTCGGGTTCGAGCCAGCGGGCCTGCGGCGGGCCGGAGCGCGAGCAGTAGACGAGGTCCGCCTCCACCTTTTCCAGGCCGAGGCGGCGGGCCACCTCCGGCACGAGGACCGAGGCCAGGGCCTCGTGCTGGGCGACGTAGGAGACCTCCGTGGACAAGTCCGCGGCGACGCCGGGTTCGCGCTGCTCGGTGAGGCGCCCGGCAGGATCTTCCGTGGAATGCGCGGCGGGCTCAACGGCAGGGTGCGTCACCTGGCCCGAGGCACCGTCGGCGTCGGAGCCCGGAGCGGAGCCGGACTCCATGCCCAGGGGGATGGAGTGGGTGACGAGCACGAGGCGGACGTCCGCTGCGGCCACCCCCTGCTCGGCAAGAGCGCCGTAGGCCTCGACGATCGCGTCGACATTGGCCTCCAGGAGGCCGGAGGTGTTGTAGTAGGGGCGCGTCTTGTCCACGGTGAGGTCGACGGGAGCGCCCCCGTCCCCACCGACCCGGGCGGCAGCGTCGGCCTCGAAGCCGTCTCCGGTGGAGCCATCAGCTCCGGCGGCGAGCAGGGCGACGGCGCCGGCCAGGTCCTCGCGGTACTGGCGGCACCCGGAGTAGGAGCCGAAGGCGGCGGTGGGCAGGGCCAGGATGTGGCGGGCGCCGGAGTCGGCCAGCTCGCGCAGGGCCTGACTGACGAAGGGGTGCCAGTTGCGGTTGCCGACGACGATCGGTAGCGACGAGCCGCGCTCGGCCAGGCGGGCCTGGAGGGCGTCGCGCAACTCGGCGTTGCGCGCGTTGATCGGGGAGGCGCCGCCGAATCCCTGGTAGTGGCCGGAGACCTCCAGGAGGCGCGAGTCGGGCACGCCACGGCCGGCGGTGGCGTTGCGCATGAAAGGCAGGACGTCCTCGGGCCGGCGGGGCCCGCCGTAGGACAGCAGGAGAACGGCGTCGTAGGGGGCCAGCGGGTCGGTGGCCGGGATACTGGCCGGGGCACCGGCGAGGCCGGGCGTGGGCGCGATGGCGTCAGTCATGGGTTCCTCCTACGGAATCCGGGCCGAGGACGAGCTCAAGGGCCTGGCGGTAGGCATCCTCACGCCCCTCCTGGCCGGCACGGCGGGCCATGACGGTGGGCTGGTGGAGGAGGCGGGCGGCCAGGTGGTGGAGGGCGCGCTCGGCCTGGGCGAGGGTGATGACCGGCTCATCCGCGGCTTCAGAGGAGACCTTGGCAGCGGCCTCTGAGGTGGTCTCGGGCGCGGCCACCGAGACGGCGATCGCGCCGGAGGAGCCGTTCGCACGGATCACGCCGCCACCGGCAACCACACGGGCGTCGGCCCGCCCGTCCACCGAGGGCACGGCCGAGGCCGGCAGCCGGGACTGCAACGGCCGCAGGCGCTCGATCTCCTCCATGACGACCCGGCCGACGTGTGAGCGCAGGGCGGTGATGAGCGGGTCCATGCTGCGCCCGGCCAGGGTGCGCTCGAAGTCGTCGGCCTCGGCGTCGATGATGGCGCGCGCGGCGTCGACCTGCCGGACCTCCGCGTCGGGAACGGCGTCGCGCACGCCGGGAAGGTCGAGGTGGACGACGCCGGGCAGGGCGCGGACGGCCTCATCGACGTCGCGGGTCAGGGCCAGGTCGAGGATGACCAGGGGGCGGCCGGTGCTCTCGGCCGAGCGGAGCCGCTCGGCGGCGACGGGGGCGACGACGTCGGCGGTGAGGACCGGCCCGCCCACGCCGCGGCAGGTGACGACGAGGTCGGCCCGGGCCATGGCCTCGGGCAGGGAGTCTGTGGGCACGGCGCGCAGGTCGTGGCCGGCGGCGAAGGCCTCGGCCCGGTTGGAGGCGGAGAAGACGGCGATATCGGTCAGGCCGTGGGCGCGCAGGGCGGCGACGGTGGCCCCGGCGTAGGAGCCGGTGCCCACGATGAGGGCGCGGCAGCTGGTCAGCGGCGGCAGGTGGCCGGCGGCCTGCTCGACGCCGACGGCGACGATGCTGCGCCCCTGACTGGAGAGCTCGGTGTCGTGGGCCACCCGGCGGGCGGCGGTTGAGGCGCGCTCGATGATTCGCACGAGGTCGGGGCTGAGTGTGCCCTCGGCGGCGGCGGTCTCGGCGGCACGGCGGACCTGGCCGACGATCTGGGCCTCGCCGACCACCATGGAGTTCAGGCCGGCGGCGATGGCGAGTATCTCGCGGCGAGCGGCCGCGCCGGCCAGGTGGGACAGATGCAGGGATCCCGGTTCCAGGCCCGCGCGCTCGGTAAGGAAGGCGGACACAGCCTCGCCCAGGCCAGATGGTGCAGCATCGACCGGTGAGGCGCAGACAGTGGGACGGTGCGTGGCAGAAGTATGGGAGTCCGAGCTGTGGGCGGCGGAGCCGGGCAGCGAGTGGAGGGCTGCCGGGCACCCGGTGTCGGCCCAGGAGTCGGCGTCGATCAGAAGGGCCAGGCGGTTGCAGGTGGACAGGACGACGATCCCGCGCAGGGCGGGGACCGCTTCCAGGAGGTCTGGACCCAGCCCCGGGGCGACCGCTCCCAGTCGGGCGACGACGTCGAGGCCCGGCAGTCGGTAGTCGGCGGAGAGAAGATGAGTAGTCACAGCGAGCGCTATTGAAACATCACTGCGGCGTGCGGGCACAATAGCGGCGTGGCGACGCACTCCAACGTCAAGACAATGTGTCACCACCATATTCCTGACACCCTGTCAGCACCCTATCGACATCCAGAACATCGCATCATCACGCGAAATGAACCCCCTCTGACCACTGCTTACAGGAGGCAATCGAATATGTCTCACATTCAGTTCCCCTATCGCGGGAAGAATACGCGGCGTCAGCATTCTTCATCCGACAATGGCGATTTCGTCACCGGCGCTTCACACAATTCGATCGAGCGCGAGCAGGCGGTCCACGGGCCCGATCCGACCGGCATCGAGGCCGGGGAGGACCGGGCGGCAAGCGGTAGCGGGGGTCGGGACGACGGCGTCGGAACCACTGCGACCCCCGCGATCCTGGAGGCGCTGGCGGGCCGGCGGCCCGCCCGCACACCTGTGTGGTTCATGCGTCAGGCGGGCCGGTCCCTGCCGGAGTACCGCGCGCTGCGGGAAGGCTCGGGCGCCCCGATGCTGGAGGCCTGCCTGGACCCGGAGCTCGCGGCCGAGGCCACGCTGCAACCCGTGCGGCGTCATGGCGTCGACGCGGCCGTCTTCTTCTCCGACATCATGGTGCCGCTGCGCCTGGCGGGTGTCGGAGTGCGGATCGAGGAGGGCGTCGGGCCGGTTCTGGACGCCCCGGTGCGCAGCGCGGGCGAGGTTGCCGAACTGGTCGCCCACCAATTCGGCGACGCCCCCGGCGCCGAGGGCGTCGGGGCGATCGAGGAGGCGGTGCGCCGCGTCGTCGTCGAGCTCGGCAGCCCGCAAACGCCGGGCGTGCGCGAGGGCCTGAGCGAGCGGGCGCGCGCCGGGCTGGAGCACAGTGCCGGAGCGGCGCTCTGGACACCGGTACTCGCCTTCGGCGGGGCGCCCTTCACGCTGGCCGCCTACCTCGTGGAGGGCCGACCCAGCCGCGACCACCTGGCGGCGCGCACGCTCATGCGCGCCGATCCCGAGGCATGGGACCGGCTCATGACCTGGTGCGCCCGCCTGACCGGCGAGTTCATCGCCACTCAGGTACGGGCGGGGGCCGCCGCGGCCCAGCTCTTCGACTCCTGGGCGGGTTCGCTCTCGCCGCGCGCCTACCGCGAGCGCGTGGCGCCCTACTCGGCGCTCGCCCTGGAGACGGCCCGGGGAGCCCTCTGCCCCCTTACCGGGCGGGCGGCCCCCCTCATCCACTTCGGGACCGGCACGGACCGGCTGCTGGGGCACATGCGCCAGGCGGGGGCCGACGCCGTCGGGATCGATGAGCGCATCGAGCTCGGTGAGGCGATCGAGGAGCTGGCCGGGGCCGACCCGCAGGCGGGGGCCTGCCCGGTTCAGGGCAACCTCGACCCGGCTCTGCTGGCGGCGCCGTGGTCGCTGGTGGCCGAGGAGGTCGACGCGATCCTGGCCGCCGGGCGCGCAGCTCCGGGGCACGTGGTCAACCTAGGGCACGGGGTGCCGCCGACCGCCGACGCGGACGTGCTCACCCGGATCGTGGCGCGGGTGCACGGCTCGGCCGACTGGGAGGCCGTGGCGCTGGCCGGCTGGGACGCCATCGCGGACCCGGCGGAGGGGAAGTCCTCGTCAACCGAGGCGACGGGCGGTCGGCGAGGCGTCGGCCAGCGGAATCGGCACGTTCCCGGTCGACAGGCGCCGCGGGGCCCTGGCGGGCGGCCCCTGGCCCGCGTGTCGCACCGCCCCGGACGGGAGGAGCGCTGAATGAGTCCGTCTCCGGAAGCGCCGGTTCAGCGGTGGGACGCGCTCGTCGTCGGCGGCGGGATCGCAGGGCTGACGGCGGCCTGGGACTTGGTGCGCGCCGGGCTGCGGCCGCTGCTCATCGAGGCGCGTGGCTACACCGGTGGGCTCGTGGCGGCCGGGACGATCGGCGGGGCGCAGCTGGACCTGGGGGCCGAGGGCTTCGTGGTGCGCGGCGAGGCGGCCACCTCGATGTTGGCCGAGCTCGGCCTGCGCACCGCCGCACCGCACGGTCGGCCCAGGCTGTTCCTGCCGCCCCCCGCGACGGCCGACGGCGAGGTCGGCGAGCCCGGCGGCGCAGGAGGCAGCCAGGGCCCATCCGATTGGGCGCTGCACCGATTCCCGGAGGATGCCTACCTGGGGATTCCGGCGAATCCGCTGGCGCCCGACGTCGTCGCCATCATTGGGGAGGCCGCCGCCCGCCGGGCCGCGCGGGACGCCGAGCTGCCCGGGGCCGTGGGCACCGGCCCGGAGGACCCGGCCGACCTGGCCTCCTTCGTGACCGCGCGGATGGGGGCAGGCGTCCTGGAGCGGCTCGTGCGCCCGATCGTCGCCGGCATCCACTCGGCCGATCCTGCCGACCTGGCCGCCGACGTCGTCGTACCCGGACTGCGGCGGGCCACTGCGGAGCTGGGGTCGCTCGGTGCCGCCGTGACGGCGGTGCTGGAGCGGCGTCGGGACCGCCGGGACGGCGCGGGCGGTCGGAGCGTGGACGCGGCCGTCGAGGGCGGGCTGTTCCGGCTCACTGACGCGCTGCGCGAGGCGATCGAGGCCGGTGGTGGCAGCGTGCGCACCCGCGTCGGCGCCCAGTGGCTGCGGCCGGCCGGCTGCGAACGCGGAGACGGGGACGGTGCCGGCACCTGGCGCACGGGTGTCGCGCCGACGCGGCGGGGGCCGGCGCCGTCGGACGAGCCGGTGGCCGACGGCGCTGAGGAGGTCGTGGTCACCGACCGCGTCATCCTGGCCTGCTCGGCGGGTGCCGCGCTGCGGCTGCTTCGGGGCGTCCCCGCCCTGCCCGCGAGCGCGACGGATCTGAGCGTGCCAGTGGGGGCGCCGATCGCCCGCTTCACGCTGGTGGCGCGCGCTCCCGGGCTGAACGGGGAGCCGGTGGGCTCGGGTCTGCTCGTCGCACCGGCAGAGCATGCGGCCTCATATGAGGCGCCCTGCCCAGCCCGGGCCAAGGCCCTGTCGCATCTGAGTGCCAAGTGGCCGTGGATCGGTGCCGAGCTGCGCGCGCTGCACGGACCGGACGTCCACGCGCTGCGCCTGTCCTACGGCCGCCCTGGCCGGCCGCGCCCGGAGGTGGATCTGTCGGTGGCGCTGGCTGATGTGGCCGTCCTGACGGGGGTGCGGATCGAGCCGGGCGACGTCGTCGACCACATGCTGGTGCGCTGGGACGGGACGCTGCCTCCGGTGACGCCCGCCCACCGGGAGCGGACAACCCATCTGGAGGAGCAGCTCGCGCCGGTTCCGGGACTGGAGGTCACCGGGGCCTGGGTGGCGGGCACGGGGATCGCGACCGTCGTCGGGCACGCCCGCGCCGCCGCCGCGCGGCTAGTGAGCTCGCATGGCGGGTGAAGCGCCGCACCAGGACGGGGACAGTCGTCGCGTTCGTATATTGGGCCTCGCGTTCGTACCCCTAAGGTACGAGCCCTAAGGTACGAACACGTGGGCGAACAGGGCCAGGAGTATCGGGGAGGAGATGGCCATGACAACCGCAGGAACGAGCGCGCGGCGGCTTCGGCTGGGCACGCGAGGCTCGCGCCTGGCACTGACCCAGTCCGGGCAGGTCGCCGACGCACTGCGTCGGGCCGCGGCCGAAGGCGCACGGGCCAGCTCCGCAGACGGCTTCGACGAGGTCCCCGGCCTGGACATCGAGCTGGTCACCGTGCGCACGGACGGGGACGGCGACCGCACGTCTCTGCGCCGGCTCGGCGGGGTGGGGGTCTTCGCGGCCCGGCTGCGCCGCGCGCTCCTGGATGGCGAGGTGGACCTGGTGGTGCACTCCTTCAAGGACCTGCCCACGCAGCCGGTCGGGGGTCTGGAGGTCGTCTGCGTTCCCCCGCGCGAGGACCCGCGCGACGCCCTGTGCGCCCGCGACGGCCTGACCCTGGCCACTCTGCCCGAGGGCGCCCGCGTGGGTACCGGCTCACCGCGCCGGGCCGCCCAGCTGCTAGCCGCCCGGCCTGACCTGGAGGTGGTGGACCTGCGCGGCAACGTGCCCACGCGCCTGGCGCGGGTGCGGGGGCAGGAGGCGGTCGGCGCCGGCACCGACGAGCCGGTCGCGCCGAGCCGGGCCGACGCCGTCGGGGACCTGGACGCGGTGGTCCTGGCGCTGTCGGGGCTGCGGCGCCTGGGGCTGGAGCGCTGCGCGAGCGAGGTCCTGGACTTCGAGACCATGCTGCCCGCTCCCGCCCAGGGGGCCCTGGCCGTAGAGGTGAGGGCGGGCGAGTTGAAAGCCCAGGATGCTCAGGAGCGCAGAGAGGACTCGGCCGGCTCTGCGGCGCTGGCCCGGGCGATGGCGGCCCTCGACGACGAGCCCACGCGCCTGGCGGTGACGGCAGAGCGGGCGCTCATGGCCGGGCTCGGCGCGGGCTGCGCGGCGCCGGTTGGAGCCTGGGCGCGCCTGCGCGGCGGCGAACGGGAGCTGGGGGTGCTCGTGCTTCGGGCGGTGGTCACCTCGCTCGATGGTGGCCGGGAGGTCGGCTGCGAGCTGAGTACCGAGCTGCCCGAGGCCGCAGAGGGACCGGATACGCCGGGAGATTCAGCGGCGGCGGTTCGTGCGGCGCAGGCGCTGGGCGTCCGAGTGGCGGAGGTCCTGTTGGAGGACGGTGCCGCTGACATCGTCGACCTGCACGCCGACAAGCCCCGACGGGACTGAGGCCATGGCCGAGTCAACCTCAGGCAGCCGGCCGGACGGACGCCCGCCGGGACAGTCCCACAAGGCTGCCGGCACGCCGTTGGCAGGCCGGGTCGTGCTGCTGCCGCGGCTGCGCGAGCGCGACCGGATCGCCTCGACGCTGGAGCGGGCGGGGTCCCAGGTGCTGCGCGTGGCTGTGACGCGGACCGTTCCCGGTGATACTGCGGTTTTGGAGGTGACCGCGCGGCGGATTGTGGCGGGCGAGGCCGCCTGGCTGGTGCTCACCTCGGCCCGCACGGTCGAGGTGCTAACGCCGTACCTGCTCGCCGAGGTCGGAATCGGCCCGACGGCCGGCGCCCCCGGACACCGCGACGCTCCTGACGCTTCCAACGCAGACCCCGACGCCGCTGCTCCCCCGGCCCGAGCCGCATCGTCTGAGCAGCGCCAGCTCGCCGCCGCGACCTCCTCGATGCGGGTGGCCGTCGTCGGGCCGGCGACCGGGCGCGCCTGGACCGGGCTCACCGGGACCTCCCCCGACCTCGTGGCCCGGGGCTCGGCCACCGCGCTCCTGGAGGAGCCCGAGCTCGCCTGTTCCCCGCCGGTGCCGAGCGCGGCGAAGCGGGTGCTGCTGCCGGCATCGTCCTTGGCCGATCCCGCGCTGGCCGATGGCCTGCGCCGGGCGGGCTGGGAGGTGGAGCAGGTGGCCGCCTACACGACCACCACCGCCGACGCCTCCGACCTTCCGCCGGGTCTGGCCCGCACCTGGGCCACCGGCGGCGTAGACGCTGTCGTGCTCACCGCCCCGTCCACGACGCGCGCCGTCCTGGAGCTGCTCGGTCCCCCTCCGCCCGTCACCCGGCTCGTCGCCATCGGCGCCACCACCGCGGCCGCCGCCCGCGAGCTGGGCCTGCCGGTCGCCGCCATCGCCTCCTCCCCCACGCCTGAGGGACTCCTCCAGGCCGTCATCAGCGCCGTTCAAACCTCCACATCACCAGCAACCCTCACGCATTCCCCGTCATTCCAACGATTCTCCGGAAACTCCGCGGAGAGACCGCCAACCACCAGGAGCACCTCATGACCGACGCCCTTCGACCGGCCGACGACTTCCTGTCGAGCCGCTCCGTACCCGCCCCGCAGGCCCCCACGGTCCGGCCGCGGCGCCTGCGCACCACTCCGGCGATGCGACGCCTGGCGCGCGAGTACGTCGTGGACCCGGCCGCCCTCATCCTGCCGGTGTTCGTGCGCGAGGGCATCGACTCCCCCCGCCCCGTGGAGGCGATGCCCGGCGTCGTCCAGCACACGCTGGACTCGCTGCGCCGCGAGGCTGCCGCCTGCGCCGATGCCGGCGTCGGCGCCATCGACCTGTTCGGTGTGCCCGCCGAGCGCGACGCGTCGGGCACAGCGGCCTGGGCGGAGGACGGCATCCTCAACCGCGGGATCGCGGCCGTGCGCGCGGAGGTGGGGGACGACGTCGTCGTGTGCGCGGACACCTGCCTGGACGAGTTCACCAGCCATGGCCACTGCGGCCTGATCCGCCCCGACGGCCCGCGCGCCGGCGAGGTCGACAACGACGCCACCCTGGCCACCTACCAGGCGATGGCCATCTCCCAGGCGGAGGCCGGGGCGCACATGGTCTCGCCGTCGGGGATGATGGACGGGCAGGTCGCCGCGATCCGCACTGCCCTGGACGCCACCGGGCACGACGACGTCGCGATCCTGGCCTACTCGGCGAAGTACGCCTCGGCCTACTTCGGGCCGTTCCGGGAGGCCGTGGGCTCCACGCTCACCGGGGACCGGCGCGCCTACCAGCAGGATCCGGCCAACCGCCGCGAGGGCCTGCGCGAGGCGATGCTCGACGTCGAGCAGGGGGCGGACATCGTCATGGTCAAGCCGGCCGGCCCCTACCTGGACGTGCTGGCCGACGTCGCCGCCGCCTCACCGGTGCCGGTGGCCGCCTACCAGGTCAGCGGGGAGTACGCGATGGTGGAGGCGGCCGCGCAGCGCGGGTGGATCGACCGCGAGCGCGTCATCGCCGAGTCGGTGCTGGGCATCGTGCGGGCGGGGGCGGACATGGTCCTGACCTACTGGGCCAGGGAGATCGCCAAGAACCCGGCCCTGCGCTGAGGAGGTCGATCCCAGCGGCTCAACGCCGCGAGTAACAGTGTCGGTCAGGTAGGTTGAGACCAGCCTTGCCAGCCTCTTCATCGACAGGATCGACCGTGCCCCAGCAACCCGCAGCCTCCGCCACCGCCGCCGCGACTCACGCGACCAACGCCGCCCTGTTCGAGGCGGCTCGCGCCATCATCCCCGGGGGCGTCGACTCCCCCGTGCGCGCCTTCGGCTCAGTGGGTGGCACTCCGCGGTTCATCGCCTCGGCGAGCGGCGCCCATGTCACCGACGCCGAGGGCCACCGCTACGTGGACCTCGTGGGCTCGTGGGGCCCGGCGCTCCTGGGGCATGCCCACCCGGGCGTCATCGCCGCGGTCCAGGCGGCCGCCGCCCGCGGCCTGTCCTTCGGTGCCCCGACCGAGTCGGAGACGCTCCTGGCCGAGGAGGTTCGCCGTCGGGTGCCGGCCGCGCAGAGGGTGCGCTTCGTGTCCACCGGTACCGAGGCGACGATGACGGCGGTGCGCCTGGCCCGCGGCGCCACGGGGCGTGACCTGGTGGTGAAGTTCGCCGGCTGCTACCACGGGCACAGCGACGGCCTACTCGCGGCGGCCGGCTCGGGCCTGGCCACTGGTGGCCTGCCGGGCAGCGCGGGCGTGCCCGCGGCCGTGGCCGCCCAGACGATCGTCCTGCCCTACAACGACGTCGCCGCCCTGGAGGCCTGCTTCGCCGAGCGCGGTTCCGAGATCGCCGCGGTCATCACCGAGGGAGCTCCGGCCAATATGGGGATCGTGCCGCCGGCACCCGGCTTCAACGCCGCGATCCGCCGGGTGACCGCCGAGCACGGCGCGCTCATGATCCTCGACGAGGTCCTCACCGGCTTCCGCGTGGGCCCGGCCGGCTGGTGGGGCCTGGAGGCTGTCGACGGCTGGACCTCGGACCTGCCGGCCTTTGCCTCAGCGCCCGCCAGCACCGCTTCTTCTGAGCCCGCCGACGCCGCAGCCCCCTCCTGGCCAGGCGCGGACTGGTGGGAGCGGGCCGCCTGGGTGCCGGACCTGGTGACCTTCGGAAAGGTCGTGGGCGGCGGGATGCCGCTGGCCGCCGTCGGCGGACGCGCGGAGGTCATGGACCTGCTGGCACCGAGCGGCCCCGTCTACCAGGCGGGCACGCTCTCGGGGAACCCGCTGGCCACGGCGGCCGGCCTGGCCACGCTCCAGCTGGCCGACGACGCCGTCTACGCCTCGGTGGCCGAGCACGCCCAAGCCATCAGCGAGGTGGTCTCAGCGGCCCTGAGTGAGCAGGGTGTACCCCACCGCGTGCAGCGGGCGGGCTCCTTGTTCTCCCTTATGTTCGGGCAGCAGGCTGCCGAGCGGGGCGTGGCCGACTATGAGGCCGCCCGCGCCCAGGAGACCTGGCGCTACGGTCCCTTCTTCCACGCCTTCCTCGAGGCCGGGGTGAGCCTGCCGCCGTCGGTGTTCGAGGCCTGGTTCGTCTCGGCTGCGCACGGCGAGGCGGAGCTGGAGGCGATTGCGGCCGCGGCCCCGGCGGCCGCACGCGCGGCGGCCCGGGCCCAGGAGCACTGAGGGATCGCGCCCCCTCACGGCCTCCAGGGCGGCGGGGCGAGGGCGGCCTCGTAGGCGGCAACGTCGACGTCGGCATTGAGGCTGATGACGATGCGCAGCCGGGAGTCGGGGTGGGCCATCAACCAACGGCCGATCGTCTCCAGGGTCACCAGGGCGGCCTGCCGCTTGGGGTAGCCGAAGACGCCTGTGGACAGCGAGCACAGGCCGACGCTGCCCAGCCCCGCGGCGTGCGCGACGTTGAGGACGCTCGTGTAGCAGGAGGACAGCAGGCGCCGGTCACGCAGCGTGGGCTTGCGGCCGTCCTCGATGACGGGACCCACCGAGTGGATGACGTGCTGGGCGGGCAGGTGGTAGCCGCCGGTGAAGACGGCCCGTCCGGCCGGCTCCCCGCCCTGGCGGCGCGTGGGGTCGAAGGTCTCCGCCCAGGTCATGTACCGGGCGCACTCTGCGCGCAGCGCGGGCCCGGCGACGGCGTGGATGATGTTGTCGATGCAGCGGTGCCCGGGCGCGAAGCAGCCGAGCATCCCGGAGTTGGCGGCGTTGAGGACGGCACCGGCACGCAGCCGGGTGAGGTCGCCGCGCCAGAAGGCCACGTTGCGCCCCAGCAGGCCCGGCACATGGTCGGTAATGGCCAGGGGCGGGATCTCGGTGGCGTCGACCATGCCGCGCTCGGCGGCCTCGGCCTCCAGGAGGGTGTCGAGATCGGCGGCGATGTCCTCGGGCAGGGGTGCCGGGGGCCGGGCGGTGAGGAGGAAGTCGAGCATGGTGCGCAGCTCGTCGGGGTCGGTGGGGACCGTTGAGTCGATCCAGTCCGTGGCCCCCTCGGGGTCGGAGCGCAGGAAAGCGTAGACCAGGTGGCGCACCAGCGCGTCGCGGCCCGAGGCACCGACGGGTACCGCCCATCTGGCTCTGACAGCGTGACTCACGTGGGACTCCAACTTCACGCGGGCCATCATAGGATATCAAAACGTAATGTTCTGCCCTTGACTGGGCGAGCCGGGTAACACTCGACGACGTCGTCCGGAAACGACCAGCTCCCGGACGACGTCGGATGACTTGGAGGGCCCGGACGCCACTCGGAGCGATCCCGAGGTGCGAGACGGCGCTCAGGCCTGGGCGCCGGAGGCGGCCTCCTCCTCGGCGATCTTGGCCTTGAGGGCCTCCATGTCGAGCTCGCGCACCTGGGTGATGAGGGAGTCTAGCGCGGGGGCGGGCAGGGCGCCGGCCTCGCGGTAGACGAGCACATTGTCACGGAAGACCATGAGCGTGGGGATCGAGGAGATGCCCAGCGCCCCGGCGAGGTCGTGCTCGGCCTCGGTGTCGACCTTGGCGAAGGTGATGTCCGGGTTGGCCTCGGAGGCCTTCTCGTAGATGGGGCCGAAGCGCATGCACGGGCCGCACCAGGAGGCCCAGAAGTCGACGAGGGTGATGCCGTCGCCGTGGATGGTGTCCTTGAACTCGGGGCCGGTGATGTTCTTGGTGGCCATGAGCGTTCCTTTCAAGACTGCGGATACTGATCGGTTCCACTGCGGCCAACACAATCGGGGCCCACCCTATTCCTGAGGCTGCCCGACCTCTCGCGGACGGGGACATTCCGCGCGGCCGGGTGCACACCGCATCACCCCTCCGGGGTGTACTGGCAGTCCACCCCAGCCGAGAGAGCCGCTGGCTATCGTTGAGGACATGGAGCATCGGGCACAGGTCGCGCAGTTCCTGCACTCACGAAGGGACCGGATCACTCCCGAACGCGTCGGAATCGCCAGCGGCGGGCAACGCCGCGTCCCGGGTCTTCGCCGGGAGGAGGTCGCTCTGCTCGCCGGAATCAGCGTGGAGTACTACGCCCGGATGGAGCGCGGCAACCTCGCCGGGGTCTCGCCCGAGGTCCTCGACTCCCTCGCCCGTGCGCTACAGCTCGACGAGGCGGAGGCCGCTCACCTGGCCGACCTCGCCAAGGCCGCCGGCCCGGCACCGTCATGGCGGCCCGGCAGCACGGGCCTTGAACCGGTCGTCGATCCGAGCTTCCAGCGATTCCTCGATGCCGTGACCGGTGCGCCGATGTGGGTCCGGGACAGGCGCCTGGACTTCGTGGCTGCGAACGCCCTGGGCCGCGCCTTCTACGCCCCTCTGCTCCAGGACCCGAACAGCTTTGGGAACTCCGGCAGATTCACCTTCCTCAACCCCGCCTCGCAGGACTTCTTCCTCGACTGGGAGGACAATGCCAACGACCTGGTGGCCACACTGCGCTCCTACGCCGGGCAGAGTCCTCATGACGAGCGGCTCAGAAACCTGATCGGTGAGCTCGTCACCCGCTCGGACGCCTTCCGTGACCGTTGGGCCAGGCACGACGTGCGTCAGCACCGCCCCGGGATCAAGCGTGTCCACCACCCAGTGGTCGGCGACCTGGAACTCACCTACGAGGTGATGGAGCTTCCCAGCAACCGCGACTGGTTCGTCTTCGCCTTCACCGCCGAGCCCGGGTCCCCGAGCCAGACGAGACTTGAGGCGCTGAAGGAGCTGTGCGCTCCGGCGGCCGACGATGGGGCCGGAGAGATCGCCGAAGCGAGGGCAGAACCCCACCCGGAGGACTGACATGCACAGCCCTGGGCTGACCCGCTGTCGAATCAGCTGCCCGACGACGGATGCTCAGGACCGCTGCTCTCACCCAGCACCGCTGCCAGGGATGTCCTGGGAGACGCCGAGCGCCTCCCTACGGCCAGCACGGCACTGAGGACGACGAACAGTCCCATCACCCAGGCCATGGTGCGCGGCGTCCCGCTGGAGAAGACGGCCAGAAGGAGGGAGGCCACGATCCCGCTCCCGTACTGAAGTGAGCCGAGAAGCGCCGCGCCCGAGCCGGCCATGGCGCTGTCGATGCTGCCCAGGGCGGCGGCGTTCGTCGTGGCGGCGATGATGCCGTTCATCGAGAACATGATGAAGACCGGGATGATGACGCCCCAGATGCCGCCGAATCCGGTGAAGACACAGGCAACCAGGCAGACGGCTCCAGCAGCGGCCACGACCGTCGCCACCCGCAGAAGTCCAGGCAGGGAGTACCGCTTAACGAGCTCGCGGTTGACCGCGCTCATGAGGGCGACCCCGACGATGTTGACCCCGAAGAGGAAGCCGTAAAGCTCCGGGTTGACGTGAAAATATGTGATGTATACGAATGACGAGCCGGTGATGAAGGCGTAGACCGCGACATAGAAGCAGGTCACGCACAGGGTGTACCGGAGGAACGTCGTGTTCCTCAGGAGGCTCAGGTAACTCGTGAAGGCCGCCCCAAGAGATGCCGAGACGGCCCGCTTCTCTGCGGGCAACGACTCAGGAAGGGTGAGCACAGCCAGGAACAGGACCGCTCCGATGGCGGCCATCAGCCAGAAGATCATGTGCCATGAGGCGAGTTTGAGGAGCCCGCCTCCGGCGAGAGGACCCGCAATCGGCGCCACCGCCATAATGACCATGAGGGTCGAGAGCATTCTCGCCGCCTGGGTGGAGCCGTAGAGATCGCGAATCATCGAGCGCGAGAGCATGGGACCTACGCACGCACCGATTGCCTGGAACATCCGCCACAAGACGACCTCAGCGATGCTCGACGACAGCGCGCACCCAACCGAACCGATGGCGAACATCGCCATGCCGATGATGAGGGGTTTCTTCCTTCCGATGCGGTCACTGATCGGCCCCCAGATGAGTTGGGCCAGCGCGAAGCCGACGACGAACCCGGTGACGGTCAGCTCGGAGTCCCCGTGGAGATCCGCCTCCATAGTGGGCAGGGCGGGCAGGTAGAGATCAGTCGAGAGCGACGTACAAGCCATGAGGGCGCTCAGGATGATCATGAACGACAGGCTCGCCTTATTAGCGGTCACAGTGCTCCTTGGAGTTGACGTGGGGCTCGCGCCCACAGCGCCGGGATCGAGAGAGGACATCGTGACACCTGCCACTGCCGGCGGCGGTCGTGTCCACAGCGGACAAGAGTACGACCGCAACAATCTCCCAGGGAGTCACTGGCAGTACACCCCAGGAGTGGGCCTCAGGTCTCCGTTCCACCCTGCCTCATGCCATCCGTCATCGGCGGGGACATTCTGCGCGCAGGGGTTCAGAAAACCTATTCCCGTACGCGCGTACTGCACCCGTCGGCGAGAAAACGTCCCCGACGGCGTCGAATACCTCCGCCCACATCGAGTGCCCCCTGGCAGCAGTCGCCAACAACCGGCCCACAACATGACCGTTTCCAGACACATCCCCACACAAGATATTCGACAAGTACCTCTTGTGTATGACTCACCCCCTTCAGATGTCACACAATCGCCATTAGACTGATATTATGGACCTCGGGATGTTCGTTGACGACACCATGGGGGAACTGGTCGACATCACTGGGGAACTGGTCGACATCACTGGCTCCGACCCGGTGACCGGCGGCTGGCAGCACAAGGCCTTCGTCCCCGCGCCACTCGGCTCCGACGAGCCACCCCTCAACGGAAGCACCTACCGCATGGTGGCAGCAGCCGGCCGCGCACTGGCCGCCCTCGACGCCACGGCCCAGCAGCTGCCGAACCCCTTCCTGCTGCGAACCCCCTCCCTGCGGCGCGAGGCGCAGTCGACGTCGGCCTTGGAAGGGACATACGCCCCCCTGCGCGAGGTGCTCACCGCCGACGACGACGCCCCCGCGACCGCCGAGATGACAGAGATCCTCAACTACGTCCGCATGGCCAACAGCGGTTTCCTGTGGGCGCAGGAGGGGCGCCCTATCACCCTGTCGCTGATCGAGGATCTTCAAGGCGAGCTCATGAGGGGCACTCCCCTTGAGTCCGCTTCAGGTTGCCTGCGCGACACCCAAGTCATGATCGGCCGCCGCCCCGGTACGCACAGCACGGCCCCGATCCATGCGTCCCGGTTCGTTCCCGTACCGCCCGGGGATCCTCTTCGCGCCGGCGTGCGAGCCCTCGTCGACTGGCTGCATCAGGACCACGCGGGAGACATCGACCCGATCATCGCCGCGGGCATGGCGCACTACCAGTTCGAGACCCTTCACCCCTTCCGGGACGGCAACGGGCGCCTGGGGCGGTTCCTCATCGTGCTCACCCTCCTGAGCTCGGACGTTCTCAGCGAACCCACACTGACGGTCTCCCCGTGGTTCGAGGAGCGTCGCGCCGAGTACTACGACGCTCTGCTCCGAGTCAGCACCCACGGCGACTGGGATACCTTTCTCACCTTCTTCTCCCGGGGGCTAGCCACGGCCGCCACCAACACGCGCCACCAAATGCTCGCCCTGGCCGCTGCCCACCAGAGTCTCAAGGAGACGGTGCGCGCCTCCAGCCTGCGGTCCGCTCACGCCGTCGGCCTCGTCGACTTCGCGGTCGCGAATCCGAGCTTCACGGTGCGCAAGGTCGAGGCGGCCCTTGGCGTCTCGTACGGGCGAGCCAACAGCCTCGTTGGCCAGCTGACTGACATCGGAGTGCTCGACGTCGTCGAGACCGGTTCGCAGCCTCGCCGCTTCACCGCCCCTGCCGTCCTGAAGGTCCTGCTCACCTGACTCGGCCACTGCCCTTCTCACTTCCCATCGGAGTGAATGGCACCTATAGGCAGGAGGCGCCCACCGGCCGCAGAATTGACCCGTCGACGGCACCCAACGTCGTCGGGCGCGCCCCAGGGGCTGCAACCGGCCTGGCGGCAGACTTGGAGAAAGGTGACCCATGGCGATCTACATCCGTTCACGTCCCACCACCGGAATCAGGGTGTTCGGATACCTGAGTGCGCTGGCCACCGTCGGTGTCGCGATCGTCTACCCGGCCGTCCTATTCCTGGCCGCCTGGGGCCTGGGCTCCATGGACGAAGCCATGGCCTACCAGGAGGAGGAGAAGAAGGGTCAGGTAGCCAACGCCGCAGCTCACATAGTCGCGATAACGACTATCTACAGCGCCGTGCTGACCGCTCTCTGCTTCGGTGCGGTCTTCTGCTTCAGGGGCACCGACCGGTGGCTGCCCAAGGACGCGACGGCGGCCCATTGCGATATCGTGTCGGCACGGTTCCTTCATGTGGCCCGGGATCCCAACAGGCGCGCCATGGGCCTGCTGTGGGCGATGCTTGCGGGCATGCTGCTGGTGGCCTCCCCGATCATTCTAATGGCCGTTCCGCACCCCCTGATCTATAGCGAGTCAACCCAGAAGCTGGTCGGTCAGGCCACCGCGGCCCTGCTCCTGCTCCACACTGCGCTCTTCATCGTCCTGGTTCGCACGGCTGTGCACCGCCGCTCCAGCATGGTGCGCCTATCCCAACACGGCATAGCAATTGCGAACCTGGAGTTATTCAATCTTGCTCTCCCCTCTGGTCGCGACAACTTCCGAATCCAGGAGGCACCAGCGCGCCGGGGCCGCGTACACCTGCAGGCCGTCTACGCCCCACCCAAAGAAGGCGCCAGACTGACGGCACCCGCCGTCATCCCTCGCCTCAGTCTGACCGTGAAACCCTCTCAGCTCGACGACGCCCGCTCGCAGGTCGAGACCTGGCTCGACGAGGTCTGGCGCGCCAGCGAGCTGGTGCGCACCCCGCCCGAACAAAATAAGGCAGTCGCACCCGTACGGAAGGAGCCGGTCCAATGACGACCGTCCTCGCCGCCGTCGCTCTCGTCCTGGGAGTCGCGCGGCTGGCCATGTTCATCGCCCTTCACCTCGTCCCCAGCGATTACAACATCGTGCAGCACGCCGTGAGCGACTACGCCGTCGGACCGACCCGCCGGCTCGCGACCGCCATCACCTGGACCTCGGCGGTGTTCTGGGCTGTGCTCGCAGGCGCCGTCGCCCTCGGACCGCCGACGCCGGAGAAGGGCGTGGCACTCTGGCTGGCGGTCCTGGCCGTTATCTTCGCGGCGCTGCCGTTCCTGCCGACCGACGTCGAGGGGCAGCCGACCACCCTCATCGGTCGCCTTCACCTGGTGGCCGCCATCGCATGGTTCGCAATCGCCTACTCGTGCATGGGCAACATCGTCCGGCTGCTGGCCCCGCTCGCACCGCAGGGTCTGGTGTCCTTCCTCGGGGCGACCCGCTGGGTGACCGCCGCCGCGCTCATCGCCCTGGTGACCGCACTGGTCATCCGCCGCCTGAGGCCCTACGCCTTCGGGATCTCGGAACGGATCTTCCTCCTGGCCGTCTACGTTTTCTACCTCGGCAGCGCAGCCGGGCTCCTGCTGGCCTAGCGCCCCTCGCCTCACATCCCTCCTCACACGGCCGGAGCATCCTCCGCGGCTCTGTCCCAAGCGCCGTCTACCATCGGAGCATGCCGACCGAAGACAGCACGGCCACTCGACTGCGGGCGTGGGAGCGGGCGACTGAGTGGCCACTGGCCGGCGCCGCCGTCGTCTTCCTGGGCACCTACGCCTGGGAGGTGCTCGCCAACGCACAGGGCGGGGCCAAGAACGCGGCCGAGCTGGTGATCGACGCCGTGTGGGCGCTGTTTGGCGTCGACTATCTTGTCCGCCTGGCACTGGCGCCGAGCCGGGGCCAATGGTTCCTCCACCACCTACCCGACCTAGCGGTCATTGCCCTGCCGATCCTGCGGCCGCTGAGGCTCCTGCGCCTGGTGACACTCGTGAGCATCATGCAGCGCAGCGCCGGCACCGCACTGCGCGGACGCATCACCCTGTACACGGCCAGCAGCGCCTCGCTGCTGATCTTCACCTCGGCGCTGGCCACGCTGGATGCGGAGCGCAATGAGCCGGGCTCCTCGATCCGGACCTTCGGCCAGGCCCTGTGGTGGGCACTGACGACGATCACCACCATCGGCTACGGCGACACCTTCCCGGTCTCCACAGAGGGGCGTTTCATCGCGGCGCTGCTCATGATCGGCGGGGTGGCGCTCATCGGCGTGGTCACGGCGACCCTGGCCTCGTGGATCGTCTCGCTGGTCGAGGAGGAGAGTGCCGAGCAGGAGGCCGCCACGCAGGCGCAGGTGACGGCCCTGCAGCGGCAGGTCAGCGAGCTCAGCGAGCGCATCGACCGCCTTCTGGAGGACCGAGAATCAGGTCACTGACCATATTGGCACCGAGCCGGGCATTTCTCGCGTAGCCCTACCGAAAAACAGTCGCCCTACGCGAGAAATGCCCGGCTCAGCGGAGAAGAAGACCCAGTCAGCCCCGGATCTCGGCGGCCACCAGCTCGGCGAGCTCGACGGCGTTGAGGGCCGCGCCCTTGCGCAGGTTGTCCCCGACGGCGAAGAACTGCAGGCCGTGGCCCGGTGCGAAGGCCTGGTCGGCGCGCAGACGCCCCACGAAGGTGCCGTCGCGGCCGGCGCCCTTGAGGGGGCTGGGCACGTCCTGGTAGGTGACGCCGGGCGCCGCCTCCAGCAGCTCGCGGGCGCGCTCGACGCTGATCTCGCGGGCGAACTCGGCGTTGATGCTGAGCCCGTGGCCGGAGAACACCGGGATGCGCACGCAGGTGCCGGAGACCAGCAGGTCCGGAATCTCCAGGATCTTGCGCGACTCGTTGCGCAGCTTTTGCTCCTCATCGGTCTCACCGGAGCCGTCGCCGGCGTCATTCCCGGCCCAGGCCACGGCGTTGAAGGCGATGGTGTCGACGTAGACCTCCGGCGCGGGGAACTCGACGGCCCGCCCGTCCAGGGCCAGGCCCTCCATGTCCTCGTTCACGACGGCGCGCACCTGCCCGGCCAGCTCGGCCACCCCGGCCCGCCCGGAGCCGGAGACGGCCTGGTAGGTCGAAACGATGAGGCGAACGAGCCCGGCTTCCTCATGCAGCACCTTGAGGGCGGGCATGGCCGCCATGGTGGTGCAGTTGGGGTTGGCGATGATGCCCTTGGGGCGCTCGCGCAGGGCGTGCGGGTTGACCTCGCTGACCACGAGCGGCACCTCGGGGTCCTTCCGCCAGGCCGAGGAGTTGTCGACGACGACGGCCCCGGCCGCGGCGAAGCGGGGGGCGTGCTCGCGCGAGGCGGCGCCCCCGGCGGAGAAGATGGCGACGTCGATGCCGGTCAGGTCGGCGGTGGCGACGTCCTCGACCTCAACACGGGCGCCACGGAAATCCACGACGGTCCCGGCGCTGCGGGCCGAGGAGAAGAAGCGCACCGAACGAGCCGGGAAGTCGCGCTCGGCCAGCATGGCGCGCATGACGCGGCCGACCTGGCCGGTGGCCCCCACGACGGCGACGGCGACGCCGTCGGCCACTCCGGTGTAGGTGTTCACGGGTTTGCTCATCGTCCGGTCCCTCCGTAGACGACCGCCTCGGCGGCCTGGGCGTCGAGGCCGAAGGCAGAGTGGACGGCGCGCACGGCCTCGTCGAGTGCGGCGTCGTCGACCACTACCGAGATGCGGATCTCGGAGGTGGAGATCATGTGAATGTTGACCCCGGCCTCGCTCAGGGCGCCGAACAGGCGCGCCGAGACCCCCGGGTTGGAGCGCATCCCGGCCCCCACCAGGGACAGGATGCCGATGTCGGGGTTGAAGTGCAGGCTGCGGAAGCCCAGCTCCTCGCGGGCGGACTCCAGGGCGGCGCGAGCGGTGGCGGAGTCGCCGGAGGGGCATGTGAAGGAGATGTTGGTCAGGCCCGTGCCCTCAGCGGAGACGTCCTGGACGATCATGTCGATGTTGGCGTCGGTACCGGCCACGATCGCGAAGATGCGGGCGGCGGCGCCGGGGACGTCGGGCACGCCCACGAGCGTGATCTTGTCCTGGCTGCGGTCATGGGCGATTCCGGAGATGACGGGGGCTTCCACGTGGTCCTCCTTGGCGGACGGGCGGGGGCGGGCCTGGGCCCGCGCGGCGATGGCGTTGCGGTGCGCGGTGTCGACGGCGGCGGCCGAGGGCCCGTCGTCGAGTCCGGCGGGGTTTGAGGGCGGGGCAGCGGCGGCGGGAGAGTTCCCCTGACTCGCCGAGCTCGCGGGAGTGACGGCGCTGGCCGGGGAAGCGGGGGTCGCAGGACTGCCCGGCGTCGCGATATCGGCAGCGACGACGTCGTCGAGCTGGGTAGCCACGACCGAGGGCACGAAGGCGCCCTGCCGGCGGCCGTCGTAAATCCAGGTTCCCGTCTTGTCGGAGAAGGAGGAGCGCACGTGCAGAGGAACCCCGAAGCGGCGGGCGTACTCCACCGCGCGCAGGTGGAGGATCTTGGCGCCGTGGGCGGCCAGTTCCAGGGTCTCCTCGCTGGAGAGGGACTCGATGCGCTTGGCGGTGGGAACGATGCGGGGGTCGGCGGTGAACAGGCCGTCGACGTCGGTGTAGATCTCGCAGACGTCGGCGTTGAGGGCGGCGGCCAGGGCGACCGCGGTGGTGTCGGAGCCGCCGCGCCCCAGGGTGGTGGTGTCCTCGACCTCGTTGATGCCCTGGAAGCCGGCGACGATGGCGACCGCGCCGGTCTGGATGGAGCGGGCCACGCGCTCGGGCAGCACCCCGACGATGGAGGCCTTGCCGTACTTGGAGTCGGTGAGGACCCCGGCCTGGGCGCCGGTGTAGGCGCGGGCAGGCACGCCGAGCTCGCCGACGGCCATGGCGAGCAGGGCCATGGAGATGCGCTCACCGGCGGACAGCAGGATGTCCATCTCACGGGCAGGGGCGTCACTCGTCAGGGCAGCGGCCTGGTCAAGGAGCTCGTCGGTCGTGTCCCCCATCGCGGAGACGACGACGACGACCGTGTTACCGGCCTTGCGGGTGGCGACGATGCGCCGGGCGACGCGTCGCATCGCGTCGACGTCGCTGACGGACGAGCCTCCGTACTTCTGGACGACCAGTGCCATATGGGCGCTCCTCAGGTCCTGGAATCAGTGCGTGTCTACCATCAGGTAGTCCGCGCCGGTGCGGGCGTCCTGGCAGGAGCCTCCGGGATCTGGAGCCGTCGCCGCGCGGCGCCCACGACGACGTGGCTGGGGCAAGCATACGGGCCCCTTGTGTTGCCGGCATATCACGTGGCTCTGAGATCACAGCGCCGGTGGACCACGCGAGGGGCGGGTGGACCCGAGAGCCGCCCCCCCCACTCGCATCTACTCTAAAATGTTGAGAGTAGCGACTCGATGTTGTAGAACGCTGGAACCACGAGGAAAGCCTCGCCTTGAACGGCGCTACTGCCAACCTACTCGAACGCTACTTGAACACTACTCGAAGCTCTCTCACGGGCCCCGCCGCACGCCCTTCACGCGCGAGTCGACCCCAAAGCGCCTCCTCGAAGCCGACACCCCACTCTTACGTACTCTAAAAATGTTAGAGTAGATCCGTGAGCCACGACGACATCGATGCGCTACTCAACCTCCCCATCAACGAGCGCGGTGAGCAACTGGCTCGGATGCCGGAGAACCAGTGGTTCGAACGCAAATCTATCCGTGTCGATCAGAAGAACTTCGCCAAGGCCATCATCGGAATGGCGAACGCAGAAGGAGGAACCGTCGTCGTCGGCTTGAGCGAGAAGCGGGTCGAGGGGACCGACTCCACCCCCTCTCAAACCAACACGCTTCGCCGGGTACCGATGACCATGGTGGCTCCACCACTGCGCGTCCACTTCCGGGAGGTCTCGGTGATGAACGACGATGGCGCGCAAGACCACCTTCTCGTCGCCCAGGTGCCTCCCAGCCGACACGCACACCGGCGCAGTGACGGAACAGCCTTCCTGCGCATGGGCGACTCCACCGTGAAGCTTGACGGCCCGATGTGGGAAGAGCTTGTCTACGACCGGGAGGCGGAGACGTATGAGGCCCAGCCCGCCGGCATCACGATGGCCGACCTGAGCGGAGAGGCAATCGATCGACTACGAGTGGAGATCGGCGCACGCGGAGATGACATCCACGTCTTACGCAGCCGCAGCCTCCTGACACATGACAGCAAGCCCACCATCGCCGCGCTCCTGCTTTTCGGCACCGCTCCCGAGCAGCTTCTGCCGCAGGCACTGGTGCGCGTCCTACGATACCGAGAGGACGAGACAGGCACCGGAGCGCGCCAAACTATGGAGGCCGACGGCGATCGACGCCTCGAGGGCACCATCCCAAACGTCATCGTCAGAGCGGCTACGCTCATAGACCAGTGGGCCCCCAAGCGCAGGGCCCTGAAGAATGAGGGGACCTTCGGCCCCACGGACATCATCCCTCGGGACGCCTGGCTGGAGGCCGTGGTTAACGCCGTCGTCCACCGCTCTTACTCAATGGCTGGGGACCACATCCGCGTGTCGATCTTCCCCCACCGCATCGAGGTTTCCAGCCCGGGCCGTTTTCCCGGACTGAGCGATCCGAGTCGCCCGCTCGAGATCGCGCGATACGCACGCAACCCGCGTATCGCGAGGGTGTGCGCGGACCTCGGGATCACACAGGAGCTCGGCGAAGGCATTCGGCGCATGGTTGACGACATGCGCCGGGCCGGTCTCTCGGACCCTCACTATCGTCAGACCTCAACCAGCGTCATCGTGAGACTGGATGCCACATCGGCTATCTCGAGCGACGTCATCGAGAGACTGCCTCAGGGCTCACTCGAGATCGTCGCGCTCCTGCGAAGCACCGGACCATTGGGCACGGGAGAGATCGCGTCGGGCGTCAACGCATCCCGCCCTACGGTCCTGCGGTGGCTCAAGAGACTGCGCGACGAGGGACTGGTGGAGCGAAGAGGGCAGTCACCGCGTGACCCGCGGGCCACATGGTGCGTGCCCGGTACCTGATCCCCCACCGCACGCCCTTCACGCGCGAGTCGACCCCAAAGCGCCTCCCACCACCGTCGACTATGGGTACCTCTCCCCGACCACCGCGGCCCACGACGCAGTAGCCTGCCCCTATGAGCATTGAAGTCTCTCAGCTCACCCGTTTCTTTGGCCGGGCGCCCGCGGTGCGCCGGCTGGACATGTCGGTGCCGGGCGGCGCCATCACGGGCCTGGTCGGTCCCAACGGTGCCGGCAAGACCACCCTGCTGCTCATGCTGGCGGCCCTCCTGGCCCCGGACTCCGGAACGATCCGCGTCGCCGGCCTGGACCCGATCACCCAGTCGCGCGAGGTCCACCGCGCCGTGGGCTGGATGCCCGACGCCTTCGGCACCTGGGACTCCCTGACCTGCACCGAAATCCTCCTGACCTTCGCCGCCGCCCAGGAGATGGATGCCGACGCCGCCCGCACCCGCGCCGTCGACATGCTCACCCTGGTCCACCTCGACGAGCTGGCGCGCACGCCAGCCCGGGTCCTCTCCCGGGGCCAGAAGCAGCGTCTGGGCCTGGCCCGCGCCCTCATCCACGACCCCAAGGTCCTGCTCCTGGACGAGCCAGCCGCGGGCATGGACCCGCGCTCGCGCGCCGACCTGCGCGTCCTGCTGCGAGACCTGGCCTCGGACGGCACCACTGTCCTGCTCTCCAGCCACATCCTGTCGGAGATGGAGGAGATGGTCGACGGCGTCGTCTTCATGTCCCACGGAACCACCGTCCCCTCGCCGTTGGACCCGGTTCCGGTCGGCGCGCAGGCCGATGACGCCACTCACCCAGTTCCGGTGCGCCGGACCTGGCGGATGCGGGCCCTGGATTCCGGGCACCTGAACGACTGGGCGGGCTCCGAGCAGCTGCCGGTCACGCCTGAGGAGGACGGGAGCATGCGTCTCCCCGTCGCCGACGACGCCGCGGCGGCCCGCCTGCTGCGCGAGGCCGTCGAGGCCGGGGTGGAGGTCGTCTCCTTCGCCCCTCTGTCCGGAACCCTGGAGGAGACCTATCTGGCCCTGGAAGGAGAACGCCGATGACTTGGACGGGCGTACGCACCATCATGGTGCTCGAGCTGCGCCAACGGGTGAGAGCCACGCGCTGGCGCGTCATGCTGGGGATCTGGCTGGCCGTCCTCATCCTGCTGTGCGGCGGACTAACGATCGCTCTACTAGAGACCACGGGCGCTCCCCCCAAGGATTACCTCGTCTCCCTCTACGACCTCGTCGTCTGCTTCGTGCTGGGGATCGGGCTCATCGTCGCCCCCACCCTGTCGGCGACGTCGATCAACGGCGACCGAGCCGACGCGACCCTGGCACTACTGCAGGCCACCGCTTTGCGCAGCCAGGAGATCGTCGTCGGCAAGCTGCTGGCGGCCTGGGGCGCGGCGATCGCCTTCCTGGGCGTGGCTGCGCCCTTCCTTCTCATCCTGACGATCGCGGGCGGATCGCACTGGCAGGCGCTCCTGGCTCACCTGGTCATCCTCGGCGTCACCCTGGGGGCGGTGTGCGCGATCGGCCTGGGGTTCTCGAGCCTGACAGCGCGCCCTTCGGCCTCCGCAGTACTGACCTACATCGTGATGGCCGCCCTGACCGTCGGGACGCCCCTGGCCACAACCATCGCCTCCTCCTTGGTAACCGGCAAGCAGACCGTAGTGACCTACGAGGTGGACTACACGAACTCGACCGATGACAAGCTCGTGTGCCGACCGGACCCCGATGTTGAGACTCGGGAGGTCACCCGCACCAACCGGATCTGGTGGATGCTGGCCCCCAACCCCTTCGTCGCCCTGGGGGACGCCACCGCTCATGCGCCGATTCAGCCCGCCTTGGACCACCACTCCGTGGGCAACTCCCTCCTGACGAGTACCGGGCTGGGAGTCGACTCGATGCGCGATCCCAAACCCGATCGAGTCATCCACAACTACTGCGAGGGGGACAGCTTCTACGACGACCCGTTCGGCTCGTCCACCACGGACTCTAGGACGAAGCACCTGGTCTTCTGGCCCGCGAGCCTCGTGGCACTCGCGGCCCTGGGGGCCGGCGGAGTGGTCGTGGCCGGCAGACGCCTGCGCGTCCCAGCCGGCAAACTGCCACGCGGCGTGCGTCTGGCTTAACCACCCCCATCGAGCCGGGCATTCTTCGCGTAGCCCTACCGTTTTTCCGCCCGGCTACGTGAAACTTGCCCGGCTCGGCGTGAGGTGAGCGACGTCAAGCCGTCTTCCACCGGAACAGCCGCGCCCCCAACAGGCCGCAGACCACCGTCATGCCGACGAGCACCGCGAGCGCCGTCCCATAATCCGCCCAGGACCGGCCGGACCACATCCCCTGGACGAGGTCGACCAGGTAGTAGAAGGGCGAGTAGCGGGCCACGCGCTGGACGCCCTGCGGGATCTGGCTCTGGGGGACGAAGGCCCCGGAGGTCATCATGATGACGATGAACAATCCGTTCCCGATCCCGGTGGCGGCGCGGGAGGAGGGGTAGAGGGCGGCCAGCGTGTAGCCCAGCGCCAGGAAGGCCACCAGCCCGAGGGCGGCGGCGGCCAGGACCGCCACCGGGTTGCCCTGGAGCCTCACCCCGAAGCCGAACGCTCCCACCAGCAGCGCCAGGACGATGCCCACCAGGCTGATGAGGAAGTTGACGGTCAGGTCGGCCGCCACGAAGACCCGCGGGCTCAGCGGCGTGGCCCGCAGGCGGGTCAGGGCCCCGCTCTCGCGCAGCTGGAGTTGGCTGGTGGGCAGGATGATGATGCCAGTCATACCCACCACGAGACAGGCGCAGGCGGGCAGAGTGGCGTCCATGAAGCCGCGGCCCCCGAACTGGGGGTTGGGGTCGTTGCCGAAGAGCACGCCGAGGATCGCCACCAGCAGCGGGGCGAGGACAAGGGTGAAGAACAGTCCGACGGGCTCGCGCAGGGTCGAGCGGGTCAGCATGACGAGCAGGGTTGTAAAAGTTCGGCGGGTGCGCGTAGTCGGCATGGTCGTGTCTCTTCTCAGCGCTCGGTTTGTCGGTAGGCGATTGCTCGGTCGGGGCCCCAGCCGGTCAGGCTTCTCTCAGGGCCCGTCCGGTGAGGTTGAGGAAGACCTCCTCCAGGCCCGGCGAGTGGGTCTCCATGTCTTGCACGACGACGTCGGCCTGCGCCAGGTGGGATAGGACCGCCTGGGCGAAAGCGCCCGTGCCGCCGACGACGGTGACGGCACCGTCGGTTCGTACGGAGGTGACGCCCTCGACGTCGGACAGCGTCCTGGGCGCCGGAGCGCCGAGCCTGAGCCGTAGCGAGGCCTGGCCGCCGTGGGCCGCGATGAGGGCGGGGATCGTGTCGAGGGCGATGACGCGTCCGTGGTCGATGACGGCGACCCTGTCGCACAGGGCCTCGGCCTCCTCCATGTAGTGGGTGGTCAGGACCACCGTCTTGCCGCGCTCGCGGATGTCGCGCACGACGTCCCACATGGCCAGGCGCGCCTGGGGGTCGAGTGCGGTGGTCAACTCGTCGAGGAAGAGCAGCTCGGGATCGTGGACGAGGGCCAGGGCGATGAAGACGCGCTGGCGCTCCCCACCGGAGAGCCGGGCGACGTCGGTCTTCTCCTTAGATGCGATGCCGAGGCGCGCCAGCAGCGGCCGCCAGGGCACGGACTGGTCGTAGAAGGAGGAGAAGAGCTCAAGAGCCTCGCCGACTCGCAGCCGGGGCAGGAGCGCAGCCTGCTGGAGCTGGATTCCGGTGCGACGGGCGAGCTCGGCGGCATCCTTGACGGGGTGCAGCCCCAGGACGGAGATCTCTCCGGAGGTGGGTTCGTCGAGGCCCTCGATGCTGGACAGCAGCGTGGTCTTGCCGGCGCCGTTGGGGCCGATGATGCCGAAAATCTCGCCGTCGGCGACCTGAAGGCTGACGTCGTCGACGGCGGTGAGGTCGCCGAAGCGGCGGGTGACGTGAGTGCAGGTGACGGCGTTCATCAGGGCTCCTGGATGATGTGTCCGTAGAGGTGGATCACCTCAGCGGGAGGGCTCCGTGCACCCTCGCACCCACCATGGTCGCACTGGGCAACTAGTTATACAAGTTTTACCCATCGCGCTGATCGATTTCCTCTTCCTCTCTCAGTCTCCCCGCCGCCCGGCTGCGCGAAATACGCCTGGCTCGGCGAAAGGGGGCGGAAGGAGTCTTCAGTCCTCGACCCGGCGCCGGCCCTCGAAGGCCCGCCCGAGGGTGACCTCATCGGCGTACTCCAGATCGGCACCCACGGGCAGGCCGGAGGCGAGGCGGGAGACGGGCACGGCCATGGTGCGCAGCATGCGGGTGAGGTAGGCGGCGGTCGCCTCGCCGACGACGTCAGGATCGGTGGCCAGGATGACCTCCTCGACCTCGCCGGCCCCCAGGCGGCTGAAGAGCTCGCGCACGCGCAGGTCATCGGGGCCGACACCGCTGATGGGGTCGATGGCGCCGCCGAGCACGTGGTAGAGCCCCCGATACTCGCGGGTGCGCTCAATGGCGACGACGTCCTTGGGCTCCTCGACGACGCAGATGACGCGCTGGTCGCGGCGGGGGTCGCGGCAGATGGCGCACTGGGGGGCCTCGGCGATGTTGCCGCAGGTCTCGCAGAAGCGGACCCGGGCCTTGACGGCGCGCAGGGCCTCGATGAGGCGCTCGACGGCGGCCGAGTCCGCGGCGAGCACGTGGAAGGCCATGCGCTGGGCGGACTTGGGGCCGATGCCGGGCAGCTCGCCGAACTCATCGATGAGGTCCTGGACGGCGCCTTCGTAGACGGCGGGCATGTCAGCGTCCTTCCTGAGTCACGGTGACCTCTTCGATGACTTGTGCGCCGAGGATCCGTTTGACGACCTCGATGCCGACGACGCCGGCGTCCTCGGCATCGGGATCGTCCTCACTGGGGGTGTCGTCGGCCAGGGAGTCGGCGCTGGTCTCCTGCGCGGCGGCGCGGGCGGCGGCCATGGCGGCAGCCAGCCGTGAGCCCGCAATGCCCGACGGCGCCCAGGTGGCATCGTCCTCGCGAGCGGCGCTCGAGGCGCCGGGCTCCTCGGGCGCCGGACCCGGGCTGAAGGGGCTCGACTCCGTCCCCTCCCAGGTGACGGGCGCCAGTCCGGGAGAACCGGCGGTGGCGTCGGGTGCGCCGGGCGCACTGCCGGCGGCCGGCGGCTGCGGGGATGACTGGGGGGAGGGAGACTGCTGGAAGGACTGGGGAGCGGTTGCGGACGATGCGGCCCCGCCGGGAATCTCCGGCAGGGCGCGCAGACGGTGGACGGTGGCCAGGGGCGCCTCGTCGGGCGCCTGCGCGGCAGGAGCGGAACGGGACTGCGCCGGCGACGTCGAGGAGGTGACCGGTGAGGCCGGAGTCGGGACCGGCGCGGATGAGGACCGGGGGGCGTAGGAGCTGGACTGTGCGCCATCCTGAAGGCCGGCGGGGACGGAGGCGTCCGGAGCATGCGGGGAAGACGACTCGGGGTCGGGCATCGCGGGCGCTCCCGAAGGGGGAGAGCCAACGGGTGGTGGGGACGACGACCCGGAGGACGGCGCGGCCTGGGCAGCAACGGTGTCGCCGCCGGGGACGGCGACCGGCCCCCATCCGTCGTCCGCGCCGGCGCCGTCGGAGGCGGGAGCGGATGCCGTGCCGCCACCTGGGATCGCGACGGGCCCCCACCCGTCATCGGAATCCGAGGGCGCTGCAGGGAGCGAGGCCGTCGGGAGCGCATGGGCGGCGGGCGCCGCCGGGGGCACTGCGGGAGAAGAGGTGGAGGAAGCCGGGGAGACGGCCTGAAACTCAGACGGCCCGGGACCGTGCTGCGCCTCAGACGACTGGGACGTGGCTGCTCCGGCGCGCGCACCGGGCGCTGGAGCGGAAAGCGGTCCGGCGGGCTCGACGGGGTCGGCGTATCCGGGGTCCCCGGCGTAGGGATCGCCGACCCACTCGTCCTCGGCCGGGGGCTCGAAGATCGGCGAACCGTCGTCCCAGGTGGTGGAGACGGGCTTGTGCGCCTCGGGACGGTCGGCCGGCTCGACGTCGGTCGGCCGTGCTGGTGCAGCAGCGGGCGACTGTGCCGCTGGGCCCTGGGCGGGCCGATCGGCGTCGGCAGCACTGCCACGGGCGGTGTCATCGCCGGTTCGATCGCGGATGTCGGGCGCACCGGCCTCGTTCCCCCTGCTGGGGGCGGGGCCGGGTTCCATCGAGTCGTGGGCGTAACTAGTGCTGGGGGCGCTGAGGCCGGGCGCCTCGTCACCGTGAGCGACGGGGTCGACGGCGCTCGTCTGAGGAGGGGCGCCGGACGGGCCCGCGGATGGACCGGCGCCGTAGAAGCCCTGCGGCCCTCTATCGCCGCTGCGGCCGGTACCGCCCGCGGCACTTCCTCCAACCGGACCACCAGGACCGGCGGCACGGTGGGAGTCGCCGCCAGGTCCGCCCGATCCGCCGGGTCCGCCCGATCCGCCGGGACCATTGCCGTCGTCGCCGGCGACGATGGCGTGCACTTCCAGGCGCAGGCCGAGGGCCTGATGGAGGGCCGCGGAGAAGATGGGGCCGTGTCCGCCGTTCTCGAAGGCTCCCACGAGGCCGGGCGCGGTGAACAGCAGGGTGAAGACGCCCCCGGAGACGGTGCCCGGCCGGGAGTTAGGGCCGACCAGTGCCCAGGTCGCGCGCCGCGAGCGCTTGGCCGCCTCGAGGACCTCCTCCCAGCGGGTGCGGATCATCTCCGCGTCGGCCGCCTCGGCCCCACCCTGGCCGGTCGCGCCGGAAGCACTCGCGCCCCCGTGAGCCCCGGGTGCCGCAGGCGCGCTCGGAGCAGCCGGGGCGCCGGCCGGTCTGGTGTCTGAGGGCTGTTCAGTCGGGCGTTGGCGTGGCGTCGCCGCAGCCGAGGGCGCGGAAGGACCCGGTGAGGCGGAGGTCGAGGAGGTGGTGGAGACGGTCCCGCGGGGCGAGCCGTCATCGTTCGGGACGTCCCGGTCAACGCCGGGGCTGGCCTGTGTGACCGACGCCGAGCCCGCTGCCGGAGCCGATGCGGACGTCGGCGCCGGAGAATCCGCCGGAGCGCCGCCGGGTTCGTCCCATCCGCCTGCGCTCGTGGCTCGCCCCCATCCGGCGTCTGGCTGCGGAGTCCGGGGGGCGGACGCCGGGCCGCCGGCTCCCCCTGGCTCCGCAGCGTTCCCGGGTTGCGGGACTCCGCGCCGCCCGGCGGCGTCTGCGGAGGCCCGCCGGGCGATCTGGGCGGCCATCTCGCGTCCGGAACCAGAGGGCATGATGCCGCCAGACGCACTGCCGGGGGCGCCGTCGCCCGCACCGCCGGGGGCGGGCGACGGCGCCGGACCGGCACCCCCGGCCTGCCCGACCGGGGCTTGCGCTCTCCCAGCATCACCGGCCTGAGCACCGCCGGCCGGGATGAGCAGGCGGGCCACGAGCAGCTCGAGCTGGAGGCGGGGGGAGGTGGCGCCGACCATGGCGGTCAGGGCCTGGGCGGTGGTGTCGGCGGCGCGGGAGAGGGCGGCGGCCCCCATGGTGCGGGCCTGGAGGTCCATGCGCTCGAGCTCATCGACCGGCAGGGAGCCGAGCGCCGCGCCGGCCTCGGAGCCGGCTAGGGCGATGACGAGGAGGTCGCGCAGCCGGGCCAGCAGGTCCTCCACAAACCGGCGTGGGTCGTGCCCGGAGGAGACGACCCGGTCGACGACCCGGAAGACGCCGGCACCGTCAGCGGCGGCGATCGCGTCGACGCACTGGTCGAGCATGGTGGTGTCGGTGTAGCCCAGCAGGGCGACGGCCCGCTGGTAGTCGACGCCGCCATCGTGCGCCCCACCGATGAGCTGGTCCATGACGGAGAGGGTGTCGCGCACGGAGCCGCCGCCGGCGCGCACCACGAGGGGGAAGACGCCGGGGCCGATCTCGACGCCCTCGGCCCGGCACAGCTGGGCCAGGTAGCCCTCGAGGACGTCGGGCGGGACGAGGCGGAAGGGGTAGTGGTGGGTGCGCGACCGGATGGTGCCGATGACCTTCTCCGGCTCGGTGGTTGCGAAGATGAACTTCACGTGCGCGGGTGGCTCCTCGACGAGTTTGAGCAGCGCGTTGAAGCCCTGGGCGGTGACCATGTGGGCTTCGTCGAGGATGAAGATCTTGTAGCGGTCTCGGGCCGGGGCGAAGGCGGCGCGCTCGCGCAGGTCGCGGGCGTCGTCGACGCCGTTGTGGCTGGCGGCGTCGATTTCGACGACGTCGAGGCTGCCGGGGCCGCCGGTGGCCAGGTCCCGGCAGGATGGACAGGTGCCGCAGGGCGTGTCGGTGGGGGCCTGGGCGCAGTTGAGGCAGCGGGCCAGGATGCGCGCCGACGTCGTCTTGCCGCAGCCGCGGGGGCCGGAGAAGAGGTAGGCGTGGGTGACGCGGTCGGCCCGCAGCGCCGCCATGAGCGGAGCGGTGACGTGGTCCTGCCCGATGACCTCCTGGAAGGCGTCGGGGCGGTAGCGGCGGTACAGAGCGGTGGTCACGGGCCGAGCCTAATCGGCCGGGCCGACCCCGTGCGAGGCGCCGGGCGAGTCGGGTGCCATCTGGCACGATGGGAGAGCCGGCGCATCGTCAGCTGGAGAAACGGAGGAACCATGTCTGTCACCGGGGCCCTCATCGCCCGCAACGCCGCCTACTCGGCCGAAGTCCTCTCCAGGGGAGGTCTGGCGGAGGTCGACGGCGCCGAGGCCTGATCCCCCTCCGGCAAACGGGCGCAGCAGGCCGCCCTCTTCACCGCCCGGGCACGTAAGGACCCCTCGCGCACCCGCCAGAGCCTGCTTACCCTTGCTACCTTCCGGTCCTGGGGGATTCGCTGGATGACGCCGCACGAGGGGCCGAGCGAGAGACTACCCGATCCGGCCCCCGGTTGCGAACCACCCCCACCGCCCCCCGCCCGAGGTCGAGGACGCGCCGCAGGGCTCGAGGACTGTCCCGGCAGGTGCGTCCCCGAGGCCTGCGGTGCGTCCACGCGGGGCCGATGCGGCGAGACCGGCCCCGCGTGACAGATCCCACCGCCCCGGGCTGGCCCCGGGGATGGGCGGTCCGATATATTCCTTTCTCGTTGCACGCGGTCGTCGCCGTGTGGAGCACCTGGAGGATTCGCCTAGTGGCCTATGGCGCACGCTTGGAAAGCGTGTTGGGTGCAAGCCCTCGGGGGTTCGAATCCCCCATCCTCCGCCACCACCCCGGAATCTTCGTGATTCCGGGGTTTTGTCGTGGCACGAGGAGAATCCCCAAACGCTCGACGACGATGAACTCATCAAGAGCAGCCTCGGGCACCGGCGGATCGTGCACGTCGATGGCGGGACCGCCCGTCGAACACCGAGCGGCGCAACGGCTACCTCGAGTCGATGGAGAAGCACGATCTGGAACAGGAGGCGGTCGTCGTCCCCGGGGGCCTTGAACAGTCCCACTGGGATCTCTCCCCATCGACGAGGCCGAGCCGCTCCTGCCACGGTTAACCCATGCGCGCAGAATCTCGTCCCTCATCGCACTCGCCGCCGCGCTCCTGCTCGCCCCAGTCGGTCCGGCCGGGAACAGGGCGACCGCATCATCTGCATGCTTCATCCGGGACGCGATTAACAACCTATTGAACAAATCCGCCAGAAACTCCTAGTCTGTCTCCGTTGAGCAGGACACCGGCCACCATCCCGTAGGTGGACCGTCGTCTGGGAAGAACAACTTCGCCCTTCTCACGCCTTACATCAACCGTCCTGCCCCCATTCCGGCCGGGTGGCGACTCTCCGTCTCTCCGTCTCAGGTCGCCACCCGGTCCTTATCCCAGGTATTTTCAGCCCATTCCCCGCACGTGGTCAGGCTCCCGCAGAAAACCGTCACAATCCCGAGTTTCCTACTGTTACGGTTCGGTATATGCGCACCCTGACCACGCTCCTCGCTCTGCCCGTGTCCGCCGTCCTCGTCATGGGACTGTCCTCCTGCAGCCTGTTCTCCTCGGGCACCTCCACCGCCACCAAGGACCTCAAGGTCGGGGATTGCTACAACACCGTGAGCGACAAGGCCGGCGGGAACAACCCGGTCGGCGAAGTCACCGTGGTCGACTGCGCCAAGACCCACACCTACGAAGTCGTCGCCCAGACCACCTTCCCCGACGACGTCGACAAGCTCCCCAACGAGGGCGCCGTCAAGTCCCTGGGCGAGGGCTTCTGCCAGGGAGAGGACTTCACCAAGTACGTGGGGGTCGAGGCCGGCAAGTCCAGCTATCAGATCGAGTACCTCTCCCCCAGCGAAGACACCTGGGCCAAGGGAGACCGGCACGTCACCTGTGTGGTCGCCCAGGGAGACAAGTCGGAGGTCAAGGGCTCGGCCAAGGACTCCAAGAAGTAGTCCTCACACCGGTCGTCCTCAGCGGGCCCGAGCGCGCTGAGGACGGCGCCGTGCCTCGGCGGTGTCCGGGGACGACGGCGTACCATCGGGCACCGGTCCGAGTCCCGCCAGCAGCTCTTCCACGCTCTCGCAGGCCTGCTGCTCGTCTCCGGCCGCTGCGGCGCCGAGGCCGCCCTCCGATCCGGGCGCCCCGCGCTCGGAATCGGCCTGTGCCATGAGGGCGGTGGAGATCATGAGCTTAATGCGGTTGAGCTGGTTGACTTCGCTGGCGCCGGGGTCGTAGTCGATGGCGACGATGTTGGCCTGGGGGTAGCGGCGTCGGACCTCGCGGAACATGCCCTTGCCCACGACGTGGTTGGGCAGGCAGGCGAAGGGCTGGCAGCACACGATGTTAGGCACGCCGTGCTCGATGAGCTCGATCATCTCGCCGGTGAGCAGCCAGCCCTCACCGGCCTGGTTGCCCAGGGAGAGCACCTTCGAGGCCTTGCGGGCCAGCTCGGCCGTGGAGACCTCGACGTCGAAGGTGCCGCCGGCGGCGCGCAGAGCGGCGCGGGCCGGTGCCTGGAGCTGTTCGATGAACCACACGGCCGCCTTCTTCTTGGCCACGGACTCCCTGCCGATGCCGTAGGTGTCTGCCTCCCACTGGGCGGTTGCCAGCCCGGACAGGAAGAAGGGCAGGAGGCCGGGGACGACGGCCTCGCAGCCCTCGGCCTCGATGACGTCGACGACGTGGTTGTTGGCGTCGGGCTGGAACTTCACCAGGATCTCGCCGACGACGCCGACGCGCGGGCGCCGAGGCTCGTCGCGGCGGGGCAGGTCGTTGAACTCGCGGACCATCTCGCGCAGGAGGCGGCGGTAGCCGATGCGCCCGCCCCAGGTGGCCGAGCGGCCCCGGTGCTCGAAGTACTCGGCGATGATGCGGTCCCAGCGCTCGACGAGCTTCTGGGTGGCGCCTTCGACCACCTCGTAGGGGCGCACCCGCAGCAGGCAGGTGTTGAGGGTGTCTCCGATGATGATGCCCTGGAGCATCTTCAGGCCCATGGTGGCGGTCAGCTCGAATCCGGGGTTGGACTCGATGCCCTGCAGGGAGATGGCCACGACCGGCACCTGCGGGTAGCCGGCCTCGCGCAGGCCCTTGCGCAGCATGGCGGCGTAGTTGGTGGCCCGGCAGATGCCGCCGGTCTGGGAGATGGCCACGACGCAGGAGTCGGGGTCGTGGCTGCCGTCGGTGAAGGCGCCGATGAGCTGGCCGATGACCATGATGGCGGGGAAGCAGGCGTCGTTGTTGACGTAGCGCAGCCCCACCTCGAGGTCATCGCGGGTGGCGGACTGAAGCAGCTCGACCTTGTAGCCCAGGCGCCGCATGAGCGGCTCCAGGGGCCGGAAGTGCACAGGGCTCATCTGGGGCATGAGGATGGTGTGGGTGGCGCGCATGGCCTCGGTGAAGACCGGGCCGGCGGCCCCCGGCAGCTCCCGCCCTCCGACGGCGAAGCCCGTCTCGCGCGGCCCGGCCGCCTTCTCAGTCTTCTCAGCGCCCTTCCGCGCCGGCCGGTCGGCGGCCATAGCAGAGGGCTCATCGGCGGGGACTGTCGTATCGATCTCGACGGCGTCGTCGGCAGAGCCGTCGGCCTCGTCGGCGGCTTCCTCAGCGTGAGCCGCCTTCTCCGCGGCACGGGCCTCGGAGGCGGCGGCCAGGGAGCGCAGGCGGATGGTGGCGGCGCCGAGGTTGGAGACCTCGTCGATCTTGAGGCTCGTGTAGACCCCTCCGGCGGATTCCAGGATCTCCTGGACCTGGTCGGTGGTCAGGGCATCGACCCCGCAGCCGAAGGAGTTGAGCTGGACGAGCTCGAGGTCGTCGCGGGCGGTGACGAGCTCGGCGGCCTGGTAGAGGCGCGAGTGGTAGGCCCACTGGTCGCGCACCCGCAGGCGCCCGGTGACGTCCTCGGTGGCCACGGACTTGGGCATGGGCAGGCCGACGCCGGTGACGTCGGACCAGTCGGCGGGCGCCTGCGGGTCGGGGCGGAGCTCGTCCACCCGGCGGCGCATTGCGGCCACGGCCCGGCTGAGTGCCCCGGTGGCGACGGCGTGCTCGGCGCCGTCCCCGGGGTCGGGGGCCTCGTCCGTGCCGGGTGACGAGCCGGCCTGGCGGGCGATGGCGGCCCAGTCGGTCTTCTTGGGCTTCTTGGGCCTGGCCGGTCTGGCGGGGCGCCCTCCCGGCTCGGCCTCCCCGGGCCTGCTGGCCTTGCCGGCGTCCCCGGTCTCCTCGGATTTCCCGGCCTGCCCAGTGGCCTCGGCAGTGTCGGCGGCTGCGGCGTCGGGCTCGGGTAGGAGGGAGTCCTCGGACAGGACGGCCAGGCCCAGGGTGTTGATGACGTCGGGGATGCCGTGGTTGATCTCGGGGTCGATGTGGTAGGGCCGCCCGGCCAGGACGATTCCCTTGCGGCCGTTGTCTTCCATCCACTTCAGGGCGCGGCGGCCCTCGGCGCGCACGTCGGCCTTGAAGGCGGCGTCCTCGGCGAAGCCCGCGGCCACGGCCCGGCGGGCCTCGGGCAGGGTGACGTCCCAGTCGGCGAAGACCTCGACGAGCCGCTCGGCGAGCGTCGCGGGGTCGGCCAGGTTGAGGAAGGGGGAGAGCATCCGAACGCCCGAGCCCCCGGGACCCGTGCCCCCCTCGGCGCCGTCGGGTCCTTCCTGCTGCCCATCGCGCACGGCCTCGACGTTGTTGCGGATGACCTCGGGGTAGGTGGCCACGATCGGGCAGTTGAAGTGGTCGGCGGCGCCCTTGACCAGCTCGCGCTCGTAGAAGACGCAGGGGAACCAGATCGTCTTGATGTCCTTGGCGATGAGGGCCTCGATGTGCCCGTGGGCGAGCTTGGCCGGGTAGCAGACGTTCTCCGAGGGGATCGTATCCATGCCGGACTCGAAGAGCTCATGGTTGGAGCGCCCCGAGATCATGACGCGGAAGCCCAGCGAGGTGAGCACCGTGAACCACAGGGGGTAGTTCTCGTACATGCCCAGCACTCTGGGAATGCCGATATCCCCGCGCGTGGCCGCACCCTCCCGCAGGCGCCGGTAGGAGAAAGCCCGCTTGTACTTGTAGTCGTAGAGGTTGGGCAGATCGGACTTGGTGGCGCGCCGCTCCTGGGTGGCGCCCCGCTCACAGCGGTTGCCGGAGATGTGGCGCTGACCGTCGTTGAAGGTGGTGATGGTCAGCTGGCAATGGTTCTGGCACAGCTTGCAGGTAGCGGTCTCGGTGGTCAGGCTGAAACGGGAGAGCTCGCCCAGGCTCATGAGACCGGAGGGCACGCCGTCGTAGGAGGCCCGGGCGCTCAGGGCCGCGCCGAAGCAGCCCATAAGCCCGGCGATGTCAGGGCGCACCACCTCCCGGCCGGTGAGCAGCTCGAAGGCCCGCAGAACCGCGTCATTGAGGAAGGTGCCGCCCTGGACCGAAACCCGCTCGCCGAGCTGGTCGGCGTCCTTGAGCTTGATGACCTTGTACAGGGCGTTGCGCACCACCGAATAGGACAGGCCCGCGCTGATCTCCCCCACGGTGGCCGACTCGCGCTGGGCCTGCTTGACCGAGGAGTTCATGAACACCGTGCAGCGGCTGCCCAGGTCCACCGGGCGCTCGGCGTGCAGCGCGGCCTCGGCGAACTCCCCGATCTTCAGCCCCATCGACTGGGCGAAGGTCTGCAGGAAGGAGCCGCAGCCGGCCGAACAGGCCTCGTTGACGCTGATGGAGTCGATCGCGTCGCCCTTGATGCGCAGGTACTTCATGTCCTGGCCGCCGATGTCGATGACCGAGGTGACCCCGGGGTTGAGATAGGCCGCCGCCCGGTAGTGCGCCATCGTCTCGACCACGCCCTCGTCGATGCGCAGCGCCGCCTTGACCAGGGACTCCCCGTAACCGGTGACGCAGGAGCGCACGATCCGCACACCATCGGGCATCTCGCGGTGGATGCGGCGCAGGATCTCCACGGCGGCCGTCACCGGGTCGCCCTCGTTGCCAGCGTAGTGCTCCCACACGATCCGCCCGCGCCCGTCCAGGACGACGGCCTTGATCGTCGTCGAGCCGGCATCGATCCCCAGGAAGCAGTCGCCTTCCCCGTGCTCTGCGGCCCCGCTCGTCCCCGGCGCCGACGACGCACCGGGGGCCTCATCGTCGAGCTCGTCATCCTGGCCGCCCGGCTCTTTCTCCGCAGGCCCGTCGGGAACCGGCCAGTGGGCCCGCTCGATGTGCGCGCGGGCGTGACGCTCGCGGAAGGCCTCCAGCTCGGCGACGTCCTTGAACAGCGGGCGCATCCGGGAGGTGCCCAGGGACAGGGCCTTGCGGGTGGACAGACGGGTGGACAGCTCCGAGATCGGCGTCGGCTCTCCCGAGGAGAGCAGGGCGGCGCCAATGGCGACGTAGAGCTGGGCGTTGTCGGGGCAGGTGAAGGAGTCGACCTGGTCCGCCAGGGTGCGCTCGAAGGCGGCGCGCAGCTGGGGCAGGAAGTGCAGCGGCCCGCCCAGGAACATGACGTGGCCGCGGATGGGGCGCCCGCAGGCCAGGCCCGCGATGGTCTGGGTGACAACGGCCTGGAGGACGGAGGCAGCCAAGTCCTCCCCAGCGGCGCCCTGGTTGATGAGCGGTTGCAGGTCGGACTTGGCGAAAACGCCGCAGCGCGAGGCGATGGGGTAGAGCGTGGTGTAGCGCGAGGCCATATCGTCCAGGCCGGCGGCGTCGGTGTGGAGGAGCTGGGCCATCTGATCGATGAAGGCTCCGGTACCGCCCGCGCAGGTGCCGTTCATGCGCTGCTCGGGGGTGGGGTGGAGATAGGTGATCTTGGCGTCCTCACCACCGAGCTCGATGATGACGTCGGCCTGCGGGTCGCACACGCGCACGGTCTCGGTCTCGGCGATGACCTCCTGGACGAAGGGCAGGCCCATGAGGGTGGCCAGGGACAGCCCGGCGCTGCCGGTGACGGCCCCGCGCACGACGGCACCCGGATAGGCCCGGGCAACCTCCCCCAGCAGCCGGGTCAGCTCACCGCGCACGTCCGCGTTGTGACGACGGTACTCAGCGAACACGGGGGCCACCGGGGCCGACGACGCAGATGCCGCGCCTCCTGCCCGAGCCGCCACGGGCGTCTCGGGCAGGAGGACCAGCTTGATGGTGGTCGAGCCGATGTCCAGCCCCATCCGCAGAACCGTCGATGCCTCGGCGGGGCCGCCGCCCGGTGCAGGCCCCTCGGCGGGCGCACCGGTCTTAACGGACGTGTCGGGAGCGGGCCTCCGTGAGCTGGGGAGAGGAACGGACATGCTTCACCTCGACGAGTGCCTGTGCCGACTCCCTGAGAGACGGCGATGTCGGACGGAAACCAAGGTATCGAGGCAAGCCACCAGCCTCAACGCTGTTGAAATAGCTTCGGATCTCCGACTCCGCTCATGTCTCTTCTTGGCAGGATGCCGCCCAGAGACTCCCCCGGACACCCGTCGCCGTCGTCGAGAATCTGAACGATGTTGAATATCGCACCGATAGTCTTTCCTAAAAATGGGGCGACCGTCACACACTCCCGGGGACGCCACCCCCGACCAAGCACTGTGTTTTCCCGGCACTTCTCCGGTTTCTGCGGAGCTGGCAGTCCCGGACGACGGGGAGCGCCCGTAATCTCCTGGAGTGACCAGTAAAGCCGCCAACGCGCCGCAGCCGAGCGCCTCGCCCGAGGAGGAGACGCTCGAGAGCGCACGTTCTGGTCGCACGCGTCATCGGGGGCCGCGGCGTCACCCGGACCCCGGCAGCATGCAGCCGTCCTCCACACGGGAGGCGATTCTGACCGCGGCGCGCGAGTCGTTCCTGGCGCAGGGATACGAGGGAACAACGATCCGGGCGGTGGCTCGCACGGCCGGAGTGGACCCGGCGCTCGTGTCGTACTACTTCGGCTCCAAGGGAGACCTGTTCGGGGCGGCCGTCAACCTGCGGGTGAGAGCGAGCGAGGAGATTGCGGCCGCCGTCAGCGGGGACCTGCGCTCAGCCGGCCCCCGCTTGGTGCGGCTGTCGCTGACCGCCTGGGACGACGCCGCGGACGGGGCGACCTTCCGCACCCTGCTGCGGTGGATGGCCACGGACGTCAGCGCCCCGGAGGCGATCCAGACCTACGCGACCGAGCAGATCGCCGTCCCGATGGCCGAGGCCCTCAAGCAGTCGGGGCTGCCAGAGGTCTCGGCACGAGAGCGGGCCACCCTGGCCGGGTCCCAGCTGGTGGGGCTGGCCATGATCCGCTACGTTCTGCGCCTTGATCCAATCGCGAGCGCCAGTGTCGAGCACCTGGTGGAGGTCGTCGGGCCGACGATCCAGCACTACCTCACCGACCCATTGCGCCCCAGGTGAGTCGCCCCGCCACGTGAAGCGCGTGAAGAGACGACGACGTCAGCGCGCCACGCCGCCTGCCACGCGCATGGTGGCGCAGACCGTCATTCGGTCGCGGGAGCTGCGAGCGGTGGTCGCGGTCTAACGGGGCCGCAGGGCGAGGAGCCCCATCAGGCGCCGAGAACCCGCGCCCTCACCACTGCGCGAGTCCGCCTCAGAGACCTCCTCGATGCCGTCTGACTGGAGGTGCATCATCCAGGCGGGCAGTCGGACCGGGTCGCGGGGGAAGAGCCGCAGCTCCGCCTCGCAGTCGGACCGGGTGCACGGCGGGACGAGGTCGGGGCGGCGCTCGTAGTCGAAGTCGGCGGTGAGATCCTCACCCCGTGCACTGATCGACAGGAAGGCCCAGGTCCAGGCGGCGCCGTCGGCGCGGGTTGTTGAGACCCGCAAGGCGACGGCGTCGCGAACGAGTTCATCGGGGACGCCGCCCTCCACCCACTCGACTCGACGTAGGAGGCCGGTTCTACGCAGCACCCGGTTGGCACAGGCGACACGCTCACCCAGCGCCTCGATCTCCACGACCACCTCGAGCGAGTCGGTCCGACGCAGCCAGGCGGCCCATCGGCTCGCGATGCCGTCGAGGGCGCTCGCCCTGGACGTTTCCGGGTTCTTCGTCTGCTCGCCCACGCATACACCTCCTTGGTCTCGGCGGGCTCGTCCCCTGGAATCGGGCACATGCGTTCGCCCCGGCGGGCGAGCCGGGGCGAACAAGCGCGCGATCGGGTCTGACGAGACCCGGTCAGAAGACCTCGTACCGCGAGGAGTTGAGGAAGACTCCGTGGCCGGTCTCGGTGTTGCGGCAGGTCATGCCGGTCTCCTCGGAGCTGCACACCCAGGAGCCGAAGGTGACGGACTGGCCGTACTCGACCACCTGGGGCGAAGAGCCGGCACCGCGGAAGCCCTCATCAAGAGAGAACGCACCCTCGCTGCGGCCACTGATCTGAGGCGTCGCACCGCTGCTGAGGTCGAACCACCAGTTAGGCGAACCCATCGCGTTCTGGCCGAAGGTGGACTCGGTGCGGTAGGAAAACACACCACAACCGGCGTAGTGGGCGGACAGGTCACAGCCGATATTGCCCGACGGCGAGATGACCATGGCCGTCTTCTCCGAGACGAGGTTATCCGGGACGAAGGACGTGGCCTGGCCCGCCTGCGAGTCGGCAGGCGGTGCGGGCTCGGTGGGCGCAGGCGCAGGGGATGCCGTGTCGGTGTTGCCACCGGAGTTGTCAGCGGGCGCCTGAGTCGGCTGGGCGGGCGCGGGCGAAGCCTGGGGCTCAGGCGCTGAGGACTGCGCCGACTGGGCCGTCTCAGCCTGAGGCTCGCTGGAGCGGCTCGCATTGCCACTCGCCTCCGGATTCTTGGAGGCACCCTCGTTCTGCGTGCTCGGGTTGCTCGTCCCGCCCGGAGTCGCGGCCCTGCTCGCGCCGGCCCCGTTAGCGGAGGACTGCGCCCCGCTGGTGGCCGGGCGCGGTTCATTGGCGCGCGGGCTGGAGGGACGGGCAGCGGAACCCGAGGAGGGCTGCGGCCCGGACGACTCGCCGGCGCCCTTCCCGGTGGGGCTCGGGATGCGCGGCGAGGCGTGTCCCGACTTCTGTCCGGAGGTCGGCTTGGAGCCGGCCACCGACTGGGACTTGGCAGAGTTGGCAGAGTTAGCAGGGGACGACGAGGACGAGCCCGCGGTGCCCTGCTGATTGGCGTTGGAGGCACCACCTGACTGACAACCGGCCAAGAGCATGGCGGTCGAGGTGAGGACGACAAGGGACAGGGGGATAGTGAAGCCGCTTCGGCGGACCGCAATGGTCATGGCTGCGGCATCCTTTCGGTCGACGTCGGTGCAGCCAACACCGTACTAGAGCCCCGAAGAGGAGGGGAACAGTCAGGAAATTCAGGCATCACGCCCACTTCCGGCATCAGACGTCCCACCTTTCCAGCGAACCACTAGATTTCGTCGAGATAACGCCAATCACAACAAGATGAAGAGACAATCGTCCAGCAGACCACATTCCGGCAAGTGAGACAGATAACGGTTCGAAAACCCGTCCCGCAAGGGACCGCGCTCCCCGCGCACATCGCGGGCGAACGTCATGCACACGCGTTATTGCACGGCGGTCCGGAGCGCTCCCCGCGCACATCGCGGGCGAACGGGATGTTGGGCCGCCCACGGCGCTTTCGTGCGCCTCAAGCAGGTTCATTCACTAGGATGTTCTCGTGATCTTCAAGGCAGTGCGCGAGAGGCCCCCCTACCCCGACCACGGGGTCACCACTCAACGCGAGTGGGCCGTCATCGCGCCCCGACAGATCCGCCTGGCCGATCTCACCACCACCCGTGCGACCCTCGACCTGCGCAGCCTCCTGGATGACGACTCCACCTTCTACGGCGACCTGTTCGCCCACGTCGTCTCCTTCAGGGGGGACCTCTACCTGGAGACCGGGCTGCACCGGGCACTGCGCGCTGCCCTGCAGGGACGTACCGCGATCCACGCCCGCATCCTCGAGGTCACGGAGGACGGGACACCGAGGCTCGCCCCGGCGCCGCCGGCCTCCTGACGCTCGCTCGAGCCTCCGGATCCACGGCTCCAGCTCGGTCCCATGTCACATCGGGGCCGCCACCGCCCGGCGAGCGCCGTCGTCCATTACTCTGGTTTGCGTGAGTAGTCCCGCAGATCCGCGCACCGAGTACCGCCGGCACATGCAGCACCGCCAGGCCACCATCATCGGCTCCATCCTGGCCGTCATGATCATCGCGGTCGCCGTGAGCCTCCTGGTGTCGCTGGGCATTCTGCCCGCCCCCAACCCGGGATTCTCGCGCCCCAAGAGCACCGCCACCTACGTGCCGCAGCCATGTCCGCCCGACGGCGCCAAGACCGTGGACGTCACCACGCTCACTGTCAACGTCTACAACGGCTCCGAGTCGGTGGGTCTGGCGACCACGGTGCAGCAGGAGCTGCAGGAGGCCGGCCTGACCGTCGCCTCGGCGAGCGACTGGCCGGGGGGCATCTACGGCGGCGAGGCGCAGATCATGTCCTCCAAGGGCAGCCTGGCCAATGCCTACTCCCTGGCCCAGGTCTTCCCCAACTCCACCGTGCAGATTGACGACAGCCTGTCCGACGACGACCCGACGGTCTCGGTGGTCCTGGGCAAGGAGTACCTGCAGAACGCATTGAACGCCGACGAGATCAAGCTGCTGGGCTCCGACAAGCCCATCACCGCCCCCAGCGACTGCGTCCCGGCGGACAAGGCCTCTCCGGCGGCTAAGGCCACGAAGGAGAGCTGAGCCGGGACGCCATCGGGGAGGCGGGTCGGCGCCCCTTGAGCCACCGACCCCCGTCAATCCGTACCGCCATCGCCCTCGGGGCTCGACGCCGTCGAGCCCGCCGCCGGGGAGGCGGCCGAGGGCGCGTGGGCGGCACGACTGGAGTAGGCCGGGCCCTCCAGCTCGGTGCCGGCGGGGGCAGAGGCCGGGGAGGCCTGTTCCAGGTTGGTTCCGCGCACCTTCGAAATCCAGCGCATGGCGTGGTAGATGCCGATCGCGGCCACCGAACCGAGCGCAATGCCCTCGAAGGTCATGCCGCCCCAGGCCAGGGTGTAGTTGGCGATGGCCACCACCATGGACACGGCCGCCGTGTTGAGGTTGACGGGGTCTGAGAAGTCCACTCGGTTCTGCACCCAGATGCGCACCCCCAGCATGCCGATCATGCCGTAGAGGACCGTTGCGGCGCCGCCCAGGACGCCCGCCGGGATCGTCGCGATGATCTCGCCGAACTTCGGCAGCAGGGACAGGCCCAGGGCAGTCAGCGCCGCCACGACGTAGGCGGCGGTGGAGTAGACGCGGGTGGCGGCCATGACGCCGATGTTCTCCGCATAGGTGGTGGTGCCAGAACCGCCGCCGGCACCGGCGAGCACGGTGGACAGCCCATCGGCGAACAGGGCGCGTCCGGTGACGTCGTCGAGGTCCTCGCCGGTCATCGCAGAGACGGATTTGACGTGGCCGATGTTCTCGGCGACCAGGACGAGCACCACGGGGATGAACAGGCCCAGATAGCTGAGGTCAAATGCCGGGGGGTGGAAGTGGGGCAGGCCCAGGAGGGGGGCGTCGATCACCTTGTCGAACTGCACCTCGCCTCGCACCACGGCTGTGGCGTAGCCGATGAGCACTCCGATGAGGATCGCCAGGCGCCCGACGATCCCCTTGAACAGCACGGTGATGAGCAGGATCGACACGATGGTGACGACCGCCGTCACCGGAGCCTGCTTGACGTTGTTCCAGGCCGAGGGCGCCAGGTTGAAGCCGATGAGGGAGACGATCGCACCGGTGACGATCGGCGGCATGAGGCGGTCGATCCAACCGGCCCCCGCCAGATGGACGACGACGCCCACGAGCAGCAGGGACACTCCCGCCGCGATGATCCCGCCCTGGGCCAGGGAGGCCTTGTGGGGATCGATGGAGCCTCCGCCGTCGGCCATGTAGCCGGTCACCGCTCCTATGGGGGCGATGAGGGCGAAAGAGGAGCCCAGGTAGCTGGGCAGGCGCCCGGAGGTGATCCCCAGGAACAGAAGCGTGCCCGTGCCGGTGAAGAACAGCGTCGTCGCCGGGTCGAAGCCCGTCAGAAGCGGCACCAGGAAGGTTGCGCCGAACATGGCGACGACGTGCTGGATGCCGATGCCGATCGTGCGCGGCCAGGTGAGGCGCTCACCGGGGGCGACGACCTCGCCCGGGGCGATCGAACGACCATCGCCGTGAAGGCGCCAGCCGAGAGAAGGGGAAGAGGACACAGATGATCTCCTGCCTGAGCAAAAGGGGATTGATGGTGCCCCGTAGGAGAACTGCGTACGGCAGGCCCGCGGGACGCTCGGCAGGACCCGGCAGGCTCTGCCGGGGCTTCAGCATAGACCGTGGCCGGTAGCCGTGCCGGTCGGGCACTCCGAGGCGGGCCGCCGGCCGGCACCGGCGGCAACAGCGCCTCGTCCCTGCGCCCAGCCCCCGCCTACTCTCCCCGCCCTTTCGCTCGACTCCTCCGCGGGAACGATGACTCCTCGGGCGCCGGCGGGCATGATGAGGTCATGAGCACCGCCCGGACCGCACCTCCAGGACAGAGCGCGCCGACCTTCTCCCCGGGCTCGGAGCAGTACGTCGACGGGCTCCCGCCGGGGTTCATCTTCCCCGGCACTGAGAACCTCAATCCTGCGGAGATCTTCTCCGGCCCCGGCTACACGGCGCCCCGCCCCCGTACGGACTCAGGGGCCACAGCCGCCCTGGTTTGCGGGCTGCTCGGTCTCGTCCCCCTTGTCGGCGTCGCCGCGATCATCCTGGGCATCGGCGCGCTACGGCGGCTGCGCCGCAGCTACAACTCTGGCGAGGGCATCGCCTGGCTGGGACTCATCCTCGGAGTCGCCTTCACCCTCCTCTGGCTCCTCATCGCGCTCATGCTGCTCGTGTTCTAGGAGCCCCGTCCCTCCGGCCGGTCCCCTACAGTGGTGCCGTGAAGCCTTTCATCATGGTGACGACGCGCCCCGAACACGAGGCAGCGCAGGACGAGTACGAATCCTTCCTGACCCAGAGCGGTTTGTCGCGCGGCGATCTGCAGCACATCGCTCTGGAGGAGGTCGACTTCCTCGCCTCCTTCACCGCTGCCGATGTCTCCGGGGTGCTCATCGGCGCCAGCCCCTACAACGCAGACACACCGGCGGCGGAGAAGACCCGCAGCCAGCAGCACGTCGAGGAGCAGATCCGCGAGCTGCTCACGGTCATACTCAAAGAGGGGATCCCGCTCCTGGCCACCGGCGTCGCGTTCCAAATCCTGGCCGCCTACCTGGGCACCGGGACCTATGAGGAGTTCGGCGAGGAGCTGGGCGCCGTCGACCTGTTCCTGACGGCGGAGGGCCGTGAGGATCCGATCCTGGCGGGGCTCCCGCAGGCGATCACCGTGTTCGCCGGTCACTACGAGGGCGTGGGCGAGGTGCCCGCACACGCGACGCTGCTGGCGAGCTCGCCCGACTGCCCCGTTCAGATGCTGCGCGTGGGCGAGAAGGTCTACGCCTGCCAGTTCAACCCCGAGCTCGACGCCGCCCGGTTCGAGCAGCGCGTGAGCATCTACGACGAAGCCGGCTACGGCGACCCGGACATGAGCGAGGACATCCTCACCCAGGCCAGGTCCTCCGATGCGCACGACGCCGGACAGATCATCCGCAACTTCGCCTCGCACTTCGCACGCGGCTGAGACGCCAGGGGCTCAGGAGTCCTGACACCCTGGGGACCCGGGCGAAGACGAAGCTCTGGAATCTCAGCAATGACCATCAGGATCATGTCATGACATATTCGTCACCCTACTCGGGAGCATCTCAGGGCCAGGGCGGCTCGTCGAACTCGCCGTACGACGCCTACGGCCAGCATCCCGCGCACGCCCCGTACGCCGGGGCGCCGTATGGGCAGCCGCCGCCAGCCGGCCGCGCTCCCTACGCGCATCCCGGTCAGCTCGCGTTCCCACCCCAATCGATGTATCCCACTCCGGGAGGTCCCACATTCCCGGGGCAGCCCTCGCCGTCGCCCCAGGTGCCGGCGCTGCAGTATTTCGCCGACCCTGCAGGAACATCGCAGTACCAGCCGTATGCGACTTCCGGTTCCCCCTACCTGAGCGGAGCGGCCACCGCACCGGGCTATTCCCCCGAAGGCCGGCTTGCGCGACCGGGCCACCCGAGCGCGGAGACGGCGACATCCCGGGCCAACGGCACAGGACATCACGTGCCGTGGCGCGGTGAAAAGACGGCGGCGCTGATCATGATGATCCTTGCCGCCACTATCGAGGCCGTCTCATTCATCACCCTGCTTCTCAGCCTCGCAGGAGGGTCCGACTGGCTGGTCTTCTTACTCATCACTATGATGCTCGTCGGCGTCACACCGGTGATCTGGTCGTTTTACTTCGGATTACGCCACCTGTTCCGCAACCAACCGGTCTGCGAGATGGTGGGGCTTGCGCTGTGGTTCGGTTATGGAGTACTCGGGCTGCTGAGCGGCACATCCAACAACGATCCGCAGGCCGGCCTATATGCCGTCTGCACTGTCCTCTCCTTCATCGTCACCTCTATCGCTGCCGTCTTGACGGTACAGCTCAATCAGCGTCTGAAGGATCCGCAACCGTGGACCGTCACCCTGGCTCTGGGGGCCTGTCAGTTCGTTCTGCTCAACAACATTCTCCGCCTAGGAGAATTCGGCGTCATCACCTACACGACGGTATCGAACGGCGAGAGCCTCAGTGAGTACACGGCCAGCACATGGCTCATGTGGTCGAACTCAGGAGGAGTCGGGCTTCCCCTAGCACCGGGATTGATCATTTCGGTCGCGATCACTTCTCTGGCCGCCGTCGGAGTCGTCCTGGGGATGCGTTCGCCCCGCAGCAGAGGCTTCCGAATCACATCCGTCACCGCCGTCTCTCTTCTGACCCTCTGCAACCTCATCATCGTCCTTGCCTACGGGTTGCCCACCAGCGGCGGACACGCGCACAAGCCCTCCGACATGGGATTGGAAGTGGTGACCATCATCATCGTCGGAGCCATCCTCATTGGGGCCACGCTGCTCGCAGGGCATCGCTCCCTCGCCTCACCACCCGCCAACGGCAACCAGTACGGCCCTCGTGCCTCAGGCGCACCGAGCACACAGGGCATGCAGAGTCGCTTCCGTCAATATGGCCGGCCCCAGTGGCCCACGGGAGGCGGGTACTGAGATCGTTCAGGAGCCGTGACGCTGATACACAGGTTGGTCTCGCTCATCGACACCGACCACTAGGTCGGCCACAATGCAGTTATGTCGCAGCCGTTCCCGCCGTCTCAGGTTCCCCCAGCATCTTCCGCATCAGGCAGATCCCAGGAGACTCCTGCGCAGTCGTACGGCCGGCCCTCCGGCATTCCCTCCCCATCCACATCGCCGTACACCGCCTATGCGCACGGCTCATCACCCTACCCCGCCCCGCCAGTCGACTACCCCTACCTCCAGGGACAGACCGCCACTCCGACGCGGCCAGTGCCGCAACACCTCTCCAGCATCGGACAACCGGCCAGCAGGATCGTCTCCGGCGCAACGGGCACAGCCCCCTCTTCGGTCATCCCCACGGCAACGTTCCCCAGATCCGTTCCAGTTGCCTCTCCCCACCCTGTTCCCGCCGCCCCGCAGCCCTCCGCACAACCTCGGCTCGTCCGGGAGCCATCGCCCAGCATTACCCGTCAGACCGCCCCCGCCACACCCGTATCCTGGCGACGCGATCGGATCATCGCACTGATCGCGACCCTGGTAGCTTGCGTACTCCAGATCATATGGACTTGCATCGACGCCTCCGAGCATCCGTCCTTCCACACCGATCAGGGATTCACCCCGAAATTCATCATCGAGCTGGCGCTCTACATCCTTTACACTCTGGGTGCCTGGTGGATGCTCCTTCTCTTCTTCTCACTGAGAGCGATATATAAGAATAAATCCGGCGCAGTGATAGTGGCGACAGCTCTTCAACTGCTGCTGATCGATGTCCTCATTTTTAACAACGACATCATCGGCAATCCTCTACCCATCCTGTGCCTCCTGGCGACCGGTAGTGCTGCAATCGCAACAGTATTCATGAATCAGCGCACGCCGTCTCCATGGCCATGGCCGGTCACCCTGGGACTGGCGATCAATCTGTTCATACTTGTGAGCATGCTTCATCGTCTCATGAGATCCGCCCTGTACGCCTTCAACGACAACTCCATACGAGCTACCGCGGTAGGGCTGTGGATGGTCCCATCGCCTTCGAACGAGTTCCCCGGAACTCCGTACGTTCTAGGAGTCCTCCTGACGGTCATCATCGCCATCTTCTCCGCCGTCGCACTACGTTTTGGATACCGTCCATCACACAGGTCCACATTCGCAAAACTCTGCGGAATCGGTCCGATGCTCGTTGCTCTGCACAATATTTGTATTCTCTCCATATTCGGCATGACCGGCACATCCATCATCGCCGCACTCGGATTCACCAACGTTGGCCAGGGGGGCCACCCCTACGCAACCTTCCGGACATGGGTGTCGTCGATCCTTCTGGGCCTCATCGCCATGGCGGTGGCAGTGCTGCTGCATCGCAGTTCCTCCGCCGACAGGCGCATGCAGGCACTTCAGGGGACGTCGCCGACCGGACCGACAGCGACCCCCCGTTACCAGCGATATCGCCCCTACACGAGGTAGAGGTATCTCCGTTCACATCCGCCTCTGAGTGAACTAAGTCACTCACCGGGTCCCATCCGACTCTCGCTCGGCTCCGAACTCCTGATGACGGTGCGCACGGTCGGTGCGCCGCCATTCACCCCATCACTTCACCGAGGAGTTCCTATGCGCACTCGCAAGATCGTATCCGCCGCCCTTCTCGTCGCCGCACTCGCCGTGGGCACCGCCGCCTGCGGCTCAACGGATGCCGACAAGGGCACGATGGACAAGATGGAGCAGACCTCCACCCCGGACGGCACCATGAGTGACGGCAAGATGTCCGACGGAAAGATGAGCGACGACAAGACCAAGGACGGGAAGATGTCCGACGAGAAGATGTCGGATGACAAGATGTCCGATAGCCCTACCTCCGGCTCCATGAGCGACGGCAAGTAGGCCGCCCCGTGACGCTCGGGCCCACCTAGGCTCCGTCAGGCCGGTGACTTCTGAGCCTGCTCGTGCCCGAGCGTCTCGAGGTCGGACTCCAGCGCACCGACGAGTCCTCTGAGCAGCCCCAGGGTCTCGTCACTGCGAACCCGGCAAATGCGCCGGGTCGACACCTTCGTGATCTCCAGCAACCCCGCCCGCTCCAGCAGCTTGACGTGGTGGGAGACGGCGGTGCGAGACAGCGGTGAGACCTGGGCGATCTCCCCGACCGTCTGCGGGCCATGCTGGAGAAGGTGGACGACAATCTGCTGACGCGAGGGGTCCTTGAGGGCCTCGAACATGGGGATGCAGTCATTGAGGATGGCGATGCTGCACCGGTCAGCCGGATGCTCGGCCCGGCCGTTCTCCTCTTCATCAGCAACATGACGAGTCACGGCTCTTGCGCTCTCTTAGTTCCTGCGATCACAGTGTCCGGCGCCGTGCCGTACCACCGTCAGCCGCGCCGCCGCGCTCTGCGGGGCATCAGCGCACCGAGCCCATGCCTGCGCACCGTGAAGGCCAGGGCGGCGAGCCCGTTGCCATGGGCCGAGGCGTAACCGCCCCGAGCGAGCCGGTGCATCTGCATCTCGTACCAGCCGATGAGCAGGACACCGCCGAGCGCCTCGTCGAGCGCCTTGACTCGTGTGGAGATGCGGGGCAGTTCGATCCGGCGTCGGCCCACACCGTTGAGAATGCGCTGCGGCAGGTCGGGAACGAGGGCCAAGGGCCGCCCGATCCCCACAAAATCGGTCAGCCCCTCGGCGACAGCCTCCTCCATGTCCGACGCGGAGCGGAAGCCGCCGGTGAGCGCCACCGGCATGGAGACGAGCTCCTTGAGACGGCGCGCGTAGTCGGCGAAGTAGACGCCGCGACGGTGGTCCTCAACGCTGCTGTCGGTCTCTTCGAAAACCGGCTTGCGATAAGTGCCGCCCGAGATCTCCAGGACGTCCACCCCCAGCTCGGACAGGCGGACTGCGACGCGCAGCGAGTCCTCCTGACTCATGCCGCCGGGGTCGCCATCGGAGGAGTTGAGCTTGACGGCGATGGGGAAGTCAGGCCCCAGGGTCTCGCGCATGCCCTGATAGATCTCGATGAGGAAGCGCATGCGTCCCTCCAGGGAGCCTCCGTATTCGTCGGTGCGATGATTGTCCACCGGGGAGAGGAACTGGCTGATGAGGTAACCATGGGCGGCATGGATCTCAACGCCGGTGAAGCCCGCCTTCTTGGCGACGCGGGCGGTGGTGACGAAACGGCGCACGACGTCGCCGATCTCCTCGCGGCTGAGCTCGCGGGGTGGCGCGAAGAACCGCCCGTAGCCGCCCGCGCTCGAAATCTCGCTGGGAGCGACCGGGTGGAGATTGACCGAGCGGGGAGACTGCCTGCCGGGGTGATTGATCTGCATCCACAACTGGGTACCGCCGGCGGTACCGGCCTGCGCCCAACGCCGCAGCATCTCCAGGTGGGACTCGTCCTCGACGACGATGTTGCCAGGCTCCCCCAGGTGGCGGGAGTCGACCGCGACATTTCCGGTCACCAGGACCCCGGAGCCGCCAGCTGCCCAGCGCCCGTAGAGGTCCACGATGTCCTGCGAGGGCCCCAGACCGGGAGTTCCTAGGGCCTCGTGCATGGGCGCCTTGAAGAAACGGTTCTTCACAGTCACCCCGCAGGGCAGGGTGAGCGGTTCAGCGAGGACAGAACTCGTTGCGGGCATCGACAACCTTTCGTCGAAGCGTCGAAGTACTTTGACCTTTCGACTCACGAGAGGCTACCACGCTCATCGGCGCCAACCGTATCGGCGAACATGCTTCCCGACTCGCACACCGAGCCAGAGGCAGTAGATCGCAATGATAAGGACCACCGCCACACGGCTTCCACTGAGCGCTACTCCATACAGTCCAACGACGACGACAGCATCGGCCAGGATGTAGGTAGCCACACCGAAGCGAAGAGACTCAGCACGAGCGATTTCCTTCCAGGCGCATACGAGGAGCCAAACTGCCCCAACAATGAGTGCAGCGTGAATAATCACGAACGACCATAGATACCCGTCCACCCCCTCGCCCATCGCCACGGCAGCCGCCAACGCACCGCCACCGGCTACAGCCTGCCCAAGCGTTCTTTTAGCGCTGAGCGACGGCTTTACCGCACCTGCCTCATTGTCCGTCACTGCAGAACACCCGATTTCATTCGATCTCCGGCACGAGGGGAGGGAAGCCCCGATCAACGTGGAGAGCCACCCCGGCAGCCACTAAGGCGACACCAAGCCACTCATCCCCATTCGCCTCCGACTCCCTGATGACACGATCACCGTACTCGAGCGACAAATAGGTACACCAGTAAATTATAGTCAGCACAATCCTGTCGACACTTCAGCTTGTAGTATTTCTACAAGTTCCTTCGCGCCTCACATGTATGTGTGCGACAAGAGTTCGGGACGATTCGGCTACCTAGAGCAGTCGCGGGCGTGGACAGACACGAAGTTGGCCAGGAGCTTCCAAGAGTCGGAGACGTCGTCGAGACGCACGCGCGCCTGGAGCTCGGCAAGCTCATCGTCGGCGAAGTAGCCGTGGCCGGAGTAGAAGCCGAGACGGTGGGCGAGGTAGTCGCCGTCGAGCTCGGGGTGGAACTGAGTGGCGTAGAGGTTGTTCTTGATGCGGAACATCTGCACGGGGCAGGCCTGGCCGGACCCCAGGACGACGGCGTGGGGCGGCAACTCGGTGACGGCCTCCTTGTGGGCGACGAAGGCCTGGAAGACTTTGGGAACGCCCGCGCAGATCGGATCGGCCAGGCCGGCCTCGGTGAGGGTGACGTCGGGGGCGGTGACGGCCTCGCCGTAAGTCGTGTCGACGACGGCGCCCTGATGGCAGGCGAGCGTGCCGACGCCGTAGCAGGCGCCGAAGAAGGGGAAGTCGGCCTCGACGACGCGGTCGAGCAGGCCGGAGAGCTCGGTCTCGACCCGCTTCTGGGTGGCGGTTTTCTTCTCCGGCGGGGTGGAGGCGTTGAAGGGAGAGCCGCCCACGAGGATCCCGGACCAGTCGTCCAGGTTGATCTGGGGCAGGGGCCGGGACTCCAGGCGCAGGCGAACGAGCGTGGACTCATCCAGGCCGGTGCGCTTGAGGAAGGCCTCGTACTCGGCGTCGGCCGGCTCGTCGTCGCTGCGGGTGGCCAGGAAGAGGAAGGGTTTCACAGGATGACTTTAACGGGGGTCGACGGGGACGGCAGCATCCTTATCTCACGCCGTTCCCAGAATCACGTTCGGGCGCCCGCCCGCAGACTTCTGAGAACATCCTCGACGGCGGCCAAGGCGATGCCGGAGGCCTGGCGCAAAGAGAGCTGCGCCTGCCCGAGGTTCGCGCCTGCGGCGGGGGCGTCGAGGTAGGTCAGAGCCGCGACGGACACGCCCCGGGAGGCCAGGGCCATGGCCTCGGCGACGGAGTCCGTAACGGCGGCGTCGGCCCCCATGGAGGCCAGGGCACGGGACTCGGCGGGGCTCGGGCGCAGCGGGCCGGGGATGAGGGCGACGACGGCGCTTCCGTTCACCCCGCGCAGGCTCCCCAGCCGCTCGGCGAGGTTCGCGTCCCACCCCGCCGAGACCATGCCGCTGGCCGGGAAGAGGGGACCACCTGAGAAGTTGAGGTGATCGGTCACAACGCGCACCTGGCCGGGAGCCGTATCGCCGGATGCGTCCCCGGACTCGCCCAACGCTGTGGCGCGCGTGATGAGCAGGGCGGCGCGCAGGCGGGCGCCGCTGGCGATCCGGGCCAGCGCCGTCGTGCTGCGGGCGGACTCGCCCTCGAACAGGCTGGTGCGGCCGCGGGCGACGAGGACGCCGAGACCGCCGCGCTCGTAGGACATCAGGGCGTCCTCCTGGCCGGGGGCGCTCGGAGCGTGGACTCCGGGCAGGAAGGACAGGCGCACGCGGGCGGCGGGGCGCCCCCAGACCTGGTCGAGGTCGCGCAGGAAAGCTGGTTCGGCGATGACGAGGAGGTCGTGGCGGGCGCGGCCCGTGGCCAGGAGGATGGAGGCGCCGTCGGGGTCCTCGTCCCAGGTTCCTGGTGGGGCGGGCTGCTGGGCCATGGGTTCTCCTCGGGTGGGCCCGGGGCGGGCGGAAGGGCGGGGACGATGACCGGCACGGGGGCACCGGTCAGGGTGGGGCGAAGTTTACGCGAAGATGTCGGGGCGCGCCGCCGGTCCCAGCCAGCCCCAACGGCTCCAGCCGACTCCGGGCAGTCGCGGTCAACTGTCGCCCGTCGCCTGCCGCGGAGAGCTGCCGCGACATCTACATCGTGCGGTTGAAGTAGATGTTCCCTCCGATGAGACTGATCAGCTGGAGCCACAGCACGACGGCAAGGGCCGGCATCATCGGCCCCCCGAAGGCACCCACGGCGGTAGCGACAATGCCGCCGAAGAACCCGACGACGCCGGTAAGGGCCCAGGCCCGCTGCGAGGCGGCCCTGTCCCGTTCGTCGTCCCGCTTCTCGAGCTCCCGGACGACGAAGGTGTCGTATCCACGCCTCTTCGCAATGAACAAGGCGACGTACACGAGCATCATGGCTGACGCCCCACTGGCACCACCGTAGAGAAAGCCGCTGGGCATCGGGATTGTCAACGCTGCCACCCACAGAAGGATCACGACGACGACAACGTATGCCATGCGCCCGACGACGGGCGGCCACAGCTTGGTGGCCTTCAGGCCCTTCCGCGCCTTCGGCGTCGAGCCGGAGGAGGACGAACCGGCGGCTGGAGCGGAGGTAGGGGTGAGCGTGGGATCTGACTCAGACATGGAAGATCTTTTCGACAGTGGTCTCGAAGTAGCGGGCGATGGCGAGGGCGAGGGGAAGGGAGGGGTCGTACTTGCCCTTCTCGATGGAGTTGACGCTCTGCCTGGAGACGCCCAGGGCGGCTCCGAGCTGGGCCTGGGTGAGGCCGCGCGCCTCGCGCAGGCTGCGCACGTCGTTATCCATGGCACTCACCGCCCAGAGCACGGTAAGACAACCGAGATGCATGGGCAACCGCCCTTCCCCGGCTCATACCGCAGCCGCGTTCCGGGCGGCACGCAGTCGTGGGGACAGCCACGCGACACCGACGATGGAGACGCCGATCATGGCGGCACCCATGAGGCGGACAACCAGCAGAAGTGGTCCGGCGGAGAGATGAGTGGCCGCCGGATTCACGAAGCCCACCATGATTCCGGTGGGGGCGCTGCAGATGAAAGCGGCTATCTGCCCGCCGAGCTTCTTGACGAGCTCGGGCGTCTCCTCGGCGCGAACCTCGGGCAGATGGCGAGCCGAGTACCGGTGGACGAGCAGATAGAGGACGATCCCGGCGACGAGACCACCGACCACCCCGGCAATGAAGGTGACACCGGAGGAGGTCGACGACGTGGCGGTCAGGACAGTAGGAGCGAAGACGGCGGAGAGCATGGCGATCATCCCTTGAATAGCCACTCACCCCCGAGAGAGGGTGTCATGTTTGCTTGACATGTCTAGTCTGCTTGACAGAATCCGTCATGTCAAGCCACCTTCACACGACAACTTATTGCACACAATATGCAAGAACAAAAGACTCTCACCTAACATCCAGGCATGGCTGAGCGAACTTTCATCATTAATGCACCAATCAATCGGGTTCAATCGATTATCACGGACTTCTTCACCCGCGAGGGCTGGACCTGTACCCCCAGCACCACCGGCGGCATTCACCTCAATCGAGGCAATAAGGGGCTGACCATCGCTCTCGGAGCGCTGGCGCTCGGCAGCTTCTACCTCTCCCAAGACGTCGACCTCACAACCGGCCCGCAGGGGGAGACGATAGCGGTCTACCGTCCATCAACGGGCAAGGCGCTCATCGGTGGGGCGATCGGCGTGCACAAGTCTATGAAGACACACGCCGAGTACGTCGAGAAGCTCACCCAGGCCCTGCAGTCCCAGGGCATCCTCCTGGGCGTGCAGTAACCGCCGCCGTGCCCACTCCCCTACCGGGCACAATCAGGGCATGACTCGCACCGGGCCGCAGGGCCGCACGCAGCCTCCGCAGACCGACCCCATCAGGGCCCTGCTCGCTTCTCCCCCTCACCTGCCGGTGGTCGAGGCGCTGCCCGAGCTGCGCGAGCGCCTCTCCTCCGATTCCGACGGCCTCGGCGCCTGCCTGGTGCTCACCGCACCGCCCGGCACTGGGAAGACGACGCTCGTCCCACCGCTCCTGGCCGACGTCCTCGTCCGGGCCGGTACGACGTCAGGCACGGGAGCAGGCCGCGGACCGGGCGGAGAGCCCGGCCGCGTCGTCGTCACCCAGCCGCGGCGCATCGCCGCCCGCACGGCCGCCCGCCGCCTGGCGGACCTGCTGGGCGAGGAGGTCGGCGGCACCGTCGGCTACGCGGTGCGCGGGGAGCGGCGCACCGGCCCGGCCACCCGGATCGAGGTCGTCACCGCCGGGCTCCTCCTGCGCCGTCTCCAGCGAGACCCGGAACTGGCCGGCGTCGACGCCGTCATCCTCGACGAGGTCCACGAGCGCTCCCTTGAGGGCGACCTGCTCCTGGCCCTCCTGACGGACGCGCGCGCCGCCCTGCGCGAGGACCTGACGCTCGTGGCCATGTCCGCCACGCTCGACGCCGACCGCCTGCGCCGCATCCTGAGCGACGGCACCCGCCCGGCCCCGCTGGTGGAGGTGCCCGGACGGCTCCACCCGATCGAGGAGGTGTGGGCGCCGCCGGGGCGGACCGGACGCCTGGGGCCGCGCGGGGTGCCGCGCGAGTTCCTCGCCCACGTCGCCGCCACCGTGGAGCGGGCGCTGGCCGAGCAGACCGGCGACGTCCTGACCTTCCTGCCCGGAGCTCGCGAGGTCGACGACGTCGTGGCCCGCCTGCGCGGCACCGCTCCTGAGGGAGTGGACGTCCTTGCGCTGCACGGGCGCCTGTCCGCGAGCGCGCAGGACGCGGTCCTGGCCCCGAGCCCGGCGGGGCGGCGGCGCGTCGTGGTGTCCACGAATGTGGCCGAGTCCTCGCTGACGGTGCCCGGGGTGCGGGTAGTGGTGGACTCCACGCTGGCGCGCGAGCCGCGCCTGGACGTGGCCCGGTCCATGAGCGGTCTGGTGACGGTGGGGGTCTCGCGGGCGGCAGGGGTGCAGCGGGCCGGGCGGGCGGGTCGCGAGGGGCCCGGTGTCGTCTACCGCTGCTGCTCGCCGACGGACTGGGCGCGTTCGCCGCTGGCTCCGACCCCGGAGATCCTCTCGGCCGACCTCACCGGTGCGGCCCTGGAGCTGGCCGTGTGGGGTGTGCCCGACGGCGCGGGGCTGGCCTGGGTGGATGAGCCGCCGGTCGCGGCGATGGGGGCCGCCCGGGAAGCGCTGGAACGTCTGGGGCTGGCCGGCGCCGATGGCGTGACGCCCCTGGGTCGGGCGGTGGCCGGGCTGCCGGCGGGCGTGCGCGAGGCCCGGGCCCTGCTGGCAACGGCGCCGCTTTTGGGGGCGCGGCGGGCGGCCAGGGCGACGGCGCTGCTGACCGCCGACCTGCGCGCGCCCGGCGGGGACCTGACGGCCCTGGCCCGGCAGGTGCGCGGCGGCGGGGCCGGGTCGGGGATCTGGAAGGCGGAGGCGCGCCGCCTGGAGCAGGCCTGCCGGCGCGCCGTCTCCGAGCACTCTGAGGACCTCGAGGATCTCAACGCCGCAAGCGCCGCTCCTGGGGCGTCGGACGCGATGGGAGTATCGGGGGCATCGGCCACGAGCCGCGGCCAGGAGGCCATGGCTCGACCCGGCGGCGTGGGCGGCGATGCTCCTGCGACCGTGGCCGGTGGGACCGCCGGGACGCACGACCTGGAGTCGGCGGTGGCGCTGGTGGCCGGGACGGCTCAGCCCCAGTGGATCGCCCGGCGGCGTGGGCCAGAGCCCCGGGCGGGCAAGGAGGCGCATTACGCGAGCGTCGCCGGGACCGGGCTGCGCCTGGCCGCGGGCTCGGCACTGGCGGAGTCCGAATGGTTGGCGGTGGCGGGCGTCGATCTGACCACTGGGCGCGGGGACGCGCTTGTCCGGGCTGCGGCGCCCCTCGATGAGCAGGCGGCGCTGGAGCTGGCCGGGGCCTGGCTGGCCGAGGAGGAGCGCACCGTCTGGGACGGCGGGCGGCTGCGCACCGAGCGCGTGCGCCGCCTGGGAGCCATCACGCTCACCGCCACGCCGGGGTCGCCTCCGGGACCGCAGGAGGTGGCGGACGCAGTCGTCGAGCGGGTGCGAACTGAAGGCGCCGGCGCGGGTCTGGCCGCGCTGCCGTGGGATGAGGAGGCCCGGAGCCTGCGCGCCCGACTGGCCCTGCTGCACGAGCACCTGGGCGAGCCCTGGCCGGATATGAGCGATGCGGCTCTGGCAAAGCGGGCCGAGGAGTGGTTGGCACCGGCGGTCATGAGCCTGGTCGGGCAGGCCGGCTCACGCGGGTCGTCCGGGGCTGCGGCGTCGAGCGCGGGGAGCCGGCGCTTCAGCCTGGAGCGGCTGGATGTGGCCCAGGCGCTGCGGGCGCTTCTGCCCTGGCCGCAGGCGGCGCGCCTGGAGGAACTGGCGCCCGAGCGCATTGAGGTCCCCTCCGGTTCGCAGGTGCGGGTGGACTACGGCTCCTCCGCCGCCGGCTCCGCTGGGCCCTCGGCCGCCACAGGCGCCATGGACTCCGCCGGCACCGGGCAGGCGGGTCGGCCGGTGCTGGCGGTGCGGGTCCAGGAGTGCTTCGGTTGGGCGGCCACGCCGCGGATCGTGGAGGGACGGGTGGCCGTGCTGCTGCACCTGCTCTCGCCGGCACGCCGGCCGGTGGCGGTCACCGACGACCTGGCCTCCTTCTGGGAGCAGGGCTACCCGCAGGTGCGCTCCGAGATGCGCGGACGCTACCCCAAGCACGCTTGGCCCGAGGACCCGCGGAACGCGCCCGCCACGAGGGGGACCGGACGGCGTCGGTAGGCGGGGGCGAAGATAATCTGAGGGCCCCACGGGGGCAGCGGGCGACGGGTACCGCAGCAGGCCGGCACTGCCGAGAGGCCTAAGGAGGCCCCGGGACTCCGGCCGGCTCAGACGTTCTCAGGACAACCGGCTTAGCGACGACTCACCACGTGGAGGCGTCCAGGCGGCTGAAGCGGAAGCCGGTGGAGTTGTGTTCGGTGTCGGGATCGGCGTCGGGCACGACGTATCCGACGATCTGGAGATTCCAGGTGCCGCGCCCGCCCCACAGGGTGGCCGTGGTGCGGGTGCGGCCGCGCACCACCGGGAAGCCGGCGATCGTGTCTGTTTGAACGGACACCACCTCGTGGGCGTGGTAGCGCATGGAGCCGGTGGCGATGTCCCCGAGCCATTCGATCTTGGGCTGGGGATAGCCGGTCATGTGGGTCAGGACGCAGTCGTCGGTGAGCAGGGCATCGATCGCCTTGGTGTCGCCGGCGACCATGGCGTCGCACAGGAGCGAGTAGAGGTCGGCGGCCGCGTGCGGCGCAGCCTCGGAGGCGTGGGGGTGAGGACGGGCCTGAGTACGGGTGCGGGAGAGGGTTCGGGATTCGTGGGGACGGTGGGGGCGGCGGCTCATGGGTCAAGGGTAGAGCCCGATGTCGGACAAATGGGGGACCAAGTGCTTTCAGCGCGCGTGGCAGGTGTGCAGGTCCCGCCGCATCTGACGTTGCAGCCAGTTTCACGGCGTTGCACCGTGGGTGGGGTCTGGTGGTGGA
>NZ_VICB01000010.1 GCF_006546835.1 Actinomyces johnsonii | reverse complement strand
GGTGTTCCTTGTGTGGTGATCGGTGAGGTCGTTCGTCATCACCGCCTCCAGGCCGACACCGCCGAGCAGGAACGCCGACACAAACTCGACCAGCAACGACGCCTGGTCGTCTCCGAACTCCACGACACCGTCGTACGCGACCTCAGCCACGCCGTCATGATCGCCGAACAAGCCCGCCTAGCCGACCCCCACAACACCCACCTCAACCAACAACTCGCAGCCATCATCACCCCCGTACGCACCGCCGTCGAACAACTACGACGCAGCCTCAAAGCCATGAGCGCCGCCGAAGGAGACGACTCCCTCCTCCTACTGGCCGCCTCACCCCCACCACCCCTAACCGACACCATCCACACCGTCCAAGAAACCCTCGCACACCGAGACGCCCACCTGACCACCCACGGCACCGACCTGCTCGACAACCCCAACATCGGCCCAGGCGTCCGCCAACAGCTCGTACGCATCATCGCCGAACTCATCAACAACTCCGCCAAGTACACACCCCCCTCCAGCACCGCCACCCTCACCATCGAGACCGACAACGACACCCTCGAATGCATGTGCACCAACCCCATCGCCCCCAACCAACCCACCAACACCACCACCTCATCCCAACTCGGCCTCACCCAAGCCCAACAACGCATCGAATCCCTCGGTGGCTCCCTCCACATCACCCACACCCTCGACCGCTGGACCACCATCTTCACCATCCCCCTCCACCCCACACCCCCGACGACTACGGACTGACGCGCCGACCGCCTCCACCTTTGAGCACGCCGGAGCTGCCAGCATCCATAGAAAGTCGCATGTGATTTCATCCATAAGAAGGCTGTTGCAGCCCCGGCTGGCAGGCCAGACTTAAGCCATCACCCCACCACCGCAAGGAGTCAAACATGCGCAAGGTCGTTTCCCCCATCCTCTCCGCCGCCATCCTCGGAGGAGCTCTGCTTTTGTGTCCGATCTCCAGCGCCTCAGCAGCGGAGCACATCTCGACTGCCGCCTCAGTTTCGGGTTTCTCCGACCCGGCACCCTTCGCCCCTTCCAACTGCTTTACTCTAGGAAAAATACGTTTGGGAAGCTGCCACTGACGGCACACAAACAGAACTCAAAAGCAAGGCCACACCGATCACTCATGCTGATGCAATCATTGTTGCCACAGGCAATAAATCACCAACTTCGGCCTTGAATAACAAAAACCACGGAACTCCCTTTTGATCCAAAATCCTCCGGATCAAAAGGGGGTTCCATTTCTATACCTTTTTTGAGTGACTCACCTCAACTGAAAAAACACGCATGTCGGGAGAATTCAAGGAATTCGGCCCAACCTCAAACCCGCAAGGGTACGGAACTCCTCCGGCCTCGTCGCTGCCGCGGCTCCTCGGGCCGGGCATGGAGGGGACGCGGCGCCGTATGAAGGCCATGGGCGGTGGCCTGAGCGTGAGTCAGGGCGACGACCGCTGGACCACCATCTTCACCATCCTCCTCCACCCGATATCCCCAGTACACACCGCCTGAGGCACCGGCCGAGATATTCCGCGCGGCCGGGGGCTGATGGCGCCCGGCGGGGACACGTCGCGCGTCTGGGGAAGGCCATCGTGTCCTCGGGCTCGTGAACTGCACCCGTCGATGTCGAATGTCCTCGGCCGAGAGGAGAGAGCCTTCTGCCCACGCCACTTGCCTCAAGGGGCCGCTTGGCCAGTCCACGCGGGACAGGAACGGCCCGATCGTGTCCAAATCGGAGACAAAGGCTCGGAACGGACGCACACTGACGAAGGAAAACCGCATGATTCCGCGGTTCGTATGAGCGGGCAAGGAGTGCCGGCGGTCCTTTGTCTCCGATTTGGACATTCTGGCCCGCGATCGCCTCCGATGCGTTGTCAGTGCGTACTGCCGAGCTCGACGAGGAGCACCCCGGCCATGATGAGCGCGATGCCTGCCACCATGGTGCGGGTCAGTGGCTCACCGAAGAGGAGCCTTGAGGCGATTGCCGTCACGGCCACTCCCCCGGCCGACCAGATCCCGTAGGCGACACTGAGCGGCAGACCCGCATTGAGGGCCAGAGTCAACATGGCGAAGGCCCCTAGGTAGCCGGCCATGACGACGCCGTACCACCGCAGCCCTCTACCGTCGGAGGCGAGCTTGAGCGACAGTGTGCCAGTGGTCTCGGAGGCGATAGCCGCTACAAGGTAGACGCCGCTCATGACGCCTCACCGTCCTTATCCTGTGTGCCTGCGCGCTGCGCCCCGAGCTCGACGAGGAGCACCCCGGCCATGATGAGCGCAATGCCGAAGGCGACGAGCACCGTGATCGGCTCACCAAAGACAAGCATGGACAGCACGGCGGTCAGCGCCACTCCCACGGCGCCCCAGAGCCCATAGGCGACGCCGAGCGGCATACCCGCCTTGAGCGCCAGTGACAGGAGGATGAAGGCCAACGCGTACCCGATCCCAACAACGGCGTAGAAGCCCGGCTGGTTCAAGGCCTGACGCAGGGCGAGAGTCGCCGAGACCTCGGAGATGGTAGCGCCGCCGAGCGCCAGCCACGCGCACACGCCGCGACTCGTCGATTGCAGGCAGTTTCTCAGCACGCCGAGCACCGTCGCGGCTGCGGGCGCGTTTCGGCGGCACACGCTTCCCCACGTCGACGGGCACAGCGCATCCTTGACCGTCACGAGTGGTTCTCCGCAGTCTCGAGCCGTCGGCAGACCATGGAGCCGAGGGCGAGCGCCGGGATGACCATGAGCAGAACGTTGGGTCCCCACCACAGTGGGTCGAAGTCACGGTAGAAGGACCAGAAGGAGATCGCCATGAACCCGGCGCAGAAGGTCAGCATGAGCCCGACCGTCAGCACCAGGTCACCGATCCGGCTGCCCACGCGCGTCAGGTAGGCGCCGAGGAAGACTGTCAGGGCGGCGGTGACGTCGAGTGGGAAGAAGGACCAGTTCCAGGCCTGGATCACCTGGTTGGAGTAGTCCTTGAACCGCAGGTGCTCGGGAATGAGGTTGAGGAAGACGGCCGTCCAGTAGAGCAGCAGCCCAGCATCGACCGCTACCAGCAGCCTCTTGTACGTGGGACTCATCGCTCCACTATTTCATCGGCCGTCCCCGGTGTCGAGATCTCTTAACTGTCAGCCCGCGCTCAGGACCTCCGCCCCAGGACCAGGCTCATGGCCTCGGAGCGGGTGGCAGCGTTGCGCATGATGCCGCGCACGGCGGAGGTGACCGTGTTGGAGCCGGGCTTGCGCACGCCCCGCACGGACATGCACAGGTGCTCGGCCTCGACGACGACGAGCACGCCCCGGCAGTCTACGCCTACCCCAACTTTATTAGAACTAGATAAAGTTAAGTAAAGATCCTAAGATGACCGCGTGGACAACATCAACAACCCGTACACGCCCAACGCAGGAGCGGCGCCAGAGGTCCTCATTGGCCGCGATGGGCAAACCGAAGCGTTTTCCATTCTACTTCAAAGACTCAAACGAGGCCGAACAGAGCAATCGATGATCATGACCGGGTTACGTGGCGTCGGCAAGACCGTTCTGCTTAACAGGTTCGCAGAACTCGCCGAGCTGGCAGGATGGGAGTCAATCGAGCTTGAAGCGAGCAAGCACGACGAAACAGCATTCCGTCAGTCCATCTTCTCCAAGTTCCGCGCCGCACTCCTGCATATATCACCTCGTCGCCGCTGGAGCGAACGCGCTCGACACGCCGCAGAAGTACTCAGCTCCTTTGTGCTATCGATGGACCAATCCGGTACTTTTTCTGTCACGTGGGACGTAGACCCATCCGAAGGCTACGGCGATCACGGCGACCTAGGACTAGACCTCACGGACGTATTTCTAGCCGTAGGAGACGTTGCGAAGGAAAAAGAAACCGGGATCGTCCTACTCATCGACGAAGTTCAGTTTCTCACCACTGTTCAACTTGAATCACTCATACAAGCGGTTCACAAGTCTGTCCAGAAGAAGCTCCCCATCACTTTTGTGGGCGCAGGTCTACCGCAGATCGCCGAGCTCGCTGGAGACGCCAAGTCTTACGCCGAAAGGCTGTTCCAGTTCCCACGCATCGACTCCCTCACCCCTGAGGAAGCCCGGCAAGCACTTGTGGGACCCGCAGAAACCGAAAACGTATCCTACGACGAAGATGCCGTGGACCTCGCAGTCAACCTCACTCACGGCTACCCATACTTCATTCAAGAACTGGGGTACCAAGCATGGATCGTAGCGAACGGAAACCGCATCACAGCAGAAGATATCAGTATCGCTAAAGAAGCGTACGAAGCAAAGCTGGACGGGTCGTTTTTCCGCGTACGGCTCGACCGTGCGACGCCCCTTCAAACCGCATACATGAGAGCCATGGCAGAACTCGGCTCCGAACCCCAGAAAGCAGCCGATGTCGCTTCCCTCATGAAACGAGAGTCATCACAAGTGGCTCCCATCAGATCTCAACTCATTGACATGGGGCTGCTATACACGCCTCAGCACGGATATGCCGCCTTCACCGTCCCGGACTTCGACAAGTTCATGATGCGAGCCGTTCCCCGTCTCGAAGTCCCTGAGATTCACTATCGCCGTCGACGCGGGAAATAAGGTCACCATGAACAAGCATCTGATTTCTCGGACGTCCCCGATGACAAAACCCTACTCCACGAGTGCAGGGGAGTACTGAGCGACCGTTGGAGGCGCCGCATGACCGTCGCCTCACACCTCACCACCGCGGAGCACCTCATACGCTGACCAGCGCGGCTCAACCGTCGTACAGTGCATCCCCGCGCTACTCGGCACCGTCAGCGCGCACTTCTACTCGGGGAGGCAGCCACTGGATTCCGGTGTCGAGATCTCTTAACTGTCAGCCCGCGCTCAGGACCTCCGCCCCAGGACCAGGCTCATGGCCTCGGAGCGGGTGGCGGCGTTGCGCATGATGCCGCGCACGGCGGAGGTGACCGTGTTGGAGCCGGGCTTGCGCACGCCCCGCATGGACATGCACAGGTGCTCGGCCTCGACGACGACGAGCACGCCCCGGCATTCCAGCCGCTCGACGAGGGCGTCGGCGATCTGCCGGGTGAGCCGTTCCTGGACCTGGGGGCGCCGGGCATAGCCGTCCACGAGGCGTGCCACCTTGGACAGGCCGGTGACGCGCCCGTCGGCGCTGGGGATGTAGCCCACGTGCGCCGCCCCGTGGAAGGGCAGGAGGTGGTGCTCGCACACCGAGTACATGGGGATGTCGCGCACGAGGACCATCTCCTCGTGCCCGACGTCGAAAACCCGCTCGACGTGCTCGGCCGGGTCCTGCCCGAGGCCGGAGAACATCTCCGCGTAGGCGCGCGCCATGCGCTCGGGGGTGTCGCGCAGGCCGTCGCGGTCAGGGTCCTCCCCAATGGCGACGAGCAGCTCGCGCACCGCCCGGCGCACGCCCTCGGCGTCATAGCTCATGGTCGGCCTCTGTCTCTCTGCGCCTGCCGGGCCCGCCGGGGCCCGGGCCGGCTCACTGGTTGTAGCCCCAGAAGTCGTCGCCGTGGGAGTCGCCCGACTCGCCGCCAGCCTCGCCATCGGTGGAGGCGACGGTGGCTGGCGCGACCTCGACGGCGGGCAACGACTCGTCGCTGCGCCATAGGGGCCGCTCGGGCTGCTTGACGACGCCAGTGAAGATCCTCTCCAGATCCTTCTCCAGGAGCGTCTCGCGGGAGAGGAGCTCCTCGGCCAGCTCGTCGAGCACGGCGCGGTTGCGGGTGAGGATCTCCCAGGCCTCGCGGTGGGCGGTATCCAGCAGGGAGCGGACCTCGGCGTCGACGGTGGCGGCGACCTGCTCGGAGAAATCGCGGTTGGTGGCGTTGAGCCCCAGAACCGTCTCGTTCTCTGTGGTGCCGAGCTTGACGGCGCCCACGGCGCTGGTCATGCCGTAGTCGGTGACCATCTTGCGGGCCGTGGAGGTGGCCTTCTCGATGTCGTTGGAGGCGCCGGTGGTGGGGTCGCGGAAGATGATCTCCTCGGCGGCCCGCCCGCCCATGGCGTAGACGAGCTGGTCGAGCAGCTCGTTGCGGGTGGTGGAGTACTTGTCGTCCTGGGGCATGACCTGGGTGTAGCCCAGGGCGCGCCCGCGCGGCAGGATCGTCACCTTGGTGACCGGGTCGGAGTAGGCGCCTGCGGCCGCGCACAGGGCGTGGCCGGCCTCGTGGTAGGCAGTGACGCGCTTCTCGTGGTCGCGCATGACGCGGGTGCGCTTCTGCGGACCGGCGATGACGCGGTCGATGGCCTCGTCCAGGGCCCGGTTGTCGATGAGCTGGGCATTGGAGCGGGCGGTGAGCAGGGCGGCCTCGTTGAGGACGTTGGCTAGGTCGGCCCCGGTGAAACCGGGGGTGCGCTTGGCCACCAGGTCGAGGTCGACGTCGTCGGTCAAGGGCTTGCCCTTGGCGTGGACCTTGAGGATGGCGGCGCGCCCGGCCATGTCCGGGGCTTCGACGCTGACCTGCCGGTCGAAGCGGCCGGGGCGCAGGAGCGCCGGGTCCAGGACGTCGGGGCGGTTGGTGGCGGCGATGAGGATGACGTTGGTGTTGGCGTCGAAGCCGTCCATCTCGACCAGGAGCTGGTTGAGGGTCTGCTCGCGCTCGTCGTGCCCGCCGCCGGTGCCCGAGCCGCGGTGACGGCCGACGGCGTCGATCTCGTCGACGAAGATGATGGCGGGGGCGTTCTCCTTGGCCTGGTCGAACAGGTCGCGTACGCGCGAGGCGCCCACGCCGACGAACATCTCGACGAACTCGGAGGCGGCCATGGAGAAGAAGGGCACGCCCGCCTCGCCGGCGACGGCTTTGGCCAGGAGGGTCTTTCCGGTTCCGGGCGGACCGTAGAGGAGGACGCCCTTGGGGATCTTGGCGCCGACGGCACGGAACTTCTCCGGCTCGGAGAGGAACTCGCGGATCTCCTCGAGTTCCTCGACGGCCTCGTCCTCCCCGGCGACGTCGTCGAAGGTGACGTCGGGCATCTCCTTGGAGCCGACCTTCGCCTTGGAGCGGCCGAAGCCCATGGCGCCGCCGCGCCCACCGCCCATGCGGCCAATGAGCCACCACATGATGCCGCCCAGCAGGAGGGCCGGGACGAGCAGCTGGATGAGTGAGGACCACCAGGTGGTGGTGGGCACCACGGAGTTGAAGCCGTCCTTGGGGGCGGCGGCCTGGACGAGGCGGTCGACCTGTTCGGCCTGGGCGTCGGTGTAGGAGAACTCGACCTTCTTGCCTAGCGGGCGCGCCTCGGAGTCGCCCTTCTTCTTGGGCTGGACGTAGGTGGAGCTCAGGTCCAGCTCGACGCGCTGGTTGCCGTCAATGACGGTGATCGACTCGATCGTGTCCGCCTTATCTCGCAGGAGCTTCAGGCCGTCGGAGGTGTCGATGGTGCGGTAGCCGAACATCGAGGAGAAAACGGCCCAGCCGAGGACGACGACCAGGAGGAAGGGCACCAGCCACAGGAACGGGTTGCCCAGTGAGTCGCGGAGCCTGCGGTCGCGCTTGCTGCGATCGTTCTTGCCGGCCTTGCCCGGCTTCTCCGAGTCCTTGCGGCCGGGCTCACGCCCAGAATCTTTCATCGTGTGGTAGGTCCCTTCAACATACTGATTCCTCAGACGTTAGCGGATAGCACGGCAAAGGTCCCATTGCGCTTGCTCACGTTCGCGCCGGGCGTGGCCGGGAAGATCCGGGGATGCGGGCCGATTGGCGGCTGTCTTCTCCCGAGGACGCGCCTGAGGGCACGGGGGTTGAGGCCTAGGGGTCAGTCCGCGGCCCCTATGGTGCGTCCGCGACGACGTCGATGACGCCCATCCCGTAGGCGCTGTGGGAGCCGACACTGGTGTAGCGGGCCAGGGCCATGAGCTGGGAGAAGACGGCGGTGATGGAGCCGGCGGCGGGGGCGCTGATGCGCAGGGCGCCGACGCTGGCAGGGATGCGGCGGTTGGAGAGGCGTCCGCGGCGGTCGGCACGGGGCATGCCCAGGCCGACGTCGGTGCGGCGGGTGCGGTCCTGGGTGATGAGGACGGAGGTGAGGCGCTCGCGCTCGGGGAGCTCGGGGGCCAGGGGGCGGCACCAGTGGCGCCAGCGCGCGTGGAGGCTGGTGGCCAGAGAGGCGGCGGTGACCTCGGGGACGTGGTGGCCGCGGGAGGTGAAGACGGTGGGAGTGAGCAGGCGGATATCCCAGGCGGTGGCGGCGGTCTGGGCGGCGAGGTCCTCCCAGTCGGCCTGTTCGAGGACCTGAGCCTCGACGGCGGCGAGCACGGTGGTGGTCTCGCCGCCGTCGCCGATGGGCAGGACGCCGCCCCAGGCGAGCCAGGCGTCAAGCGTGTCCAGGAGGCGGTCGTCGAGGAATCGCAGCTCGACGCCGAGCCCGTCCGGGGGCTGGGTCATGTCGCCCAGGCAGTAGGGCTTGGGGCCGGGCTGGTCGTGGGGTGGACGGTGGGCGAGGGCCGGCAAGTGGGCGGCGCGCTCGGGGCTGACGCCTTCGGGGAGGTCGAGGACTCTGCCCCAGGCGGCGTGAAGGCGGCGGGGTGTGGCCTCGACCGGGCCGGGCGCATCGAAGCGGACGAATACGGTGGCGGGCACTCGACGGGGCTCCTTTGCGGCGTGATGAGTGGCGGACATGGCCGTCTACCCCTTACTTCTGGCGACCCTACCGGAGGGGAGGCGGCCTGTATGGGGAGTTCGAGAGGTCGACGTTCTTCAGCATCGACGGCCAGGAGGAGGTGGAGGGGACGAGGCCCAGCGGCGCGCCGGTCGAGCCACGGAAGCACAGTGTGTCGACAGTCACAGCTGGGAACGTCGATCTTTTGGCTTGACGTCGTTAGAAGTTGGTGGCTGAAGGTTCCCGAAGGGCCGTCGGTGGCGCTTGGCGTCAGGACGCCGAAAAGTGGTTAAATAGGGGCGGTGCTGGCCGGCCCCGCGGGGTGCTTGCGGAGCCGGTGGCGCTCCCGCCCCCGGAAGTGGCGCAACGACGCCGCCCCCAGAGGCAGGGGTCAGAAAGCACCCAGCACCAGAAGGTGCATTAAGACTTGTCGGGCATGAGGCCTGTGGCCCAGGACAGGTCACGTCAGAAAGCACCCAGCACCAGAAGGTGCATTAAGACTTTCTTCGCCCGCCTCGTTGAAGTACTGCGTGGGCTCCGTCAGAAAGCACCCAGCACCAGAAGGTGCATTAAGACGCTTCCAGGGGCCGGATCGTCCTTGACGACCTCATTGTCAGAAAGCACCCAGCACCAGAAGGTGCATTAAGACGTTATTCATCTTTCTGAGGTTTTCTATGGTGTGTGTCAGAAAGCACCCAGCACCACAAGGTGCATCAAGACGCAACACCGTGACCCTGATGACCCTTAATCCTGACAACAGAAGGCACCTCACACACCAGTGAGGAGCATCAAGGCCGCCTCCCAACGGTCGCCTTGCGCCCTCCAACCGAGGGGCCCCAAAGCCCTAACAGACCGACAGCGGAAGCAGGATGTGTCGACAGTCACAGGCGGGAACATCGATCTTTTGGCTTGACATCGTCGGAAGTTGGTAGCTGAAGGCGCCCGAGGGGGCGTCGGTGGCGCTTGGCGTCAGGACGCCGAAAAGTGGTTAAATAGGGGCGGTGCCAGCCGGCCCCGCGGGGTGCTTGCGGAGCCGGTGGCGCTCCAGCTCCTGGAAGTGGCGCAACGACGCCGCCCCCAGAGGCAGGGGGGTCAGAAAGCACCCAGCACCAGAAGGTGCATTAAGACGTTTGAGGTGGGGGCATTGCCTGGGTGCCGTCCCCCGTCAGAAAGCACCCAGCACCAGAAGGTGCATTAAGACATCTCCTTCAATCGTTGCAAGCCACCCTGTGTGCCCTGTCAGAAAGCACCCAGCACCAGAAGGTGCATTAAGACCTGGACGTCGAGACGCCCGCGCTGCTTAATTGATCGCGTCAGAAGGCACCCAGCACCAGAAGGTGCATTAAGACTCAGAAAAAGAAGAGTAAAGAACAGTCATTGTAGTGTCAGAAAGCACCCAGCACCAGAAGGTGCATTACGACATATATATCGACATGTGCCGGGACATCGCATGCCCATTTTTACCCTTGTCCGCCAGAATCTCGATATTCTGCCCTCTAGAGCCTCTTCACGTTCCCGCCCTTGAAAGGCCGCAATGATGCGTCCAGCCCCGCCATTACCACCACCATCGTCAACGACACCACCACCTCCACCCCGCCCGCACCGTCGTCGCCGTCGTTCCGATCGCGCGAAACCGGGCCAGCACCTCGGGGAGGATATTCACCCGCTCCAGCACGCGGCGGGCTTTGCATCGTCCGAGGCGGCCACCGGCACCCCGTTCGAGCGCATCAGCTCCCGCGAGGGCCTGGAGGAAGGCTGGCGCATGGTCCTCACCAAGGACGCCTCCGACGGCATCCTGCAGCGCAAGACCAAGGAGTTCGCCGAGCATCTCGATGACTTCCTCACCGAGCTCTCCGAGTCCCTGCGCTCAGGAACCTACGAGCCCGACCCGCTCCTGAGCTTCGGCATCCCCAAGGGCACGTCCGGGGAGGTCCGCACCCTGCACATCCCCTCGATCCGGGACCGGGTCGTCGAGCGCGCGGTCGTCAACGCGATCGCCCACAGGGCCGATCTCGCCATGTCCCCCTGCTCCTTCGCCTACCGGACGGGTATCGGCACCGACGACGCCGTCGACCACCTCGCCAGGCTGCGGGACGCCGGCTACCACTACGTCCTGCGCACCGACATCGAGGACTACTTCCCCAACCTCAGCATCGAGGACGCCCTGGCCACCCTCTCCCCCATCGCCAGCTGCCCGCGCACCATCGACCTCATCCGGCTCATCGCCCGGCCTCGGCGCGCCAGGGGCGAGCGGCGTACCCGCAACCGCGGCATCGCCCAGGGGTCCTGCCTGTCCCCGCTCCTGGCCAACCTGGCCCTGACCGACGTCGACCGGGCCATGGGCGACGCGGGCTACGGCTACGCCCGCTTCGCCGATGACATCGTCATCTGCAGCCCCCATGAACCCGACCTGCTGGAGGCCCTCGAGCTCCTCGACTCCCTCCTGACGCCCAGAGGACTCCGACTCAACCAGGAGAAAACCGCCATGACCAGCTTCGATGAGGGCTTTTGCTACCTGGGGATGGATTTCTCCCGCAGCTTCCCGCCCGTCGACCCCCGCCACGACATCACGGGCCGTCCCGACCCGGACCAGGTGGTCTACGTCGGCCGCGACGGCGCCCGCGTCCACGTCAGCCGAAACCGTCTCATCGTCGACGGCGCCGACGGCCTGCCGCAGACGTCGACGAGCTCATGGGGCTGGAGGGCGCCGCCTCAACGGCATACTTCGGCTGCCTGTCCGGGCTGGTCCCACCGGAGGTCGCCTTCGACGGGCGCAACCGCCGCCCGCCCAAGGACCTGGCCAACGCCGCTCTCTCCTACGCCTAGGCGATCCTGCTGGCCGAGTGCACGGGCGCTCTGCGGCCCACGGGACCGCGCCCGCGCTCGACGACGCCGGGCTGTACCGAGGGGTGTGGTAAGCCGGCGGCACGCCGAGTATGCGCGGCTCGGAATCAACGCATCTCACTGCCCAGCGACGACGACCGCATCTTGTGTCGATCAGCGCCGCTGGCCACGGCAAGTATTATCATGGTGGCCGCTTGGCATCAGTCATGATGATGCTGACCACCGTTATAACGCCTAGACTTAGGAATCTCTAGCGGAGCTGGAATTTCTTTCCCACTCATGTCAACAGGAGACAGCCCTCTGCCAGCTTCAGGATTACCACACTCATCGACCTTGTTATTCTCCTGGTTCTCTTTGAGCAACATGTGACGGATAGGCCTGCCGTCCGAGTACCCGAAGGACGCACGTTGGAAAGCCTGAACCCACGGCAAGGCGGCCGGGTTAATCTTCAGCGCGAAGTCCGCAGGACGATGCACCGTCTCACTGACACCCAAGCAGCCTGACAGGTTCTGATATGCTTCAGAGAGATCGTTCTCACCGCCCACGTTCACGGCTCGAAGCCCGTCCTTCACCATGCGCACCTCAACGGCACCGAGTCCCAATGGTTTACCAAGCCCCACACGAAGATATCCGACCTTACTTCTTTCCGCGTTCTGCTCCGACACTGGGACAAGATTCTCAGGTTCGAGCAACCAGACTAGGGCGGCGATTTCATTTCCGGCCAGGTTCTCAAACCGCATCCGGCAACGCAGGACACTTCCGGGGCGAATCCATGTCTTCACTACTGAATAAATCCGGCTATTGTCTTGCCTTAGACCCTCCTGACGAGGAGCCCGCGTCGCTGACACAGGAAACGCCTCCGCCCCCAAGATCGAGCGATGAACCGGATGAGCCGCCACGCCCAGATACTGCCCAGGCCTAAAGTACTCAGAGCGCCGCAGCACTCTATCCTTCTTCTGGTTATCTTCGTCGCACTCACCCTGCTTCATAGGCGTTTCACCTTTTATTCCAGTCAGGAATCTGCGAGCAGAAGCCGGTTTGGGGGAGAGAAGAGGAGCGATGGGAGTTTCCTCTCTGCTCAAGACAACAGAGGAGGTATCCACCTGCCCGAAGATGAGCCTCCCCCTGGAGGCGACACCACCGTTTTCTGCACCTTCACGCGGATTGGAGACGACGTACCCGAAGAGCCTGTCTGCGGCGGACGCCTCTGTGGCAGACCCAAGAGGGGCGACATACTGTTCCTCAGCAAGACTCCGGGGACTCATGCAATACGAGCGACGTCCAACCATCGTCGGCACCAGCTCCTCCACGACGGTCTCATCGTCGGAAAGGACGGCATACGCCAGGGAGCCTTTGCGAAGGAGAGCTTTGGAGTCCACACCTGTGAAGCGATTCGGACGTACGTTGCGTTGCAGTTCATTAATTTTTCTCTGCTCCGAGTAGCTTTCAACGATTCTCCAGTAAGAATTTACCGCACTCGCAGAGGCTACCATCCTTTTAGTGCCATTCGGCACACTGAAGAACACCCGCTCGTTATGCTTCTCCGAGAAAACGCTTTCCGGAGGTTCCTCGTCTCTCGCACTCCGATAGACATACCCGACCACCTTATCGATTGTTTTCAGCACCTCCACATCACTTGGCACATTATAAATTTCCACAAGTTCATCTCGAGCATCATATAGACCAATTACGCGCCAGTACGCATATCCTTTTGGATGTATACACAAGCTCAGTTTGCAGCGAACCTTGTTTTGATGTCGAGTCATCGCTTGGATCTTCCTGAACTCACTGCTCCCAACGCAACGACGAGGATGACTCGAATCAACTCGAAGAAAAGCGGCGGACACAGCAGGAAACTCCTGTTTGACGCCATTTTCATCTCTAACGTATTTCTTCTTCTCTCCACGCAGCAGTTCTACGACAAGGCCACCATCTTCGCTCATTTCTACGACCCGTACCGGGACGAGGCGCAACGCATCAGCGACATCCGCCCTGTAGGTGAGCGGCTTGGTGTGCTCCTCGAACACCCTGAATCGGGACGCGGTCAGTACCTCATAGGCACGCGACAGCATTCCCTTGACCATCGTCCCCGGGAAGACCACACGCCCCTGCTGATCCGTGGGGATCTCGACCTGGGTGCCGCCACCGGGGTTCCCCCTCTGCTCGCCGTAGACGAGAGGAGTCCTCACCGTCAGCTCGAGATCGATCGACCCCGACCAGCGCTCCGACGACAGGTGATCGTGTGCCGGGGGCTGCTGGTCCCCGAACAGGTCGGCGGGCAGTGCCTTTTGATCCACAAGATCAAGGACTTTTGGTCTAAGAACCGGAATCCGGTTGACGGCGGAGTGAAACGGTTGGAACGCGGTCATGTCAGCCCCACCTTCCGGTCATGAGCTCGTCGGCGAATACGGTGTTTCCGTACGTCTCCTCCACGGTGAAGACCTCGATGCCGGTCATGACGTCGCCTTTCTCTCCGTGCTGGAGGTAGCTGTTGTCCCGAACCCAGCAGTCGCTGCCGCCCGGGAGACCTTCGCGGGACGCGCCGACCACGATCTCAGCGGCCCCACTGCCGTTGAGCCACCGCAGCTCGTGGGCCAGGACGCCGTCCTCTCCGGCGACGTTGCCGCCGTCGTCGGTCTTCTTGCCCATCACCCGCCACAGGCGCAGCTCGAAGACCGTGTCCAGGTCGATCTCCTCCTCCCGGGAACCGACCTGTCCATCCTTCTCGATCAGAGTAATGAGCCCGGAAGCCCCCGCCCTCCTCACCGAGTAGGCGCCGCTGGTCGTGTAGGCCACGCCGTTCATCTCGCCTCCCAGGTCCTCGGCACGTTCAAGAACCCGCTGCAGCTCAGCGCCCCCGGGCTGCTCGGTTCCCGCGCCGGGCATGTCCTTCCAGACCGCCTCTCGCAACGGTTCCGGCTCCCACGTCTTCTCAGGCATCCCGCTCCTCCTTGTCCTCAAGCGGCCTCTCGCTGCTGCCCACCAGGTAGGAGGACCATCCCTCCCAGCCGGCTCCGGCTCTCGGATTCCTCTCGATCCCGGAGTTCACGTCCCTGAGCCCCTTCAGAATCCGCCGAGGAAGCGACTCGCCCGTCCCGTCCTCGGAGGCCTTGAGGGACCAGTTCTCGATCCCCAGGCCCTTTCCGCCGGTCACGGCCATGGCCTTGACCTCGACCTGCCCCATGCCCCGGGTGCCGCGGCTCCCCAGTGGGAGCGTCCCGGCGGCCATCTCGGCGAGCACTAGCCCCAGGAGGCAGAAGGCGGCGCGGCTGCGGTCCTCGCCCTGACTGTCCTCCTGCCCGCCCGGTTCCTCCAGGCCCGCCCGCGCGTTGGTCAGAAGCCGGTCGAGGTCGAGCTCCAGGACGATGCTGTTCCAGGTGGAGTCGTAGACCTCCTCGCTGTAGAGCAACCCGTCCGCGACGCCGCCGGTCCACCGGTCGCCGGCGTTGTGCGTGACCTTGCGGCTCGGGCCGTCCTCGGCGGCGAGCGTGTCGAGGACCGTCAGCGCGCCACGGTGCGTCGTCGAGCCGAACAGGTCCCGCACCAGGCTCGGATCCTGCGCGAGCTGCTCGTGGACGCCGGCGCCCGACCAGTCGGCCCCCGTGCTCGGGTCCTTCTTCGCCAGCAGGATGGTGCGGGCGATCCGCGTCGCCCGGGTCCGCAGCGCGCCGCGGACGGAGCTTCCGGGCAGCACGATCGGGTCGGTCTCCTCCGGGCCGGCGCGCAGGGGGCGGGCCGGCTTCGTCTCCTCAGAGTCCGCGCCCTCCGCCTCTCCCGGCGCTCCGTCTGCGGCCCCGGCGTCGGCCTCCTCCTGGGAGCCGTCATCCTGGGGCTCGGCCACGAGGATCCCGGTGGGGCTGTCCCAGGTGATCTCGATCCGCATCCGGCCGCTGCCCCCGCAGTCCACGGGGGCGACGTCGACCGAGCGGCCGCCGGCGCCGGAGAGCCACTCCTCCAGTCCCGCCCGGCTGCCCGGCTCCGCCTTGGTGAGCCTCCAGGCCTTCTCCGAGTCGCTGAGCGCGACTCTCCCCCACCCGGCGTTCTGCCGGCCGCCGAAGGCGACCCTGCCGTCCTTGATGAGCCCGATGATGAGCGCGAAGAGCTTCTCGACCTGCTCCGGCCCGGGCGGGGCGACATCACCCTGAGGCACCTCGACGCCGTCGGGCAGCCCGGCCTCCGCGGTGATGGTCAGGGCGAGCTCCTTGCCGCGGGGCAGGTACTCGTGCTTGAACAGCGCGGTGTCGCCGGCCGAGCCCCAGTACCGGTCAATGGCGTTGCCCATCCGGGTCGGGAGCATGATCTTGTGCTCCTCATTCCCCTCATAGCCCTCGGTGGGCAGCTCGACCGTGTGCACGGTGATCGCCGAGGCCCGCAGCGGCGCCGCCGAACCGGCCCCGCGGGTTCCGTCATCGCCCCACAGCTGCTGCAGCTCGCGTTCGGCCAGTCCGACGGCGTCGCCGTGCTCCTCGAGGAATCGCTGGCAGGCGGCTCGCAGGGCGCCCTTGACGGAGCGTCCGGTGAGGACCGGACGGCCGTGGCCGTCGCGCGCGAATCGCCGGGCGACGGTGGTCCTATCCTCTGGGCCGCGTCGGCGGTCGACCACCTCGTCGATGCCTCCCGAGTGGAGGGGCGTGTCCGTCACCAGGTGGACGGTGAGCTCATAGCGGGTCACGCTCATCGCTGAGCCTCCTTCGATGCCGCAGCACCATCAGCGGTCGGTACGAGGTCCTCCCCGTGAAGGCTCCTCAGTGTGAACGTCTCCTTCTCCAGCAGCGGATGCCCGACGACGAACCGTCCGAAGCCCTGCGCCCGCAGCTCCCCGATGCCGACGGCCGCCAGGGCGGCCAGCTTCTCCGGGGCGGTGGTTCTCACCTTGAGGACCGAGCCGGCCTGGATGGCCATGCGGGTGGCCCGGGGCTGGTGGCTCGCCGCGGACCAGGAGTCCACGCGCCGGTGCCTGGCCCCGGCGTTGAAGCGCGTCCCGTCCGCCTCGGCGAGCTCGATGGGGGCTCCGGCCCGCTCGAAGGCGGCGAGCAGGTCGGTCAGGCTCCCGCCCGGGCCGAGCCGGGATGAGCGGGCCAGTACGTCGGAAGTGAACCAGATCGTCGTGTCCTCGGCGTCGACCACCTGGGGCGCCGGGCTCGGTGCGAAGGCCGAGAGGGTGCACTCGGCCTCCCCGAAGGTGCCGCTGAGGCGACGCGCCCCGAGGCGGGCCCGGTGCCCCATGCCGGCGAGGGCCTCCAGCTGCTCACCGATCCGCTGGTACAGGCGGGTCGAGACCGTCACCGTCGCCTGGAGGCTCAGGCCCGCCGGGAGCGCCCGCACCAGGTAGAGCTGGCCGTCCCTGGCTGCCCCGGTGGCGGCGTCGTGCGCCGTGGACTGCCGCCCGATGAGCGCCGGGGCGCCCTTCGCGCCGGCGGTCGGGAAGACGTATCCGTTGCGCAGCGGCTTGTGGACCTCGTGCTCGGGCTCCTCGGCGCGCATCCGGTTGCAGACGCGCATCTCCTCGTCGCCCTCGCCCTCAGCCGTCTGGGGCTCCTGGCTCTCAGCTCCTTGGCCGACCTTGGGGCTGGAGAACACCAGCGGCATCGGCAGCCCGCGCTCCCCCTGGTAGGAGACGACGCCGTCGGAGACGAGAAGCTCCCCGTTGACGACGGCGTCGCGGACCTCCTGGACGAGGGCCTCCGATGCGCCGGAGGCCTGGGCGACGGTGCGCGTGATGAGCCGGTGCACCCAGGGCAGCAGCACGGTGCCGCGCAGGAAGTCCAGGGAGCGGATCTCGTTGGACATGGGGACCTCGTAGGAGACCACCGGGGTTCGCAGGTCGATCGTCAGGGTCGCCTCGTGGAAGGCGCCGGCGTCGGTGGATGCAGGGCTTGCCTTAAGGACCGGGGCCGCCGCAGCGGCCGCGTCCGCCGCGGGAGGCTGCGGGGCGCCGCGTCCTTTCCACCTGCCCAGCTGTGTGCGGCACCAGTCCTTGACGGCCCGGGCGTCGCCGGGCTCGTGGTCGGCGTGGATGAGGACGTCGCAGACGCCGTCGCCGACGGCCCGGTTGGAGCCGATTGCGCACACCAGCAGACCGGAGAGGGCCAGGAGGAGCTCGGCGGCGTCGCGCTGCTCGTCGCTCCAGGTCAGGGGGCGTCCGTCCTTGTCGACGTCAGACAGGGTGACCTCGCCGCGCAGCCGGCAGGCACCGACGCGTTCGAAGAATCTCAGGAAGTCCTCGCGCGCCGTGCCGGTCTTCTCGTCGATGGACAGGGAGACGACCTCGTGGATGAGGTCGGCGGGGTCGGCCGGCGGGTCGATGAGCCTGGCGTCGGAGAAGACGACGAGCCGCGGCGCCAGGTCGGAGCCGAACAGTGCGGAGGCGAAGGCGCGCCAGGAGCCGCCGGGGTCGCCGTCGTCGAGTGCTTGGGCCGCGAGGAGCGACTGCTCCCGCACGACGCCGGCGAGCACGGTCGCGCGCACGATCGGCAGGCCGCGCTCGTCCTTCTCGACGACGGAGTCCACGCCGCCGGCGACGCCGGTTCCGGTGGTGACGCCCCAGTCGGAGTGGAAGGTGATCGACAGGGGGAAGGAGGTCGGGGATGAGGGGCTCATTCGGTGGCCTCCGATGCTGCGTTGATGTTCTTCCCCAGGTCAGGGAGGGAAAGCTCGAAGAAGGAGGGCGGGAGGAGGTCGGAGAGCTCCAGGAGGTCGAACACGGCGCCCACGCCGCCGAGCTCGGTGTCGATCCAGTCGCCGATCTCCTTGCGGGCCACCGCCCACTCGTCGTCGGCCGTCTGAGCGCGTCCGGAGGACAGCAGGCCGCGGATGCGCGCCGCCCGGGTGCGTGGGAATGGTTCGAGGTCAGTCTTGCTCCGGCTCTCGTCGGTGCTGTCGAGGGGCACCCCTTTGAACCGGGCGACGCGCCTCCGGGTCACCTCCCAGGACTCGTGGGGACGGTCAGTCTTCGATGAGTCGGACGGCTCTTCACCCGGGTGGCACGTGTCGCAGCTGCATCTGGGCGACGTCGAATCGTCGTCGAGCAGCCGGAAGGGGCGGGTGGTGAAGTCCTTGTATCCCCGCAGGATCTCGGAGGCGTCGAGGACCGTGGTGTCGAACAGGACGTGGTAGTCGAGTGTTGAGCACGGCGGCTGCGTCGTCTTGCCGACTTTCTTGGCGCGATCGACCAGTTTTTCGGCCAGCTCGTAGGCGATGTGGAAGGGGAAGTTGCGTTTGACGATGGCGACGCCGGCAGCGGCGGTCATGGGACCGGTGTCCTGGCCCTCGGGCGGGGTGAGGTAGCGCAGGATCGGGTCGCTGCGGGTGGCCTCCTCGTAGTAGCGGAGGTAGGCGGCGGCGAAGGGGAGGGCGTAGTCGCCGCTGGTGATGACGGTGACGTCGTCGCCACCGAGGATCACCGGGACGACGGGGATAGCGGCGTGTTCCCGCCCGGCCTGGCCATCGTCACGGTGGGACAGCTCGTCGATTCGCGTCCACGCGGCGGCGAAGGCGTGCTCAACCGCGTTTTGCAGGCGCTCGTTGACCGCCAGGAGGAAGCGACGCAGGGCGTCGGGGTCGTCGCGGTCGCAGCCGATCTCTTCCTGGAACTCGGCCGGCGCGACACGGTCCTTCGAGTCGTTGAGATCCTTCATGATGCCGCCGACGCCGTTGCCGTCGATATGGATGACGGCGACCTTGGACAGGAAAGTGTAGTCGCCGGAGTCGGTGTCCGGGCCGGCGGTGCTGCTGGCATCCGGGTTGGCCTGGATGGCACGCTCAAGCGGGCCAAACTCCTTCGCCCCTCGCGCGATACTCTCCTTGGGTGACGGTCTGCCCTCATCGCCCACCGGCTCGATGCCCTCAACGAAAACCTGGTGGAGCTTCTTGGCCAGCATCGTCGGGTCGCGGATGAGGAGCGTCTGCTTGTCTGAGAGGTCCGGACTGCGATTGACCCCCGTCTTCAGAAGATCGAGCCGTGCCTGGTACGCCCGGTAGCGCCGGACGCGCGAGGTCAGCGACAGCGCGTCCTGGCGATCGTCCTTGGCCTCGTCCCGGGTGGCCAGCGGCGGGGAGGCGGGCAGGGATGAGTCCTTGGCTCTGGCGAGGAAGGGAAGCTGGGAGAAGCGCGCCTCGGCAGGCGAGCGTTGGAGGGCGTAGCGGGCAGCTTCCGCGTGGACCTCCTTGAGCGCGCTCTCGGTGACGTCGACGGGACCGGCCTGCGGATCGGAAGGAGTGGGCAGGGAGATGAAGACGCCGGAGACGTCCATGCCCGGCGCCTCGGCGAGAACTTTGCGCGTCACGACGCCGATGACGTCCTTGGCCTGTTGGGCTGTGTCCACGAGGAAGATGACCTTGCCGGAGGACTTGGAGACCCACTGGGACTCGTGCGGTTCCCGGTCGTCGGGCAGTCCACGCGCCGTGCACCAAGTTGCAGCCGCCCCGGTGGAGACGAGCCCCCGCTCCGTCCACTCCCGGAGCTTGGTCAGCAGGGAGGAGGCACCGACGTTGTCCCGCAGCCGCGGTGAGGAGAAGATGAAGCGCTGGTTCCCGTTGGTTTCAAGCATGACAAGGTGCATCGTCAACTCCGTTCGGACGGTGGCGCGGCTTTGCGTCCCGGAACAGTCTTACCAGACAGCCGGTTGGTGTGGCGAGTGTTTGACCAGAGAAAAAGACGCTCTTGACAAAGATCGTTATGCAGGTTTAACGTTCCACTCTTTTGAACAGCAGCGACGACAATAGGTGAATCGTCAACTTTGCAGAAGTTCTGCACGATCGCATCAAATGTGACACTCTTACGGGGCACCCATCACCTTACCAGGCGTCTGCAAACGGAAAGAACAAGGCAATGACGACTATCATTCACCCAGTTGGCAATGGTGACTTAGGGATCAACATCACTCATATACCCCGCCCCGAAAGGCTGACAGCCCAGAAGAACGCCGAAACAGAGATACTTCAGAAAATCAGATGCCGCAACACTCTCGACTTAGTTTCAGTGTTGACGAAAGATCAAACGCGCACCGCCCCTACACCGCTGGCACTAACACTCGCCTCCCTTGAGCGCCCACTCCAAGACGTCCATATCCTGCTCTACGGCACCAATCAAGGAGTATCAGGAACCGAGACCAACACCATCGCCCACCTCCTGGAAAAGGCGATGAATCTCCCGGAAGTCAAGAAAAACATAGAAGAAAAATATGGACTCAGATTCGACGTCCAAGTTATAGGCGACGGCGGTTTACAAGAAGAAACCCGAACCAGCAGTCTGGACGAGACTTTACGAAATATACCTTCGACTGAAGACGTCATAGTTAATGGAATATCAGCAGCAACAATGACTGTACTATCAATCATGGGAACAGTTGATCGGTTAGGTTTCAACTGGAGGTTGTCGGCATCTCCGGGAATGACCGAGAACAAGGCTATATTCGTTAATAAGGAAAAAATCGAAGAGGCACCCTTTTATTGGCTCAGATCGCTCGGCTATCTTATCGAAGCCAAAGATTGGAAAACGGAACACAACAAAATCGATCTCACAATTACAGCACAACACAAGTCTCTCATAAACATAGCCAACAAATTTCGCGACACCCCACAAATACTCACGGAGGACGAGCTAGCTCAAATCGTTCGCCTAGATATGGCGCGCGCCGACATCGGAGCAGGATTGGCACTCCGCGCATGGGTCGAAAAACACTACGAAACCCTTCTCTATCAAGAGCAAGACACTCTGAAGTATAACTTACATCATAATTTATTCGCAAAGGGAGACAAAAAGAAAGCCCCCACTTTAGGGGAAGCCATCAATGCCGCAAAACAGTTAAAGGATAACCTTAGAGAAAAGTGCCCAAAGTCAGCAGATTGGTTGTCCCTCCAAGGAAATCTCAATGAGATTGGAAAGAAAACAGTACATGGCGGGGAAACTCTAGACTTCAGTGATTTCATTGCGGTGAATGCGATCGCAGAACTGCCTGGAGAGTTCCCAGACTGGCTTTCCAGGCCAAATGATTGCTCTATATTATATATATTTGGATGCGGATTCTCATCTCGAGGTGACTATATCCCCGAACGAGTTCTCAAAATCCCGCCCAAGAAAGACGTACTGGCAGCCATTCCAGGACGACTAAAGAACTCCCCCGAGCCAAGGGCAACCTTCGTCGCCTTACACTCCAAAGCAGAAAAATCCAAGCAACTAGCAATCAACAGCAACGAAGCGGCAAAGTCAACAAATAGGGCTCTCGGTTGGAGTGAGAGCACGCCATCAACTTTCGAATTCAAGTACGAAGGGTCTAGTTCTGACGAATACTCCTGCACACCAGAAGTCCTAGATAGCGCAGAAAATACAGTCAAGAAGGCGCTCAACGTCATGTCCCCAGCCGCAGTGGTAATCGTTGGGACCGGACAGAAGCCGGCTATATACGGAGCACTGAAAGCCGCGCAACAATGGTGCGCAGAACATGCTAGTCCGTTGTTTATCACCACCTACTTTGATATCGACGACGGCCAGACTCAAACCCAGTTTCACCGAATCGCCCTCCATAGCGACGCGAAAGGCGCTCTGCGAGACGCGGCATCAGCCAGTCTGCGCAACTTCAACCTAATAAGCGCGGCCCGGGTATTACGAGCAGGCGACCAGGAACTTATCAAACGAGCTGAAGAATGCGATCGTTTGAAGGAGGAGTATCAAACCGCAGTCAAAGAACCGTTACCGGAGAACTGTGCGGACTACCATGCTGGCACTTTGATATCGATTCTGCGTGCAATAAATTTCATCATCGATCAAATCGGAGACGGAAATATCGACCCCAGGCTTGTTGTGATTGCAGCTGAAGCAGTTAAGTTCAACCCCAGACCAGCAGGGACGACACTCTTTCATGAAGGCTCAAATTTTAAACTAATTAGTCGATTGAAGCCTGAGGACACGCCCCCGAGATCTCGCAAACTCAAAGACTTACCTAGAGGCGATTATCTGCGAATGTTAGCCGAAATTCGTAACCGACTAGTGGTTACGCACGGAAATAACCCAACTTCTGTAGCAACCCAGGATACACTGAACGACTTTGCAATTACGACACCTCAACTGCATTCTTACCAGGACGTCCTTCAGTGCACCATCGACTGCCTTGAGGATGCAGCCGTAGCTTTAGGTGTTTCAACTGAATCGGACTGGTACACGCGATTCATGAGCCTCATTATCTGGACAGAATAGAGACCACATCAATGAATCAGATCGATAAGCGCACGCCGACGGAACTCATGGAGATCGATGCCGAGGATGACAACGCATTACGTGTCATCGTCGTCGTACCGTGGGAGTTGCCCGGACAGTGGGAGCAGTGGCGACACCTCTTCGCCCCAGGCCCGGTACCGATCACCGGAGGAGTGGGCCGGACCGTTTTCGACGGGGCATCTCGCCGGCTGCGTGAGCCGGTGAGGAAACGGATGCTCTCCGCTGAGCACCGCGGCCACTATGTCTACGAGGACCTCTCACCCGTATTCATCAGCGAGAAGAACCGGACCAGCCACGGCGCCGCTCCTCTCGCGGCCTTTGCGTGGGACGTTCTCAGAATCGAGACCGTGAGTATCCCCTCAGGCTCCTTCGGAAATTGTCCCGCCCCAAAGACGGTAACGAAGGTGCTTATCGCCATGCACCTGGTTCTGCGCGACCCGTCGAGTCCTCAGGCGTTCTCCTGGGTCCGTAACCTCACGCAGGAGCCAAGGGGGAGAAAGGAACTCGTCTATGAGGTGAGTCGAGTCCTCTCCCTCCTGTCCGAATATGGCCCGGACGACGTCGGTCATGGCTTCGGCGTCACTGATGTGAACGGTCTCGAGGATATCGACCCCTACACCATCACCTACGTGCCGTACGACGTCGTCGCCTCGGAGCAAGGAGAGGGCTTCGAGCTGGACGACTCTGACGTGCGTACCGAGCAGGAAAGGACTGCGGGTGAGCAGTGCCGGGGGCTCAGGCAGTCCGTCACCGATCCCGAATCGGGCATGACGAGGGAACGCATCATCATCAGTTCGTGGCGGTGGGGGCACCTTCCTCGGCGCACCGACGAGACCTTCCAGGATGGGCTCTTCGAGCAGCGTGCTCAGCAGCTCCACCGGCTCTCACAGACTTGGACGGCCTACGCAGGATCCCATGGGTGCTCCTTCTGTCAGGTTCAGCAGGGAGGGTTCTTCCCTCTGGCCCAGGTTGAGGGGCGTTTTATCGAGGCGATTCTGCTCATGCCGCTTCAGCGATACCGAGCGTCTTCGCTCATGGCTCGTCTGGCCGATGTACAGCCGCGTGCCGCGGATGAGGTGGATCGTGTGATCGAGCTCGACTCGGAGGCGGTCGGGTTCGTCGTCTCCGAGCAGTGGACCATGATGACCGACACCGACAGGCAGCTCGACGGCTTCCTGACCTACCTACTGGACACCTACCGGATTCCCCTGCTGGTTGAGGAGGCCAGGGATCAGGCGCACAGGCTCCGGGAGAACGTGCTGATGCGCATCGGTCGCGACGACCAGAAAGCCGAGGAGGAGCGCGCCCGCTCCACGCGGATCATGGAGATCGCCCTGGCGGTTCTGACCTTCATCGGCCTGCCCCTGAGCGTGTTCCTGGAGATCTGGTCCAATTGGGAGGCCGCTAAGGGCATTGCGGTCCGGCACCAGCACATCGGCGGCTGGGACGCAGGATGGGGATGGATTCTTGGCTTCGGTCTTATCGGGTCGGTCCTCATCGGCGGTGGGATCTGGTTGCTCGTCGACAAGCTGGGCAGCCGGGCGGCTCGGCGGGGGAAACATTCCTGACACCGAGTCCAGGGCCCGGTTCCACCTCCACCACAGCGGGTTGTGCCTGCAGTCACAGGTCGAAACGTCGATCTTTTGGCTTGGCGTCGTTGGAAGTTGGTAGCTGAAGGCGCCCGAGGGGGCGTCGGTGGCGCTTGGCGTCAGGACGCCGAAAAGTGGTTAAATAGGGGCGGTGCCGGCCGGTCCCGCGGGGTGCTTGCGGAGCCGGTGGCGCTCCATCCCCCGGAAGTGGCACAACGACGCCACTCCCAGAGGCAGGAGTCAGAAAGCACCCAGCACCAGAAGGTGCATTAAGACTAATTATCCATTTCATATTTCCACCGCTTTTAACTAGTCAGAAAGCACCCAGCACCAGAAGGTGCATTAAGACCACCACCCGGGTGCTCAGGTGCACCCAGTTGGCGTGTCAGAAAGCACCCAGCACCAGAAGGTGCATTAAGACTTCTCATCAACAGAGATGGTAGTGGTCTTCACAGTCAGAAAGCACCCAGCACCAGAAGGTGCATTAAGACCCTGCAACAGGAACGTCCGGTAAGCCACGGACATGGGTCAGAAAGCACCCAGCACCAGAAGGTGCATTAAGACTCCTGCGAATCTCGGCTATAAGCCAGGGACTTCGCTGTCAGAAAGCACCCAGCACCAGAAGGTGCATTAAGACATCGTCCAGCGACACGCGAGACACGCCCGTCTCACGCGTCAGAAAGCACCCAGCACCAGAAGGTGCATTAAGACGTAGTAACAATACTCATGACTTTCTCCTTTCAGGGTCAGAAAGCACCCAGCACCAGAAGGTGCATTAAGACCTGAATTCGGAGGAGTCATCGAGAGTGCGGATATACTCGTCAGAAAGCACCTCGCACCAGAAGGTGCATTAAGACGAGTGCGGGCCCAGTCAAGGAGGCGGTCGTAGACCTGTCAGAAAGCACCTCGCACCAGAAGGTGCATTAAGACCGCTGCACCCACTGGTGCCCGTCGTCGTCCACGATGTCAGAAAGCACCCAGCACCAGAAGGTGCATTAAGACGACGAAACCGCCGAGGCTTAGACCCGCGATAACCAGTCAGAAAGCACCCAGCACCAGAAGGTGCATTAAGACACCATGCCGACCAATTTGAATGTCTCGGCGTTTCCGCGTCAGAAGGCACCCGGCACCGGAAGGCCTGTTCACCGGAATTGCCGTGCGGTGGCTGCCAACAGCGCCGGAAAACGGTCAGTCCGACCGCCAGCCCCTTGAACAGGCCCTCCGAGCCGACCCGAACCACCCCGCCACCACGGGCGCCGCCCTCCTCGACGACAACCAAGGCCTCCACCCCAGGTGGATTCGTGCCAGGTGAACTCGCAGGATTCCAGCAAGCATCACGCAACCGAAACGCCTCTACCGCAGGGACCGGCCAGCAGACGCAAAGCCAGGCGGGCCGTGCCAAGGAGCCCAGCCGCCTGCTCGTCGCCCGCTCACGGGACGCAGTCAACGCGTCGGCGGACCAATATCCATGTCCCACACCAACCCTGCTTCAGCGGCGACGCAGAGGCAGGACGATGACGCCACCGAAAGAACGGTTGCCAACGCCAGCCTTTAACTTATAACTTAAGTACGTGACTACGATTCAGGAGGCCCGGCGCAGCCTGGGCGTTGCGCAGAGTGAGCTCGCACAACGCCTAGGGGTTTCTGTCGCCTCCGTATCTCAGACCGAGACACGAGAAGCGCGAGGCGACATTACGTTGCGCACGCGCGCCCGCTACCTCGGCGCCCTGGGCTTGGAGGATCTCGGGATCGTGGCCCCACACATCCCCGACAACACAACACCTCTCCCCAACCTCGACCCCGGCATCACCAGCATCACTCCGGACAGCGCTGCGGCCTCCAGCCGCTCACGACGCCGCAGCCTCATGCTCCACCGACTGGTCGATGCCTCCACCAACTGGTCGGAGACATCATCCTGGCACCCACAGGTTGTCACCGGAATCGCACGCAATGAGCACTCGGTTCAAGGGACGCTGCACCGGTCGACTCTCGAACGCTGGAAGTCATGGATCGAATCAGGCGACATCGAAACGATGCGTGAACGCATGTGCGCCGAAGACGAGGACGCCTGTCTGCTCCGAGACGTCTCTCCCATGGCGGGATTTCTCAGCGCACCCCAACGCCAGGCCGTCATCTACTGGGAGAGGAAGCACTATGCGGCGTGAGCAGCTCTACCACGCCATTCGTACAGCCTGCACAATCATCAACAGAAGCGAGGTGACCATCCTCGGCTCACAGTCCATCCTCGCCTCCTTCTCCGAGGACGAACTGCCCAAACGCGCCACACTATCTCGCGAGATCGACATTCTTCCCATCGACGACAACCCTGAAACCGTCAAAGAACTGGCGGATCTCATTGAGGGAGTCGCTGGCGAGCTTTCTCCCTTCGAGCAACTTCACGGCTTCGCAATCGACGGCGTCGACGATTCCACCGCGATCCTCTCTTCCGGATGGAGAGACCGCCTCATAGCTGTTTCAGGACCTGCAACTTCTCTTGCCGGAAGCACACTAAGTAACACAGGCTATTGCCTGTTACCAGAAGATCTGTGCGTCGCAAAATTGTATGCCAACCGCGACAAGGACAGAGAATTCGTCGGCGCATCGCTGGACGCCGCAATCGTCAACCCTTACGACGTCATGAACCTTCTCGAACTCCTCGACGATCGGCACGGCGAAGCCAAGGCACGAGCACAGTCCTTTCTTCATCGCTGGAAAGACCAGTAAAACATCAAGGTCCAGGTCAACCGTGTGCAGCAAATAAGGTGGACCGTGACTCGGAGGCGGTCGGGTCCGTCGTCTCCGAGCAATGGACCATTGATGACCGACACCGACAGGCAGCTCGACGCCTTCCTGACCTACCTGCTGGACGGCCGGACGGCTCGGCGGGGGAAACACCCTTGACGCCGAGTCCAGGGCCCGGTTCCACCTCCACCACAGCAGGTTGTGCCTGCAGTCACAGGTCGAAACGTCGATCTTTTGGCTTGATCTCGTCGGAAGCTGGTGGCCGGAGGCACCGGAGGGGACGTCGGTGGCGCTTGGCGTCAGGACGCCGAAAAGTGGTTAAATAGGGACGGTGCCGGCCGGTCCCGCGGGGTGCTTGCGGAGCCGGTGGCGCTCCAGCCCCCGGAAGTGGCGCAACGATGCCGCTCCCAGAGGCAGGGGTCAGAAAGCACCCAGCACCAGAAGGTGCATTGAGACTATCTGATGCCAAACAGGGTTCACTCAGTTGAGCTGTCAGAAAGCACCCAGCACCAGAAGGTGCATTGAGACTCAAAATCAAGGCTCCACCGTGTCGTGACAGTGAAAGTCAGAAAGCACCCAGCACCAGAAGGTGCATTGAGACTAGCCGGCAGGCACCTCATAGTCAGCCGGAGCCCAGTCAGAAAGCACCCAGCACCAGAAGGTGCATTGAGACACGAAACGCAGAGGCCAACAATGATTGATTTGGGTCAGAAAGCACCTCGCACCAGAAGGTGTATTAAGACCGAGGGATAACCTCTGCCGTTGACGCCATCGTCAGTTGCCAACAAGGCCGGCGAGTGAGCGGAGACCGGTGTCCACAGAACGGACATGAACGCGGCTGAGGCATCGGGAGCCTAGCGAGAACCGCAGAATCCCGCGGTTTTCCGCCCAACTACATCGCCGGTAGCCTCGGCCATGTCCGCTGCATGGACACCGAACCGCTAGCACCGCGAGAGAACGGCCCATCCGACCACAAATCCGTTGACGGCAAGCACCATGCACGCGTTGATCTCAGGTAGATTCGCGCCAGGTGACCTCACAGGATTCCAGCAAGCGTCACGCGACCGAAACGGCTATACCGCAGGGAGCCCGGCCATCAGGCGCTAAAAACATGGGCGGCGCCGAGAAAATCGGCGACCGCCCCCTCGCGCCCACTTGTCGCTCGCTCACGAGCGCCGTCAGCACACCGGGCAGACCAACATAACCAGGCGCCCCGCACCGGCCCCGCTTCAGCCGCGGCGCAGACGCAGGACGATCAGGCCGCAGGACAGCAGGATCGCCGCCGTCGACAGCACGCCGATTGCCACACCGGTCACCGGCAGCCACCGCTCCCGGGCGCTCTTGGCCGAGGACCGCTCAGCGGCGCTCGTGCGCCCCTTGCTGTCCTGGCTGCTGCTGGCGCCCACCACGACCTCATTGCGGTCGTCATGGCCGGTCCCGTTCGAAGACTGCGAGCCGGGTCCAGAACCGTCCGGCACCGTACCGCCGTTGACGGAGGGCGCCCCCGCCGCAGGAGCCTGCGCGCTCTGCTGGGATGAGGCCGACGACGAACCATCCGGGGTCGGCGTCGAGCCTCCACCGGCGCCACTGCCCGCCTGCTGCTGATCCGGGGCGGCCGCACCACCCTCGGGCGCGGACCACAGCGGACGCGCCACCAGGGAGAGATCCGCCGCCTTCTGAGCGTCAAGCTCCTCAACCTGGACACCACCGGACGAGGCCCTGATGACCTTGTTGTCCCCCATGTAGATGCCGACGTCGTAGATGTTCCCGAACACCGTGGACTGGGCGGGAGCAGAGCCGGAACCGCTCTGCCCCACGGACAGCGGGTTGGAGAAGAAGACGATGTCCCCCGGGTTGATGGCGCCGTTCGTGTTCAGCCACAGGCGGTTCTGAGAGTTGAACCAGCCCGCCAGATCGTCCGGCTTCCAGGCCCCGCTGAGGTCCTGCCCGACGTCGGCCCGGTACCCCACCGGGGTGTTCTGGTCAGCCACGTAGGTGGTGTGCGAGTAATCCCAGCCGGAGAGCACCATGCCCACCAGAGCCGACGAGCTGATCGGGTACGGGCCGGAACCACCGGCGTGGACATTCGCGCCCGACAACGGCGTGGGACGGGACGGATCCACGACCAGGGCCCCTCCGGCGTCGGCGAAGGACTGCGCCCGGGCCACCACATCACTGGCGGCGGCGCCGTCCGAGGCCACGGTCGGGGCGACCGGAAGCGTCTTCGGCACGGCCCACTGGCCGTCGGCCAGCATGACCGAAACGGCCCCCAGCGCGCCGGCGGGACTCGTGCTCTCAACGGTGTAGACCAGTCCGCCACCATCGCCCGGCGCCTCGTCACCAAGGGTGGTGAGGGTGCTGCCGGCGGCGGCGGTAGCCTGCGCCATCTCGGCAACCGTATTAAAAGTGGGGTCCGCGGCCGGCTCGGCCGCCGCCGTCATCATCATGGGCGTGCTCAGCGAGGACGCCAGCACCACCGCACCCGCGAGGCCGACCAGCCTCGGGACGCGTCGACGCACAGCCTTCTTCACCGTCACCAGGAGTCCTTCCACTTTCACCCGCCGGGATGGGGCATCCGTCGGCGATCTGCACTCGTTATCGTAACGTAACGTACACGGCTCCGACCACCTGTAAAAGGGGTCAGGGCGCAGGTCATAGGCCTCGGAATCACCGCCCGTAGGCGGCGCTTCAACCGGTCTACCCTTGATTCTCCCGTTTTGCCCTCAGGTTTTGTCAAGGTTGACCTGCGTCAGTCAACCTCCGTAGACCTCGGGCCTCAACGTACCGATGAACGGCAGGTTGCGGTACCGCTCGGCATAGTCCAGTCCGTAGCCGACGACGAACTCCGTAGGAATATCGAAGCCGACGTACTTGACGTCCACCTCGACCTTGGCGGCGTCGGGCTTGCGCAGGAGTGTGGCGATCTCCACCGAGGCCGCGCCCCGGGAGGACAGGTTGCCCAGCAGCCAGGACAGGGTCAGGCCGGAGTCGATGATGTCCTCGACGATGAGAATGTCACGGCCGGTGACGTCGGTGTCCAGGTCCTTGAGGATGCGCACCACCCCGGAGGACTTGGTTCCCGAGCCGTAGGAGGACACGGCCATCCAGTCCATCGGCACGCTCATGTGCAGCCGGCGAGACAGATCCGCCATGACGAAGACGGCTCCCTTGAGCACACCCACGAGCAGGGGGTCGCGGCCCGCGTAGTCGGCGTCGATCTGGGCGGCCATCTCATCGAGGCGCTGCCCTATCTGCTCCTCGGTGATGAGTACCTGCTGAAGGTCCGATCCCATATCCGTGGCGTCCATCCGCCCCGTCCTCCTGATGCGTCGTCATGGCTTCGCGGAGTCGCCGGGGCCTGGGGAAGGCCACCGGTCCGCGTCGACCCCACAAGCCTGCCACACCGGACCCAGCCAGGCACTTCACGCCACTCCCTTCATCCACGAGGAGACGGAGGAGGGGCGGTGCGGTCAGCTCACGCGGCGCACCCACACGTCGGGGCGGGCGATCTCGGCCGGGGTGGGCAGCAGCGCGGGGTTGGTCCACACGACGTTGAGCCCCTCGTGCCCGATGCGCGCCACGACGCTGCGCACGAAGGCGGCACCGTCGGCGTACTGGGCCTCCTTGGCCTCCAGGCCCATGAGCCGGTGCAGCAGGAGCGCGCCCAGGCCGGGCCCGGGGCCGATACCGCCGTCGACCGCCCGACTGCGGGACAGGACCGCACGCAGACGGTGCACTGAGGGCATCCGGTTGGGCCGCACGTCGTCCAGAACCACCTCGGCATGCCCCTCCAGGAAGGTGAGCGCGGCCGCCAGCGAGGCGACCTCCGAGCGCTCTCTGAGGTTCGTCAGCCCCTCGAGCACTCGCCCCCGCCCGGCGCGCGCCGCAATGCGTACCACGCTCCCCCGCCGCGGTCCGGGCCCGTGCTCCCCCGATCCCGCGCCCCCGTAGACGGCCTCGACGACGGCGCCGATGACCGTGCGCATGGAGTCGGCCAGGTAGGAGCCGAGCCAGGGAGCGGCCGTGAGTTGGACGGCATGGGTGGTCTCGTGCAGGCAGACCCAGGCAGGCAGGTCGAGCATGTCCAGGTCCAGCTGGCGGCGCATCGCCAGCACGTTGGGGGCCACGAGCAGCAGGTGCGGGGACGATGAGGGCCTCCACCCTCCTTCCGCCAGCACGCCGCCGGGCTCCTCGCCACCGGAGCGGCCGGCCCCCGCCCCGATCGAGGCGTCGGGCACCACCTGCCCCAGCATCCGCGTGGCGATCAGGCTCATCGCCCCGGCCATCTCGGCGGCCCCGACGAGGCGAACCGCCTCCGAGGCCCGCGGCGCGGGCACCTGCTCCATGAGACCGCGCAGTGCCCGGGTGGAGGCGCGCACCAGCCCGGCCCGATCGACGACGCTCACGCGCGTGGTCTCGGCGACCTGCTGGGCCGCGCGGTGCAGGCCGGTGATCCTGGCGACCCAGGTCGGCGCCTCCCGGGCGGAGCGGCGCAGGACCGCCACCGAACTGGCGCGCGCCGAGTGCGAGGCACTGGGGCCGGCCGGGATCAGCGCGGTCATGCGCTCCACCGTCCGCCAGTCGACCAGCCCCGCCGCTGTACCGTTGGTCGTCACCGCCATGCCTTTCTCACAGGATTCACGGGATTCACGGGAATCGAACGGATCTCACGGGCCTCATCGCGGTTGTGTCACGAGCAGCCGCAGGCCGCCAGGGGCGCCACGAAGTGGTTGTCGATCGCGGCGGCGGCCGCCGTGCTGCCGTTGGCGGGGAAGTCGTTGGTCAGGATCGAGAAGGCCAGAAGACGTCCGTCGGCGGTCGTGACGACGCCGGCCAGGGAGGAGGTCTGCTCCAGCGAGCCGGTCTTGGCGCGCACAGTGCCGGCCGCGGCCGTATCGTGCAGGCGGTTGCCCAGGGTTCCGTCCAGGGCCCCGACGGGCAGGTCTGCGATGAGGGTGCGGCCGGCCGAACCGCCCTTGTCGCCGGCGGACCGGGCCAGGATCTGGGTCAGGAGCCTAGCGGGCACCTTGTTGCCCTTGGCCAGTCCGGAGGAGTCCAGGAGGGTCAGTCCGGAGGTGTCGAAGCCGTCCTTGCGCAGCTGGGCGGCCACGGCCTTGGAGGCCCCGGCGAAATCGGCGGTCTCCTTGGCCTGGACGGCCACGAGCCGCCCCTCGACCTCGGTCATCGTGTTGTCGGAGGTCTTGAGGGACAGGGCCAGGATGTCGGACAGCGGGGCGGAGGAGACCGAGGCCAGCTCCCTGGCGCCGCTGGAGGCGGCGGCGCGGGACGCATCGCCGTCGACCGTGATGCCGGCGTCGCTCAGGTGCCTGGCGAAGGCCTGGGCGGCCTCCATGGCCGGGTCGGCCGAGTAACCCTGGTTTTGCGTGGAGGAGATGTCCACCATGATCGGCTGGATCTTGGCCACGTATTGCTCGTTGCCGGCCTCCCAGCCGTCGTTCCACTGGGCGCCGGTGAATAGGGTGTCGTCCAGGCGCAGCGAGACCGACGTCATCCCCTGGGACTTGAGCTGCTCCGCGGTGGCGCGGGCGAGGTCGCCCAGGCCCGCATGACCGGCCGTGGCGGTCGGGTCCCCGGCGTCCTCGGCCAGCAGAACGTCGCCGCCGCCCACGAGGGTGACGGTCTGGCCGTCCAGGACGGCCTTGGTCTGGAGCGTGTGGCCCGGCCCCATGGAGGACAGGGCCGCCCAGGCGGTGAGCACCTTGTTGGTGGAGGCGGGTGTCACCCCGGTGGCGGCCGACTGGTCCAGCAGCTCCTCGCCGGTGGCGACGTCGACGACGGAGGCGGTCACGCTTCCGCCGGCCAGGGCGGCGTCGGAGGCCACGGCCTTGACGTAGGCGCTCAAATTCGCTTTGGACGGCTTGGGCGCCTCCGCCTCCAGGCCCGTCGGGGCCGTGGTCTTGGCGCTGGGACCGGCCGGCGTCGGGAAGGGCTGGGGGGCGACGTCGGCGTAGGCGACCGTCACCGGCCCGGGTACCAGGTCGAGGGCATCGCCCAGGCTGTAGTAGCCGCCGAATACCAGCAGGCTCGCCGCCGTCAGGGCCGCGGTCTGGACCTTGCGCATACGTCCTCCGGACTGGGTTGTTGACAGGCTGGGATGGCCTGTATATCAGGTGGATGGGGCGCCCGGGAGGTCGCTCCCGCCGATGCACCGACGTGCAGAGTACGCGTTTGCTGACCTCAAGCGCTGTCGTGCGCCACACTAGTGCCATCAACACCCGCCCCGCCGGATCGACGCCGACCGTCAGGCACCGTTCCAGCGCCCAACGAGCTGAAGACACGAGCGAAGGAGGCTCCCCGTGGAGTTCGACGTCACGATTGAGATCCCCAAGGGCAACCGCAACAAGTACGAGATCGACCACGAGACCGGCCGGATCCGCTTGGACCGCATGCTCTTCACCTCCACGCGCTATCCCGATGACTACGGTTTCATCGATGAGACGCTCGGCGAGGACGGCGACCCCCTGGACGCCCTGGTCCTGCTGGAGGAGCCGACCTTCCCCGGCTGCGTCATCCGCTGCCGCGCGCTGGGAATGTTCCGCATGCGCGACGAGAAGGGCGGCGACGACAAGGTCCTGTGCGTGCCCAGCGCCGACCAGCGCGCCTCCTGGCGCACCGACATCGAGGACGTCTCGGAGTTCCACCGCCTGGAGATCCAGCATTTCTTCGAGGTCTACAAGGACCTCGAGCCCGGCAAGTCGGTCGAGGGCGCCCACTGGGTGGGCCGCGAGGAGGCCGAGGAGGAGATCCGCCAGTCCTTCCAGCGCGAGGCCGACCGCATCGCCCGCGGGGGCCACTGACGCCGACGACGCACGCGGGCGGGCCGGGCGATGCGCCCGCCCCGCCCGGGCGTCAGAAGCGCACCGCGTAGGGCATGACGCCGGAGTAGCGCATGGAGGTGACGCGCACGGTCATGCCGAAGGTCGGCGCCTCGATCATCATGTCGTCGCCCAAGTAGATGGCCACGTGGTAGATGCCGGACTGGCTGCCGTCGGAGGACCAGAAGACCAGGTCGCCGGGCTGTGCGGCGTCGAGCGGGACCTGGGTGCCCTGCCCGTACTGCACGCGTGAGGAGTGGGTGAGGTAGACCCCGGCGGCCTCATAGGAAACCATCGTCAGCCCGGAGCAGTCCAGGCCCGCGGCCGACTCGCCTGCCCACACGTAGGGGGTGCCGATGTAGCTCATGGCGGTGCTGATGGCGATGGAGGCAGCGTTGCCGGAGTACGACGGCGCGGGCTCGGGCTCGGGTTCCGGCTCGGGGGCGGGCGCCGGAGCGGGCGCGGGGGCGGCCTCACTCTCGTCGTCGGAGGCCTCGGGCTCGGGCTGGGAGGTAGTGGCGGGATCCTGGGCCGGGGCCTGGTAGGTGGGCTCCGGCCGGGGCGCCTGCTCCTGGGGGGCGGGGGCCGATTCCTGAGGGGCGGGGGCCGACTCCTGGGGATGGGCGGTCTGCCCGGCCTGCTCCGCCTGCTTCTGGGCGAGGTCGGCAGCGGCCTTCTCCGAGGCCGTCTTGGCCGCGGCCTGGGCGGCGGCCTCCTCGCGAGCCTTGCGCTCGGTCTCGAGCTGGTTCTGGTACTGCGTCTCCAGCTCGACGGTGGTGTTGCGCTGGGCGGCCAGCTGGATGATGAGGTTCTCGCGGTTGGTCTGGGTGGTGGTGACGGCGCTCTGGGCGTCCTGGGCGGCCGTCTCCGCCTCGGTCTTGGCGGTGTCCGCGGAGGTCTTGGCGGATTCCTTGTCCTTGACCTTCTGGTTGGCGATGGCCTGCATGCTCGCGGCCACTGACTGGAGGGCCTCGACGTTCTGGACCTTGGCGTTGTTGTTCTCGCCGGCGCGGGCCAGGGCGACGTCGGCGTCGGCCAGGTCCGCCAGCGACTCGCTGGTCAGGTACGGGGCGAGCGGGTCGAGCGGGTTGCCGCTCTCCTGGTAGGTCTGCACGACGATCGAGCCCAGGTCCGAGCGGGCGGCCGCGGTGTTGGAGGCGGCGGTGTCGGCATTGGTCTGCGCGGTCTGGGCGTCGGTGGTGGCCGTGTTGAGGTCGTCGACGGCGGTCAGGTAGTCCTCGTTGGCGACCTGCGCCTTGATCTGGGCCTGCTCCAGGGTGGTGCTCTGCTGGGCGAGCTGGGCCTCCAAAGAGGCGATGGACGTGGAGGTCGATCGCTCCGAGGCCTTGGAACGGTCGATGTCGCTCTGGTCCACAGGGTCGGCGATCGCCGATGGCGCCAGGGTGCATACCAGTGCCACGACTGCGGTGGCGACGACGCCGTGTCCGTGTCGTCTCTGGGGGATCGGGCTCACAGGGGTTCTCCGTCGTGATGGGGCTGAACGTGAGGTTGTCGTCTCACCCGGGGAGCGGCGTCGGCCCGCGCCAGGATCCGTTCCGCGGGATCACGGGGGCGCGGAGCGGATGAGGGGACGAGGACGGCGGGCGATGTCGACCCGGATGTGACGCCACCACACTAGTCGCTTCAGCCTCATTTAGAAACATGATTCACAATATTCACAATCGTAACTTACCTTCCTGTAGTTCACGGTTCCCGCTTGTGCTGACAAGGTTTCTCCAGGCCGTCACTCCCCCGTGACCCGTATGACATCCAGCACAACCAACCATTCGTGCAGGTCAACGGCGGTTTCAAAAGGTCGGCTCAGCGCCTGCAGAGAACCGCTCTGCGCACGTCGGCGCAGGCCCGCGAACCCGGGGCGGACCGGCTCCGGCGCTCGCTCCTCGGACTCCCGTTTGGACCGCCCGCGGGGGAAACCGCTAAAGTCGGAGCATGTTCCGTCGTCCTGAGGCCCTCCGGCCGGACGCCCCCGCCACGGGGCGAATGCGCAGCTGACGCGCACGCCGCCGTCGGCCCACGTGCGCGTCCCCGCCCTCACTCACACCATCGCAGGAATTGCAGTAACGGTGACGGCGGACGAGTAAGCGCCACGACACCTCGCCCCGACTGCGAGTCCCGGCCCCGCCGCCGGGCGCAGCGGGTCGCCGGGCGGAACCACCCGCAAGCGCGCAGCGACCGCCGCGCAGCGCAGGCACCGCACGTGGCACTGACATCGCCGCCGGTCACCGGGAATCACCAAGGAGTCCTCATGACCGACCAGCACCCCAGCACCCCCGAGCAGGCCGCCGCCCCCTCCCCCACGAACCCGGCGGGGTGGCGCTTCGAGACCAAGCAGGTCCAGGCCGGGCACGACCCGCTGGCCGAGCCCGCCCACGCACGGGCCATCCCGATCTACCAGACCACCTCCTACGTCTTCGAGTCCGCCGAGCAGGCCGCCGCCCGCTTCGCCCTGAGCGACCTGGGCCCCATCTACACGCGACTGACCAACCCCACCAATGACATCGTCGAGCAGCGGATCGCTGCCCTGGAGGGCGGCGTCGGGGCACTGCTGACGTCGTCGGGGCAGGCCGCCACGACCCTCACCTTTCTGACGCTGGGCGGGGCAGGCGACAACATCGTGGCCTCGCCCTCGCTGTACGGGGGCACGACAAACCTGCTCACCCACACCCTGCCCCGGCTAGGCATCCAGACCCGGTTCGTGGCCGATCCCGGCGACCCGGCAGCCTGGGCGGCGCTGGCCGACGATCGCACCATCGCCTTCTTCGGGGAGACCATTCCCAACCCTCGCGGCGACATCCTCGACATCGAGGCGATCGCGGCGGCCGCGCACGAGCTAGGCATCCCGCTGGTCGTAGACAACACGGTGGCCTCGCCGTTCCTGACCCGCCCAATCGAGTGGGGCGCGGATGTCGTGGTGGCCTCGGCGACCAAGTTCCTGGGCGGGCACGGCTCCTCCGTGGCGGGCGTGATCGTGGACTCCGGCAGCTTCGACTTCGCCGCCCAGCCCGAGCGATTCCCCGCCTTCAACACGCCCGACGAGTCCTACCACGGCCTGGTCTACGCCCGGGACCTGGGCGTGGGCAGTCCGCTGGGCGCCAACCTGGCCTTCATCCTCAAGGCGCGCGCCGAGGGCCAGCGAGACCTCGGCTTCTCGCTGGCACCGCACTCGGCCTTCCTCATCGCCCAGGGCGTCGAGACGCTCTCGCTGCGCATGGAGCGGCACGTGGACAACGCCCTGGCGGTGGCCACCTGGCTGGAGGGGCGCGACGACGTCGCCGCGGTGCGCTACTCGGGCCTGGCCTCCAGCCCCTACTACGAGCTGCACCGCAAGTACTGTCCACGTGGGGCCGGCTCGATCCTCACCTTCGACCTGCCCGGCGGGCGCGAGGCGGGGGCCGCCTTCATCGACGCCCTGGGCCTGTTCTCCAACCTGGCCAACATCGGCGACGTGCGCTCCCTGGCGGTCCACCCGGCCACCACCACACACTCCCAGCTCGACGACGCAGGCCTGGCCGCGGCCGGCATCAGCGCCGGGACCGTGCGCCTGAGCGTGGGGATCGAGCACATCGACGACATCCTGGCCGACCTCGAGCGGGGCCTTGAGGCGGCCCGGGCCATCGGGGCCTGAGGCGGCTTGTCATGAGTACGACCACGTCTTCCTCCTACCCCGTCTCCCGCAGCAGCACCGAGACCGAGCCCGCCGCGTACGGCGTCGGGACGGCCGCCTCCAAGCTGGTGGACCGCATGGCCGGCTCCCCCACAGGCGCCTGGCGCCCCGGGGACGAGCCGGGACGCCGTCGGTTCCTGGAGATCGGGGACCTTCCCCTAGAGTCCGGGGAGGTCCTGCCGGACACGGTTCTGGCCTTCGAGACCTGGGGGGAGCTGAGCCCGCAGCGCGACAACGCGGTCCTCGTGCTGCACGCGCTGACCGGCGACTCCCACGTCACCGGCGAAGCCGGGCCCGGGCATCCGACGCCGGGCTGGTGGTCGGACCTAGTGGGGCCGGGGCGAGCAGTCGACACCGAGCACTACTTCGTGGTGGCGGCCAACATCCTGGGCGGCTGCCAGGGCTCGACGGGCCCGTCGTCGACGGCACCTGACGGGCGCCCCTGGGGGTCGCGCTTCCCATGGCTGACCACGCGCGACGCCGTGGAGGCCGAGGCCCGCCTGGCCGACGCCCTGGGGATCGAGGTCTTCCACCTGGTCATCGGGGCGTCACTGGGCGGACACCGGGCGATCGAGTGGGGGGTCACCCACCCGCAGCGGGTGCGCAATCTGGCGCTGGTGGCTACGGGTGCCTCGACGACCGCCGATCAGCTGGCCTGGTGCCACCTCCAGGAGCTGGCGATCGTGGCTGACCCCTTCTTCTTCGACGGCGACTACTACTCCCACTCGGTGGGGCCGGTGCGGGGGCTCGGCCTGGCGCGGGCGCTGGCGCACACGACCTACCGCAGCGCCGCCGAGCTCGATGAGCGCTTCGGGCGGCGCCACCAGGGCGAGGAGGACCCGGCCGTGGGCGGGCGCTACCAGGTGGAGTCCTACCTGGACTACCACGCCGGCAAACTGCTGGCGCGATTCGACGCCAACACCTACCTCATCGTCACCCACTCGATGATGGTGCACGACGTCGGCACCGGGCGCGGAGGTATCGAGGCGGCACTGGCGACGGTTCGGGCGCGCACGCTCGTGGTGGACGTGGACTCCGACCGGCTCTTCCTGCCCGCCCAGGCCGAGGAGCTGGCCGGCGGCATCCCGGGAGCGAGGCGCGAGACGATCACCTCCCTGCACGGGCACGACGGCTTCCTCATCGAGGCCGAGCAGATGGACGCCATCCTGCGCGATTTCCTGGCCGGCGCCTGAACATCAACATTTTCTTCACACGCGACACGGCTCCGGGTCGTTTCTGAAGTTTTGGTCGGTGGGTGAGAAAACCGTCTTGGTCCCTCCTTCCGGCTCGCGGTGCGATCATGGGGACGTGAACGCAACGACCGAGCACGCACCGGTGGACGCCTGGGGACCGGACTTCCTGGGCCCGGGCTTCGAGGCCCGCACCCTGGAGCTGCTGCCCGACGACGAGGACGACGGCGCCGTCGCAACCCTGGTGCGCCACCTGCCGGCCCTCGACCCCGGTGCGCTGCCGGGCACCCCCACCACCCCCGCTTTCATCTACCTCTACCTGCACGGCTGGAACGACTACTTCTTCCAGACCCACCTGGCCCGCGAGATCTCCCGTCTGGGCGGCGCTTTCTACGCTCTGGACCTGCGCCGCTACGGCCGCTCCTGGCGCGAGGGCCAGATGCTGGGCTGGTGCACCTCCCTGGCCGAGTACGACGAGGACCTGGGTCTGGCCCTGTCCGCCATCCGCGCCGACCAGGGCTGGGAGACCGAGGTCGTCCTGTCCGGTCACTCCACCGGCGGTCTTGTCGCCTCCCTGTGGGCCGATCGCCACCCCGGAGCCCTGCGCGCCCTGGTTCTGAACTCCGCCTGGCTCTCACTCCAGGGCTCCGAGATCGTGCGCACCGTCGGCGACCCGGTCCTGCGCACCCTGGCGCTGCGCGATCCGCGCATGTCGATCCTCGACGGCTGGGTCGACCCGGCGCGCGCCTTCTCCATCACCGATGGCTGGGATCCCGAGCGCGACGGCGAGCTGCCCGATCCCGCCTGGGCCGACGACCCCTACGTCACCGGCTGGGACATCAACCCCGCCTGGTCGATCAAGCCCTCCGCGCCCGTGCGCGTCGGCTGGCTCCAGGCCGTCATGGAGGGCCACAACCGCGTCGCCCAGGGCCTGGACATCCGCTGCCCGGTGCTGTCCATGGGCGCAGCCACCACCCGGCTCGGAGTGACGTGGATGCCGGAGTCCAGGAGCGCCGACACGATCATCGACGCCAACGCCACCGCCCGCCGCGCCGTCATGCTCGGCAAGCTGGTGACCATCGCGCGATTCCCCGGCGGCGTCCACGACCTCACCCTGTCCGAGCCGCCCGTGCGCGAGCAGGTCTTCTCCGCCCTGCGCCGCTGGATGTCCGCCTACGTGCTGCGCTAAGCCCTGCCCGGCAGGCGGCTCAGGCCAGCCCGTTACGGTAAGCCCACACGACGGCCTGGACCCGGTCGCGGGCGCCGATCTTGGGCAGGATCCGCGTCAGGTGCGACTTGACCGTACTGGTCTCCACAATGAGCTCTGCGGCGATCTCCGCGTTCGACATGCCGCTGGCCAGGAGCTGGACGACCTCGCGCTCCCGCTCGGTGAGCACGCCGAGCGCCTCCCGGTTCTCGACCCTGCCCTGGCGGCGGGCGAACTCGGCGATCACCCGGCGGGTGACGCTCTGGTCCACCAGGCCGTAGCCCGAGGCCAGGCGGCGCACGGCGTCGACCAGCTCCTCGGGTTCGCAGTCCTTGAGGATGAACCCGTCGGCCCCGGCCTCCAGCGCGCCGAAGACGTCGGCGTCCATGTCGAAGGTGGTGACGACCAGGACCGACGGGGTGCCGCCCTCCCGCTCGGAGACGATCTGGCGCGTGGCCGTCAGTCCATCCCCCTCGGACATCCGCAGGTCCATGCACACGACGTCGGGCCGGGTCGCCCGCACCACGCGCACCGCCTCCCTGCCGCCGGAGGCCTCACCCACCACTGTGATGTCCTCCTGCTCCTCCAGCAGGATGCGGAAGCCAACACGGATCACCGCCTGGTCATCCACCAGTACCACCCTGATCACGCGTCCTCCTCCCGGGCCAACGGCAGGACCAACCGTACCCGCCAGCCGCCGCCCTCCACCGGGCCGGCCTGGAGCGAGCCGCCGACGGCGTCGGTCCGCTCCCGCATGACCGTCAGGCCGGTGCCGCCACCACCGGGGTCGGTCGAGGGCCGGTGTGCCGGGCCATTGAGAACGGTCAGCTCGAGAGCGGTCTCCAGACGCTTCACCTCCACCGTGATCGGGGCTCCCGGAGCGTGTTGCAGGGCGTTGCTGATCGCCTGCTGCGCCACCCGGAAGACGGCGGAGTCGGCGAGCGGCGAAAGGATCAGCGCATCGCCGACATCCGCTTCATCGTCCCCACCGCTGAGGATTCCACCGTCAAGCAACTCGATATCGACGCCGAGCGCCCAGGTGGAGTTAATCAGCTCGGGCAAGTCGTGCAGCCCGGGCGAAGACTCCCCGGCCTCGGCGTCACTGCGCAGCAGGCCCACCACGGAGCGGAGCCCGGAGAGGGTCTCCTTGGCCTGCCGGCGCAGCTGTTGAGCCGCGTCCCTGGCCGTTAGCGGGTCGCGGTCGATCAGCCGCTCAAGCGCGGCCGCCTGCACGACGATCCCGGCCAGGTGGTGGGCGGCGACGTCGTGAAGCTCACCGGCCAGGCGGCGGCGCTCCTGGATGAGGGCCACCTCCAGCTGCCGGCCGTGCTCGCGCCTGAGAAGCTCCTGGCGGGAGTGCTCGTACCTGCGGCTGCTGGCCAGCGCCGCCCCGCCCAGCATCGGCAGCAGGCAGGCCGCCAGGGTCACCAGTACTCTCGTCATGGCCAGCTGCCACTGCTCGGGCGGGTCTCGCCAGTTGTCGACCGCCGAATAGGCCAGCGACAGCGCGGTCAGGGCAGCCGCCGTTCGGCGCAGAGGAAACCGCATCCCCATGCTGAAGGACACCACGAGCTGGCCGTAGCCGCTGGCGACGTAACCTGCAGGAAGCAGCAATGATGTCGCCACCTCCGCCGACCACACCAGCGCCTGGCAGAGCAGCGGGCGACTGCGCCACAGCACGAGGGCCAGCCCCTCAGCCGCAAGCGGTGCAGCCGTCGCGGCGAACCACGGCCGAGGGCCGACCGGCACCGAGGCGCTCGCAAGGAACGCCACCGCCGGCTGAACCACTGCGAAGGTGAGAGCCAGCAGCACGTCGTTGCGCCGGATCGGGAGCGCGCTGGTGGGACCGGACAGGTTCATGGCTGCATTGTCATCGAGGGACACAGACCTCAAAGTCCTTCGGTCACAGTCCGAGCCTGGGTACCAGGGCGTTGCCGGCCCAGGCCCACCAGGCCAGTGCCACTAGCGCCGCCAGGAGGACAGCCGACATGGTGACTCGCCGCCAGCCCGCCCGGCGCCTCAGGGTGATGACCAAGTCGGCCGCCGCCGGAATGACGGCCACCACTCCCAAGGCCTGCAGCACCTGGGCTCCTCGTATTACCGGGGCGACCCAGGCAAGGGCGCCATAGCCCACGATAGAAGACTGAATGGTCGCGAATACGGCGAGTACCAGGATCCAGGTGAGTTGGGCGGCCAGCGCCGTGGCCCCGCCGCCCCGAGCCACGCGGGTCAACCACGGCACCGGGGCTCCGACCTCCTGGCCCCGTTTGAGGGCCCGACGCCGTCGCAGCGCCCCGATCGGCCAGGCCACCGTCACCACCAGCAGCAGAACCAGGCAGACACCGAACACGGGAGCAAGCGCCTGTTGAACCGGCGTCATGGGAAGCAGGGTAAGAGCCGGTCCCTGGCTCAGGCTGACGACCTTGCCGTCCTCAACCTGCGCGGCAATGGCGCTGCGCCCATCGACCTGCCGCCAGACCCAGGGCTCCACCTCGACCAGCTGAGTCTCGCCGTCCTTGAGTCCCCCGTCGCCTGTGTGCTCGATCGTTGCCGGGAAGAGAGCAGGTACCCAGGCCGCCGCGAAGGAGGCCCACGGGACTCTGCTGGGCACGTAGGAGCCGGCTACCTGGCGGGCGCGCTCAGCGGAGTCCTTGCTGCCGGAGGCCTTGACTGTCTCGCCGGGGAAGTAGCGGTCGGCGAAGCCCTGAGCCAGGTCCTCGCGCAGGTTGTTCGAGGAGTCGCTGCCGTCGCCGTCGCCGTTGTAGGAGATGAAGATGCCGGTCTTCTCCTCGGGGTAGAGCTCGAACTGGGAGTGCCAGCCCTGGATGTCTCCGCCGTGCCCCACCACTCGCCGGCCGTGACGGGAGAGGTCGAAGTAGCCCAGGCCCATCTCCCCAGCCTTGGCGCGATTGCCGAGTTTGTCCTCCCCCAGTCCGGGGGACCACATCTGCTCCCAGGTCTTCTCACGCAACAGCTTCGGCGAGCGGCTCAGCTGGGCGTTCATGAAGGCGGCGAAGTCCGGGGCCGAGACGGTCAGCGAGCCGGCCGGGAAGTCGCCCATGAGCTCGAAGGGGATCTTCTCGCCGGTGGAGGTGTAGCCCGGGCCCAGAGAGCCGGCCAGTCCCGCGGGCAGGGGCTGCTCATAGGTGGAGGTAGTCATGCCCGCCGGCTCCAGGACGTGCTCACGCACATAGGTCTCGAAGGGCTGACCGCTCACCCGCTGCACGATGTAACCGGCCAGGGCCATCCCGTAGTTGGAGTAGCCCGGGGTGGTGCCCGGCGTAAAGACCTGCACCGGTGGATTGGTCTTGACGTAGGCCTCCAGGTCCGTCTCATTCTGAGCGATTCTCATGCTCTCCTCGAAGCCCGCTGAGTGGGTCAGCAGGTGGCGCAGGGTCAGGGGCTTATCGAAGCGCCGCTCGATCTCGAAGTCGAGGTAGGCGCTGATGTCGGCGTCGAGGTCCACCTTGCCCTGCTCCACCAGCTGCATGGCCGCGATGGAGGTCGGGATCTTGGAGATCGAGGCCACCCGGAACAGGGACGTCTGCGGGTCCACGGCCACCGGCTGCCCGCCGGAGGCGCCCGTGTCGGCCCAGCCGTAGCCGCGGGTGGTCACCACCTGTCCGTCCTTGACCACGGTCACCACGGCGCCGGGGATGTCGCCGTTCTTGAGGGCATCGGGCAGCTTCCCGTCCAGCCAGGCATTGACATCCTCGGCCGTGAGCTGATGCTCCCCCGCAGGCGGCTCACGCGGCGGCAGACCGGCCGACGACGACGTCGAGCCGCAGGCGGTCAGTAGGGACAGCGAGGCCAACAGGGCCACCACAACCAGGGCTACACCCCTGCTCATCACGTTGCGCGTCATGCTGCGCGTCGCGTTCATGATCATCTCCCGGGCCCGCGTGGTCGGGAAGCCGCGAGCCGCCTCCAGACTCGCGTTACCGGGCGGCTCTCCTCTACGGGCGCAGGACGTCAGGGGGCTTACGACCTACGACGTAAGGGGACCCGACCACACGGGTGAGACGGCCGGGAAACCACCCCACAGGCGCATCGGCCGGGCGATTCAAGAGCTGCGATCAGCCAGGTCATCGCGCAGGTCGCCCAGGTGGGCGCCGCGTACCCCCACGCGCCACACGCGCCAGCCATCGGCGTCGGTGATGTCCTGGGCGGCGTTGGCGGCCGACGTCGGGTCGGTGAAGGAGCGCCCGTCGGACAGGGTAATGACGCCCTCCACCGAGAGCATCGCCTCGTGGTAGATGCCCCGGCGCAGCCGCTGCCAGATGAGCTGGGTCGGTTCCCCGAGTGTGGCCGCCACGGCTGCCAGCTCCGCAGTCTCCTGGACCACGAGGGACTTCGACGGGTCCCCGCCGAGGGCCTCGGCCACCGGGTCGAGTGCATCGGCCGATCCGCGCAGGGGCTCCCACGACACCAGGGGCACTGCCCCGGTGGGCTCGGCCGGGCGCGCCTCGTTGGGGGCCACGGTGGACCAGGCCTCGGCGGCCTGCGCCGAGTGCTCACCGGTCTCGGAAGCTCCTGAGACAGCGGCGGGCGTCGTCGCGGCATGCGAGGTGGGCGAGGAAGGGGCATCGTTCTGGGACGGGGGCCGTGTCGCCCGCGAGCGCCGCCCCATTCGGCTGCGGGAATCGTCTTTGCGCCAGGCCCCGGACGCCTCGGAGTCGCCTGCGGCGGTATGCGAGGCTGCTGTGCCAAGTGTTCCACCGGCAATAGCAACGCTCGTGCTGTCGGCCGCCGCGCCGAGCGGCGCATCCGAAAGCGCCGAACCGGCCGACGCCGCCGAGCCGCCGCCCCCGGACAGGCTGCTCCCGCCGAGGATGTCCACGCCGCCGGCCAGCGCCGCAACGGCCCGTGCCTGAGCACCGGCGTCATCAGCAGGATCGGCATCATCAGCGTCATCAGCAGGGTCGGCTTCGTCGGCACGGTCGGCGTCCGTTTCAGGACCGTCACCCAGGTCGATGGTGATGGGGCCGGTCAGGGAGTCCCCACTGAGGATGTCGGCCAGGTCCCGGCCGACACCGGCAGTCTTGCCAGCACCGCTATCAGTGCCGTACGCACCGGGCCGCTCACCATCATCCTTACCGTCTGGGGCGTCCTCGTCGTCGCCATCGCGGTCGGCATCGCCGGGCCCGTTCTCGGAGTCAGATGCGGCGGTGCGGGGTCGAGACTCAGCACCGCCGAGGATGTCGGGGTCATCGGCGGCAGCACCGGCTGAGGCATCCGTATGAGATTCTGGCGGGTCGTCCGCCGTGTCGGGCCCGTCTGCCCCAGAGGCTTTATCGGAGCTGTCGCCGGATGCGCCATGGGCGTTGTCATCGGCGATGTCCTCGGCCCGGTCCTCGTCCCTGGCCTCCGCCCGTCCCTGGGCCGCCAGGGCATGCAGCTGTGGCTGCTCGGCGGTCACGGCCACCGGCTCGAACAGTTCGGAGAGCGCATCGGCGGCGCCCGACGCGGCGAAAGCTCCCGCGGGGATGGCTCCGCCACCGTCTGCGTCGGGGTCTCCGACGGGTTCCGGCGGCAGGACGATCTCGATGGGGCCGGTCACCGGGCTCGTCTGTTCGACCTGCTCGGAGGCGTCAACGGCGCGCGAGCCGTCCGCGCCCGCAGCGCCGGCAGAACCTGCCAGAGCCGGGCGGGGCGCGCGGGCCACGAGCAGCGGCCCGCCCGAGGCCACGTCCATCCCCGAGATCTTCTCCACGACGACGACGATGCGCGACTCATCCACGATGCGCACGTCCACCTCGTGGATCTCCAGGCCGGAGGAGGCCAGGACGCCCAGCCCCCCGACGACGTCGGGCTCCAGGGCGGCGCTCAGGATCGTTAGCCGCGGCCCGGGCTCGACCTGGGCCGGCATGGCCTCGCGGAACTCGTTCCAGTCCTCGCTAAAGGCCCCCAGCCCGCCCGCGTACCTGCTGGCAATCTCGCGTCGGCCTGCGGCGGCGGCCTGGGTCAGGCGCGACATGGCGGCCAGCAGCCCGGCGGAGTCGACGCGTTCAAGGACTTCGACGACGACGACCTGCCCGGTGGCGTCCAGAGCGGTCAGGCTCGCTCCGCCGTCGATCTCGTCCCAGGACAGGGGGAAGAGCGGACGACGCAGGACATCGACGATTTGACGCTGAATGGCGACCAGGCTGTGAGACAGTGTGATGGAATCGGCGGAGCGTCCCAGGCGCACGGGCAGGAGGTGGTTGCCATCAAGCTCGTACATGGCCATGGATGGGGCCGCCTTTCCTCGTCGTCCTGCTCCGCGATGGCCTCCAGCACGGGCAGGCACGCGAACAGACGAATGCACGGTCGAGCCGTCCGTCACCGCAGCGCCCAGCCATCCTGTCACGACCGCTAGCACACGGCAGACTATCTCATCACAGCAACGCTGGGTGGTCCACCGAGCCTGTACGCCGGACCCGAAACAGTGACAAAACCGCCGCCCTGCGGGGCGCTCGGGGGTTTCTCTCAGGGGCGCCCCCGACTCTCGGAGAGACCGGTCTCATGGTCATATCCCCCTCGAGGGGGATGAGGATGCCTACGAAGTGGATAAGAATGTCGGCTGGCCGGTCCCCTCCGGCCCGACCCTCTGCGGTACCTTCGGGCATCCCATGAGCCCTTCTGGTCTCCGCCGCTCACCGGTGGGCCCCGGCCCTGGGGAACCAACCGGTCTTTATCCGCCGCCAACCTCTCATCACCTACCGTCTGAGGAGTGTTCATGCCGTCGGCCCCGTCCAGTACAGCTCCCCCGGACGTGCCCGAGAACGCGCCCTCCCCGGCGTCCTCCGCCGTCTCCTCGCAGCCACCTGCGGCGCCTCCCTCCCAGAAGGCCCCCGACACATCCACCGTTCCGACGACGCCCGCCGCCCGGCCCTCCCGCCTGATCGCGTACGCGCACCGGGCCTGGCGGGCCACGCGCGCCTGGCTGGCCCCCGCACCGGCCGCCACCGCCGCCGCCGCGCTCACCCTCCTCATCGGGCTCGTCCTCCTGCCCTGGGGGCACCGGGGGCAGATCGCCCTGTCCGCCTACATCCACCAGCCCCAGCGCGTGTGGACCCTGCTGACCGCCTGGGCCGCCCCAGGCCACCTGCTGCCGGTCTCAGGCGCCATCGTGCTGCTGTCCATCGGCGTCCTGCTGGAACGGCTCCTGGGCACGCAGCGGTGGCTGGTGACGAGCATCGTCTCCTCCGCCGGGGGGATCGCCCTGGCCCAGGCGTTCTACCCGCTCATCGGGCGCGTGTGGGAGGCCTGGCCGCCCTTCCTCATCCACGCCCCCATCCACGGCGTCGGCCTGCCCATCACCGGTATCGTGGCGGCCTCCACCAGCGTCATGCGCCCGTCCTGGCGGCGGCGCGTGCGCCTGGTCATGTTCGCCGTCCTCGGCGTCTCGGCCGCCGTCAGCGGCACCGTCGGGACCCTGGCCCGTCTGGGATCGGGCGCCGTCGGCCTCGTCCTGGGGATCGCATTGGAACGCGGTCAGAAGACGGCGCCGTCCCAGGAGCTGCCCCGGCGCGTGGAGCGCGAGCTCGTGGCCTTCCTGGTGGCCTGCTGGTCGGTGAGCTGCGCCCTGGCGGTCCTGAGCAACGCCGCCGGCCCCCTGGCCGACGCGCGCTTCGGACTGACCCCCGCGATCCTGCCCAAGAACGCCGCCATCTCCCCGGTCGAACTGCTCCTGCTGTGCATGCCGACCTTCCTCCAACTCGTCCTGGCCGACGGCCTGCGCCGCGGACGCCGCTCAGCGGCACTGGGCACCATCCTCCTCCAGACCTTCCTGGGGGCCTGCGCAGCCATGTTCGCCCTCGTAGAGAAGCTCGACGCCCAGCATCCCGAGCCCGCTTCCGAGACGGCCCAGACCCTGCCCAGCTGGGTGCATTCCGGCCACCTGCTGGTCCCCCTGCTGCTCAACATCGTGGTCATCGGCCTCGTGTGCTGGAAGATGGGCTGCTTCACCCTGAGATCACGTCCCGGGGTTCTCTACCGCGCCGTCGTGGCCTGGGCCCTCACCGTCGTCGGCGGGGCCACCATCGCCGTGTTCGGGGGCCTGCTCATCTCCCGGGACTTCTCCCCCTACGCGAGCTGGCCCGATCTGCTAGAGACCTACCTGTCCTACCTTCTGCCCGTGGGTACCGGCGGCGTCATGGGCCTCATCGTCGAGCCCCTGACCCCGATGGCCCACCTCATCACCAAGGGGACGCCGGTTCTGGTGTGGATCCTGACGATCCTGTGGGTGTGGCTGGCCCAGTCGGCGCCTGCCCGCACTCCGGTGGCCAGCCGCGAGCAGCTCACCGAGCTGGTACGCACCCGCGGCGCCGGAACACTGGGCTGGATGCTCACCTGGGAGGGCAACGAGGCCTGGGTCAACGAAGCCGGCACGGCCGGCTTCTCCTACCGTCCCAGCCGCGACGTGGCCCTGACGGTCGGGGATCCGGCCGCCGACGACGCCGAGGTCGCCCAGGCGGTGCGCGACTTCGCGGACTTCGCCACCGACGCCGGACTCATCCCGGCCCTCTACTCGGTGCACGCCCCGGCGATGGAAGCGGCCCGCGACATGGGCTGGACGATCATGCAGGTGGCCGAGGAGGCCCTCCTGGACCTTCCGGACCTGGCCTTCCGCGGCAAGGCCTACCAGGACGTGCGCACGGCTCTCAACCACGCCCGCAAGGAGGGCATTGAGACCGTGTGGACCAGCTTCTGCGACTGCCCTGCGGGCCAGCGCGACCAGATCCGCGCCATCTCCCAGGCCTGGGCCAGTGACAAGCCCCTGCCGGAGATGGGATTCACACTCGGCGGTCTGGCCGAGCTCGACGACTCCGAGACGCGCCTGCTGCTGGCCGTCGACGCCGACGGCACCGTCCAGGGCGTCACCTCCTGGCTGCCGGTCTACCGCAACGGGAAGGTCATCGGCCTGACCCTGGACTTCATGCGGCGCCGCGAAGGCGGCTTCCGCCCCGTCATGGAGTTCCTCATCGGGCGCGCCGCCCAGGACGCCCAGGCCGAGGGCCTGGAGATCCTCTCCCTGTCCGGGGCGCCGCTGACCCGCTCCGCCCCGGCCGACGGCGGCACCTCCTCGCGCTTCGATCCGCTCATCGACCTGCTGGCCTCCGTGCTGGAGCCGGCCTACGGCTTCGGCTCCCTGCACGCCTACAAGCGCAAGTTCAAGCCTCGGGCGGTGCCCATGTACCTGGCAGTCCCCGACCTGGTGGACCTGCCCACTGTGGGGATCGCGATCGCCCGCGCCTATCTGCCCGATCTCAAGCCCTCACAGACCGCCCGCTTCGCCCAGGTGCTCATGAACCGCGACTAAGACCCGGCGCAGCACAGACGACGCAGCCGGCCGGCTCAGACCTTCGGGTCGAACCGGCCGGCTGCGCCACACACTGGTTCCCGACCGCTACTCGTCCTTGTCCTCGACGGCCGCGCGCCCGGCCTCCAGGCGGGCCACCGGCACGCGGAAGGGCGAGCAGGAGACGTAGTCCAGGCCCACGCGGTGGAAGAAGATGATGGACTCGGGGTCGCCGCCGTGCTCACCGCACACGCCCATCTTCATCGTCGGTTTGGTGGAGCGGCCGCCCTCGACGCCCAGACTCACCATGCCGCCCACGCCGTCGACGTCGATGGTCTCGAAGGGGGAGATCCCGAAGATGCCGTCGTCGATGTAGCGGCCCACGAAGGATGACTCGACATCGTCGCGCGAGAAGCCCCACGTGGTCTGGGTCAGGTCGTTGGTGCCGAAGGAGAAGAAGTCCGCCTCCTGGGCGATGTGGGCGGCGGTGACGGCCGCGCGCGGCAGCTCGATCATGCAGCCCACCGGGAAGTCGAGGGCGTAGCCGGAGGCCTGGGAGACCTCCCGCAGCACCTGCTCCACGCGCTCGCGCGCCAGCTGGAGCTCGCGCACCGAGCCGATGAGCGGGATCATGATCTCCGGGTGCGGGTCGCCGCCGGCCTTGAGGCGCTCGACGGCGGCCTCGGCGATGGCGCGCACCTGGAGCTCGATGAGGCCCGGCATGGTCAGCAGCAGGCGGACCCCGCGCAGGCCGAGCATCGGGTTGGCCTCGTGGCTCTTGCGCACCACGGCCAGGAGCTCCTCGTCGGCCGGGTCCAGCTCGCCGCGCTCGCGGTCGACGGCCACCTTGACGCTCAGCTCGGTCAGGTCCGGCAGGAACTCGTGCAGCGGCGGGTCGATGAGGCGCACCGTCATGGGCTTGCCGTTCATCGTCTCGAACATCTGGATGAAGTCGCCCTTCTGCAGCGGCAGGAGGGCGGCCAGGGCGGCCTCGCGCTCGGCGTCGGAGGAGGCCAGGATGAGGTTCTGGACGAACTGCTTGCGCTCGCCCAGGAACATGTGCTCGGTGCGGCACAGCCCCACGCCCTGGGCGCCGCGGTGGATGGCGTGGCGGGCGTCGTCGGGGGTGTCGGCGTTGGCGCGCACCTGAAGGCGGCGGACCTCATCGGCGTGGCGCATGAGGCGGTCCACGGCGGTGACGAGCTCGCGGGTGTCCTCGTCTCCGGCCGCCTTGAGCGCCTCGTCCAGGCCTCGGCGCAGGTAGGTCATGACCGGGGAGTCGACGACGCCGACCTCACCGAGGAAGACCTCGCCGGTGGTGCCGTCGATGGCGATGATGTCCTCACTGGTGAGGACTTCCTCGCGCCCCGCGATGCGCAGGGTCTTGCCGGCGGAGTCGACCTCGAGGGCCTCGGCGCCGCACACGCAGGTCTTGCCCATGCCGCGGGCGACGACGGCGGCGTGGCTGGTCTTGCCGCCGCGGGCCGTGAGCACGCCGGCGGCCGCGACCATGCCGGGCAGGTCGTCGGGGTTGGTCTCGCGGCGCACGAGGATGACGGAGTCGCCCTTCTCGGCGCGCGAGACGGCCTCGTCGTTGTCGAAGGCGATGTAGCCCACGGCGGCGCCCGGGGAGGCGGCCATGGCGCGGGTGAGCAGGTCGCGGCTGGAGTCGTCGTCGAACTGGGGGAACATCAGCTGGGTGAGCTGCTCGCCGGAGACGCGGGTGAGGGCCTCATCCATGGTGATGAGCTTTTCGTCCACGAGCTGGGTGGCCACACGGAAGGCGGCCGCGGCGGTGCGCTTGCCCACGCGGGTCTGGAGCATCCACAGCTTGCCACGCTCGATGGTGAACTCGATGTCGCACAGGTCGCGGTAGTGGGTCTCCAGGCGGCGCATGATGGAGCGCAGCTCGTCGTAGGAGGCCTTGTCCAGGCGCTCGAGGTCGGCCAGGGACAGGGTGTTGCGGATACCGGCGACGACATCCTCGCCCTGGGCGTTGACCAGGTAGTCGCCGTAGACGCCGGTGCGCCCGGTGGAGGGGTCGCGGGTGAAGCACACGCCGGTACCGGAGGTCTCCCCCATGTTGCCGAACACCATGGTGCACACGTTGACCGCGGTGCCCAGGTCGTGCGGGATCTTCTCGCGGCGGCGGTAGATGTGGGCGCGCTCGGTGTTCCAGGAGCGGAAGACGGCCTCGGTGGCCATGTCCAGCTGGGAGCGGGGGTCCTGCGGGAAGTCGATGCCGGCGTGCTCCTTGACGATGGCCTTGTACTCCTCGACCAGCTCCTGGAGGGCGTCCACGGGGAGCTCGTAGTCCATGGAGACGCCCCGCGCGTCCTTCTTGGCGTCCAGGGCGTCGGAGAAGTGGTCGCCGTCGATGTCCAGGACGGTCTTGCCGAACATCTGGATGAGGCGGCGGTAGGAGTCCCAGGCGAAGCGCTCGTCGGAGCTGGCGGCGGCCAGTCCCTTGACGGAGACGTCGTTGAGGCCGATGTTGAGGACGGTCTCCATCATGCCGGGCATGGAGAACTTGGCGCCGCTTCGCACCGAGACGAGCAGGGGGTCCTCGGCGGCGCCGAGCTCGCGCCCCAGCTCCTCCTCGACTCCACGCAGAGCGGTGGTGACCTGGACCGAGAGCTCCTCGGGGACCTCGCCGCTGGCCAGGTAGGCGCGACAGGCGTCGGTGGTGATGGTGAAGCCGGGGGGAACGGGGAGATCCAGCCGGGTCATCTCCGCCAGGTTCGCTCCCTTGCCTCCCAGGAGGTCCTTCTGGTCCTTGTCACCCTCGCTGAAGCGGTACACGTACTTGGGCATCGATGCCCCTTTCTGATTCGGGTCGTTCTCGGGTCTGACTCAGATCGTCCTGATGCAGGCGTGACGCGGCGACGCGTCGTTCACGATATGACTCTAGTGTGACTTCAGTCCTAGACCAAACACGCCGACTCCAGCGCGCCTCCTCCCGGCGCGCCCGCCTACGCCGCGGGGCTCGGCGGCATGGGCGGCCGACGTCGAGGGGAGGAGATTCAGGGAACGCCGAGCGCCGCGTCCCGGAGCGGGTCGGGGCGCGGGGCCACCCGGGCAGACGCAGCGCCACCATGCGCCCAGCCCGGCCCCACGTATCACAGGAGTTACGACAACTGCTCAAAACGGGTTCTTCGTGTCGTGGGGATGGGGTTGTGCGGGGCTTTCCTCGTCGGGGTCTCGGGGTACGTGGTCGTACGCGATCCCACCCGGTCGTACGTAAAACCGCGTGGGCGTACCCCCAGCGCACGCGGTCGTACGTAAAACCGCGCGGTCGTACCTTAGAGCCCCTCTAAGGTACGACCGCGCGCCGCCGGGTACGACCACGCGACGCCGAGTACGACCGCGCAGGACCCCGAGACGCCGAACCACCGGCACCCGCTCACCCCGACCACGCCCTCACACACGAAGAACCTCAAAACATAGCGGCGGATGCCCGCCACACTTCCGCGTGGCGGGCATCCGCCGCCGGTCCGATCGCGCAGGATCCGACGCGTGCGTCCGACGTCTATCCGGCGACTAGGGAACGACGACGAGGACGTCGCACTTCGACTTGCGGAGCACCTGGACGGAGACGGCTCCGAAGATGCGGCCGAACAGCGAATCGACGCCTTTGGATCCGACGATGACGAGGTCCGCCTCGGTCTCCAAGGTGACGAGGGTGACGGCATCGACCGCCGTGCCCTCGACGACGACGCCCTGGGCGAGGGCGACGCCGCGCTCAACGGCGGTATCACGCGCCTTCTCGACGACGGCGTAGGCCTGGTCCTCGGTGAGCCCGACCCGCACATCGGCGACGGGGGCAAACTCGTTGATGCGAGCCTTGTCCCGCGCCGAGACGGGGTCGAAGCCGGCGACGAGGAGAAGAGCGGCGTCGCACAGGCGAGCCATCTCGCAGGCGCGATCGATGACGTGGGTGTTCGCCTCGACATCGCCGACTCCGGCGACAATGGTGGTATAGGTCACGGATGACATCCTTTCGTGGGGCACCCGGTCAGGCCACGGCAGTCTCAGTGGCGGACACGGCGGCGGCGCGCACCCGCGGGTCCGCGTCCTTGACGGTGTCGATCCACTCGATGAGCAGACCGGCGATGACGAGGAAGACTGCGACGAAGAGCATGGCGTTGACCGGGTGATCGCCGAGCAGGTGCTTGTAAATGGGACCGAAGGTGAGGGTCTGGATGAACTGGGGGATGACGATCATCATATTGATAACGCCCATGTAGACGCCTCGGCGCTCCTTGCGGATCATCTCAATGGCCATGATGTAGGGTACGCCCGTAATAGAAGCCCAGGCCACACCAATGCCGATCATGGGCAGGTAGAGGACCGCGGTGTGGCCGGGGCTGCCGATGCGGGTGAGCAGGACCAGGCAGACGGCGGCGAGGCACAGCGCCGCGGTGTGGACGTGCTTGGGGCCGATGCGGTTGGACAGTCGCGCCAGGAAGAGGGCGACGACCGTGCAGGAGACGTAGTAGGCGACCATGAGCCCGGTGGCGAAGCCGGAGGCGTTGTTGAAGGCCTCGGTCTTGGCGTACCCCGGGTCGGACAGGTTCACGCCGAAGTAGGTGACGGCGCACATGAGGCCCAGGTACTGCCAGAAGACGTTCATGGCGTACCACTGGAAGAGGTAGACCAGGGCCATCTTCTTCAGGCCGCGGGGCATCTCGACGATGGCGACGCCGATGTCCTTGACGAAGCCGAAGGGGCCCTCCTCCCGCTTCTTGCGCTCGAGCTCGACCAAGCCCTCCGGCGTGGGCGGCAGCTCCTTGGTGGAGAGCACCGAGATGAGCACCGAGCCGATGGAGCACACCGAGCCCACCATGAAGGCGCCGAAGACCCAGTAGGGGATGCCGGCGGCGGTGGCGCCCGCCAGGGTCTTCTCCAGAACGACGAGGGTCCCGGCAGCCAGGGCCGAGCCGGCGCCGATGAACAGGGACTGGGCGAGGAAGCCCTTGGCGAGCTGCTTGGAGGGCAGGCGGTCGCCGATGAAGGCCCGGTAGGGCTCCATGGCCGTGTTGTTCGAGGCGTCCAGCAGCCACAGGCACAGCACCGCCATCCACACGGCGGTGACGAAGGGCATGAGGAACAGGAACACGGAGCAGCCGACGGCCCCGATCAGGAAGAAGGGCTTACGGCGTCCCCACTTCTCGCTCCAGGTCCGGTCCGAGAGCGCCCCGATGAGCGGTTGGATGAGCAGGCCGGTGACGGGTCCGGCCAGATTGAGGATGGGGATCTCATCAGCGGAAGCCCCGAGGAACTGGTAGATGGGCGACATGGCGTTCTGCTGCATGCCGAAGGAGTACTGGATGCCGAAGAATCCGACGTTCATCAGCAGGATCTGAGCAGTGCTCATCATGGGCTTGTGCGCGATGTCCGCCGCGCTATTCTGGGAAGTCTGTGCCATAGGTCATCCTTGTCCTGGGCCCTGTGGAACTCTGTCGACGCCGCCCGAGACGGACGCCGCGCTTCCTGCCCGAGAGAACGCTGTACGGGACGGCGGGGATCTCAGGAAGTCAAGCAGGTCAATGATCCACCCAACATGACTAACGTTTGACAGGTCTTTAGTCCCATTATCGGATCTCGCACGAGCCGGACCGGGTCATGACTCAGGCACGCAGAGCGATCATCCCACGATGCGCGCTGAGGCGCACCTCCAGAGCCAGCGCCTCACCGTCCGGGTCCCCGGTGGGCCCCGGTGACCTGAGGCCCGCCGGGAGACGCACGGTGCCGCCTCCCTCCTCGCCGAGCGCGACGGCGGCCACTCCGCCCTCGAACTCGCGCACCCAGGCGCCCGAGGTCCTCCGGGGCCGTCCCAGCGGGCGCCCCAGGTCGGCGTCGAGGGCGGGGAACCAGGGAGTGCGCGAGTAGTCGTCGTGACCGGTGGCCGTGTAGGCGCCCTCCCCTCCCCCGAAGACCCAGAAGGCCGCCAGCCCGTAGAGGCCGGGGGACGTGCGGGCACCGGACATGGAGCCGCCGCCCCCGCCGTCGGGCGTGCGCACGATGGACAGGCCCGGCCCTCGCAGCTCGTGAATCTGGGCCAGGGCCGTGGCCTCATCGAAGAGGTGATGGTCCCCCCAGCCCAGCCAGCACTCGTCGAAGCCACCACCCCAGGCCGAGTGGCGCTCCCAGCGGCCGGGTTCCCGGCGGGCCTCGGCCACGTTGGGGATGAGGATCTTGCCGACGCCGTTGAGGCCGGCACCGGCCTGGTCCACGAAGATGTTCAGCTCGGCGCGCAGGGCGGCGGTGTCGGCGATTCCGTCCAGGGGGAGGTCCAGGCCGTAGTAGTCGTCGAAGACGTCGTTGTCCGCCATGACGCCGTCGAAGGCGGTCTCAGCGGTGGCCTGGCAGACCTCCTCCACCCAGCGGGCGCGGTAGTCGGGGTCCCACACACGGGCCTGGAAGTGGCCGGGGTAGGTGTTCCACTCGACCAGGTCGCCGTTGTCACGCCTGGCGAGCCAACCGCGGCGGAGGGCCTCGCGGTAGGACAGCCCGGAGGCGCGCATGGAGTCCGGCTCGAAGTCCCGCGTGGAGGACAGGCACCGGTAGGCCAGGACCGTCATGTCCGGTCGCGCCTCCTTGAGGCGGGCTGCTGCCTCGGTCTCCCAGGGCTGGAGGATCGCGGCCCGGTAGTGGGCGATCGCGAAGTCCAGCTCCCCGGGCTCGAGCGGGTTTCCGTAACGGATCCAGGCGCCGACGCCGCCGGTGCTGCTCCTCATGCTCCTCCTCGGTCGGCGCGGGTACCGGTCTGCTCGCCGGCACCGCCCTGACGGTAGATCTTGTTGTAGGAGGCGTTGACCTTGACCAGGTCGTAGGCCGCCTCCACGCGGCCGCGGGCGTTGAGGCTCAGGCGCTCGTAGAGATCGACGTCGCTGATGACCTCCTGGACCTTGTCCGCCATGACGGCGGGGTCACCGGGCTCGATGATGATGCCGCAGGGGTCCCAGGTCTCCCCCTCGTCGGTGACGATCAAGTCCTCGACGACGGAGCGCACGGCGCCGACGTCGGTGCTCACCGTGGGGATGCCGGCCCCCATGGTCTCCAGGGAGACGACCGGCAGGCCCTCGTTGTAGCTGGGCAGGACGAACAGGTCGAACTCAGGCAGGAGCTCGCGGACCTTGACGGTCCCGCGGATGGTGATGACGCTCTCCAGGCCCTGCTCGACGATGCGGGTGAGGCACTGCTCGAAGTAGGAGGGCATGTGCTCGGTGGGCCCACACACGTCCAGGTGGATGTTCAGGCCCCGGTCCACCATGAGGCGCACCGAGTCGATCATGTCCAGCAGCCCCTTGATGGGCACGACGCGGGCGATGTAGACGAGCTTCCACAGGTGCTTGTCCGCGCCCTCCTTCTTGATCTCCTCGATGGCGGCCAGGCGGGCGGCGTAGGAGGCGTCGAACTCCTTGGTGACGATGCCGTTGGGGATGACGATGGCCCGCCCGGAGTCGCCGCCGAGCTCGTTGGCCTCGGTGATGGCCCGCGGGTAGAGGTAGGTGGAGGCGTAGGCGTAGGGGTAGCACAGGCGCCCCATCTCCAGCCACCAGGCCATCCACATGCGCTCGCGACCGGTGACGTCGAAGGTGCGGTAGTCGGTGAGCTTGATGTTGAGGTCCAGCCTGCGCTCCAGGAGGGTGTTGACGGTGTCGCGCACGTAGAGGTTGTGCTCGGTCAGCAGCACCCGGGTGCCGTGCTCGCGGGCGGCGTTGACCCCCAGGAGCATGGCGTAGCCGGTGGTGTGGGCGTGGTAGACCTGGGCGCGCGGGACCGGCTCGGCCAGGACCGCGTAGGCCAGGGAAAAGAAGTCGCGCAGGCACCAGAAGATGTCGGTCATCGACATGCCCAGGTCGGGCATCATGTCGTGGTAGGCCTCCATGAACTCGCGCGTGCCCAGGATCGCCCAGATTGGGTAGCGCCGTGAGGCACTCAGGCCCTCGCTGATGAGGTCCCACAGCGGCTCGGTGCGGCCCTTCTGGGCCAGGGAGAGCATGGCGCCCAGGATGCGGCGGGACAGCTCGCGGCGCTGGCGGCGATTCATGCGCAGGTCGCGCGGGCGGGCGCGCAGGAAGTCCTCCTGGTGCTCCTCCATGGACAGGTAGAGGACCCTGACCCAGGCGACGTTGTCCGGCATGCCGTAGAGGTCCTTGCGCGGTGAGTTGGAGTCCCAGGTGATGTGGATGATCCCGAAGGTGAGTTCGGGGTTGCCGGTGATGATGTCGTGGACCACTGCGGAGACCCCTCCCTTGAGGTAGGGGTAGGTGGATTCCATGACGATGGCGACGTCGACGTCAACGTAGACGCCGTCCTCGGGAACGCCGTCGGGCAGGACGTCGGTGTCGGGTTCCGGCTCGGGCTCCTCGGGGGGCAGGGCGATCTCGGCGCTGCCTGCGGGAGCCTCCTCGGTGTTGGGCCCCGGCTCGGCGGTCTGCTGGGACAGGGGCAGCGCGGCGGCCTCGGAGGCGGCCGATGACACGGACTCCCAGGCGATGGGCGCCTGCGCGGCTGCGTCCCCGGCGCCGTCGAGCCCACCGGGATCGGTTGCGCCGGCGGCGGGGACGGCTTGCTCCTGCGGAGTCAGTACCGTCTCCTGGAAGGTCGCCGCCGCGGCGGGCGACGGCGGGATAATCCCATAAGTCGTCTCAGTAGAGGGCTCGGCGGGGGCCGGGGGCTCGATGGGGGCCGGAGACTCGACGAGGGCTGGAGACTCAGCGGGGGCTGGAGACTCGGCGGGTGCCGGGGGCTCGGCAGGTGCCGGAGACTCAGCGGGGGCGGACGGCGCGGCCGGGATATCCGGTGTGGCAGCGTGCTCCGGGGATGCGGTTCGCTCCGGGGCGGCGATTCGCATGGTTCCGAAGATCGGGGAGTCCAGAATCTCGGCGTCCCCGGAGGGCTCGGCCGGCTGAGGGCGCCGTGGGCGCGGCTGGACCACGCCGTAGCCGGCCGGGGCAGGGGCCTGGACGACGCCGTAGATCGGCGCCGCGGATATATCCGGGGTGGAGGCGGACTCGCTCACGGACTGGGTGGTGGGAGACTCCGCACGCCCGCCGGGCTCGGAGGTCACAGCGCCGTCCGTGCTCGGCGCGCTGGCAGGCGGCGTCGTACTGGGAGGATCCGCCCGGTGCTGGCCGCGGCGGGTTCGGTGGTCGCCGGGCCTCTCGGCCTCGGCCGAGGCGCTGGGGACGCCGGCAGCGGCGGAGGCGCTGGGAGCGCTGCGGACACCGGAAGTGCTGCGAGAGCCGGCGGGACCGCTCAGTGCGCCGGCCCCACCCGTGGTGACAACGACGCCGTAGCCATCGGGGCCGACCTTGACCGTGGGACCCGTGTCCTGGCCCCGGTCGCCGATGCCGGGGGCGTCGTCGGGGCTGGGCATCGGGGCATAGCCGCCGGCGGGGGCCGAGTAGTACAGCGGAAGACTCTCCAGTCGGGCGCGGAAGGAAGACGAGCTCACCAGGACATGGCCTTTCCCCAGAAGAAGGAGTACTCCGGTGCAGCCCACCGTTTGCGGTAGAGCAGCAGGCCCAGCGCGCACAGAGCCAAGTCGACTCCGGCCAGCGGCAGGTAGGCGCTGGCACTCGCCACCCGCAGCAGCAGTGCCGCGGCGACGGCCACGTGGATGCCGGACAGGAGCAGAGCGGAGGTCGAGTCGCCGATGTGGTCGATCTCGTAGCTCAGGAGCGTCAGCACCGTGAACAGGGTCGAGGAGAGGCACACCTCGAGGACCAGGAGCACCTGCTCCGGAGCGATGAGCGCCATGGAGCAGACGACGACGATGACGCCCGCGGCCCCCACGACGCAGGCGCGGATGAGGCTGGCGTCCAGCAGCCGCCGCAGGGTGCGTCCACGGTCGCGCAGGCTGGTCATGCCCTCGCGCTTGAGAACCGTCTGGAACAGGGCGATCTCGGTGTTGACCCGGGGCGCGGTGACCGCGAAGTAGTAGCAGTAGGCGACGACTGCGGGCTGGAGACACAGGTAGACCAGCGCCACGTCGAAGTCGCGACCGGCGCCCAGGAAGAGGAAGAACTTGTCCGACCACAGCACTCCTCCCAGGATCGCACCCCGGAGCATGTCCTGCATGAGGATGCCGGTGGAGACCCCGCGGGGGCGCAGGATCTTGCCCAGCGATCGCCCCATGGACAGGATCTGGCTGAGTGCGCCCAGCAGCGGGGGCAGGTACCACCAGGTGGGCTCGGCGATGAGGGCGACGGCGTAGAAGAGCCATCCCACCGACCACAGCCGGCGCCGGCCTGAGACGTCGGCGACGATGAGCGACTGGACGAAGACGACGTGCAGGAGGAGGAGCATTGTGTGCACCCCCATGACGTGCAGGTTCCAGCCGGTCACGGCCGCCACGACAAGGATCTCCAGCGCCGTGGGGACGAGCGCCCACAGGAATAGAGCGGGCCAGATGGAGCAGTAGCGCTCCAGGACCGCCCGCGGTCCGCGCCCGAGCGAGTCGCCCAGGAGACGGTAGACGGGGGTGCCGATGATCTGACTGAGCCAGGGAACCGCCACCGACACGCTCAGGACGATGACCGGCAGGCCAGTGCCGTCGATCGTGTTAGCAGCCATCTTCTGGGACACGAACGGGAAGCTCAGGCCCAGCAGGATCGCCGGGGACATCCCCAGGAGCATCGCCGCCGCCCAGTGCCAGCGGGCCCCGGGGGCGATCCCTCCGCGTTTGAGCGCCCTGGTGGGGGGCGCCGTGATAAGCCCCAGACCGATGAGGATGGTAACGGCCAGAACGCTGATCGTCGCCTCCACCGGCCAGGCGACCCAGGCCAGCAACGCTGTCACAACACCGACGACGCTCAGGGCCGCAGCAGAGTTGGCGGTCCGCAAGCGTGGGAAACGGTGCTGATGAAAATGTCGCGGTTCGTATCTGAGTTGTGTCATGGGAGTAGTGGCACCAATGATGCGCGAGCACGCACGGGCGATCCGAGCCGAGTATTCAGTTGCGCGGGTGAGGAGAACAACGGCAGCCTGAATGAGGGCGGGCAGGTACGGACATTACGGACGAGTACGGGCAGAAGCGGTTGACTAACGGCCCCGCACGGTGCGGGGCCACGACACCGACCGGCCAAGTCCCAGGGACGACTTCCGTCGGAGCGCCACTCCACTGTATCGGTCAGATGACGAACAGGTGACGGTCAGGCCAAACTCTCAGTCCGTTCTCTTGGCGCACTCAGGCTTTATTAAACATTCACCCTGTTCGCTTCATCGCGCCATCAGGGCCTCATCCCGTAAATATGAGCGAACCTTCAACGCCATTCGCGAAGGTCGAGGGCACATCGAGACGGACGTCACCTGAAGAAATGGGGTTGCGGAACAATTCCCTGGCGCCCGGCCCGACTGTGGCTGATATCAAACCGAGACATCGAGGGTGCCGCAGACGACGAGCGGACAAGACTCGGCACGATGGGCCGCAACCCCGTCGGGGTTGCGGCCCATCGTGTCGGGTTCGCAAGAGGGCCCGGCCCTCTCGGTGCCCTGTCAGTGCACCGGTTCAGCGACCGGGCTCGGCGGCCGGCGAGGCTCCGCCGTCGCGGCTGATCGGCGCCGAGGGGATGCGCAGCGGGCCGGAGCCCCTTCCCCCGCCGCCGGCCGCGGCCTCCTCGGCCTCTCGCAGCGCGGCGACTTCGGCCTCGCCCTGCTCCCAGGGTTCGCCGCGGAAGATGAACTCGCCCAGGATGGACTCGCCCTCGGCGTCGACGATGACCTTCTGGCCCCGCTCGATCTCCCCGAAGAGGATCTTCTCGCTCAGGGCGTCCTCGATGTCGCGCTGGATGGCGCGGCGCAGCGGGCGGGCGCCGAGGACCGGATCGAAGCCGCGCTCGGCCAGGAGCTCCTTGGCGGCGTCGGTCAGCTCTATGGTCATCTGCTGTTCGGCCAGGCGCTTGTCGAGGCGCGCGATCATGAGGTCGACGATCTGACGCACCTCCTCCTTGGTCAGCTGCGGGAAGACGATGAGATCGTCGACGCGGTTGAGGAACTCGGGCCGGAACTGCTGCTTGAGCTCGCGGTTGACGTGAGACTTCATCTCCTCGTAGTCCATGGCGCCGGACTCGGTGGACTGGAAGCCGGTGGCCACCGACTTGCCGATGTCCTTGGAGCCGAGGTTGGTGGTCATGATGATGACGGTGTTCTTGAAGTCCACCACGCGGCCCTGGGCGTCGGAGAGGTGCCCGTCCTCCAGGATCTGCAGCAGCGAGTTGAAGATGTCCGGGTGGGCCTTCTCGACCTCGTCGAACAGAACCACGGAGAAGGGCCGGCGGCGCACCTTCTCGGTGAGCTGGCCGCCCTCGTCGTAGCCGACGTAGCCGGGAGGGGCTCCGAAGAGGCGCGAGACCGTGTGCTTCTCGGCGAACTCGGACATGTCGAGCTGGATGAGGGCGTCCTCGTCGTCGAACAGGAACTCCGCCAGGGCCTTGGCCAGCTCGGTCTTCCCGACGCCGGTGGGGCCGGCGAAGATGAAGGAGCCGCCGGGGCGCTTGGGGTCCTTCAGGCCGGCACGGGTGCGGCGGATCGACTTCGACAGCGCCTCGATGGCCTTGTTCTGGCCGATGATGCGCTTGTGGAGCTCGGACTCCATGTTGAGGAGCTTGGCGGACTCGGCCTCGGTCAGCTTGACCACCGGGATACCGGTGGACATGGCCAGAACCTCGGCGATGAGGGCCTCGTCGACCTCGGCGACCTGGTCCAGGTCGCCGGACTTCCAGGCCTTCTCCTTGGCGGCGCGCTCGTCGCCCAGGCGACGTTCGTCGTCGCGCAGGGAGGCAGCGCGCTCGAAGTCCTGGTCGTCGATCGCGGACTCCTTCTCCCGCTTGACCTCGGCGATCTTCTCGTCGATCTCGCGCAGCTCGGGCGGGGCGGTCATGCGGCGGATGCGCAGGCGGGCGCCGGCCTCGTCGACCAGGTCGATGGCCTTGTCCGGCAGGAAGCGGTCGTTGATGTAGCGGTCGGCGAGCTTGGCGGCGGCCTCGATGGCCTCGTCGGTGATGACGATGCGGTGGAAGGCCTCGTAGCGGTCGCGCAGGCCGGTGAGGATCCCGATGGTCTCCTCGATGCTGGGCTGGTCGACGGTCACCGGCTGGAAGCGGCGCTCCAGGGCGGCGTCCTTCTCGATCTTGCGGTACTCGTCCAGGGTGGTGGCCCCGATGGTCTGGAGCTCGCCGCGGGCCAGCATGGGCTTGAGGATGGAGGCGGCGTCGACGGCCCCCTCGGCGGCGCCGGCACCGACGAGCGTGTGGATCTCGTCGATGAACAGGACGATGTCGCCACGGGTGCGCACCTCCTTGAGGACCTTCTTGAGGCGCTCCTCGAAGTCGCCGCGGTAGCGCGAGCCGGCCACGAGCGAGCCCATGTCCAGGGAGTAGAGCTGCTTGTCGCGCAGGGTCTCGGGAACGTCGCCGTGGACGATGGCCTGGCTCAGGCCCTCGACGACGGCGGTCTTGCCCACGCCAGGCTCCCCGATGAGGACGGGGTTGTTCTTGGTGCGCCGGGAGAGGACCTGCATGACCCTCTCCATCTCCTTCTTGCGGCCGATAACCGGGTCCAGCTTGCCCTCGCGGGCGGCGGCGGTGAGGTTGCGCCCGAACTGATCCAGGATGGCGCTGCCCGAGGGGGTGCCCTCCTTGGAGGGGCCGCCGGCGTTGACCGTCTCCTTGCCCTCATAGCCCGAGAGCATCTGCATGACGGTCTGGCGCACGCTGGAAAGGTCGCCCCCGAGGTTGGTCAGGACCTGGGCGGCCACGCCCTCACCCTCGCGCAGCAGGCCGAGCAGCAGGTGCTCGGTGCCGATGTAGTTGTGGCCGAGCTGGAGGGCCTCGCGCATAGAGAGTTCGAAGACCTTCTTGCCGCGCGGCGTGAAGGGGATGTGGCCAGTGGGAGCGGACTGCCCCTCGCCGATGATCTCGATGACCTGGGAGCGCACGGCGTCCAGGGAGATGTCCATGGACTCCAGCGCCTTGGCGGCAACTCCCTCGCCCTCGTGAATGAGGCCGAGAAGGAGGTGCTCGGTGCCGATGTAGTTGTGGTTCAGGGCCCGCGCCTCGTCCTGCGCGAGCACGACGACGCGGCGGGCGCGGTCGGTAAAGCGTTCAAACATCAGTAGTTCCTCCTCGGCACGTGCTCGGTGCGGTACCGCTCGTCCGGTGGTGGCGAGGGATGTCGCAGCGCCGTGGAGAGACGGCACTGGGAGCACGTGCTGACAAGGCTAACCAGCCGGATGCCTTGCCCATGCCCCTGTTCGCGGTAGGCGTGAGTCAGGCTTGAGCCGGGTCCGCTCATGCCTGGGCGCGCCTGCGCAGGCCCCACATCATTCCCCGGGTCATGAACCTGGCGACAGGGCGCATCGCCCACACCACCGCCGTCGTCGTGCCCCGGCGGGGCAGGTAGCGCTCCCGGATCCGCAAGCGGCAATGACCGGAGCCGTGATCGTCGAGCTCGTCGAGCACGAAGGCCCATGAGAAGTCGAAGTCCATGCCCGCCCCGGGCGGCGCGACGCCGCCGTCGGAGGACAGGACAAGGCAGTGCCCGGGCTCCAGACGCGCGACGGTCAGGGCGGCGTCGGCGGCCAGACGCACCCGGTCGCCGACGGCGAGGTCCTGCCACTGCGACTCGATGCGCCAGGTATTGGTAATACCCACGCCCGCCAAACGCTCAAGCAGATCGAAGCTGTAGAAACCGCCGCGCTCGTAGCCCAGCTGCACCAGCCATGGCCATACCGCCGTTGCCGGGGCATCGATGTCGATCTGGTGGGTCTCGATGACGGTCGCCCCGGGTACCAGGTCGTCGCCGGGAAGCGGAAGCGAGTCATCCCCGCGCGGACGGCCGGCGCAGGCAGCCAGCACCAGAGCCCCCGAGCAGGCCCCGATGCCGGCGGTCATCAGGAGTGCGAGGCGGCAGTGCGAGCGGTTCATGAGGCCATCATCTCCGCTCACCGTCGCCTTCGCAGGTTCACCCTCTGCCTCGCGCATTGTCCCTACCGGTCGCGTTCGTAGGGTGGGTCGCGCGGTCGTACCCTCTACCCCTCGAACGCACGACCTAAGGTACGAACTCGCGGGGGTCGCGGCCGAAGCGAAGCGCCCGGGACGCAGCGACGCGGCTCAGTCCAGCTCGAGCAGGCCCCGGCGCAGCGCCTCGGTGACGGCTGCCGTGCGCGAGTCGACGCCGAGCTTGGAGTAGGCGCGCAGCAGGTGGGTCTTGACGGTGGCCTCGGTGATGTAGAGCTCGGCCCCGATCTGGCCGTTGGACAGTCCGCGCGAGGCCGCCTGGAGGACCTGCCTCTCGCGCGGGGACAGGGTCACCGGCGCCTCCACCCGGCGAGAGGATCCGAATGCGCCGTGCCCGGCGCCCCGCGCCACCCCTACAAGCCGGGTTGTGACGGCCGGGCTCAGCGCGCTGCGGCCCACGGCGGCGGAGAGCACGGCGGCGATGATGTCCTCGCGCGGGGAGTCCTTGAGGAGATAGCCGATGGCACCGGCCTCGACGGCGCGCAGGATATCCCCGTCGGTGTCGTAGGTCGTCAGGACCACGACGCGGGGCGCAGCGGAACGCGCGGAGATCCGGCGGGTGGCCTCGACGCCGTCGACGCCGGGCATGCGCAGGTCCATGAGGACCACGTCGGGGGCGAGCTCGGCGGTCAGGGCGATGGCCTCGGCGCCGTCGGCGGCCTGCCCCACCACCTGGAGGTCCTGCTCGCCGGAGAGCATGCCGACGATTCCGGAGCGCACCACCGGGTGGTCATCGACCACCAGGAGGCGGACCCTGCGGCCCTCCGGGCGGGGCGTTGAACACGTATGGGCGGGGCCTGCGGAGCTCGGAGCGCTTGCTGAGGAGGGGCCGGCGTCGTTCACAGGGGCATTCTGGCCTCGACAACGGTTCCGACACGCCCTCGTTCGTCGGGCTCCTGGAGCGGGTCGACGGTCAACGTCCCGCCGAGGGTCTCCACACGTGCCCGCATCCCGGTCAGCCCGGTTCCCTCCGGCGCACCTCCCGCGCCGACGCCGTCGTCGGCGACGGTGATGATCAGCTCGCCCGCTTCGGAAGAAGAGGAGACGACGACGTCGACGCGCCCCGCCCGGGCGTGACGCACGACGTTGCTTAGGGACTCCTGCACGATGCGCAGGACCGCGACCTCGAGCGCAGAGGTCATCTGGGCCGGCAGCTCGGCGACGAGGACGATGTCCAGACCGTGGTGCTCGGGGGCCCGGGTCAGGCGCCGCAGCGCGGCCTCCAGGCCGTCGTCGCGCAGGGCGCTGGGGCTCTCCCCGGCCACCAGGGCCCGGGCCTCGGCCAGGTTGTCGCGGCCCACGGCCTCGATCTCGGCGAGCAGTCCGTACAGGGTCCGGGCCTCACCGGAGTCGCTGCCCGAGTGCTCCGAGCGCTCCGAGTGCTCGGAGAGATCGTTGAGAGCCGTCTGGGCGAGGTTGACCACGGAGATGAACCCCTGCGCCAGGGTGTCGTGGACCTCGCGCGACCAGCGCTCGTGCTCGGCAGCGATGCCCGCGGCGCGCTCGGCGGCGACGAGCTCGCCCTGTGTGCGGGCCAGTGCCGCGAGCGCCTTCTCCTTGTCGGCCAGGGCGTGGATGGCCTCATAGCGGACGATGTGGACCCAGGTGACCCAGGTGCCCGTTACCAGGACGACGACGACCATGATGATGGAGTTGACCCACCACGCCTCATCGCCTCTGAGGTACCCGGCAGCGGCGAAGCCCGCCCCGAAGATGAGGTGCCCGACGACGGCGGTCCACCACTTGGTGTAGACCCACCAGATCATCGGCAGCACGATGAAGAAGCCCAGCAGTGCCAGCTCGGAGTAGGACACCAACGCCAGGCTGGCGGCGGCCATCGACCAGGTCAGAACGCACCAGACCCAACGGGGCAGATTGGCCCGATCGAGCGGCGGGTACACGCCTGTGGGGCTGTCCGTGCCCTCGCAGGCCAGGCGCAGCTTCCCGCGCAGGTCGCGCGGCCAGGACACCAGATCCTGCGTCTCCGGGGTCATCTGTCCACTGTATCGCGACGGGTGATGACGACGGCGGCCACGACGCCGCCCACGAGCCAGGCGGTCACGACGGCCAGGCCCTTGCCGGTCTCCCAGGTGCCGGTGGGTTCCACAGCGGCCGCGGAGGCGGGCAGGAAGGCTTCGCGCATGAGCTCGGCCGACCAGCGCACCGGCAGGATCGAGAAGCCGTGGACCATCCAGGCCGGCAGCTGGGACAGGGGTAGGAAGAGGCCGGAGACGAACTGGAGGATGATGATGATCGGCGTGAGGATCCCGGAGGCGGCGCGCGAGGAGGGGCAGCAGCGGCCGATGGCCAGGCCCAGGGCGGTGCAGGCTCCGATCGTGAGCACAAGGGCCAGGGCCGCCAGCCCCCAGGAGGCCGCCCGGGTGGGTAGGCTCAGCCCCAGGGCAAGGCCGCCGACGCCGATGAGGACGACGATGTTGAGCACGGACAGCACGACGTTGGCCAGGCACTTGGCGGCTACGTAGGCCCAGGCGGGTACGGGTAGGACGGCCAGGCGCTTGAGCTCGCCGGACTCCCGCTCGGCGGCCACGGAGATGGCCAGTATCTGCATGCAGGTCATGAGCACGCCCATGGTGATCATGGCCGGCAGCATGTACTCGCCGAAGGTGATGCCCCCGTTCATCTCGCCGGGGAAGACGGCGTTGAACAGGATGAGCATGAATAGGGGGTAGAGCAGCCCCATAACGAAGGCCATGGGCTCGCGCACGAAGCCGACCAGGCTCGCCCAGGACAGGGTCAGGACGGCGGCCGCCGCACTGCCGGGCCGTTGGACCGTCCGGGTCCCCCTTGCGGCGGGGGTGCGCGGGTTGAGGGCGGCGGTAGTCATCAATGCTCCTCGTGTCGAAGACTGGTGGAGGTTCAGCCGATGTGGTGGCGGGAGACGAGCTCGAGATAGTGGTCCTCGAGGCTCGGGGTATGAACCTGGAGCCCGGGGACCTCGCCGTCAGGACCGGTGAGGCGGTCCATGAGGCCCCGGACGACGCAGGTGGGCGTCGCGGTGGACTCGGTGCGCTCGGCGCCGTCCTCGATCCAGCTGACGGTGCGCTTGCTGCCGGCCTGGCGGGCAAGGGCCTCGGGGGTGCCGTACTCGACGACGCGGCCGCCCAGGATGATGGCGACCTCGTCCGCCAAGTGGGCGGCCTCGTCGAGGTAGTGGGTGGTCAGCAGGACGGTGGTGCCGTCGGTGCGCAGATCCTTGACGAGGTCCCAGAAGACGTGGCGGGCCTCGGGGTCGAAGCCAGTGGTGGGCTCGTCGAGGAACAGCAGCTCGGGACGGCCGATGATGGCCAGGGCGACGTCGAGGCGGCGACGACGCCCTCCGGACAGGCGCGAGGCGCGGGTACCGGCGTCGTCGGACAGCCCGACGCGGTCGATGGTCTCGGCGGCGTCGGCAGGCCGGGAGAAGAAGCGGGCAACATGGCCGACGGCCTCGGCAACGGTGAGGTCCTTGAGGTCGGCGGAGGTCTGCGAGACGACGCCGATGCGGGCGCGCCAGGCACGCGAGGCCCGCCCGGGGTCCTCCCCCAGGACGGAGACGGTGCCGCCGCCGCGGCGGCGCAGGCCCTGGAGGATCTCAACGACGGTGGTCTTGCCGGCGCCGTTGGGCCCCAGGAGGGACAGGACGGTGCCGGCCGGGACAGTGAGATCCAGGTTCTCAAGGACGCGCTTGTTCCCGTAGGACTTGGTCAGGCCACTGATCTGGACGGCGGGGAGCTGCGACATACCTCCAGTGTGTGAGCTGGATCGCAGCCCCGGTAGCGACCGGTCGGACCACGCGGTTGTCCACCGTTCGGTGGACAACCGGTCTGCGGCGAATGCGCGTCAACCTACGTCTTCAGACCGGTGCATCCGAGCGCAGACCCCGCTCCTCGACCCTTGCGCGCCAGTCAATGCCGTCATATCAGGGCGATGGCGCACCGTGCCACAGATCATCGCACGGCATTGCTCCCGCCACCCCGCACCGCGGGTCGGCGCAGGCTCGTGCGGCGGGCCGCCGTCCGGCACGCCTCCACGAGGACGTCGACGGCCAGCGGCCGGGGCCTCTCGGCGCGGGTGACCACCTCGACCCGCCGGTGCTCACGGGTCAGCGGACGCACCTGAACCCCCTCGTGCCGGTAGGCACTCAGCGCCATCCCGGGCAGCAGGGCCGCCCCCACCCCGGCGGCCACGAGCGCCTGCACGGCCACGTAGTCGTCGGAGGCGTAAGCGGTCTTGGGCGCGAAGCCGTTGGCACGCCCCACGGCGATGAGCTCCTCGCGGCAGCGCGCGCAGCCAGTCACCCACCGGCACCGGGCGCCGTCGGCGACGCGCGTGATGCCGCCAGGATGGGAGACCAGGTAGAGGACGTCGTCGAGCAGGTGCACCGCCTGAAGCCCCTCACCGACATCGTCGTCGACGTAGGAGAAGGACAGGACCGCGTCCACCCGCCCGCGCCGCAATGCGTCGAGGGCCTCGGGCGGCTCGGCGTCGACCAGCTCAACCTCCAGCCCCGGGTGCTGCCGGCCGACGACGTCAAGCACCCCGGGCACGAGGGAGGCCACCGCGGAGGGGAAGGCGGCCAGGCGCACGCGCCCCGCCTCCGCCCGAGCCATGGAAATGGCCTCACGCTCGGTGCGATCCAGCAGGTCGAGGATCTCCTGGCCGCGGACCGCCAACACTCGTCCCTCCTCGGTGAGCCGTACCCCGCGCCCGGCCCGCGTCAGCAGGACGGCGCCGGTCGCACGCGACAGGGCGGCGAGCTGGTGGGAGACGGTGGACTGGCTGAAGCCCAGCGACTCGGCGGCGGCCGAGACGGTGCCGAGCCGGGAGAGCTCCACGAGGGCGCGCAGCTGCTGCACATCGATCACCCACTAAGTATGGCTCAAATCGATGGGTATACGTCAAAACATTCATTGGACCGATAGTGCAATCTTCATCATCATGAACTCATGACCGTAATCGACACCCTGACCCCGTTCTCCTCCCTCAGCCCCCGGGAGGGCCTCGACTTCGACGCCATCCTGCGCACCTACGAGGCCGTTTCGCGCGTCCTGCCCGAGACTCCCGCCTGGTCCTACCCGCTGCTCAGCGCCGAGGCCGGGGTCGACGTCGTGGTCAAGCACGAGAACATCCAGCCCACCGGCGCCTTCAAGGTCCGCGGTGGGGTGGCGCTCATGGCGGCGCTCAGCCCCGAGGAACGGCGCCGCGGCGTCGTGACCGCCTCTACCGGCAACCACGCCCAGTCCCTGGCCTGGGCGGGCGCCCGCAGCGACGTGCCCGTCACCGTCGTCGTACCGGCCGGCGCCCCGGCCCGCAAGGTGGCCGCGGTGCGTGCCCTGGGCGCCCGCGTCGTCGTCGAGGGCGACACAATGTGCGACTCGCTCGCCCACGCCGAGGCGCTCTCCCTGAGCGAGGGGATGCGCATGGTCTCCCCCGGCGACGAGCCGGCGATCGTGCTCGGGCACGCCACCGTCTACCTCGAGCTCTTCCGCCGCCACCGCGGTCTGCGAACCGTCTACGCCCCGGTCGGCTCGGGCTCCGGGGCCGCAGGCGCCTGCCTCGTGCGCGATGTCCTGGCGCCCGAGTGCTGGGTCATCGGCGTCCAGTCCAGCGCCGCTCCGGCCGCGCACCGCGCCTGGAAGTCCGGCAAGCCGGCCACTGTCCACAGTCACACCCGCGTGGCGGGCCTGGCCGTCGGGGCGAGCTTCGCCCTCACCCAGTCCGTGCTGGGCCGCAGCCTCAACGACTTCATCCTGGTCGATGACGACGACATCCAGCGCGCCGTCGGCCTCATGTCCACCCACGCCCACACCCTGGCCGAGGGTGCTGGGGCCGCGAGCCTGGCCGGACTCATGGCTGACCCCGCCCGCAGGGGTCCCTGCGCCGTCGTATGCACTGGCGGCAACGCCGACGACGGCGAGCTCGCTGCCATCGCCGGCTTTGCCGACTCCGCCGACTCCGCCGTCACCAACATGGCCCTGACCTGCTGAGCCGGGCACTACCCGTCGGACGATTTGGGGAACACTCCCCGTTGAGCAGGAGCGCCCGCCGGGGAGACACTCAAGTGAGGGCCGGGAAGCGCAGTCGGGGGCGCATACCCGGCCCTCCCCCTTGCTCCGGCGGCTGAACCAGCATCACCGGACCATGCCACCGCCACGAGTGAACACCGAGCGGACATGAACCGGCTAGGGCCGGCTCCAGCGCAGGTAGGCGACCGTTGCGGCCAGCACCAGGATGCCGCCCACCCAGAAGTGAGGCATCCACAGCAGTAGCCGCCACCAGCCGTAGCGCGAGAGCGGCTGCCCCGACAGGAGCCTCGGGATCGCAGGCGCCGAGCCGATCAGCCCGTAGGCCATGAGCAGGGCTCCCGAGATCCAGCCGAAGGCCAGGCGCATCCAGTGCGGCACCCTGATGACGTCTGGGCGCAGGAGGGCGAAGCCGAAGACGACGAAGCCCAGCTTCACCAGCCCGGAGACGAGGACGACCACGACGAACCAGGTGGGCCGCTCCTGAGCGAGCCGCAGGGCATCGCCCTGAAGGACCGTATCGACCAGCCATGGGGAGCCCAGTGACCAGGACACACTGATGCAGCCGAAGAAGGCCCACCACAGCATCATGGCGATGACCACCGCCCGTGAGCGCCCCGTCATCTCAGCAGCTCCTCCTCGGATCTACTCGGCTTCGATCAGGATCGTCACCGGCCCGTCGGCCTCCAGGAGCCTCAGGTCCGCGATCTTGCGGGCAACGGTGGCCACCTGTTGGGGGCCGTCGTCGTGCGTCGCCCCGACCAGGACCATGAGGCCGGGTCGGGCGAACTCCCCGACCACCTCGCCGTCAACCCGAACAACCGCCCGGTTAACCCGCTGAATAACCGCACGCATCAGCGACCACTCCAGTCACGCAGCCCTCGGCCGCCATCGCGCCCCGGGCGACGCTGCGAGGCCCGCCCCGGGATCCGGATCGAAGAACGCCGCACGCTTGGTCATGTCTCATTGTCGCCCCACAGCAGTCACCCCGTCCATGGGCGGGACAGACCGCAAGGGCCAGCCCGGCTCAGCCGACGGCGTCGAGCACGGGGGACAGGGCGTCTAGCAGCGGGTCGAGGTCCTCCTCCCCAGTGGCCGTCTCGAGCTCGCCGATCTGGATGCCGACGACCTCGCCGCGGGCGAGGACCTCGGCCGCCTGGCGCAGCTCGGCCAGGCTCAGGCCTCCGCCGACGAGGTAGTCGGTCGGCACGACACCGGGCTCCAGCACGTCGCAGTCGATGTGGATGTAGACGGGCCTGCCGTCCACCACCCGCCCGAGCCGCTCAGCGAAGCCCTCTCCAGGCCCGACGAGGGGGATGCCCGCACCCTCGATGAGATCGGCCTCGGGCGGGTCGATGTCGCGCACCCCGGCCAGGACCACGTTGTCCGTGCCCAGCCCGGCGCCGAGTCCGGAGTCCCACAGCCCCAACGGTCCGGACAGGGCCAGGCCGCCGAGGTAGCCGCTCGGCGTGCTCTCCGGGAAGTTGAGGTCGGCGTGGGCATCGAACCACACGACGAGCGCGTCGGGCCGGTTGGCAGCAACGACGGGCAGGGTCGCCAGCGCCCCGGCACAGCGGCTCAACGCGGTCACCGGCACGGCAGAGCCGGCCCACAGCGCCTCGTAGTGGGCCGCGAGCGCCTCCAGCTCGTCGCAGGCGGCGTCGAGCTCGACCTGCCAACCCACGCTCAGTGCCGGGCGGGGTGATCCGATGACGACGGGCTCGACGTCGTAGCGCCGCGCCAGGGCAGCGGCCAGGCGCGGCGAGGCCGCCATGGCTCGGTCGTTGTGGTCGCCGATCCTCCCGGCGACGTGGGTGACCACGACCCTCTCTCTTCTGGCCCCTGTGGTCATCTCCGGCTCCTCTCGTTATGCGGGCCTCACGTCACCCACAACGCTACGGACCGACGGTGCCGTGCCTCAATCACCGAGGAGGAGCCGCAGCCCCCCGCCTCCCATCACGACTATGGGCCGATGTCTGCACACCGGTCGCCGACGTCGCGGTCGCACCTTGGGACGCGCGCTCGAGGGGTAGAGGGTACGAACACGCGGACGCCTCACCCTAGTTTCGCAACAGCCCCTACTCGGCCTCGACCAGAATAGTCACCGGGCCGTCGGCCTCCATGTCGATCGTCATGTGGGCGCCGAAGCGGCCGGTGGCCACCTCCAGGCCGCGCCCGCGCAGGTCCTCGGCCACCGCCTCCACCAGGGGCTCGGCCACCTCACCGGGAGCCGCCCTGTTCCAGGTGGGGCGCCGCCCCTTGCGTGTATCGGCGTACAGGGTGAACTGGGAGACGACGAGCACCGGCGCACCGGCATCGGACACCGAGAGCTCTCCCTCCAGGAGCCTCAGGTCCGCGATCTTGCGGGCCACCGTGGCCACCTGCGTGGGGCCGTCGTCGTGCGTGGCCCCGACCAGGACCATGAGGCCGGGCCGGGTGATCTCCCCAACCACCTCGCCGTCGACGCGAACGGCGGCCCGGCTGACCCGCTGTATAACTGCGCGCATCAGCGATCAGAGCTCCAGTCGCGCGGCCCTCGGCCGGCGCGCCCACCTCGCCCGGGCCGGCGCTGCGAGGCCCGCCCCGGGATGCGGATCGAGGAGCGCACCCGCACAGGCGCCAGCGCCTGCAAAGCAGGGCGTACATCCGCCAGGTAGACAGCGCTGGCCACCACGGCCAGCAGACCGATGAACGACACTCCTGTCGACGCCCCCTTACCGTACGTGATGGCCCAGTACCAGTGCCAGTAAGCCTCATACGCTTGGAAAGCCACCACCGCGGCCGCCACCACGTTGACAACGAGCCAGAAGTTCCTGCTGCGCTTGTCCGCCGCGGCGTAGTGCTGAGCCGGCCTCAGCGCTGAGTCGATGAGAGCCCAGACCCCGAGGACAGCCGCAAGGACCTGCGCTGCGCACCAGATCAGTGAGACGGCGAGAGAGAGGTAGTAAGCGATGAGAAGAAGGAGGCTCACGCGCCCCAGGCTACCGGTCGGTGGCCCGTGAACCCAGTGATACAGCCACGCTCAGCGAGAACAGTTGACGTCTCATGCACCCGGTAGCTGCTTGGTGACGCGCCAGCCGGCGAGAGGTACCCGGAGCCGGGAAACGCTCAGAGCCGCAGGCCCTTGCGCAGCCCGGCGCCGGGGCGCTCGGCGGGGCTGGCCTGGGCGCGTCCCTCGGGAGAGACCAGTAGCTCCTGGGCGGCGTCGACCCGCCCGACGGCGATCGTCTCGCCGGTGGCCTCGTCGACCTCGGTGATCTCCACGGTCAGTTGCTCGCCCGCGGGCACGGCGCGGCGCAGCAGGGCCAGGGCGATGGGGCCGAGCTCGTGGTGGCGCGCCACGGAGGTCACGGCGCCCACGGTCCTCTCCCCCATGCGCACGCTCGCGCCCGGCTGGGGCAGACCTCCGCCGAGGCCGTCGAGCTGGAGCACCGCCAGGCGGCGCGGCGGGCGCCCCAGGTTGAGGGTGCGCGCGATCGTCTCCTGGCCCGGGTAGCAGCCCTTCGTCAGGTGCACGGCGGTGCGCAGCCAGTCCAGTTCGTGCGGGATCGCGCGGGCGTCGGCCTCGCGGGCGCGGCGGGGGCGGCCCGCCTCGATGCGCAGTGCCTCCCAGGCCAGGGCTCCGGCCAGGCGGCGGTTCGGCTCGGTCGCGAGGAAGGCCGTCGTCACAGCGCTCACGCTGCTGGCGGGCACCAGGACGAGGCCAGCCCGGTAGCCCTCGCCGGGATGCGGCCGTTCCAGTCCGACGTCGTAGCTCGTGCCGCCCTCGACGACGCCCGGCCACGGGTCGCGCCACAGGCCGATGAGCGAGCCCCGCGCCTCGGCACCGGCCGACTCCGCGGCGTCTGCGGGGTCAGCGGCTTCGGCGGCGTCGGCCACGTCGACCCGGGTGTCTCGCGCCGCCTGCGCAAGGGCGTCGAGGCCGTCCCCGAGGGCTCCCAGCGCCATGACGTCGGGCCGCTCAGCCACCTCGACGCGCAGCATGAAGCGCATGGAGTCTAGGAAGGCCGTGAGGTCCTCACCGCCGCCCGCCTCCGTGACGAGCCAGAGCGCGTGGCCGTCGTCGAGGGCCGCGAGCGCATGGGTGATGTGCCCTTGGGCGTCGAGCAGCAGCGCCTCCGCTCCGCCATCGCCAGGTTCCAGGGAGGTGAGAACCTGGCTGGACAGGGTGGTTAGCCAGCTCAGGCGGTCCGGTCCGGTGACGGCGACGACGTCGCGCGCCAGGGCGCAGGCGGCCCGGCCCTCGGTCAGGGCGGCCTGCTCGCGGCCGGGGTCGCCGAGGTGGGCGGGGACGGCCTCGTCGGGGTCGCCAGGAGCGGTGGCGATGGCGCCGGGGCGGCTCAGCAGTGGGGAGGGGCGCATCAGACTGTCGGCTCGGCGTCGTCGGAGGCGGGCTCGGCAGTATCAACGGGATCGAGGGCGGAGCCGGGCTGGGCGGCGGAATCGTCTAAGTCATCGACGCGGCCGAGGCGGCCGGAGGCGTAGGTGGTCACCTCGCTCTGACCGAAGGCGGCCATGTCCTGGGTCCACATGAGGTCGCCGCCCACGAGTCCGAACATGCGGGTCATCTCCTCCACGGGGACGGCGGTGCGGGCCCGGCCCACGGCCTGGGTGCCGACCTGGGCGCGCGGGCCCTGGATCCAACCTTCCCAGACGGCGACGTGGCCGGCGGGGTCGGCCGAGACGAGTTCGAGCCGGGTGACGGGGGTGAGCGGGCCACCGGAGTTCTCGGCGTCGGCGGTGGCTTCGGTGGTTTCAGCGGCGTCTGCGCCGTCCGGCTGCTCCTGGCCGACGGGCCGCCAGTAGGTGGTCTCGGTGGACCAGATCTGGGCGGGGGCCAGTAGGGAGGCGCCCTGGAGGCCGGGCATCTCGAAGTCGAGGTTCTTGGAGCGAGTGGCGTCGACCGTCCAGATGGTGGTGGTCTGGCGCAGGTAGGGGCCGCCGTCGTGGTCGAAGGTCATCTCCTGGTAGACGGCCTGCTCGGGCACGGTCTCGCCGTAGGTGAGGATGCCGTAACCGCGCCAGGTGCCGGCCAGCCAGGCCAGCGGGTAGAGTTCGGGGGCCAGGTCGTCAGGAAGGGTGAATGCCATGCCTGCAGCCTACGATGTCGGCCCGGCCCGCGACACGCACGCCGCCCGCACAGGCACCCCGAGCTCACTGTGATACGTGGTCGTCGAGCCAGGCCCTGAGAGGATCGACGGCAGCCCAGACGGCTCGGTTCTCCGCATGCACCTGAGAGGTGTACATCCAGGCATCGGTATCCCATTCCTGAACGACTGCTGCCCCTTTCCACCTGAGGAAGTTAATGCGGGGGTAGTCGATCGGCCAGCCGCGCGGTGCGTTCTTCAGTGGCTGGTCAGCGGTCATCCGCATGGCTCCGTAGCCGGTGGTGATACCAGTGGCTGACAAGCTGAGGTATTAGCCGATTCCGCCGGTGATGGTGCGGTTGTAGCTCATGGCGACGTCGACCCAGAAAGCAAGCCTCTCGTCGTCGGCGACGGCCTCGGGGGCGACGGTGATCCAGCCGGGCCCCATGACGCGCCCGGTCCCCATCTGAGCCCGCTCGGCACCCGGCTCGGCCAGGAGCGCCCCATGACGCTCGGCATCAACACGGACGAGGAGATCTCCGGTCTTTCCGGCGCTGACGATCATCTTGTCGTTGACCATGATTGCTCGGCCTCCGAACATGGAGACCTCGCGCACATCCGGTCCCTCATCAACCAGTACACGGACACGCTGAATGAGGTGGCGCTGTTCGGGTGTCATTGCTGCCATGGCTTCGCCTCCCATCGGCGATCAGTCGGTCAGGGGCTGCCAGCGGTCTGGTCCGGCGTCCCCGCCTGCGCCGGCAATCGCGAGGCGGGGCATGAAGTGGGCCCAGCCATATTCGTGCCCGCGGACCTCGGGCTCCGGCAGGTTGACGTGGCGCAGGTCCACACGCGTGCCGCCAGCGATCGGAGTCAGGAGGAACTCGACTCTGGACGCACCGGCGGGCAGCTCGTCACTGCCGGCGAATCCCCAGGAGACCACCACGCGCCTGAACGGCTCGACCGCAAGGTACTCACCCCGTACGGGATAGCCGGCGATATCGACCGCGAACCGGCCGCCCGGCACCGGGTCGAGATCTGCGTACTGCCCCATCCACGCCGTCATGCCCTCGTTGGTGGTGAGGTACTCGAACACCGCCTGCGGGGGCGCCTCGATCTCTATGGAGTCCCGAAACTCAGCCATGCTGCTTCTCCTCTCGCTGCTCGACGGCGGACTTGAGGGCCGCCAGCCTCTCGGGCCAGAAGTCGTCAAGGTAGGAGCGCACCGCCGTGAGTCCATCCGTGTTGAGTGCGTACAAGCGGCGCGTGTGATCGGCGGTGACGGTCGCCAACCCCGCCTTCTGAAGGGTCCGAAGGTGATGCGAGGCGGTTTGCTGCGACATCCCAACCGCCTGCGCAACGGCACCGACAGGCTGCGGCCCCGAGCGGATAACCCGCAAGATCGCCCGACGGTTCCCGTCAGCCAGCGCCCGCAACACCGCATCGACATCGATCGCCTCTGCTGCTCCCACGCGCTCCTCCTCAGATTGACGACCCCACCCTAACACAAACAATCATTTGTACTCATGTACTTTTGTATATAGAGCCGCGGGTCGGCATCTTACGGCGCGGATTCGGAAGTTGCGGGATAGCGCGCGAACCGTAAGGCGCGGTCGCGGGGACGCGGAACTCCAGATACGGCAGCGGGCGCGCAGACGGCGGAGGCCGCCGTCAGCCGGCGAGGAAACCGCCCATGAGGCGGGCGATCGCGTAGACCGGCACGCCCACCGACAGAATCGGCACGAGCGCGGAGGCCACCGCCGCCCGCCCGCCGGGCACCCACCGGTGGGTCCACAGGACGCGGTTGCCTGCGGCCATGAGGATCCCCGCCACGAAGCCGACAACGACGCAGGCCACGGCGCTTTGCAGGGCCGTGGCCGTGCTGATGTGGGACAGGCCGAAGAATCCGGCCGCAGCCAGCACATAGCCGGCACCGCCAGCGAGCAGAGCCGGGAGCGTGACGGTGAGGACCTCCAGTATCCGGGCGCGTACGTTGAGGACGGTCAGCACCGCGCCGACGAACAGGGCGAGACAGGTGGGCACGACGATGGCGGGGTCGGCCAGCCCCGGCTCCAAGGCGCACCAGGCCGAGCCGGAGACCACCACGAGGCAGCCCGCGACCGTTGAGGACAGGTCCTCGACCAGGTTGTGCCGGCCGTCGCGCCTCAGCATCTGGCCGACGAAGGCCACCAGGATCGAGAAGGCCATGACCAGGCCGGCCACCCCCATATCGTCGAGGAGGTAGACGCTGGTCGCAGCCGCCAGCCCGCTGATCGTCATGACGATCGTGCCGCCCAGGTCGTGCCGGGCGCGCACGAGCGCGGGCCAGCCCTGGGCGGCCGCGGGCACGAGGACGGCCACGAGTACGAGCCTGACCCAACCGGGCAGCACCGAGCCGACCGCCAGCAGCAGCGGCACGATGCCCGCGAAAGCGAGCCGGGTCCAGGCCGGGTCCACCAGGCCCGGCTCCTTGGGGCGATTGGAGGCGCGGCGGGTGGCGTAGCCCAGGTCCTCGGCGACGTCGAGGGTATCCACCGAGTCGGCCGAGCGCGCCGACGCCGCAGAACCGGCGGTGCCTCCGGAGGCTGCCGAACGGGCCGACCCCGTCGACCCCGTCGACATCGTGGTGCTGGGAGCCGGCTTTCCGGAGGATTCACCGGAGCCACTGGAATAACCTGCCCCGATGACGCTGGCCCAGTCCGTCGCGCCACGGACGTCCGCGGGCGCCGTAGGAACGGCGGCAGCGCTGGAGTCGGCGCGGGAATCACGGGAGGCTCCGCGGGCGCGCGCAGCCGGTTGGGCTCGTCGGTGATGGGTAGTCACAGTACGCATCGTCGCACACCCGGACGGTCGGCGGCCCCACTCCGCCGTCGCCCTATCCGGTCAGTTCCCACCCAGAAGATTTAGCTCTCGCCCAGGTGTGGTTGACTTGGCCCCGACAGTATCGCCGCTGCTCAGGTCGTCTGCGCCGGTGAGTCCCGGTCGAGAGCCCCGAAGGGAGCAGCCATGCGGATCATCATGTTCACTCGTGAGAGTGACGCCACCGACGTTCTGCCCGCAGCGTCCTTCCTCGACTCCCAGGTGGAGTGTCTTCCCCCGATTCCTTCCTCCTACGCGGAGGTGGACCGCGCCGACGTCGTCATGATCGATGCGCGCGGGGACCTGACCCGGGCCCGCGCCCTGTGCCAGCTCTTCACCGGACCCATGGACTGCCCGCCCATCATCCTCATCCTGGAGGAGGGCGGCGCCGCCGCGGTCCAGATCGACTGGGGCGCCGCCGACTTCGTCATGGCCGGGGCCGAGCCCGCCGAGCTGTCGGCCCGGCTGCGGCTGCTGCGTGCCCATGTCCCGGTGACGGCCGAGGCCGACGACGACCGCATCGACGTCGGCGACCTCGTCATCGACGTCACCGCCTATACGGCCCGTCTGCGCGGCTCGATCCTGGACCTGACCTACAAGGAGTTCGAACTGCTGAAGTTCCTGGCCGCCAACCGGGGCCGGGTACTCACCCGCGACGCGCTCCTGCACGAGGTGTGGGGCGAGGACTACATCGGCGGCTCGCGCACGGTGGACGTCCATATCCGCCGCCTGCGCGCCAAGCTGGGCACCGAGCACGACAACCTCATCGGCACGGTTCGCAACGTCGGCTACCGCCTGGACGCCCCCGAGGACGCGTAGAGGCGCAGCGGTCAGGAGCGGACCAGGGAGGGCAGAGGACTCCCCACGGCCGCTTGGCGGACACCGGGACGGCCGACAGCCCGGACCTGTAAACTCTTGGGCGGCGTCGGGCCGCGACGGGCCCCGGGCTCCAACTCAAGCCGCCACGAGCGGCATTCGCGCCGACTGGCGCTCTCCGGCCCGACGTCCTCCTCTCTCTCAATCTCCGGAGCAGACTGTCGCCCGCCTACCCCCTCGTGTCGCACCGCCGCGTCACGCAACGCACTAAAAGTGTCACTCTGGGAGGCTTTTACCTACTCGGCACAGGCTCCCGGACCGACATGTAACACGCTGACCTGCACAAACGTGAATCAGGGTGCGCTCACATCGGCCCCAGGCGGTCTGAAAAGCCTCCATTTTTGACATCTGGGCCCTCGTCCCTCAGCCGAAGCGGCCGGAGATGTAGTCCTCTGTGGCCTGCTGGCTGGGGGCGGAGAAGATCTTGTCGGTGGAGTCGTACTCGACGAGGTGGCCCGGTTTGCCAGTGGCCTCCAGGTTGAAGAAGCCGGTCATGTCGCTCACTCGTGAGGCCTGCTGCATGTTGTGGGTGACGATGACGATCGTGTAGTCCGTCTTGAGCTCGGAGATGAGGTCCTCGATGGCGAGCGTGGAGATGGGGTCCAGGGCGGAGCAGGGCTCGTCCATGAGCAGGACGGCGGGCTTGACCGCGATGGCGCGGGCGATGCACAGGCGCTGCTGCTGGCCGCCGGACAGGCCCAGGCCGGGCCGGTCGAGGCGGTCCTTGACCTCGTCCCACAGGTTGGCCCCGCGCAGGGAGGCCTCCACCAGGTCGTCGGCGTCGGACTTCTTGATGCGGCGGTTGTTGAGGCGAACGCCGGCCAGGACGTTCTCGGCGATGGACATCGTGGGGAACGGGTTGGGTCGTTGGAAGACCATGCCGATGGCGCGGCGCACCTGGACGGCGTCGACACCGGGGCCGTAGAGGTTGACGCCGTCGACGATGACCTGTCCCTCGACGCGGGCGCCGGGGATGGTCTCGTGCATGCGGTTGAGGGTGCGCAGGAAGGTGGATTTCCCGCAGCCGGAGGGGCCGATGAGGGCGGTGACGGACTTGGGCTCGATGACGACGTTGACGTCTTTGACGGCCAGGAAGTCGCCGTAGTAGATGTTCTCGCCGATGACGTCGATGCGCTTGGACACGTCGGTTCCTTTACCTGAGGTGAACGGTGGAGGGACTCTGAGGGCTCTGGCTCGCTGCGAGCGCTGTGGGCCCGGCGGCTCTGGCGGGGATCAGCGCCGGCCGCCCTTGGGGCTGAAGTACTTCGAGATGAGGCGGGCCGCGAGGTTGAGCAGCATGACCAGGATGATGAGGGTCAGCGCCCCGGCCCAGGCCCGCTCCATGGCGGCGGCCTCCCCGCGGGAGTACTGGTCGTAGACGAGTACCGGCAGGGTGGCCATGGAGCCGTCCAGCGGGTTGGTGTTGGTGCGGATCGTCAGGCCCACGGTGATGAGCAGTGGGGCGGTCTCGCCGATGACGCGGGCGATCGCGATCATGACGGAGGTGGTGATGCCGGCCACCGCGGTGCGCAGCACCACCTTGACGATGGTGAGCCATTTGGGCACGCCCAGGGCGTAGGAGGCCTCTCGCAGGTGGGAGGGGACGAGCTTGAGCATCTCCTCCACGCCGCGGATGACCACCGGGGTCATGAGGACGCTCAGGGCCACAGCGCCGATGATGCCGGCCTGGTAGCGGGGGCCGGCCGCGATGAGGAAGATCGAGTAGGCGAACAGCCCGGCCACGATCGAGGGGATGCCGGTCATGACGTCGACGAGGAAGGTGATGGCCCGGGCGATCCAGCCGCCGTTGTACTCCACGAGGAAGACGGCGGTGAACAGTCCCAGGGGCACCGAGATGAGGGTGGCGATCCCGGTGATCTGGAGGGTGCCGACGATGCCGTGGTAGAAGCCGCCGTTGGAGGCGTCGGCGCCGCGCATGTTCGTGGTCAGGAAGTCGTAGCCGAAGCGGGCCGAGCCGCCGGACAGGACCATCCACACCAGGGAGACCAGGGGCACCATGACGACAGCGAAGGATAGGTAAATGAGGAGGGTCACCAGGGTGTTGCGGCCCCAGCGATCGCCCTCGCGCACCCAGGAGACGGCCGTAGCGCCCACCACCCACACGACGGCGGTCAGGGTGACGACGGCGGCGATGCTCCAGCCGGCCAGCAGGCCGATCCCGCCGACGACGACGAACGCGGCTCCCAGCGCGGCCCAGATGAACCAGTCGGGCAGACGGTAGGAGGTCAGGGGCACGCCCTCGATGGAGGGCGGGTCGGCCAGTGGGTCGACGGGGGCGGCCGGGGCCTCGGCGGCCGCGAGCGCGGCCTTGAGGGACTTGGGCGCCCTGGCGCCGTCGGCGGCCGAATCGGACCTGGGGCTGGACGTGGGCTCGGGCGTGTTCGTGGGCGTCATGTCAGCTGGCTCCTGAGAACTCGGAGCGGCGCGCGATGATCCACCGCGCCAGGGAGTTGACCGCGAAGGTGATGATGAACAGGACCAGGCCGGTGGCGATGAGTACGTTGACGCTCAGTCCGTAGGCCTCGCGGAACTGCGAGGCGATGTTGGCGGCGATGGTCTGGTGCTGGCCGGCCTGGAGGATGCGCAGGTTCAGCCCCATGCCGGGCGAGAGGATCATGAGGACGGCCATGGTCTCGCCCAGGGCGCGCCCGAGCCCCAGCATGGAGGCGGAGATGATGCCGGAGCGGCCGAAGGGCAGGACGGCCTGTCGGATCATCTCGTAGCGGGTGGCGCCCAGGGCCAGGGAGGCCTCCTCCTGGAGGGTGGGGGTCTGCAGGAAGATCTCGCGGATGGTGGCGGTGATGATCGGCAGGATCATGACAGCCAGGACCAGCGAGGCGGTGGTGATGTTCTTGGCCGGGGCCGTGTAGTCGGCGAACAGCGGGATGAAGCCGAGGGTATCGCTCAGCCAGGTGTTGACCGGATCGAGCAGGGGCACTAGCCACAGGAAGCCCCACAGGCCGAAGACCACCGAGGGGATCGCGGCCAGGAGGTCCACCATGTAGCCCAAGGCCTGGGCCAGGCGCCGCGGGGCGAAGTGGGAGATGAACAGGGCCACCCCGATGCTCAGCGGCACCGCGACCCCCAGGGCGATGGCCGAGGACAGCAGCGTGCCGAAGACGAGCGGGGCCACGTAGCCCCACAGGCTGCTCTCGCGCATGAAGGAGACCGATGCGAGGGTCTCGCGCGAGGCCGTCAGGGCGGGCAGCGCCTCCCGGATGAGGAAGGCGGCCACGAGGGCGAGGACCACCATGATGAGGGTGCCGGCCCCGAAGGACAGGCCGGTGAAGATCCGGTTGCCGGTCTGTCCGGGGGCCTTCCCGGGCTGGATGGCGACGTCGTCGGAGCTGCTGGGCGCGGTCGTGGCGCCGGGCGGTGGGGCCGACGACGGTGCGGTGGTGCTGGCCACGGCTGACCCTCCTCGGGGTGTCTGGGGCGGCGGCTGGGCGGGCGGGTGCTGACTGGACATGTGCGGTTCGGTGCGGCGTCGTGACGGTTGGCCGGCCGGCTCAGGCGGCGATCTTGTCGATGGCGGCGTTGATCTTCTCGCGCATCTGGCGGGTGATGGGGGCGCAGCCGGTGGCCTTGACTGAGGCGTCCTGCCCCCTGGTGGAGGCCGCGAAGCGCAGGTAGGCCTTGACGACGGCGGCGATCTCGGCGTCGTCGTAGCGCAGGCGGGCGGCGAGGTAGGAGACCAGGACGATGGGGTAGGCGCCGTCGGCGTCGTGACTGGGCGTGTAGAGCAGGCGGGTCTCGTCGGCCTCGGCGCCCAGGGTGGCGGCGTCGAGGGCGGCGGCCGCGGCGTCGGCGGAGACGGGCACGTAGGCCCCGTTGCTGCCGACAGCGACGGTTCCCAGGGCGGCGGGGACCTTGGAGGCATCGGCGTAGCCGATGGTGCCGGTGGCCGCGGAGACGGTCTGGATCATGCCGGCGGTGCCGTCGCCGGACTGGCCGCCGCGCAGCGGCCAGGTCTCCTCGGGCTCGTGGGACCACACTTCGGGGGCGACGGTGGCCAGGTAGGTGGTCAGGGCCTTGGTGGTGCCGGAGTCGTCGGAGCGTCCCACGACGATGATCCGTTGGTCCGGCAGGGCGGCGCCGGGGTTGAGGGCGGCCAGGGCGGGGTCGTTCCAGCGGGTGATGGCGCCGGAGAGGACCCGGGCGAGGACCTCGCCGGTCATGTTGACGTGGGACTCGCCGGTGAGGCCGGGCAGGTTGTAGGCCACGGCGATCGGGGAGACGTACAGGGGCAGTTCGACGACGCCGCCGACCTTGTTGATCTCGTCGGTGGTCATGGGGGTGTCGGTGCCGGCGAAGTCGATGGCGCCCTCGACGAGCTTGGTGCGTCCGGCCCCAGAGCCGCCACCGGCGTAGTCGACGGTGGCGCGCAGGTTGGCGCCCATGAAGGCGTTCATCCAAGCGTCCTGCGCGTCGGACTGGGAGGTGGCGCCCGCACCGCGGATCTCCCCCTCCAGGTCGCTGGAGGCGTTGGGGTCGGCGACGCCGGCGTCGCGCCCGCAGGCGGCCAGCGCGGTCAGGGCGGCCGCGCTCAGGGCGCCCAGGGCGCCGCGACGGGTCAGGAGCACAGGCTCTCCTCGCTGAGTCGGGGTTCAGTCGGATGCCGGGCGAATGTCAGGCAGCCGAAACGATAGGCGCCCCGAATGAAGGTTCCGGGTGACGGCGGTAAACGAACGGTAAACACCCTCTGTGAGGACCGCCACTATTTGATATGGTGGTCGATAGACAGCACCTCATGGAAAGTGATCGAGGCATGGCGCAAGTCCCGCTCGCAGGTGGAGTAACCACGGCATGCCCCCAGGGCATCGGTCAGCGACCCTCGGACAGGACGGGGCGCTGCTTCTCGATGGCGACGGCGCGGATCTTGCCGCGGGGGCGGCGGGCCATGTGGACCACGAGGATCTCCCCGGTCTTGAGCCAGGGGTCCCGGTCGGGCACGGAGCGCAGGAGCTTGCCGGGCGCGTAGTGGGAGACGACGTCCATGATGGTGGGCAGGACGGGCCGGTGGGTGCACAGCGCCGCCGGCTCCTCGCGCACGCGCAGGACCTTCTTGACTACGGAGCGCACGCCCTTGGGGTTGTCCGCGTGGGCCATCTCGGTGAAGGCGCCGGCCATCTCCAGGGTCAGACCCGCGGCCGCGGCATAGGGGGCGACCGTGTCCACGCATCGCTTCCAGGGGCTGGTGATGACCCGGCCCACCCCGTAGGCGGCCAGGATCGGGACGAGGGCGCGGGCCCGGGTCTCGCCCTGGTCGTGGGTCAGGGGGCGGGTGGCCTCGTCGGTCTCCTTGTCCCGTTCCTTGGGGCGATCCCATACCGAGCGCTTGACGGCTCGGCCGTGGCGTACGAGGACCAGGGTCCAGGTGTCGAGCTTGCCGTCCTCCCACAGGTCGACGAGTTCACCGAGCAGGTCGCGGTCGTAGGAGTAGGTCAGGCGCTTGCGGGCCTGGCCCACGCGCAGCCACTCGACGTCGTCGATCTCCTTAGTGGAGGCGGGCTTGACGGCGGCGCGGGCGGCGACGGCCGCTGAGGAGCCGGGGGCGACGCGGGCGGCCCAGTAATGGACTTCCTTCCGGGCGCCGCCACCGATCGTGTAGCGCACGCGGCTGAGCGGCTGTCCGAGGATCACCTGGACGCCGGTCTCCTCGGCGACCTCGCGCACGGCGCAGGTGCGCACCGACTCGCAGGGGTCGACCTTGCCCTTGGGAATGGACCAGTCGTCGTAGCGGGGGCGGTGGACCAGGAGCACCTCGAGGTGCTTGCCGTTCTCGCGCCACACCAGGGCGCCGGCGGCCTTCACAGTCTCGCGCGATCTGTTCTTCTTGCTGGACGAGCTCATGGCACGGCCGTCTCAGTGACGGCCCTTGACGCGCGAGCGCGCCCGGGCCATGAGGCTAGTCTGGATGTCCTCGAGGCGGTTGCCCTCGGCGTCGAGGAGGTGACGCTCCCAGGAGCCGTCGGGCTGGAGGTGCCAGGAGGAGACGTCGTCGGAGGCGCAGTGGGTGACCAGCCACTGGAGGTCCTCGACCATGGCGGGATCGGTGATGCGTACCAGGGCCTCGACGCGGCGGTCGAGGTTGCGGTGCATGAGGTCGGCCGAGCCGATGAACAGCTCGGTCTGGCCGCCGGCTGCGAAGGCGTAGATGCGCGAATGCTCCAGGAAGCGCCCCAGGATCGAGCGCACCCGGATGTTCTCGCTGAGGCCCTCGACGCCGGCGCGCAGGCCGCAGATGCCGCGCACGACGATGTCGACCTGCACCCCGGCGCGCGAGGCGCGGTAGAGAGCGTTGATGACGGTCTCGTCGACGATGGAGTTGACCTTGATGCGGATCCAAGCGGGCAGGCCGGCCCTATGGTTGGCGATCTCCTGCTCGATGCGCTCGACCAGCCCGTCGCGCAGGCCGCGGGGCGCCACGAGCAGGCGGCGGAAGCGGGCACGCGGGGCGTAGCCGGAGAGCTGGTTGAACAGGGTGGTCAGGTCCTGGGCGACATCGCGGTCACAGGTCAGCAGGCCCAGATCCTCGTAGCCGCGGGCGGTCTTGGGGTGGTAGTTGCCGGTGCCGACGTGGCAGTAGCGGCGCAGGCCGTCGGATTCCTGGCGCACGACGAGCAGCAGCTTGCAGTGCGTCTTGAGGCCGACCATGCCGTAGACGACGTGGACGCCGGCGCGCTCGAGCTTGCGGGCCCAGGAGATGTTGGCCTCTTCGTCGAAGCGGGCCTTGATCTCCACGATGGCGACGACCTGCTTGCCGGCCTCGGCGGCTTCGATGAGGGCGTCCACGATCGGGGAGTCGCCCGAGGTGCGGTAGAGGGTCTGCTTAATGGCCAGGACCTTGGGGTCGGCGGCGGCCTGGGCGACGAACTCCTGGACGGAGGTGGAGAAGGAGTCGTAGGGATGGTGCAGGAGGACGTCGTGCTCGCGCATGGCGGCGAAGACGTCCGGCGCGGAGGAGGATTCGTAGGCGGCCAGCCCCGCGGCCGTCACCGGCACGAATCGCGGGTACTTCAGGTCGGGGATGTCCAGGTCGTGGAGCTGGTTGAGGCAGGTCAGGTCCAGGGGCGCGGGGAGCTCGAAGACGTCGTCGGTCTTCAGGCCCAGGGCGCGCACGAGGTAGCGACGGGTGAAGGAGGAGATGGTGTCCTCCACCTCCAGGCGCACGCAGTCGCCGAAGCGGCGCCGCTCGAGCTCCTTCTCCATGGCCTTGAGGAGGTTCTCGGCGTCGTCCTCCTCGACCTCGAGGTCCTCGTTGCGGGTGACCCGGAAGAGGTGGTGCTCCAGGATGTCCATGCCCGGGAAGAGGTGGTCGAGGTGCTGGCCGACGACGACCTCCAGGGGGATGACGGCGCAGCCGGTGGCCTTGTCCGCAGCGTCGAGTTCGCGGCCGGGGACCTGGACCAGGCGCGGCAGGGAGTCGGGGACCTTGATGCGGGCGAAGTGCTCCTTGCCGCTACGCGGGTTGCGCAGGATGACGGCGAGGTTGAGGGACAGGCCCGAGATGTAGGGGAAGGGGTGGGAGGGGTCGACCGCCAGCGGGGTCAGGACCGGGTAGATCTGGTGGCGGAAGTAGCGGGTCAGGCGCTCCTGCTGGTCGGAGTTGAGCTCGTCCCAGCCCAGGATGTCCACGTTGCGCTCGGCCAGGGCGGGGCGGATGTCCTCCTGGAAGAGGGCGGCCTGGCGGGCGGTGAGTTCCTTGGCGCGGCTGGTGACCTGGGCCAGGACCTGGTTGGCGTCCAGGCCGGAGGCGCGCACCGGGGTGATGCCGGCCTTGATGCGGCGCATGAGCCCGGCGACGCGCACCATGTAGAACTCATCCAGGTTGGAGGAGAAGATCGCCAGGAACCAGGCGCGTTCCAGCAGGGGCAAGGTATGGTCCTCGGCCTGCTCCAGGACCCGCTCGTTGAAGTCCAGCCAGGTCAGCTCCCGGTCGATGAAACGGTTCTTGAAGGATTTCAGGGATGGCAGGAGGCTCTCGGGGTCGACCTGGGCGGTGTCGGCGGAGGCGGCCGAGGCCGCGGCGTCTGCGGCGCTGGCCGAGCTCAGTGAGGAGGCCGAGGAGGCGGGGCTGACGGCGTGGCCCGAGCTGGCGGCGCTGCCGGGGGCGGAGGATCCCTGCTCCCCCAGCACGGCGGTCGATGGCGTCGCCAGGGCTTCGGCGGCGGAGGGGGCAGACTGCGAGCTGGCGGAGGTGATGGAGGAGGGGGCGATGGCGGGGGTCGCGGTGCCGATGGGGCCGGGGGCCGGGGCCGCCTCGCCGTCAACGATGTCGTCGAAGTCCTCATCCTCGTACTGGGGGCCGGAGTCGTCGGCGAAGTCGCGCGGGTCGGCGACCTCGATGACGTGCTCTTCCTCGGCGGACTCCTCGATATCCTCGGAGTCGGCTGAGTCGTCGGGCTGCTCGAGGCGTCCGGCGGCATTGTGCCCCTCGGGGCTCCCGTCGTCGGTGGGCGAGCCGCCGGGAGAGGCTGGGGCGTCGTCAAGCTCACCGCGGCCCTCGGGCTCGGCGACCTCAGCCGAGACCGCCGGCTCGCCGGGGCCCGCGGCCTCCGGGGACACCGCCGACTGGGCCGCCTCGGCCGCCTCGACGTCGTCGGACACCTGCTCAGGCTCCTGGGGGCTCGGGTGACGCATCCACCCGCCCAGGAAGCGGGAGAGCGGCGTAGGGGCGGAGTGAGGCGCGTCGTTGGTCATGACCACATGGTCCCACGTCCGAGCGGCCTTGTGGGACGATGATCCGCTCCGGTTGGGCGAATGCGCAGGGCGCCGCTACTGCGCGAGCCCCGGGGTGCACCGGCTGAACCTCAACCCCGCTGCACGCCCCTACCTCGCGCGCAATGCACCTACCTGTTCCTCGCGCAGCAGCCATTCGGAGGCCCGCACGACTCCCCTACGTACAGAGGCTGCGATTCACGCCGGTAACTGCACCGACGCAGCGTTCATAATCTCGCCGATGGTGCCGTTGGTGTCCTAATCGGAGACAAAGGAGCCTGCACACTCTTCATACCTTCAACAGAACCGCGGAATCATGCGGTTTTGATCCACCTACGGGCGCTTGCTTCAGGCCTTTGTCACCGATTTGGACATCCCGCGCTCGGATAGCCCCTGCGCAAGGCCCTCTCAGTCGAGGAGTCCGGCGGCCGCGCGACCGGCGGAGTCGGTGAGCTCGTCGGCGGTGGCCAGGAGGGCGGAGTCGCGGCGGGTGACGCGGTCGGCGAGCTCGTCGGTGTCGTCCTCGATCCACACGGGGTTGGAGCCGGCCGCCAGAGCGCGCAGGAAACCTGCGGTGGCGGTCAGCAGCGGGGCAAGCCCGGTGACGGAGCCCATGACGTCTCCGGCCAGGACGGCATCGAGGCGCTCGCGCAGCTCGTCGGGGGCGGGCACGGCGCGCGCCTGGCCGAGTGCCGCTTCGAGGCGGGTGGTGGCGGCATCGTCGGCGCCAGTGAGGTCGACGACGGTGGCGTAGCGACGGGCGACGAGCTCAGGATCGCGGCGGATCCACTCGCGCACGAGGAATAGGCGCCACAGGGCGCCGGGCAGGGTGGTGGCCGGGGAGTCGGCCCACAACTCGGCGATGTCGTCGACGCCGTTGGTGGCGACCGCGGTGACGATGCCGGAGCGGGTGATGGGGTCGTCACCGTCCTCGGTACCGGGGAAGCCGCCGATGAGGGCCTGAGCGGCCCGGTGGGCGAGCTCGGAGGCAACGGCGGTATCGGCGCTGCCCTCGATCTGCTCGGCGGCCTCGGGGTCGAGCCGGGCGGGACGGTGGAACTGGCGGGCCATGGGGACTCCTCACGCGGTGCGGGCGCGCCGGCGACGACGCGCAGGCTTATTGTCTCGCGAGTGGGCAGGCCCTCCCCCACCGGTTCACTTCCGGCCGACGGCGGAGACGATCGGCGGCAACGGGTTCGACGGGGCGGGAAGAGCGCGGCCGGTGGAGGGCTCGCGACGACCGCCGCCGGCCCGGGCGGGCCGGCGGCGCGGCGAGTTCGACACGACGATCGGTTGTTCGGTTATGCTGGCCCCTGCCGACGGCGCCTGTGACTCTGCTTCCGGTCGTCGCTGCGCCCCCTTAGCTCAGTTGGTTAGAGCTGCGGACTTTTAATCCGAAGGTCGTGGGTTCGAGCCCCACAGGGGGTACTCCCTCAGCCTTCGCCCCACCAGGGACCGGTGCCTTCTTCATAGCCGGACGCCACTCAGCCGGCACCCACTCTTCACCGTTGCGGATCGGAGCGAAGTCATCCACCTTACGGTCGAATAGCAAGGCCATGATGGAGAGCTCTTCAGCGGTCCAGCTGACCTGACCGCGGAGTTTGCGACTGATGACAGATCGCGTGACACCGAACTGGTCAGCCAAGTCCTTACGCGTCATTCGATGCTCGAAGAGCAACTGGTTGACAGTCATGCCCAACGCCTCGTTGTAGGCGGCACGGCTTGGACTCGTAGTTCTCATGGCATGAGCATAGTGCATAACGTACATTACGTGCAACACGAGTCTTGACGATACGCGGTGCACGACATATGTTACTGCCATGAGGGTGCATGACATGCAATATGGAGACGAAGACGATCTTCTTGCCAACAGGAAGGACGATGACTTTCTTACCCCTAAGGAGGTCGCGGAGGTTCTCTTCTGGATGAGTGTGGACTCTGTCCGGCGCCAGATTCGGAGCGGCCGACTCCCGGCCAGCAAGACGCTTGGGGGTCAGTACCTGGTTCCTTGGTGGGCCGTTAAGGAGGAACTGGAGAAGATGACCCGCCTGTCTCGACCGCAGCGCCCATCCGAGCTTCCCGCTTCTCCCTCGTCGTCGATGTCTGGGGTTGAGGATGGGGTTTTGCCTGGTGAGGGGGTGTTGTTGTGATGGGTGCCGTTGGGGGGCGGTCGTGGGCCGAGTGCGTGGTGTCAGTTGAGGAACTGGACGCTCAGGATGTGGTGTTCGCCCCGGTTCGCGTGGGGCATCGGTTGGTGTACTCCCACGCGGATGGGAGGGTCGGTTGCTTGGTCGAGGATGCGAAGCGCCCAGGTGGTGCCTTCTTTCGCGGGGAATCCGTGGGCGCTTGCGTGTGCCTTGATCTGCATGATGAGCGTGATGTCCGGTGGGAGGAGGATGTAGTTGGCTGCCTCGTTGAGGTTGCGGGACGCCTGGTTCATTGGGACGGCGAGGATCAGGTGTGCGCCGTGGTCGCGCGCCCAGGTGTTGAGGTGGTGCTTGATGGCCAGAGCGGTGCCTTGGCGCCGGTGGGCGGGTTCTACGGCGAGGCTGTGGATCATGGCCACGTCGCGGAGGATCACCTCGGCGTCGTGGTGCGCTGTGGGTCCTACGAGGTTGTGGGCCTCTTGTTCGGCGGGTCCGATGAAGGCGGCTCCTATGAGGTGGCTGTCGCGCCAAGCTCCTATCAGTTCCCGGTGCAGGTGGTTGTGCCGGTTGGGCAGGACTTCTGGGAGCGGAACGAAGTTTGGGTACGGGACTTGTTCGGTGAGGAGGGTGTGGATTGCCTGTACTTCTTCCTGCGTCGCGGCGGGTCGGATGTCGAGTTCGGTGGTTCCTGTCCTGCTGGTGGGGATGACGTCGGTGTCGCTGGTAGGCCAGCGGAGGAGGTTTCTGAGGGTTTTGAGGATGTTGTGAGCCATGGTGGCTCTCCTTTCTTGGAGCACGGCGGCGGTTCCGTCGTTGCTTCAGTGGGGCGTGGCGGTTGGTCCGTTGTCGCCCTTATGGGGTCGGTAGGTGGTTTCTGCTGGTCCTGGTGGCCGGGTGGCGGTGGTGCGTCGCCTGGCCGGGGTGGGAGGGCGCCCAGGCTGGCGTCCTCCCACACGTCCCCAATTGTTCCTGTGACCTACGACAAGTATTCCTGCGGCGAGGTTCGAGGTGGTCGTGATGGTGTTTTCTCCTGAGTCCTACTGGCATGCGCTGGATCTGGAGCCATGGTGCTGCTGGCTGTTCGAACCCTCGGCCCTCCTGGCGGTTGCCTGGATAGGAGGTACTGCGGTGTGCTGCGGCTGTGTGCCGAGGGCCGGCGCCTTCTTCACACCCGGGACGCAGGCAACTGGCGCCTACTCCCCCTCACCACAAGAAGCAACGAGATTATCCAGCCTGAGGCCTGGAGTGCATGTTGGTGCAGCCCTCTGAGGTGGAGCTGTGACGGACCACTTGGGGCTAGTTTCTTGGGGGTTGAGCACGGGTTCGATGTTGAGCTCGTCAGTTCGGATAGGGCGTGGCGCACGTCGGCACGGATGTAGGTGGGAGCAGTAAGGCGCTGCTTCTGGGCCGCGGGGTCGCAATGTGCTCACCCCGGTCGTCGTCCTAGGTGAAAGCAATTCTGCTGGCGTAGTGCCGGCGTTGATGAAAGGAGAGCTGGCGTGAGTTTCAAGGCGTCACATTGGGCTGTTCACAAGGTGCGAGGCCTGGAGCCACTGGAGAGGTTGCTGCTTCTGGTCTTAGCGGAGCATGCGGATGATCGTGACTGCGTGCGGCTGTCACAAGATCGACTTGCCCACATGATGGGGACATCGCCATCGACGTTGCGTCATTGCCTGGGGCATCTGGAGAAACTGGGGCTGCTGACGCATGAGTACCGGTGGGCGATGGATGAGTCGACCGATACGCTTCGGTTGACGGACGTCTATCAGGTTCATATAGGTGCTGCACCCGACTGGGGCGCCCCCAGAAACGGCTCGCAAGGATCTCGTCCGACCGGACCCCACAGGCAAAGCGAGTCCGCGTCCAAGCAGGTGGACCAACACATCATAGCCCACAAGTGCAAGGTAACGGTCCGGAAGGTGGGCGAAGCAGTGAACTACGCCGCCCGCCTGGTCCTGACCGCCAGCGCCCTTGCGGATGCCCTGAGCAACTGGTTCAGCTAAGCCGATTGCTTGCCTGGGGAGTCACCCGATTGTACCCGGGTGACTCCCCACCATGATGGCCAGCGCTGCTCTGTCATGTCTGCACCTCGACGAGTCGCATCAAGGACGCCCGCCAAGGGGGCTCGGTACCTCCGGTGGGACTGCCCGCGAGATCCGTGGACCACAATGAGCATAGGAAGTGGGGCACCCGGAACAGGCCAAAAGCAGTATCCCAGTGCCCTGCCAGCACATGGTTTCGGGCTGCGTGATGGTTGCTGGAATCAGGTGAGCTCAGGTGGCACCGATCCACGTGGGGTGGACGCCCAGTCCAGCGGGGGCGGGAGAGGACGCTCATGTTGAGCCGGGCTTGATCGGCGCCAGCCCAGGTGGCCGGATGCGAGCACAGCTCACGCAGTCACAATGACATACCCGGATCTGAAGACCGCGCCTTACGGATCGCAGACTGCTCTGGAGACTCACCGTCCAACCTCCGAGGCAGCTTTGTCATTTTCCGCTTGCAGCAGCATCGAGAACACGCCCAACATAGTGGCCGAACTTCTCAGTGATGCTGCCGTGATCGTCGTCGGGCCACTCGCTCCAGGTGTGACGGAAGCCCGCGGAGCGGTAGTAGGCCAAGCTGTTGCGGGCGCGCCCGATGCCGTCGAACCCGTCGGCGCTGTCGCTGGGAACGTCGCGCGTCCCGGTCACCCAGTTGAGCCGAAGTCGTTCCTTGACGTCGTCGGAGAACGTCACGGTGCTCGAGTCAGGTGCGTCACCGCCCCCGAAGAGAACGAATCCCCCACCGTTCATGCGCTCGGCGTAGGCGGGGAAGAACCATTGGCTGACGAACTCCGAACCGCCGGAGTACCCCACGAACCATACCTGCTCCGTATTGGCCCCGCACTCGATGGCCACATAGTCGAGAGCCTCTTCCAGATAGCGGACCTTGGCGTCCTGGTCATCCAACCACCAGGCTTCATCATCTCCGGGAGAACGCACCGAGACAACGTCGTATCCGCGAGCACCCGCAGCCTCGACGACTCCCCCAGTGCCGGCCAGCCCGCCACGGGACCTCGCGCTCGGGCTCTGGTCGCCCTGACCGTGGAACGGCTGCCCGTCGCCGTCGAGGTAGACGACCAGGCCCACCGGCGCATCCGCGGTCGCGTAGAAGATGCAGTCGGAGGCCTCGCCCTCGGAGTCGGTGTAGGAGAACGCGGCGGGAATCGAAAGATCCTCCGGCGCCGGACGCAGGCTCGGATCAACGCTCGCCCCTCGCGAACGCAGGTGCGGCGGTGGAGTCGGGTGCGCGGCCGGCTGATGTGGCCCCTGCGGAGCGCAACCGGTCAGGATGACACCCGCCATCGCCCCGGCCAGGGCCCGCCGCGAAAGGTGTGCCGCCACGCTCTCCACCCACCTTCCCGATCACGGTCAGCCGTTCGACCGTAGCACCGGCGCCCCGCTCCCGCACACTCAGGCCATCAGTATCACGCGCCTACCGTTTGCCCGCATAGGCCAGAAGCCTCCTATTCACATAGTGGCCAAACACCCTAATGACGGACACGTGGTTGTCATGAGAGATCTCTTTCCAGACATTCTTAAAACCCGCCTCCTTATAATACTTTATACCTCTTCTGGCACGATCGAGGTCTCCACTGCCCCCACCAGCGCTGTATCGTCCTGTAATCCAGTTCAGAGATAAAGACGACTTGATTCGTTCAGAGAACACAAGAGTCTCACTGGGCGAGTCGCCGCCGGCGAAAACAATGAGTCCACCGCCTTCCAAATCTTCCGCGAACGCGGGGAAGACTGTTTGCGTAATGAAGTCAGAGCCGCTCGCATATCCGGCGAACCACAGGCATTTTGTATTCGAACCATGCTCCGCAGCAACGTCGTGGACCACGGTCTTGACGTAATCAACGCCCCCTTGACCGCTATTCCTCCACGACCCCTCTTCGCCGGGAGCGCGGATAGAAATCACGTCGTACCCGTAGGCCGTTGACGGCCCAGCCACACTTCCGGACCCGGAGAGGCCCCCTCTGACCCCCTCGCCATCACCGCCATCGGTGTCGTGCAACGCTTGACCATCACCATCGAAGAAGATGACCAGCCCAGCCTTCTCACCTTTTCCTGGGAAGAACCGCACCGGTACCACAGCCTCCTCCGAGCTGGGTTCTTCCGCCGCCGCGACTCCGATTTGCTGACTGAGAGCAGCAGTGAATATAAGAGTAGCCGTGGCTCCGATTGCAGAACGACGTGAACAAGACATGGACCAACCACCTTTCCAGACCCAATGGGGCCGAGTTCTCACCAGCCTAGTGTATCTACCGCCCGAAATAATGCAATATTATTCCTGAGGAGATTTTGGTGTTGACGCGATTCCGACAATTGGCGCGATCAGTCCTACCTTCGTCTCGCTCCACTTTAGTAGATGAATAATGCGATCACAGCGGAGGCCATCGGCGGCACCCAGCATTTCCTATTGATATCGAAGGTTGAGACAGTATCAACGAGGTCAGTCGCACTGCTGTCGACGTCGGCCCCGGTACAGACAGGTTGAGTCCTCGATCAATTCGCTCGATCAGCCCTGCCCGCCGGAGGCGCGCCCTCGCCGGGATTGCCCTGAGCGCGAGGCGCCGCCGCCCCGCCGGGAACCATGGCCGCGTCCGCCGCCTCGGCCGCCCTGACCGGCTGCCCGCCCGCTGTTCTTGGCCCCGCGACCGTGACCGCCGCCCCCGCTACGGCCAGCGCGCCCGGATCGTCCCCGTCCCGCCTCGCCGTGGCCGTGTCCCGGCCGGCCGGTGGAGGCCCGCCCGCTGGGGCTGCCGCCCTTGACGGCCACGCCCTCAGGCATGTCCTCGATCGCGACGGCGTCGGCGACCCGCCCCACGAGGGCAGCCACGGCGTCGTCGTCGGGCCGGATGCGCTCGATGTCCGCGCGGATACGCGCCTTCTTGAGCAGGACCTGGACGTCACGGCCCTGCTCGGGCAAGACGAGGGTGACGACACTCCCGGCTGCCCCGGCGCGGGCGGTGCGCCCGGAGCGGTGCAGGTAGGCCTTGTGCTCGGCGGGCGGGTCGACGTGGACGACGAGCTCGACGCCGGAGACGTCGATCCCCCGGGCGGCGATGTCGGTGGCGACCATGACGTGGACCTGCCCGGTGGAGAAGGCCCGCATGGCGCGCTCGCGCGCATTCTGACTCATGTTCCCCTGCAGCTCGACGGCGGGGATGCCGGCCTGGACGAGCTTGCGGGCCAGGCGCCGGGCGAGGTGCTTGGTGCGGGTGAACAGGATGCGCTGTCCCTCTCCGGAGGCCAGGCGCCGCACGATGCCGTCTTTGGCGGTCTTGTCCGCGACCATCCACACGCGGTGGGCCATGGCGTCCACCGGCGAGGTCGAGGGGTCCACGGAGTGCTGGAGCGGGTTGTGGAGGAACTCCTTGACCAGTGTGTCCACGCCGTTGTCCAGGGTGGCGGAGAACAGCATGCGCTGGCCGCGCTGCGGGGTGGCGCGCAGGATGCGGCGGACATTGGGCAGGAAGCCGAGGTCGGCCATGTGGTCGGCCTCGTCCAGGACGGTGATCTCGACCTCGTCGAGCTCGATGAGCCCTTGCCCCATGAGGTCCAGGAGCCTGCCGGGGCAGGCGACGACGACGTCGACCCCCGCCTTGAGGGCCTTCTCCTGGGGCTTGGCCGAGACGCCGCCGAAGATGGTGGTCACGTCCATATCGACCACGCGGGCCAGGGGCTCGATGACCTCGGCGATCTGGAGGGCGAGCTCGCGGGTGGGGGCCAGGACCAGGCCAATGGGGTGGCCGGGGCGGGCCTTGTCCTGCTGGGCCAAGCGCTGGACCAGCGGGAGGCTGAAGGCCAGGGTCTTGCCCGATCCGGTACGGCCGCGGCCGAGCACATCGCGCCCGGCGAGGGTGTCGGGCAGGGTGGCGGCCTGAATGGGGAAGGGCGCGGTGAAACCGCGCGAGTCGAGGTCGGTGGCCAGGTCGGAGTCCAGGCCGAGGGAGGTGAAGGTGGCCTCCCCGGCGGCCGGGGTCTTCCCGGAGGCGAAGCGGTGGGAGGCGGAGGTGCGGTGTGCGGCCACGAGGGTCCTGTCGGTTGGGACCGCGAGCACGCCGGCGCGAGTCGCTGGCGGCGTGCGCGTCGGTGCGTGAGGTGCCGGCGTACGCGGCTCGACGGCGCGAGGCGTCAGATGAGTTGACGCGCGCCGGGACCGGGGCACCAGCCAGACCGGGCGGCGCCCGGACCAGAACGCCATCCTGCCCGAGATATCACCGTTCCCCAAGGACGCCGCTCACATACTTCAGCGGCTGGTCAGAAGACTCCCAGGACGAGTGCGAGGAGGCCGATCGCGACCATGGCGACCACGGACAGGATCGTCTCCATCAGCGACCAGGTCTTGAAGGTCTGCCCCACGGTCATCCCGAAGTACTCCTTGACCAACCAGAAGCCGGCGTCGTTGACGTGGGAGAGGAACACTGAGCCCGCGCCGATCGCCAGGACGAGAAGAGCGACCTCGACCCGTGGCATGTGAGTGGTCAGCGGCGCCATGATGCCGGCCGCGGTGATGGTGGCGACGGTCGCCGATCCCGTGGCCAGGCGCACGGCGACGGCCACGAGCCATCCGGCCAGGAGGGCGGGCACGGCCGCCTGCTGGATCCAGGCAGCGATGATGTTGGCGATCCCTGAGTCGACAAGGGTCTGCTTGAATCCTCCCCCGGCCCCGACGATGAGCAGGATCCCGGCGATGGGTGCGAGCGAGGCCCCGACCCGTCCGCTGACGTCGTCGGCACCCAGCCCTAGGCGGGCCCCGAAGAGGTACATGGCGGCCAGGACCGTGATCAGCAGGGCGACAATCGGCTTGCCCACGAATAGGGCTGCGTGGACTACCAGGTTGTCGCTGCCCTCGGGGACGAGGGTCTCGACGACAGTACGCAGAAGCATGAGTCCCACGGGCAGCAGAACCACCACGATCGAGGTTGCGAAGGAGGGTCGCGGTCCCCCGTGCTCCTCATCCGAGGCCCCCAGTGGCTCGGGCGCCTCAATCGGTACCCACCTGGCCATGAAGCGGGCCGCGATGGGCCCGGAGATGATGACCGTGGGTACGGCGACCAGCAGCCCCAGTCCGAGGGTGAGCCCCAAGTCGGCCTTGACGGCGTTGATGGCGATGAGCGGTCCGGGGTGCGGCGGCACGAGGCCGTGGAGCGCGGACAGGCCGGCCAGGGCGGGCACGCCCAGCGCAATGAGCGGCTGGTGGGCCCGCCGGGCGACGATCATGACCACGGGGATGAGCAGGACGATGCCGACCTCGAAAAACAGCGGGATGCCGACGACGAAGGCGATGAGCGCCATCGCCCAGGGAAGGCGGGGGCCGGGAGCGCGGGCCAGGACGGTGTCGACGATCTGGTCGGCACCGCCGGAGTCGATGAGGAGGCGGCCGATGATCGCCCCGAAGGCGATGAGGGTGCCCACGTCACCGATCGTGGAGCCCATTCCCTTGGTGAAGGCGGTAAAGGTGTCGGCCAGCGGGATGCCGGCGACGACGGCCAGGACCGCCGAGCCCAGCGTCAGCGCGAGGAAGGGGTGCATCTTGCGCCAGACGATGAGCACGATGATCGTGGCGATGCCGAGCAGAGCGGCCGCGATGAGCTGCGTGTGATTGTCCGTGTGGCTCACGGTGTCGGCTGCCGGCAGCACGACCGGTTGAGCCGGAAGAGTGAACGTCATTGTTGTCTCCGTTGTCGTCGGGAGGTGGAGTGAGGACGAGGTGTGCGCATGCCGGGTTCGGCGGGCCGGGTTGAATGTGCGCCGCGCGCCTCGGTTGGTTGACGTGGGCGCCAGCGGCTATCAGCGAAGATCGGCGCTCAGCCAGCGTCGGCCGAAGCCTGCTCGAGTGCGGCGAGGATTGCCTCGAAGGTCTCTTCCGGCGTCGCCCGCGAGACCACGGTGACGCCGTCCTCGTCGTCGGACAGGGGCTCGAGGGCGGCGAACTGGGACGGCAGCAGGCTCGGGGGCATGAAGTGCCCCTCGCGGTGGGCCATGCGCTCCTGGAGCTCCTCGGGTTGGGCGAGCAGGTGGATAAAGAAGACCCGGCCCTGCGCGCAGGAGAGCAGGTCGCGGTAGGAGCGCTTGAGCGCTGAGCACGTGACGATCGTCTTGACGCCATCGGCGGCGCGCTCGCTCATCCAGTCGCGCATGGATTCCAGCCAGGGCCAGCGGTCCTCGTCGGTCAGGGCGATGCCGCGGCTCATCTTGTCGATGTTGGCCTCGGGGTGGAAGTCGTCGGCCTCGGCGACGGGCCAGCCCAGAGCGTTGTGAAGGTTGAGTGCGGCTGTGGTCTTGCCGCAGCCGGAGACCCCCATGAGGACGAGGTGCTCGACGGATCGGCTCATGTCTGCTCCTTGATGACGCCATTGTCGTGAACTGATACGACGAATATACCTCAAACGTAGTACTTTTAAAAGGGTCGGATAGCATCTCCCACAAACATCTCGCGCCACTCCTCCGGAAGCCCACCTATGCCCTCCACTGACCGACGTCGCGACGTCCTCGACTCCCTCGGGCGCGCCATCGTGACCGGGGAGATGGCGCCGGGCCAGAGCCTGACGCTGGAGGCAATCCAGTCCCGTTACGGCGTCTCCCGGACACTGGCGCGCGATTGCGTCCACACCTTGGAGTCCATCGGCATCGTCGCCTCGCGACGTCGGGTGGGCATCGTGGTTCAGCCGCGCGAGCACTGGTCAGCCCTTGCGCCCGAGCTCGTGCGCTGGCAGCTCGAGGCCGATCCGCACGGCCCCAAGCTCGGCGCCCTGACCGAGCTGCGCGCCGCCATCGAGCCGGTCGCCGCGGCGGCGGCCGCCCGCCGAGCCACCGAGGAGCAGCGCTCCGGGCTGTTGGCGCTGGCGGCCGAGATCCGGGCCAAGGGCGCTACCGGGAACGTCGCATCCTATCTCGACGACGACATCGCCTTCCACAGCCTCGTCCTGGAAGCCAGCCACAACGACACCTTCAAGGCGCTGACCGGCATCGTCGCGGAGGTGCTCTCCGGGAGAGCCAGGCTCACCGGCCGGGTACAGGTGCCCCAGCCTGAGGCGCTCGAGCTCCACGAGCGAGTCGCCGGCGCGATCGCTGCTGGCGACGCCGCGACGGCGGAGTCCTCCATGCGAGACCTCGTCGCCGAGGTGCGCGGCGCCCTGCTCGAGCGCGGTCTGCGCGGCTTCCTCGAGGCTTGACGCCCCTTCCTCAGTGACTCGCAGGGCGCGGCGCGCGGCCGTCCGCGCTGGCCAGGGCAACGGCCACCGAAACCAGCACGAGCCCGGTGACCTCCCAGCCGCTGGGCAGCTGGCCCAGCACCACCACTCCCACCAGCATCGACGTCGCCGGCATGAGTGAGGACAGGAGCGCGAAGGTATCTGTCCCGAGCCGTTTGAGCACCACTTGATCGAGTCCGTAGGGCACCGCGGTCGACAGCAGCCCGACTCCCAGCGCCATCGCCGTCGACCTTACCGACGCCAGGGCGCCGGCAGCCGTGCCGACGGCGAAGGGAGCGTAGACCAGCGCACCGAACACCATGCCCACAGCGAGCGAGTCGATCCCGGCCCCGGCCGAGGCCACACGTCGCCCCAGAAGGATGTAGCCCGCCCAGGCCGCACCGGCCGCCAGCGCGAGTACGACCCCCGTCCTCTGATCCGGCTCGCCCACGTCGACGCCAAGCCCGGAGATGGACACGACTCCCAGTAGTGCCAGCACCGCGGAGCAGCGCGGCCGCCACCCGCGCCCCGTGAAGGCGGCGACGGCGACCGGCCCGAGGAACTCCAGGGAGACGACCGCCCCCAGCGGAAGCAGTGAGATCGCCGCGTAGAAGATGACGTTCATGGTGGCCGTGGCCGTCCCGAAGGCAGCGGCCAGCGCCAGCGCCTTGGGTGTCCAGCTCCGGCGCCAAGGACATCGAAGTGCCATGAGCACGGTGGCACCCACCACCAGGCGCCACCAGGCCACCGTCGTTGAGGGCATGAGCGAGAACAGGGAGACGGCCAGGCCCGCACCGAGGTACTGGGAGAAGGCTGAGACGACGAAGACCAGCGGTGCCGGAACCCTTCCCACCACCGCGCTACCCGCACTACCCGCGCCACTCGCTCCTGCGCTATTGCTCAGGCCGTGGGGCGGGCGGGAATCACCGTTCGTCACTCCCGTATTGTCGCCCGCCCTCCTGCGGCTCCTTCACGCGCCACCCCTCCACGGTTCCAGCGCGGCGCACCCGGCACGCCGGGCGCAGCAAGGCTCGCCCGGCTACCTGCCCAGGCGGCGCTCCCGGCCAGCGAAGTCGCGCAGCGCCCGCAGGAAGTCCACGCGCCGGAAGGCCGGCCAGTTAACCTCACAGAAGTAGTACTCGGAGTGCACCGACTGCCACAGCAGGAACCCGGAGAGCCGCTGCTCGCCCGAGGTGCGGATGACCAGGTCGGGGTCGGGCTGACCCTTGGTGTAGAGGTGGTCGGTGATGTCCTCCTCGCTGAGCGAAGCGGCGACCTCCTCCAGGCTCGCCCCGGCGGTGGCCCGCTCGCGCAGCAGCTCGCGCACGGCGTCGGCGATCTCCTGGCGGCCCCCGTAGCCGACGGCGATGTTCACCTGCATGCGCCGATCCTGAGCGGCGGCCTCACCCGCCTTCCCGTCCGACTCAGGGGCATCGGTGGCTGGCAGTCGGGACCTGGCGACGGCCGCGCGCAGGCGCTCGGCCAGCGGCTCGGGCAGGAGGTCGACGGCGCCCACGAGCCGCAGGCTCCAGCGGCCGGTCTCGGCGAGCTCGTCGACGGCGTGGGCGATGATGTCGAGCAGGGGCGAGAGCTCGGCCGGGTCCCGGGAGAGGTTGTCTGTGCTCAGCAGCCACAGGGTGACGACCCGGACCCCCATCTGCTCCGCCCACCCGAGGAACTCCTCGATCTTGTCCGCGCCGCGCTTGTGCCCCTGGGCTGCCCCGAACCCCATGGACTTGGCCCAGCGCCGGTTGCCGTCGAGGATGACACCCACGTGGCGGGGCACCGTGGCCGGGTCGATGCGCGCAGCCAGCCGGCGCTCGTAGATGTCGTAGAGGAAGTTGTCGCCTGCCATGCCGTTTCCTCGGGGTTCCTCAGCGGGGTTGTAGGGACGGGGACCCGACGGCGCGGGGCCACCGCCAACGGTATCGCGCGTCATCCCTCCCGCGCTGGGTCAGACGGCTAACAGCCGGGTCAAATCCGGCCGTCAGGTTCGCTCAGGGTTATCGGGGCACAACAGGGGCGTATCAGGACCGTTCGACCGTGCCGACCCAGGCAGCAGCGGCCGAGAAACCAACTGGAGAGGGACGCCGTGCCACCCGCATCACATCGCCCTTCAGATAGCTACCACCGCAACCTACGCTCGCGTAACCTACGGAGTCGTAAGGTCCAGAACTGACCCCGCCCTTAGCCCGAGCCACCCAGAAGGACGCCCACGCCCATGTCTTCGACATTGTCACCGACGCCGCCGACACCGGCTCCGCGCCGCACTGCGTCCACGTCCGCCAGAGAGGTCATCGCCGCCGTCAAGCCGAAGCTGCGCGGCTGGATCCACGCCGGCACGGCACCACTGGCCCTGGCGGCCTGCATCGTGCTGACCGTCCTGGCGCCGGGGGCGGGCCTGAAGTGGGCCTGTGCCATCTACCTGACCTGCTCACTGCTGCTGTTCGCCAACTCCGGCGTCTACCACATCGGCACCGGCTATTGGTCCGCGAAGGTGGCGGCCACTCTGCGGCGGATCGACCACGCGAACATCTACCTGCTCATCGCCGGCACCTACACGCCCCTGTCGGTGGCGCTACTGCCGACGCGCACGGCCGCCCTGGTCCTGGGCATCGTGTGGGCAGGCGCCGCGATCGGCACGGCCACGAACCTGCTGTGGATGAGTGCGCCACGCTGGTTCACCACCGCGCTTTACATCATCCTGGGCTGGGTGGCGATCTGGTTCCTGCCGCAGTTCTGGCGAACCGGCGGCCCGGCGATCGTGTGGCTGCTGGTGGCCGGGGGCGTGACCTACACGCTGGGCGCCGTTGTCTACGCCCGCAAGACACCCGACCCCTCGCCACGCTGGTTCGGCTTCCACGAGATCTTCCACGTGTGCACCGTGGCCGCATGGGCCTGCCAGTGCGTGGCCTGCTTCCTGGCAATCCTGCGGTAGGCGGACCGGGGCTGCAGCGCGCGGCGAGAACACCGCCGCACGCCACCGCGACGTCAATCGGTCTATCTCCCCACCGCCTTTTCTGAAAGCGGCGGCCGACCCCGATCGGGCAGGTCAGCGGACATTCGGCCCGGCACTGCGGCGCGCACGAACGACTGACACCCCAGCAGCTTCCGCCAAGCATTCAGCGTTCTTTCAGGCTCCGGCGTAGACTCGCGCTTCAAACCCGGTTGGCCCTGCGAGGAGCCGCCGGGTGTCGTCGTCGCAAGGTGGCGCCGCCCAACCGCCGCCAAGTGACCAGCACCAGCCATCCAAGGAGGACCCATGTCCGAGCAGTCACAGGGCACCTGGCTCACGCAGGAGGCCTACGACCGCCTGTCCGCCGAGCTCGAGCACCGCAAGACGACCGAGCGCAAGGAGATCGCCCAGCGCGTGGAGGCGGCCCGCCAGGAGGGTGACCTGCGGGAGAACGCCGGCTACCACGCGGCCCGCGAGGAGGCAGGGCTCAACGAGGCGCGCATCATCCAGCTCGAGGAGACCCTGGAGAACGCCCAGATCGGCGAGGCGGCCGACGACGGCTCGGTCTCGGCCGGGACGATCGTCACCGCGAAGGTGGCCGGCAAGGAGCAGGTCTTCGCCCTCGGCGGCCAGGAGATCACCGCGGACGTGCCCGACGGCGTCAAGGTCTTCTCCCCTGACGCCCCGCTGGGCCAGGCCCTCATGGGGCATCGCGCGGGCGACACCGTCTCCTACGAGGCCCCCACCGGCCGGGAGATCAAGGCCGAGATCGTCAAGGTCGAGCGGGTCTGACTCTGTCTCTACCGAGCCGGGCATTTTTCGCGCAGCCCCACCGAAATTCTGTTGGGCACCGCGAGAAATGCCCGGTTCGATGTCTCGTACCTCCTCTTCCTCGCGGTCAGTGAAGCGCGGGCGGGAATAGAGGCGGGGCGCAGTACCGTGTTCTCATGTTCAACGCCCTTCGTCACTCGCTCAGCGGATCGGCGCCGACCGGCCGCGAAACACCAGTCCTGCCCGCCCCCGGAGACCACCCGGTGCTGGGGACGCCCCTGGACGGACCGTGGCCCGAGGGTAGTCGGGTCATCTATCTGGCGGGCGGCTGCTTCTGGGGCGTGGAGCGGATCCTGTGGCGCCAGGACGGCGTCGTCTCGACGTCGGTCGGCTACATGGGCGGCCAGACGCCCAACCCCACGTACCAGGAGGTGTGCACCGGGGCGACCGGTCATGCCGAGACGGTGCGCGTCGTCTACGACCCGGCCGTCTGCGGCGAGGGTGGGGAGACCCTGCTGCGGGCCTTCTGGGAGAACCACGACTCCACGCACCTGAACCGCCACGGCAACGACGTCGGCACCCAGTACCGCTCGGCGGTATGGACGACGACGCCCGCCCAGCGCGAAGCAGCCGTGCGGATCCGCGAGGCCTTCCAGGGCGAGCTGACCCACCTGGGCCTGGGCACCTGCGTGACCACCATCGGGGATGCGGCGGACGCGCCGGCTCAGTTCGGCGGCCCCTACTACCTGGCTGAGGACTACCACCAGGCCTACCTGCACAAGAACCCGAACGGCTACTGCAACCACGGCCCCAACGGGGTGACCTGCCCGGTTGGCATCACGGACCTGCCCGCCCAGACCGACATCCTGGCCCCCGAAGACGCGCCGGCCTGAACCGTACCCAGTCCACACGTTGGAACATCGAGATCGCGGTTAGCCGCCAGCACGTGTATTCCTCCTCGTTCCATCTTCCGCCTTGGCTGTGCTCACGCACTGCTTGGTGTTCCCAGGCTCGGGACTCGGTTACGCAGAACGTGCGGAGAAGGTGACGTCCCACAGAGGCGAGTTCTCGAGCTTACCCCGCTCGGCAGTGGCAAATAGTGTCCAGCCACTGGTCTCAGTATCACCGAGCCAGAACCCCAAAGCGCTCAGCGGCAGATCCGATCCGTCCGAGGCCGGGATGGTTGTGTCCCATGTGATGATGTAGGCCTCCTTCATATGCGGCCACGTCTCCTTCGTCCGGAACACATTGGTTTGACGCTCTGAAACCAGAAGCACCTCTTGCGCGTAGGTTTCGTCAACAAGCGGACGCCCGAACGACTCCACCCGCCGGACTCTCACCCGTGGGACCCCGTTGTTCGCCCCCGGCATCAGGATTTCCGTGGCTGGATGCCCCTCGGAGTTACTCACCTCACTGAGGGTTGCACCAGCAGGGGCGGTGAGCGTCAGACCGTGAACCTCAACCGACTCACCCGAGGGGGACTTCGGCTGCACGTTTCGCGGCTGCGTGTCAGGGACGACCTGGATATCGGCAACAGGCCGCCACGTGGATGTTTCGCCAGGGCTGGAAGAGGGTCTTCCTGACACACCAGAGCCTCCTGACGAGGATGATCCAGCATCTCTAGCACTGCGCCCCGAACAACCTGTCACATATGACAATCCAACAACCCCTAAAGGAACCAAAACTGACCGACGAGACAACAACAAAGACATCAGCATCCCTCCCACCGATTCCACTTTCCACCAGAATAGTACTGCCCATTAGAAAACTCAATATTCTCATCAGAATATCCAAGGCCGGCACTCAACTCCAACCCCAGCTTCGCACCCACTTTCACCCCATAGTTAGAGGAACTCATTGAAATATCCTGGCGCGTCAAAACACCTCTATCTGCCGCAGCATTAATGAACGTCGATGTGGCCTCACCAAGGTTTTCTAAAGCACCCTTGCCGTTCTCAAACCCAGGAATTTTCGAAGCCGCCAAGAAGTTACGGGCCATTCGGCTCGTTTCCGCCGAATTCAGATCGACTGACGCAGTCCACACCTGACCCGATTCAAGTGGCTGAGGATTGCCCACACCCAGCGGGGTTGTCGCCCCGACTTGGGCATCATACATACCGGTAACAGATACATTCAACACCTTATCGGGATCCTCGCTGTTAATCGTGACGGCAACGATCTGCTCCATTGACGCACTCGCCTCCGCTCCCACACCTAGTTTTCTAGCATTTCCCGAGATATCAGCATTTGTTTTATAGTACAGTGTAGTCGTCCCCGCATCGCGATTGACCTTAACCCCCATCGCAGCGGCAGCGTTAACCTCAGCTTGCGCGCCTTCGATTCCTTGTGTAACATCAACACCCGCAGAGCCTTCCACACCAGCCTGAACATAGTATGCAGTTGGCCCCGGAGGCCGATAGCCCATAACGCCGTTTACCACTTCATTGAGTAGAGCACCTACAAAACCAACCCCATCTCCTACAGCTTTTCTAGTCAAATAACCCATTAAGTCATCTTTTGCCTTCTCAGAATCGACCTCATAGATGAGCCCCTCCTCAACAGCCCCGCCAGCGGAAGCATCTGCACCCGCGTATGCCCCATACCCTTTATTATTAGCGACCACTTCAACTCCTACACCCACTCCGAAAGAGGCTCCAGCTTTTAGCGTGCGCGTGTCGGTAATTCTATAGCGACCATCTGACAATTTTTCGACGACAAAACCACCTTTTATTTCAGCACTGATGACTGCCACACCGACAGATGCATTGACGCTCTGGGTCCGTTGATTAGTTGTACACGCCTCAGTCGGCTTATGCTTATCCTCTTGCGCGTTATCGTCAGTCCCACCACATTGAATCCCTCCAGCCCCAACGGCCTCACTGATCTTGGAGAGGATGCTGCAAGAAATTTCGCGCCCATGGCTCGGAGCCGCAGCAATCACCCCACCAATGAAGATCGCCACAACGATAGCCATTCCTGCGAACTCAACGAGTGTCGCACCATTTTCACGCATTTTCCGGAATCCGCGATCACAAACATTCCGGCTCGACGACAAGACCAACATGCGTTTTCCCACCTTTACCACACGCTCCAGCACATCAACAGCCTTACGCAGGGGACGAAGAATCGAAATATTCATCATATCGAGCCACTTTCCACAATCATAAGTAGTCATCCCTTCGAAACAGATACACATACACCAGAGATGAGACAATCGATGCGATTATCGCGAAAATGATCACCATGAAAACCGGCGCCCAGCCACGCACCTCGTACGTAGGAACAATATTGACGGCGCTCACAACAATCGCAGGAACCACAGAATGCATTACAAATATCGTTATAGACCGAAGACGGCGCCTTACGACAAACATTGACAACAGGCTGGCAACGAATGACGAGAGCCCGTTCATCCAGGTGACAGTTCCAACCACGGACCGCACAGATTCAACTGCGTCGTACGCCAGCCCAGGAACAGCCAGTATTGCCAAGAACGCCAGCATCAGCAGTACAACTTGAAGTACTGTTCCAACTACGAGCAACAGTGGCGACCACGTAATCCCGTCACGGTGCAGCACGTCATGACTCGCGCCATCCATAGTTCTTGACCTTTCTCACCGCACACTTCCGCGCGCACAGAAACAGACGCCCAGCCAAGACGATCACACCATAGTTCATGCCCCGAGCATCGCGTTCTACGGTAGTTACATCGTTTTCCCAACGATAGGGCTATTCGCCCCTAAATGCGCCCCTACGCAAAGGGCGAGGCGCCTCATGACGAAACCGGTACAATTTGCAAGAGCCTCATTAGTTCGATTCGCTGCGGGGGCTGTTGCCCGTTACCTTGGGTGGTCCGGGGCTGAGCCAGCTGGCGTGGGCGTGGGTGTCTTGCCCCTGTCTTCTAATGATCCGGGGGGCGAGAGTCACCTGCGGTAGCCGGGCGCTGGTGACCGCTGATAAGGGGAACGACCCACCGCAAAACAGTAGAGGTCTTTCGCAGGCGTGGGTGCGGGACCGGTTGTCCACTGGCTGACCCCGTATCGACTTGACCGAGAGGCGGCAGGAGAGATGGATATCGAGGACATCGACGTCTTCATCGGCACCGGGCGTCGGCAAGGAGCGAGCACTGGGCCACGGCCCTGAGCCAGGAAGGGCGGAAGGTCCTCGACAGGGCCCTACCCAACGACGAGGAGCGCCTGCGTGCTCTCTACAAGAAGCTGGCCGATCACGGACACCTGCTGGTGGTAGTAGACCAGCCCGCCACCATCGGGGCCCTGGCGGTGGCGGTGGCTCAGGACATGGGCATCACCGTGGGCTACCTGCCCGGACTGTCGATGCGCCGCATCGCCGACCTGACGCCGGGCAGCGCCAAGACCGACGCCAAGGACGCGGCCGTCATCGCCGGCGCGGCCAGGACCATGCCCCACACCCTGAGAGCCATCAACGCCTCGGACGAGGACGCCGCAGCGCTGAGTATGCTGACTGGCTTCGACCTGGACCTGGCCCGAGCCGTCAACCAGACCCAGGGCCGCATCCAGGGCCTGTACACCCAGATCCACCCCGCCCTCGAGCGGGTGCTGGGACCCTGGCTGGAGCACGACACCATCCTGGAGGCCCGTCGCCGCCTGGCCCACCCCAGCCTTTGAAGTGTCAATCATCAGGGTTTTCACACGTTGCCTTGAGACACTCGCCACCGGTCGCGAACCCGCACTCTTCAGCCTTGAGTAGCCGCGACCGCCTGACTATTTCCCTGCGCACCCACAGGAGGCTCAACCCCGATGAGCACTCATCAGACCAGCACGTCGTCGCCGGACCAGATGGAGCCTGAGATCCACTGGGCCGAGGACGCGGACTTCCAGTGGCGCGCCGCAACCGAGCTGCTCATCGCCCTGGGAGTCCCGCGCTCCATCGCCCGCCTCACCCAAGATCTGCGCACCTCCATCGCCCGCCTGGAGCAGATCGACGCGCGCCTGCCGCGTGACGGCGAGCCCCTACCCGAGGCCGACCGACTCACCCGCAACAACGCCGTCGACGACGTCGCCCGGGCCATCCTGCCGCTGGCGCACGCCACGCTGGAGCGGATCCGGGCCGAGGAGCTGCGCACCGAGGTCGTCGGCGTGGACTACACCGCCGTGTGCGCTGCCGTCGCGCAGCTCGAGGCCACTTACCGCGCCGGATGGTGGCGCTCGGCCGAGCGGGAGGGCGCCGACTTCTTCCTGCGCGAGGTCGAGGCCCTCGACCGCCTCAATGTCCCCCCGGTGCGGGCCAACTGGCGCGACGCCGGCAAAATCGTCGGCATCCTGCGCAAGATGCCCAACTCCACGCTGCGGCGCGTGGCCCCGACGACCAACCCCATGGCACTGCGCTTCATGGTGCTATTCGCCCTCCAGTCCGGCTATCGCGACGGCCTGTTCGACAACACCATCTCGATCCCGCGTCTCATCCACACCAAGACCAGCGAGTACCGCAGCACATACCGGACCAGCTCAGCCGCCTAGCGTGCAAGCCATACGTTCACTCACCAACAAAACTTCAGAAACGACCCGGAGCCGCGTCGTTTCTGAAGTTTTTGTCGAAGTTGGGGGATTCACCAGCGTCGGCCAATGGGTCTGACCCCCGCAGCGGCCAGTCGCCGCAGCATCTGCGCCCCGGCTTCATCCCAGGCCTGCGACCACGTCCAGCGGGCCACCGTCAGGCCCGAGGCCCGCAGCTCGTCCTCCCGGAGCTTCTCACGCCACACGACATCCTCCGGATCCTGTCCGAAGGAGGCCGACCGGTACTTAACTCGGCCGTCGAACTCCCCGGCCACCTCACGATCCGTCCAGTAGTAGTCCAGGATGTAGACCTTCTGCCCGACCCGCACACTCACCTGCAGCTCCGGCTGAGGAAGACAGTGCTCCCACATGCGGACACGGGACATGGACTCACCCGGCGACTCGGATCGGCCGTCGGCCAGGCGCACAGCTTGCCGAGCGCGAGGGCCACCACGTGCCGTAGCGGGCAGACGTTCCAGCGCCTCCTCCATGGCTTCCGCAGAGCACAGCCTGTTGTGCAAGGCCGCGTCCATGGCGGCGACTCCCGCCATATCCCCGCTCCACCGAGCCAGGTCAATGAGTGAGTCCGGCAGCGCGACGGCGAGATGCCTACCCACCCTGACGACCTCAGTGCCGCGACGCCGGACGTGGCGCCACAGCAAGGAGGTCCGCACCCGCCCGGGACGCCCATCCACGACCTCCACCCTGCGCAGGACCGTCCCCACCAGCGGCAGCCCGTAGGCGGCGACGGCGGAGGCACCCGCCAGCACCAGATCCTCGCCGTACTTCCGGTGCGCCGCCTCGAGCAGCAGTCCGTAGCGCTCCGTCCCCGAGGCCGCCTGCCAGGCCAAGCGGGGCGCGTAGACGCCTGCGGCGACTCGCAGCCAGTCGTGGCTGAGTTCCGGACGCGCACACGCGGCGCCGTCGAGACCAGTCTCGTTCCACAGGAGCGGGAGCAGGGCCCCGCCGTCGGACAAGGGCAGGGAGGAGATCGAGGTGGTCATGCGCCTATGCTGCCCACGGCGCCACAGCGCTCACCCGACACGGTTGCCCTCCTGTGGACACAGGAGACCGACAACGCCGATGTGGACACCCGCATCGCGGACCACTTCAACCAAATCTTCACAGATGACCCGGAGCCGCGTCGTTTTTGAAGTTTTTGTCGAAGTGCGAGAGGCCGGCCGTCAGTCCTCGGTCCGTCAGTCAAAGTGCAGGGACTGCCCGTCAGTCCTCGTCCGTCCGACCGGCCAGTTCTAGCCTGCGGTAGCGGCTGACGGCCGCGCCGACGTCGACCATGCGGGGGCGCACAAGGAAGGCGGGGCGCTCGCGCTCGTCGGTCAGGGCGTCCAGGCCCTCGTCGTCGAGCAGGGCCTCGAGATCGTCCAGGCACTCGCGCAGCGGGGAGACCCCGTCGAAGCGCTGCTCCAGCAGGGCGCGCAGGGCGTAGGCGATGGCCTCGGCCTGCCCGGGGTCGGTGACGCCGCCGACGTCGGAGATGTCGATGTCCTCCCGGTCCAGGATGAGGGTGGAGGTGCCCTGGGCGCGGGTGCGCACGGGGCCCCGGCGGGTGCGCGGCGGGGCGGGTTCGGGGACGCGCTGCCTGGGCGCGGCGAAGTCCTCCAGCTCGGTGAGGGGCCGGGGCTGGTCGGCCACGACCCGGCGGGCCTGCTCGGTGACGTCGCGCAGGTGGTAGGCGTCCATGAGCAGGACCCGGTCAGCCACGTCCAGGTAGTCCCCGGAGCCGCCCATGACCATGACCGTGGAGACGCCCCGCTGGCGGAACAGCGCGGTGATGCGGTCCACCAGGGGCGTGATGGGCTCACGTTCGGCGGCCACCAGCTCGCGCATGCGCGAGTCGCGGATGAGCAGGTTCGTGGCGGAGGTGTCCTCATCCAGCAGCAGTGCGGTGGAACCGGCCTCGACGGCCTCGATGATGGAGGCGGCCTGGGAGGTGGATCCCGAGGCGTTGCGGGTGGTGAAGGAGGCGGTGTCGCGCCCGGCCGGCAGGTGAGAGATGAAGGGGGTCAGGTCCACGCCGGTCACGGCGCGCCCGTCGGCGGCCCGCACCTTGACGGCGTCGGGAACCGTGGCCACGAGCTCGCGCCCGTCCCCGGGCACGTGCGGGTAGACGCCGCGCTCGATGGCGCTCAGCAGCGTGGACTTGCCGTGGTAGCCGCCTCCGACGATGACGCTCACACCGGCCTCGACGACGGTACCGCGCACGCTCCCGGCGTGGGGCAGCTCGACCGTGGCGGCCATGGAGTCGGGGGCCTGGAGGGGGACGCCGCCGTCCAGGGGCTCATCGCTCACGCCGGAGCGGCGCGGCAACACGGCGCCATCTGCGAGGAAGGACACCCAGCCGTTGCGGGCCACCGCCGCCCTCAGGGCCCGGTGGTCCTCCAGGATGGCGACGTGGCGCACGAGCCGGTCGCCCCGCTCGCCGGTGAGGTCCGTGGCCTCCTCCAGCTCGCGCACGAGGTCGCGCCCCACGATCCGGGAGGCCTCGCGGCCCTGGATGGAGCGTCCCTGGGCGGGCAGGGCCAGGCGGGCGCGGATCTCCAGGACCCAGCCGGCCCCCTCCTTCTGCTCGTCGGGGCGCAGTATGACGCTGGAGCGCTGCAGGATCTCCTGGCCAGGGGAGGCGATCGACAGGGCCGTACCGCGGAAGCCCGCGTGCAGCTCGCGGGTGAGGAAGTCGCCCACGGCCAGGCGCCGGTCGACGTCGGCCAGCAGGTCGGCCTCGTCGAGCAGGGCCAGGCCGTGCAGGTCAGTGGGCACGTCCACGTGGATGCGCGTGGGCGGGGCATAGGGGTCAGACTGGACGCGGTCGATGTGCAGGAACCAGCCGGCGGGGGCCCGGTAGCGCCCGACGATCGCCTTGTAGGCGGCGTAGGAGCGCCCGTCGAGGGCGTGGAGGTGGCCCACGAGGTCGGACAGGAGGCCGTCGCGGGGCTCGTCGTCGTAAACGCGGCGCGAGCGGCCCCGGTCGCCGCCCCGGTAACCGCCGGCGCCATCCCGGTAGCCGCGGCCCCCTCCCCCGCGACCGCCTCGGTAACCCCGGTCGCCGCCGCCCCGGTGGCCGCGTCCGCCCCTGTCGTCGCGGTGGGAACCGCCTCGCTCGCTGCGCTCAGTCATGGTGGAAACCCTACCCACCCGCCGGCCCGAGCCCCCGCAGCCCGAGCACAGACGACGTCACCGCCGGGGCACCCGCAGGTACCGCCGACGGCGACGTGAAGGGCTGAGCCGGACGGCCCGGGACCACTGTCGACCCCGTCCGCCTCAGCGCAGGGAGGCCAGGGCGTCGGAGTGGGCGACGACGTCGCGCACCATGGCCGGGACCTCCGGGTCGTGGAAGGAGGCCGGCGAGAAGGCGCCCTCGGCGAAGTCGGTGTTGAGCGACAGGAACACGTTGGAGGCCACGACGGTGGCGCCCATGCCCTGGAGGATCTGCTGGAGGTGGCTGACGGCGCGGATGCCGACGTTGTAGGAGTAGCCGACCACGCCCACGCCCTTGTTGGCCACGGCGCCGGGCTGGAGGAAGTCGATGGCGTTCTTCAGCGCACCGGGGATGGAGAAGTTGTACTCGGGGGTGACGAAGATCAGGGCGTCGAAGGACTTCAGGGCCTCATCGAAGGCGGCGCCGGCCGGGTCATTGGGGACCGCCATGCGCGGGGGGATCTCCTCGGCGAACAGGGGCAGGTTGAAGGAGGCGATGTCGACGAGCTCGGCGTCGACGCCCTCGATCTCGTTGGCCTGGTCGACCACCCACTGGGCGATGGTGCCGCCCACGCGGTTGGGGCGCACGGAGCCGACGACAACGGCGAGACGGGTCATGGTGTTTCTCCTGATATGGCGAGTCGGGGGTGCGGCCGGTGTCAGGCTGAGGCCGTCATGGGCCGCCATGGCGCGTCCGGCCGCGATACATGTTGTTAACAACCTTATGGGAATCCCGACAGAAACAGCGAGCCCTTATTGCATGACACCTGCCACAGCGCGCCCCGGCCGGCCCCGAACCCATCGTCCGAAGTGTCAAGGTCGCGAGGGTGTCACGGCTCAGCGAGCCAGGAAGAAGCGGAAGGCGGGGTCGGTGGTCTCCTCATTGTAGGAGTAGCCGAGCCGGTCCATGTGCTCGGTCAGCTCGACGTCATCGGGACCGGCCGCGAAAGCGCACAGGATGCGGCCGTAGTCGGCGCCGTCGGTCCGGTAGTGGAACAGGGTGATGTTCCAGCGGGTGCCCAGGACTTCCAGGAAGTGGGCCAGCGCCCCGGGCGACTCGGGGAAGAGGAAGGAGAAGAGGCGCTCGGGCACGCCGGGTGTGGCGCGCCCGCCGATCATAGAGCGCACGTGTACCTTGGCGAGCTCGTCGTCGGTGAGGTCGATGACGTCGTAGCCGGCCTCCTCCAGGTCGGCCACGATCTCGGCGCGCTCCTGGCTGCGGGCGATGCGCACACCCACGAAGATGCGGGCGGGGTCGGTCGCGGCGCGGGCCGCGGAGAGGCGGTAGTTGAACTCGGTGACCGAGCGGGCGCCCAGGACGGAGGCGAAGCGCAGGAAGGAGCCCTGCTCCTCGGGGATGGTCACCCCGAGGATGGCCTCGCGCTGCTCACCGATCTCGGAGCGCTCGGAGATGTAGCGCAGCTGGTGGAAGTTGAGGTTGGCGCCCGAGAGGATGAAGGCCAGGCGCTCGCCGGACAGGTGGTGCTCGGCTGCGTAGCGCTTGAGGCCGGCCAGGGCCAGGGCGCCGGAGGGCTCGGAGATGGCGCGCACGTCGTCGAAGATGTCGCGCACGGCGGCGGAGGTCTCGTCAGAGGAGACGGTGACGACGTCGTCGAGCAGGGCGTGGCACATGCGGAAGGTCTCCTCGCCGATGCGGCGCACGGCCACCCCTTCGGCGAACAGGCCCACGTGGTGCAGGGTGATGGGCTCGCCGCCCAGCAGGGCGGCCTTGAGGCAGGCCGACTCCTCGTGCTCGACGCCGATGACCTGGACGGCGGGCATGAGCTGCTTGATGAGGACGGCAACGCCGGCGGCCAGGCCCCCGCCGCCCACGGGTACGAAGACGCGGTCGAGGTGGGCGTCCTGCTGGATGAGCTCCAGACCGATGGTGCCCTGACCGGCGATGACACGGGGATCGTCGAAAGGAGCGATGTAGGAGTAGCCTTCGTCCTCGGACAGGCGCACGGCCTCGGCCTTGGCGGCGTCGAAGTTGTCCCCGTGGAGGCGGACCTCTCCGCCCAGGGCCCTGACGGCGTCGACCTTGATCCGGGGGGTGACGGTGGGCATGACGATGATGGCGCTGAGGCCCAGCAGGGCGGCGGAACGGGCCACGCCCTGGGCGTGGTTACCGGCCGAGGCGGTCACGACTCCGCGCTCACGCTCGACCGGGTCCAGGGAGCGCATGGCGTTGTAGGCGCCGCGGATCTTGAAGGAGTGGACCGACTGGAGGTCCTCGCGCTTGACCTCGACGGTGTTGCCCAGGCGGGCCGACAGGGCGGGCATCTCCTGGAGCGGAGTGTGCTCGGCCGCCTCGTAGACGGGGGCCTTGAGGATCTCCCGCAGGTAGCGGGCGCTGTCCCAGGCCGGGGTTCCGTTGCTGCTGACGCTGTCGAGCTCATTCACGGGTAACAGCGTAACGGGCGGGCCGCCGCCCGGCTCAAGCCGGCGGTGGCGCACGCACGTGTTGCGCACGAGGCATATGAGCACCACATCAGTCAGCTCCACGGCCACATCCTCGTGGGAGCAGGTCAGGCAGGAGTCGCTGGCCTCGATGACCGAGGCCGAGCAAGCCGAGTACGACACGGCTGGCATCGAGGCCGAGCCCCGCCTCCAGCTTGCTGAACTGGTTGACAACGCACCCCAGAGCACGACCCGGACCGAGGACTGATCGACCGCCGATCACGATGAAGGGCTCAGAATGTCCAAATCGGTGACAAAGGAGCCTGCGGCTCGATCAGGCCGCTGATGGAACCGCGGAATCATGCGGTTCTTGTCCGACGCCTTGGACCTGTTTCGGGTCTTTGTCACCGATTTGGACATTTTCAGGCCGATCTCCTCAAGAACCGGCGCAACGGAACCGCCAGGCAGCCTTAATCTGCCCGCCGGCGCACCCGGGGTGCCAAGACCCGCGACGCACAGCTGGGCGCAGAGCCGGAGGAGGCTCACACCAGCGCTGGCGGTCAACACCTCCCACACCTGCCTATAGCTGGAAATATTCATCCCTATGGGAGTCCGCAGAGCGAACAGACCCCCACTTCACCGGAGCCGGCGGGAATAATTCGGGCGGACCGCAAGGTTGGTACGCACACCCTACGGAAAGGAGCCGCCATGTCGCTCCAGCTCTTCGAGCTTGTCCCCGCAACCCCGTCGCGCGAGGCCGCCCAGGCCCTCATCGCCCAGGTCTCGCAGGCCGTCGAGGCCGCGGGCGCCTCCGTCCTGGAGTCGCAAGTCACCGCCGGCCACGAGCACGTCTTCACCGTCGTCGAACTCGACTCCGACAACGTCGCCGCCCTGACCGAGGCCGTCCGGGCCGCTGCGGCCGGCGCCGAGGTCACCGGCCCCGACGAGGTACGCCTCGTGGGCGCCCAGATCGAGGACGTGCGCGCGCTGGCCCGCAAGGCCGATTACCTCGTGGAGTGGGACATCCCGGAGGAGATCTCGATGGAGACCTACCTGGCACGCAAGAAGGCCAACTCCCCCAAGTACGCCCAGGTCCCGGAGGTGAGCTTCCTGCGCACCTACGTGCGTGAGGACACGGTCAAGTGCCTGTGCTTCTACGACGCCCCCGATAAGGAGGCCGTGGTGCGCGCCCGCGAGGCCGTCTCCACCCCGATCGACCGCCTTCACGCCCTGGAGGGCTGAGGCTCAAGCAGAGCGGCTCGGCGCGCCGTGGCACACCGCCCGATGTCGAGGCCCGGTTCGCACCATCGGTGGCCGTCTTCCGGCTCAGCGCCTGGCGCTGCGGGAGGCGGCCACCGCGGTGACCGCCAGGATCACGAGGGCCACGGCGGGCGTGGCCACAGCCCACGGCGCGCGCTCGATGTAGGGCAGTGCGTCGGACAGGACCAGGCCCCACTCGGGGGCAGGGCTCTGGGCACCCAGGCCCAGGAATCCCAGTGCCGCCAGGGCCAGGGCCTTGCCCGGGAGCCTGAGGGCCGCGTGGCGCGCCAGGGGGCCGACGACGGCGGGCACGATCCGGGTCAGGGTGATCCGCGCGCGCCCCTCCCCCAGAACCGGCGCCAGGAGGACGTCGGGTCGCTGACGGACTTCGGCGACGAGCCCGGCGGCGTGGGAAGCCAACGGCGCCCACCCGACGCTGGCCACGGCGATGGCGGCTCCCGTCGCGCTGGGTCCGCAGACCCCGGCGACGATGAGCCCGGCCAGGATCGGAGGGGCGGCGTTGGCCACCTCGATGAACCCGGTCGCGGCCCGCGGCACCAGACCCACGAGCAGGGCGACAGCGAAGCAGACGACCGTGACCGCGACAGCGCCGGTGACGGTGGAGACCGCTCCGTGGGCCACGCGCGCCAGCACGTCGCGCCCCAGCGAGTCCGAGCCGAGCGGAAGCGCGATGCCGGGGGCCTGGAGCTTGTCGGCGACCACTGCGTACGGATCGCGCCAGATCCCCCAGGCCACCATGGCCACCAACAGCCCCGCCCCGACCCCGGCGATGACCCGGGCCGCCCGCCCGGAGTGGTTCATCGGGGGCGGTGCGCTCAGGCCCCCGGCGCCGGCGGCTCGCCCCATGAGGAGGCGGCGGAGGATCCCGGCGACGACGCCGGCGGTGAGCGCCAGTGCGAGCAGTAGCAGGATCTGGGCCTGGAGTGCTGGGACGTCCTGGGCGGTGGCGGCGTCCAGGAGCTCTCGCCCGAGTCCCGGGATCGCGAAGATCTTCTCCACGGCGACCGCCCCGCCGGTCAGGGCGACGACGACGAGCGCCATCTGCCCGGTCAGGGGCGCCAGGGCCCGGCGCAGGACGGCCCCTGCCAGGGCCCGGCCGCGGATGCCGGCGGTGGACCAGGTGGCCACCCATCGTTCGGAGAAGGTGGCGGTGACGGCATCGGAGATGAGTCCGCCCAGGTAGCCGCCGGTGGGCAGGCCCAGGCTGAGGGCGGGCATGATGACTTTCTCAGGGCTGCCCCACCCGAAGGGCGGCAGGACCCTGAGGTAGACGGCCAGGACGAGCATGAGGATCGGGGCCAGGAGGTACTCGGGCAGGGAGATAAGGACCGCGGAGACGGCTCCGCCCCGGGGGCGTCTCCGCCCTCGCAGCCCGTCGCGCAGGGCGGGAACGACCAGGGTCGCGGCGACGATCGTTCCGACGCCGAGCGCAGCGGCCATGAGGCTCAGGGACACCCCGAAGGCGTCGACGGCGTCCGGCCCGACGTCGGCCCCCGAGACCCAGGAGCGCCCCAGGTCGCCGCGCACCAGTCCGGCGAGCCAGTGGCCGATCATGTGCAGGGGGCCGCCGTCGATCCCGATGCTCTTGCGAATGGACTCCAGCACCTCGGGGGTGGGTTCGCGGTCGGAGGAGGTGGCGCGCAGAACGGTCAGGGCCGGGTCCTTGCCCGACAGCCACGGCAGCACGCCCACCAGGCCGACGAGGCAGGCCAGGGCGACCAGGCGCGAGACGGCGGTGACGACGTCGTAGCGTCCGCGCAGGCGCCCGGCGACCCGGGCGAGCGCGCCGTTCACTTCTTCACGGTGGTGGCCGAGGTGATGAGGTCGCGCTCGTTCGGGTCGCGCTCGGCGCCCGAGACACCGGAGGCTTCCCCCTGCAGAACGCGTTCGTGGGCGACCGGAATGGCCGCGTCGGTGACGAGGATGGCCTGCTCGGCCTCCATGATGGCCTTGCGCCGCTCCTCGCCGGGCTCGATGCCGGAGGCCTTGGCGATGGCGGCGTCCACCGTGGGATCGGACAGGAAGCTCAGGGCGAAGGAGCCGGTGGAGGAGAAGTCGGAGACCATGTAAGCCACCGGGTCCCCCGAGTCCAGGACGGTGGAGCGCGACAGGAGGACGGCGTCGAAGGCCCCGGCCAGAGCCTCGGACTCGATCTGGTTGTACTCGCGCACGTCCTGGGTGACGGTGAAGCCGGCGGCCTCGAGCTGTTGGGCCAGGAGGGGGACCATCTCACCGAGTTCGGGGCGGTCGGTGTAGGAGGCCAGGGTGATGGCGGTGCCGGCGGGGACACTGCCGGCTGCGGTGGCGCCGGGGACCTTGCCGGTGGCGGCCGCGCCGGTGGAGCCGGGGTAGGTCTCCTTCTTCCATGCGCGCAGGTCGGCGGCCCAGGGCACGGCCGGGCCCAGGAGCCCGGCGGGGGCGTCGGCGTGGCCCTCGAAGACGGTCTTGATGAGGGCGGCCGGGTCGACGGCGTTGCGGGCGGCGGCCCGCACGGCGGGGTCGGCGAAGGCGCCGGAGCGGGTGTTGAGGTAGAGGGTGGAGGTGCGCGGTCTGGCGATCTCATGCAGGAGGTTCTTGTCCACGTTGCCGGCCTGGGCGACGGGAACGGCCTCGACGATGTCGGCGGTATCGGTTCTCAGGGCGGTTCCGCGGGCGGCGCCGTCGGGAACGTAGGTGACGTCGATGCCGGGGGCGGCGGCCTTCTTGCCCCAGTACTTGTCGTTGCGGTCCAGAGCGGCCGAGGCGCTGCCGTTGCTCTGCTTGAGGATGAAGGCGCCGGTGCCGTGGCCGACGGGGTCGACGGCGCCGTCGGAGGAGCTCGGGTAGGCGGCCGGGGAGAGGATGACGAGCTGGGGGCTGGAGACGCGCTGCGGCATGAGGGGGTCGGGGGCCGCGGTGGTCAGGAGGAGGTCCTTGCCGTCGGCCGTCGCGGTCAGGGTGATGCCGTCGAGGCTGCGGGGCGGTTTGGCGGCGGTGGCGGCGAAGGTGAGGGCGGCGGCGACGTTCTCGGCGCTCAGGGCGGTGCCGTCGTGGAAGGTGACGCCGTCGCGCAGGGTGAAGCGCCAGGTGGTCTCGCCCTCGCGCTTCCATGAGGTGGCGAGGAGCTCCTCGGCGTCGCCGTCGGCGTTGAGCTTGGTGAGGGTCTCGGCGCACGACCAGCGAACGAGTTTGACGCCGTCATTGGTGAGCGGGTTGAGCTTGCTCTCGGGGGCGTGGAACATGGCCAGGCGGATGCGGCCGTCACCGGAGGAGCTGCGCGAGCAGGCGGCGATGGCGGCGGCGCCTGCTCCGACGCTGAGGGCGGCGAGGACCTGGCGGCGGGTGACGGCGGGGGTCCGGGCGGATGTGTCGGGGGACAAGGCGGCTCCTTCAGGCTCGTGTCGGTGTGTCATCGGTCGGGTCGGTGGCGGTCGGTACGGCATGAGACGGAGGTGCCGTCGTGGCTACCGGGGCGTTGGTTGTCGGTCGGGTGGTTGTGGGAGGGTTGGGACGGCGTCGCGCAGGGCGCGGGTGGCCGGGTGGCTGGGTTGGGTGAGGATGTGGTGCATGGGGGCGTCCTCGACAATGGCGCCGTCGTCCATGACCAGTGCGCGCCGACAGACACGGGCGACGGCGGCCAGGTCGTGCGACACGACCAGTAGGGCCGGGGCGGGCACGGCGCAGTCGGCAGCCGGAGCGGGCACGGCGCAGCCGGCAGCCGGGGCGGGCACGGCGCCGTCGGCGGCGGGGGCCGGGGCGGGCACGGCGCCGTCGGCGGCGGGGGCCGGGGCGGGCCGGGCGGCCGGTTCACCCTTACCGCCTCTGTTGCTCCTGTCCGGCGTCGATGCCGTCTCAGTGCCGATCTCGATGGAGGCGAGTAGGTCGAGGGTCTGGCGGCGCAGGGCCGGGTCCAGCCCGGAGACCGGCTCATCGAGCAGTAGGTAGCGCGGCGACAGGGCCAGAGCCCGGGCGATGGAGACTCGCTGAGCCTGGCCCCCGGAGATCTCGTGGGGCCGCGAGTCCCAGGTATCGCGCGGGACGTCCAGGCTTCCCAGCATCTTGCGGGCCCGATGGGCGGCCTCATCACGGTCGCCTACCACGCCCAGGGTGCGCAGCGGGGTGGTCACCTGCGCCAGCACCGAACGGCGGGGATCGAGCGTGGCGGCGGCCTCCTGGGGCACGTACTGCACCGCCCGACGGAAGGCCCGCAGACGCCTGGCACCGCCCCGGCGCACGACCTCACCGTCCAGCAGAACCTCGCCCCGGTCCTGCAGACCCGGGGAGTCGAGCAGCAGCAGGGCCCGCAGCAGGGTCGTCTTCCCGCACCCCGAGCGCCCGATCAGCGCCACGTTCTCCCCCGGCGCCAGGCTCAGGTCCACGCCACGCACCGTCACATGATGCTCACCGTCGAGCCCCAGGTGGGAGCGCGTCAGACCACGTGCCTCAAGCCCGCTCATGCAGCCGCTCCGACAGCGGCCAGGGCCCCCTCAATGGTCTCCTCGGCGGCGGCCTCGCACATGGCGACCGTCACCGGATGCTCAGGGTGGGCCAGGACCTGGGCTGTGGGGCCGTGCTCTATGACAGCGCCGCCGTGGAGGACCACGACGTTCTCGCAGATCGCGGCGGCGGGCAGGTCATGAGTGATGAGAAGCAGGGCCGGAGCCTCAGGCAGGCTGGTGAGGGAGGTCAGGAGCCTGAGGATCTCGGCTCGGGCGACGACGTCGAGGGCGGTAGTGGGCTCGTCGGCGATCATGAGGGCGGGCTCAGCGGCCAGGGCGAGGGCGAGGCTGATGCGTTGGCGCTGGCCTCCGGAGAGGCGACCGGGCACGCGGTCGGCGAAGGACTCGTCGAGTCCGACGGCGTAGAGATAGTCGGTGGCGCGCACGTCGGCCTCTCTCTGGGTGTATCCGGCGGCCTGGGAGGCTTGGGAGATCTGGCGACCGACCGGGATGAGCGGGTGCAGGGCGGTCGAGTGGTCCTGGGCCACCAACGCGATGCGACAGCTGCGGTGACGCCGCGCGGCGGGAAGCCTCAGAAGGTCGGTGACCTCTGTCCCACCTCCTTGATCGGAGTCCGCGCGCGAGCCGTTATCAGAACCAACGCCGTCGGGTTCAACGGTCAGGGAGCCGGAGACCTCCAGCCCGGCCGGGAGGGTGCCCGCGAGCGCGGCGCAAGTCAGGGACTTGCCGGCCCCTGAGGCACCGACCAGGGCGGTCCGGCTTCCGAGGGCGAGGCGTAGGTCGACGCCGTCGACCAGTGTCGTGTCGCCGGAGCGCACCACCAACGATCTGAGAACGATTGTCACAAGCAAACTTTAGATACAAGTGACAACGATTTTCAAATATGCAATTGGTCAGTCTGGGTCGTCGCCCCGGCCCGCCCGGGCTACTTCACTCCGAGGCGCTTGAGGTCGCGCACGGCGCCCAGGTCGGCGCTGGTGGCGAGCATCGCGTAGGCGCGCAGTGCCGCGGAGACCTTGCGGGGGCGGTCCACGTGCGGGGTCCAGGCGTCCTCGCCGCGGGCCTCCTCCTCGGCCCGGCGGCGTTCGATCTCCTCATCGCTCAGGCGCACGGAGATGGAACGGCCCGGGATGTCGATGTCGATGACGTCGCCGCTGCGCACCAGGCCGATGAGTCCGCCGGCCGCCGCCTCCGGGGAGACGTGGCCGATGCTCAGGCCGGAGGTACCCCCGGAGAAGCGCCCGTCGGTGAGCAGGGCGCACTCCTTGCCCAGGTGCATGGACTTGATGTAGGTCGTTGGATAGAGCATCTCCTGCATGCCGGGCCCGCCGCGCGGCCCCTCATGGCTGATGATGACGACGTCGCCGGATTTCACCCGCTTGCCCAGGATCCCGGCGACGGCATCCTCCTGGGACTCGAAGACGACGGCGGGCCCGGAGAAGGTCAGGATCGACTCGTCCACACCGGCGGTCTTGACGATGCAGCCCTTCTCGGCGATGTTGCCGAAGAGGACGGCCAGGCCGCCGTCGGCGGAGTAGGCGTGCTCGATGTCGCGGATGCAGCCGCCTGCGCGGTCGGTGTCCAGGGAGGCCCAGCGGGAGGCCTGGGAGAACATCTCGGTGGTGCGCACGCCGGCGGGTGCGGCGAGGTAGCCGGTGCGGATCTCCTCGCTCACCTGGGAGCCGGGGACGCCGTCGGTGCCGGGGCGGGCGATGTCGTAGGCGGCGAGCTCGTCTCCCAGGGTGGAGCGCAGGACGTTGGAGGTGGTGGTGTCCAGCAGGCCGCCGCGGTCGAGCTCACCGAGGATGCCGAGGATTCCGCCGGCGCGGTGGACGTCCTCGATGTGGTAGAGGTTCGTCGACGGCGCGACCTTGGCCAGGTGGGGGACCTTGCGCGAGAGGCGGTCGATGTCGGCCATGGTGAAGTCGACCTCGGCCTCCTGGGCGGCAGCCAGCAGGTGCAGGACGGTGTTGGTGGAGCCGCCCATGGCGATGTCAAGGCTCATGGCGTTCTCGAAGGCGGCCTTGGTGGCGATGGAGCGAGGCAGGACGGAGACGTCGTCGTGCTCGTAGTAGGCCCGGGTGATCTCGACGATCTGGTGGCCCACCCGCTTGAAGAGCTCGCCGCGGTCGGCGTGGGTGGCCAGCAGGGTGCCGTTCATGGGCATGGCCAGCCCGAGGGCCTCGGTGAGGCAGTTCATGGAGTTGGCGGTGAACATGCCCGAGCAGGAGCCGCAGGTCGGGCAGGCCAGGCGCTCGATGGCGCTGATGGTCTCGTCGGCGACCGTGGGGTCGGCGGCATCCATCATGGCGTCGATGAGGTCGAGCTTGCGGGTGGTGCCGTCGGCGGCGGTCATCTTGCCCGACTCCATGGGGCCGCCAGAGATGAAGATGGCCGGGATGTTGAGGCGCATGGCGGCCATGAGCATGCCCGGGGTGATTTTGTCGCAGTTGGAGATGCACACGAGGGCGTCGGCGCAGTGGGCGCCGACCATGTACTCCACGGAGTCGGCGATGAGGTCGCGGCTGGGCAGGGAGTAGAGCATGCCGTCGTGGCCCATGGCGATGCCGTCGTCGACGGCGATCGTGTTGAACTCCTTGGCCAGGCCACCGGCGGCCTCGATCTCGGTGGCCACAAGGCGTCCGACGTCGCGCAGCCCCACATGCCCGGGGACGAACTGAGTGAAGGAGTTCGCGATGGCGATAATAGGCTTACCGAAATCCGAGTCCTTGACGCCCGTGGCCCGCCACAGCGCGCGGGCACCGGCCATGTTGCGACCATGGGTGGAGGTAGCGCTGCGGTACTGCGGCATGAGCGGTTCCTTTTCAGGCAGTCGGACTGGAACGGCGTCGCAAGGAACCGGCCGCAGGGGATATGGCCAGCGCTTCACGACGCCGTGTTGCCATAGCGTAGCCCCAGCCGGCCCCCGGCGCCGCACCGCATTCTCTCCCTGAGACGTGATACGGCTGACCCGCCGCGGTTCCGGGGGCTCTCCCGCCTCGACGTCGACGCCGATCTCGAGGCAATTGCGGCCAGTATTTCCGGAACACTCGACTTGCGTGACTGCGCGTGCCGGGGCAGGCGCTCCTGGCACAGGTCATCGGCCGCGGTGGCGGCGCTTGGCCCTCTGCCGATGGCGGGCCCAGGCCTCGTCCGCCTCCTGGCGTCGGCGCCGGCTCCGGTCGTGGGCTGCACGGGCGGAGGTCTCCTCGCGGGCAGCGGACAGGGCGGCCTGCGCCGCGGTGGACGGGCGCGCTCTGGCGGCCTCCTTGGCGGCCCGTCGGGCGGCGCGCTTGGGGTTGGGACGAGGAGCCGCCGACGATCCCGACGATCCCGCCGATCCGGACGTCGGTATCGGAGGAGAGGCGGCGGCCCGGTCGATGAGGGCCCCGCCGTGAGCCAGGAGGAAATCGTAGAGCTCGACGTCGCTGGGCTCGGAGCCGAAGACGTGTCGCGCCGCCCGCACCGTGATGGCACGACCGATCGTGTCGCCACCACGGCGGAGTTCATGGTGCTCGAGGACGCCGACCCAGAAGCGGCCGTCGAAGAAGACGGTGAGCTGGGCTGAGATGCTGGCGGGGATGTCGGGCCGACTGTCAGGCATGTGGACTCCTTCGGGTGCGAGTAATCGCACCCGGTGCAGCAGGAGTCCCCGCGGCGGCCGATGAACGGCGGCCCCGAGGTGACGAACGCCTGGTTCTCGCTTGCCCACGACGAGGTTGGGGCGGGTCCGGGGCCTGCAGCCCCGACGGCGTCATCCGGACTTCCTCCGGACCGTGCAGTTCGCGCTACCGGGTGTGGCGCAAGTGCGCCGCCCTTAGACTATCGCAGCTATCGCCGGGCCGAGCCGCCGAAGGGCACGTAACGACGCCCTCGTGCCTGCATCGGAGGCACGGACGTCTCCTTGGGGCGAGCGTTTCGACTACCCCAGGGTAGCGGCCGGAGCCCCGTGGCAGCGGTCGCGGCCGACGGCTGGACCTGAGAAGCGCTCACCCCGGGCCGTTCAGGCGTAGCTGGCAGTGATCCGGCGCGAGGCGCCGTCAAGAGTCATGGTTCCGCCGTGCGGCACGATCCACTGGGGGCGGGTGTGTCCGAAGGGGACCCCTACACAGATGACCGCCTCAGGGTTGTAGCGCCCGACGGTCTCGACGACGGCATCGCGCTGCTCTGCTCGGAAGCGGGCCCTGGCCGGGGCGTTCCGGCGGTCCTCCAGCGATGAGGCGGGTGGGCGAGCCACGAGGACCGCGTCGACGGCGGCCAATAGTCCGCGCTCTCCCATGGCGCGCAGGACCCACCCCACCTCAGAAGCTGACGGGAGTGTCTCGGAGGTCTCGATGAGCATGACGGCGCCGTCCAGAACGTGGTGGTCGGCCGGGAACCGGCCTGCGGTCAGTACCCACTGGAGCACCTCGAGGCAGCCACCCCAGGTGGGGCCGGTCACCGAGAGGGGCGGCCCCGCCCAGGTCCAGGGCTCGGTGGCCTCGCGCTCGCCGAACTCGGTGAGGGCGCGGGGGTCGAGCCAGTCATGACCCATGTCCTCGGACTCCCCCGGCTCGGTGATCTCCAGCTCGGCCCCGGTCAGCAGCGCCGCCCGCAGCGAGTCGAGGTGGATCGGGTCGACGTGTGGCCCCGGGCCGACGTGGATCTGGGTGGAGCCGCCGTAGAAGCTGGCGATGCCCAGCGACCACAGCCACTGGTGAAGGTTCGTGTTGTCGCTGTACCCGAGGAAGGGCTTGGGGTCGGACAGCGCCGCGGCGCCGTCGAGGTGCGGTATGACCGCGATCTGGTCATCGCCGCCCACGGTCGCCAAGACCGCGCGGATGCTTGGGTCGGCGAAGGCGGCATTGAGGTCGCGGGCGCGTTCCTCGGGCGAGGCGCCGAGCTGCCTCGTGGTCGGGTACTCCACGGGGACCAGGCCGGTGAGAGCGGCAAGCCTAGCCATGGCCTGCTCGTGAACCGCCGGGGCGAAGCCGGGAGCCGCCAGGGAGGGAGACAGGATCGCGACGCGATCACCGGGACGAGCCTTGGGCGGAAGCAGCTTCATCGCGCCATTACAGCAGCCGCGCGGGAGAGCCGGCAAGCATCCGGCGGGCGAGTGCGCCGCGCCCAGACTATCGCAGCTATCGCAGACCTGGCCTCCACGGCAAGCGCGCGTCCGCACCGTAGGCCTCCGGGGCGCACCTTGTTGGTGCGTCTGCGGCGCCTGCGGTACGAACGCGCGAAGAGCGGACGGGGGACGTCGGTTCAGACGACGCCGAGGATCTCCGTGACGAAGACGAGGGTGTCGCCGCCCCGGATACCGGCCTGCGGGACGCCGCGGTCGCCGTAGCCGAGCTCGGAGGGGATGGACAGCAGGAGGCGCGAGCCGACGCGCTGCCCCACGAGGGCGTCGTCCCAGCCGCGGATGACCATGCCGACGCCGACCTGGAAGCTCAGCGGCTGGCCGCGATCGTAGGAGTTGTCGAAGACCTCACCGCCCCAGATCTGCCCCAGGTAATTGGCCACGATCGTGTCACCGGCCTCGACCACCTGGCCGTCTCCGGCGTCGAGCACCTGGACCTGCAGCCCCTCGGGGGCGTCGGGACCGGGGAAGGCGAGCACGGGCTTGGTGCCCTTGGCACCTTCTACGGAGGGCATGTTGATGTTGATCATGCGGCGAGCCTACGTGAACGCGTCCGTCCGGCACCGCAGCGGGCCTCGGCCCAGCGCGAACCGGGTACACGCATCCATGCAGCCCCGTGGCGGGCCAGGACGTTTCGGGGCGGGCACCGCTACGGGCGTCGGGGCGGGCACGCGCCGGGGCCGGGACGCGTGTGACGCGTCCCGGCCCCGGCGAGATGACAGTGCGAACCCGGATCGGTCTGAACCGGCCCGACCTCGCGGCTCAAGTCAGTCGCGCATGTATTTCAGCAGGCGGAGGAACTCCACGTAGAGCCACACGATGGTGAGGACCAGGCCGAAGGCTCCGGCCCAGGCGTAGCGCTGGGGCAGCCCGTTGCGGACCCCGTTCTCGATGGATTCGAAGTCCACGGCCAGGAAGAAGGACGCCATGATGACGGCGAGGATGCCCAGAATGACTCCCAGCGGGATCCCCATGATGGTCAAGGATCGCAGCCCCCACGCCCCGGTGGTCGCGCCGGTCATCATCAGGCCGAGGTTGATCAGGCAGAAGAGCCCGTAGCCCAGGGCGGCCACGCCCAGGACCCGGCGGAACCGGCCCTGAACCCGGAAGCCGCCGTAGGAGTAGGCGGCGAGCATGACGGCGAAGGTCACCACCGTCGCCAACACGGCCTGGACCACGATGCCCTCGTAGCGGGCCTCCATGAATCCGGAAAAGCCACCGAGCAGGAGGCCCTCGAAGACCGCGTAGGCGATGATGAGGGCCGGGGAGGGCACCCGCTTGATGGCGTTGACCACCCCCAGGACCAGGCTTCCGACCACACCCGCGACCATCGCCATGCCGCCCAGTGCGGCGGTCGCCTGATCGGCGCTGGTCACCAGGGTCCAGGAGATGGCGCCCACGGCCAGAATGACGGCGAAAATACCGGCGGTGCGGATGATGACGTCGTCGTAGGTCATGCGGCGCATGTCCACGTTGGTGGCCGACGGCGCCTGGTACTGGGCCTCCAGGCCGGCCATCTGCTCAGGGCTCACCTGGCCGTAGCCGGCGCTCTGGCCGTAATGGTTGGGCTGCTGCCCATAACCGGTGGCCTGCTGGCCGTACTGACCGGCCTGATAACCGGGCATCGTGGGGTAGCCGTTGGGCGTCTGGGCCGGAGCCGCCCCCGCCACCCGGCCGCCCTCCTGGAATGCGGCGCTACGGCTGAAGAAGGGGTTGGACATGATCCTCTCATCCTCTCTGAGGGGTCTGGGGCGCCCGGTCCGGAGAGGCCGGTCGCGCGCAGCCCGGCCGGCCGAAGAGGGCCGCTGCCGGGGACTGCCCTCATTATGCGCATCCCCACTGCGGTGAGGGAAACCCTTTTCCCTGACGACGTAGCGCCCTGGGGAGAGATACCCATGCGCATCAGGGGCGACGGCCGGTCCTTCCAGCGTCCCCGGTCCGGCTCCGACCAACCGGTTCTCATCCTCCAGGATGACCCTCCTCCCTCTGACGGCCTGGCCCGGCCCGGCTCCGGGTTCGTCACCCCGGCCGATTCGCCGACGACGGCGCCTTCCTAGGCTGGAGCCATCAGGTTGGAACCGGGAGAAACCCCGGGGCAACCAGTCCAATCCCACAGCGGGCGAGCCGTAGACCGTCCGGGTCGCAGGACCCGGCTCCCACGTCATCCCGCACGCGCACCACCAGCCTCCCCAGAGGCCCGTTTCCGAGAGGGAAGATCATGATCGAGGCAGTCAATCTCACCAAGCGCTACGGTCGCAAGACCGCGGTGGACAACATCTCCTTCACCGTGGAGCCCGGCACGGTGACCGGTTTCCTGGGCCCCAACGGGGCGGGCAAGTCCACCACGATGCGCATGATCATGGGCCTGGACAAGCCCACCGGTGGCCAGGTCACCGTCAACGGGCGCCCCTACCGGGAGCTGTCAGCCCCCCTGTGCGAGGTTGGCGCCCTACTGGACGCCAAGGGCCTGCACGGCTCGCGCAGCGCCCGCAACCACCTGCGCCAGCTGGCCGCCTCCAATGGCATCCCCGCCAAGAGGGTCGACGAGGTCCTGGAGATCACCGGCCTGACCTCAGTGGCCAAGAAGCGCGTCAAGGGCTTCTCCCTGGGCATGGGCCAGCGTCTGGGCATCGCCGCCGCACTGCTGGGCGACCCTGGCGTGCTCCTGTTCGACGAGCCCGTCAACGGCCTGGACCCCGAGGGCGTCAAATGGGTGCGCGAAACCTGCCGCCGTCTGGCCGGCGAAGGCCGCACCGTCTTCATCTCCTCTCACCTCATGAGTGAGATGGCCCAGACCGCCGACCAGCTCCTGGTCATCGGCCGCGGCCGCATCCTGTCATCCGGCCCCGTCGACGACGTCATCGCCTCGGCCACCACTGACCGCGTACGCGTGGCCTCCCCCCAGGCCACCCAGCTCGCCGAGCTCATGGCTTCCCGCAAACTGGCCGCCCGTCCCGTGGGCCCCAGCGTCCTGGAGACCACGGACACCACCGCCGCCACCATCGGCGAGCTCGCCGCGCAGGCCGGCATCGTCCTGCACGAGCTCACCACCATCCGCGCCAGCCTTGAAGAGGCCTACCTGACTCTGACCAGCGACTCTGTGGAGTACCGCACCGACCCCGCCCACCAGGACGCATTGCAGCACCACGGCCAGGCGGCGTAACAGGGGGCCTACCCCGGCACCCAGGTTCACGCTCCCGCCGACACGCTCCCAATCACCATTCGTCTCGCACAGAAAGTCCTGCCATGACTGCCAACGCTCCCGCCAGCCCCACCTTCCAGACACCGGCGAGCACCGCCGCCAATGCCGTCAATGCCGTCAATGCCGCCAGCAACGTCATCCCCCGCCCCACCGGCCTGCGCATCCAGGGCCGTCAGACCATCCTGCGCTCCGCGCGCTCGGAGTGGATCAAGTTCTGGACCCTGCGCTCGACCTGGATCACCTCCTTCATCGCCATCGCCCTGACCGTCCTGTTCGGCGCCGGCTTGGCCGCCGCTCTCGGACAGTCCGAGGAGTACCAGGACAGGGCCATGAACCTGATCACCTCCGGTCTGACATTCGGGCAGATCGTGGTGGCGGTCCTGGGAGCCCTCATCATCACCGGCGAGTACTCTTCCGGACAGATCCGTTCCTCCCTGGCTGCCGTCCCCCGCCGCGGACGACTCCTGCTGTCCAAGGCCGTGGTCCTGAGCGTCTCCGCCTTCCTCCTGGGCTCGGTATCCATCTTCCTGTCCTGGGCGATCTCCAAGCCCTTCCTCGGCGAGCACGCCGGTTCGCTCACCGACTCGCACTATTTCGGCCACATCTGGGGCTCGGGTCTGGTCTTCGTCGGTATCGCCCTGATGACCCTGGGCATCGGCTTCCTGCTGCGCTCCACCGCCGGCGCCATCACCGTGGTCGTCTCCCTGCTGTTCGTCATCACCATCCCCCTCCAGCTCGCAGCCAGCAAGTGGGAGTGGATCAACAAGGTCATCGGCTGCCTGCCCAGCACCGTCTCCGAGGCCGTCTCCGACCCGTTCCAGCGCACCACCGAATGGGGCGCGCAGGGCGTCCAGTTCCTCAGCCACGGCCAGGCCGTAGCTGTCTTCGCCGCCTGGGCGCTCGTCCCGCTCATCATCGCCTGGTTCGTCTTCTCACGGCGCGACGCCTGAGCCGGCGAATCAGCCTGCTATCGGAGGTCTTGACCCATGTCAGTCCCCACGCCTCCTCCCTCAGCCCCTTTACCCATCTCGCCTCGGGAGAATTCCGGCTCTCCCGAGGCGAGGGGGTCGCTCCGCTCGGTCCTGAGCAACCCGGCCCTCCTGCGGGCCATGGTCCGTTCCCTGCCGACGGCGACCCCCTCACCAGACCGCTCAACCCCCGCCCCAAACGACGGTCAGACGCCCATCCACCGGGCTCGGCTGCCTCAGCCGCTCAAATCGCCGTCGATCACGACCCCTTGGAATGACACACTGAGACCTATGTCCAGCCAGCTGCCCAGCCCCACCACCGGCCGTCCAGCCGCTGATGCACCCGCAGACGACGACCCGGATCTCCAGCTGGAGCCCGTCCCCAGAGGCCTACTGCGCACGATCAGGCAGTGGTACCACCGTCACCCGATCATTGCGGACACGCTCATCGCAGGCGGGATCGTTCTGTTGAACCTGCTCATGATGGTCCTATCCATCAAAGGGCCGGATGCCGATGCCAACATCACCCTGCACCTGCCGATAACGCTCTCCACACTGGGGGTTTGCGGAGTTCTACTCGCACTGCGACGACGCTATCCCATATGGGTATGGGCGGCCTTGCTAGTGGTCCTCGAGCTCTACGCCTTCATGCAGGTTCACGTCTATCACCTCGACGCGCAGCAGAGCTCGGCCATGACATTCGGCCTCATATTCGTTCCCACCCTGGCCATTCCGATCTGCCTGGGCACTATCGCCTCGCACCGCAGAGCGGTCATCGCCTGGACGGTGTGGGCCATCAACCTCATCGTCACCACCTGCGACGGCTTCCTCCTGGGCTCGCCCTACTCCTTGCTGCAGTTCGGGCGCGCCCTATTTATAGTGAGCCTCATCACGGCCATTGGTGTTCTCGTGGGCCTCAACACTCGCTCCGCCCGCCTTCGCCTCAAAGCCCTGGAGGCCCGCTCAGCCAGGATGGCCCTGGCCGGCGAGCAGGCCGCGCTGCTGGCGGCCGCCGAGGAGCGCAGCCGCATCGCCCGGGAGATGCACGACGTCGTCGCCCACTCCCTGGCCGTCATGATCACCATGGCCGACGGCGCCGCCGCCACCGTCGAGCGCAACCCAGCCACGGCCAAGCAGGCCATGGAGACCCTGGCCGAGGCCGGACGCAGTGCCCTGGCCGATACCCGCCGCCTGGTGGGAGTCCTACGAGAGGACCCGTCGGTCGCCGGCGCCCCCGCCACCAGCCCGACCGGCTCGTCGGGCCCCGCGGCGTCGGCGGGTTCGGGGCAGACCGCATCATCTCCCGACTACGTCCCGCAGACGCCGTCAGCACCTTCAGCTGCGGGCATCTCCCCGGAGGCATCCACAGCCCCCGGACGTCCTGCCCCCGCACGTCGCTCCCGCTGGAGCTTCGGGAGAAAGACAGCGGCTTCAAAGCTGTCGGCACCCTCGGCGGCCTCTGCACCGTCGGCCCACAGCCACGAGGTCCGCGACGTGCCGGTACCCGAGTTCGCGCCACTGGGCACGGTGGCGCCGGTCGAGCCTAGCGCCCCCATCGCCAGCCTGCGCCGGCAGGCCACCGACAGCGGGACCGACCGGTCCCGGGGCGACCTGCCCCTGGCGCCGGCCCCCGAGCAGGCCGACATCACCGAGCTGGTCAAGCGCTTCAAGGCGGCCGGCGTGCCCGTCAGCTACCGGTGGGTCGGCGCCGCCCTCCCGACGGACAAGGCGCTCCAGCTCACGGTGTTCCGCATCGCCCAGGAGGCGCTGACCAACGTGCTGCGCTACGCACCGACGACACCGGCCGTCAGCGTCGACGTCGAGAGGCACATCGGCACCGTGGTCCTCACCGTGGACAACGACGCCGCACCCGGCACGCGGCCGATGCACGGATCCGGCAAGGGCCTCATCGGCATGCGGGAGCGCGCATCGGTCTATGGTGGGACCGTACAGGCCGGTCCAACCACCACGGGCTGGCGAGTCCGCGCGGTCCTGCGCTGGGACGAGCATGACGAAGGGACTTCCTCATGGCAGATGCCCCTGTGAGTAACGGCGAGCCCGTCCAGCCCGGTGGGGCCGAGCGGCCCGGAGAGGTCAGCGGACCGATCAGCGTCGTGCTCGCCGACGACCAGGCCCTCATGCGAATGGGCTTCCGCATGGTGCTGGAGGCCGAGGACGACATCAACGTCGTCGGCGAGGCCTCCGACGGAACGGCCGCCCTGGCTCAGGCCAAGGCCCTGCACCCCGACGTCATCCTCATGGACGTGCGCATGCCGGGCATGAACGGCATCGAGGCCACCGAGCTCATCGCCCGGGAGTGCCCGGGCACGCGCGTGCTCATCCTGACCACCTTCGACCTGGACGAGTACGCCTTCGCCGGGCTGCGCGCCGGGGCCTCCGGGTTCCTGCTCAAGGACACCCGCCCCACCGAGCTCGCCGAGGCGATCCGCACGGTGGCCTCCGGAGAGGCGGTCGTCTCGCCGCGCATCACCCAGCGGATGCTGGAGATGTTCGCCTCCTCACTGCCGAACTCGGGCAAGCCGGCCCAGCCCTCGGACCCGCGCATCGACTCGCTGACCCCGCGCGAGAAGGAGATCCTGGTGCTCATAAGCCAGGGCATGTCGAACGCGGAGATCGCGGACAGCCTCGTCGTGTCGGCCACCACCGTCAAGACCCATGTGGGCAACGTGCTCGCCAAGCTCGACGTGCGCGACCGGGTCCAGGCCGTCGTCGTCGCCTACGAGACCGGTCTCATGGCCTGAGCCCGAGCACCATCGTTGGGGCGGCAGGCAACGGGCCGGGCGGCGCACGTACTCCCGCCAGACCCGTCCACGCCTTCGAGCACCAGTCCCGCCCGGCCCCGGATTGAGCGGCTCCGCGTCATCGGGGGGCGTGGAGACGTTGCTGGGCGCCGTCGAAGCCGAGCGCGACGACCTGCTCGACGGCGTCGGCGGCCCGCTCCATGGTGACGCCGAGGTCGGCGCGCTCGCGGCCGGGGAAGTCGGACAGGACGAAGTCGGAGGGGTCCTGGCGGCCCGGTGGGCGGCCGATGCCCACGCGCAGGCGCGCGTAGTCCTTGGTGGAGACGGACTTGCTGATAGAGCGCAAGCCGTTGTGGCCGCCCTCGCCGCCGCCGCGCTTGAGTCGCAGCTCGTGGGCGGGCAGGTCGAGCTCGTCGTGGATGACGAGCAGTCGGGCGGAGGGGTCGATGCCGTAGTAGGAGACGAGCCCGGCCACGGGGCCGCCGGAGAGGTTCATGAGCACCGAGGGCTCGGCCAGGATGACGCGAGGACCGGGGGCGCCGCCGGGCAGGAGCCCCAGACGTCCCTCGGCCACGCGGGCGCGGGCCTTCTTGTGGTTGGAGAACCGGGACCCGGTGCGCTCGGCCAAAACGTCGAGCACCATGTAGCCGACGTTGTGGCGGTTGCGGGCGTACCGGGTCCCGGGATTCCCCAGCCCGACGACGAGCCAGGGCTCACTCATGCGGCCCACCACTGGGCGGGGCGGACGCGGCAGGAGCAGACCGCGACGTCGTCATGGCTGTTCATGCGAATCACGCGCGGTTCACTCAGCCGCGGCCTCAGCGTCGCCCTCGGCGGGGACGGCCTCGGGGACCTCGGAGGCGACGACGTGCTCGTTGGCCACGTTGACCACGGCGGTCTCGGTGTCGGAGACGGCCTCCAGACCCTCGGGCAAGGTGATGTCCGCGATGGTGAGGACGGTACCGGCCGCGACGCCAGTGATGTCGACCTCGATGGCCTCGGGGACGGAGACGGCCGGGGCGGAGACCATGATGGTGGCGGCCTCGATCATGTGCATGGTGCCGGGCTCGGCGGTGCCGATGACGGTGACCGGGACCTCGACGTCGACGCGCTCGTTACGGTTCACCAGGAGGAAGTCGACGTGCTGCACGCCGGGGCGGATGGGGTGGCGCTGCACGTCCTTGGCCAGGGCCAGGAGGGTCTCGCCGCCGTCGATGTCCAGCTCGACCAGGGCGTTGTCGTTGTTGCGCAGGGCCAGGCGGGTGGCGTGCTCCTCGAGCAGGAGGTGGCGGGGCTCGGTGCCGTGACCGTAGACGACGACGGGGACCCGGCCGGCGCGGCGGGCCTGGCGGGCGGAGCCCTTGCCGAACTCGGTGCGGTCCTGGGCCTTGAGGGTGATGGCGTTGTTGGCCATGAGGCTCTCCTTGCGGATGAGGCGGGGCCCGGTGCCCCGCGGCTGATGGTGGTCCGGCTGGGCGCGACGACGCGCAGTACCGCCGGGTACCACCACGTCGATCACGGATGCGCACCTTCTTATGGCGCGTCCCTCGCCGGGGCAACGTGGGCAAGACTACGGCATGGGCGCACCCCACGAACAGCCACACCCCGGTGAGGCGCCCCACCTGACGGGGCCGACGGGCCAGGCACATGCAACGGGCCCCAGCAGGACCGGACCGGTTCGCGCGGTCGTACCTTAGGTCGCGCGGTCGTATCCTCTACCCCTCGAACGCGCGACCTACCCTACGAACGCATGAGCCGCAGGCCTACAGCCGGGCTGCCGAATCACGCGTGCCACTCCGTCGCAATGAGGATCAGGAGGTTGGAGTCGGAGCAGATGACGGCCTGATCGGTTTGGAAGTGGTGTGGCTCAGCAATATTGGGGTCATCCTGAATCATGTGCTCGACGTCGAGGATTTCGTCGGCCTTCTCCTTCGGGACTGAAGAGAAGACGTCACCCTCGGGGACGTACTGATGCAGGTCGGGATAGATCCCTGGAAGACGATCGACTTTACCGGTTGATGCCGTGACAAAAGCCTTGGTGACTTCAGAATCAAGTACAAGAACCGCGTTAACCCACAGAGGGCGATCAGGATATGGCAGCATCTCGCGCTTCTCTTGCCGATACTGCATAACCCAATGGGCCTTCGACAGGTGAGCACCGGGCATCCACTTCTCAAGCTGCTCCAGCTCTGTCTTGACATCCAGCTTCTTAGGGACGTACTCGGTGAACGTGGCGAAGCGGTCGTCCTGGGCCTGCCGGCGACTCCCGGGCAGCGAGAAACATCCGCCCGTCGCGAGAAGGACCCCGGAGAGAGCCCCTATACCGATGACGCTGCGCCGCTCGCACTCAGTCATGCTCATACCTTTCTTGTGACCGTGCCTTACGGCCCGGATTCCGAACTCCCGAAGCTGTCCGTAAGTCGCAAGGTACGGTCGCGCGGACTGACAGCCCTTCGGCCGCGAGCGCGCGGCGGACGATGAGTCGGGCGGCGTCGGCGTCGATCTCCTCGCGGCGGAAGAGGACGCGGAAGTAGACCTGTGCCGCGATCACCTCGCCGACGGAGGCGATGGCGGAGCGGTCGACATCGGCCAGCTCTCCGCGCGCGGCGGCGCGGGCGAAGACCGGCTCGAAGCGCAGGAGGCGGGATGCCCAGAACTGCGGCCAGTCGCCGATGCGCTCCAGGACCTCCACGGGCGCGTCGATGAGGGCGCGGGCCATGGCGCTGCCCAGGTCCGTGCGCAGGAAGGCGGCCACCGACTTCACCGTCGCGCACAGGTCTCCTTCGAGGGAGCCGGTGTCGGCCACCTCGATGGCGCCCAGGCTCAGGTCCTGGGCCGCATCGAGGATGAGAGCGTCAATACTCCGCCAGCGGCGGTAGATCGAGGAGGCGTTGACCCCGGAGCGCTTGGCGACCTCGGCGATGGTGACCGCCCGAACCCCGCCTTCCCCCAGAAGCTCGACGACGGCGTCCAGCACCGCCCGGCGTACACGCGCAGAACGCCCCCCGGGGCGCGGGCGCACAGCGTTCTTGATGCAGATCCCCGTCGTCCCGCCATTTCCGCTCGGCTTCATGCCGACAGCCTAGGCCAGCAGCTTGCGTCGACGGCGGATCGCGCACTACAGTCCTAAAAGCAACTTTCTTGCTTTTATAGTTCAAGGGGCTCTCATGGATGTCACGCACGCGCTCGACCTGGACGCACCCGCTATCGGTTTCCAGCATCTGAGCGGCAACAGCTTCCTCAACCTGCAGGCCAACCGGTGGCTCGTCACTGAGCAGGCGGCCGCCGACTTCCTGCCGGTGGTGCCGCGCACCACCCGGATCGCCGACTGGGTGCGGACCTATCTGGACCTGGCCGATCGGGTCGGGGATCAGGGACACGATCTGGAGGCGGCCTTCTTCGCCCGCGGGGCGGAGTTCTTTATGCAGCCCGGCAATCCGCTCAAGGCGCCGACTCGCCGGAGGTTCGTCTCCTCTGTGCGACGCTGCTTCGCACTGGAACCCGAGCCGGTTCGTTTCGAGGGAGGGGTCCTGCCCGCCTATGAGCTGGTGGATGCGGGCGCCACGAGGCCTCCGACGAGCACCTGGGTCGTCTTCGGTGGATTCGACTCCTACATCGAGGAGCTTTTCCCTCTCCTGGCCGCGGTGGCGCAGCGCGGCCGGAGGGTCATCGCCTTCGAGGGGCCAGGTCAGGGCGGCGCCCTGGAGGCCGATCTGGAAGTGGACACGGTGCCCGGGAGAGTCGAGAGGCTCACTATGCGCGCTGACTGGGCGGCGCCGGTCCGCGCGGTCCTGGACCACTTCGACGTCGATGAGGCCACGCTCATGGGCATGTCCCTGGGAGGCGGACTCGTCATGCACGCCGCCGCCGGAGAGCCGCGGATCAGGCGCGTCGTCGCCTTCGACGTGCTCGACGACTTCCTGGAGGTCCTCGTCTCCCAGTCGCTTCCGCCGACTCCAGCGCGTATTGCCGGCCGCACCCTCGCACGCATCGAACCACTTATCGCCCGCGTTCCCGGAGGGATGCTCAATCGAGTGCTGGCCACACGATCCCGTCGCAGCCTGATGGCCTGGTGGGGTATGTGGCAGGGCATGCACGTGACGGGGACGCATTCGCCTGCCGCGTTCCTGCGCGCCGCGGCCGCCTTCTCCACGGCCGACGTCTCCCCCAGGGTCACCGGGGACGTTCTGCTCATGCAGGGCGCCGAGGACGAGTTCGTGCCACTCCACCAGATGGTTCGTCAGGCCGAGCGTCTCACTGCCGCCCGCTCGGTCACCACCCGCACCTTCACCAGGGCCGAGAGCGCGGCGAGCCACTGCCAGACCGGCAACCCCGGTCTCGTGGCCCGCACGATCCTGGCCTGGGAGGAGGGCCTGTGAGACGCCGACAGCTCCACGCGTTCGTACCGTAGGTGTCGCGGTCGTATCCTCTACCCCTCGAACGCGCGACCTACCCTACGAACGCACGCGGCCGACCAACCGGCCCCGGCACGAGCTCACCAGGAGGACGAGTCAGACCCGCAGCAGCTCCAGGCAGCGGCGCACGTCCCGCATCGGCAGCTGGCCGGGGGCGGAGGCCAGAACCTCCCCATGCTCGTCGGGAACGACGGCGAAGGTGAGGGCCGATCCGAAGGCCGGGCAGACGCGGCTGACCGCGCCGAGCGCCCCCATGGACATGGCGGCCACGGGCACACCCGGGCCCGTCCCCTCCCCCGGGGCCGCCGTGGCCCGCGCGCACACGCCCAGGAGCCGGGCGACGTCGTCGGCGCTGGTGGGCCACACGGCGATCTTGGCCAGGTCCGCGCCCTCGGAGGCCATACGGGTCAGGACCTCCTCCAAGACGGCGTCGGCGGGGGTGGCCTCGAAGTCGTGGAAGGAGGCGACGACACCGATACCCAGACCGTGGGCCTGAGCGGCGACCTGCGACAGACAGCCGCGCTGGACCTCGACGTCGACGGCACTCGGGCGGCGCGAGGGCGCCCAGTCGGCCAGCTCGTCAAGCACGGCGCCGAGGAGGGCGCCGTAGCCGGCGTCGTCCAGGTGGGCCCGACCGCCCTCGGCGGCGGTGCGGCAGGTGAGCAGGAGGGGAGCGCCATCGACGACGTCACTCATGCGTCGCAGGCACTCCAGGACCTGGGCGGCGGCCGTGGCCACGACCATCGGGTCCGGGGCGGGCGCCTCCTCACCGGCGACCTCACCGAAGGCGACCAGGGCGTCGGCCTCCTCAAGCAGGTCGACGCGCAACTCGAGGACATCGGCGCCGGCGTCGATGGCGCGGCGGGCCTGGACCCGAGCGCGGGCAGCGGTCGGTCCGGTTAGGGAGACGGCGACCGCGGGCGGCTCCCCGGGGCAACTGGTGACGGCGTGCCCGCCCCAGGTCAGTAACGGCGCCCGGCTCATGCTCCGGCCCCTTCCGCGGGCCTCTGCGCGGGCACGAGTGACAGGGCGATGCCGTCGAGGATGTCGTAGAGGCTGGTGATGACCCGTTCCAGTGGGCGCCCGGCGGCGGTGGTCCGCTCCACCACGCGGGAGACGACCTCGCTCCACACGAGAGCCCCGGCGGCGATGACGTCGCGGCGCCCGGGAGCGAGGTAGCCCCAGGAGGCGCGCTGCTCGGCAGTGGAGTGGACGATCGCCTCGCAGGAGGCCAGGACGGCCTGCGGGCTCAGCTCGGCGCCGCCCAACGCCTGCGGGTCGAAGGCCTGAAGACCCAGGGCGTGGGCGGTGACGGTCGTAATGGTGCCGGCCAGGCCCACCAGTTGCCCGGGGGCGGACAGGTCGACGACCCGTTCGGCGCCGTCCAGGAGGCCCCGCACCTCGGCGCGGGCGGCGGCCTCGGCCTCGGCGGTGACGCCGCCGGTCAGGAACCGCTCGGTGATGCGCACGCTGCCGGTATCCAGGCTGATGGCGGCGCTGGGGGCGTCCACGCCCAGGACCAGCTCGGTGGAACCGCCCCCGAGGTCGACGATGAGGCGCGGTGCCTGCGCGCGCTCGCCCTGCGCTCCCCCACCGGTGCCCTCACGAGCTCCCAGGAGCGAGCCGCTGAAGGACAGGCGGGCCTCCTCCTGACCGCTGACGACCTCGGGCGCGATGCCCAGCAGCCGGCGCACACCGGCGACGAAGTCCTCCCGATTGCGGGCGTCTCGGGTGGCGGAGGTGGCCACGAAGCGCCGGACCGCCTCCCCGGGGGCGACGCCCAGCTCGGCGCAGTCGGCGGCGTAGGCGGCCACGACCGTCAGGGTGCGCTCGAGGGCCTCGGGGTCGAGCACGCCGGTGCGGTCCACCCCCTGCCCCAGGCGCACGATCTCGTTGCGGCGGCGCAGCACCTCCAGCCGGGGACGGCCCATCTGGTCGCGGTCGGCCTCGGCGATGAGGAGGCGGATGGTGTTGGTACCGCAGTCGATTGCGGCGACGCGGGTCATGGCGGCGGCCTCCTGGGCAGGGACGGGATGGCAGAGAACGGGGCGGACGGGAGCGCGGGATCGTAGTTTTCGGCGCGGGGAGCTCCCTTGAGGTACGTCTTGGAATCGTAAGGTACGAACGCAAGGACGCGCAGGCACCCCGGCGCACAATCGCACACCTCCGGTCCAGAACGGCCCGGGCGGTCAGCAGAAGCAGCGCTGAGGATCCCACAGTCCGCGCTCGCGCAGAGCCTCCAGCGTGCGGTCGCCGATGGGGTTGACACCGGGACCGGCGGCCAGAGCATGCCCGAGCAGGGCGTGGAGGCACTTGACGCGGGTGGGCATGCCGCCGGCGGAGACGCCCCCGATCTCGGGGACCTGCCCGAGCTCGGCGCGCCGGGCCAGGTAGTCCGCGTGGGCGGCGGCGTAGGCGGCGGCGAGTTCCTCGTCGGCGGCCAGGTCGGCGTTGAAGGTCTCCATGAGGTGCTCGGCCTCCAGGGTGGAGCAACCCTTCACGGCGGCCGGGTGGGTGAGGTAGTAGCTGGTCGGGAAGGGGGTGCCGTCGTCGAGGCGCGGGGCGGTGCGCACCACGGTGGGGCGCCCGCACACGCAGCGGGCCGCGATGGCCACGACGCCGCGCGGCACCCGGCCCAGCTGGGCGGCCAGGGTCTCGAGGTCGGCCGGCGTGACCGTCTCAGTCGCCCGCTCAGGTGCCGGTTCAGTCGCCGGGGTCTCGGGGGCGGGGCTCACGGGGTCTCCTTCGTCTGCGGGGTGGGGGCCGGGCTCGGCGAGGTCCTGGGCGGATCCGATGGCGCCCGGCTAGGCGCGACGGTCGGCAGGCCCTTCTGGGTGGGGTTGAGGACCTTGCCGCCCGTGTCGCCCTTCGAACCGTTCTGAGAGGCGCCGTCGGTCTTGTCCTCGGACTGGCCGGCAGCCTGTGAGGACTCCTTGAGCGTCTGGTACCAGGGGACGTCCTGGGAGCCCTGGGCGGCCCCCTCGCCGGTGTCCGACTGCTCGACGGAGTCGGCGCCGACGACGACGTAGCTGGTGTCACCGGGCATAACGTAGCCGAGGCGCTCACGCACCTGGGCGCGCACGTAGGTGTCGTCCTTCCACTGGGCCAACTCGTTCTCCAGGGCGGTGGAGGTGTCGGAGGCCTCCTTGATCTTGGCGACGACGGCGTCGTACTGGGCCTGCTGGGACAGGTAGGCACGCAGCGAGGTGAAGACGACGACGAAGGCCAACAGGCAGACGACCGCCAGGGTGACGATCCTCGGAGGCAGGATCCGCTCGGGCGCCGTCGTCGGGATCCCCTCGGGCTCGGAGCCGCCCGAGCCCGATCCGGATGGGGAGGCGGCCCGCTCGGCCGGGACCTGGCGGGAGCGGGCGCCGCGGGAGACGCGGCGCGTCCCGGACTGGCTGGAGGTGGGGCGGCGCGGAGTCATATGGGCATCCTGCCTCACCGCGGGACGGGCGGGAACGCACCTGACCGGGCGCGTTGCTCACGCCCCGGAAACGCTCCGGGGCAGACGGGAGGATCACCCGTCTGCCCCGGAGCGAGAGCGTGCGCCGTCGTCGAGTCGCCGTCAATCGGCTATTCGAAGCGACGGTCCGCCGTCAGGCTCAGGCCTGGAAGCGGGGGAAGGCGCCAGCGCCGGCGTAGACCGCGGCGTCGCCGAGGGCCTCCTCGATGCGCAGGAGCTGGTTGTACTTGTTGACGCGCTCGCCGCGGGCGGGGGCGCCGGTCTTGATCTGGCCGGAGTTGGTGGCCACGGCCAGGTCGGCGATGGTGACGTCCTCGGTCTCACCGGAGCGGTGGGAGGTCATGGACTTGTAGCCGGCGCGGTGGGCCATCTCGACGGCCTCGAGGGTCTCGGTCAGGGAGCCGATCTGGTTGACCTTGACCAGCAGGGCGTTGGCGGCGCCGAGCTTGATGCCCTTGGCGAGGCGCTCGGGGTTGGTGACGAAGAAGTCGTCGCCGACGATCTGAACCTTGTCGCCGATCTGCTCGGTGAGGTGCTTCCAGTCGTCCCACTCGTCCTCGGAGAGCGGGTCCTCGATGGACACGATCGGGAAGTCCTTCACGAGCTGCTTGTAGTACTCGACCATGAAGGCGTTGTCGCGGGCCTCGCCCTCGAACTGGTAGGTCTTGGTCTTCTCGTCGAAGAACTCCGAGGAGGCGACGTCCATGGCCAGGGCGACGTCCTTGCCGGGCTTGTAGCCGGCCTTCTCGATGGCCTCGACGATGAGCTCGAGGGCCTCGCGGTTGGAGTCGAGGTTGGGGGCGAAGCCGCCCTCGTCGCCCAGACCGGTGGACAGGCCGCGCTCCTTCACGACCGCCTTGAGGGCGTGGTAGACTTCGGCGCCCATGCGCAGGGCCTCACGGAAGGTGGGGGCGCCGATGGGGGCGATCATGAACTCCTGGATGTCCACGTTGGAGTCCGCGTGGGAACCGCCGTTGAGAATGTTCATCATGGGCACGGGCAGGACGTGGGCGTTGGGACCACCGACGTACTGGAACAGGTCCAGGCCGGCGGACTCGGCGGAAGCCTGGGCGGCGGCCAGGGAGACGCCGAGGATGGCGTTGGCGCCGAGCTTGCCCTTGTTGGGGGTGCCATCGAGCTCGATCATGAGCTGGTCGAGGCCACGCTGGTCGGCGGCGTCGAAACCGATGACCTCGGGGGCGATGACGTCATTGACATTGGCGACGGCCTTCTCGACGCCCTTGGCGCCGTAGCGGTCCTTGTCGCCGTCTCGCAGCTCGACGGCCTCGAAGGCACCGGTGGAGGCGCCGGAGGGGACGGCGGCGCGAGCGGAGGCACCGTCCTCCAGGAGGATCTCGACCTCGAGGGTCGGGTTGCCACGGGAATCGAGGATCTCGCGGGCGTGAACGTTCTCGATGAGGGCCACTTGGTGCTCCTTGCTGAGGGGATCGTGATGCGGTCGTCGGAGTCGGGCACGCACATCGCGCACGACTGCCGAATGCAGGGCCAGCCTAGCGGGCCCGCCATCACACCACGAGGGCAATGGTCCTGGGGAATACACAGTGTTCACGCCCGGCGAGAAACACTGGACGCCATTGCGGCCCCGGTTCCGCCGGTCTCTTACCGGGCGCCGCCGGCCTGACCGGTGTCCTGACCGCCATCACCGGCGCCGCCGTCGGCCTGGCCGGGCTGAGCGGCACCATCGGCAGAGCCCTGCTCGCCCTCGGTCCGCCCCTCCGCCTGGCCGGAATCGGCGGGCTGCTCGGCCCCGTCCTGCTGGGGGGCCTGCTGCTGGCCACCACCCTGCTGGGGGGCTTGCTGCTGACCACTACCCTGCTGAGGGGCTTGCTGCTGGCCACCGCCCTGCTGGGGAGCCTGCTGCTGACCACCGCCGGTGGAGTTGTTACCGGCGCTCAGTCGGGGATCCGTCTGAGTCCACCAGGCCGGAGCGTTGTCTGGGTAGCGGGGGGAGCGATCACCGGTGAGCGTGGCACGGAGCGTGCGCAGGTCGGTGGAGACGGCCTGGGCCAGCTCCGGCTGCTGGCGGAGCTGGTTGAACTGGTTGAACAGGATGTTCGCTCGCAGGTAGGTCAGTGTGCTCGCCTTGCGGGGCTCGAAGCCCAGCTGCTCCTTGGCCAGCTGCACGATTTCCTCGTCGGTGACAGCGATACCGTGGGCCTGGCCGACCTCTGCGATGATGGGCGCCTCGATGAGAGCGCCGGCGATGTCCAGGCGTGTCGGAGTCTTGCGCTCCTGGTCCGCCTGCTGGCCGGGCCTAGGCTCCATGTCCTTGGCCACCACGTCGATGTCCTTCTCGGTCACGACGATGGAGTGGCTCGTCCCGTCCAGGCCGGTGTAGGTCAGGTCGGCCGCCTGGCCCGGACGGCCGGCGCAGCCGGTGAGCGCCCCGACGGCGAGGAAGAGTGCAGCGCCGGCGGCGAGGACGCGCGTGCGTGCAGTGAGGCTTCGGGTCACGGTCTGCTCCTGGAAGGGACGACGCCGGAGGGCGACATGGTGTCACAACATTTCTGCCCCAGACCCTACCGTTCCGCCTGCGACGACGCACGCAGCCCTCACCCCGATGCCCGCCAGTGCGGTTCCGGCCGCACCGCACGAGAACCCGGCCCCTGTACATGCACTACACCCGATCCTCCCCCAATAGCACCCGCCCTTCGTGCAGCAGCGGGAGCCCGGCCGTCACCGGCGTTTGCGGTAGGTAGTGGCCTCGGTCTCGTAGGCGGCATCGCCCTCGACGACGGCGTGCAGGAGCACCTCGGCCCAGCGCACGACCTCCTCGCCGGACAGGGCCGCCCCGCCCATGCGGTTGGTGCCCGGCGCGGGCACCACGATGGTGCGCGTGGCCGGCTTGAGGACCGTGCCCGGGTAGAGCCGGGTGACCTTCATGCGCGCCGACTCGGGCAGGTCCACCGGCGCGAAGCGCACCGACTTCCCCTGAGCGACGATCTCGCGCACCCCCAGCTCGGCGGCCAGGGCCCGCAGCCGCGCCAGCGCCGCCAGGCGGGCGGTCGCCTCGGGCACCGGCCCGTAGCGGTCGGCCAGCTCCTCCAGGACGTCATCGACCTGCTCGCCCGAGCGCGCCGCCGCGAACTTCGTGTACGCCTCCAGTCGCAGCCGCTCGTGGGGGATGTAGTCCTCGGGGACGGTGGCGTCCACGGGCAGCTCGATGCGCAGCTCGACGTCCTCGTCGTCGCCCTCCTCGAATCCGACGGCGTCGGCCCCGGCCTTCCCGGAGCGGGCCAGGGCTTTCTTGTAGGCGGAGACGGCCTCGGAGACCATGCGCACGTACAGGTCAAAGCCGACCCCGGCGATGTGCCCGGACTGCTCGCCGCCCAGCAAGTTGCCCGAGCCGCGGATCTCCAGATCCTTCATGGCCACCTGCATCCCGGCCCCGAGATCCGTGTTGGAGGCGATGGTGCGCAACCGCTCCAGGGCCGTCTCGGTCAGGGGCCTGTCCGAAGGGTAGAGGAAGTAGGCGTAGGCCCGCTCCCGGCCGCGTCCCACGCGCCCGCGCAGTTGGTGGAGCTGGGACAGGCCCATGCGGTCGGCGCGGTCGACGATGAGGGTGTTGGCGTTGGAGACATCCAGCCCGGTCTCCACGATCGTGGTGCACACGAGCACGTCGGTCTCCTTGCGCCAGAAGGAGTCGATGACCGCCTCCAGCTGATGCTCGTTCATCTGCCCGTGGGCGGTGGCCACGCGCGCCTCGGGCACCAGCTCGGCCAGGCGCGCGGCGGTGGCGTCAATGTCCTCAACCCGGTTGTGGACGAAGAACACCTGGCCCTCGCGCAGCAGCTCACGGCGGATCGCGGCGGAGACCTGCTTGGTCTCGTAGGCGCCCACGTAGGTCAGGATCGGGTGGCGGTCCTCGGGAGGGGTCGCCAGGGTGGACATCTCGCGCAGGCCGGTGACCGCCATCTCCAGGGTCCGCGGGATCGGGGTGGCGGACATCGACAGGACGTCCACGTTGGTGCGCAACGCCTTGAGGGTCTCCTTGTGCTCCACCCCGAAACGCTGCTCCTCGTCGATGATGACCAGGCCCAGGTCCTTGAACCTCACCTGGCCGGTGATGAGGCGGTGGGTTCCCACGACAACGTCCACCGTCCCCTTCTCCAGGCCCTGGAGCACCTCGGCGGACTCGGCGGCGTCCTGGAAGCGGGACAGGGCCCTCACGGTCACCGGGAAGCCGGCGTAGCGCTCGGTGAAGGTCTCGGCGTGCTGGCTCACCAGCAGGGTCGTGGGCACCAGGACCGCCACCTGCTTGCCATCCTGAACGGCCTTGAAGGCGGCGCGCACGGCGATCTCGGTCTTGCCGTAGCCGACATCGCCGCACACCAGGCGGTCCATCGGCTGGGCCTTCTCCATGTCGGCCTTGACCTCGTCGATGGTGGAGAGCTGGTCGGGGGTCTCGGTGTAAGGGAAGGCCTCCTCCAGCTCGGCCTGCCAGGGGGTGTCGGCGCTGAAGGCGTGGCCGGTGGTGGCGGCGCGCGCCGCGTAGAGGCGCACGAGTTCACCGGCGATCTCGCGCACGGCCTTGCGGGCCCTGGACTTGGTCTTGGCCCAGTCAGCGCCGCCCATCTTGCTCAAGGCGGGGCTGTCGCCTCCGACGTACTTGGTGACCTGGTCCAGGGCGTCGGTGGGCACCAGGAGGCGGTCGCCGGGCTGGCCGCGTTTGGAGGGCGCGTACTCGATGACGAGGTACTCGCGGGTGGCCGACGAGCGGGCCCCGCCCACAGTGCGCCGGCTCAGCTCGATGAAGCGCCCCACCCCGTGCTGGGCATGGACCACCAGGTCACCGGCGCGCAGGGACAAGGGGTCCACGGAGCGGCGGGCACGGCGGGCCGGCAGGCTGCGGCGCTCGCGGGGCCCGGCCGAGGCCCGCCCGGTGAGGTCGGACTCGGCGATGAGGGCCAGACGCAGCCCCTCGGCGAGGAAGCCGTGACCGGCGCTGGCCCGGGTGACGCGCACGACGCCGTCGCCGGGGCCGGACGCCGGATCATCAGCCGCAGCGCCGGCAGCGCCGCCGACCGGACTCACCGTCTCATCGGCCTCATCCTCGGCGGAGGCGGCCGGGGCGGGGACCCAGTCGACCTCGCGGCCGAGCTCGGCCGCCTCGGAGAGCTGGTCGACGATACGGGCGGGCACGCCGCCGTCGCCCAGGAGCTGGGCCATGCGCCTGCCGGGCCCGGGCCCGTCGGTAGCCACAACGACGGTCCAGCCCTGACGGGCCCACTGGCCCAGGTCGGACACCGCCCGCTCGAGTTCGCCGCGGTAGGTGCGCGGGTCGCTGAGGTCCAGGCGGGTGGCCTCGGGGCCGGAGGCCAGGGCGGTGAAGGACCACCAGCCGCGATTGGTGGACAGGGCCAGGGCCCGGGCCTCGGCCAGGTGGGCGAAGGCGGCGGCGGACAGGTCGACCGGGACCGTGCCTCCGGAGGCTGCCGAGGTCCAGGCGGCCGCGAGGAACTCGGCGGTGGTGGCCGTCAGATCCTCGGCGCGCTTGCGCACTCGTTCGGGTTCCAGGAGCACCGTGAGCCGGTCGCCGACGAGGTCGAGCAGCGGGATCATCTTGTCGACCAGGACCGGGGCGAGGGACTCCATGCCCTCGACGGCGATGCCCTGGCTGATCTTCTCCAGCATGTCGGCAGCGCCGGGGACGGCTTCAGTCAGGGCGGCGGCGCGCCCGCGGACCTCGCCGGTGAGGACCAGCTCGCGGCAGGCGGTGGCGGTCACGGAGGCCAACGCCTCGATGGTGCGCTGGTCGGCGACGGCGAAGGAGGAGACCTCGTCGATCTCGTCACCAAAGAAGTCCACACGCACGGGCCGCGGCTCGGAGGGTGGGAAGACGTCGAGGATGCCGCCGCGCACGGCGTACTCGCCGCGGGACTCGACCATGTCGACGCGCGTGTAGGCGGCGGCCTCCAGGCGGCGGGCGGTCTCCTCCAGACCGACGGCCAGACCCGGGGCCAGCCGAACAGGCTCGAGCTCGCCCAGCCCCGCGATGACAGGGGCGAGCAGGGCGCGCACGGGCACGACGAGAACGCGGATCGCCCCGCCCTCCTCGGGGTGGGCCAGGCGGCGCAGAACGGACAGGCGCTGGGCCACGGTGTCGGCGCGCGGCGAGAGGCGCTCGTGGGGCAGGGTCTCCCAGGCGGGCATGACGGCGACGTCGTCGGCCGGCAAGTAGCTGCGCAAGGCCAGGGCCGTCTCCTCGGCCTCACGGCCCGTGGCGGTGACGACCAGCAGGGGCGTGCCGGAGGCGTTTGCGGAGCTGGCCGCCCCGCCCTCTCCCCCGGCAACCCGGTCGACGCCCTCTTCACCCAGGGTCATGGCGGCCAGGACGGCGGGCCGGGCACCGGGGGCCACGACGAGACTGCGGTCGGAGCGCTGGCGTGAGGAGGCGGCGCGAACGGTGCGGGCGATGTCGGCGTCGGCGAGCAGCGGGGGCAGGAGCGCGGTCAGGAGCACGGCGGCGAGTCTAGTGACTCCCCGCCTCGGCATCACCGGCAGCGTGGATGGCGGAGCGGACCGGCCGGCCGGTGAAAGCGCTGCGGGACCAGTCCCTGCTGCGGATCCGGTTCCAGGGGTTGTCTCGCCCGGCGACGACGCCCACGCCCCCTCCCACGGTGTTGTTGCGGCTCTCCAGCAGGACCGAGACCTGCGCCGAGGCCGCCATTCCGGCGATGAGCCACACGACGGTGCCGATCTGGGTGATGAAGGCAACCGTCCCATAAGCCGGAATGAGGCTGAGCAGGGAGATCTGGGCGGGGTTGGATCGCTGGAGGAGGGCGCGTGCCAGGTAGACCAGCAGTCCGGCCATGATGAGCACCACGGGGAGCCAGCCGAAGCGCAGCGCGGTCAGAAGCAGGTCATTGTCGATGGAGGTATAGCCGCCCCAGGCGACGGAGTTCCCCGATTTCTGGTAGGCCGAGGACAGCCCCAGCGGCTTAAGCTGGCGCACCAGGACCAGGATGTCCCCGCGGTAGCCGGCCGAATCCTCCTGCTCGCGGCCGGCCGAGTCGAAGACACCCAGAATGTGGGGCAGCAGGACGCTGCCCACACCGACCAGCACCGTGAGGAAACCCATCCGCCACAGGGCGGGAATGTTGGTGTGCACCTGCATGAGGCTGAGAATGACGGCGATGACGGCGCAGGCGATCGCCGCACGGGAGAAGGTCGGGACGGTCGCTCCCAGGACGAGGGCGCCGGCCGCAATTCGGTAGCCCGGCTTCCACCTCGTCGCCAGAATCAGTGGAATCCCCGCGGCCAGGCACACCCCCAGGGCGATGGGGTGTCCGAAAGCCCCCTCGACGCGGGTGAAGCTCCCCCGGGCCAGGGACGGGGCCCACTCCTCGTAGAGGTTGTTGTGAATGAGGATGCGGCTGAAGGGATTGATGGTGGTGACGGCCTCGAACAGCGCCAGCACGGACACCACGATCCAGACGATCGCCAGGACCTCGGCCATGCGCCGCAGCCCGAGGCGCTCCACGAGCAACCGCCCGGCGAGGTAGGCGGGCAGAGCCCCGAAGACGACGTCAGACAGGACGTAGTTGAGCGGGGAGCCCATGGCGGCGGACAGGCCCACCAGGACCCAGGCGGTGGCGACCATGAGGTCCCCGCTGGTCAACCGCCACGAGAAACCGGGGAGGAGGGCGACGATCACCAGGAAGCAGGCCAGCGTGGCCGGAGGCACGTTGGGCTCGAAGGGGATCATCACCCACACCGGTACGAACCCGATGGCGCACATGACCAGCCCTGCCCCGACGATGGGACGGCGGTGGATGCGGTCGGCCACGAAGACGAGGACCGCCAGGGCGGCGGCCGCCATGGGGAGGACGATGAACAGGGTCCTGGCGAAGGACATCGTTCCTCCCTCGTAATGGTGGCTGATCGGTGGGCGGGCTGCTGGTCGTCGGCTGACGCTGGGCGCAGGGGTGCATGAGGACAGGTAGGACGTCGTGGGAACTGCCCGGGAAGATGCTGAGAGCACCTCCGAGGCCCTGACCAAGGTCAGGTGGAGCCGTAAGAAGTCCGACGGCGTCGGCCGCACTCGGCCGGCTCCGGGGCCTTCTTCAGCGCCGTAGCGGGAGTCCCGAGGACCCTCGCCCGTCGCGCAGCTCCGGTGAAAGACTCACCACATCATTCGGTCCCACACAACTGGAGAACCCCGGCATGGCCGGGGGCGCAGCGAAGGTTACTACAGTCATCGAGACCTGAGCGTGATCTTACAGTTAGGGTTGGGCCGTAGCCTTTCAGCATCCGCCGAGTCCTCAAAGGGCCGACGGGCCGCCCGAATCGACCAGTTCCAGTCCAGATGAGGAGCAGCGTGCAGCCTTCGCAGATCCTTCACGCCATCCGCAGGAATCTCATAGCCTGCCTCGTCATCCTGCTCGTATGCATCCTGGCCGGGCTCGGAGTAGCCCTGTCGACGAAACCGGTCGCGGTGGCGACCACCACCCTGGGGATCCAGCCCAAGTCCAAGGAGACCCCCTCCTTCTCGACCCAGGCCAAGGACCTCATGCCCACCGTGGTGGAGCTCTCCAAGAGCCCGAAGGTCCTGGATCCCGCGGCGAGCTCCTTGAAGATGAAGACCACCGATCTGTCGGACGCCCTGACGGTCACCAACCCGCCCGAGACCCTGGTCCTGACCATCACCGCCAAGGCCGACGACAGGCAGAAGGCGGTCAACATGGCCCAGGCGACGGCGGTCTCCCTCAACAAGGAGATCTCCTCCGGCGATCTGTTGGGCAAGGAGAGCCTGGGGATGACGACGAGCACGACCTCGCCGGCCTCCCTGGGCAACACGGTCATGGAGCGCCCCGGCGCCCGCGCCTCGGCGCTCTCCGGGCTGCTGCTGGGCCTGCTGGTCTCCATCTCCTACGCCATGTTCCGCCACCGCCGCGACAGCGGCCACGGCGAGCGCAGCGGCGAGCCCGGCGGCGGACGAGTGGCAGCCTCCCTGCGGTCGCTGAGGCAGAAAACCGCGGACCTGCTGCGGCCAACCCCCGCCCCGCCCCAGGCGCAGATGCAGGATCCCTACCAGTATCAGCAGCTTCAGCCCCAGCCCCAGTCGCCGGTTCCCACCTCACCGGAGGCTTCCTTCGCCCAGGGCCCTGAGCCCGCCCGGGCAGGCGGCGCGGTATCCGGCGCCGTCGAGTCCCAGCCGGTATCCGCTCCGATGGCCGACTCGACGGCCTCGATGGCCTCGTCCCAGGAACTCGGCGCACCCTCGTCCTCGCCTCTCTCAGAACCTGCCCTGGTACCCGCACTGCCGGGTCCCTCATCGCTGTCCGCACCGGTCCCCACATCTCAGCCGACGGCGTCATCCGCCCCGGCCTTCTCCGCGCAGCAGGCGCCGGAGCAGACGACCGCGATGCCCGCGGTTCCCGATCCCCTGTACTCCCCCGCACCGGCGCAGTCCTCCACTCAGGAGCCGCCCCACGCCCCTCTGCCGACGCCGTCCTCGATCTCCTCAGTGCCTTCCACATCGTCCGTGTCGTCGACGGGGTCGGCGGCCTCCACGGGCTCGGCCGCGTCGATTCCCTCGGCGGCTTCGCTGTCTTCGGCATCGGCGGCATCGGCCTCAGCACACGGCTCCTTCACGTCGGGCATCACATCGGCCATGCACCTTCAGCAGGCCCGCGAGCATACGCCGGCATCCTCGACCGGGACCGTCTCGCCGGAACCGTCGCCCGAGACCGCCCCGTCCTACACGCATGCGCCTCTGCCGCCGCCACTTCCCACCCCGTCGGACCTGACGGTGCCGGCCTCCCCCTCGATCGCGGTGCAGCCGTACACGTCCGCCCCGGTCTCCGGGAGCCACCGCTCGCCGGGCGCGCCGGACGCCCCCACTCGGCGCAGGACCGCTCTGCCCACCGGGCAGACGGTTCCGGCGTCCTCGGCCTCATCGGCTTCCTCGACCGGAACCTCCTACCAGTACCCGCCCGCCACGACGACGTCCGCGTCCGTCTCATCCTCTCCGGCCCCAGCACCCGGCCGGAGGCGCGCCTCGGCTCCGACGTCGACCTCGGCACCGAGTGTGCCCACCCGACGTCGGATCACGTCGCCATCGGCGGACCGCCCGTCATCGCCGAGCGGCCGGCAGGACGCGACCTCCCTTCCCGCGACGAGTCGCCGCCGAGCCCAGTCTTCGGCGTCGGCGCCCGATGCCGCTACGGCCACCAGGGCCGCACACTCCACGGTCCGCAGCCCGGAGTCGTTGCTCGAGACGGAGGAGCCCTCGGCTCCCCGTTCGACATCGGCGCGTCAGCAGGCGCCCTCGCGCCGGCAGACCCTCGCCCGGCGTCGGCGGATGTCCAAGCCGCGTCTCACACTTGTGGCGCCGCTGGCCGAGGAGTCCTCCACCGATCAGACCCGCCACCTCACGCCGGTTTCGGCCTCGGTCGGCGGTCGTCATCGCAGCCCCGACCCGCCGGACGCTCCGCCGCCGCCTCCGCCGCCGTCGATCCAGCCCAACCAGCGGATGGCCTCGGCCTCCTCAGCGGCTTCGGCCCGACACGCGGCCTCCGGCCCGACGGTGTCGGCCGCTTCCGCCGCCTCCGCTCGACGTAGCACGCAGTCGCCGCGCCGCTCCTGGTAGGAGGCCCTCGCCGAGCAGCGACACACGTCATGGGCGGGTCCGATTGTTTGCATCGGACCCGCCCATTTGTTCTGCGCACCGCCGGCCGAGGAGTTATGGCCTGCCGGCGCCGATTCAGCCGTCCTCGTCGTCCTCAGAGTCGTCGGCCTGCTCCGCCTCCTTATCGGCGTCCTTCGCATTCTGAGAGACCGTGACGCTCGGAATCTGGGCGGTGATCGTATTGCCGCTGGGATCGGAGACCACGAGGCGATAGGTGTGATCGCCCGCCGGGCATGCCGTGTCCTCCATGGTGTGGGACGTCAGCGCCCAACGGGTGTCGCCGATCTTCTTGGTGGCCACCGGCGTCGTCCCCTTGTCCCGGTAGAGACTGTAGGTCAGGGTCGGGTCGTCGCGGTCCCAGGTGGCGGTGAAGGAGACCTTGACCGAGCCCGACGTCGTGACCTCGGCCTTGGCGCCCAGGGTCTCGGCCTTGCCCTCGGGCGGCAGCGTGGGTTGGCCCGCACGTCTGGGATAGCGCACGATTCCCTGTTGGACCTTGCCGTCGGCCTCGATGAACTCGCCCACCATGAGGACGTACTTGTCGGTGACGTCCACCTTGTAGGCGGCCTGGGACATCCCCGTCTTGGTACCGGCCTGCAGGTCCGGGTACCAGCCGACGATCATGGGGCTCTTGTAGCCCGAGGTCGACCAGTCCTGGTAGCCATCGACCACCCCCTGGTGGCGAATGGTGATGTCGGGGCTGTTGGTGAAGGCCATCGCCCGCACGTACAGGGGGTGGGGGCCGTCCTTGCGCACCTCGGGCATGTTGGGGAAGCCGTAGATGGTCTCGCATGAGTGGGCGTGGCCGACCGTGTAAACCATCTCCTTGGTGGGCGCGATCCCGTAGGTGTCGCCGTGGCAGGGCTCGAGCCAGATGAGGTTGCCGTCCCAATCGGCCTTGAAGCTCCCTTCGAGGTTGGCCTCATCCAGGCGTCCGACGGCGGAGTAGGCGGTGGCGTAGAAACCGGCGTCGTCGACCGCGATATCGAAGATGGCAGCCTTCTCCCCGGCCGTGCGCACGGTGTCGTTGACGGGCATGGGCAGCATCTCACCGGTGGAGGCACTCAGGAGCGCCATCCCGTAGCCGGGTTGGCTCGAGCCGTTGACCGAGGAGAAGGAGCCGCCGATGACGACCTTGGAGTGGTCCGGCGAGACCTCGATCGCGTAGACCTGCGCATTGGGGCCCTCCGCGGAGGCGGTCCAGTTCAGGAGCTCGCCAGTGGAGGCCTTGAGTGCGGCCAGCCGGACCCGCGGCCGGCCGTTCACCTTGGTGAAGTAGCCCCCGGCGTAGAGGGTGTCACCGGCCACCGCGATGTCCTTAACGGTCGTGCTGAACATGGGACGGAAGGAGGAGATGAGGGTTCCGTGCCCCTGGGAGATGTCGAAGGCGGCCAGGCGGCTGTGCCACTCGTCGTTGACCTTGTCGAACTCCCCGGCGACGTAGAGGGTCTTGCCGTCCTCGGAGAGAGCCAGGCTTCTTCCCGCGCCGTTGAGGGTGGGGGCGAAGTCCTCGATGAGCTGCCCGGTGTTGATGTCGTAGGCCAGGATGTTGGAGCGCGGAACCTCTTGCTGCCCCTTGGGGGCCCCGGCCGGACGGGCGGTCTTGAAATCGCCGACGACGTAGACCACGTCGCCGACGACGAGCTGGCCCCAGGCGACGCCGTCGATCTGGGCCGTGGGCAGGGGCGAGGCCGTGTACGGGGGCTCCTTGGACGACTGGCCGGTCGGGTCGGAGGACCGCCCGGCGGCGCCTGCGCCGTCTCCGCCCTTACCTTGATCGTTCGCGTTTCCAGAGCCGTCATCGGAGTTGACCTCGCCCCGGTCCTTTGCCGCCGACACCGGAGCGGCGGGAGTGAAGACAACCGTGAAGGCGAGGAGGAGCGGGAGAAGGGACAGGGTGATGAGGACACGAGGAGCGCTGGAGCGACCTTGCACGGGAACCTCCGGGAGATATGGCTACGACTGTGCACGCGGGTGGCGACATATCGCCGACACCACGGGGATTTCACACGACGAGCTCCACCAGTCGGAACATCTACAACAAAAAATTTAACCGGTAGAGCGCGTTATTCCAGGTAGTACGTTCCGTACGAACGGGACACGATTTGGTGACGACTCCACACTACGCAACCGCTAGGTTGAATAGCAATGAAATCGTTACCTGAATGCGACTGTAACCCTTGGAGCCGCCGGCCGCGACTGTTCCTCGTGGGCAGCGTTGTCCACCGGACTCATGACGAAGCCCTCGCCGGGCCCGGTGGCGGGGCCCGGCGAGGGCGACGCACAGTGGTACGCAACGGTGCGAGAACCGGCGAGCGTGGAATCAGCCCCGGCGCAGAGCCGCCCTGTGCCGGATCGGCCCACCGGTCTCCCGCCTCAGGCGCCCGGGACGCCGACCGTGTCGAAGAGCGAGGCGACCGAGCCGTCGTCGAAGACGGCCTTGATGGCCCGGGCCAGCAGCGGTGCGATCGGCAGAATTGTGAGCTGCTCGAAGCGCTTGCCGGCGGGGATCGGCAGAGTGTCGGTGACGATGACCTCGCGGGCCCCACAGGTGGACAGGCGGTCCACGGCCGGCCCGGAGAGCACCCCGTGGGTCGCGGCGACGATGACGTCCTTCGCGCCGGAGTCCAGGAGCACCTGGACAGCCTTGGCGATCGTGCCTCCAGTGTCGATCATGTCGTCGACCAGGACGCAGGAGCGCCCCTCGACGTCACCGACGACTCGGTTGGCCACGGACTCGTTGGGGCGGGTGACGTCGCGGGTCTTGTGAACGAAGGCCAGCGGCGTGCCGCCGAGCTGGTTGGCCCAGCGCTCGGCCACCCGGATACGGCCGGCGTCGGGGGAGACGACGGCGGCGTTGGCCGGGTCAACACGGGTGCGCACGTAGTCGACGAGCACCGGCTGGGCCCACAGGTGGTCCCAGGGACCGTCGAAGAAGCCCTGCTCCTGGGAGGTGTGCAGGTCCACGCTCATGAGGCGGTCGGCGCCAGCGGTCTTGTACAGGTCCGCCACGAGACGGGCGCTGATGGGCTCGCGCCCCAGGTGCTTCTTGTCCTGGCGGGCGTAGGGGAAGAAGGGGGCCACCACGGTGATGCGCTTGGCGGAAGCGCGTTTGAGGGCGTCGACCATGATGAGCTGCTCCATGAGCCAGTCGTTGACACGGTCACCGTGGGACTGGACGACGAACACGTCACAGCCGCGCACCGACTCGTTGAAGCGGACGTAGGTCTCCCCGTTGGCGAAGTCGTAGGCCGTGGAGGACAGCACCTCGGTGCCGAGCTCACTGGCCACGTCCCGGGCGAGCTCGGGATGGGCCCGCCCGGAGACGACGACCAGACGTTTCTCGCCCTTGGTGATGATGCCCGTCATGACGTGGTTCCCTTCTCACGGCCGGTACGGCCCTCGGTGTGACTGTTGGAGACGGAGGTGGAGGCAGGTGGCCGACTCGACCGGGGCCGACGGGCCGGTGCGCTCACGATTCAGCCCTGGACGCCGTCGGCGTCGAACTGGCTGAAGGGGGCGACCACGCAGCCGGCCGGGATGACGGCGTCGGTGAGGATCGCGTACGCGCCCACGCGGGCGCCCTGGCCGATCCGGGTGGCGCCGCGCACGAGGACGCCCTGTTCGAGGGTGACGTCCTGGGCGAGCTCGGCGGTGACGTCCACCCAGGTGGAGGACGGGTCAACGACGCCGACGCCCTGAGCCATCCAGTCGCGCAGGACGCGCCGATTGAGCTCGGCGCCGAGCTCGGCGAGCTGGGCACGGTCGTTGCAGCCCTCGACGAGCCAGTGGTCGGTAACGACGAGCGCACTGGTGGGCCGCCCCGAGCCGTGGGCGTGGGCGACGACATCGGTGAGGTAGACCTCACCCTGGTCATTGTCCGTACCCAGGGTCGCCAGGGCGGTGCGCAGGTGGGCGGCGTCGAAGATGTAGACGCCGGCGTTGATCTCCCGGATGGCGCGCTGGGCCTCGGTGGCGTCGCGCTGCTCGACGATGGCCGAGACGGTGCCGTCGGCCTCGCGCACAATGCGCCCGTAGCCGCTGGGGTCGTCGAGCTCGGTGGTCAGCAGGGTGACGGCGTCGCCGCGCTCGGCGTGCTGGGCCAGCAGGGCCTGGAGGGTGGTGGTGTCCAGGAGGGGGACGTCCCCGCTGGTAACGACGACGGGCCCGGTCAGGTCCTCGGGCAGATGGGCCAGCCCGCAGGCCACGGCCCGCCCGGTGCCGGGGACCTCGTCCTGGTCGGCCGGGACGGCGTCGGGGGCGACCTCGGCGAGGTGGGCGACGACGGCGTCCCGCTCGTGGCGCACGACCACGACGAGGTGACGGGGCGCGAGCCCCCTGGCGGCGGTGACGGCGTGGTCCACAAGGCTGCGGCCACCAATCCGGTGCAGGACCTTGGGGGTGACCGATCGCATACGGGTTCCCTTGCCTGCGGCCATGACGATGACGGCGGCTGGTGCAGTGGGGGTCACGTGTCCTCTTCTCACAGGTTCTCGCCCTGGCTCCCGACATCTCCGGGCGGAGACGGGGACGGACTCCAACAGTTTCTGATCAGGTACGGATGGACGGACGGCTGGCGCACGGCCCGCAGCAGCCGGAAGGCCGACGGCGGACGTGAGAGCGAGGGAACCCCAACACCCTCATGCTACGCCGCTCCGCCCCCAGGATTCGAACCCGGGCCTCAAGGCTCCAAAGGCCTGCGTGCTGCCGCTACACCAGGGCGGAAAGGTGCGTCCCAGCCCCCAAGCCGAGTGTCGAGGGGCGCGACGCCGGGATAGTCTCTCACGTCCCGGTCGTCCTCGGCACCTTCGACGCAGCTCAGCGTGCTGCGCATCCGCTCTACGCGCGTTCCAGGTGCAGGCGGACCGATGCCACACTCACAGGACTTCTCAGTCGACCGGGCAGGCAGGGCAGGATGGTCCCATGTCCAGTTCCCCTTCCAGTCCCACCGCCTCCCCTCCTCCCTCATCCTCTCGCAAGCCGGCGGCGGTGCGGCTCGTCGAGCTCGACGGTCTGCGCGGACTTGCCGCCGCCGTCGTCCTCATCTACCACAGCCTGGAGACCGTGCCGGCGCTGGCCGCGGTTGGCGCCCGCCCCGGAGTCGTGCCCACCGGCGCGTTCCACCGGCTCCTGACCCAGAGCCCCCTCCACCTGCTGTGGGCTGGCCATGAGGCCGTCCTTATCTTCTTCATCCTGTCCGGTGTTGCCCTCACCTATCCGGTGGCCCGCCGCCATGCCCAGGGGCGGCGCTTCGATTGGGTCGACTACGCCCCAAGGCGGTTTGTGCGTCTGTGGCTGCCGGCGGCGGCCTCCACCACCTTCGCGGTCATCGCAATGCTGCTCGTGCCGCGCTCGGAGAACCCGGCGCTGGGGCACTGGATGACGGCGATCCACCCCACGGGCCTTGATGTGCGCCAGATGCTCATGGAGTACCTGCTCATCCCCAAGCACGCCTATCGCAACACGGTCCTGTGGTCGCTGCACGCCGAGGCGATTTTCTCCTTCGTGCTTCCACTGATGATCCTCGGGGTGGCCCTGTGCGCCCGATGGCGGCTCTCCTGGCTGCCGGTGGCGGCCGCCCTGGCCGTCCCGGTCATCACCGCCAGCCCCGGCTCGGGCAGCTACCTGCCGGTCTTCACCGTCGGCGCGGTCATGGGCTGGGCCTGGGGGCATGATCCCGTCGTCGTCCCGGAACGCCCCCGTCCCTGGGCGACGGCGCAGGCCCTGATCTGCCTGCTGCTTATCACCCTGGCCTGGTGGCCGGGGATGGAGAGCCACGTGGCCCAGCGCATCACCAATGCGGTCACCCTGGCGGCGGCCAGCTACCTGGTCTACCTCGTGGTGCGCGCCGGAGCCCTGCGCGGCCTGCTGCGCTCGCGCACAGTGCAGTACCTGGGGCTCATGTCCTTCTCCCTCTACCTCGTACACGAACCGGTCGTGGTCTCCCTGCGGCTGCTGACGCAGTCGACCTCGCCATGGTGGCTGCTCATCCTGGCCCCGGCGACCTCGGCGCCCCTGACCTGGCTGTTCCAGCGCTACATCGAGGCGCCCAGCCACCGACTGGCACGCCGCACCGGCGCCCTGGCCTCGGCGCGCTTCGCCCAGTGGTCTGAGCGTCATCGAGCCGCCCGTCAGGCCAGCCGGGTTGGCGGGGTGTGACGCCATGGCCGCCAAGCGCACCCGTATGAGCGCCAGTGAACGGCGCGAGCAGCTCATCGCCGTGGCCCGCGGGCTGTTTGCAGAGCGCGGCTTCGACGCCACCAGCGTCGAGGAGGTGGCCGCCCGCGCCCAGGTCTCCAAGCCGGTGGTCTACGAGCACTTCGGAGGCAAGGAGGGCCTGTACGCCGTCGTCGTCGACCGGGAGATCACCACGATCTCCGCTGCGATCTCCTCGGCGATCACCGACCCGTCCGCCGGCCCCGCAGCGGACCCGGACGCCACCACCGACGGATCGGGCGCACCTGACGCCTCCGGCTCAGCCTCACGGATCGCCGAGCGGGCGGCACTGGCCCTGCTGACCTATATCGAGGACTCCCCCGACGGGTTCCGCATCCTCTCTGCGGGCTCGGACCGCGCCGCCGGCACCTACTCCACGCTGCTAGCCGACGTCGCCATCGAGGTCTCCGGAATTCTCGCCTCGCAGTTCGCCGCCCACGACCTCGACCCGCGCACGGCGCCGCTGTACGCCCAGATGCTCGTGGGGATCGTGGCCATGCCGGCCCAGTGGTGGTTGGAGAACCGCTCAATGAGCAAGGAGGAGGTGGCCGCCCACATGGTCAACCTCGCCTGGAATGGCCTGCGCGGCATGAAGGCCAGGCCCACACTCCACTCCGGCTCCCCCGGCCGAACCAGCGGCCTCAACACTGAGGAACCCGCCGCCGAACGCACCTCTGACCAGACCTGACCGGGGCCGCTCAGAACCACTCGGGGCCGCGGCCCTCGCTCCGGCTCGACCCGGCTCCCGTCAGGTTCATCACGTCCCCACTCGTCGGCCGCCCTACAAGCCCGGCCAATCGGGCACGAGCGGGTGCTGAGAAGTGCCCAGGAACGAGGTGATTCACCTCCTGCGCCCGGCCCACGCCCTAAGCGGCACGCTATTCTGTTGTTCCCGCAATCACCGAAACGGAACCCATGGACCCGGAAACCCTCATCGTCGCGCTGCGCAAGAACGCAGTCCTCGTGGTCATGCACGTCGTGCTGGGCACCATCATTGGCCTCGTCTTCGGCCTGCTGACGCCGGCGCAGTACACCTCGACCACAAGCGCGAAGCTCGCTGTCGAGAACCGGCCCGATGATCCCAACGCCCCTTCTCCGATCAGCAGCTTCGACAAGATCATCCCGACGCTCGTGGCGCTCGGGACTTCGGAGAGCACTCTTTCGGAGGTTTCCAAGTCCACGGGGATCAGCCAGGCCGAGCTGGGCAAGTCGATCTCGGTGAGCGCTAAGACCGGAACCTTCATCATCGAGATCAAGGCCACCAGCACCGACCCCGAGCGGGCCCATGCGATCGCCCAGGCGGAGATCGGGACACTGGATTCGGTGGCCCGGGAGCAGTCATACCTGGTGCCGGGCAGTGGTGACCTGACCCTCGCGGTGGACAATCCGCCGACGACCCCGACATCCCCGTCCAGCCTGTCGGCCGTGTCCACCGCACTCATCGGAGCCGCTATCGGTCTTGCCGCCGGAGCCATCATGGCGATCCTGCTGTACTTCCTGAGCAAGAAGAACCCGCAGGACAAGGTCGAGGATCCGCTGCTCATCATCGGGCGCCGCCGTTCCCGGAAAGAATCCTGACCGGCCGTGGCCCAATCTTGGTCGCAGGCTCCCTTCCACGGCGGATCGCGAACGTCGTCGGAGGCTGATTCCCAGGTGAGCCCTGAACCGAGGCCCCGGCGGAGGCTGGAGATGACGATCGCCGTCGTCCTCCTGATCTGCGTGGGGGTGCGCCGCGAACTGGCCGCTGCCTTAAGCGTCGGGGACTGCGTCGCGCTCGTCTCGATTCCCATCACCTGGACGGCCGTGCGCAACGCGCGCCGGTTCTCCCTGATGCTCATGCTGTCCATCCTGGCGGCCGGTACCGCCTACATCATGTCCCTGCTGGCGGAGAGCAGCTTCGCCGTCGAGGCCTGGGCCCGCCGCGTTACCACCCTGAGCCTGCTGGCGGTGCCCTGCGCCGTGGCCGTCTTCGTGTGGGGAGCGCGTCGGCTGGGCGTGCGCCGCGCGGCACTGGCGGTCGGCTTCGGCATGTTTCTGGACTCGCTGTCGCTGTTTCAGACCAATCCCAACCCGTGGAAGTTCGGAGTCGGCGCGGCGGTGTCGATCATGGTGCTCAGCTTCGTGGCGAACCGGCGCCGACTGGTGCAGATCGTGGCCCTCCTGGGGCTGAGCGGCGTCTTCCTTGTCTCCGACTCGCGCTCTGCCTTGGCCTTCCTCGCCATCATCCTGGGCACGGTCGCCTGGCAGGCCCTGGCGTCCTGGGCGCGCTGGCGCGTGCCCACCCCGCGCCGCCTGGCGGTATCGCAGATCGCCGTCCTGGGGGTCGTGGGGGCCGTGGCGATGGCCGGGGTCGTTGCGGCCTCGGAGTCCGGGACCCTGGGGGAGGATGCCCAGAACCGGACCATCGCCCAATCCTCGAGCTCCGCGGGTCTGCTCCTGTCCGCCCGGCCCGAGCTGGGCGCCTCCTGGGCCCTGTTCCGCAACCGCCCGTGGGGGTACGGCGCCGGCGTCAAGCCCCGCTTCGATGACCTGTGGGTCGCCAAGCAGGGCATGGCGGCCCTGGGCTACGACCCGGACAACGGATACGTCGAGAACTTCATGTTCGGGGGCCGTATCGAGCTGCACTCGGGGCTCATGGACATGTGGGCGGCGGCGTCGATCCCCGGAGCGCTTCTGCTGCTGCTCATCGCCGGGATGGCGCTGGCCGCGATGATGCGAGACCTGGGGCGGCTCAAGGCCACGCCGTGGCTGTTCTTCGCGGCCCTGACCGTGGTGCAGAACGTGTTCGTGGGACCGTGGACGGTGCTGCCGCCCTATCTGCCGATCGTTCTGGGGGCCGCGGTGCTGCAACCCGCTCTACGCGACGCTGTCCCATTGGGCACCGATGACGAGCCGGGCGGTGAGCCCGCCGACGACGCTGCGACTCCCTCATCAGTCTCCGGCGTTCAGAGAGAGACCGCCTCGGAGCCCGGCACCCGGCCCGAACCCGAGTCCCGTACCGAGGCAGAGCCCGCTCAGGCCTGAACGTCGGGCCGTCTCAGTGGTCGTACTCGCGGTGGACGCCGCCACCGGTACTGGCCGCCAGCATGCCGCGGCCGCGCGCCAGCAGCCGAGCGCCCTTGGCAGCGTGCCTCGGATCGCGGATCAGCGTGCCGCCGGCCGTCCTCAGAGCGCCCACGACGATGCGCACCAGCCCGCCGACCGCGGCCCGAGCCCGGATGGCCGGCTGGACCCCACCTCCCGCCAGGGCCAGTTCGACGCGCACCGAGGTGGCAGCGTGGGAGCGCTGCCTGCGCAGGATCCAGGGGCGGGCGAGCCGGGAGGCCGGGACGTGGTCTCGCACGCGCGCCTCGTCGCACCAGCGGATGACGCCCCCGGCGGCACTCAGTCGGCGGGTGAAGAGCGTGTCCTCTCCCCCGGTGGCGCCGAAGGCCTCGTCGAAGCGCAGCCCCTTCCGGCGCACGAACCCCAAGTCCAGCAGCAGGCAGTTGGAGGCCGCCACCGGACGGATCGTGCCGGTGGGCCAGGTCTTGCGCACGAAGAACTCCCCCTGGCGCACCCACTCCTCCGGCTCGACCTCGTAGACCGGGATGACGGGCCCGGCCACCGCCTGGCAACCGGTCGAGGCCCGCAGCCCCACGAGGGCAGCGAGCCAGCCGGGTTCGGGTTCCTCATCGTCGTCGATGAAGATCAGCAGGTCGCGCTCGGCGGTCTCATCGAGGGCGCGGTTGCGCACCGCCGCCACACCGGGGCGCTCCTCGACGACGTAGCGCACACCCACGCCCCCCGGCTCCATCGGCTCGTCCGGCGAGGTGCGCACCGCCACTGCGGCTCCGGCAGCTGCGGCGAGGGCGGCCTCGCGCGCCGAGCCCCGCGCGTCGTTGTCAATGACGAGGACCTCGACGTCGGAGACGATCTCGCCACCGGCCTGCTCCGCAGCCTGTCCCAGAACCCCGCTGATGGCCCGCTTGAGATCCTCGGGGCGTCGGAAGGTGGGGATGGCGATCGTCAACCGGCTCATACGGCCTTCCTTCCGGTCTGCCGCCCACCCCGCCGGTTGCGCGGGCGGCCGTACTCGCGCACGTGCATCCCCAGCGCGCCCATGACCATGCCCAGCCCCCCGCGCGAGGAGACCTCATAGCGGGCCTGCGCGGACACATCGCCGCGCAGGCGGGCCACGCCGGCGCGCAGCCCATCGACACAGGCCTTGGCCAGCCCCTTGGCGCCATAGCCCAGACGCAGCCCCAGACGCGTCAGTACTCCGGCGGCGCTGCCGTCGGCGGGTTTGACCGTGTCGATACGCACCCGCGCCCAGGAGGAGCCCGAGCGCAGCGAACGCTCGAGCACCCAGGCGCGCGTGGCTCGGGCCGCGGGCACGCGCTTGGTGACGACCGCTCCGGCCGCGAAGCGGATGACGCCTCCGGCCCGGGTGAGCTGGCGGGTGAAGAGGGAGTCCTCGCCTCCGGTGAGCCCGTAGCGCGGGTCGAAGCGCAGCCCCAAACGCTCGATGAGCCGCAGGTCCAGGAGCAGGTTGCCGGTGTCGGCGCTGGGCACCTGGGCGCCGTCAGCCGCCTCCCAGGAGTCGAAGGCGCCCGAGGCGCTGACCCACGGCGAGGGGTCGACCTCGAAGGCCGGCGGCGTGGGGCCGGTGACAGCGGCGCTCCCCTGGGAGCGCCAGGTATTCACCAAGGCGGTCAGCCAGCCCGGAGCGGGGATCTCGTCGTCGTCGATGAAGACGAGGGCGTTGGTGCCATGGGCCCTGTCTAGGGCGCGGTTGCGTCCGGCAACGATCCCGGGCTCCGGCTCGTGGATGTAGGCCAACCTCGACACCTCGGGCAGTTCAGCAGCCCCGGCCGACTTCGCCCGCTCGGCCATCTGCGCCGCTTCGACCTCCTGAGCGGATTCGACGACGGCGCGCGCACCGCCCTGCGGGTCATTGTCGATGATGAGAATGCCCGCTGACTTGTTCGGCCCGGAGAACTCCGCAACCTGTTCCAGCAGATGCGGAATGACCTGCGCCAGGTACTCATTGCGCCGATAGGTGAGCATCGCAATGGTCACGTGCACGTTCAGCCCCGTCCTTCCTCCCGCCCGCCGGCGGCTCACGACTTGATATCAGGGCCTAACGGTACTATCACAGGCCGGGAACACCCCCACGGTCCAAGCACCCGCCCCGCACCCGGAAGGCTCCTGCCCCCATGACCGCCACCCCTGAGCCAGCCCAGCGCGCCGACGCCGCAACCGCCGAACCAGCCGGCCCCGATCCTGCCGGGGCCGTCGGGACCGCAGGAGACGATGAGACCGTCGACAGCGCGACCGACGGCACCCGCGACCGGTCCGGCCACGAGCTGCTCTCCCGCACGGCAGTCGTCGTTGTCAGCTACGACTCGGCGGCACTGCTGGAGCGCACACTGGCGCGCGTGGCCGAGGACTCGCCCGAGGCCCGCATCATCGTCGTCGACAACTATTCCACGCCCACCGCCCGCGAGGAGCTGGTGGCGCTGGCCTCTTCGCATGGTTGGGAGGCGGTCCTGCCGGAGACGAACACGGGCTTCGGGGGCGGCATGAACCTGGGGGCGGCCCGAGCCCGTGAGCTCGGCGCCGACCTGCTGGTCCTGCTCAATCCCGACGCCGTCATCGGTCGGGCCGACCTCATCCGGCTCGCAGCCCGGGCTCACGGGGACCGGCTGGCCCTGGTGGCGCCGGTGCTCAAGGACTCCAGCGGCCGCATCGTCTCCGACGGGATTGTCGTGTGCCTGGCCGACGGCTCGATGCGCTCGCGCCGTTCGCCGCGTCCGATCCCCCCGGGCGGCACCCAGCCGTGGCTCTCAGGCGCCTGCCTGGCCCTATCGACGGATCTCTTCGAAGCGACCGGGGGCTTCGACGCTCGCTACTTCCTGTACTGGGAGGACGTGGACTTCTCGGCCCGGGTGCTGGCGGTCGGCGGCAGCCTAGACCTGGCGCGCGACGCCGTCGCCGTCCACGACGAGGGCGGCACCCACTCCGGGTCCGCCGAGTCCGAGGACGGCGAGCAGGAGGGCCGCGCCAAATCGGACATCTACTACTACTACAACGTGCGCAATCGGCTGCTGTACGCGGGCCTGCACCTGGACCGGTCCGCGCAGCGCCGGTGGGTGGCCACCGCCGGCCGGGCCGCCCGGGAAATCGTCCTGCGCGGCGGCAGGCGCCAGCTCCTGCACACTCGGCGCCCACTCATCACGGCGGCGCAGGCGACCCGCGACGGTCTCAGGCTCCTCCGGGCCGCCCGTCGTGGGGAGCTGCCCGACATCGACCAGCCCCTCATCCGCGGCTGACTGCGCTGTTCTTCCGCCGTCCCGCCGCCGGCTCGGCGTCGGCGGCGGGACGCCTCTCGCTATCCGCGCATCTCACAGGTAGTGGGCGCGCAGGTCCTCGGAAGTCGTGGCGGACAGGTCGGCGAGCGTCACATCGAAGACGGTGCGCGCACCGGACTCGCCGCGAGCGGCCAGCCTCGCCACCGCGCGCGCCATGGCGACCAGGACCGAACCGGTGAACTCCGGGTTGGAGCCGAGCTGCAGCTCGAAGCTCACGGTCTCGGCGACACCGTCGGAGGTGTGCCCACGACGGATAACGGAACCGCCGTGCGGGATACCGGCGTGCTCGGAGGCCAGCTCCTCGGCGGTGATGAAGGTGACGGTGGTGTCGTAGTCGGCGAAGTAGTTGGGCATCTCCACAATCTCCCGCTCGATGCGGGCCAGGTCGGCGCCCTCCTCAGCCACCACGTAGCAGTCACGCGTGTGCATGGAACGAGTGGTCAGCTCGACGTCATCGCCGGCCTTGACCGCGGCAACGGTCGCCTCCACCGGGCGGGTGTACTGCTTGGCGTCCACGACGCCATCGATGCGGCGCAGGGCGTCGGAGTGCCCCTGAGAGACGCCGGGCCCCCAGAACGTGGTGGTGGCGCCGTCGGGCAGAACAGCCTCACCCAGGACCCGCAGCATAGAGAACAAGCCCGGGTCCCAGCCGGTGGAGATCAGGGCGACGCGCCCAGAGGCCTTGGCGGCGGCGTCGACGGCGGCGAAGTGCGCGGGAATACGGGCGTGGGTGTCGAAGGAGTCGACCGTGTTGAACAGGGCTGCGGCGGCCGGGGTCTGCTCGATCAGGTCGGTAGCGGAGCCTCCGCAGTTCAGGCATACGTCGACCTTGTCGGCCCAGGCGGCCATGTCGTCCACGTGGGCAACGGGGGCGCCCTGAGTGGTGACCGAGGCCGGGTCGCGCCGAGTGAAGACGACGACGAGCTCCATGTCCTTGTTCTTGGTGATGGCCTGCTCGGCGCCGCGGCCAAGGTTGCCGTATCCGTTAATCGCTACCCTGATCATGGTTCCTCCTGGTGGGGATTTGCTACAGGACGATCCTAGGGACGGTCCATGTTGCCGCCGTGTGACGTATCGGGAAGTGACCGAGCCGTGAGCGATGGAACTGCAGGCGCCTGGCAGGGTCCATGCGCTAGCGGAGGATACGGATCACATCGACGCCGCAGCGCCCCGGCCCGGCCCGTATCGGCGCTGCGCCTGGCGGCGTCAGTGCTGCTTGACGGTGACCTTGTCGACCGACAGGGTGACGGTCTCGGGACCGGCCGAGCTGGACATGTAGGTGGTCAGACCCACAGTGCCGGCCCCGTTGAGGGTCTTGTCGTTGTCGACGGTCTCGATGCCCCACTCGGCAGGCTCGGTGTCTCCAGCCCAGAACTTGGTCTGGATGCTGGTGGACTCGGCACCGTCAACCACCATGCGCAGGTGGAGGGGCTGACCGGCCGTATAGGCCTGCGGCAGGACGTAGCTGCCCAGGGCCGTCTCCCGTCCCTTGACCACGCGCGAGACCGTCACGACCGGGTTGCCGGCGCTGCCGATACGAACCGTGGCCTGGTACTGACCGGCCTTGGTCGTGCGGGCTGCGTAGGAGATGAAGGCACCGTTCCCGGAGGGAACCGAGTCCAGGGAGAAGTCCACGACGGCGTCGGTGGACGTCGACTTGATCTCCTCGGAGATGATCGCGGCCGAGGAACGCGGACCAGCCATGGCGATGCGGCCGCTGGTGCCGTCGACGGAGAAGGCCGCGGCATTCCAGGAGGTCTTCCAGGAGCCGCCGGTGTTGGCCTTGCCCCAGCCGCCGTTCACGCTGCGCTCGAAGGAGTCGTCCAGCAGAGCACTGCCCTCGGGCTGCTTGTCCTTGTCCTTATCCTTGCCGCCGTTGCCCTTGCCGTTGCCATCGCCCTTGTCCGGCTCGACCTGCTTGCCGGTGGCGGCGGTGTAGTGCTCGGCGATCTGGCGGGCGGACAGCGGCGTGCTGTAGACGGCGGCCTCGTCGATGTCGGCCTGGATGTTGGTGTTGGAGGGCTGGCCGTTGACACCGTTGAGCGTGTCCCCGCCGATGCGCCAGTACCCGGAGTAGCTCTGCCCGGCGGTCATGGTGGCATCGAAGGCGGCGAGATTGCCGTCCACGTAGAGCATGGCGCCTGAGGACGGACTCATGGAGGCCACAATGTGGTGCCACTGACCGTCGTTGTAGCTCTTGGGCGTGGTGATGGTGGTCAGCCTGCCCGGGTAGAGCATGAAGCTGAGCGCGCCGTCATTGCGCATGTACACCAGGCGGTCACGGCTCCATGACTGGTTGGTCGCGGAGGAGCCGTAGCCCATGATCTGCCCGCCAGAGGTCGAGCTGGTGCGAACCCATGCCTCCATGGAGAAGGCGGTGGGGGCCTGGGAGGCAACCCGCGTCGCGGCGTGCGACTTGTTCTTGGAGTCCGAGGTCATGGTCAGCGAGGCGCCGGAGCCCAGGACGGACTCACCGCCGCGCTTGTATGCCTTGCCACGGATCGTCATGTTGCGCTGGGCAACGAAGTCCTCGGCCTTGTCGCCCTTGGTCTCATCGAAGGACCAGTAGTGGGCGGCGCCGTCGGCCAGGACGCGGGAGCCGTACTTGCTCAGGCCTTGGCCCTCACCGGCCTTGACCGTCACCCAGTCCGAGACCGTGGAGGCGCCCCACTGGTCGGTCACCTGCACCCGGTAGCGGTGAGTGCTTCCAGGGTCGACGACGTCGGTGGCGCTGAGGTCGGAGCGCTCCCAGAAGCCGGCGGTCACCGATTGGCTGGAGACCGGCTGGCCGTTCATGGAATCGCGGTAGACGTTGTACGTCAGCGTCTTGTCATCGCGGTCCCAGTTGGCCTTGAAGGACAGGGACACGACGCCTGCGCGCGGAGAGGAGCCGGTGACCTTGAAAGCACCGCCCTTGTCCATGGGGCCCTGCTTGTTGGGGGCGATGTCGCGACGGGCGAAGCGCACCAGCCCCTGCTGGGCGGTGCCGTTGACGGCCAGGAACTCGCCGCCGTAGACGACGTACTTGTCATTGCCCTCGACAGTCCAGGTGGCCTGGTTGGCACCGGAGATCTTCCCCGGTGTGAAGTCGGGGTAGAAGTTGAGGTTGGTGGTAGCGTTCTGGCCCTCGTAGTCCTGATAGCTGCCGTTGTGGGTCGCCTGGACCGTCCCGGTGGAGGCATTCGTGTAGGCCACCGCATTGTGGTAGTGGTTGGTGACGTCGGGGAAGCCACCGATGTTGGAGCAGTCGTGGGAGTGGCTAGCGGCGTAGACGACGTCGCCGGCAGGCAGCACATCGTAGGAGTCGCCATGGCAATCGGCCATGTAGTCGATGTCCCCGGTCTTCCAGTTCAGGCGCATAACGCCCTCGAAAGAACCGGTCTGGGAGTAGCTCGCGGCGTACAGGCCCTGCTCATCGGCCTTGACGCTCATGACCGAGGCCCAGGCGCCGGCTCCGCGGACCACAGAGGTGGCATTGTTCTTGCGCAGGCTGCCGTCGCTCTCGAGGATGGCGAGGCCGTAACCGGGCTTGTCGCTGCCCGCGACGGACTCGAAAGCACCGCCGATGGCCACGGCCGAGCCGTCGGAGGCCTCGACGATGCTGCGGACATAGTAGTTGTCGACCTTCGGCGCGAAGCTCGTCAGCTGCTGGGTGCTGAGGCTGAGCGCGGCGGCGCGCTGGCGGGCCGAGGAGTTGATCTGGGTGAAGGCGCCACCCATGTAGAGAGTTGAGCCGTTGGCGGAGACGCTCAGGGTCTTGACGCTGCCGTTGGCGGAGGCGTTCAGCGGGACGCGCTGGCCGTCGGCGGCCCCGACTGCACCGATGCGCCACGCCGTCTGGTTATTGAGCTCCGTGAACTCGCCACCGAGGTAAAGAGTCTGACCGTCGGCGGAGGCGGCGATCGTGTTGATCGTGGCGTTGGTGGTGGGAGCCCAGTCGAGGATCTCACCGGTGTTGATGTTGTAGGCCATCGCGTTGCGGCGCGGCGACTCGTTCTGGCCTGCCGGCGATCCCGCCGGACGGACCGAGGAGAAGTAGCCAACGGCGTAGACAATGTCGCCCACCACAACCTGATCCCAGACAATGCCGTTGATCTGGGCGGTGGGCAGGGCGTCAGCGGAGACGGTGTTAGGGGTACCGGCAGCACCGGCAGGGGCCGGGTCCGCGGCGGCTGGTGCCGCCGGGGCTAGTGTCACGGCACCGAGGGGAACAAGAGCCGCAGCCAAAAGGCCGCTCAGGAGTCGGCGGGGGAGCTTCACAGGTATTCCATTCAGAACATACGCAGATCACGGACACACAACCTTACGAATGGCTGGTACTCCGCGCCCGACCAGGGTCGTCGGGCTGGCTCATAGTACACCGAGCACAACACGATTGCCGAGCATTTAGCACATACCACAATGCGGGGATACCCTCGAGCTAGGTCGACCTTTCGGTCAGATCACGCGGATTTGTAGTCGTTCCAAGACCTACGCCGCCATTGGCTGCCACAGTCACGGAATCCGCTCAGCACACCTAGACATCGTTCAGTTCGACCTCAGAACACTTTCAGGCGATGTCACAACCAGGCAACATCCGCCCGACTATGTCGGTCCGCCTCACACGCATCGAGGCGCCACCCACGCTCGCCTTGACGAGCTGTGGGTGGCGCCTCGACACAATGGATGCGGGATGCATCGCAGGGTCGCACCGACCGGGGCTGATCCGGCTCAGCCCGCCGACCCCCGGAAGGTGGCGGCACCGTGGTCGGCTCCCAGATCAACGGAGACCTTGACGTTCCCGCGCCCCTCGGCCGGGACGACGAAGGCGCGGTTGACGGTCACCGTCTGACCGGCGGCGAGCGTAGCGGGCACCGCATCGGAGGCCGATACGATCTCACTGGCGGGCGTTCCGCTCCCCTCGCCATAGTTCACCGTCGTAGACAGCACGCTGGCCAGCGGCAGGTCCTTGCCGGAATTGTTCGTCACCGTCACCGGCACCAGGACGCCGGAGCCTCCAATTTCACCCGGGCCGCTGGCGAAGTCCTGCGCCTGCAGCTGTCCCAAGGAGATGACCACGCCCCCGTCGATGCTGACGGACTTGTCCAGCGGCACCTCAGGGTACTCGTCCTTGGACAGGTCGCCATTCTCGACGGCTTTGGGATCGATCGCGGAGGGGTCCGGGGTGGTGACGGAGCCGTCTGACGGTGAGGCGGGCGCCTCCGTGGGCTGCGCGGTCTGGACCGTCGGAGTGGCGGCGGCCGACGACGCGGCGGGAGCCGAGGCCGAGCCACTGGCGGACGCGGACGGGGCGGAGGAGCTGGCGGCACTGTGGGACTTCCCGCCTCCGCAGGCGGCCAGCCCCACCCCCAGCACCAGAACGGCGGGCAGGATCAGCATTCGAGTTCGTGACACGTGCCGAAGCGTACGACCTCCATCGCGGCGGGCGCCGCCCCCGGCGACCACTGAGTCCGGAAGCACACCACAGCCACCTATAGAACCGGAAGATCCGGCGGAAAACTTGCGGCCATCAGTCACTCCGGAGGACCTCATGGTCACCACCACCACCAGCCGTCGTTCTGGTTGTTGTCCCAGTCATCCTGGTCCCAGTCGCCCTCCTGGTTGTCCCAGTCGTCCTGGTTCTTCTTGTTTTTCTTCTTCTTGTTCTTCTTGTCCTTCTTGTTTTTCTTCTTCTTGTCCTTGTCCTTGCCGTTGTCACCGTTGTCGCCGTTGTCTCCCTGGTCGTTGGCATCGCCCCCGCTCGCGGAGAAGCGGACGAGCCCCTGCTGGGGAGTGCCGTTGACGGCCAGGAACTCACCGCCGTAGACGATGTACTGACCATTGCCCTCAACGGTCCAGACGGCTTGGGTCAGTCCGGTGTAGCTACCGGTCGCGAAACCGGGCAGGAAGCCGTTGTACTGGGTGGGCGCGGGCTGCCCCCCGAAGTCGGTGTATCCCCAGACACTGTTGCTCTTCACGGTTCCGGTAGCCGTGCTGGAGAAGCCGACGGCGTGGTGGTAGGTACCACTCTGCTCCCCGTCGGAGAAGCCGCCGATATTGCTGCAGTCGTGGGAATGGCTGGCGATGTAGATGACGTCACTGGTGGGCAGCACGTCGTAGGTGTCTCCGTGGCAGTCGGCCATGAGATCGATGTCCCCTCCGGTCCAACTGGCCCGGAACATCCCCTCGAAGGCTCCCTCCTGGGAGTAGGCGACGGCGTAGACACCCCGGGAGTCGGACTTCAGACTCATGAATCCGGAGTCCCTCCCGGCGTTGCGAACAACGCTGGTGATATTGGTATGCCGCAGGGACCCGTCCTTCTCCAGGATGGCGACACCGTATCCGTCGGAGGAGCCTCCCACCGAGGTGAAGGAACCGCCGATCGCCACTGCGGAGTTGTCGGTAGCCACCGTGATGGAGCGCACCATGAAGTCATCGACCTGGGGGGCGAAGCTGGTCACCTTGTTCGTCTTCAGATCCACAGCACCGGCGCGCTGGCGCGATGAGGAGTTGAGCTGGGTGAAGGAGCCGGACATGTAGAGGGTGGATCCGTCGGGCGAGAGTTCCATGTCCATGACCGCCCCGTTGGCCGATGCCCCCAGCGGCTTGCGCTTACCGGCAGCATCCACCGCGGCGACGCGGTAGACGGTCTCGTCGTTGACGGAGGTGAAGTTGCCGCCGAGGTAAATGGTGGATCCGTCGGCCGAGGCCTCGACCGAGCTGATCTTGCCGTTGACCTTCGGTGCCCAGTCGAGCAGCGCGCCCGTGGTGATGTCGTAGGCCATGGCGTTATAACGGGGGGACTCGTTCTCACCGGCAGCAGCACCGGCGGGGCGAGCGTTAGTGAACTCCCCGACGACGTAGACCGTGTTGCCCACAACCGCCTGATCCCAGACGACGCCGTCGATCTGAGCGGTGGGCAAGGCCTGCGGGGAGGCGAGAGCCGTCTGCCCCGGGGCAGCGGCGGCTGGCGGCGCAGCGGCAGGAGCGGCGAGTGCGCCAAGGGCGAGAGGGAGGGCGGTGAGGACCGCCCCCACACTGGAGACAGCACGGAAAGGATGCACGAGTGCTCCGTTCTTAAAGACGTGAGGGAACTTGGGTAAGCGGCGCAGTGCGACGGGGGCGGCCCCCGCCTCCGACCCGAGCGACGAATGGCGAGACCGGCGCCAGTCACGAGGTTATTACAGCGGTAACGCTTTGGTAACAGTTCGAGAGGAGTTCATCCCACCACTTGTTGTGGAATCAATCACCAATCGAACGGCCCCATCCCTCTGGTTGCTTTTTCCACCGACAGCTTCTCATCAACTCACGTCGTCTTCCACACCTGATTCTCGCCCGGAATGCCCAGCCTCCACTCAGGTGGAGTAGACCACTCGCACCGGAACCGGGCGGAGCGCTTCGTCCGCCGTTGCGACGGGGCGCCGACACGGTTCTGCACCTGAGCGATCCCGTTCGCCATCGCATACATCGCGCGAGCGAGCCCCACCAGCTCTACACTTCTGACCGGGTGTGCTGGGCACAGGCGGTGCGATCAGCCCAGCGGGTGCCGTGAGCCCGCGGGAGAGAGCCCCGACTCGTCGTTGTCATCGCTCCCCGGTCCCCTTCCTTGGCGATCCTTCAACCGATGCCGTGCTCGACGATCGCATCCGACCGGGATCGCCGGTTCCCATCCCTTGTCGGCTCCGCCGCCCTTCGAAAGGACTCCGTTGACTGCTGTGAACCCGGACAGGCTCCGCATCGCCATGATCGGGACGCGAGGCGTCCCCGCCCGGTACGGGGGGTTTGAAACCGCCATCGAGGAGGTGGGCCGGCGCCTGGCCGACCGCGGCCACCAAGTCCTCGTCTACTGCCGCAACCCCGAGCCGGACACGCCCCTACCCAACATCTACCTGGGGATGCGGCTGGTCGAGCTACCCTCGGTCAAGAACCGCAGTCTGGAGACCCTGTCGCACACGGCTCTGTCGGTGGCCCACCTGCTGCGCCGTACCCACCCGGACGCGGCCTTCGTCTTCAACGCCGCCAACTCCCCCTTCCTGCCCGCGCTGCGGGCCGCCCGCGTCCCGGTGGCCACCCATGTCGACGGTCTGGAGTGGCGCCGAGGCAAGTGGGGCCCCACCGGCAAGCGCTATTACCGCGCGGCCGAGGCCCTGGCCGTGCGCTACTCCGACGCCCTCATCGCCGACGCCCAGGGCATCGCCGATTACTACGCCGACGAGTTCGACGCCCCTACCGACCTCATCTCCTACGGCGCGCCCCGCATCAAGGCGGACACCTCGCGCCTGGCCGAGCTGGACCTGTCCCCCAAGGGCTTCCACCTGGTCGTGGCCCGCTTCGAAGTCGAGAACCACGTCGACGTCATCGTCGAGGGCTACGTGCGCTCCGGTGCCGCGCTGCCGCTGGTCGTCGTCGGCTCGGCCCCCTACGCCGACGAGTACACCGCCCGCATCGAGTCCCTGGCCGACGACCGGGTTCGTCTCCTCGGCGGCCTATGGGACCAAGAGTTGCTGGACGCCCTCTACGCCGGCGCCCTGGTGTACTACCACGGCCACTCCGTGGGCGGCACCAATCCCTCCCTCCTGCGCGCCATCGGCGCCGGGGCCGCGGTGGACGCCTTCGACGTCTCCTTCAACCGCGAAGTCCTGGGCGAGGCCGGCCGCTACTGGACCTCGCCCGACGACGTGGCCGCTCTGGTCGCCTCCGCCGAGTCCGACGTCGAGGCCCAGGCCGCGCGCGGCGAGGAGTCTCGTGAACGCGCTGCACTCTACGACTGGGACGAGGTGGCCTCCGGCTACGAGACCCTGGCCCGACGCCTGGCGTTCGAGGGCCCGACTCGCCACCGTCCCTCCGGACGACGCACCGGGAAGGTGAGTCTGTGAGCCGGGGCGAGGCGGGAGGCGACCGCGCCAATACCGCCCGGATCCTCGTGGCCCATCCTTCCCCCGACCTCTACGGCTCGGACTGGCAGCTGGTCGAGACCATCCATGGGCTCATCGATGCCGGCCACGAGGTCCTTGTGGCCCTGCCCCTGGACGGTCCCCTGGTCGGAGTATTGCGCGAGGCCGGCGCCCGCGTGGCCGTCATGCCGTTCACGGTCCTGCGTAAGGCTCTGCTGAGTCCCAAGGGCCTGATGAGGCTGTCGGCGCAGGCGGCTCCGGAGGTTGCGCGCCTGCGCGCAGTCATCCGCGCCAGCCAGGCCGAGGTGGTCCTTACCAACACGGTGACGATTCCGTGGTGGCCGGTGGCCGCAAGCGCCGCCGGCATCCCGGTCCTGGCGCACGTCCATGAGGCCGAGGACACCCAGCGCAGGATCCTCCGGGCCGGGCTCAACGCCCCGCTCCTGGCCGCGTCCCGGATCGTGGTGAACTCCGGGGCCGCCCGCGACGCCCTCCTGGACGCCCAGCCCCGTCTAGCCTCGCGCACGGAGGTGGTCCACAATGGGGTCGCCGGTCCGGACCACCCCCTGAAGCCCCTGCATCGTCGCCGGCCCGGCGATCCGTTCCGGATCGCCATGGTGGGGCGCCTCTCCCCGCGCAAGGGCGTGGACGTGGCCCTGGACGCCATCGGACTGCTGCGCGATTCGGGGGTGGAGGCCTCCTTGAGCGTATGCGGATCGGTCTTCCCCGGCTATGAGTGGTACGAGGAGGAACTGCGCGAGCGCGCCGCCCGACCGGATCTGGACGGGCACGTCGAGCTGCTGGGCTACGTGCGCCCCACCTGGCCCGTCCTGGAAGCCGCCGACGCCGTCGTCGTGCCCTCGCGGGCCGAGCCCTTCGGCAATACGGCGGTCGAGGCGATGCACGCCGTCCGACCGCTCGTGGCCTCCCGGGTCCAAGGTCTGGCCGAAGTCGTCACCGACGCGGTCACCGGTCTGCTCGTGCCCGCCGACGACGCCGAGGCCCTGGCCGAGGCCCTGGGGACCCTGGCGACGGACCCGGCCCTGGCGGCCCGGCTGGCCGAGCAGGGCTCGCGTGAGGCGGCCGAGCGGTTCTCCGTGGCCGGATACCGCACCGCCATGACCCGGATCGTGGACGAGCTCCTCGAGCGCTGAGACCCCGCCAGTTCCACCGAGACCGACAGATTTCGCGTAGCCCTACAGAAAATCTGTAGGGCTACGCGAAAGATGCCCGGCTCGGCCGGGTACTAGCGCAGGGCGGGGCGCAGGGGATCCTCGGCCAGCCCCAGGGACAGGCTGAAGTCACCCTCGAGGGGCTGATCGGGCCTCTCGAAGGGCACAACGCCGTCGCACAGGAAAACGGCCATCTCCACGAAGCTGGAGAAGGAGGCCCCGATGAGATGCTGGGAGCTGGCCAGCAGGTAGAGGTCGACCAGTCCCGAGCGCACGCCGGTGGTGGTGTTGTAGCCGCCCTTGTCGGTCAGGAAGACGCAGCCGTCGAACTCGCTGGCCAGTTGCTCCTGAGCCTCGGGGGTGTCGCAGGACAGGAAGAAGGGGACGTCAGGGTGGTCGGCGCGGATCTGGCGCATCCGGTTCGCGAACCACTCCACCGGCGAGGACTCGATGGTCTTGGCGTGGGAGACCGCGTGGGTACGCACCTGGACGCCCACATAGGGGCGACCGCGCAGGTGAGTGTCGTAGATGGAGCGCACCTGATCGGCGATCTCGTCGACGGGGGTGAGCTCGCGCAGCAGCTCGGTCCAGGGACGCGGCCCGGTGTCCACCCCGTCCTGCGTCCATGCCGAGTCCTGCCAGGTGATGGGCAGACCATGGGAGTGGATCTGCCACAGGTGAGCACGGCGCAGCGCGGGCGTCACCTGGACGCCCTTGGGCGGGCGGTACCGGGCTAGGGGAATGAGCGCTCTGGAGACCAGGCGCGAAACCGAGGTGCCCCCTTGGAAGTGCCACAGCTCATCCATGCGGGGGCCGAAGTACTCATCGGTGCTCCACACGTAGTAGAAGTCTCGATTTTCGACCCGGGCGAGCTCCTGGGCGGACAGCAGCGCGCGCACACGGTTGCCCAGACCGTCCCTGCGCCCGGTATAGACCAGTAGCGCCTTGCGACCAGTAATCAGAGCCATAAGATTCCTTAAGCGAAGGTTGTTGGAGGGGAGTTACTGAAACGGCCGTCACATTGAAGGCCCCGCCGGCGGCCCGCAGAGGATTCCCGAGGCTCGACGGCGGGTGCCAGCGGACTACCGGGCGTCGCGCCGCAGGTCGCGGTACCACTTGGGCAGTGCCAAGATCACGTAGCCCGCGTACCCCACGAGCATGACGCCGTAGATCCACAGGAAGACTGTCGGGGCGAAGCGGGTCATGAGCACGAAGCACATGAGGCCGTAATCCGTGGGGGCAGACAGGACCGACTTGATGACGCCCGGCCGAGCCTCATCCTTGGCCATGGGAATACCGCCGTGATAACGCAGTTGATAGGTCAGGATGTAACTGAAGAAATGGATATTTTGGACCGCCCCAAAGGCAAGAGGAATAAGCAGGATCGAAGGAGGCAGATCCGCGAACCGAAAAAGAGAGATCGCAATTGCTCCGTGAATTGTCGATAACTTGATGACATCGGCAACATGGTCAAGCCATTCGCCGGCTTTTGAACCCCCGTTGCGCAATCTTGCCAACTGGCCATCGGCGGCGTCGAGAGCGTATCCGAGCATGAGCAGAAGGGCGGTCGCCACAGTAGACACGACTGCGGGACGCCACAGGGCGATGAGGGCGATGCCGGTGTAGGTACACAGCGCCGAGAGCACCGTGACCTGGTCCGGGGTCGCGCCCAGCCGGTGGGCGATCGCGGCCAGAACCCGCCCTGCGGGGCGGTTGATGACGCGGGAGTAGAGGGGGGCACCGGCCTTGGACTTCTGGGCGCGGGACAGGGCCCTGATGTTCTCGGCGATGGTGGGGGAACTGACAGGGGAGCTCATGAGGCATCTCCTCGGATGGGGCCCGTGGAACCGGGCCGGGATGGTGAACGGTGAGGAACGGTGGGGAGGGGAGTCAAGGGAGGTCGGGGAGCGGTCGAGGAGACTCGGAACGGCACCGGCGCGCGGGTCACGGGAGCGGCCCGGAGCCGCCGGTCGGCGGGCACGGGATCACCGCCCTGCCTCCTGCGCCCGCTGCTCGGCCGGCTCGCGACGCCGTCGGGCGACGTCCCGGCGAACCCACCAGGCGTACGGGATGATCTGACACAGGATCACCGAGATCACCGACCCCAGAATAGGGCCTGCCGCATCGAAGCGCCCAATGAGAGCCCAGGAGATGGCGAGGTTCATCGGCACCAGGACGAGCACCGGGATCACCTGGAACTGCAGCCCGCGGGGGTCGGTCATGTACATGCCCAACGGCTGCTTGGCGGCCTCGACGGCGACATAGACGGCGAAGGCCCACACGAGGGCCGCGGGCAGGACGATCTTGCCGTGGGACATAATCCGGGCGGCCCAGGGGGTGACGGCCACCAGGGCGAGAGCCAGAAGGAAGCCCCCTCCGCTGAAGAGCATCGCCGGTTTGAAGGGGCTCTCGATGCGCTTGTCGGCCCGGGCTCGGGCGAACATCGGCCACATGGCCACCCCTGCCGCCATGACAGTTTGGGTCAGCATGTTGAACAGATTGTTGGCCAGGTTGTACTCGGCCAGGGCCTGCGACTGACCCAAGTGGGACAGGAGGAGCCGGTCGGTCTGGAAGGCGATCGGGATGGCCAGGGACTGGAGGAGCTGGGGCCCCGCAGTGTTGACGATGCGCACGCCCCGCACGCTGCGCAGCCGCAGCACGTTCCGGACGGCGCCGGAAAACAGGGGGCGGGTGGCGCGCCAGGCGACGACGATGCAGATGACCGAGACCAGCGCGTTGGCGATGTAGGAGTAGATGGACACGGCGTTGCCGCGTCCCAGGCCGGTGACGATGGCCAGCAGCAGGAAGCAGGACATGGCCGGGGAGACGACCCCCTGGCTGATGACCTGCGTGGCAGAGCGCCCCAGGCCGATGATGACGCGCTGCCCCACGGACAGCGGCAGGGCCGCGGCGTAGATGATGAGGCAGACGGTGGCGGTGAGCCCGCCCCCCTCCATGAGCTTGCCGCCCAGCAACCAGGGCCAGGCCCCCAGCAGCATAAGGACGATGCCGACCGTACTGATGACCAGGGCGGAGCCGAGCAGCACCCGGATGGCGGTGGTGATCGTGCGCCGCACGGTCGAGTCATGGGCCGGGTCGGCCGAGCTGGCCACCGTGTTGAGGATGACGGCTCCGATCCCCAGATCGGTGAAGGGCATGAGGGTGGGGAAGGTGGCCAGCAAGCCGTACTGGGCGAAGGCGTCGGCCCCGAAGTGCCTGATGATGAGACTGGTGTTGACCAGGCCGAAGACGCCGGAGATCCCCATGACCACGACCTTGGCGATGGCTGTGGTTCCCACAGACGACCAGCTGGCCCCCGACGACGATCCCCGCCGCAAAGTCCCGACGAGTCGCCGCAGCGGCGAGCGTCGAGAGGCCGGCGCGGAGGCCGGAGCCCCACCCCCCTCAGCCCCGGAACGGCTTGCGGTGTCAGCCACATCCGCAGGTAGCCCGCTGGCGGCAGCACCTGCGGGGGCGGCGCATGCCGGAGAGGACGGCGCGGGCGCCGATGAACTCGACTGGGTCACATCGCACTCCTGATGTTGTAGGAAGGTCACAAACCAGTATCGGGGAAGGTCCGAAAGACAGGCACGAGAGTAGACGCATAATCATCAGCAACCTGCTATCTTTTGTTTATCGACTTGTGACATTGACCGACCCCCACCCACCCCCCTTGACACAACCCCAGCAAACCCGCCCCTACCAGGGAGAACGGCGGTTTCTGGGAGAACCCTGAAAGGTCCCTCATAAGTGTATTGGCACCATCGTTTCGTTGCGCACCCGTAACATAGAGTCATCCCAAACGCACGACGACCCCCCAGTCCATCCCTGCGATCTTGGCCACTTCCCACAAATAACGGCGCCCAGAGTTAGTAGCATTCTAAAACTGCTGCTGTTCGCGACGTCCCGTCAGCACTACTCAACCAGTTAATAGCCCACCCTCGATCATCCCTGCGGAGTCCATCTTGTCTAGTTCGACCCTGACACTGCCCCAGCGCGAGCAGCACCGGCGTCCCTCGACAGCAGCAGCCGACGCCACCTCCACCGCTCCGCGCAGTCCCTGGGCGCGCACGCGCCGCGACCTCATCATCTGGCTCGTCCTGTCCGACCTCTTCGCCATCGCCGCCCCCATCTGGGCCGCTCTCCTGGGCGGCCACCTGTCACTGGTCTGGTCCGCGGCCACCGTGGGCATCACGATGGTGCTCATCGCCTGGTTCCTGGGCGCTCTCGGCATCGACGCCGTCGAGCAGGCCGGTCCCGGCACGGGCCGTTTCGTCGCCGCTGCCGCCGTGAGCCTCCCGGTCGCCCTGCTGCTGGCCGACCTCTCCGGTGTCGCCCGGACCACCCTGCTGACCGCCCTGGCGGTCCAGCTCCTCCTAGCCATCACCGGACGCTCCATCGAGTCCGGTTGGCTGCGGCGCCGTCGCCTCGAAGGCCACGCGCTGCGCCGCACCCTCATCGTCATGGGCTCGGGCGCCCAGCCCATGCTCACTCAGCTCCGCCGCCACCCCATGGACGGCTTCCTCATCGTGGGCTACCTGTCCTCCGGGCAGGACCGGGCCTTCCACTCGGCCGAGCCGGTGCGCAGCCCCCACCACATCGCCCAGACCCTGCACGCCGAGCGCATCGACGCCGTCATGACGATCGGATCGGTGACCCCGGAGGATCTGGTCACCCTCATGCGAGGGCTGGAGAACACCCAGGTGCGCCTCGTCGTCGCCCCCGGTCTGCAGGACGTCGTGCCCGGGCGTATGCGGGCGTTGACTGTCACCCATGGTTGGACCGGCCTCATCGCCATCAAGACCCGCCGCACCCGTGCTCTGGGCAAGGCCCTGTTCGACCGTCTGGCGGGCGCCATCGGGCTGGCACTCATCTCGCCGCTGCTGGCGGTCACCGCGATCGCGATCCGCATCGACTCCCCCGGACCGGTCTTCTACACCCAGACCCGCGTGGGGCAGAACGGCAAGCCCTTCACCATGTGGAAGTTCCGCTCCATGTACATCGACTCCGACGCCCGCCGCGCGTCGGTGGTCAAGGCCGGCGGCGACGCCGGCAACGAGGTCATGTTCAAGGACCGCCAGGACCCGCGCATCACCCACGTGGGCCGCTGGATCCGCCGCCTGTCGATTGATGAGCTGCCCCAGCTCATCAATGTCGTGCGCGGGGACATGAGCCTGGTGGGGCCCCGCCCCGCACTTCCCGTCGAGGTCGCCAAGTACGACGCCGAGGCACTGCGTCGTCTCCTGGTCAAGCCCGGACTGACCGGCCTGTGGCAGATCTCTGGACGTTCAGATTTGTCCTGGGCCTCCACCGTTGCCCTGGACCGCCACTACGTGGAGAACCGGGGCGGAGCCCTGGACGCGAAGATCTTCGCCGGAACGCTGCGCGCGGTTATCGGCGGAAAGGGAGCCTACTGATGATCACCGGCTACGTCCCGGGCGGTTTCGACATGCTGCACGTGGGACACCTCAACATCCTCACCGAGGCGGCCAAGCGCTGCGACCGCCTCATCGCGGGAGTCGCCACCGACGAGTCTCTGGAAAGGATGAAGGGGCGCGGCCCCATCGTGCCCCTGGCCGAACGCATGGCCATGGTGGCCGCCCTACGCATGGTGGACTCCGTGGTCCCCGACTATGACCAGGACAAGCGCCTGGCCTGGAAGCGCTCTCCCTTCGACGTGCTGTTCAAGGGCACCGACTGGGAGGGCACAGACAAGGGCCGCCGCCTCGAGGCCGAGATGGCGGAGGTCGGCGCCTCCGTGATCTACCTGCCCTACACACCCACCACCTCCTCGACGATGCTGCGACGCACCCTCGTCCAAGAGGTCGCCTCCCGCAGTCCCCAAGGGGCCAAGTGACCACTTCACGTAATGACTTCGAAGCGCCCGACAACCCGTCGAGCAGCATCGACTCCGCCTCCGCCGCCCCCGGTGCCGGCGATGGCGGAGGCAACCGATCCGACTCCAGCACCGCTCAGTCTGCCGTGGACCGTCCCGGTCTCCTCGCCCGCGCCGCGAGCGCTCTGCGTCCCCGGCGGCGAGCCACAAGCACCCGGAACGCCAAGGGCTCCGCATCGGCCGGCGACGGACAGGACACGGGTTCGGGACTCACCTCCGGAACCACCACCTCCCGCCTGGCTGCGACCTTCCGCATCCCTCAGTCGCGCGCGCAGCGTCAGCGGCTGCGCAAGCGCCTGTCCTCCCTGGCGGCGGTCCTATGCGTGACCGCCCTGGGAACGGCCGCCTGGCTTCACGAGGGCGTGGCCCAGGCCGATCTGCATCTCAACGACGGCGGCGTGTGGGTCACCTCCACCACCAACCACCTCGTGGCCCGCCTCAACTACCCCTCCCGCGAGGTCGACGGCACGATCCGCACCTCCTCATCCTCCTTCGACGTCACCCAGAACGCCGAGGACATCCTGGTCCCCGACACCGGTGACGCCTCGGTCTCCTCAGTCGACCCCTCCCAGGTCTCCTTCTCCGGACGCACCCAGCTCACCAAGGGCGTGACAGTCGCCCAGGGCGGCGACCGAGCCATCGCCGTCGACAAGGTCCAGGGCACCATCCGGGCCTCCAAGGCCAAGGCCGCCGGCTCCCTGGCCTCCGCCGCCCCGGTAGTCACCGGCATGCCCGACGTCGTGGCCGTCGTCGGCAAGGACGGCGCGATCCACGCGGCCTCGGCCACCAGCAAATCCCTGGTCTCTCTGGAGGCCGACGACAAGGGCTGGAAGGAGGCCACCAACACCTCCCTGACACTGACCTCCGGCACCGATCTGGCCATCACCGCCGTCGGCGACAAGCCCGTAGTCCTCGAGCGCTCCACCGGAATCCTCCACCTGCCCGAGGGCAAGACCGTCAACCTGGGCGCCGCCGGCCTGGCCCTCCAGCAGCCCGGCCCCGAGGCCGACTCGGTCCTGGTCGCCTCCCGCAACGAGCTCATCTCCGTCCCCCTCGACGGCGGCAAGGTCACCAAAACGCCGTCGGCCAAGGAGGATCCGGCACCCGAGGGCGTTGCGGCCCAGCCGGTGCGCCTGGGCAAGTGCGTCTACGCCGCCTGGTCCGGTTCGGGCCAGTTCGTGCGCAGCTGCTCGGGCCTGTTCGGCGGGACCGACACCATCCACGACGACAAACTCGCCTCCTCCTCTGCCCCGATCTTCCGGGTCAACCGCGACGCCATCGTGCTCAACGACCTGGAGTCGGGCTCGGTGTGGCTGCCCAACAATGACCTCGTCCTCATTGACGACTGGACGGACAAGACCGCCCAGACCGATGACAACGCCAATCAGAAGGACGACTCCGCCAACACCTCGGAGTCCCAGACGCCTCCGGAGCGCACCGAGGAGAACCACGCCCCCAAGGCTGTCGACGACAGCTTCGGCGTGCGCCCGGGCCGCTCGGCGCTCCTGCCCGTCCTGGCCAACGACTCCGACCCCGACGGGGACGTCCTCACGGCGACTCCGCAGGACAACGGCGGTTCGCTGGCCGCCACCAAGGCCCAGGGCGGGCTGGCCCTGCGCATGGACATCCCCGACAACGCCACCGGCAGCTACTCTGTGCCCTACACGGCCGACGACGGCCGTGGCATGAGCGACTCCGCCGTTGCCACCGTGGACGTCCACGGCTGGGAGGTCAACGCCGCCCCCAACCAGATCACCACGCCGACCCTCACCGTCGCCGAGGGCGCCTCCGGTTCCCTGGACGTGCTGGGCCATTGGCTCGACCCTGACGGGGACGACCTCTACCTGGTCTCCGCCCAGGGCGAGGGGATGGATGTCAAGGTCTCCAACGAGGGCACCGTCTCGGTGCGCGAACTCGGCGCCGGCACCGGTTCCCGGGATCTGACCGTCACCGTCTCCGACGGCCGGGAGACCACCTCCGGCGTGGTCAAGGTCGATGTGCAGCCAGCCCAGTCGGCCAAGCCGATTGCCAACGCCGACCACGTACGCGTCGTCGCCGGAACCAAGGCTGTCGTTTCGCCTCTGGACAACGACACCTCCCCCTCCGGGGGGACCCTGCGCCTGGCCGCGGTCCAGGACGCCCCGGCCGGGACCTCGATCGATATCGACCAGCAGGCAGGCGTCTTCACCTTCTCCACCGAAGCGAACGCCCAGGCCCAGACCTACTACCTCACTTACGACGTCATGGACGGGGCCAATACGGCTCAGGGGATCGTGCGCGTGGACGTCACCCCCAAGGCTGAGGCCACGGTGCCGCCCGAGGCCGAGAACGACACCGCCCTGCTGCGCAACGGCGGCTCGACAACCATTGCCCCACTTAACAACGACTTCGACCCCTCCGGAGGGATCCTGGTCCTGCAGTCGGTGAGCACTCCGCCGGACTCCGGGGTCACCGTCACGGTCGTGGACCACTCCCTGCTGCAGATCACCGCGGCCAGTACGGTCCCGGCCAATTTGACGGTCGACTACACCGTCACCAACGGCACCTCTTCCACCACCGGGAAGGTCGCGATTGTCCCCGTGACGCAGTCCCAGCCCCAGCCGCCGGTGGTCACCAACGACACCGCCGTCGTGCGAGCCGGCGACGTCGTCACCGCCAAGGTTCTGGACAACGACACCTCCCCCTCGGGGCTCAACCTGTCGGTGGACTCTCAGGTCAGCCTCGTCGGCGATGAGCTGGGCACCGCCTGGGTCAGCGAGAACACCGTTCGCTTCCGCGCCGGCGACCAGCCCGGACGCACCTCCTACGCCTACACGGCCAAGGACGATCAGGGGCAGACCGCTTCAGGTGTCCTCACCGTGGAGGTGCGCGCGCAGGACACCGAGCACAACTCCGCGCCCTCGCCGCAAAACCTCGAGGCCCGTACCCTAGCCGGCTCGGCCACGAACATCACCGTGCCCCTGGATGGCATCGACCCCGACGGCGACTCGGTGAGCCTCGTGGGCCTCAACCAGGCCCCCTCCCTGGGCTCGGTGGAGGTCAACTCCTCGTGGCTCACCTACAAGCCCGCCGAAGGCGCCACTGGTACCGACACCTTCACCTACGTCGTCGAGGATCGCTTCGGGGCCCAGTCCACCGGCACGGTCCGCGTGGGCGTCGCCCAGGCCTCCCCGGTCAACGTGGCCCCGGTGGCCACAGACGACCTGGTCGTGGCCAAACCGGGACGCACCGTGGCCGTGGACGTCCTGTCCAACGACTTGGACACCGACGGCGACACCCTGTCGCTGGAGGGCGACCCGGTCTCCAGCGACCCGTCGCTGGGCGTATCCACCCGTGCCGGACGCCTGGTGCTCAACCTGCCGGACAAAGAGGGCAACCACTCGGTCACCTACACCGTCTCCGACGGGCGCGGCGGCACCGACACGGGCACCGTCACCGTCCAGGTCTCCAGCAACGCCCCCCTGGCCAACCCGGTAGGCGTGGACGACTACGTCACCGTCGACCAGGTCGACGCCAACGGCAAGGTGACCATCCCGGTCCTGGACAACGACAAGGACACCGACGGCTCGCCGTGGGACCTCAAGCTCTCCTCCTCCGACCCCGACGTCGAGGTGGGCAAAGACTCCATCAGCCTCACGGTGGGCGAGACCCAGCGGCTCGTGCTCTACACGATCACCGATGCCGACGGACTGACCGGTCACGCCGTCGTCGTGGTTCCCGCCCGGTCCGCCCTGCGGCCCCGCATCAACCCCTCGGCCGTGCCCGCCCACGTTCTGGCGGACAAGACCACGGATATCAACCTGTCCTCCTACATCCTCACCCGTGAGGGAACCAAGCCCGTCATCCCGGACGCCTCGTCCATCCACATGGCCAAGGGCACCAAGGATGCCAAGATCACCTCGAGCGGGACGGGGCTGTCCTTCACGCCCGAGTCGGGCTTCACCGGTCAGACCTCGGTGACCTTCACCGTGGCCGACGGCACCGGCTCGGACGCGCTGAGCGCCACGCTCACGCTGCCGATCGTTGTGGATTCCTCGACGAACAAGCCGCCGACATTCACCCCCACCGAGGTGACGGTGGCGCCCGGAGAGGGGGCCGTCACGGCCAATCTGGCGGCCATGACCACCGACCCGGACCCGAGCGACAAGCTCTCCTTCCAGGCCGGCCCCGCCCCGAAGGGCTTCGATATCTCCCTAAGCGGCTCGACGCTGTCCGTCAAGGCCGCCGACAAAGCCACCGAAGGCACCACCGGCTCAGTTCCGATCACCGTCTCCGACGGCGTCAACCCGCCGGTCAACGCCTCCCTGCCCGTGCGGGTCAGCGCCTCCACCAAGCCGCTCATGACCACGGCTCCGATCAACCTGGAGTCCCGCAACGGCGAGGCGGTGAGCACCGACGTGTCCGCGGCGGTGAGCAATCCCTTCCCGGACAAGCCGATCACCCTGTCCGGTACCCCGACGATCACCTCCGGTGAGGGAACGGTGAGCGCTTCCGGCACCACGGTCACCATCACCCCGAACGCCGGCTTCCACGGCACTATCACCGCCCAGTACAAGGTGCTGGACTCCACCGGCTCCGAGTCACGGGCCGTCACCGGCACGATCACGGTGCAGGTCGGCGGCGTGGCGCCCACAGCCCCCTCCGGGCTGACCGTGGCGCCGGCGGGGGCCACCTCAGCGCGCGTGTCCTGGACCGATGGCTCCGCCAATGGCTCCCCCATCACCGGTTACAAGGTGAGTGTCGACGGCGTCGAGCAGACCTGCACGACCTCGAACTGCCTCATCAACAACCTGGTGCCCGGTCAGACCTACAACATCCAGGTGGTGGCCACCAACAAGTACGGCGACTCCAGTGCCGCATCGATGTCCTACCAGCACAATGCCACGGCCAAGACGCCGGCCGCGCCCACGCTGACAGCCGGCGCGGGGAGCCTCATCGTGCGTTGGTCCGAGGTGGACGACCCCTTCGGGGGCGCGTTGAGCTATGACGTGCGCCTGTCGGACGGGACGGTGCTCACGGGCCTGACCGGGGGATCGACGTCCATCGACGTCGCCCCGGGACGGGCCTACACCGCACAGGTGCGCGCCAAGTCGAGCCAAGGGACCGCTTCGGACTGGTCCTCCCCGTCCAACTCGGTGACGCCCTATGGCGAGCCCGGAACGCCCGGAACGCCCGTCATCACCCCCAACGGGGAGACCGTCGCCGTCAGCTGGCAGGCGGCCAACGGCAACGGCAGTTCCGTCAGCTACACGCTCCACTACTCCAACGGCAACACGAGCGATTCCAAGAGCGTCGGAGGCGCCACCTCCACCAGCGTCTCGCTGTCTCCCGGCACCTGGACCTTCTGGGTCGTGGCGGACAACGGCCACGGGACCAAGACCTCGGCCCAGGCCAGCTACACCTACAAGTCGACCCCGCTGGCCCCCTCGACCCCCGTCGTCAAGGCCACCGGCAACAGCGGCGAACTGTCCGTGAACGCCTCGCCCCGAGCCGGCAACGGCTGGAGCGTGGGCGATCTGTCGGTGGAGTACTCGGTCGACCAGGTCAACTGGACCAGCTCCTCGACCATCCGGGGCCTGACAGACGGGCAGGCCTACACGGTCTACGCCCGGGCCAACGGCGGCGGACAGTACTCCGACGTCGTCGCCTCCTCGCCGGTGGCACCCTACGGCCCGCCATCGGCGCCCTCGGTCAGCTGTGAGCTCACCGGCAAGAAGCAGAAGAAGGTCGAGTGCTCCTGGACGCCCGGGGCCAACAACGGGGCGGGCACCAGCTATGAGCAGACCGAGAACGGCGGCAAGACCGTCGACAGCATCGAAGTCGGCGAGACCTACGGAAGCAAGCTCAAGCGCGGAGAGTCACGCACCTGGTGCGTGCGCGCCAAGAACAACGCCGGCACCTCGGAGTGGGGCTGCGACACCGTCACCAGGCCGCCCAAGCAGGACGACGGCGACGATGATGATGACGACAGGGGCAACAATGTCCCGGTCGGCACCCAGCAGACCTTCACCATCGACTACACCCAGACCTGCTCACCACGGGGCTTCGGGCCCTGGGGGCGCTGTTACCAGATGGTTGTCGACCTGTACGGCAATCCCAACAGCACTCTGTCCTGTGGATACTGGTACTGGGACACCTGGGACTGGCAACCGGACCAGTACACAGAAGAGGTCGCCCTCGATAAGAACGGGTACGCCCGGCACAAGTTCCCCCACCGGACACCGAACTGGAACCAGACCATCACCTGCACCCAGCAGTGACCGGATCAGTGACCGGATCGATGCCCGCTACGCAACAACTCACACACTCACCCCCCTCCACCCGAAGGATCATTGATTCCATGCCGATGACCCCCGAGAACGCGACATGGTTCGCTGACGCCTTCTCCACCATTGTCAACAACGTCGGTCAGGCGCTGCTCGACAAGGACGATGTGATCAAGCTGGCCCTGACCACCATGCTCTCCGAGGGGCACCTCCTGCTCGAGGACGCCCCCGGCACCGGTAAGACGGCCCTGGCCCGGGCCCTGGCCGCCTCGGTGCAGGGGACACACTCGCGCATCCAGTTCACCCCCGATCTGCTGCCCAGCGACATCACGGGTGTGACGATCTACGACCAGAAGACCGGCTCATGGGACTTCCACGCCGGCCCGATCTTCTCCTCGATCGTCCTGGCCGACGAGATCAACCGGGCCAGCCCCAAGACCCAGTCGGCCCTCCTGGAGGTCATGGAGGAATCCCAGGTGACGGTCGACGGCGTGCGCCACACGACCGAGCGTCCCTTCATGGTCATCGCCACCCAGAACCCTATCGAGCAGGCCGGCACCTACCGCCTGCCCGAGGCCCAGCTGGACCGATTCCTCATGAAGGCCTCCGTGGGCTACCCGGGCCGGGAGGCGCTCACACGGATCCTGTCCAGCTCGGCCCACCCGGATCGCTCCAAGAACCTGTCCGCGGTGGTGGCCTCCTCCGTCGTGGCATCCATGGCCGACCTGGCCGCCACCAACCACATCGAGAACTCGGTGCTGGACTACATCGGCGCCCTGGTCGAGGCCACGCGGGACGCCGAGGAGACCCGCATGGGGGTGTCCACGCGCGGCGCCATCGGCATGGCCCGGGCCGCCCGTGTCTGGGCCGCCGCCCAGGGCCGCAACTTCGTCCTGCCCGACGATGTCAAGGACCTCGCCGATGTCGTGTGGGCCCACCGTCTGGTCATGGACCCCGATGCCGAGTTCACCGGCGCCACCGCCTCCGGCGTCATCACCGCTGCCCTGGGCCAGGTCCCCGCGCCCACGACCCGCGATTGAGCCGCATGCCGACTCAGACGACGTCGCAGACCTCTGCCCGCCAGGCCCGCCCGGGGTCCGCGGGCAGGACCGGCGCATCCGCCGCCTCCGCCGCAGCCTCACCGAAGTCCCCGGGAGCGTCGGCGTCCCCGGCACCCGCTGCGTCATCAGCATCGGCGAGCGCCGCCCTGGCCGCCAGGCCGGCGCGATCCCGGCTGATCGATGCCGTCGCAGTACTGCTGCGGCCACTGCGCTGGCTGCTGCACACCATCACCCCGATCGGATGGGGCAGTGCGGCACTACTGACGGCCTGCGGACTGACCGGTGCCGTCATGGGCTGGCAGGAGGCCTGGAGCGCCGCCATCGTCGTCGGCATTGTCGTGGCGAGCGCCTGGCTGTGGCTCATCCCCCGCGGCGGGTACTCGGTCAACCACAACCTGCTCGAGTCCCGTGTCACCGTGGGCGACCACGCCCTCATCCGGCTGACCGTCACCAACCCCCGCACCCGGCCGCTGCTGCCCTCGCGCATGGAAATGCCGGTGGGGCCCGGACGCGCCGTCTTCGTCGTCCCCACCCTGACCCCCCGGGCTATCCATGAGCGCGGATTCGTTCTGCCCACCCAGCGCCGCGGCATCGTCACCGTGGGCCCGGTCCTGGCGGTTCAGCGCGACCCGGTGGGACTGCTTCAGCGCGAGCGCTCCCTGACCACACCGCAGCACATCCACATCCACCCGCGCACTCTGCGCCTAGGCACCGTCCTGCACGGCGTCCTGCGCGACATCGAGGGCGCCGTCACCCAGGACCTGTCCAGCTCCGACGTCGCCTTCCACGCCCTGCGCGACTACGTTCCCGGAGATGATCGGCGCAACGTCCACTGGCGCACCACCGCGCGCACCGGCAAGCTCATGGTCCGTCAGTTCGAGGAAACGCGCCGCTCCAGCCTGCTCGTCCTACTGTCCACCCGCCAGGACGACTACGCCGGCGAAGAGGACTTCGAGACCGCGGTGTCCATCGCCTGCTCCCTGACCATGGACGCGATCCAGGATGGGCGTGAGGTCCGCTTCATCACCCAGATCGGCGCCCTGCCCGTCTCCTCGGCCCTGCGGATGCTGGACACGTCCTGTCTGCTGAGTACCGGTGAGGACGACATCAGCTGCGACCTCCTGGTGCGACACGCCTGTACGGCGCACCCCGAGGCCTCTATCGTCGTCCTTGTCACCGGTCAGCAGGTCGACCGCGCCACCCTGGCCCGGGCCCGCGGCTTCGCCCCCCTGTCCATGGTGGCCGTCACTCTGCGTGCAGGCCAGCACGGCCTGTCGCGTCACCACGCCGGAACGATGCCGGTTGTGGACATGGACCGTCTTGAGCAGCTTCCCACCGCCCTGAGGCGAGCACTATGACCCCCACGACGACCTCGACTACCTTGCCGCCGCGCACCGCGGACTCTCCGCTCTCCAGCTCCCCCGCCGGGGCGCCGTCCCCGGCCGAGGCCCCCTCGCGGGGTGCGGAGCGGCCCTCCGCGCGCTCGCCCGAGTCCGCCTCCTCCTGGTCGACGGCGACGTCGTCGCGTACTCGCAGCCTCTACAGCACCGAGACGACCCGACCGGCCCGGTCAATCACCGGGGCCGGCCCGCTCCTGTCGCGCCCGTCCCGACCGGCGCTCTCGGCCCGGCGCTTCCTACCCCCCAGGCGCGGCGCCAAGCCGCCCGCACCGGCGGTCGCCGCCCTCGAGCTGACCCTGATGGCCGGGATCCTAGCCATCGGCACGGTCCCCTTCCTGCCGGTCTTCGCCTCTCTCGCCGGCTGCCTGGCCGTCGGCTACGGAGCACTCGTCGGCGCCCTGACCGCGATGGTCTGCTCGCGTCTGCGCCTGTCGGTGCTGCCGAGCATGGCCGCCCTGGCCCTGGTGCACGTCCTGGTGGCCCCCTGGCTGCTGACCGACGTCGGCTCCGGGCTCACGGCCATCAAGACCGTTCTGGCCTCCACGGTCACCGTGTGGCGTGACGCCCTGACCGTGCCGATGCCACTGAGCTCCTTCAGCGGCATGACAGTGCTGCCGTGGCTGAGCGGGCTGATCGTCTCGGCGCTGGCGACCCGCCTCATTCTGGCCGGCCGCGAGGTCCTGGCAGGGCTGAGCCTGGTCCTGCTGCCCGCCGTCGGCATCGGCTGGGGCGGACAAGAGGCCGTGCGCCCCACCGTGCTGGGCACGCTATTCGTCGTCGGCATCCTGGCCCTGTGGACCTGCGGCTCTCTGCGGCAGCGGCGCAGCTACGTCATCGAGGCCCTGGACCTGAGCTCCTTCTCCACGACCTCGGGGGCGACCAGCGCCCGCTCCACCGGAGACCTCGGCCGAGCGGCCCTGCGCGGGGCGGTCATCGCGGCAGTCCTGCTCCTGGTCACCTCCCTAACCGCCCTGGTCCTCACCCCCACCGCTCCCACCTCCCGGACGGTGGTGCGCGATCTGTTCCAGCCGCCCCTGGACCTAACCGAGTACGCCAGTCCACTGTCCCTGGTGCGCACTCTGGAGACCGACAAGGCCCACACCCGGCTCATGAAGCCCTCTAACCTGCCCAAGGGCGGGCGCATCCGCATCGCCGCCCTGGACTCCTACGACGGCCTGTCGGCCCATATCGGACAGAACGCGAACGGCCAGTCGCGCTTCGAGCGCATCGGCGACAAGACCCAGCTGACGGCGAGCCGCATCGACGGGCGTAAGCAAACCTCGTCCCTGACGATCGAGAACTACAGCTTCCCCTGGGTCCCCACCATGCCCGAGACGATCCGCATCGAGTCCTCCGGCCAGCGCCAGTCGGCCCTACGCGAGGGCATGTACTACGACAAGTTCTCCTCCACCGGTATCGCCACCAGCGGCCTGGCCGAGGGCGATGTTCTCACCGAGCGGGTGGCTCCCTATACGCCGCCCTCCGAAGCGGCGCTCAACAAGGCCTCCATGGCACAGACCTCGTTGGGCCCGATCGAGCAGGTACCGCCGTCAGTGGCATCTCTGGCCAAGGAGATCGTCGGGGCGGAGTCCAACCCCATCGCCCAGATCCGGGCGCTCCAGCAGCGCCTGCGTACGAGCTACTACTCCGACGGAACCCAGAGCCCCTCGCAGCCGGGGCACGGAGCCGCCCGCATAGCCTCGATGGTGGAAGCGGACTCCCTTATCGGCGACGACGAGCAGTACTCGGTTCTCATGATGCTCATGTGCCGTTCGCTCAACATCCCGGCCCGCATCGTCATGGGCTTCGACCCGGCCACCGACGGTGACGCCAAGACCGTCACCGGTGAGGACGTCAAGGCTTGGGTGGAGATACCCTTCGAGGGCCTGGGCTGGGTGTCCTTCGACGTGACCCCGGACCGCGATCAGGTGCCCCAGCAGCAGACCACCCAGAAGGTCTCCAACCCCGAACCCAATGTCCTCCAGCCCCCGCTGCCCAACGAGGACCCGGCCCAGCTGCCCCCCAACTACGAGGACCCCCAGCGCGACGACCCTCAGGACGACGACAAGGGCGGTCTGCCGACCGCGGTCATCGTCGCCGGCGGTTCCATCCTCGCCGTCGCGGCGATCGTGGGCTCCATCCTGGGATGGAAGGCCTGGAGACGCAGCCGACGGCGTGGACGCACAGGCGTCGGCAAGGCCCTGGGTGCCTGGGAGGAGATCCTCGACCGTGCCCGTGACCTGGGGCGGGTCCCCGGATGGGGCGCCACCCGACGGGAAGCCGCCGCACAGCTGTCCCCACACTTCCCGCAGGTCGATCTGCCCCGCTTCGCCGGAGCAGTTGACACCCAGGTCTTCAGCTCTGGGGAGCCCGCAACGTACGCTCTAGGTGAGTTGTGGGAATCCTCAGACGTGATCGTCCGCTCCATGGGCGCGCAGCGCTCGCGCCTGGGGCGGGTGATGGCCCGCCTGTCCCCACGCTCTCTTATCCATCCCGCCGGGAGGCGGCCACGTCGACCCAGGAGGTTGCGGTCATGACGATCACGCTTGACGCCCGTAGCGGCGCCCCGACCGCTGTGGGACCACCGACGTCCTCTCAATCGTCCGATGACGCGTCGCAGGCCGCGATCGTGAGCCCGTACGGCATGATGCCGGTCACCCTCGCCGGTCCCGACGGCGACCAGGCCGACCCGCAGGACGCTCCCCGAACACGGGGCGCGGAGCCTTCGGAGCTCTCTGCGGACAAGCCGCACCCGCCCCGTCGTCGGCTCGCCCCGGCCCCGATCAGGGCTCGTGTCGTTGCCGGGGTCATTGACCTCGCTGTCGGGTCGCTCCTGACCGGAGGTTTGACCGCCCTCGTCTGGCAGGTGGGGGGCCGCCCGGTCCTGACCAGTGGACTGATCGCCTTCGGAGTGGTCGTCGCTCTGCGATGGCTCGCCATCGCCGCCACCGGCTGGTCCTTGGGGGGACTGCTGCTCAAGGTCCGCATGCTGGGGGCCCGCAACCAGGCCCCCTCAGCACTGGGCTCCTTCATCCACGCGGACCTCATCCTGGCCATCAGCGTCACCACGCTCGGCCTGGGCACCATCGCGCTCATGCGCACAGCGGCCGCAGACCCCGAGGGGCGCGGCTGGCACGACAAACTCTCCGGGATGGCGCTACTGCGCACCAGGGCGGCAAACCGGCCCGATCGGGGCGCCGTCTCCGCGTCCGAGTCCGCCGCCGGTGCGCCGACCGGTTCCAAGGCGGGCCCCGCATCGGGCTCGCAAAGCACTCCGGCCTCCGACGACGCCCGGGACGCCGCCGAGCGCGAGGCCCTCTACATCAAACCCACCGAGAAGGCCGCCGGGGCGGAGCCCACTCAACAGTCCTCCCCCGCGACCGGTTCTGAAGGCACTCCCCGGCCCCGTCGCCGGCGCTCCGAGAAAGCCGACAGGAGAGCGGATAAGAGGGCGGGAAGGGCTTCGAAACGCGCCTCCCGGGCAGATTCCACACGCACGCGGAAGGCTGCGGACTCCACCGCGGCCACCGTGGGCGCCCAGAGCGCCACCGAGGCCGGAATCGTCGCATCTCGCGGTGGGACCGCGCACCCGACGACCTCGGACCCGGTCTCCTCCTCGATCCGCCGGCCCCGCCCCGCCCGTCCCGGTCAGCCCGCCCGGCACGCCGGCCGCGCCATGGCCGCCGGCTCACATGACGACTCCTCGGCGGTCTCGAGAGGCAAGATCTCAGCCGACGGATACGGCGTCATTCAGGCGCCCAGGACGGCCGGAACCGCCTCCAGGACCACGGCCAGGGCCACCAGGGCGGCGACTGTGTCGTCCTCCTCGGCGGCATCGGCGTCCTCCGCCAGTCCTGCCGTCTCCGACGTCGACGCGGCGGCCGTCGCCGTGGCCTCCGCCACACCCATGGACCCTCAGGCCTCCGCGACGCTGGCCGCCGCTGAGGCCTCCGCCATGTCGGCCGAACAGAGGCAGTCGACACGATCGGCGCAGTCTGCGCCGTCAACCGACCGTTCGGCCGGCGGTGGCGCACCGTCTGCCGCCTCGCCCGCGGCGCCCGCCCAGAACACTGCGGAAGAGTCGGCAACGACCAGGACGGCCACGGGTACGCAGACCCCCACGAAGCCGGCCAACGCCCCTTCCGGGTCGGACCGCCCCGCCTCGAAGCAGTCCTCGCAGATGGACGCCGAAACCGCGACCCTCGAAGCGGTGGAGGACGCACCGGAGCACTCCGATGCCCTTGACGAGGCCGAGGTGCCGTCGACCCGCGCTCCCTCCTCACCGCGGCACCCGGCCGTCCATCAGTCCCCGGAAGCGACGACGCCCTCAGCGGAATCCTCCAAAACGGCGGCCGATTCCGAGACCTACCAGGCCTCAACTTCGCAAGATGCGACACCATCGACACAAGTCCCGCGCTCGAAAGCCACAAAGGCCGTAACATCACAGACGATGGAACCACGACACGCCCACGCCCAGCGCTGGAGGATTCAACCCGGTAGCTCCGGTAAGAAGTCCTCCGGTTCGTCTGCTGCCCCTGCCGAGGATCAGCGAGAGCCGGCGTCACAGCCCGGTGTTCCTCGCCGCGAGAGCCTCTTCACCTCCGAGCGGCACCGCTTCGCCGCCGGGGCGAGCTCGGCCCCGGAGGTCGCGCACACCTTCGACACCTCCAGCATCCTGCCCTCGGAGGACCGCAACACACAGGCGCTCATCGATTCAGTGCCCTGGTCATCGGTTCCCACCTCGGTGGACGCGGCCACGGTGGACTCCCTGCCGGAGGGAGTCATCGTCTCCGACGACGACTCACCCCTGCAGGCCTCTCCGGCCTCCTCCCAGCTGGACCTGACCGACCCCGCCACTGTGCCCGGCGGCGTACCGGCGACGTCGGCGGGCAATGCCCACCCCACCGTGCGCAGTCACCGCAGCCACGCCCAGACCTCCGGCGCCAGCGGCTCCGCGGGCCTGGCTGCATCGGAGGGGACGCCGTCGCGGCGCACTCACGCTTCACACCGTTTCCAGGGACCGGGGATCCCCGAGCCCGCAGAGGAACGGACGGCGCACAGCGACTCCCGCAACGACGAGAGTGCCGCGCAGGCCCCGGCCTCGCGTCGTGAGAGCCGTACCCCTGCCACCCCGGAGCACGCTTGGCCGAGTCCGACCGCCGCCAGCGCATCGGGACACGGCGCGGCCCGTACCGGGCACAGCGCCGGCAGTGCGGGTGCCGCAGCACCCGCCGAGACACCCGCCTCTCGGACCTCCGTCCCCACCCCGGTGCCCGCAGCAAGCGCTCAGACGGCCACGCCTTCGCTGCCGTCGGCCTCCTCGGCCGCCCCCGCCCTGTCGGTGCGTCTTGTCCCGCTGCTGGGCGGCAACCCGATCCTCATCCACGAGCCCACGGTCGTGGGCCGCGATCCCGACAACATCTCCGCCTACCCCGGCGCGGAACGAGTCGCCCTCGACGACCCCACGCGCTCGGTGTCCAAGACGCACGCGGCGATCTTCCCGCTGTTGGACGGAGTGTGGGTCACCGATCTGCACTCCACCAACGGCACCCGGGTGGAGTACCGCGACGGGCGCAACGTCGAGGCCGTACCAGACAAGGCGCTCTCGGCGCTGGAGGGCAGCACGATCTACTTCGGTCGCATCGCCTTCAAGGTGGAGGTCGTCTGAGCCCGGCACAGTTCCTTCAGCGTCGGGGCCCGCACTCTGCGAGAGTGCGGGCCCCGACTGCTTGACGCTTTGCGGTCCGGCCGGTGCCAGTTTCAGGGCGTGTCGACGCAGGCGGTCTTGGCCTGGGATGCCTTGCCGTCGGAGCGCACCGCGGTGACCTCCAGGCAGGTTCGCCCCTCCTGCGCCTCGACGACGACCTCGTTGGTGCGGATGGAGTCGACCTGAGTGTCCTCATCGGGCAGTTTGATCCGGTAGAGGTAGCTGCCGGTCCAGCCGGTCTCAGGCTCGCCCCAGGTGAACTTCACCGTACCGTCATCGAGCGGTTCGCCCTCGATATCGCCCACCATCGGCACCGAAGCCTGCAACGGATTGGCACCGGGCTGAGGAGCGATGGTGGCAATGGGGTTGTCCGGCTTCTTCCGCGTATCCCGGTTCTGGGAGAAGATAATCGCGCTGATGACGGCCGCAACCATGGCCACAACCAACAGGGCCGTCAGAACGGCCATCATTCGGCTTGGGCGGCTCGACTCGCCAGTCTCCGAGCCCGACGGCGAGCGCTTGTCGTCGCCGTCGGGCTCCACCCGCATGGCGATGTGCTCACTGGTGACGTCGACCTGGTTGAACACCCCCATCTTGGTGGCGGTGTCGTTCTCGTCGGAGCTGGGACGCCGCGCGGATTTCGCCGCCTTATCCGGCTCCTGGAACAGATCGACGGTGGTGATCGGCAGGTCGAGCTCGGCCTGGACCTGTTGGAGCGCCCGGGCGAAGGCCAGGGCGGTCGGATAGCGCGAGTCCGGATTCTTGTCCATGGCCACCGACAGCACGCGGTGCAGCGACGGCGGAGCGTCCTGGCGTCCCAGCGGCGGCAGGGGATCCTTGACGATGCGCCGGGAGAGCTCGTAGATGTCCGGAATCCCGTCGGTCTCGAAAGGGCTGCGCCCCGTGAGCATCGCGAAGGTCGTCGCGCCCAGGGAGTAGATGTCGGAGGCGGGGTTGGCCGAACGCATCCCGACCAGCTGCTCGGGAGGCGCCCAGGGCACGCTCATCCCCCGCAGCTCCTCGGAGGCCTCCGGGCCGCTCATGGCGGAGATGCCGAAGTCCGAGAGCACCGGGCGACGGTAGGTGGTGAACAGGATGTTCGCGGGCTTGATGTCCCGATGGACGATGCCGGCCCGGTGAGCGGTCTCCACCGCGCCGGCGATCTGGATCGCCGTCGACAGGGTCTCGGCGACGTTGAGAGGACCCTGGCGCAAGATGGCGCCCAACTGCGGCGGCGGACAGTACTCCATGACCAGGAAGGGGTGGCCATCGGCGGAGACGCCCGCGCCGTAGATGGACAGGATGGCCGGGTGGGATGAGACCCGCGCCATGAGATTCGCCTCCGACTCGAAGCGGGAGGCGGTCTTGTCCTCGACGTCAGCGTTCATGACCTTGACCGCGACCTCGCGGCGGGGCATGTGCTGCTCGAAGAGGTAGACCGTGGAGTAGCCTCCCGCTCCGAGTCTCTCCAGGTAGGTGAACCCAGAGATAACCGGAGGCGGTCCCTTGTGATCCAGCATCAGGGGAGATTCTCAAAGGCGAGGGTCTGGCCGTCGCCAAGGTCGAGAACGTCTCCGCTGCGCAGGAGTACCGGGTTCGCCGAGGACAGGCGCACGGGCGCCTCGTTCTGGCGGTTGAGAACGGTACCGTTGCAGTTGCCCAGGTCCTGGGCCAGCACGCTCCACGCATCCAAGTCGATGAGGATGTGGTTGCGCGAGACGAGCTGGTTGGGGCTGGCGACGGTCAGCGGACGGAGGGGGACCTCCGCGACGCTGGTGATGTCGTCCGCCACAGGGTTGCGACCCACCAGGAGGGGACGGTTGAGCTCGATGCTCTCGCCGCCAGAGGTGACCACGCGTCCCAGAGGGGGGCAGGCCACCGACTTGGCCGGACGGTTGAGCTCGGCTCCGCAGACACGGCACACGGTGTAGTTCGTGGGGTTGGGGTGGCCCTGGGGGCACACCGCCGACAGCACGATCCGTATGGCGTCGGGCTCACCGGGAGAACTCGCCGAGTCCGGGGACGCCGGGCTGGAGGGCCCAGAGCCCACAAGGGAGACGAGCTCGCCCACCAGATCCTCGGGCAGGCCGTTGATGGTCTGCCCGTCATGGTCCCCGCGACCGAGCTCCCCGGTGGAGGGCTCGTCGGCGGAGGACTGCACAAACTCGACCACCGTCTCAGCGGACTGCGCCGAGCGGCTCGGCTCCAGGGGGCCGAGCCCCTGGTTGAGCAGTTCGGCACGCAGCTCCTGGGAAAGGTCCTCGGGCAGGCCGTTGATGGTCTGCCCGTCATGGTCCCCGGAGCGTACGGGCTCGTCCTCGGCGTGCGCCTGCGCGGCGGCCTCGGCGACAGCGGTGGCCTCCGCGACCACAGCGGCCTCGGCGGCCTCGGCGGGCACGAAGTCGGCCGGGGCCTGGACGACCTCGGTGACCTCGGTGGCAGCGTCCTTGATACCAGCAGCCTCAAGATCCTCGCTCGACGGGGGTGGCGGGGGCGGGATCATGGCCTCTGCCTCCGGAGCGGAGGGGATCGGCAGGGCCGGGATATCGAAGACGGGGGCGATCATCATGTCCTGGTCGGAGGCCTCCGGCGAGGACGGGGTGGCGACCTCGGCAGTCTCAGGAGACTGGGAGTCCTCGGTCGCATCGGGAGCCCCGAAGGGCTCGGCACTGCGGGCACTGGAGGCCGAGCCAGCGCTCAGGCTCGTCTCCTCAGCTGCCTCGACGGGTTCAGCCGCCTCGGTGATTCCGGCGACAACGGCCAGCAGATCGGCGGGCCCGTCGGACTCGGCGACCTGGGCGACATCCTCGGGAGCACCCGAGACCTCGGCAGAGGCGGCGGACTGCCCGGTCACGCCGGCCTCGAACGACGCAGCGATCTCGGCACCATCGAGGGCCTGCTGCTCGGCGTTGTTCTGGGCAATCTCGATGAGGTCGTCGACGACGTCGGGAGAACCGGCGGTTTCGGCAGGCGCCCCTTCAGACGAATCATCCTGCTCCGAGTGGTCCGACGAGGCGGACTGCCGGCGCGAGGAACGGCGTGACGCCCGGCGGGAGGTCCGAGAGGGCCTCACCGCTGCGGCGGGGGAGCCGGCAGAGCCAGCGGAGCCGGGGGAGCCGGCGGAGATGGTGGAGTAGTCAGGACCGGCCGGGTCAGGGTCATCGTCGTCGGAGTCGCCGGACCCCTTCGACGATGCGTGGCTGGGGGACGGGGCCCCACCCGACTTCTCGGATCCGCGCAGCACCAGGTGGCCAGTGCTCACGACGGCGTCGACCGCCGGGCGACGCACCTGGCCGGCGCCGTCGGGCGCACTGACGATGACCGAGTTGGGGCCGGTCACCGTCGTCTCGAACCAGGTAGTGACCGCGGAGGCGTCCAGCGCCTTGCCGTCGACCTCCATCTGCGGGGCACCGCGCAGCGCCACGTGGAAGACGTCCTCAGGCGCCGAAACGGCGAGCACGAAGTCCGGGATCGCCCCCAGACGTCCGCCCATCCCCATCACCAGCTCATCCAGGGCCCGCGTCAGCGAAGCCTCTTCACTGCGCAGCAGCCGCCACAGGCGCTCAGTGAGGTCCTGCGGCACCGACGGGGGCAGGATCATCACAGCACGTGGCGTCACCACGCCCGTCCACGAACCCTCGGTCCACCAGACCTCGTTGTTCGCGCTGCTGTTCGGGCTGTTTGTCATCATATTTCTCCTCAACGGACGATACAGACACCGTCACCCAAGTATGCCTGCCGTCCCCGGTGCACGTACTCCGGTCGGCCCGGCGAGAGTCGGTGGACCCCCTCCTCGTCCTCGATATGGGTGCCGTTGGTGGAGCCCAGATCTGTGACAAGCACCCCATCGGAGGCGGGCACGAACAGTGCATGCGTCTTGGACACGGAGTCCTCCGAGCGGAGCACCGCAACGAGCTGAGCGTCCGGGTGGGACTCGATCGGGGCGGGCCTTCGCCCGAGGATAATCGGCCCCAGAACGGGGATTACTGACCCCTCAACCACCAGGGAGCAGGTCCACACCGAGGTCGGTCTAGCGCTGAGGAGGACCGTCCCGGCCAACCGGTCGAACCAGGTGCGCTGTTCAGCACGCCACAGTGAGAGGATCCACAAAACCAAGGGGGCGACCCCTGCGGTTGCCACCAAAGAAAAGCACAAAAATGCGACGTAAATCACCGCCGAGCGGCCGGGTGGGCCATTCGGGTCCGTCACCTTCCGAAGCCGGACACCCGTCACCAACCCCCCGAGTGTGGCACCGGTTATCGCCATCATGGCAGTCATCACAGCAATAAGCAGCACAACCACCCCAACAGCGAATAAGATTCCACAGCAGCGCTCCGTGACGGCACAGAGTGCGATGATGAGCCCGGCATCTACCAGCACGCGGACCACACGGCGGCGTGCGGATGCAGGCATAATTGTCGTATGTCGCTCTCGGGTCCTCATAGGACAGACATGGTAAGCGCCCAGTCCACTGCCTCGCAGTCAGACGAGGTCTCGGAAGGAGCACACAGTGCAGATCGCGGTCACGCCTGATCCCCAGCGATGGGTGATCATCCCGCCCTTCCCACCACCGGGCTGGGCGCGGGAGGAGGCGAGGCACCGCAGCGCCCACTTGGGAGTGACCGGCCCGCAGTGGCGCTCCGAGCTGGAGTCCCTGCTCAACGAGCTGCAGGCCATGGAGCGCCAGGGTCGCTTCGCGCGCCTCATGCACATCGATGACGTCTCCCATCCGCCCTTCGTTATCGACCTCAGCCTGGAGATCGCCAAGGATGACGGCTCCAAGGAGGGACGCCGCGCCACCCAGCGTCAGATCATCGCCGCGCTCCTGCCCGAGGCCGAGCTGGTGCGGCTGCGGCCGGGACCGGACATGGTGGGCTTCTCCGCCTTCTACGAGTCGAACGGTCCCACGCAGGGCGTCGTCGTCCTGCGCCTGGCCGGGCTACCCACAGTCCCGGTGGACCTGGTGATGCGCTTGTGGGGCGCCGCCGCCGAGGACATCGCCCCCAACCTGGACCACCTCGTCGAGCTGGCCCGTCAAGTCGCCCCCGTCGTCTGAACGGTCTTCGGACCGAACCGACCGTCACCGAGGTCGTCGGCAAGGTTGCCACCGGCCGCTCCCGTCTCCCCATCCCGCCCCCTCCCCCGCTTCATAGCCGCCTCATCAAGCCCTTCCCGTCTCTCCCCTGTCCCCCTCCGTCAGGACGCACGACCGCGCCGCCTCACGCCTCCAGCGCCTCCGCCGCCTCGAGCCACTGCTCCTCCAGCTCCGCATGGGCCGCCTGAGCGGCCACGAGCTCGCGGCCGAGCTCGGCCAGCTCCCCCACCCGAGCGGGATCGGCCGAAATCTCCTCCATGCGCACGTGCAGAGCGGCGACGACCTGGGACGAGCGCTCCATCCTCCGCTCGATGCGCGCCAGGGCCTTCCTCGCCTCGTGGCGCTTGGCCCCGCTCGTGGCGCCGCGTTCCGCCCGGGCCCCGCCCGCGATCGACGTCGTCGAGGAGCTCGCCGATGCGGCGGCGCCCCGGGCCGGGCCCGCGGCCTCACGGCGCAGCCGGAGGTACTGCTCGACCCCTCCGGGCAGGTCGCGCACACTCCCGTCGCCCAACAGGGCGACCTGGTGGTCGGTGACCCGCTCCAGGAGGTAGCGGTCGTGGGAGACGACGACGAGCGTGCCCGGGAAGGAGTCGAGGATGTCCTCAACAGCAGCCAGGGTGTCGGTGTCCAGGTCGTTGGTGGGCTCATCGAGCAGGAGCACGTTCGGCTCGGTCATGAGCAGGCGCAGCAGCTGGAGACGGCGGCGCTCCCCGCCGCTGACCTCCCCGACCCGGGTCCAGGCGCGCTGGCGGGTGAAGCCGAGGCGTTCGACGAGCTGGGCGGCGGTCATCTCCTTGTCACCGACCACAACGCGCTCCCCCACCATGGCCACGGCCTCGACGACGCGCAGATCCGCGAGCGCGTCGAGCTCATGGGTGGACTGGGACAGGGTGGCCACTTGGACGGTCTTGCCGCGTACGACGCGGCCGCCGGTGGGCTCCTGGACGCCTTCGAGCAGGCGCAGCAGGGTGGTCTTGCCGGCTCCGTTGACGCCGACGACGCCGACCCGCTCGCCCGGCGCGAGCCTGAGGGTGACGTGGCGCAGGACCTCCCGCTCGGCCCGGGCCCCGGCGCCGGCTCTGTCGGAGGAGACCGGGTAGCGCACGGTGACGTCCTCGAGGTCGAGGACTCTCTTGCCTAGGCGGGCGGTGGCCATGGCGGTCAGGGCCACCGTGTCGCGTGGGGGTGGCACGTCGGCGATGAGGGCCTCGGCGGCCTCGATGCGGAAGCGGGGCTTGGAGGTGCGGGCGGGGGCTCCGCGGCGCAGCCAGGCTAGCTCTTTGCGCAGGAGGTTCTCGCGCTTGACGGCAGCCAGGGCGGCCTGGCGGGCGCGCTCGGCGCGGGCCAGGACGTAGGCGGCGTATCCGCCGTCGTAGGTCTCGATGCGGCCTGCCACCTGGGGGCGGCCGCCGCCGGGGTCGACGCCGGGGACGACCTCCCACACGTTGGTGCAGATGGCGTCCAGGAACCAGCGGTCGTGGGTGACGGTAACCAGGGCCCCGGCGCCCCGTCCGCCAGAGCCGGAGAAGCGGGCCTGAAGATGGCGGGCCAGCCAGTCCACGCCCTCGACGTCGAGGTGGTTGGTGGGCTCGTCGAGGATGACGACGTCGGCGCGGCGGGTGAGGACCGCAGCCAGGGCGACACGGCGGCGCTGACCACCGGAGAGGGTGGCAACGTCCGCGTCGAGGTCGAGGTCGGCGATGAGTCCGGCGTGGATATCGCGCACGGCCGGATCGGAGGCCCACTCGTGCTCGGGGGCCTGGCCGTGGATGGCGGTGCGCACGGTGGCGCCGGACGGCAGGTCATCGGCCTGGCTGAGAACGGCCACGCTCACGCCGCCGGTGCGGGTGACGCGGCCGCCGTCGGGCTCCCGATGGCCAGCCAGGGCGGCCAGGAAGGTGGACTTGCCGGCGCCGTTGGGGCCCAGGACGCCGACGCGGGCGCCGTCCTCGAGCCCCAGGGTGACGTCCTCCAGGAGCAGGCGCGAACCGACGGTCAGGCGCAGGTTCTCCACACCGAGCAGGTGCGCCATCAGCCCACCACCCGGGCACCGGCCACGGGGGCGTCGGCGCGCAGAACGTCGGTGACCAGGCCCGAGGCCATCAGCGCGCGAGAGACCCGCTGAGCGCCGGCCGGGTTCTCGACCAGGGCGGCGATGGTGGGGCCCGATCCGGAGACGATGGCGCGCAGGGCCCCGGCCTCCTCGGCCACGGCGATGACCTGGGCCAGCTCGGGGCGCAGGTCGAGGGCTGCGGCCTGGAGATCGTTGTGCAGGGAGGCGGCCAGGGCGGGCGCGTCCCCGGCGCGCAGGGCCGAGGTGAGGGCCTCGGGCACATCCCGCACTGCGGGCGCTCCGGTACCGGTCAGCTCGTCGAAGCGACGGAAGACTGCGGGCGTGGACAGGCCCTCCTCGGCCAGGGCGAAGACCCAGTGGTAGGAGCCCCGGGTCATGATCGGGGTGACGAGATCGCCGCGGCCGGACCCGACGGCGGTGGCCCCGGTTAAGGGGAAGGGCACATCGGCCCCGAGTCGGGCGGCCAGGGCGGAGAGCTCGAGCAGCGATAGGCCTGTGCCCCACAGGATGTTGCAGGCCACGAGGGTGGCGGCGGCGTCGGCCGATCCCCCGGCCATGCCGCCGGCCACGGGAACGCGCTTGCGCAGGAGGAGGTCGACGCCCTCGCTCACGCCTGTGGTCTCGGCCAGGAGCTCGGCGGCCCGCACGGCCAGGTTGGAGGCATCGGTGGGGACGTCGGCGTCGGGCTCCTCGAGGGTGAGGGTGACGGTTCCGTGGTCCCGGGCGGACTGGCGACGGGCGGTGACGGTCTCGATGAGGCGCACGGCCTGGAAGACCGTGGTGAGCTGGTGGTAGCCGTCGGTGCCGGAGGCGCCGACGGACAGGAAGAGGTTGACCTTGCCGGGGGCCTCGACGCGCACGGAGCTGGCCGAGCCGCTGCGGGGCGGCGGCGTCGAGGGATCGCGAGGACCGGCGGGAACGCCGGGGACGGCGCGCAGGTGGTTCATGACTGCTCCTGAGAGGTGATGGGAGGCGTTGGCGCGGCGGCCTCATCGGCGTCGATGGGATGCAGCGCCTCGGCCAGTGCGGCGAAGGCGGTGATGTCGAGGGTCTCGCCGCGCCGCGTGGGGTCGATGCCGGCGGCGCGCAGGGCGGTCTCTGCGGCGTCGGCTCCTCCGGCCGCCTTCGCTAGGGCCTTGCGCAGGGTTTTGCGCCGCTGGGCGAAGGCGGCGTCGACGAGGGCGAAGACCTGTTCGCGGGTGGCGCGCGTGTCCGGGGGCCTGCGGCGGACGAGCTCGACAAGGGCGGAGTCGACGTTGGGCGCGGGCCAGAAGACGTGGCGGGAGATGGTGAGGGTGCGGCGGGCGGCGGCGTACCAGGCGGCCTTGACACTGGGGACACCGTAGGTGCGCGAGCCGGGCGCGGCGGCGAGGCGGTCGGCGACCTCGGCCTGGACCATGACGGTGATGGTCTCCAGACTGGGCAGGGTCTCCAGGACCGTGAGCAGGACGGGGACGGCCACGTTGTAGGGCAGGTTCGCCACGAGGCGAGTGGGCGGGGGGACATCGACCCCGCCCAGGGCCTCGGGCCCAGTGATGCTCAGCGCGTCGGCCTCGACGACGCCGAGGCGGTCGGCGGCCTCGGGCATGCGGTCGGCGACGGTGATGGGCAGGGCCCGGGCGAGGGCGGGATCGATCTCGACGGCGATGACGCGCGCCCCGGTCTCCAGCAGCGCCAGGGTGAGGGAGCCCAGGCCCGGGCCGATCTCCAGGACAGTGTCATCGGGCAGAACACCGGAGCTCCTGACGATGCGGCGCACGGTGCCGGCGTCATGGACGAAGTTCTGGCCCAGCGTCTTGGTGGGGCGGATGCCCAACGCTCGGGACAGGCCCCGGACCTCGGAAGGTCCCAGGAGGCCGGCGGCTCGGGAGCCCGGGGGCGTGGGCGCGTGCTGGTTCCGGGGGCGCCGGGCGTCTTCCGGGATGAGGTCCGCGCAAGCGGGGTCGGATGGGGCCTCAGAGGCGGCCTCGCAGGCTCCTGCAGGGCCAGGCCCGTTCGCTCGGGCGCCTCCTGCCGGGGGCACCTGTGAATCGGGTACCGGCAATGTCATGGGGACACAGTAATCGGCGCCCGCCCTTTGTCACTGTGAGATATCTGGGAACACGCAGTATGTTCTCTGACGGCCGGCAATGCCTCGCGAACCGCGCGGGGCGGGCAGCCGCGGCCAGCGGGGCGCCGGTCACCTCGATCGCTTCGAAGGCGCGGTTACTTCAGTGCAGACCGAGTTTGTCGGAGCAGCCGGGCCACTGGCCCCAGCCGGCCCTTTGCTGGAGCCTCTTGGCCATCTCGGTCTGGGTGGCGGCGTCGGCCTCGTGGGGATAGCCGGTTCCCCCCAGGGACTGCCAGGTCTCCAGGGTGAACTGGTACATGCCGTAGAAGCCGTTGCCGGTGTTGGTCCTCGGGTTGCCGCCGGACTCGCACTGGGCGAGCTTGGCCCAGACGTCGTCCCCGACCCCGCTCTCGGTAGTGGTGCCAGCGCCGCCGTCGGAACCGCCGGAGGACGTCGAGCCACCGGAAGACGACGATCCGCCGGAGGAGTCAGGCGAGGCGGACGGAGCAGGGGCCTGCGTCCGGGGCTGTTCCTGCTGCTTAGCGGCGCCGGTGCCCACGATGACGACCTCGTCCACCTTCTGGGTGACGACCACCTGTGCGATCGGGGTGCGTGAGACCTCCTTGCCGTCGACGGTGGTGACCTCATAAGTGGTGCGCACCAGGCCATCGACGCCCGGTGTGACGACCCGGGTCTCCCCCTGGGGCAGGTCGCCGCTCTCCTGCTGGAGAGAGCTGTGGGGGTCGGTGGTGTCAACCGTCTCGGTGGTGAGCGTGGAAGTGCTCTTCGTGACCGAGACCCCGTTGCGACCGCCCTCGGCGCCGAGGGCGTCGATGCGATGGTCCGCTGCGCCTCCACCGGCCGCCCGGCCGTGCTCACCGACTCGTACGGCGGCGTAGGCGCCGCCGGAGACCGCCACCGACAGGGCCAGGGCCACGAGACCGGCGCGCAGCGCCATGGTGCGCGTATTCCCGCGACCTTCAGCCTTCTCCCGGGAGGTTGGCACAACCGGCTCCTCGGGCAGAGCATGGGCATGACGATGGGTGGTGGGACTCATGGGGAGACGTCCTTCCGATCGACGGCGAGTGCCACGGTAGTGGAATGACGAAGGTCCTGACAATAAGCCATCTCACCCCCGTGTGAGATACGCCTCTCCCGTATCGCGACGGCGTCCGCCCCACCGGGGGACGGACGCCGTCGAATAGTGTCGAGTGCCGGCAGGGCGAAGTGGCGTCCCGGCCGGCCTGTCGGCTCAGTACCAGCCGACGGACTCAGAGTGAGCCCAGGCCGAGCAGGGGCTGCCGTAGCGGCCGGAGATGTAGCCGAGTCCCCAGGTGATCTGGGTGGAGGGGTTGGTGGACCAGTCGTCGGCGACGGAGCTCATCTTGGAGCCGGGCAGCGCCTGGGGGATGCCGTAGGCGCCCGAGGAGGGGTTCTCCGCCTGGTAGTTCCAGCCGGACTCGCGGTTCCATAGATTCTCCAGGCAGGAGAACTGCGAGTCGTCCCAGCCGTAACTGCTCATCATGGACCGGGCGATGGCCTTGGCACCGGCGGGGTCGGTTCCCGCGCCGGGGTCCGCTGCGGGGGCGGCGGGCGCACTGGATGCGGGGGTCTCGGCAGCCTGGGGGGTCTGAGCAGCGGTGTCGCCCGCCGCCTGCTGCGGGGTGGCCGCGGCCTCCTGCTGGGCCGGCTGCGCGCCCGTGCCCACGATGACGACCTCGTCCACCTTTTGAGTGACGACCACCTGTGCGACCGGGGTGCGTGAGATCTCCTTGCCGTCCTGGGTGGTGACCTCATAGGTGGTGCGCACCAGCCCGTCGACGCCGGGGGTCTCCACCTGGGTCTGGCCCGCGGGCAGAGCATCGCTCTCTTTCTGAACCGTGCCGTGGAGCTGGGGCTCGTCGACGGTCGTGGTGGAGATCTCCGCACTGGCGATCTTGCCGGCACCCGCATCCTCGGTGGCCTTGGCCTGCCCGTCGGACTCAGCGCCGAGCAGTCCGAAGGAGCCTCCCGAGGAGGAGTGCCCCTCATCATCCCCCGCAGAGATGGCCGCATAGGCGGCACCGGAGACGGCAAGGGAGAAGGCGGCTGCGGCGCCTCCCGCCTTGAAGAGCATGGGGGTCAGAGCGGTCTTGGCGGGCCCTTCAGCGCGCCGACGGCCGCGAACACCGGAGGCGGTCCGCTTCTTAGCGGCCATGGAGCCGAGGCCGGCGAGTGTAGTACTCAGGGAGCTGGTCTGGGAGTGACGACCCACGATAGAACTTCCTTCGTTTGACGACTGCGTGTCACCGTAGCCGATGACTCGGGGGCGTGCCAATGCACCTGCTCACACCCCAGCGGCTTGTGACCGAACCGTGCGGAGAAGCCCTGATTCCCCACTGTCCCCCACCTGACACACCCCTGAAAGAATAATGACAGCCCGAATGTCGTTCGTCCGGACAAATTCGGTCTCATGACGCCTCCGCCCGTCTCTTTGTCAGGCTCTCGCACTCACGGCTCGCACCCTGCAGGACGTCAGGGGGCCGACGGTCGGCACCCGCCCCAGTCCTCATCCGGAACAGCCGACGGCGATCACTAGGCCAGGTCCGTGCGCGGCCTACCAGGTCCCGTAGACCGCGTCGGTGGTGGCCTGCAGGCGGAGGCAAAGCCGCTCCTCGCCCAGTCCCCGCTGCTCAGCCAGGAAACGAACCGTATCCCCCATGAGGTAGGAGGCGTTGGGCCGCCCGCGCCAACGTTTGGGAGGGAGGTAGGGCGCGTCGGTCTCCACCAGAAGGAGCTCATTGGGCAGGACGGCGACCGCCTCGCGCAGGGGCCCATTGGCCGGATAGGTAAGCGGACCGGCGATCGAGGCGTACCAACCGTGCTCGACGCAGGCAGCGGCCAGTTCCGCCCCGCCCGAGAAGCAGTGGAAGACGGTGCGCTCGGGGGCGCCGTCGGCCTCCAGTACCTCCACGCAGGCGGCGTGCGCGTCGCGGTCGTGGATCTGCAGGGGCAGGTCGAGTTCCTTGGCCAGGGCGATGTGGGCCCGGAAGGCCTCGCGCTGGGCGTCCGCCCCCTTTTCACCGGTGCGGAAGAAATCGAGCCCGCTTTCCCCGACGGCGACGACGACGTCGGCGTTCGCCTTGAGCGTCCCCTCCAGGCGGGCCATGACCGAGTCCAGGGGTTCGGTGTGATGCGCCTGCGCGCGGGGCTCGAGCCCGTCGGGTCCGGTCTCCCTCACCCCGGCGTGGAGGACGGCCTCGTTGGGGTGCACCGCCAGAGCCACGCGCACACCGGGCAGTTCTCGGGCCAGGGCCAGGCTGTCCGCCCAGGTGGTGACCTCGCAGGAGGAGGTCACCACGCGGGTGACGCCGGCGGCGGCGGCGCGGCACACCAGCTCCGCCGCGGTCAGCGGCGCCTCGGAACCGGGCCCGCCGGTGTCCGCGGGGACTGGCAGATGCGTGTGGTTGTCGGTTACCGGGGCCGCCAACGGCTCGACGGCGTCGGCCGGCGGCCAGGAGCGGTCGCGCTTCTTGGGGGTCATGCGTGCTCCTCAGAGGATGGGTGCGCCGGGTGTTGGCGCGCCAGCCGATCCGCACGGGACAGCGCAGTGGGCACCGCAGTGGCCGTGACAGTGGCTATGACGGTGAGCGCCGCGGCGGGCACCGCGCTCAGGCGCCGGTGACGTCGTCGGGCGCGGAACCGGTGTAACGGGCTAACTCGGCCTCGACGATCGACTCGTCCAGCTTGGTGAACACCGGGGCCGGCTTGGCCACGGGCGTGCCGACCTCGATCGGGTGGCGCTCCCAGGTGGGGGCGTCCTCGTAGTTGCCGGTGATGATCGGGTAGCCGGTGCGCCCGTCGAAAGCCTCGGGCAGGCGCTCGGGGTCGAGCTCGTCGACTTCCTCGATGTGGGGCATCGGGGCGATCCGGCCGCGTCCGCCCAGGACCCGGTCGACATCGTTGGCGGCGTGCGGCAGGAAGGGCGAGAGCATGAGGTTGAGGTCGGTGACTACCTGGGCCAGCGTGTGCAGGACCGTGGCCAGGCGGGCCTGGGTGGCGGGGTCCTCGCCCTTGAGCTTGAAGGGCTGGGTGTCGGCCACGTACTTGTTGGCCTCGCCGACCAGTCGCATGGCCTCGCCCAGGGCCGCCTTCTGCCGGTGCTGGGCGATGAGGCCGCCCACGGAGGCGAAGCCGGCCTCGACAGCGTCGAGCAGTGCCCGGTCGATGTCCTGAAGCTCAACGGGCTCGGGGATCCGCCCGAAGCGCTTGTGGATCATGGAGGCGGTGCGGTTGACGAGGTTGCCCCAGCCGGCCACGAGCTCGCCGTTGGTGCGCCGCACGAACTCCGCCCAGGTGAAGTCCGCGTCCGCGGTCTCGGGGCCGGCCGCGCAGATGAAGTAGCGCAGAGCGTCGGCTTGGTAGCGCGCGAGGAAGTCGCGCACGTAGATGACGATGCCGTGGGAGGAGGAGAACTTCTTGCCCTCCATGGTGAGGAACTCGCTGGAGACAACCTCGGTGGGCAGGTTGAGCACGCCCAGGCGGCCGGGCTCACCGCCGCTGTCGCCCTGACCGTTGTAGCCCAGGAGCTCGGCAGGCCAGATCTGGGAGTGGAAGACGATGTTGTCCTTGCCCATGAAGTAGTAGGACAGGGCCTGTGGGTCGTTCCACCAGGCGCGCCAGGCCTCGGGGTCGCCGCTGCGGCGCGCCCATTCCACGGAGGCCGACAGGTAGCCGATGACGGCGTCGAACCAGACGTAGAGGCGCTTGGTGGGCTGGTCCTCCCAGCCGGGCACCGGGATGCCCCAGTCGATGTCGCGGGTCATGGCGCGCGGGCGGATGTCGCCCAAGAGGTTCTGGGAGAACTTGATGACGTTGGGCCGCCAGGTCCCGGAGGCCTCGCGCTCGTCGAGCCAGGCGCCCAGGGCATCGGCCAGTGCAGGCAGATCCAGGAACCAGTGGGTGGTCTGCACGAACTCGGGGGTCTCCCCGTTGATCCGCGAGCGCGGGCCGATGAGGTCGGTGGGGTCGAGCTGGTTGCCGCAGGTGTCGCACTGGTCCCCGCGGGCGCCCTCGGCGCCGCAGATCGGGCAGGTGCCCTCGATGTAGCGATCCGGCAGGGTGCGCCCGGTGGAGGGGGAGATCGCCGAGCGGGTCATCTGCTGGACCATGTAGCCGTTGTCCCGCACGGTGGTGAACATGTCCTGGACCACGCGGTAGTGGTTGCCGGCGGTGGTGCGGGTAAACAGGTCGTAGGACAGGCCCAGGGCCACGAGGTCCTCGACGATGAGACGGTTGTTGCGGTCGGCGAGCTCGCGGGCGCTGACGCCCTCCTCGTCGGCGGCGACGAGGATCGGGGTGCCGTGCTCATCGGTGCCCGAGACCATGAGGACGTCGTGACCGGCCATGCGCATGTAGCGCGAGAAGACGTCTGAGGGAACACCGAAGCCGGCGACGTGGCCGATGTGACGCGGGCCGTTGGCGTACGGCCAGGCGACTGCGGACAGGATGTGGGTCATGGGGTCAGCCTATCCGGTTCCCGGCCGCTTCAGTCCCCACCGGCCGTGGCTCACCACGCGGCGCACGAGCCGGTACACACCAGCGCACCCCGGTCCGAACCGTTCCCACACTGCCGCCAGCATTCAGAGGGCCCGGCCGGGCAAGGCCGCGCGCAACACGGCAGCCGCGTCCTTCTTGCCCGAGCCCCTCTCCTCGACCCGAGACCGGTCCACCCGCGCGGCATCGGATACGACCTGCGCGGGCGGACCGGTACCCGGTAGTCTGTCCCGAGTCATGCGGCGCCCGCTCAGCGCTCGTCTTGGATCGTCCTGGTTCGCATCGGCATGTCCTCGCATCGCGTTCGAGCCGCGTACGCCCTCATGACGTGTTCCCACACGCCTCCACATGGACACGTATGGACCAGGAAGGCCAGTTATGTCCCAGTACCCCGGCTCCGCGTACTCCGCGAGCTCAGCAGGATGGTCGGCGAACGGCTACGACCCGGCCCCGCCCGGCGGTCAGCCCTCGCAGTACCCGTCGGCCGCACCGTTCCAGGCCCCTCAGACCAGCTACCCGGGGGCGGCGGGTCAGCCGGCGGCATCGAAGAATCTGATGGCTCCGACGATTTTGGCCGCGGCCGGGCTCGTCGTCCTTCTCATCGCCATCATCGGCGGGATCGGCTCGGCGGTGACTCGTGGCCAGTTCGATGCCACTATCGCCGATCTGCCGGACGAGCAGGCAGCCACGGTGGGGCTAGACAAGGGCAGCACCTACGGGCTCTTCTACAGCGACGGCGACGATGCACCGGACTGCTCGGTCACCTCGCCCGGCGGCGACGACGTCGCCACCAAGTCCAGCTCGTCGTCCACGAAGGTCAAGGGCGGCACGCTCTTCACGACCTTCTCCTCCAGCGAGTCGGGCTCTTACACCGTTGACTGCAACAATGCCTCGGGAGTCTCCGTGGGCGAGATCGTCGCTCCCTCGTCGGCGAAGGCGACCTTGCTGTCGCTGTTCGGAGTCGTCGGCTCGATCATCCTCGCCGTCCTGGGACTCGGGATGGGCGCCGGCGGCATGGCCTGGCGCTCCAAGCTGGCTGCGGCTGGAGCAACGCCCGCTCCGGCCGCGGCAGGCGGATCCTTCGACACGGCGACCGGGACGGCGCCCGGTTCCCCCGCCGTCTATACGCAGGGCGCATGGCAGTCCGGCCAGCAAGCCCCCTACGAGCAATACGCCCAGCAGTCTCAATTCCAGCAGCCCGCCCCCGCAGCGCAGCAGGCCCCCTACGCGCCCTCGGCCGCCGGGGCGGAAGCGCCCCAGTACTCGCCGATGGCTCCTACCACTCAGCTCGGTTGGGCGGGCCAGCAACCGGCTCAGCAGCAGGCCCAGCCGGAACAACCGTCGGTATTCACCCAGCCCAGTCAGCCGGGCCAGTACCAACCAGGCCAACCCAGTCAGCCAGACCAGTATCAGCCGGGCCAACCCGGTCACCCGGGCCAGTACAACCAGCCCGGTGGCTGGCCGGCGCAGTAGCGCACCTTGATGTCGCTCGGGCGCCCTTGCCGACTCTTGCTCGGCAAGGGCGCCCGTTGCTCAAGCGGCGCGGTCTTGACGACCTCAGCGCGAGGGCGTCAGCTCGATGCCGGCGGCGCGCATCTGGACTTGGGCGGCGCGCCCCAGCTCGGGGCTGACCGGCTCGGTCAAGTCTGTCAGGACCCGGACCCGGTAGCCCTGCCGGACCGCGTCCAGGGCGGTCTCCTTGACGCAGTGGGACTCGGCTAGGCCGACGATGTCGACGGTCTCGATGCCGGCGGCGCTCAGGACGTCTGCCAGAGCGCGCCCCTCGTCGTCGATACCCTCGAATCCGGAATAAGCGGCGGCGTACTGCCCCTTCTTGACGGCGACGTCTGCGACCAGGCCGTCCAAGGCGGGGTGCAGCTGGGCCTCAGCGGTGCCGGCCACCCCGTGGACGGGCCAGGTGTCGATGAAGTCGGGCTCGGATGAGAAGTGCGCACCGGGATCGATGTGCCAGTCCTGGGTGGTGATCACCAGGTCGTAGTCCTCCCGGCTGGAGGACACGTAGGCGGCGATCCGTTCGGCGACGGCATTGCCGCCGGCGACCGGCAGGGCGCCGCCCTCGCAGAAGGTGGGTTGGACGTCGACGACGATGAGGGCCCGGCGGGTGCTGGCAGCCGGGCCGGTGTGCTGCTCGCTCATAGCCCGACCATAGCGCGATGGCGGGCCAAACGGTTCTCCGGTGCGAGGATGTCCGCGCCGTGCGAGGTGTATTGAGGTGTATCGAGGCGAATCGGTGCGAATTAGTGCGGGGCGGAGCCGTCCCGGCTCAGGCGTTGGTCTCACGCAGCTCGAGGGCGGCGCGGTAGACCTCGTTGGGGCGAAGGCCGACCTCGCCGGCCACCCGGGCCGCCGCGGCTTTGAGACGCATGCCGGTCTCGGCCAGCTCTATCGCCCGGCGCGCGGCCTCCTGCGGACCGGCGAGGGCGGGTTCAGCGCCGGCGACGACGAGGACCACCTCTCCTAGGACGCCGTCGGCCGTGGCCCGGACAAGCTCGGACAGCGGCGCCCGCAGCACCTGCTCGTGGGTCTTGGTCAGCTCCCGGCACAGCGCCGCCGGGCGCTCGCCGCCGAGGGTCTCGGCCATGGCGACCAGGGCGTCGTGGACGCGTCGGGGCGATTCCAGGAAGATCATGGTGCGCTCCTGGGTGGCCAGGGCCTCCAGGGCGCGGCGCCGTTCCCCCGACCTGCGGGGTAGGAAGCCCTCGAAGCAGAACCGGTCCGAGGCCAGCCCGGACAGGGCCAGGGCCGCCAGGACCGCAGAGGGGCCCGGGGCGACGGTGACGGAAACCCGGGCCTGTACGGCGGCCCGGACGAGTCGGTAGCCGGGATCGGAGACCGACGGCATACCGGCGTCTGAGACGACCAGGACGCGCCGACCGCCGCGAGCGGCCTCGAGCAGCTCGGGAGCGCGCTCGCGCTCGTTGTGCTCGTGGAAAGCGATGATGCGTCCGCGGGGCTCGACGTCGAGGCGTCGCGCCAGGGCGCGCAGCCGGCGCGTGTCCTCGGCGGCGATGAGATCGGCCTGTTCCAGGCCCCGCTGCAGTCGCCGGGAGGCGTCGGACGCATTGCCGATCGGGGTGGCAGCCAGAGTGATGGTCCCGGCACGCAGGTCAGGGCTGTGGGCAGTGGGCACGGCATCGGCACTGCCAGCGGCATCGGCGGCAACATCGGCGGCACTGGCCTGGCCACCCTCGTCGATCCTGTCATCGTGGCGGTCCCCGACGGCAAGGTTCTCTGCGGGCGGGATGCTCTCGGTCATAGGACACAGTATGTCTCCGCCGTCTCGATCGACGCGGCCGCATACACTCGGAGGGTGACAACTCCGAGCGCGCTGTCTCCTGAACAATCCCACGAGCAGTCCCGCGACGGTTCCCCTGGCCCGTACGCGGAACAGGAACCAGCACAGGAACCGGCCCCGTCGCGGGCTGAGACACCGGATACCGCACCGGCCGAGGCCTCCGCCGGTGCCGACAGCGCCGCCGAATCCACCATCGGGCAGACCGACGGCGGGGAACGCACTGAGAACGAGCTGCGCACCGCACTCGGGCTCGGCCCGCTGGACTGGGCCATGCCTCGCGCCATGAGGATCTACGGTTGGATCGTCACCGGTGTCGTCGGTGTCATCGCCGCACTGCTGCGCCTCATCGGGCTGAGCCACCCCAAGACGCTCATGTTCGACGAGATCTACTACGTCAAGGACGCCTACGCCTTGTGGCACCTGGGCTACGAGGCGAACTGGGCGAAGGACTCCGACGCGGCCTTCGCCTCCGGAGACTTCTCCGGGATGTCCACCCAGGCCGCCTACGTCGTCCACCCGCAGCTGGGCAAGTGGCTCATCGGCGCCGGCATGGAGGTCTTCGGGCCGCAGTCGTCCTTTAGCTGGCGCGTCATGCCGGCCATTGCCGGGATCGCGACAGTCTTGCTGCTGACGCGCTTGACAATGCGTCTGACTCGTTCGCCGCTGCTGGCCGGTCTGGCCGGCCTGCTCCTGGCGGTCGACGGCGTGGCCCTGACCGAGTCGCGCATCGGGCTGCTGGACGTATTCATCGGCTTCTTCGCCACCCTGTCCCTGTACTGCCTGGTGCGAGACCGCGAGTGGTCACGCGCCAGACTGGCTCGCCTGCTGGCGGGGACCAGGCCTGGGGCGAGGGCGCCGCACGCCACACTCCGCCCCTGGTTGTTGGCCACCGGTATCGTTCTGGGTCTGACCTGCTCCATCAAGTGGTCGGGGATCTACCTGCTGGCAGTCGTGGGTCTCGCCGTCGTCATATGGGACACGCTCGCGCTGCGACGGGTAGGGGCCCGGGCCTGGTTCCTGGAGGGGACGGTCGCCCAGGGCGTGAGCGACTTCCTGCAGACGGTTCCGGTGGCCGTGGTCGTCTACGTCGGGTGCTGGTGGTCCTGGTTCACCCATCCCAGCGCCTACAAGCACGGATGGACGCTGGAGCAGATCAGGGATCACCAGCCGGTACCCTTCCCCTCATTGCCCAACAGCATCAACGATTTCATCGCCTACCACCAGCAGATGTACGAGTTCCACGTCGGCCTGGCCTCACCGCACACCTACCAGTCGAAGCCCTACGGCTGGCTGCTGCAGACACGGCCGACCTCCTTCTTCTGGGAGGACAAGGCCCAGGTCCCGCAAACCTGTTCGGGTGGGGATTGTGTCCAGGCCATCACCTCGATCGGAAACATCGCCATCTGGTGGTCCGCCGTGGTGGCGCTGGCGGTCGTCGTCATCATTGGGGTGAAGAACCGCGACTGGCGGGCGTGGGTGCCCCTCATCGGTTACCTGGGCATGTACGTGCCGTGGTTCCAGTACCGGGACCGCACGATCTTCACCTTCTACACGGTCGCCTTCGTCCCCTGCGTCGTGCTCGTCCTCGTGCTGGCATTGGGTATGGGAGCCGGTCTGCTGCCCCCGTTGCCGGGCTCTGCGGGAGCGGAGGCGCAGGTGGCCGCCCTCAGGAACGGGCAGATCGGCGCCGGCATCCGTCCTTGGCGCGGGGTGGGTGCCCGGTTCCTGGGCTTCGGCCCGCAGTTCGGACGCACACCAGTGTGGACACCGCCGGTAGTGGAGACCGATCCTGGTATGTACCGCATCCATACCAAAGCGGATGATGGCGACCCCGAGGTCGAGGCCCCCGCCAACGCCGCCCGCCAGGCCGACACGGCGGGGGCGCAGGCCATGGCCGAACTGACCGGGTACCCGGCCACGACAACTGCGGTGCCACCCTCCCTTGACGGCGGAGACGACGGCCTGGACGACACCGGCCGGCGCAACCGGTGGGCGTGGCTGGCGAACTGGACGTCGGTACCCACATGGCAGATCCGCAGCGAGGGTATCTCCCTCATCATCGTGGTCACCGCCCTCGCCTGCACCGCTGCAGCCTTCTGGTGGCCGATCTGGACCGGGCGGACCGTTTCGCGCGCCTTCTGGCTGACGCACATGTTCCTGCAGTCCTGGATCTAAAGCGCATACGGCCCGGCAGCACCGTTGCAGGACCGAGGCAGCGAGGTGCAGCGAGGCAGATCGAGGCGCCCAACTTGGATCAACGGTGCCTCCGCGACCGATGGTCAAAGACAACCAGCAAGCCGATACCGGTGAGGATCCACACGAGTGGGACGAGGTAACCCCACTGCCATCCTGCGCCCTCGAAGTAGGCCTCATTGAGCACCGCGCGCACCACATTACCGGTGGGAAGCAGCCTGCTGATGACCTGATAGGGCAATGTCAGAAACGGCATCGGCAGGATTCCGGTGGCTGTGGCGTTGCCCAGGGTTACGAACAGGACCGCCGTGACCACCTGTCCCAACGGCCCGACGACGTCGAGCATGGCCGACCCCGTCGTCACCGCCGATAAACACAGGAGCAAGACCATTGGCCAGCTACTCCAGAAGGCGCCGGGAGCGATAGCAAACCAGGGATCGAGCATGAGGGACACCAGCAATCCCGCGACTGCAGACACCCCCACCATGACCATCAGTCGAGCCCGCAGCGATAGCCCAACCTGGGAAGCGACCGAGGACAGGGCCTGGGAGAGAACAAAACCGGTGAGAGCGGTGCCGAACACCGCGAAGAACACGCTGCGGCCCGGAGACGCGTTCGCGGCCACACCCGGGGTCGTGTTGGAGATCCGAAGCGGCATCCCCGATCGCTCCGAGATTCGCTCGGCGAGCGGCCGCATATAGGACAGCACGGAAGTCCCATCGACACTGGTGTAGGACAGCTCGATACTCCTGCCCTTCCCATCCAGCGCAATGACGCCGTAGACCTCGTGACGGGAGAGTCGATCGAGCCCCTTCTGACGATCAGTCACAGGAACCAACCGGTACCCGTCGCCCACAGCATCCTGCAGATGTGCCGTGTCAGCACCTGCGACAGCCACAGGCAGACGGTGCGGCTCCGGCGCGTTGAACACCTCAATGTAGAAGTAGCTGAAGAGCACCCCGGTCAGCAACGCGGAGATGGCCACGGTAAGTACCGCACGAACGACAGTCGCGCGTGGAATGATGCGGGCCTCCCAGGCGATCTCGTCAGACGACATGACATGCAACCTCCTGTAGTCATTGACTGATAACCAGACGAGGTTATCACCCAATGACTACATGCGCCATAGCGTCTAGACTGGCCCCATGAAGGAGCCGCCGGCATCCAGCGATACTGAGCCAAGGACATCGGGACGCGAACGCATCCTGGATGCGGCACTGCACCTGTTCAGCAGATACGGGTTCGCTCGCATCACCACCGACCGCATCGCCCGCGAGGCCGGCGTCAGCCAGGCATACGTGGTGCGTGCCTTCGGTTCCAAGACCAAGCTAATCCGGACTCTGTGTGAGCAGGCCTCCACCCACATCGAGGAGCTGTTCCGCGACACCGCTCCCTTGAGCGACCCCGGCCAGCGCCACAAGTTCGGCAAGCGTTTCCAGGAGCTGGCCTTCTCATCTGACGAGCTCAGGCTCCTGGCCCAGCTGTTCGTCTGCGGCACCGATGAGAAACTCGGCCCGCTGGCGCGTGAAGGATTCACTCGAGTCAGCCACCTGCTGCACGACGATCTGGGTATTCCGCGAAATGAAACCAGAAGTCTTCTCGCCGTTGGCATGCTGGCGACGACGTTGTCAGCGCTCGACTACGATCGCCCGGCGGATCCACTCATCGAGTATCTCTTCACGGGCGAGGCGCCCGCTGGGGACGACTCCGCTGCTGGGAGCAGCCGCTCTTCGCGGCCCTAACCGCGGCGTGAGGGACGGGGCGACTCAGTCTGCTTCCGGCGGCTGTAAGAATGCAGTTGGCCCG
>NZ_VICB01000009.1:673-35810 GCF_006546835.1 Actinomyces johnsonii | reverse complement strand
GAATCTTGCCCCGGCCGCGTGACATGTCTCCACACGGATAATCGCGCGCACCCGTACGCACGGAATGCCTCCGCCCGTGAGAACGACCCACGCGGCCGGGCAGATCGGCTGAAGGGCGGGCGGCCCCCGATGCCACAGGCCCGGGACTGCAGGTGACCTCCACAGGGCCGAGGAGCCCGTGAGCGCGGGACCCCGGGGCGGACTGATTCTGGTTGGGCGGGCACGGCGCCCGTTGGGGAGCAGCGGCGCGCTGATCCCCACCAACCAGAGGAGAACCACCATGAGGAGATCCACGAGCACCACTCTGCGCGCGCTGCGCACCAGCGTGATGCTGGCCCGTCCGGGCCACCCGTCGGCGCAGCCGACCCTCCTGCGGCGTCTGACGTCCGGGGAGGAGGGCATGGCCACCGCCGAGTACGCCATTGGGACCCTGGCGGCCGCGGCCTTCGCCGGTCTGCTACTGGCGCTCATGCGCTCGGGCAGCCTGAGCGGCGCCCTGCGGTCCATCATCGAGTCGGCGCTCTCGGTGTGATGTGCGGCGTCATCGCAGCGGGTGGGCGCGCTCGCCCCCGAGTGGTCCGGCCACCCGGCGGTGGCCGACGTCGTCGTCCGGGGCCTGGTTCCCGTGGGCCCGGCGGCAGGGCCGAGTCGCGCCCGCCACCCGGCCACCGGGCCCACGGGCAGGGCGAGCCCAAAGGGCCCGGTGAAACCGGCGGTGCGGATGAGTCCGATGAACGGAGCGATCAGGGCATGGTGACGGCCGAGACGGCGCTGTCGCTGCCCGCTGTCGTCCTCGTACTCCTCATCGTGCTGGCGGCCGTCAGCGCCGGCGTCACCCAACTGCGGGTGGCCGACGCCGCCCGCACAGCCGCACGTCAGGCCGCCATCGGCCGGGACGACTATGCCGAAGCCGCCCAGCGCGTGGCCGCAGGGGTGAGCCTCGGCGTCGAGCAGGGAGAGCTCACCTGCGTCACCGCCGCCCGGCCCGTACCCGGTCCCCTGGGTGGGCTGGGCCTGACGGCGCGCGCCCGTGCCTGCACCTACACCGAGCCGAGCAACCCATGAGCCGGCCTCGATGGGACGAGCGCGGTTCGGGGACCGTCTACGCTCTGGGCGTCATCGCGGTGCTTCTGGCTGCGGCGGTCGGCATCGCGGGCCTCATCCAGGCCCAGATCGCCACCGGTCGGGCCCGGACCGCCGCTGATCTCGCGGCCATCTCCGGTGCCACGGTCCTGTCCTCGGTGGTCGCCCCCGGCGACCCCTGCGCCATGGCCCAGCGCGTCGCTGCTGCCAACGGTGCCTCGATGAGCGCCTGCTCCGTGGCCGGTGAGGACGTCACCGTCAGTGTCACTATCTCGACGACAATCCTCGGCCTGCCCCGCCGGGCCACCGCCGAGGCCCGCGCCGGCCCCGTCGACGCCCCGCCCGGCTGAGCTCAGTGCGACCCGGCCCGAAGTTCAGTCCTCGACGGCGACGGTGGCGCCGTTGGCGAACTGAGCCGCGTGGAGGCGCGCGTAGGCGCCATCGGCCGCGATGAGCTCATCGTGGTTGCCCTGCTCGACGATGTCGCCGTGCTCCATGACCAGGATGGTGTCGGCGTCGCGGATCGTGGACAGCCGGTGGGCGATGATGAAGCTCGTGCGGCCCTGGCGCAGCGCGTTCATGGCCTGCTGGACCAGCAGCTCGGTGCGGGTGTCCACCGAGCTGGTGGCCTCATCGAGGATGAGCACGGCCGGGTTGGCCACGAAGGCCCGCGCGATCGTGAGCAGCTGTCGCTCGCCGGAGGAGATATTGGCGGCGTCCTCCTCCAGGACCGTGTCGTATCCCTGCGGCAGGGCCTTGATGATGTGGTCGACGAAGCACGCCCTGGCGGCGGCCTCGACCTCTTCATCGGTGGCCCCGGGGCGCCCGTAGCGGATGTTCTCGCGGATCGTGCCGGCGAACAGCCAGGGATCCTGCAAGACCATGCCGGTCCGACGGCGCACGTCGTGGCGCGTCATGGTGGCGATGTCGCGCCCATCGAGCAGGATGCGGCCGCCGTCGAGCTCGTAGAAGCGCATGAGCAGGTTGACCAGGGTGGTCTTGCCCGCTCCCGTGGGCCCCACGATCGCGACTGTGTGCCCGGGGTCCACCCGCAGCGACAGGTCGCGGATGAGCTCGACCTCCGGGCTGTAGGAGAAGCGCACGTGCTCCATCTCAATGACTCCCGGGCCCACCGGGTCCTTGGGGCGGGCCTGCGAGCCCCGGTCGGCGTCCTCGGCGGCCGCAATGTCTGCGGCGGCCGTAGTGGTGTTCTCCGGGGCGTCGTCGTCGGGCCGCTGCTCCTCGGCGTCGAGTAGCTCGAAGATCCGCTCGGCGCTCGCGGTCCCAGACTGCACGGCGGTGGCCATGCCGCCGAGCTGGCCCAGGGGCTGGGAGAACTGCTGGGAGTACTGGATGAAGGCCTGCACGTCACCCAGACGCAGGGAACCGGAGGCGACCATGGCGCCGCCGACCACCGCGATGGCCACGTAGTTCAAGTTCCCGATGACCAGCATGATCGGCATCATGATTCCGGAGAGGAACTGCGCGCGCAGGGAGGCCCGGAAGAGCTCCTCGTTCTCGGCGGCGAAGGCCTCGCGCACCGAGTCCGTGCGCCCGTAGACCTGCACCAGGGCGTGCCCGGAGAAGGACTCCTCCACCCGGGTATTGATCTTGCCGGTGCGCGCCCACTGATTGGTGAAGGCCTTCTGCGAGCGCGGCCCGATGACCCCGAAGACCACACCCATGAGCGGGAAGATGATGAGCGCCACCAGCGCCAGCTTCCAAGAGATGGAGAACATCATCCCCAGCACTCCCACGACCGTGAGGATCGAGGTCAGCGCGCTGGACAGGGACTGCTGAAGAGTGTTGGTGACGTTGTCGACGTCGTTGGTCAGGCGGCTGAGAAGCTCGCCACGCTGGACGGCGTCGAAGTAGCTCAGCGGCAGATGGTGGACCTTGTCCTCCACCTGGGCGCGCAGCCGGTAGAGGACTTTGACCGTGACGCGGTTGAGGAGCCAGCCCTGGATCCAGTTGAGGACTGCTGAGCCGATATAGAGAGCCAGCACCACCGTCAGGATCCGTCCCAGACGGGTGTAGTCGATGCCCGCGCCCGGGACGACGTCCATCGCCGAGAGCATCGTGGCGAAGTCGTCCATCCCTCGGGCCCGCAGGGCCTCGACAGCTTGGGCCTTGGTGGTGCCGGCCGGCAGCATCGTGGAGATCACGCCCTCGAAGATGACGTTGGTCGCCTGGCCCAGCACCTTGGGTGCCGCCACGGCCAGTACGACCGTTCCCACGGCGGCCAGGGCTACGACCACCAGGGTTTTCCGGTAGGTGCCCAGCAGCCCGACCATCCGCTTGAAGGAGGGCCAGAAGGCCTCGGCCTTGCCAGGGGGCGGGCCGGCGTGCCAGTCGCCCGAGGAGGCCTGTGCCTCGGCGGCCAGCTTGAGGTCCTCCTCGCTGAGCTCATCAGGGCCGACGGCGGTGCTCGTGCCGGTGCTTGTGTTGCTGTTCGCGCTGGTGCTCATGCTGCGGCCTCCGCTCCGAGCTGGGAGGTGACGATTTCGCGGTAGACGGGGCAGGTAGCCAGCAGCTCGGTGTGCGTGCCGCTGCCCACCAGGTGGCCGCCGTCCAGGACGAGGATTTGGTCGGCCCCGGTGATCGTGGAAACGCGCTGGGCCACGATCACCTTCGTGATGCCGGCGGTGGCCGGCCCCATGGCCTCGCGCAGCCGTGCGTCGGTGGACACGTCCAGGGCCGAGAAGGAGTCGTCGAAGATGAGGATGTCGGGGCGTCGCACCAGGGCCCGGGCGATAGCCAGGCGCTGACGCTGACCGCCGGAGACATTCGTGCCGCCCTGGGCGATGGTTGCCTGAAGGCCCCCGTCCATCTGGCTCACGAAGTCCTTGGCCTGGGCGACCTCCAGGGCCTCCCACAGCTCGTCGTCGGTGGCCTCCTCTCGCCCCAGACGCAGGTTGGAGGCCACGGTCCCGGCGAACAGGAAGGGCTGCTGGGGCACGAGCCCCAACTGCGCCCACAGCGCCTCGGGGTCGGCCTTGCGCACGTCGGTGCCGCCGATGAGCACCTGACCCGAGCTCGCCTCCAGCAACCGGGCCAGCAACCGCACCACCGTGGACTTGCCCGACGCCGTCGAGCCCACGATCGCCGTCGTCGTGCCCGGTTCCACGGTGAAACTGACCTCGGCCAGGACGCGGGCGTCGGCGTCGGGATAGACGAAGGTGACGTGACGCATCTCGACCGTTCCAGGAGTCGGGAAGGTGTCGACGGCGTCGGGGGAGGAGGTGATGGTCGGCGGCGTCGCCAGCACCTCGCTGATGCGCTCAGCGCACACGGCCGCGCGCGGGATCATGATCGTCATGAAGCTCGCCATGACGATGCCCATGAGGATCTGCATGAGGTAGGACATGAAGGCGATGAGGGTGCCCACCTCCACGTCGCCGTCGCCGACCCGGTGCCCGCCGAACCAGATGACGCCGACGATCGTCACGTCCAGCACGAGCATCACCAGCGGGAACAGCAGGACGAAGAGCCGGCCCACGCGCTCGCCGACCCAGGCGATGTCGGTGTTGGCGTCCTCGAAGCGCTCGGTCTCGGCCTCCTCGCGCACGAAGGCGCGAATGACCCGAATGCCGGTGAGCTGCTCGCGCATCACCCGGTTGATGGCGTCGAGCTTGTCCTGGTAGGAGCGGAACAGGGGCAGCATCCGGCTCACGATGAGGCCCACCGCCACCAGCAGGACCGGCACCGACACCGCGATCAGCCAGGACAGGCCGGGCGCGCGCGTCACCGCCATGATGATGCCGCCCACCGCCATGACCGGCGCCGTCACCAGCATCGTGCAGCTCATCATCACCAGCATCTGGACCTGCTGGACGTCGTTGGTGTTGCGGGTGATGAGCGAGCCCGCCCCGAAGGCGGAGATCTCCCGCTCGGAGAAACCGCTGACCCGCTCAAAGACCGCCCCGCGAAGGTCGCGGCCCATGCTCATCGCCGCCCGCGCCGCGAGATACGTCGCCGCCACCGTGCACAGGCCCTGACCGACGCTCACCGCCAGCATGAAGGCGCCCGTGCGCCAGATGTAACCGGTGTCCCCGGTGGCCACGCCCTTATCGATGATGTCGGCGTTGAGGGTGGGAAGGTACAAGGAAGCCATCACCTGGGCGAACTGAAGCACCAGAACGCACAGAAGCAGGCCCGTATACGGTTGCAGGTGTCTGCGCAGTAGTCGAACGAGCATGCTGTGAACGTATCAGCCTCACGTTGCGTGAGGGCGAGCATCTCATGAATATGAGGGAGAGCGTCTTATGAATTTACGTTCATGCCCAAGTACTGAGCGGCCTCACGTCGCGTCAGGTTCGGCGGCCGGATTGACCGTTTCGGACGACTTTGCTGCCGCTCCCACAAGGTGCGATTCGCAAAGCGGCAGGTCGGAGTTCAGTTACTTCTGGGTACTGGGTTGGGGAGTGCGTCAAAGTCGTCCATTCCGGACAGTTTTTGGTGGATCTGTCGCCGGAATCGTCTCGTCACTCCTGGGGTGCCACCTCGAGCAGGAGCCGCAGTAGGACGGCTGCCCCGGCCTTGTCCAGGGGCTCGTTGTTATTGCCGCACTTGGGCGACTGCACGCACGAGGGGCAGCCGCTCGCGCACCCGCAGCCCTCGACGACGGCGAGCGTCGCCTCCAGCCACTCGCGCCCGGCCCGGTAGCCGCGCTCGGCGAAGCCCGCTCCGCCGGCGTGCCCGTCATGGACGAACACGGTGGGCGCGCCGGTCTGCGGGTGCAGCGCCGTTGAGAGTCCGCCGATATCCCAGCGGTCACAGGTCGCCAGCAGTGGCAGCATTCCGATGCTTGCGTGCTCTGCCGCGTGCAGGGCACCGGGCAGCGTGGCGAGTTCCAGGCCCCCGGCCTCGCAGGCCCTCAGCGGGATGGTCCACCACACGGCGGCGGTGGGCAGCACGCGCTCGTCCATCTCCAGGGCGTGCTGCGAGACGACCTCCCCGCCGGGCAGCGCCGTCTTCTGGAATCCCGTCACCTGGCTGGTGACCTCCACCGACCCGAAGGACCAGGTGATCGTCGGCTCTCCGCGTCCGGCCGCCCTCCAGACCTGCTGTTCGCGCTCGGCGATGATGCGCACGCTCGAGTGCACCTGGGCCCGCGTGCGGTACCCGACCGCCGCTCGGGGCCGCACGAGCGCGACGTCGTCGGCCAGCTCCTCGACCACGTAGACGCGCCCCTGGTGGACGTAGACGGCGCCCTCATGGACGGTGGAGTCGGCGGTCGCACCGTTGACCGTGCCGATGATGGCGCCAGTGCCGGCCTCCACCACCGGCACTTCGGGCCGTTCATCACCGCGCAGCGAGACCAGGTCCTGAGGCCGCCCGGGAAGGTTGACGTTCCAGAACCAGCCCGTGGGCCGACGTCGCAGCGCTCCCCGGCCCTCCAGCTCTCGCAGCAGGGCGTCATCGGGCAGGCCGAACAGGGCCAGGTCCGAGGCTTTCAGGGGCGCCTCGGAGGCGGCGGCGCACAGGTGGGGTGCGAGCACGTAGGGGTTGGTCGGGTCGAAGACCGTGGCCTCGGGGGCGGCGAACACCGCCTCGGGGTGGTGCACCAGGTAGGCGTCCAGCGGGTTGTCGGAGGCAATGAGGACTGCGAGCCCGCGGCTGCCGGCCCGCCCGGCCCGGCCCGCCTGCTGCCCGAGCGAGACTCGCGTGCCCGGCCAGCCGGCGATGAGGACCGCGTCCAAGCCGGTGACGTCGATGCCCAGCTCCAGGGCGCTGGTGGTGGCCAGCGCCCGCAGCCGGCCCGAGCGCAGGTCGGCCTCCAGGGCCCGACGCTCCTCGGGCAGGTAGCCGCCGCGGTAGGCCGAGACCGTGCCGATGAGCTCGGGCAGCGAGAGCCCCAATGTGTGCCGGGCCCGCTCGGCCACGATCTCCGCCGAGCGCCGCGAGCGCACGAACACCAGCGCCCGGGCGCCCACGCTCAGGAGATCCACGAGCAGCTCGGCGGCCTCGACGACGGCGCTGCGCCGTGCCGAGGGGTCCTCGCCCGGATCGCCTGAGTCCGGTTCGGCGGTCATGGCCTCGGCTCCGGCCTGCGCCGTGCCGGGGGAGGAGCCGGCGTCCTCGGCCGGGTCCGGTTGCGGCGCAGCTGTCTTGGCCGGCCCGCCCTCACCGGGTGCAGGCAGCGCCCAGGGGTCGCGCAGGGCCGGCTGCCACAGGGCCAGGGTGCGTTCCCCGGCGGGTGCGCCGTCATCGGTGACGGCCACGACGTCGTCGGGCTCGGCGCCGATGAGTCGGGCCGCGGTGAGGGCCGGCTCGGCCGCGGTGGCCGAGGCGCACAGGACCACCGGCTGCGGGCCGCGCGGGCGCAGGCGCGCCACGAGCCGCAGGAGGCGGCGCAACACGAGGGCGACGTGCGCCCCCAGGATCCCGCGGTAGGCGTGGCACTCGTCGATGACGATGTAGCGCAGGCCCCGCAGGAGACGGGGCCAGCGCTCGTGGCCCGGCAGCAGGGAGAAGTGGAGGAAGTCGGGGTTGGTCAGGACGACGTCAGCATGGGCGCGCACCCAGTCGCGCTCGGGCAGGGGCGTGTCCCCATCGCAGGTGCCGGCGCGCACCGTGCGCAGGGAGCCCGCGGGCGTGCCGGCATCGCGCTGGACGGTCTCGAGCTCGCCGATGAGCCGGCCCAGGGCGGCGGCCTGATCGGCGGCGAGCGCCTTGGTGGGGGAGAGGTAGACAGTGGTGGGGCGCTGGCCGTGAGCGGAGATGCGCGAGTCGACGCCGGGGGCCTGGGCGGCCAGGACATCGGAGAGCGCCGGAAGCCAGGCGGCCAGCGACTTGCCCGAACCGGTGCCGGTGGCCAGAACTGTGTGGTGACCGGCGTGGGCGGAGCGCGCGGCGGCGACCTGGTGCGTCCAGGGGCGCTCGACGCCGAGACGGCGGTAGGCGGTCACGAGGTCGGGGTCCGCCCACTCGGGCCAGTCGGCGTGACGGCCGGGGTGGGACGGGACGCGCTGGAGATGGACGAGCCGGCCGTCGCGCCCGCCGATGGACTCCAGGAGCCCGGTGAGATCGCGTCTGGTCCCGTCTGCCATGGGGCACAGTGTGCACCACCAGTAGGTGCCGGCGTCCGACTCGCCTCTGCCTGTGTCCGGATCCGAGTGCCCCTGAAGGCTGCGGTCGTCCGCATCCTGCGCCGCCCGCCCTGGATCGCCGCGTTCGTACCTTAGGACGTGCGTTCGAGGGGTAGAGGGTACGACCGCGACACCTACCCTACGAACGCGCGGCTGACGACGGCGAACGGCCTCCCCCAGGTGGGGGAGGCCCCCGCACAGGCGCCCTCAGTAGGGTCGGCCCATGGCCGACGCCTCCGTCTCCTCCAGCGCGCACACCCGCAAGGTGCAGATCCTCGTCTGGAGCGGCACCGCCTCGATCACCGTGGTGTAGACGCTGCTCGCCCTGATTGCGTACCTCAAGCTGGAAGGCGGCTCCACGGTCGTGCCGGGCTTGGACCGCTGGCAGGTGATGTATGCCGGACATGTACTCATCTCTCTGACCTGTCTTCTCCTCCTCCTCATCCCGGTTCTCAGAGGACCCCGCCCGTCGTTGTCGATCCTTATCGTTGTCCTGGGGTTCATCCCCACCTGGCCGCAGGTGGCGGCTTATGTGTCTGCGACCGTCATCGGCATGCGTAAAGGGGCGAAAGCGATACCGGTCGTGGTGGCTGCCATGATCATGGGCGTGACCATGTCTCCGCTCCTCAATCCGATTCGCGAAGAGGCCACGCTATCGGCCGTCGCCACATACGCAATGGTTACTCTCCCGATCTGCATCGTCTGCGTCATGCTGGGCGTCAACCTGCAGGCCCGCGAGGAGCTGCTGCGCTCAGCCTCCCGCGAGGCCCGCCTCATCCGCACCACGCAGGAGGCGCGCATCGCCCAGAGCCGCGCCGAGGAGCGCTCCCGCATCTCCCGCGAGATGCACGACTCCCTTGCCCACCGCCTCTCCCTGATCTCCCTCCACGCCGGCACCCTCCAGACCCGCACCTACCTGGATATAGGGAGTGTCCGCAAGATCGCGGGCAGCATTCACACCCTCGCGGCCGACTCCGGACGCGAGCTGCGCCAGATCCTCGCCGTCCTGCACGACGACGGTTCCGCTGACGGCGCTCGCGCCACCTGGTCCGACGTCGAGGAGGTCCTTGCCCATGAGCGGGAGGCCGGCCAGGAGATCGAACTGCACCTGGCCGAGTCCTGGGCGGATTCCTTCGAGGCCGCCGACGCCCGCAGTCGGCACGCGGTCCTGCGCACCATCGAGGAGCTGCTCACCAACGCCCGCCGCCACGGGGCCGGCGGCGTGGTGCGGCTCGACTGTGAGGTCGAGGCCGCCGACGATCCCGGTGACGGCGCCGCCGCTCTCATGGTGCGGTGCGTCAACGACTGCCCGTCCACGCCTCGGCCGACGGCGCCCGGAGGTGGCCTGGGCCTGGAGGGTCTGCGCGAGCGGCTGCGGCTTCTCGGTGGCGAGCTGCACGTCTCGCAGCGCACAGAGCAGTTCATCGTCATGGCCGCCGTACCTGCCCGCCCCGACATGCAGTAGGCCCCAGGTAGTTGAGGAAACAAAGGAATCGGCATGGACTCACCGCAGCGCCGTGTACGCGTTGTCATCGTTGACGACGACGCCCTCGTGCGCGCCGCCCTGCGCCTCATCCTCGAGAGCGACTCCGGCGTCACGGTCCTCGGCGAGGGGGCCGACGGGCGCAGCGGCTACGACGCGGTGCGCAGCCTGCGTCCCGACGTCGTCCTCATGGACCTGCACATGCCCGGTACCGATGGCGTCTGGGCCACCGCGCAGATCACCGCCGACTGCCCCCGACACCAAGGTCCTCGTGCTGACCGCCTTCGACACCGACGCGATGGTCGCCGCCGCCCTGCGCGCCGGCGCCACCGGCTTCCTCCTCAAGGACAGCGCTCCCGAGATCATCTTCAGCTCCGTGCGCGCCGCTGCCGACGGTCAGCGAGCCTTCTCCGGCTCCGTCCTGGACCGGCTCGTTGAGACGGCCGTCGAGGCCACCCCGCAGCGCCGTGCCTTCCCCGACACCGTCACCGACAGGGAACGCCAAGTCGCCCTGCTCGTGGCGCAGGGCCTGGGCAACGGCGAGATCGCCGCGGAGCTCGCCGTCGGCGCCAGCACCGTCAAGACTCACGTTTCCGCTCTGCTGGACAAGTTCGGCGTCACCAACCGGGTCCAGCTCGCCGTCGCCGTGGCCGAGTGCGCCGTCGACGACGTCGCTCGCTGAATCTGCCGTCGCTGCCCGACGACATCCATGCCCGCCCAGCAGACCGGAGCCTCGGGCCACTCACCAGGAGTGAGCCCGAGGCTCCGGAGTGTTTCGCGGGTGCGGTGCTGTTTGTCAGCCCTCGGCTCCGCCGTTGGCGGCGGGTGGGGGATCGGCGGCGGCCTGCCGGGGTTCGGCGGCGCAGGTGGTGCCGTCAGCCGGCATAGTTCCGTTGACGAGGAAGCCGGTGATGGCTGTGGAGGCGCAGCTGTTCGTGCCGAAGGCGCCATGACCGTAGCCCTCGACGGTGAGCAGGTGGCCGTTGTCCAGCTGGCCGGCGAGGCTCTGGGCCCAGGAGTAGAGCGTCTGGATATCTCCCTTAATCCCGACGACGAGGATCGGGTCGGAGCCCTTGGCGCGGGTCTCCTGGGGCGGGGTCTTCCCCCGGTGCCCCCAGCCTTGGCAGTAGGCGTCCATGGCGCTCGAGGTTCCGCCGAAGAAGGGGTAGGTCTTCTTTTCGGCGGCTGCCTGCGCGTCCCAGTCGGAGGCGGTACCGCCCGTGTCCGGGTCGTCGTTGCAGATGACCGCGGCGAACATGATCTCGCTGTTGGCGATGTAGGCCGCCGCCTCGACGGGCATCGTCGATGACTTGTTCGAGCCCTGTTTCGCTTTCACCATGAGGGTGCCGTCGTGGTTGGTCATCGCCGGGGTGAGCATGGCGGTCAGCGCCTCCCAGTCCGGCTGTGCGACGGCGAGCCGCTGGATGATGACGGTGGCGTCCTGCGTGTTGACGGTGGCGTCGGAGTCCGGGGCGGTCAGTGGGTTCTTGTCCAGGCCATCGACGAAGGCGGCCAGTTGGGCGACCGCCTCGTCCGTGGAGCCGGTCAGGGGGCAGCCATCCTGGGCCTGGCAGTGCTCGACGTACTGACGCAGGGCGCCTTCCAAGAACGTGATTTGCTCGGCTCTGATTTCGCCACCCGATCGTTTCGAGGGATCCATGGCGCTGTCCAGGACGACGCGGCCGACGTGGTCTGGGAAGAGATCGGCATAGATGGCTCCGATATAGGTCCCGTAGGAGACGCCCAGGTAGTTCAGCTTCGCGTTGCTGTTCGTGGCACGCAGGATGTCCAGGTCGCGGGCGACGTTGCGAGTGCCGACGTGGTCGAGCAGTTCGGGGACCTGCGAGTGCTGGGCGCACCTGGCGGCGTTGGCCGTGCCCCGGTCTATCTTCTCTTGGGCCGCAACGTTCTTGTACATGACTCCCTTGAGCGGGTCCGTCGGGCCGGCGTCGTCGCTGGGATTCGCCAGGTGCTGCTTGATCTCGTCGTTGGTCCAGCAGGTGATCGGGGTGGACTGCCCGACTCCGCGAGGATCGAAGCCGATGATGTCGTAGGCGCCTCGAGTCTCCTCCGTAAGCATGGGGGCCATGACCTGCATCATCGCCACGCCGCTGCCACCGGGGCCTCCGGGGTTGAGGAACAGGGAGCCGTGCTCGGCGTTACCGTCGGAGGCGGCGAGCTTCCTCACGGCGATGGTGATGGTTTGGCCGTCCGGGTGCTCGTAGTCCAGGGGGACGGTGACCATCCCGCACTGGAAGGATGCGGTGCCGTCTGAGCAGTCCTTCCAGTCGATGGTCTGGTTGTAGAAACTCTCCAGCCCCCGGGGAACATCACCCTGGGAACCGCCGGGGCTACCGGTGGAGTTGCCGGAGCCGCCGGTGGAGCCGTTGGGACTGTCGGTGGAGTTGCCGGTGGAGCCGTCAGGGTTATCGGTGGAGTTGCTGGAGCCGCCGGTGGAGCCGTCGGGGTTGTCGGTGGAGTTGCCGGTGGAGCCGTCAGGATTGTCGGTGGAGTTGCCGGTCTGGTTGGTGGCTGTGGGTACAGCGGTGGGTGCGGTGGCGTCGGTGGAGCTGTTTGGTTGGCAGGCCGCCAGGGCGGTTGACAGCATCAGTACTGCCAGGGCCGCGCCCGCCTTCCGTACGGCCAGGGATGTGGATCTCATAAGGGGGTAGCTCTCCTTGCGGTGTTGGTGGTCGTCGTCGGTCTCCACTGTCCGCTGTGGCCGGGGCTCGGGCAGTGCTGGGTCTCCTGCCCAGCTCATGCCGGCTGGCGGACCCGGTCCAGGCCGTGCTTCCGCAGCGCCGGACTCCTGCAACGTTAACGACGCGGTGGTGTTGGTTTCGTCAGCCCCTGGGATGATTTAGTTTCTGGGCGGACGAAGTTGACCTCCCGGAGGAGATGGACGACGAGCGTCCTCTTCCAGGAGGTCGTTGCGTTCGTACCTTGCTGCTCGGGGTCTTGGGTCCACTCACTGGGAGTGGACCCAAGACCCTGGAGTGTTTCGCGGGTGCGGTGCTGTTTGTCAGCCCTCGGCTCCGCCGTTGGCGGCGGGTGGGGGATCGGCGGCGGCCTGCCGGGGCTCGGCGGTGCAGGTGGCTCCTTCTGCCGGGACGGTCCCATTGACGAGGTAGCCGATCGTGGCCGCGGTGGCGCAGCTGCCGATGGCGCCGCCGTGCCCGTAGCCCTTGATGGTAAACAGGTGGCCGTTGTCCAGCTGGCCGGCGAGGCTCTGGGCCCAGGAGTAGAGCGTTTGGACATCGCCGGTGATCCCGACGACGAGGATTGGGGCGGAGCCCTTGGCGTGGGTCTCCTGGGGCGGGGTCTTCCCCTGGTGCCCCCAGCCTCGACAGTAGGCGTCCATGGCGCTCGAAGTGCCGCCGAAGAAGGGATAGGTCTTCTTTTCGGCGGCTGTCTGTGCGTCCCAGTCGGATGCGGTGCTGTCCGTGTCCGGATTGTCGTTGCAGATGACCGCGGCGAGCATGATCTGTTCGTTGGCCTGGCTGACTACCTCCTCGACGGTCGTCTCCGGCGACAGGTCGGGCGAGTTCTGCTTCGCTTTCACCATGAGGGTGCCGTTGTGGTTGGTCATCGCCGGGGTGAGCATGGCGGTCAGTGCGTCCCAGTTCGGCTGTGCGACGGCGAGCCGCTGGATGATGGCGGTGGCGTCCTGTGTGTTGACGGTGGCGTCGGAGTCCGGGGCGGTGAGGGGGTTCTTGTCCAGGCCGTCGACGAAGGCGGCCAGTTGGGCGACCGCTTCGTCCGTGGAGCCGGTCAGGGGGCAGCCATCCTGGGCCTGGCAGTGCTCGACGTACTGGCGCAGGACGCCTTCCTTGAAGGCTACTGTCTCGGTGATGCTGTCGATCTCTCGTTTCGACGGATCGACGGCGCTGTCCAGGACGACGCGGCCGACGTGGCCTGGGAAGAGGTCGGCGTAGATGGCTCCGATGCGGGTGCCGTAGGAGACGCCCAGGTAGTTCAGTTTCGTGTTGCTGTTCGTGGCGCGCAGGATGTCCAGGTCGCGGGCGACGTCGCGGGTGCCGACGTGGTCGAGCAGTTCGGGGACCTGCGAGTGCTGGGCGCACCTGGCGGCGTTGGCCGTGCCCCGGTCGATCTTGTTCTGGGCCGGAGTGTTCGTGGATGTGATGCCCTTGAGCGGGTCTGTCGGGCCGGCGTCGTCGCTGGGATTCGCCAGGTGCTGCTTGATCTCGTCGTTGGTCCAGCAGGTGATCGGGGTGGACTGCCCGACTCCGCGAGGATCGAAGCCGATGATGTCGTAGGCGGCTCGAAGTTCCTCGGACACTCGGGGTGCCGAGGTCATTGCCTCGACGCCGCTGGCGCCGGGGCCTCCGGGGTTGAAGAAGAGGGAGCCGTGCTCGGCGTTGCCGTCGGAGGCGGGGAGTTTCTTCAGGGCGATGGTGATGGTTTGGCCGTCCGGGTGGTCGTAGTCCAGGGGGACGGTGACGGTCCCGCACTGGAAGGTCGTGGTCTCGTTCGAGCAGTCCTTCCAGTCGATGGTCTGGTTGTAGAAGCTTTCCAGCCCCTGGGGAGCATCGCTTTGGGAGCCGCCGTTGGAACCGCCGGGGCTGGCAGTGGAGCCGCCGGTGGAATCGCCGGGGCTACCGGTGGAGTTGCTGGCAGGGGCGCTTGCCTGGGCGGTGGGGGTGGGGACAGACGTGGGTGTTGCGGCGCTGGCGGTGGAGCTGTCTGGTTGGCAGGCCGTCAGGGCGGTTGACAGCATCAGTGCTGCCAGGGCCGCGCCCGCCTTCCGCGCGGTGGGGGATACCGGTCTCATGGGGGTTGTTCTCCTCGTGGTGTCTGGGTCGTCCTCGGTCTTTCTTCGTTGCTTGCTGTGGGTCGGGGCGGTCGCGAGCGGTGCCATACCTCCTGTCCGGTTCGTGCCTGCTGGTGGGGCTCTGTTCGGGCTGCACTTCTGCAGTGCCCAGACCCCTGTCACGTTAAGGACGCGGCGGTGCCGGCGTCTTCGGCTGCCGGGCGGATTCGGAGGTGTCGGTTTGCGACCTGCGGGTGGATTGGGTGGACCTCCCGGAGGAAGCGGACGACGTCCGTTGTCCTCCTCCGGGAGGTTGCCGTGTTCACACCTTCCGGCACGCGGCAGGCCTCGGCCATGCGGCGGGCGTGCTCGCGGCTGCGCCGTCCTATGCCATCGCGGCGGCCGGACCGGCAACGAGGGCGTCGTCGGAAGCGGCGGCGTCAGAACCGCTGCTGGTCTGTGCGGCAGTGAGCCGGGTACGCCGGGAACCGGCCTGCAAGAGCACGAGTGCCAGCGGCGCCACCGGCACGATCGCGAAGAACACGGTCACCCACACCGCGCTGAGGCTGAGCAGCTCGTGGATGAACAGGATCGTGGGGGCGAAGATCACCACGGTGATGAAGGCCGCCAGCGCCCCGACCAACGGTCGCACCTGCCTCGGCGCCAGTGCGGTCAGCGCCAGGGCGAGCATGGGGAAGACCAGGACATAGGCGGCACCGGGCACTAGCACCATGACCGGCACGCAGGCGGCCGTCAGCAGGAGCAGCACCGCGGCGATGGCCTCCTGCCCGAGCCCCTTCTTCCAGCGCCGCACCACGAAGTGCGCCGTGAGCCCGGCCCCGATCAGGGCCCCGATGGCGAACATCCACACCAGCAGCGGATTCGGCCCGAGCCCGCTCTCCGGCGCCCACTTCATCGCCATGGCCCCGAGCTGCACCAGCCCTGCGGCGGCGGAGACGGACGCGGCTCGCCAGGTCAGGCCCCAGACGGTCCCCAGGACCTGCTTCCAGTGCAGGGACCTGGCCCGTACCGCGACGGCGCCGAGGGCCGCGATGACGGCCAGGCAGCCCAGCCCCGTCCCGACCGCCGCCGGGTAGCGCACGGTCAATCCCCGCCACAGCTGGAAGAAGTGGAGGTCGCCGTCGGCGGTCAGCGTGGGGGTCTGCCCGTCGAAGGCCCAGGCCCGCGTGAGGTCCAGGGCCTGGTCGCCGTAGTGCTGGAGGGTCGAGTGGTCGACGTAGCGCGGGGCGTCCGTGGACTGGTGGTAGTGGTCGGCATCCCCGACCGCCGCGATGTTGAGCACCGTGAAGCCCTCGGGGATGACGACCGTCATGTCGGTGGAGTTGGGCATGAGTGCGTACAGCGAGGGGAAGAGCGAGCCGGTCACGGGCTGCTTCACGTGGCTCAGGAAGTAGCCGGCAACGGCGCTGTTGTTCGGGGAGGTCTCGAACATGAACGCTGGGCCGCTCATGCCGCGCGCCTCGAGGTTGAGGACGAGGTCGACGTTCTCATAGTCGGCGCGGTGGTGGCGCATCTCATTGCGGGCGCCGATGAGGCCGATCTCCTCAGCGTCGGTGATGACGATCTTCAGCGAGTTCTCCGGCTGGCGCCCTTCGGCCTTGAGGGCCCGGAGCGTCTCGACGATGGTGGCCACGCCGTAGCCGTCATCGGCAGCCCCGTGGGAGGTCCCGGAGGTGTAGTAGTGCTGTTCATCGTTTCCAGCCCCCTCGACTGTGGACGAGTCGTAGTGGGCCATGAGCGCCATGGTGCGCTTGGACTTCCCCGGTACGTCGACGACGATCGTGTCGGCCGGCGCGTCCTTGACCGCCGCCTGCTGCTCGGCGGACAGCATGTCGAAGGTCTTCTTGTCCCCCGGCTCGCTGAAATCGAATAGTGGGTCGGAGTGCACGTCGGCGGTGTAGCCCAGGTCGGCGAACATGTCGATGACGTCGTCGCGCGCCCTGTCGTGTGCCTCGCGATCGAGGACGCTGTGGGGTTCGTCGGCGAGGCGGTTGATGGAGGCCATGGCGCGCTCGGCGGAGAACTCGGTCGGGTCGGCGGTGGTCGGTGTGGGGGAGGGCAGGATGAGGACGCTCAGGCCCGCCACCAGACCCAGCAGGGCGGCGATCGGGGCCAGCAGGCGCCGAGCGAGATCGGGTACGGATAAACGTTGATAAGTCATGGTGGCGACCTCCTTGAGGATGCGAATCGGTGGCGAGTGGGGAGGAGGTTCGGCGCCGCGCTCTTACCCGAAGGCGCGGTGCGGGCTAAGAGCGCGCCGCCTCCCGTCAGTTCTCGGTTCCGCCAGCGGCGGCGGGCCGGGGCTCTGCGGCGCAGGTGGTGCCCTCTGCTGGGACGGTCCCGTTGACGAGGAAGTCGGTCATGGCCGCGGTGGCGCAGGCGTTCCTGCCAAAAGTGATGTGACCGGGACCCTCGACGGTGAGCAGGTGGCCGTTGTCCAGCTGGTCGGTGAGGCTCTGGGCCCAGGGGTAGAGGGTGCGGTCGTCGCCCGTGAGCCCGACGACGAGGATCGGGTTCGAGCCCTCGGCGTGGGTCTGCCGGGGCGGGGTCTGTGCCCGGTGTCCCCAGCCTCGGCAGTAGGCCTCCAGGCCATTCGAGGTACCGCCGAAGAAGGGGTAGGCCTTCTTCTGGGCGGCTGCTTGCGCGTCCCAGTTGGCGACGGTCTCGGCCGTATCCGGGTAGTCGTTGCAGATGACAGCGGCAGCCATGAACAGATTGTTGGCCCTGCTGATGGCCTGCTCAGCGGTCGTCGGCAGCTGGGGCGCGAGCGCGCTCTGCTTAGCCTTCACCATGAGGGCGCCATCGTGGTTGCTCATCGCCGGGGTGAGCATGGCGGTCAGCTCCTCCCAGTCCGGTTTCTCAATGGCGTAGTCCCGGATGATGGTGGTGGCCTCCTGCGCGTTGACGGTGACATTGGAGCCTGGGGCGGTGAGGGGGTTCTTGTCCAGGCCGTCCACGAAGGCCGTCAGCTGGGCGATCGCCTCGTCCGTGGAGCCACTCAGAGGACAGCTGCCTTGAGCCTGGCAGTGCTCGACGTACTGGCGCAGAACGCCTTCCTTGAATGCCGTGATCTCGGCCTCCCCGTCGGCCCAGTGCCGCGACGGGTCCATGGCCCCGTCTAGGACAGCGCGGCCGACGCGGCCTGGGAAGAGATCGGCGTAGATGGCTCCGATGTAGGTCCCGTAGGAGGTGCCCAGGTAGTTCAGTTTCGTGTTGCCGTTTGTGGCGCGCAGGACGTCCAGGTCGCGGGCGACATTGCGGGTGCCGACATGGTCGAGCAGCTCGGGAACCTCCGAGTATTGAGTGCAGGCGGCGGCATCGGCCGCGCCCAGGTTGATTTTCTCCTGTGCTGAGACGTACGTGGAGGAGGCCGTGTCGATAGACGCGAGGTCTGAGAGCTTGCCGTTCTGGGCATCGGTGAGGACCTGGTGGATGTCCTCATCAGTCCAGCAGGTGATCGGGGTGGACTGTCCTATGCCGCGCGGATCAAAGCCGACGACGTCGTAGCTGGCCCGGAGCTCCTTGGGCAGGGCAGTGGCCAGGGTCTCCAGTGTCCGGATACCGCTGACGCCGGGGCCGCCCGGATTGAAGAATAGGGAGCCGTGCTCGGCGTCGGAGTCGGAGGCGGGGAGCTTCTTCAGGGCGATCGTGATGGTCCGGCCGCCGGGGTTGCCATAGTCCAGGGGGACGGTGACCGTCCCGCACTGGAAGGGCGAGGTGCCGTCTGAGCAGTCCTGCCAGTCGATGCCCTGGTTGTAGAAGCTCTCCAGCCCCTGGGGGACGCTGGTCTGGGAGTCGGAGGCGTCGGTGGAGCCGGCAGTGGATCCACCAGTAGATCCACCAGTGGAGCCCCCATGAGATCCGCTGGCTGTGGCGCTGGCCTGGTCGGTGGGCGCTGGCACAGATGTGGGGGTTGCGGCGCCGGCGGCGGAGGTCTGTGGCTGGCAGGCTGCCAGGGTCGCCCACAGCGTCAGTGCTGCCAGGGCCGCGCCCGCCTTTCGTGCGGTGAGGGGTGTCGGTCTCATGGGTTTGTGCTCCTTATGGTGTCGGGGTTGCCTTCGGTTTCTGCGTGCTGACAGTTCGCCCATGGCAGCTGTCGGGGGGCGCCTCCTGTCTGGTTCGTGCCTGTGAATGGGGCTCTGTCCGGGTTTGGCTCCCGCGCCCGGACCTCTGCGACGCTAAAGGTGGGGTGGTGCCGGTTTCGTCGGCCGTCGGGGCGGATTCGGCTGGCCTGTCGGAGGAGACGGACGACGTTGTCCTCCCCCAGGTGGTCGCCGTGTTTGTACCTTCCGGCTCAGTAACGTTGGGTAAGGACCCACGAAGGTGCGTTGCAGGGTACGAACGCGGCGCCAGGCGGGCCGGCTCAGGCCTTGGGCCAGGCGACGACCAGGCAGAGGGCAACGAAGGCGAGAGTCAGCACCACCTGTATCCAGCCGAGCCAGGCCCGGCGACGCGGCAGCGTGGGCAGTTCTGGCCACAGCGTCATGCCCCGGACGATGCCGTACATGCCGGGCAGTGCCGCCACCGCCAGGATCCAGCCGGGCAGGTACGTCCAGGGTCCGGAGGCCGTGGCCGCCGCCAGGCAGGCGAGGAGTGCGGTCACGCGGCAGGCCACCGCCATGCGGCTGGGTGCGCTCGCCGCGCGGACCGCCGTGTAGAGGCCCATGATGAGAGCCAGGATGGTGAAGGCTCCGAGGACCACTGCCTGGGGCAGCATCTCGGCCGAGATTGGCATACGCGCCGTCGAGATCTTCTGGCCGCCGGTCAGGAGCGTCGCGGCGAGCGCGGCGGCGGTGCCGTCCGTGTTCTGGTCGGTGTAGACCATGACGGCCTTGCCCGACTCCTTGTCGATGGCCAGGTGCGTCATGTACTCCATCGTGGTGCCGCCGTGATTAATGATCATGTGCCCGTTGACGACGTCGGTGTACCAGGTGTAACCGATCTTCTCTCCCGGAAGCTGGATTCCGTGCATGACCTCTGCGGGCCACCGCGCCTCCTGTGGGCTGGCCCCGCCGGGGACGGTGCCGGCCAGGACCGCCTGGGCGTAGTGGGTCATGTCCTCCGGGGTGCTCCACACGCCGGCGCCGGCCGGGTTGAAGCCAGAACCGCTAACCGATTGGCCCCGGCGCCCGTTGGCCTGGACGCCGTGGATGGCGCCGTCGGGAATGTCAGCCTGGCCGGAGGTGAGGGTCGTGTGCTTCATGCCCAGGGGCGTGAAGAAGCGCTCCGTGATGTAGGACGTCCAGGACTCGGCCCCGGCGGCACGGGTGAGGGCCTCTCCCAATAGCGAGATGCCCAGGTTGGAGTAGGCGAACTCGCCGCGCTTGCCCATCTTGGTGGTACGAGCCTTATCAACGAGCTGGTCGATGCTGTCGGTGAAGGGGTTGAGCCCCAGGATGTTTGCTCGCAGCACCCATCTGCTCTCATCCTGCGTGGGGATGCTTGGGAGACCGGAGCGGTGCGAGGCGACCTCCTCCAGGGTGGCTTCGCCCGCCGGGGTGCCGGCGAGCTCGGGCAGGTGGGTGGACAGCGGGTCGCTGGCCTTGACCTCACCGCGCGCGATGGCGTCTGCCAGGAGCTGGCCGGTGAAGGTCTTGGTGATCGAGCCGATCTCCATGGGAGTGGTGGACGTGTACTGCTGGCCGGAGGCGGCCGTTCCGATGCCGGCGTGGCGGGCGCCCTCGGCGGTGATGACGGAGACGTGGATGCCCCGGGCCCGGTAGTCGTTGGGCAGAAGGCCGATGACCTGCTTGGCCAGGTCCTTGTCGCCGGTGATGGAGGAGGTGTCCGCTTTCGCTACGTGCGGTCCGGCGGCGAACACCGCCAGCGCCAGGCAGACCGCCAGGACCGCGCAGGTCCAGCGGGGGAACCGGTCGTGCGGCCGACCAGGAGACATGGGCCTGACCTGCTGTGATGGCGGCTGGGGACTGGGGACTGGAGAAGTTGCGGTGCGCATGAACCCAGGCTGTCCTGGCGCTCTCGCCGGGACGATCCAGCCAGCCGGTGAGCCCATGTCGGGCCAGCCCGACAAAAGAATGTCGGTCCTCGAGCAGGGCGGGTCGGCGGTGCAACATAGAGCGTCCCGTCCTGATCTGGGTGAGTGTGGCAGTAGTGACGCCGGCGAATGCGACCTCCCATGCGGTTCCGGACGTGCAGAGGGCCTTGGAGTGGTGGGGAGTGTCCAAATCGGTGACAAAGGTGGTTGCTGGCGCTGAGTGCGCTTGACAAAGCCGCATGATTCCGCGGTTCGCGTGGCTCAGTGAAAGGTGGTTGGGCTCCTTTGTCTCCGATTTGGACACAATGCTCGGGCTACCAGGGCGTGATGTCTCTGGACATGGGTGACAGTTCTGTGTCAGGACATCGGTGATACTTCGATGGGTTCTGGAGGCCACAGGCTGACGGATGTGCCAGTTGTCCACAGGGCGCCGGAGTCGGGTTGTGCCCACTCCGCAGGCGGGCGGCAATGGGCCCCATGAACACTGTGGACACAGACCTGCTCGCCGTTGTTCGTGGCTGCTACGGCGCGGTGCGCGTTCGGGACCTTGACCTGTCTCGCACCCAGCGCCGTCATATCGCCTCTCTTGTGAGAGCCGGTGAGCTCATTGCCCACGAGCATGGTGTTGTCGGTATCCCAGGTGCTGAGCGCGCCGTTGTCCTGGCGCGCATCCACGGTGGGCTTCTCTCCTGTCAGGCCGCCATGCGCTACTACGGTCTGCCGGTGGTCCAAGGGGCCAATCAGGTTCATCTTCTGGTCGCGACAGGTAGGCGATTCTCGGTTGTTGGGCGGGAGGTGCTCCATGCAGACCGACATCGGACTCGGTTATCGCCAACCTCTTACCCGGTGCAGCCACTTCCTGAGGCGCTGGCTCGTTTTCTGCGCTGCCACGTTCAGGACGAGTCTCCGCTCATCGCTCTTGACGCAGCACTTCACGATGAGCGCGTCACTGTCGGGCAAGTTCGCGACCTGCTTCGCGGCCCCGGTTCGGCCCGTGCGCTCGCACGGCTCGATCGTGCCAGCGATCGGTCCCGTTCTCCGTTGGAGACGCTGGCGCGAATGGACCTCGAGGCTGCAGGACTGAGCTTCGAGGACGGGGTGGAGATCGAGGGCGTCGGCGAGGTGGACCTGGTGGTCGAGGGATGGGTGGTCGTGGAGCTGGACGGCTACACCTACCACAGCGACGAGTACCAGTTCGGCCTCGACCGATGGCGCGACCGCCGGCTTGTTGCCCGTGGCTTCCTGCCACTGCGCTTCACGAGGAAGGATGTCTACACGCATCAGGTCGTTCCGGATGTGCTGAAGGCCGTGGAGTGCTGGGGAGTGTCCAAATCGGTGACAAAGGTGGTTGCAGGCGCTGAGTGCGTTTGACAAAACCGCATGATTCCGCGGTTCGCGTGGCTCAGTGAAAGGTGGTTGGGCTCCTTTGGCTCCGATTTGGACACGAACCTCCCTCGGAGGGTCTCCACAGCTCTGGTGATGCCTCTTCGTCGGGGGATAGCAGGCGGCCGGCGGCAATGATGCTGGGGCAAGTGGATCGTGCAGAGAGCGATCGCGCGCAGGGTTGAGGGTTGCGCTCCCGCCCTCGTCCCAACACGCCGGGCGGGAGTGATCTGGGCCTCATATGTGCTCTCCGGGCGGTCCTGCCGGCTCGCGTTCCAGCTTCGACGGCATCCGCGAGATCGCGCGGGAAGGCGTCACCTATCAGGACAAAAGTCCTCACCTCTATCGCAAGATGTTGTGGTTGATATACAATTAAGACACAAGATGATGTGTCTCATCGATGTGATTTGGGAGTATGGTCGGCACCGGTGCCGCTGACCGGTTGGCCCCCAACAGGCAGTGCTCAGTCACTGACGGCACCCAGAAGGACCGGCCTCATCGACGCTCGACAAGGCCGTGAACAGGAACGAGAAGGACCATCGGAGAGACCCGTGCTCGAGAAGAACCTTGCCTCCACCACCCCCGCAGCTGACGGCTCGGCGCAGCCGCCGGCCGCCACGCCCGACGCCACCACCGACCCGAGTCTCGTGGCCCGCGGCTCGGCCGACTCGGCCGTCGCCCGCGGCGAGCGCCCCACCGTGGACGCCATCGCCACCATCACCGAGTACCTGGACCGCTCCGACTGGCGCGTCAACGCCAACGCCAACCAGGGCTACTCGCTGGGCGGGATGATGCTCAACACCTCCGGCAAGGTCGTTGCCAACTACTGGCTCAGCCAGGTCTACCCGGCGGTCGCCGGCCAGGCCCACCGCAACGCGGATCTCCACATCCACGACCTGGACATGTTCGCCGGCTACTGCGCCGGCTGGTCCCTCAAGGACCTCCTCCAACAGGGCTTCAACGGCGTCCCCGGCGCCATCGCCGCCGGCCCCGCCAAGCACTTCTCCTCCGCTGTCGGGCAGATCGTCAACTTCCTGGGGACTCTCCAGAACGAATGGGCCGGCGCCCAGGCCTTCTCCTCCTTCGACACCTACATGGCACCCTTCGTCCGCCTGGACGACATGACCTATGACCAGATCAAGCAGTGCATGCAGGAGCTCATCTTCAACCTCAACGTTCCCTCACGCTGGGGTACTCAGACGCCCTTCACCAACCTCACCTTCGACTGGACCTGCCCCGCGGACCTCGCCGACGAGTACCCCCTCATCGGCGATGACGTCTGCGACTTCTCCTACGGCGACCTCCAGGCGGAGATGGACCTCATCAACCGCGCTTTCATGGAGGTCATGACCGAGGGCGACGCCGAGGGCCGCGTCTTCACTTTCCCCATCCCCACCTACAACATCACCCGTGACTTCGACTGGGACGCCCCCAACACCGAGCTCCTGTTCACCATGACCGCGAAGTACGGCCTGCCCTACTTCCAGAACTTCATCAACTCCGAGCTCGACCCCGGCATGATCCGCTCCATGTGCTGCCGCCTCCAGCTCGACCTGCGCGAGCTGCTCAAGCGCGGCAACGGCCTGTTCGGCTCGGCCGAGCAGACCGGGTCGGTCGGCGTCGTCACCATCAACATGGCCCGGCTCGGCTACCTCTACGCCGATGACGAGGCCGCCCTGACCGCTCGGCTCGACGAGCTGCTCGAGATCGGCCGCGACACCCTCGAGCTCAAGCGCACCGTCATCCAGCACCACATCGACGCCGGCCTGTTTCCCTTCACCAAGCGCTACCTAGGCACCCTGGACAACCACTTCTCCACCCTGGGCGTCAACGGCATGAACGAAATGGTCCGCAACTTCACCCACGACGCCTACGACTTGACCGATCCGCGCGGTCACGCCATGTGCGTGCGCCTCCTGGACCACGTGCGGGACAGAATGGTCGAGTTCCAGGAGGCCACCGGCCACCTCTACAACCTGGAGGCCACGCCGGCCGAGGGCACCACCTACCGCTTCGCCAAGGAGGACCGCAAGCGCTACCCCGGCATCCTCCAGGCCGGTACGGAGGCCAACCCCTACTACACGAACTCCTCCCAGGTCCCCGTGGGTTACACCGACGACCCCTTCGAGGCCCAGGAGATGCAGGAGGAACTCCAGACCAAGTACACCGGTGGCACCGTCCTGCACCTGTACATGAACGAGCGGATCTCCTCGGCCGCCGCCTGCAAGGAGCTCGTACGCCGGTCCCTGACCGCCTTCCGCACGCCCTACATCACCATCACGCCGACCTTCTCCATCTGCCCCGTCCACGGATACCTGGCCGGCGAGCACCTCACCTGTGACAAGTGCGCCGAGCTCCACCCGGAGGCTGAGCCAGTCGAGTGCGAGGTGTGGACCCGCGTCATGGGCTACTTCCGCCCCGTGCGCTCCTTCAACATCGGCAAGAAGGGCGAGTACATGGAGCGGCAAATGTTCACCGAGGCCGCCGCCGGCGGCCACGGCCCGGCCGTATCGCGCCTGAGTGCGGTCAGCGCCTGAAAGGACCTGCCGAGACCGCTGGGCGCCGTCGGATGATCCGGCGACGGCACCCAGCGGCCCGGTGCCATAACGACAAGACGTGAGAGGAGCCGTCGTGAACTCCCTGCCGAGAAGCTCGCAGGCCTCCTTGCCCGTTCCGACGGCGGGGGAGAGCCCCGACCACCGTCCGGCCGACGATCTGGTGATCGCCGGGCTTGTCCCGATGAGCACGGTCGACTGGCCCGACCACCTGACCGCGACCGTCTTTCTGCAGGGTTGCCCCTGGAACTGCTTCTACTGCCACAACCAGGCCCTCATCCCCGCCCGCACGCCCGGCCAAGTGGCGTGGGAGGAGGTGCGCGCCCTGCTGCGCCGCCGGAGGGGGCTGCTCGACGGCGTCGTCCTCACCGGCGGTGAGGCGCTGCGCCAGGATGCTCTGGCCGACGCCGCCCGCGAGGTCATCGACATGGGCTTCCAAGTGGGGCTGCACACGGCCGGGCCCTACCCGCGGCGGCTGCGCGACATGATCGAGGCCGGGCTCATCGACTGGGTGGGGCTGGACGTCAAGGCCCTGCCCGAGCACTACGGGCAGGTGGTCGGTCGGGCGAACGCGGCCGCGAAGGCCTGGGAGAGCCTGGAGGTGCTCGTCGAAGCGGCCGGTCGCGGCGGACCGGAGTTCGAGGTGCGCACCACCGTCGTGCCCGGGGACGTGACGGCCAACGACGCCGTCGAGGTCGCCCGGCGGGTGCATGCCGCGGGGGCGCGGGTCTACGCCCTCCAGCAGGCCCGTTCGGAGGGGACGACCGGTGAGTTCGACGTCGTGGCGCCCGGCTGGGACGGGACGTGCGAGCGCATGGCCGAGCGGATCGAGGCTCTGGGCTGGGAACGCTTCACCTATCGCCCCGCGTAGTCGGCGTAGGGCGGGTGCTGTGGGGAGCCGTCTCCATGGTTGGGGGCTCGGGCCCGCTCCTAGCCTCGGGCCATGAGCTACGACATCCTGGTTTTCGAGCCGGAGACGGTCACGGACGCGGACTTCCCCCAGTGGTGGAAGCAAGTCTCCCAGTGGGAGGAGCCACACGACTACGACACCACCGAACACTCCACACGGCCGATCAAATCCTTCTACCGCGACCTCATCCGCACCTTCCCCCCGCTCAACGGACCCTACGCTCTGATGGATGAGGAGCTCGACGCGAGAGAGGCCGAGGGGCTGCCGGTCGGTGACTACGTCATCGGCGCGGACTTTATCTACATAGGAGTTGGCTGGTCGCACGCCGATGCGCTCGTGAGAACCGTCGGTGAGTTGGCCCAGATGCACCGGCTTGCTATCGCCTATGTCAGCGGCGACAGCTCAATCATTCGTCCATAGGGGCGGGCGGTGCGGACCGTCGGCGGGAGGCGTTCAGGAGTTGTTCATCTCACAACCGACCGGTTAGCGTGATCTTCACGACCGAAAGGAGACGACCGTGAAGCCCGCTCGATCAATCCGACTCCTCATGATCGCAGGGCTGGCCGCTGCGACGGCCACCGCCTGCCTGCCGACCCACCCCCAGGGCGCCGCCCCGGGCACGACCTCCGCACACTCGACCGCTGCCGGCACTGAGCAGGCCTCCCCGAACGGTCCCGCCAGTGCTGCGGCCTCGGTGACGCCCGCCGGTGATGCCTCCGCGCCGGCGCCCTCATCGTCGAGCGTGGAGCAGCCGACCACTGCCGCCCCGTCGGGCGAGCCGTCCGCCTCTGGATCGCCATCTGACGCTGGATCCGCCTCGCCCTCGCAACCCTCCGAAGGCTCGGGTCGGGGGCGCTCCGAGGCAGAGATCAACGGCTGGAATGTCGACTACTTCGAGGGCTTCGACGCCTCCTTCGAGGACACAAAATGGGGGCACTACGGCTGGGGTGATCCTGCTGTAGGTCACGGTGCCATGGGGGTGATGTCGCAGAAGAACTCCTTCGTTGAGAACGGTGCGCTGGTGATCCGTACCCAGTACCAGAACGGACAGTGGAGCGCGGGCGGTGCCTCGAGCGCAGACGCCTTCGCCACCTCGCGTGGTCGGTGGGAGGTGCGCGCCAAGTTCCCCCGGGCCAAGGGAATCGGCTACGCGATGCTGCTGTGGCCGGAGGACGAGGTCTGGCCGCCGGAGATCGATTTTGCTGAGGGGCGCGTCAATGGACCACAGGTGTCGGGCACCTACCACTGGGGCGAACCCGACCCGGATAAGCACAAGCAGGAACAGCGGGTCTTCGACAACCCGGATATGAACGGCTGGCACACCTACGGTGCCATCGTGGAGGACGGCTACATCGCCTTCACCTTCGACGGCCAGGAGTGGGGGCGTGTCACCCGGGAGAATGTCGGGGAGGACATCACCAACAAACGGATGTGGTTCGGGGTTCAGACCGGGGCGATGGATCCCAACGGCAGCGCGAACCAGTACGAGACCGTCGACGGCGGTGTCCCCGGCCCGCTCACCCCGGCAGTCTCCGACATCCAGATCGACTACGTGGCTCACTACACCAAGAACTGAGCATTACGGGAGCCGGGAACGGGGGAGACGGCAGGCTTGCTCCGTTGAAGCATGCACCGTCTCCCCCGTTGGGGACTGGCCGGTCGGGTTCCGGCCCTTCAGGCGGCGATCGGCCCTTCAGGCAGCCTTTGCCGGCCGCCGCCCGACGTCATGGATGATGTCTCCCGAGTTTCTGTGTTCTTCTGTGTCTCCTCCCTCTTTGCTCATCCCCTCCTACGTGACGGTGAAGATCTCCTGGCCCGTCTCGGTGGTGTGATCCACCTTGGCCGATCCGGAGCGGATCTTCCCCTTGAGGGTCAGTGTCCCGATGTCGAAGGAGTAGGCCTCCTTGTCCACCGGGAAGATGAAATGGGCGTCGAGGTCAGCGAGGCCGCGATGTTGATGATCGTGGTCTTCTTCCTATGGTGTTGTCTGTTGCCTTTCCGGGCTCAGGCGGGCGCGTGTGCGCCGTCCTGTGGGCATCAGACAACACGAGGAGTTGTTGTGGCGGCGTTGAGATAAGTGCTTATGTTGCCGCAACATGCGGGCCTGCTGGGGCGGCCTGTTGAGGCGCCGCTCCGGCAGAATGCGGGACTGCGAGTTACGGGTGGCGGTGCTCCGGTACGTGGAAACGGTTGGCCCTGACCAGGGAGACGATCAGGAGGATGACGGTGATGGCCACCGCTCCGCCGCCTCCGAGTGCCAGACCTAGCCACGGATTGGCGGTGGAACCCGCGATCGTGGCCAGGTCGACGACGACTCCGGTGGGAGAGCGAGCTGCGCGGTTCGTGGGTGTCATGGTTCGCTCTTTTCCTGAGTGAGGCGGACGGCAGGGCGGGATGGGGGAGTCAGCGCAGGAGGAGGGTCAGGAAGGCGCTGAGGTTGTTGAGGCAGTGGATGCTTGCCGGATACAGCAGGTTGCGGTCGGTCCTGACATAGAGCAGGCCCAGACCCAGCCCGAAGAAGGCTTGGGGGAGGACTCCCAGTACCTCGGAGAGTGCGAACGAGCTCATGTGTATGGTGCCGAACAGGATGCTGGAGACGACGACGGCGACCCAGGTTGGCGCAACGCGTCCGATGAGTCCGATGAGCAGTCGTCGGAAGACCATCTCCTCCACCACGGGGCCCAGGACCCCGAGTACGATGACGATGACGATCGGCGGGAACATCTGTATGACGCTGCCGATGTTGGAGTCGTTCTGCAGGGTTGCTCCGGACAGGCCGGTGAAGTCGAGTAGAGCCGAGGATGTCAGAGAGCCGACGAGTTCGATGGCCAGGGATGCAATACCGCCCGCGATGAGGGTGAGGACCGCCCGGCGCTTGTGAGCCGCTATCTGTTTGAAGGCGTGGGCCAGCGGGCGGCGGAAGGCAACGCAGCCGACGGCGAAGAGCACGACGTAGAGCGCGATGGGGACTTCGAGAGCGGCTTTCGATGGTATGAAATTACTGAAGCGGAATGGGAAGAAGAACGTGCTGTAGATGCCGACGAAGACGGTCAGCGCAGCCGTTGTCATCCGGTCGGTGCGGAGCTTTGCGCTCGGGGCCAAGGTTCGATTGGAGGTCGACGGCTCAGGGGCGTCTGAAGCCGGAGTGGGTGCTGAGGGGCGGGTGGTGCTCATGGCAGGAAGCGTGTGGCTGCCGACCCCAGAGCCGCATCGCCCCTGCGGTTGAGTCTCGGTACGCTCCTCGGACCCTTGTCCATCGAACCCCGGTTCGACTCCCCGGGCCTGCCATTGCCGCTACTTGATCACGACCGAGTCGGCGTTCTCCCTGGTGATCCAGGTGGCCTTGGTGTAGTTGACCTTCTCCACCGACTTGCCGTTGATGAGCGACACGATTGTGTCCACGGCCATTCGCCCCATCCCGGCCGTGTCCTGTGAGACGGTCCCGTCGACGCCGCCGCTCTTGATCGAGTTCAGGCCGTCGTCGGTCGCGTCCACTCCGTAGACCGCGATCTCCTGGCCCTTGCCGGCGTTGTCGATCGCCTTCTGCGCACCGATCGCCATCGAGTCGTTCTGGGCCACGATCGCGTTGATGGGCTTTCCGGTGGACAGCCAATTCTCGGTGACCTTGAGGGCCTCGGCTGTGTCCCAGTTGGCGGTTTGCTGGAAGGCCAGCGTGACGTCGGGGTGACTCTCGAGGACCTCGTCATAGCCGGCCTTTCGCAGTACCTGCCCGTCGGAGCCCATCGGTCCGTAGAGCACGGCCACTGTTCCCTTGCCGCCCATTGCGGATACGGCCTGTTCCATCTCGAGCCTACCGGCCGCCGTGTCGTCCCCGCCGACGAAGGAGCTGGCCCGCTCCTGCTGCTTGGCCTTCTGAGCCACGGTGATGATCGGAATGTCCGCCTCCCTGGCGGCCTTGAGTCCCGGGGCGACGCCCTCTTGCGAGACCGGCTCCACGATGATGCCCTTGTAGCCCTGGCTAACGGCCGACTCGATCTGGTTGAGCTGGTTGGATGCGTCCTTCTTCCCGTCGAACACGGTTACGGAGACCCCAACGGCGGCACCCTGCTCCTTGGCGGAGTTGGCCAACGTCGTCGTGAAGGAGTTGCTCATGTGACTCATGATGAGCGCGATCCGGACCTTGCCCGAAGAGCTGTTAGTACATGCGCTGAGCATGACGCCGGCGAGGATGAGGCTGCACAGCGTGGCCAGAACCTTCTTCATTGAGGTGCCTTTCATAATGGTGGGCGGCGTAGGTCCATTTGCGCCGCACACGGGATGCGTCCGGTGGTCGTGGCTACTTCTGGCGACGGGTCTTGACGTCCAGCAGGACGGCCAGGACGATGATGAGGCCCTTGACGACCTTCTGGAAGTTCGCGTCGATGCCCAGGATGTCGAGCCCGTTGGCGATGACCGCGATCATGAGCGCGCCGATAATGACGCCGAGCGCCTTGCCGCGACCGCCGGTCATCGAGACCCCGCCAATGACGACGGCTGCGATCGCGTCGAGCTCATAGGACTCGCCGGCCGTGGGTGAGCCGGTAATGGTGCGCGAGGCGAGAAGCACGCCGCAGAATCCGGCGAGGAGCCCCGCGACGACGAATACGGAGACCTTGTAGCGCTTGACGTTGATGCCGGAGATCTCGGCCGCCGTCGGATTGCCGCCGACGGCGTAGAGCCGCCTCCCGTAGACCGTCCTGTGAATGATGAAGGCGAACAGGGCCGCGATGACGATGAAGTAGACCGCCATGATTGGGAACCTGCCGATTCGGATGCTCGCGATCGCTTCGAAGGCATTGGAGACGTCGAAGACCGGTGTGCCCCCGGAGAGCATGAGCGCTAGCCCTCGTACCGCCGTCATAGAGCCCAGGGTGATGATGAATGAGGGGATTGCCCCGTAGGCGACACCGACTCCGTTGACCAGCCCGACAACGGCGCCGACCGCGATCCCGGCGACGATGGGGACGATGAGCGGGAACTGACCCGGATGGGCGAGCATCGCCGCCGTGACGCCGGACAGTGCGATCGTTGAGCCGACTGAGAGGTCGATCTCTCCGGAGATGATCACGTACATCATGCCCATGGCCAGGATCCCGTTGATCGCGGTTTGAATGAGAATGAGCAGGATGTTGTTGAGAGACAGGAACTGGTGGTCGGGCGATACCGCCCAGAGGGTGGCGACGAGTGCCAGGAAGACGACAAGGATCCCGGCGTCCTTGAGTGAGAGGGTGAGCTTGTTGGTCAGGGCGTTGTTCATTGGTGGTCCTCGAATCGTGAGGCGAGCTCCATGATTGCTTCCTGGGAGAAGTCCTGACGTTCGAGGACTCCTGTGGTGCGTCCTTCGGTGAGGACCATGATCCGGTCGGCGAGCCCCATAAGCTCACCCATCTCCGAGGAGATGAGGATGATCGACTTGCCCTGCTCGACGAGGGTACCGATGAGCTCGTAGATGTCGCGCTTGGCTCCGATGTCAATGCCGCGGGTGGGGTCGTCGAGGATGATGAGATCCGGATCCGTCTCCAACCACTTGGCCAGAACGACCTTCTGCTGGTTGCCTCCGGAAAGTGTCGCGATGAGTTGCCTCTGAGAAGGCGTCTTGATCTTGAGGGAATCGATGTACTTACCGGCGATGCGCGACTCGATGCCGCGGGAGATGAGCCCGTTGCTGAAGAGTCTTCCCAGTGAGGGCAGGGTGATGTTGTCAGCCACCGAGCCCTCCAGGTTGAGACCGGTGCGCTTGCGGTCCTCGGTGATGAGGGCAGCGCCCAGGGCGATGGCATCGGAGGGATTACGGATACGGACCTCTTCCCCGTTTCGAAGAATGCGGCCGCCTTCATGCGGCCTGGCACCGAAGAAAGACTCGACCAACTCGGAACGACCGGCTCCGACCAGTCCGGCGATCCCCAGGATCTCGCCACGACGGACGATGAAGCTGACGTCCTTGACCTTGGGCGGGGCGCTCCAGCCCTGCACCTCGAAGACGGTTTTGCCCAGCGGCACCTCCCGCTTGGGGAAGACGTCGTCGAGCTCGCGACCGACCATCATGGTGATGAGCTTCTTCTCCGTGAGGGCTGAGGCCGAGTCCGTGCCGATGAGTGCGCCGTCGCGTAGGACAGTGATCCTGTCCGCGACCTGGAAGATCTCGTTCATCTTGTGCGAGATGTAGATGATGCCGACGCCGTCGCCAGTGAGTCCGCGGATCTGCTCGAACAGATTGCCGACGTCATCCTCCGTGATGGCGGAGGTCGGCTCGTCCATGATGATGATGCGGGCGTCCTGGGAGATGGCCTTGGCGATCTCGATCTGCTGCTGCTGAGCGACCGAGAGGTCTCGCATCAGGGTGCCGGCCGGGATACTCAGGTGCAGGGACTCGAGGAGCTCGGTGGTCCTTGCCTCCATGGTGCGGCGGTCTGCGAAGACGCCTCCGGAGCGGAGCTCGCGGCCCAGGAAGATGTTCTCGTAGACGGGAGTGTCCAGAACCGGGTTGAGCTCCTGGTGGATCATGGCAATGCCGTGTCCGATCGCCTGTCTGGGGGAGGAGATGGTGACGGGTTCACCGGCGATCTTGATCGTTCCCCTGTCCGCGGCGTAGATGCCCATGAGGATCTTCATGAGGGTGGACTTCCCGGCGCCGTTCTCGCCCATGAGGGCATGGACCTCGCCCGGGTACAGGTCGAGGGAGACGTTGTCCAGGACCCTCACGCCGGGGAAGGACTTGTCGATACCGATCATCTCAAGGCTGGGGGCATTCATGATCAAGCCTTCTGCGGCTGCGCTGCCGCGACGCGGAGGTCTCTACGAGGAGGAAATGGTGGGTTGAGTGGCTTGGAGACATTGACACGGTACAACGAAACCTGATGAATGGGAGGGCCAATGGTCCTGACAAAGTCTCCGGATGCTCCTGGGGAGGTGCTGTCGTCGAGTGGTGTCGGGATGAAATCCATCTTACGGATAGTGAAAATAAAGAACAATAACGAAGCGGCCAGGATTTGATTTTTGCCGGTCATCGCAGTGGAAAATTTGTGTATCAATGAGATTGCATTTTGTGGCTGTGTGAGTTATTGCTGCCTTCGAAGTGGTTTAATTCTCTCGGCTAGCCGCCCACTATCCCTTCTCGTGACTCGAGGCTTTCGTGAACGCGCCTTTTTTGCCCCTAATTTCTCCCATGTTTTCTCCTCCCATGTTTTCCTGTTCCTCTGTTGCGTCAGCGTCTTCCTCGACGGCGAGGCGTCGGGGACTGCTGAGGAAATCGGCTCCCGTGGTCCTTGCCCTGGTTCTTGGCGCCGGGCTGGCCGGCTGTGACGATACTTCTAGTACCAGCGGTGATGCTGCGCCTTCGACTGCGCCGGCTGATTCCCAGCCGGGTTCAGGGGGTGGTGACTCCGCTGGCTCCAAGGAGGCGCCTGCTGAAGAGCCCGCCGCGCAGCCGACGGAGGACTCGTCGGGCTGGAGCGGCTGGTTCGGTGGTGGTGGCTCGGATTCAGGGGAGAGCTCCAAGGGGGGAACGACCCCGGAGTCCGAGCCTGAGCCTCAGAAGGAATCGGACTCGAAACCTGAGCCCCAGAAGGAGTACTACGCCAGCTGCAAGGAAGCCAAGGCGGCTGGCGTGGCACCCTTGTACAAGGGTGATCCCGGTTACCGGCCCGAGCTGGATCGAGACGGAGACGGCATCGCCTGTGAGACCAAGTAGGGAGCGCGATACGTCTGTCGTGTCGGGCTGAGGTGTTGCCGGATGCCCTGCAGATTCCATGTGCTTCGTTCGCTGTACCAGGGTGTGGCGAACGAAGCACATCTGGTTGTGCCGGTTTGTGGGCGCGTTTCCGATGCGTGATGCCCGTTCGCATCGTGCGAGTTGAGATGGCGCGGATTACTGGGTGCTCGCTGATCCCGCAGAGAATGAGGCTCGTATTAAAGGGGGTGACGTTAGAAACTGCGTCTTCCAATAGGGAAGAAAAGGGTAAGTTGCGATGTGGTTGCATTTTATGGTCTCGCAGGTTATTACCATCGCTGAGGTGCTTCACTTATCTCGGCTAGCCGCCATGATCCCTTCTCGTGACTTGAGGCACCAGTGAACACCTCCCCTCCATCTCCCATCCCACCAACATTCTCTTACGCTGGGCCCGGTCAGTCCTATCGGCCCATGTCGAGGCGCCGGAATCTCTTGAGGAAGTTTGTCCCTTATGCCGTGACGTTCGTCCTCGGGGCCGGGGTTGGTGCTGCTGGATCCTCGGATCATGCTCCACCGGCTCAGCAGCAGGCGGCGCCTAAGTCCACCGTGGTCTATTCGCCAACCCCTGTCCCCACGGTTGTTTACAGCCCGTCGCCGGTGCCAACGGTGATCTACTCACCGTCGCCGGTGCCGGCGACAGAGGCTCCTGCAGCCCCGCCGGTGGCAGCTCCCTCTGCTCCGGGGGCGGAACAGGGCTCGGATACGAGCGAGGGAGATGCCGGAGCCGGTGCCTCGTCCGGCGCGGGCGAGGCACCGGCTCAGCCCGAGTCCGACTCGGGCGGTGTCTACTACCGCAACTGCAAGGCGGCTCGTGATGCGGGTGCGGCGCCGCTCTATCGAGGCGAACCCGGCTACCGGCCCGAGCTGGATCGCGACAAGGACGGCATCGCCTGCGAGTGGAAGTAGAAGCGATCGACGGCGTCGAATCGTACATGGGGCGCTTTCCCGATCGACTGGGTGAGGACTGACGCAGCAACCGTGTCCTGACAAATAGGGCGGGGTTCCAAGCAGAGAACTGTGATCTGCTTGGAACCCCGCCTTGTCTGTGATCGTTCCTCAGGTCAGGTCGGTTTCCGGCGTCACCGGATGAGTGCGCCGCTGCTGTGGAAGTAGAACTGGCCGCCGTCGATCGTGGCCCAGCCGGTGGTCATGGCACCATTGGGCTGGAGGTAGTACCAGGTGCCGTCGACCTGCTTCCAACCGGTCGCCATGGAACCGTTGGCGTTGAGGTAGTACCACTTTCCTCCGTCCATGACCCAGCCGGTCGCCATCGCGCCGCTGGGCTGGAGGTAGTACCAGGTGCCGTCGACCTGCTTCCAGCCGGACGCCATCGCACCATTGGGCTGGAAGTAGTACCAGTGCCCGTTGACGTCCAACCACTTGCCTGCGGCCATGGCGCCGGAGTCCTCCACGTAGTACCACTGTCCGCCCGAGGCGACCCAGCCCTTGGATGCCATGACGCCCTTGTCGTCGAAGTGGTACCAGGCGCCGCCGATCATCTTCCAACCCGTGGCGACGGCGCCGCCGGGGTTGGCGTAGTACCACTTGTCGTCCTCATTCACCCAACGGTTCTCGGCCATAGCGCCGTTGCCGGTGAAGTAGTACGAGTGGTCACCGATCTGCGTCAGCCCCAGGGCCATGACGCCGTTGTCCCTGAGGTAGTACCAGTTCCCATCCACGGAAATCCACTTGCTGGTGGCAAGAGCCCCGGAGCCTTCGGCGTAGTACCAGTTATCGTCCGACTTCACCCACTGGGCGGCCGCCATGACGCCGTCTTTATCGAAGTAGTACGAGTGGTCCCCGACCTTCTTCATCCCGGTCAGTAAGGCGCCGTGGTTGTCGGCGTAGTACCAGTGGCCGCCCTCATCGATCCACGTGTCGGTTCGCAGGATGCCGTCAGAACCGAAGTAGTAGGTGAGTTTCCCTTCGGTGAGCCGGCCGGTGGACATGACGCCGTCGTCATTGAAGTGGTACAGATGGCCCTCGATCTCGGCCCATCCCGTCGTCTTCTTGCCCTTCTGGTAGTAGTACTTCTTGTCGTTTTCCGTCTTCCATCCGGTGAAGGAATCGGCGGGCGGATCCGAGGGTGCGGCGCTGGGGTCGGCCGTGGGCTTGA
>NZ_VICB01000009.1:0-517 GCF_006546835.1 Actinomyces johnsonii | reverse complement strand
TGTCCGAGGGCGCGGTACTGGGTGCCTCTGTTGGTGCTGCTTCCGGCTTCTCTGCCGATGAAGAAGCGGGATCGGCTGCCGGCTGCTCGGTGGCGGCCTCGCTGCCTTGGGGAGCGGTGTCGTCATCGGCCAGGGCTGCGGGACCTGCCAGCCCCATGAGCGTCATCGCCGCGAGTGCGCCGATCATGTATCGGCCAGTGCGCTTCATCATGTCCTCCTTGAGGAAATGGTTCTCTTCCTTGTGAACGTCTCCGTCGTAACCGGCCGGTCAACAATCTTTTCCGACCTTTTCTCCGGCAGGCGGATACTGAGAATATACGAGGTGATGACGTTGTTATTCTGGCTGGAGTGCCTGGATTTTGCGGCAGTTTGGTAAAATATTTGATGTCTGCTGAGATGGTTACCCTTCTGATTTATTACGGAATGCGTATGGTACTGTTCGGTCGGTCTGGCCAGGCCGTCGCGGGTCCTCTTGCTGCAGATGGGACACGTAATACCTGACTTGGCTCATTGTGGG
>NZ_VICB01000008.1 GCF_006546835.1 Actinomyces johnsonii | reverse complement strand
CCGGGGTGGTAGAAACGCCAGCCGTCGGCGTGCTGGAGCCAGCCGGTGACCATGGCTCCATTGCCGTTGAGGAAGTAGGTGGAGCCGCCAACGACGAGCTCGCCGGTGGTCATGATGCCGGTGGTGGGGTTGAGGTAGAACCAGCTGCCTGCGTCCTGGACCCAGCCGTGGGCGCGCGCACCGCCGGGGTGGTAGAAACGCCAGCCGTCGGCGTGCTGGAGCCAGCCGGTGACCATGGCTCCATTGCCGTTGAGGAAGTAGGTGGAGCCGCCAACGACGAGCTCGCCGGTGGCCATGATGCCGGTGGTGGGGTTGAGGTAGAACCAGCTGCCTGCGTCCTGAATCCACCCGGTCGATCGGACCCCGGATGCGGCCAGGTGGTACCAGGACTGCCCGTCCTTCCACCAGCCGGTCAGCATGTTCCCGTCGTCGTCGAAGCGGTAGACCTCGCCGTTGATCCGTGCCCAGCGCGACCGGGCGAGGCTGCCGTCCTTGCCTCGCCACTGCCACTTCTGGCCGACGGCGACCCAGCTGCCCGTGCCGGTGAGATCCGCGATACCGTCGCTTGGAGTGGCGGGGGGCTCCTGCTCGGGCTGAGGGGCGGCCGCTCGGTCCTCGGCGCCGGCTCGGTCCTTCGCCTCGGGGGAGGCGGCCTCGGACGACTCAGTAGAAGACTCGTCACGAGGCGCCTCCGGGGGAGCGGCGTCGGGATCGGCGTCAGCAGCCGCAGGGGGCTGGGGCGTAGCCGTTTCCTGCGCTGCGGGAGACTCTGCGGCCCATGCGGGTGGCGAGGTGATTGTCGGCAGGCCGACGACGGCCGGTCCTGTCAGGGCGATGGGAAGAAGTATCAGGATACTGGTGCGCACCGTTGCGCGATATGAAGTTTTCACAGACAAAGGATACCGCCTGAACAATCGCTGTGCGCTGTTCAGGCGGCTATCGAAGACGGCCGGATGAACCGGCGGCTCCGTTGATTGGACGATCGCTTCGTCGGGTGGCTACTGCCCCTGAGCGGCGTATTTGGCCTCGACCTCTGCCTTGAGTGGGCGCCACCAGGCCTCGTTGTCCCGGTACCAGTCGATGGTGGCCTGCAGGCCGGAGCGGAAGTCGGTGAACTTCGGTGCCCAGCCGAGCTCCTCGACCAGCTTGGAGTTGTCGATGGCGTAGCGCATGTCGTGGCCGGGGCGGTCGGCGACGTGCTCGTAGTCGTAGGGCGCGTAGCCCATGAGCTCCAGGATCAGCTCGACCACCTCCTTGTTGTTCTTCTCGCCGTCGGCTCCGATGAGGTAGGTCTCGCCAATGCGGCCCTTCTCGATGATGTCCCACACGGCGTCGTTGTGGTCCAGGACGTGGATCCAGTCGCGCACGTTCTCACCGGCGCCGTAGAGCTTGGGGCGCACGCCGTCGATGAGGTTCGTGATCTGGCGCGGGATGAATTTCTCGATGTGCTGGTAGGGCCCGTAGTTGTTCGAACAGTTGGAGATCGTGGCCTCCACGCCGAAGGAGCGCACCCAGGCGCGCACGAGCAGGTCGCTTCCGGCCTTGGACGAGGAGTAGGGGGAGGAGGGGTTGTAGGGCGTCGTCGGCTCGAACTTCGCCGGGTCGTCCAGCTCCAGGTCGCCGTAGACCTCGTCGGTGGAGATGTGGTGGAAGCGCGTCTTGTGGCGGCGCGCCGCCTCCAGGAGGGTGAAGGTGCCCACGAGGTTGGTCTGGATGAAGGGGGAGGGGTCTCGCAGCGAGTTGTCGTTGTGGGACTCGGCTGCGAAGTGGACGACGACGTCGGACTGTGCCACGAGCGGGTCGACGACGTCGGCGTCGGCGATGTCCCCGACGACGAGGTTGACGCGGTCGTCGAGGTCCGCCAGTGAGCCCTTGTTACCGGCGTAGGTGAGCTTGTCCAGGACGGTGACGGTGGCATCGGGGTGGCGCACCAGGGTCTGGCGGACGAAGTTGGCGCCGATGAAGCCGGCGCCTCCGGTGATGAGGACGTGCATAGAACTCGCTCCGATACATGGGAACTGTGGGCGGTGGGCGCCCGTCATGGCCGACGCCATCATGCCACAGGAGTCCACGGGAACCCACGGGCGCCTATGGGACACCGCCGTCCTGCTGCTCGAATCTCCTGGGCTGATGTCGCCTGCGGTGGCGAGACCAGATTGCAATGGTCGAGTGATGACGCGGTAAAGCCTTGATCTCTCAAGAAAAGGTGAGGAGTGGGCGGTAGGCGGGCGGGTTGGCGGGTGGAAATGCGTCCTGTAGACGTCAGATGCATCCCAAAATTATCAGTAAACTATCATTAATCTCTCGGAAACCGCTCAGGAATTAAATTTCGTGCCTCTCGAGGGAGCGGCGTCGTCGGTTCCGATAGTGAGGCCTGATTGACGCCAGTCGGCATCACCTCCAAAAGGACTCCTATGAACGTCCCTCGCGCTCTTGGCCGCATCGCCCCACGCGGCGGCCATCGCCTCAGTGGTCATGTCGGTGGTCGCAGTGCTCGCGCACTCGCGTATCGGGCCGCCGGACTCATCGCCCTGACCCCACTCCTCCTGTCAAGCCTGGCCCCCGTAGCCGGCGCCGTGCCCGGCGCCGGAAACTCCAGTGACCAGACCGACGGACCTGCACCAGTCCAGATCCTCGACCTGACCACCTCCAGCGGACAGGCCACCGAGGTCGCCCAGTCGGGGCTCGACGATGCCCAGACCTCCACGGACTCGGGCTCCGGCGACGGGACAGATGCCGAGACGTCAACGCCGTCGGCTGAGGAAGCCAGTAGTGCGGGCAACGGTTCTTCGGTGCGCCCGGCGCCGGCGAGCGGAACGACCAGTTCCGTGCGCCACGCATTCGTTCAGGCCGCAGGTGCGGCCGACGCGCAGTTCCCCTCGATCCTGCCTGCAGCTACCGACCCGCAGGCGGACGCCGCCCTTTTGACCGATCCGCTTGAGGTCGACCGCTTCCTCGTGGCCGGCTTCACCTGGACCGGCGGCGCCGACCTCCCCGAGGGCGTGCGCATCTACCTGCGCGTGAGGGAGAACGGCACCTGGTCGCCCTGGTACCTCAACGAGGCGGCCGACGCCGGTCGCGACGACCGCACCACCTCCGGCACGGGAGAGTTCATCACCGGCGGGGCCGACGCGATCCAGGCCTCCGTCGTCGGCGGCTCATTGCCCGCCGGGCTCAAACTGGCCCTCGTTCCCTCCCAGCCCCAGGGGGAGGAGGTCCTCGACGCCGACGACCTCAAGACCACCGAGGCCCCGCCGACCCCCGTCATCGAGGACGCCGCCATGCAGCCCCAGGCCGGCCGGTCCGGGGCATTGGAGAGCTCCGCGGAGCCGACCGGCCAGTCAACGTCGGCAGTGACGGCGCAGTCGATCACACCCGCGAGCTTCTCGATGGCGGAGACGTCCTCCCTGCCTGCGAGCACTGTGCCAGCCGCTCTGCCGGTCGCGACGAGTGCCAACGGCCTGCCGGTGCCGGTCACCACGAGAGCCGAGTGGGGCGCCAACGCCTCCTACATGAGCTGGGATCCCGACTACGCGAGCGCCGGCCACGTCGTCGTCCACCACACTGCCGGCACCAACAACTACTCCGCCGGGCAGTCCGCCTCCATCGTGCGGGGCATCTACTACTACCACGCGGTCACCCTGGACTGGGGCGACATCGGCTACAACTTCCTCATCGACAAGTACGGCACCGTCTTCGAAGGACGTTCCGGCTCTCTGGCCGCGCCCGCCGGCAGGATGAGCGTCGGGGCGCACGCCCGTGGCGTCAACACCGGCACCATGGGCCTGTCCATGATGGGCGACTACAGCAGCGTCAGCCCCTCGGACGCCCAGCTGAGCTCGGTGGGCAAGATGGCCGGATGGTTCCTCAGGCGCGCCGGCATCACGGACGCCAACGGCTGGGCGGGCCTGAACGTGTGGACCACCGAGCGCTACCAGGCCGGCTCCACCATCTCGATGCCCCGCATCCTGGGGCACCGCGATGTCGGTTACACCTCCTGCCCCGGAAACGTCGGCTACTCCAAGCTCGGCACCATCCGCACCATCGCCCAGCAGCAGATCAGCGGCTCCGGCGGTTGGAAAGCGGAGTCTGGCGCCTGGTACTACCTGAAGTCCGACGGCGCCAAGGCCACCGGGTGGGTGACCGACGCCGGGAACTGGTACTACCTGGACGCCTCCAAGGGCGGTGCCATGGCGACCGGTTGGCTCCGCGATGGCAGTAGCTGGTACTACCTCGATGGCTCCAAGGGCGGTGCCATGGCGACCGGCTGGGTCAGTGACGGCGGTTCCTGGTACTACCTGAACTCCGACGGCGCCCTCGCCACCGGGTGGGTGGCCGACGCCGGGCGCTGGTACTACCTGGACGCATCCAAGGGCGGTGCCATGGCGACCGGTTGGCTCCGCGATGGCAGTAGCTGGTACTACCTGGGGGCCGACGGCGCGATGGCCACCGGATGGGTACGAGGCCCTGAAGGATGGTTCTACCTCGATGGCTCCAGGGGTGGTGCCATGGCGACCGGCTGGGTTAGTGACGGCGGCTCCTGGTACTACCTGAACTCCGACGGCGCCCTCGCCACCGGATGGGTGGCCGACGCCGGGCGCTGGTACTACCTGGACGCCTCCAAGGGCGGTGCCATGGCGACCGGCTGGGTCAGTGACGGCCGCTCCTGGTACTACCTGAACTCCGACGGCGCCCTCGCCACCGGGTGGGTGGCCGACGCCGGGAACTGGTACTACCTGGACGCCTCCAAGGGCGGAGCCATGGTCACCGGCCGCGTCAAGATCGATGGGCGCTGGTCCACCTTCGCCGCAGGGGGCGCCTGGCAGGGCTACGAGGGGCTGCACCCGGTGCTGGCTGAGCCCACCGCGAGCAGGGAGCAGGTCATCGCCACGATGGTCTCTGCCTACAACAGCTCGGGCCACGTCTATCCGTCCGTGGCTCTGTCCAAGGGCGGGGCCGACACGGCTCAGAGCTTCTTCACCACCCTCTACGACGAGGCGGTGGCCGAGGGCGTTAGCCCCGAGCTGCTCTTCGCCCAGGTGATGAAGGAAACCGCCTGGCTCCAGTTCGGAGGCGATGTCGCGATCGGGCAGTTCAACTTCGGCGGGCTGGGAGCCACCGGCGGGGGAGCGGCGGGTGCCTCCTTCTCGAGTGTCCAGATCGGGTTGCGTGCCCAGGTCCAGCATCTGCGGGCTTACGCCGACTCGAGTGCGACGCCTCAGGCGCTTTCCCGTCCGCTGGTCGATCCCCGCTTCACGTACGTGCGCAAGGGATCGGCCGCCTATGTGGAGCACCTGGGCATCCAGGAGAACCCTCAGCGCACCGGCTGGGCTACCGCTCGCAACTACGGCAACGACCTGGCATCCATGATTGACCAGTACTTCGGCTAGACGGGCCGTCCCGACGGCATGGATCCAGCCGTCGATCCAGATGCCGTTCCAGGCGGGGCCGGGCTTCCTCATGGGGAGTTCGGCCCCGCTTTTCCTGCTTTCCAGATCGGTGCGTACGGTGCCGGGCGTGAGAGACTGACCAGTGTTGACTCGAAACACCAGCGTTTAATCGTTACACCAGCGTTCATCGTTATACCAGTGCCTATCTAGTTCTGACTTGCTCGCTCTGACCAGCTCTGCCGGGGGAGGACCCACGTGACCCGAGGAAACCGAGGAATCATCTACTTCCACTTCGATCCTCACGATCGCGTCCGCGACTACGTCACCCGTGCCTTGGCTTCTCTGCGGCCCCACGCCGACCACATCCTGGTGGTCTCCAACTCGCCCATCGGCGACACTGACCGGGCGCGGCTGGAGGACTCCTGCGACGAGGTCCTCGAGCGCCCCAATGAAGGACTCGACGTCGGCGCCTACCGCGCGGGACTGGAGCACCTCGGCTGGGACCGGCTCGCGGACTTCGACGAGATCATCCTGACCAACCACACCTACTACGCCCCCGTGCGACCCTGGGAGGAGGTCCTCGCCCGCGCCGCGGACTGGCGCGACATCTCGTTCTGGGGCATGACCGAGCACGATGTCATGCGCCCCCATCCCTTCCTCGCCAGGCGCGAGCTGCCCCGGCATATCCAGTCCCACTGGATCGCGGTGCGCCGCAGGCTCCTGACGGACCCCGCCTTCCGCGCCTACTGGGAGCAGATGCCGTCGGTCTCCTCCTACCGCGCCTCCATCCAGTGGCACGAGTCGCGCTTCACCGGTCACTTCACCGAGCTCGGCCATTCCTACGAGGTTGCCTTTCCCGTGGACCGCTACAGCTCGGATAACCCGGCCATCGAGGAGGCCCCGGCGCTGCTGGCCAACGGCTGCCCGCTGCTCAAACGCCGGGCCTTCTTCCACGACCCGCTCCACCAGGACCGGCAGGCCGTCGTCGGCGGGGACCTGCTGGAGGCCGCCGCACAAGCGGGCTACTGCGAGGATCTCATCCTGTCCGACGTCGTCCACACCGCGGCCGCCCGCGACCTCATCGTCAACGCCGGGCTCACCGAGGTCATCGCCGAGTCCCCCGTCGACACCGACTCCGGGGCGAAGCCGTCGACGCCGGAGCCCTCGGGCTGCGTCGTCGTGCACGTTCCGGCAGGGAGAAAAGGGATCGAGCGCGCCGAGGCGGACCGTCTCCCGGAACGCTTGGCGAGCCTGCCGGTGCACTGGCGGGTCGTGGTCACCTCGCCCACGGAACTGGATGCGGCGGAGCTGGAGCGAGTCACCGGGCGCGCCCCAGGTAGGGAGGACGGAGCGCGAGCGGTCGCATTCCGCAGGGTCCGCGATCTCGATCCGCGCGGCACCATCGCTTTCCTCACCGAGTGCGACGATCTGTGGGACCCCGGGCGCGACGGCAGTCCGGATAGCGATGCCGACGGTGACAGTGATGACGACGGCGCTAAAAGCGTCGATCTGGTCCTCGCGATCAACACCGGGCCCCTGTCCAAAACTCCCGGGAGAGCCGACGACGTCGCCCGTCGGCAGATTCTCGATTGCCTGCTCGCTTCGCCCGGCCATATGGCGGGCCTCATCGACCTCTTCGAGCGTCACTCCAGCCTCGGCGTGGTCATGCCCGCCGCCTGCCATATCGGCCGGCCCCATGGCGGACCCCAGTGGGACGGCCTGGACGGTGCCGCCGAGGCCCTGTCCCGCAGGCTCGGCCTGACGGCAGTCCTCGACCCGATGGCCCCGGCGACGCCGGTCGGGGCCATGTTCCTGGCCCGCCCCGAGGCGCTGCGCGTCCTGAGCGAGGGCGCCAAGGAGCTCGTGCATCTGACCGAGCAGGCCGCCACCGATCCCGATCAGTCGGTGGAACGTCTGAAACGCGCCCGGGCCGCTGAGGTGTTCGAGCTACTGACCATCTACGCGGCCATGTCCACCGGCTTCCACCCCCGCGAGGTCCTCACTCCCGCCTGGGCCGGACGGCTCTACGGTTCCCTGGCCCACAAGCAGCGGGCCGTCACCGCGGACCTGCCGGCCTACACCGACGAGCAGGTCAGGTTCCTCCAGGCCCGGTTCGGCCCCGAGGCCGGTCTCGGACCGCGAGTGCGCTCCTACATGGATGCGCGCCACCCGGAGGTGGCCGACGCCCTCAAACCCGCCTACCGCTACGTGACCAGCGGTGCCGCGGATCTGGTGCGTGCCGCAACGACCGCCGGCAGGCGCTTCCGCGACGTCCATCGTCGTCACGGAGAAGGCTGACAGAAGTGTCGCCATGCCGGGAGGTGCGCCCCGCATCTCCCGCTGGCGGGGTTCGGTGCGCTCATGCCGATTCCCTACTTCGTGCCTCCCTACTTCATGCCCGCCGTTTCCCGGCCAAGGGGCTCGCTCTGCGCGGGGGTGGGAAATACGCTGTCTCGACCACCGCGAGATGACCGAGGACGGCAGGGCCGTCGTTGAGATCCATCCCGCGGCCTACCAGTTCCCGGCCACGGAGAACGGAACTGTTGTCAACGGCGATCTCCTGATGTCCATCACCGGTAGGACGATGCGATCGTTCCACCACCGCACCTGTTAGTATCCGGAGCCATGGCAAAGACAGTTCTCGTCACTGGAGCCGGCGGCTACATCGGCCGCCACGTCGTCACCGCGTTGCTGGAGCGGGGGCTGGATGTCAAGGCTCTCGACCTGCGGCTCGACGGCGTCGACGACCGGGCGGAGAAGGTCGCCCTGGACCTCTTCTCCGGCGACGCCGGCATCTACGACCAGATGGGGCGCCCCGACGTCGTCCTGCACATGGCCTGGCGCGACGGCTTCAAGCACGCCTCCCATGCGCACCTGGACGACCTGGCCAAGCACTTCCACCTCATCGAGAACCTGTACGCCGGCGGACTGCCCCAGCTCGCCGTCATGGGCACCATGCACGAGGTCGGTTACTGGGAGGGCGCCATCGACGAGACCGCCCCCTGCCACCCCGCCTCCCTGTACGGCATCGCCAAGAACGCCTTGCGGGAGGCCACCTTCCTGTCCGCCCAGGCGCACGATGCCGTGGCCCAGTGGATCCGTGCCTACTACATCGTCGGCGATGACAAGTTCGGCAACTCGATCTTCTCCAAGCTCCTGGCCGCCGCGGAGGAGGGACGCACTACCTTCCCCTTCACCACCGGCAAGAACCGCTACGACTTCATCTCCGTGGATGACCTGGGCGAGCAGATCGCCGCGATCGTCGACCAGACCGAGGTCAACGGCGTCATCAACGCCTGCACCGGTGAGCCAATGACCCTGGCCGAGCGCGTCGAGGCATACATCCGGGAGAATGACCTGAACATCACTCTGGAGTACGGAGCCTTCCCGGACCGGCCCTACGACTCGCCCGGTGTGTGGGGCGATCCAACGAAGATCCGCCGTATCCTCGCCTCGAGCGCGGGCTGACGTGCCCTGAGGCACCACATTCCTCTGCTTCTTTCTTCTGCCGCGGTGAGCGGCCCGGACCACTGCCCAGAAGGGACATCATGGCAACGCTTGGCGAGGACCCGAAGCGACTCGGCATCTTCTTCTTCTTCGATGCCCAGGGCATCGTGGACTCCTACGTGGAGACCCTGCTCGCCGATATGGTGAAGAACCTCTCCGAGCTGGTCATCGTCGTCAACGGCGAGCTCACGGCCAAGAGCTACGCCAAGCTGGGTGTCTTCACCGACAACATCATCCTGCGGGAGAACAAGGGCCTCGATGTCTGGGCCTACAAGACGGCTCTGGACTCCTACGGCTGGAAGAAGCTCTCCGAGTTCGACGAGGTCGTGCTGTTCAACGCCACCATCATGGGGCCGGTCTACCCCTTCGAGGAGATGTTCACCGAGATGGCCGGTCGGAACATCGACTTCTGGGGCATCACCTGGTTCCACGAAGTCTCCTTCGATCCTTTTGGCTACGCCCTCGAGGGCTACCTGCCCCGTCACCTCCAGTCCCACTTCCACGCCTACCGCCGTTCCCTGGTGACCTCCAAGGCCTTCCAGGACTACTGGGACGAGATGCCGGAGATCAACGGCTACGAGCAATCGGTGGGCATGCACGAGGTTCCCTTCACTCAGCGCTTCGAGCGCCTCGGCTTCACTTCCGACGTCTACGTCAACACCGAGGACATGGAGGGCTTCAACTTCTGCCCGATTCTCTTCGCCCCGGTCGAGATCATTCGGGATAAGCGCTGCCCGATCTTCAAGCGCCGTTCCTTCTTCCGCCCCTACGACGATGTCCTGCGCCAGTGCGTGGGGCAGCCCAGCGCCGAGCTCTACGCCTACCTGCGCGACCACACGGACTTCGATACGGACCTCATCTGGGACAACGCCCTGCGCTCGATGAACATGGCGGACCTGGTGAAGAACCTCCAGCTCACCTACGTCCTGCCCACGCAGACCCTCATCGGCGAGTCCAAGCCGCAGAAGGTCGCCCTCATCGCGCACCTGTACTACATGGATCTGGTCGAGCCCACGCTGAAGTACATCCGCAATATGCCCGAGGGCGTCGACATCTTCCTGAGCACCTCCACCCCGGAGAAGGTGGAGCAGGTCAAGGCCGCCTGTGAGGGGCTGCCCTTCAACATCGAGGTGCGCCTCGTGGAGAACCGGGGACGCGACGTCGGCCCCTTCCTCGTGGGGTGGAAGGACGTCATCCACAACTACGACGTCGTGTGCTACACCCATGACAAGAAAGTCACCCAACTCTACCCGTACTCCGTGGGTGACGGTTTCGCCTACAAGTGCTTCGAGAACCTGCTGCCCACGCGCGACTTCGTCAAGAACGTCATCGCCACCTTCGACGCCGAACCGCGTTTGGGCTTCCTGGCTCCCACGCCGCCGAACCACGCCGACTACTTCCCGGTCTACACCTTCGGCTGGGGACCGAACTTCGATCACACCAAGACGCTCCTGCACGAGCTGGGGATCAACGTTCCCCTCGACCCGGACAAGGAGCCCATCGCTCCGCTGGGCTCCATGTTCTGGTTCCGCCCCCAGGCCCTCAAACCGCTGTTCGACCACGACTGGCAGTGGGAGGAGTTCCCGCCTGAGCCCTGCCCCATCGACGGCACGCTCATGCACGCCATCGAGCGCGCCCATGGCTATGTCGCCCAGGGATCTGGCTACTACTGCGGCTGGCTCTTCTCCGACTCCTTCGCCCGCATCGAGCTGACGAACCTGTCCTTCTACGTGCGCGATCTGACCTCCGCCATCGCCGACCACTGGGAGAGGGGCACGGAGGCGCGGATGGTGGAGCTTATCCGGGACAATCGGACAACTCGCCAACGGATCAAGGATGGCGTCAAGGAACAGGCCAAGGAAGCCAAAATGAAAGTGGGGCCGTGGGTGCCGGCTCCGCTAAAAGGGCCGTTGAAGACCATGTACCGCAAGGCTCGAGGTCTCGTGAGATGAGCGCGGCCGCAGCACCAGTGGCCGCTACGCAACCGGCCGCACCCGCGAGGAAGAGACCCAGGATCTTTTACCTGGACCTCATTCGGGCCCTGGCCACCCTGCTCATCGTCCTCACCCACTTCAACTTTCATCTTAAGGACCACGGAGGCGGATACGTCCTGACCTTCCAGCCCTTCGGCATCTACGTGGGTGCCCTGGGCGTCTCCCTGTTCCTCATCATCTCCGGTGCTGCTCTGACCATCACCTATCGGCGGCCGATCAACCTCAAACGCTTCTACTGGAAACGCTTCCTCAACATCTACCCGATGTTCTGGACCGCCTGGGTGCTGGGGACGCTCTACTACTTCCTCATCTTCAATGGGCGACCGCCCAACGCCGGCCCGTCGAAGTCCTTCATCTTCACGCTGCTGGGAGTCGACGGTCTTGTCTCAGCCTTCGGCTGGCCCACGATGTACCTGCTGGGCGAATGGTTCCTCGGATTCATCCTCCTGTACTACGTCGTCTTCCCGCTGCTGCTGTGGGCCATTGACCGATTCCCGGTCATCACCGGCGTCATGATCCTGGCGGCCTACGCCGCCACGGTGCTCATCATGCAGCGCTACTTCCCGGGCTACCCCTCGGCCATGATCCTCACCACCAGGCTTCCCGAGCTTGCCTTTGGCAGCTATTTCGTCCTCTACGTCCGCCGGGTGCACTGGGCCACCGTTATTCCTGCGGCAGCGGTCCTGGCGGTCTCCGCGATGCTCCCCGAGGAGATCCCCGAGGACGTGGGCACCACAATCGTGGGCATCTCGGCCTTCCTCATCCTCGTGGTCGCGGGCCGCTACGTGGCGATCCAGCCCGTACGGGCCCTCGTCAGCCTCATCGCCACGTACTCCTACCCGATCTTCCTCGTCCACCACGTGGTGATCCTGCTGGTCATCCAGAAGGTTAACGTCTACGGCTTCTATCCCATTCAGCGCTACATGCTGCTGGCTGCCGAGTGCGTCATTATCTTCGCCCTGTCAGTGGCGCTGGTGAAGGTCGCTGATATTGTCGTCGCCTTTGTCACTAAGGCCTTCAAGGGCATGAGTTGGCGCCCCGAGGTGTCCGAGGCTGAGCGCTGAGAGCCGCCGACGGCCCCTGAGAGTGGCGTGCAACCCGTCGGCGTGTCGAAGGCAACGGCATCTGCCGGCACGATCCGCCATGGCAGCGCTGAGAATAGTGGTGAGGTCGCGGTGTGCCCCGTGCGCGCCCCGTTGGCCCGACTCGACTACCCAAGGGAGACCCTCGTGACCCGTACCTGCCTTGTCACAGGTGGTGCCGGATTTATCGGCTGCGCGATCTCGCGCGACCTGGCGAACGCCTTCGACCGCGTCGTGGCCCTGGACAACATGCACCCGCAGATCCACCCGTCCCAGGGGCGTCCCGCCGAGCTCGACGAGCGCGTGGAACTGCACCGCCTGGACGTGTCGGTGGCGGAGGACTGGGACCTTGCTCTGGCCGAGGCCGCTCCTGACGTCATCGTGCACCTGGCCGCCGAGACCGGCACCGGCCAGTCCCTCACCGAGGCCTCCCGCCACGCAAGCGTCAACGTCGTCGGTACCACCCAGATGCTCGATGCCCTCGTGCGCCACGAGATCCGCCCGGACAAGATCGTCCTGGCCTCCTCTCGGGCCGTCTACGGCGAGGGACAGTGGTTCGACGACGAGGGGCGTCCCGCCTACCCCGGCCAGCGCACCCACGCGATGCTTCAGGCCGGGCAGTGGGACTTCGAGGGTCTGACCCCTTCGGTCCAGTCCTCCACCACCGTCAAGGCCTCCCCGGCCAACGTCTACGCCGCCACCAAGTTCTGCCAGGAGAACCTCGTGACCTCCTGGTGCGGCTCTTTCGGCGTCACCCCGGTGCTCTACCGGCTCCAGAACGTTTACGGTCCCGGCCAGTCCCTCATCAACCCTTACACCGGCATCGTCTCCCTCTTCGCCCGCCTGGCCAGGTCCGGCAAATCCATCCCGGTCTACGAGGACGGTCAGATCGTGCGCGACTTCGTCTTCATCGATGACGTCGCCTCCGCCATCGTGGCCGGTGTCCTGCACTCACCTGCCGCCGTGCAGCCCTATGACATCGGCCTGGGGGAACGCACCACCATCATGCAGATCGCCCAGGCGATCGCCGAGCACTACGGCGCCCCTGCCCCGCACGTGACCGGACAGTTCCGCGACGGTGATGTGCGTGCCGCCTGGGCGGACACCACTCGCGCCCGCCAGGCGCTGGACTGGGAGCCCCTGGTCGGTGTCACCGAGGGCATTAATCGCCTGTGCGACTGGATCGACGCCCAGGCGGACGCCTCCGCTGATACAGCCACGGCCATGTCCACCGACACCGCGACGGAGGTGTGAAACCATGCAGCTCTCTCGACTTCTCCGCTCGGAGGAAGCCCGCCAGACGCTGGACCTCACCCTGCGCCTGACTCAGCGCTCGGTCTCCTCCGAGTTCAAGGGCACGACGCTGGGACGCCTGTGGTCCTTCATCAACCCCCTGGCCACGATCGCCATCTTCGCCCTCATCTTCGGCGTCGTCTTCCGAGGCGGCGTTGTGCCGGGCCGCAACTCCGGCATCGACTCCTTCGCACTGTGGATCGGCATCGGGGTGCTCAGCTGGACCTTCTTCTCCAGCGGCATCATGTCCTCCATGAACGCCCTCGTGGACAACTCGGGGCTGCTCACGAAGGTCTACTTCCCCCGACAGGTACTCATCTACTCGGCGGTCCTGTCGCTGGCCGTAGACTTCGCCTTCGAGCTGGTCGTCCTGACCATTATCGCCATGATCATGGGGGGACCCGGGGTCCTCCTCATGCTTCCGGCGCTGGTTGTCGTCACATTATTGGCGGGTATGTTCGCCGTCGGACTGGGCCTCATCCTGTCCATCGCCACCGTCTACTTCCGGGACCTGGGACACCTGTGGCAGATCTTCAACCAGATCTGGATGTACGCCTCCGGCGTCGTCTTCCCCCTGACCATGGTTAACAACGTTCAGAACGACTTGTTCGACAAGGGCTGGCAGATCAACGGCGGGCCGATCCCGCTCACCACCATCCTGCGCCTCAATCCGGCTGAGACCTTCCTGGAGGCCTTCCGATCTTGCCTGTACGACTTCGCCCTGCCATCGCTGCCCGTCTCATTGGCTTGCCTGGTGTGGGCGGTCGTCGTGCTCTGGGTGGGCCTGTCCTTCTTCCGCCGGCACTCGGCGAGCATCGTTGAGGAGCTCTGACATTTAAGATGACTGCATCAACCGGATCGTCCGCATCATCACTCACTTCACCGGCGCAGGCCGTCTCGGAAGCATCCTCGACGGCACCCGCTGTACGCATTGAGGATGTCTCCAAGCGCTTCAGGATCTACCACCACCGTAATCAGTCCCTCAAGGGCGCGGTCCTCCAGCGCAGTCGTGGCGTCTATGAGGATTTCTGGGCTCTGAAGGACATCACCTTCGACATCCCGGAAGGCAAGACCTTCGGGCTCATGGGGCACAACGGTTCGGGCAAGTCCACCCTGCTCAAGTGCATCGCCAAAATCCTGGCCCCCAACACCGGTTCCATCACCGCCCGCGGGCGCATGGCCGCCATGCTGGAGGTCGGTTCCGGCTTCCACCCCGAACTGTCCGGGAGAGAGAACATCTTCCTCAACGGCGCCATCCTGGGGATGAGCCGAAAGGAGATCGAGGCTAAGTTCGACGACATCGTCGACTTCTCCGGGGTCGGCGAGTTCATCGACCAACCGGTGAAGAACTACTCCTCGGGCATGTACGTGCGCCTGGGCTTCTCCGTGTCCATCCATGTCGAGCCGGAGATCCTCCTAGTCGACGAGGTCCTGGCCGTGGGTGACATGGAGTTCCAAGAGCGCTGCATGGACAAGTTCGCCGAGTTCCGGGAGGGCGGTCGCACGGTCGTCGTCGTCTCCCACGGGTTGGAGCAGATGCGCACCTTCTGCGACGAGGTCGCCTGGCTCGACCACGGCAGGCTCAAGGAGGTCGGACCGGCCCCCACGGTCATCGACAAGTACTCCGACGTCACCCACGGCGCCAAGAAGGTCAAGGACGGCATCGGTACCCGCTTCGGCAGCGGTGAGGCCCAGATCAGCCGCATCGAGCTGCTCGACCGTGCGGGCAGGTCGGTCAGCTCCATGCGCACCGGGGACGAGGCCACCATCCGCCTGCACTACCGCTGTGAGGAGACGATCGAGAAGCCCGTTTTCGGCTGCTCCATCGACACCCGCGAGGGCATCTTCGCCTGGGGTCTGCACGGCCTCGACGACGGGTTCCAGCCCGAGAAGATCGAGCCGGGCGAAGGAGCCGTGGACATCTCCATCCCCGCCATGATGCTGCGTCCAGGCGCCTACCTCATCTCCGGGTCCATCCAGCCCTGGCAACTCTCCAGCGTCATCGACGCCTACCAGAAAGCCACCGCCTTCGACATCACCCCGGGGCCGCGCATGGAGTCCGGGGGCCTGGTGGCCCTGGGCGCCCACTACGAGCGCATCACCCCGCCGCGACCCATGGTCGAGGTCACTAAGACGGACTGAGGTCCGGCGGGGTGGGCCGCTGCTCAGCCCCGCCGAATCTTCTTGACCCCCTGGGCCACGGTGCGGAAGAAAGGCTTGACCGTGGCCTCGAGGTGGTCGATCTTCGCCTTGGTCTCATGGATCTGAAGCAGGATGTGACGGATCGATTCGTGCAGGTCGCCAATGGTGAAGCGCAGGGAATGCACGGCGTCATTGAGCTGCGCGATGGACTGGGTCAGGTACGCGTTCTGCTGGTCCAGCTTCTCCTCGTGCAGGCGCAGGCGCTCCTCGAGTCGGTGGTAGTACTCGGCCGAGACGAGCATGAGACCCAGGTTCTCCGGCTCGGCGGGGTGGCCTTTCGAGGCGGAGGCCTTCGCGTCGGCATCATCCAGGGACAGGCGCGTGTAGCGGTCCCGGATGGCGAGATTGTCGATGCGGTGGTTGACGGCATCGACGACGACGGAATTGCCCACCGACTCGTCAGTGGAGTCGCGGTGGTGCCAGTGCGCCAGCGGCTCGCCGGTGATGAAGCCGACCGGGGAAGTTGCCAGCAGACGGAGGTTGAAGTCCCAGTCGGCCTGGGTCAGCAGGTTGCCGTCCCAATGGCCGATGCGGTCGGCCACTTCGCGGCGGATGAGTTGGGAGATCGGCGGCACGTAGTTGGCCACCATCGTGTCGATGAGGGTCCAGCTCTCCTTGTCTGCTGCCAGCACTCCCCGGTTGACCTCGCTCAGGCCCTCCTCGGTGACCGTTTCGGAGATCAGGTCGCAGCGCGTCGCCACAGCCCCGTGGCCGGGGTGCTCGTCGAGGTGGGCGACGCAGGCGGCCAGGAATCCGGGTTCCCAGGAGTCGTCGTCGTCATGAATGGCGAAGAACTCGCAGGAGGAGACGGCCAGGCCGTCCTCCAGGGCGGCCTCACGCCCATGAGAGGTCTCGTTGGTAACCACCCTGGTGCGCTCCCGCAGCCACTCGGGGGCGCTCTTCAGGGCGCTCTCCACCGGCTCGGTGCTCCCCGCGTCGTTGACGATGACGAGTTCGAGGTCCTGAAAGGACTGCGCCCCGACCGACTGGACTGCTCGTTTGAGCATCAGGGGACGGTTGCGGGTGCGGGTCACCACGGTGACTCTCGGGGCTTGTGCGGCCTTTCCAGCCATCTTCTGGGGTCCTCCTCGATCCGGTCATAGGCACATGACGTATCTGATGACGCTGCTGAAGGGCTCGGACCTCCAGCAACGTCTCGGTTCCGTAACTCTAGCGGGTGGGGCGCGATCGGCGCAGTCGGGCGCCGACTCAGCAGCGTCTTGATGGCTCCGAGCGTTTTGATGAAGCCCCCGAGCGTCGATGCAGCTCGCGTGGCAGGCGGGCGACTGCCTGGGCGAATCCTGTCATCACCGGGCCGCGCCGTGGACCGCGCAAGCCACGCACCAGCGTACGGGCCAGTGCCTGAAGCACCACGGGTGCCGGGCTATGGGCGGCGGCCACCAGAATCCGGTTGCGGGCATTGACCCGGATGAACATCGGGGAGTCGGTGCCCGAGGAGGAGGCGTGCTCGTGGCGCACCACCGCCTCGCGTACGTAGACGACCCTCCACCCGTGCTCGCGCAGGCGCCAGGAGAGATCCGTATCCTCGTAGTACATGAACAGGTCCTCGCGGAAGCCGCCCAGGGCCCGCCACACCTCGCGCCGGATCGCGCAGGCACCCCCGCACAAGCCGAAGACCTCACTGGGGGAGTGCTCCCGCTCTGCGGGTACCAGCCAGTCGCGGTCGTAGCCGTTGCCGGAGGCATCCACGAGGTTGCCCGTGGAATTGACCAGGACCTCGCCCTCGCCCCGGGCGGCCGCCTCGTTGCTCACCCGAACCCACCTGCCGGTGCGCGGCGAGACCAGTGCCTCCTGGCCGGGGCCGGCCGGCTTCCAGCGGCCGGCCAGCAGGATCCGCGCCGTCGCCGCGGCCGGAGCCGAGTTCGATGTCGTCCGAGGTGATCCCGGCTGAGTGGGCGCCGGGGTGGCCGGCGGATCGCTCAGGGGCGCCAGGATCGCCTCGAGGAAGCCGGGCTCGACCATCGCGTCGTTGTTGAGCAGGACGAGGACGTCCTCGCACATGCCACGGGCTCCGAGATTGACCCCCGCCCCGAATCCCAGGTTCCTACTCGAATGGACCACCGTCAGACCCGCCCGGGTCATGCGTTCGATCGAGTCGTCGCCGGAGGCGTTGTCGACAACGACGAGCGTGTCGCCACCCCCCAGTTGACCGGTGATCGAGCGGGCCGCCCGGATCGTCAGTTCGGGTCGGCGCCAGTTGACGATGACGACGCGCGCCGAGGGACGGCGCACGAGCCCCGCGTGGTCGCCACCGCCACCGGGGTCGCTGCGGTTGCCGCGGGCACCGGAGTCAGTGGGGGAATCCTCCGTCACACCGCACCCCCGATGAGGGCGTGGTAGACCTCCGTGTGCGCGGCGGCGCAGGCACTCCAGGTGAAGGTTCGGGCACGCTCGCGGCCCGCCAGGGCCAGCTCATCGTGGGCCGGGCCGACCGCTTCAGCGAGACGGTCCGCGATCTCACGGGGCGAGGCGGGGTCGGCCAGCAAACCGACATCCCCAGTCACTTCGGCCATGCAGGTCCCGGAGCTGGTGACCACCGGGGCGCCGTAGGCCATAGCCTCCAGGACCGGCAGACCGAAGCCCTCCCAGATAGAGGGGAAGACGAAGGCCCGCGCGCCGCTGTAAGCGGCCGCCAGCTCGTCGTCGTCGAGCCTGCCGGTGACGTGGACCCGATCGCCCAAGCGGGCCAGCAACTCTCGCTCGGCCGCGTCGTCGCCCCATCCGGCCGGACCGACGAGGACCAGATCGAGGTCGCCGGCGTCGTCATGCTCCTCGGTCAGGATCGCAAAAGCCCGCAGCAGCCCCAGCAGGTTCTTGCGCGGCTCGCGAGTGCCCGTCCACAGGATGTAGTCGCGCCTCAATCCGCGGGCAGTGCGGAAACTCTCGATCTGCTCGTCGGTGACGGTGCGGGTACGCACCCCGTGCGGGATGACGTAGAGGCGGGCGGCGTCGATTCCTGCCGCGATGCAGTCGTCGGCGGTGGCCTGGGAGGGGACGATGATAGCGCTCGCCTCGGCGATGACGCGCTCCAGGGAACGACTGAAGTAGGCGTTGCCGCGGGGCGTGAAGTGCTCGGGGGCGCGCAGGAACGCCAGATCGTGCACGGTGACGGCCAACGGCAGTGAGGTGGCGGGCAGGGCCCAAGTGGTGGCGTGGATGAGCTGGGCTCCGGGCAGGATGGACTCGGCCCGCGGCAGTCCCAAGCGGTTCCAGGATTCGTACAGGGCGGTGCGCGGCAGGTGGGAGTAGCGCATCGGCATCGGGGGCAGGCCCACCTCCTGCGGTGAGAGGGCCGCTTGGCGGCGGGCGGCGATCCCAGCCACGGGCACCTGCCTGGTGCGCAGGGCCTTGGCCAGTTCGACGATGTAGGTACCTGAGCCCCCCGGGACAGGCTGCCACAGCTGCTCGACGGTCATGCCCACCCGTGGGCCTCGGGGGCGGGTGGGGCGTCGGGGCCGGTCGGCATTGGGGGCTGTGGGATGGGAAACGGGGGAGAAGGAAGGGGCCGGGGAGTGCGCCGGGCGGGAGTGGTCTGCGCTCATGCGCTCAGAGTACGGGGTGGCCGCGCGCGGCGCGGTAGCCTGCCCCCATGAAGGTTCTTCTCGATGCGACGGCGATCCCGGCTGATCTCGGAGGTGTGGGGCGCTATGTCGACGACCTCGTCCCCGAGCTCATCGCCTCCGGCGTCAACCTGGCCATGGCCGTCCAACAGCGGGACGTGGCGCACTTCTCCGCCAAGGCGCCCCGCGCCCATCTCTTCCCAGTGCCTGCGTCCATGGAGTCGCGCGGTGTCCGCCTGGCCTGGGAGCAGACGGGGCTGCCAGCCCTCATCCACCGGATCCGTCCCGACGTCCTGCACTCGCCCCACTACACCTTCCCGGCCCTGCACCAGGTACCTGTGGTCGTCACCCTGCACGACGCCACCTTCTTCTCCCACCCGCAGGCTCACTCGCCCTTCAAGCAGAAGTTCTTTACCCGCGCCATCCGCCGGGCCGTGCACGGGGCCGATGCGCTCGTCGTCCCCTCCCTGGCCACCCGCGATGAGACCATCACCTATGTCGGCGGCAGCCCCGAGCGATTCCACGTCGCCTACCACGGCGTGGACACCTCGGTGTTCCACCCGGTCGACGACGCAGAGAGGGCGCGCGTGGCCGCCACTCTCGGGTTGAAGGGGAAGCGCTACATCGGCTTCCTGGGGACCCTGGAGCCCCGCAAGAACGTCCCCAACCTGGTGCGCGCCTGGGCCGACGTCTTCCGCGACTCCGACGAAGCCCCGGCCTTGGTCCTGGCCGGTGGCCCCGGCTGGGACGCCGACATCGAACCCGCCCTAGCCCAGGTGCCCCCGCATCTGAGCGTCCTGCGGCCCGGCTACCTGCCCCTGGAGGATCTGCCCGGGTTCCTGTCCGGCTGCGAGATCCTGGCCTACCCCTCCATCGGTGAGGGCTTCGGGCTGCCGGTGCTCGAGGCCATGGCCTGCGGGGCGGCAGTGCTCACCACCCGCGAGCTGAGCCTGCCGGAGGTCGGGGGAGACGCCGTGGCCTACTGCGGCTCTGACGCCCAGTCCATCGCCCGCGCCCTGGTGCTCCTGGACGCCGACCCCGAGCGTCGCCGCGCCCTGGGCGCCGCCGCAGCCAAGCGGGCCGACGAATTCACCTGGAGGGCCTCCGCCCAGGCGCATGTCGAGGCCTACCGAGCCGCTATGGCGCGGTAGCGCCTCACGCTCCTTGTCCGGCCAGTCGGTTACACTCGGCGTTGTCGCCGCCACCGAACGGGGAAGCATATGGATTCGTCACGTGACCTTGAACCATCACGTGAGAAGAACTCTGAAGAAGGTCGTCGGGAGGAGATGGGAGCAGAGGGAAGTCGGCCTCGCCTCTTGCGTCCGGCCCTGGCTTCACTGTCCTCCCAGCTGCGATGGACTGCCCTGAGTGGGCTGTTCGCGCTCATCTCGGGGGTACTCACTTACCGTTTTATGGCGCGTCACCTGCCGCTGTCCGTCGTCGATGAGTTCCAGTACATCGACGCCGTCAACAAGGCCCAGCGCTGGGACGTGGTCTTCACCGGCGACAAGACGGACCAGTACGCCCGGGTCCTGGCGGCCTGTCGCGGTGTGGGCTTCGGCGACCCCAGCACGCTCATTTACCAGGGAGCCTGCACACCGTACGTACCCGACTCCGACACCTTCATCCACGGCTACACCTCGGCCGACATCCACTCACCGGCCTATTTCTTCCTTACCGGGTGGATGTCCTGGCCGCTACAACGCTTCCTCCACATGGAGCTCATCACGGCCGCCCGGCTCACTGGCGCCGTGTGGCTGTGGCTGGGGATGGTGGCCCTGGCTTGGATGCTGCGCCGGCTCGGAGCCCGATGGGGCGTGGCGGTGGCGCTGCCAATCGCCGTTGCCTCCATGCCCGGGTTCCGTCTGACGAACGCCTACGTCACCCCTGACGCCCTCAATCTCCTAGCGGGGACTCTCATCATCGCCTCCATGGTGCTCTACGTGCGGGGGGAGTGGAGTATCTGGCCCTTCATCGGGATATCGATCGTCTTCTCCTTCGTGAAGTTCCAGAACGTGTTCTGCGTAGTGGCGGCGCTGGTGTTCCTCGCCTGGTACACGATCACCGTCCTCGTGCGGCGCCGGCTGAGGCGCGATGGTGAAGCGACCGATAGTGAAAGCCGTCTGCGCCTGCCGCGTCTGTGGGAGGCGATCGCATTGGTGGTTCTGCCGCTGGCGGGATCGACGATCTGGATGGTGATCCGCGCTCATACGGTCGCCGCGGTCGTCGACCGGCCGCCGCTGGACCCACCGGCGAACCTCGACGGACTGACGGTCTTCTCCTCCCTGGACGATGCCTACCAGCTGGTCTTCGCCGGCACCGGGTGGTCGGGGCTGACCTCGCCCTGGTCCATCTTCCCTAATGTACTCGTTGCCCTCCTCATAGCCGGCGCAGTGGCCAGCGCCATGTTCGACGTCAAGACGACTGTCATCGAGCGGGCCTTCGCACGCTCGGCGTTGCTGTCTTGCACCGCCGTGGGCCCGATGACGATCCTGTTCTTCGCCATTGTCTTCGGCGCCCGCACCGGGGTCCTCAACCGCTACGTCATGGTGCTCATCCCGGTACTCGCGGTACCCCTGTGCGGCCGACTCACCGGGAAGGCGGCTCAGGGACTCCTCATGGTCTTCGCCGTTGGTGCCCTCTACTACGCGGCACACTTCACCTACATCAACTGAGGCTGTCAGCGCGCTCGTGTAGGCTTCACAGTCGGAACACAGCGAGACTTCGGCAGGATGACGCTCGGCGGGAAGGAAGAATCGGCCAGTGAACGAGACCATGACTCTGGGGAACGAGGAGACCTCCCTTCCGGGAACTGGGAGCGCAAATGGTGAGCAGCGCAGCCGCGTTCTTGTCACCGGTGCGAATGGCCAGCTGGGGCGCGCACTCATGGCCCTGTTGCCGCAGGCCGGGTTCGCGCCCACCGGCGTCGACCTGCCGGAGGTGGACATCTCGGACACGGCCGCCATGTCCACCTGGGACTGGTCGAATTACGACGTCGTCATCAACGCCGCCGCCTGGACCAACGTGGACGGCGCCGAGACTCCGGAGGGGCGCCGCCTGTCCTGGCGGGCCAACACGGTCGGGCCGGTCAACCTGGCCCGCGCCGCCACTCAGCACGGTCTGACCCTGGTGCACCTGTCCACCGAGTACACCTTCGACGGCGCCACGCCGGTCCACACCGAGGCGGAGACTCCTTCGCCACTGGGTGTCTACGGTCAGTCCAAGGCCGCAGGCGACGCCGCCGTCAGCGTCTGCCCGCGCCACTACCTGGTGCGCACATCCTGGGTGGTGGGTGACGGCAAGAACTTCGTCAAGACGATGCTCTCCTTGGCCGGGCGCGGCATCACCCCGAGCGTCGTGGCCGACCAGACCGGCCGCCTCACCTTCGCCTCCGACCTGGCGGCGGGCATCATCCACCTGCTCTCCTCAGGAGCCGAGTTCGGTACCTACAACCTCTCCGGCGAGGGGCCGATCGTCTCCTGGGCCGACGTCGCCAAGCGGGTCTACGAGCGCGCCGGCCACAACCCCGACGAGGTCACACCCGTGACCACCGCGGAGTACTACTCCGGGCAGGAGGGAATCGCACCGCGTCCCCTGAGCTCAGCTCTGGATCTCGCCAAGATCAAGGCCACGGGCTTCACTCCCGCCGACTCCATGGAGCGGCTCGAAGACTATCTCGGCGAGCTTCTGGCGTAGGTAACTGGCCAGGCCCGGATGTGAATGGGTCGCGGATCGGCCGCGTATAGTTGCCTCAGTCCGTAGGCGTGAGGAGTGTCAGAAGTTTCATGGCCACTGTTCAGCACGATTCCCTGGCGATCATGCCTGCATGGAACGAGGCTGCCATCATCGGCTCCGTCATCGAGGAGGTTCGACGCGTTGCCGGGGACAGGGTCGACGTTCTCGTCGTCTCCGACGGCTCCACCGACGCCACCGCCCAGATCGCGCGTGATGCCGGCGCGGCTGTTCTCGACCTGCCCCTGAACCTCGGGGTTGGGGGAGCGATGCGCGCTGGCTACCTCTATGCCGAGCGTCACGGCTACCGCCGCGCCATTCAGCTCGACGCCGACGGACAGCACGATCCCGCCGAAATCGAGACCCTCTTCGCCGCAGCTGAGGCTGAAGACGCCGACCTGGTCATCGGCGCCCGCTTCGCGGGCAAGGGCGATTACAAGGTGCGAGGCCCCCGCCAGTGGGCAATGAAGCTCCTGTCGGTCATCCTCTCGCGAGTCTGCGGAACCCGGCTGACAGACACCACCTCCGGCTTCAAACTCGCCAACAGACGCACCATCCGTCTCTTCGCCCACGACTACCCTGCCGAGTACCTCGGCGACACCATCGAGGCCCTGGTCATCGCCAAGCGCTCCGGGCTACGCATCCGGCAGGCCGCCGTCGTCATGCGCCCGCGCGCCGGAGGGACTCCGTCCCACGGCCCGCTCAAGGCCGCGCGGTTCCTCATCAGGGCCTTCCTTGCCCTGGGGGTGTCGCTGAGCCGACCGAGCTCGCAGTTCAAGACGACAGAGCCCAGGGAGGTTCAGGGATGACGAGTACCTACTGGCTGGGAGTCATCTTCGCCTTCATCGTCCTGCTCGGCATCTTCTTCAGGATGCGAAACCAGGGGATGAAGGAGCGCTACGCCACCTGGTGGCTGGTCATCGCGATCGCGGTGGCGGTCATCTCGGTCTTCCCCAGTGTCCTGGAGGGTACGGCCCACCTCGTGGGCGTCAAGGTCCCGCTGAATCTTGCCTTCTTCCTGGCCGGGGTTATCATGCTCCTGCTATCGCTCCGGTTCAGCGTCGACCTGTCGCAGTCTGATGAGGAGCGCCGCCGTCTCGCCGAGGAGATCGCCTTCCTACGAGCAGAGATTGACTCGCTGAAGTCCGAACCCAGGACCCGCCGCGAGGATTCTCCAACCGATCCATCCCGATAGAGAACCACATATGAGTTACGACATTGTTGTCGTCGGTTCAGGCCTGTTCGGCCTGACTGTTGCGGAGCGCTGCGCTAACGAGCTGGGCCTGTCCGTCCTGATTCTGGAACGCCGTCCCCATATCGGGGGAAACGCCTACTCCGAGACGGATCCCCGCACGGGTATCGAGGTCCATAAGTACGGAGCTCATCTCTTCCACACTTCGAATGAACGGGTGTGGAGCTATGTCAACCGCTTTACCACCTTCACCCCCTATGTTCACCATGTCTACACGAACCATGATGGTGTCGTTTACCCGATGCCGATCAACCTGTCAACGATCAACCAGTTCTTCTCTGCTGCCTATTCCCCGGATGAGGCCCGTGCTCTCATCGCTCAACAGGCCGGAGAACTGGCCGGTAAAGATCCGGAGAACCTCAACGACAAGGGCATTTCGCTCATCGGCCGGCCGCTCTATGAGGCCTTCATCAAGGAATACACCGGCAAGCAGTGGCAAACGGATCCTAAGGACCTGCCCGCCTCGATCATCTCCCGCCTCCCGGTGCGCTACACCTATGACAACAGGTACTTCAACGATACCTATGAGGGCCTGCCGGTCGGCGGGTACACCGCATGGTTGGAGAAGATGGCGGACAGCCCCATGATCGACGTACACCTCAGCACCGACTTCTTCGACACCTCCCAGCCCTACCATCGAGACGCCCTCAGAGGACGGGTACCCGTCGTCTACACCGGACCAGTCGATCGCTACTTTGACTATTCGCAGGGGGCGCTGTCCTGGCGCACGATTGACCTGGAGGTCGAGTACCCGCAGACCGGCGACTTCCAGGGGACGAGTGTCATGAACTACCCGGATGCCGATGTCGCCTACACGCGCATCATCGAGCCCCGGCACTTCCACCCCGAGCGCGACTACCCCAGGGATCGAACCGTCATCATGAAGGAGTACTCGCGCTTCGCCGGTGAGGGCGATGACCCCTACTACCCGGTCAATGCCCCACAGGACCGTGAGATGCTCCTGGTCTACCGCGATCTCGTCGCCCAGGAGGAAGGCGTATTCTTCGGCGGGCGCTTGGGAACCTACCAGTACCTGGATATGCACATGGCGATCGGATCCGCTCTGTCCATGGTGGATAATCGTCTTGTGCCATTTCTTCAGTCTCGTGACTAAAATATAGTGTTGATCTCGTGGTCTATTTCCCGACTGCTAAGGCGGGGCGGGAGCGTTTTGTTGTGGCCTGCAGCGGTGTGCTAACGTCATCCCATCCCCAATCGCTATGCCCAAGGAAGGGCCCCTGTGACTGTTGATATTTTGCTTCCCTTCTACGGTGATGTTGTCATGATGAAGGAGGCGGTCCGTAGTGTACTTCGGCAGGAAAACTCCCACTGGCGGCTGATCGTTGTTGATGACGGTTATCCAGATGACTCGATTCCTGGGTGGTTCGATGCTCTTGGAGACTCGCGCATTACCTACGAGCGTAACGATAAGAATCTAGGCGCCAATGCCAACTATCGCAAATGCTTAACCTATGTGGAGAACTCGTTAGTTCAGGTCATGGGAGCTGATGACATTATGCTCCCGAACTATGTCGACTGGCTCATCGATACTGCCGAGCGTTATCCACGGGCAGGCGTGTTCCAGCCGGGTGTCGTGGTGATCGACGAGGTCGGCGCGCAGTCCAATACCCTGGTGGAGAAGGTCAAGCGCTTCTACATGCCGCGCGGCAAGGCGGCTCAGTTGCTGACCGGTGAGCGGTTCGCGGTCTCGGTCCTCAGGGGTGACTGGCTGTACTTCCCATCGCTGGCCTGGCGCGCGGAAACCATCCTGGGCATCGGATTCCGCGAGGGCTACGACGTCGTCCAGGACCTCGCCCTCGTGTGTGACGTGGCCATGAGCGGGCGGGGACTGCTCTATGATCCCACGGTCGCCTTCATGTATCGACGCCACTCGGGCTCCGACTCCTCCTGGCGTGCGTTGGAGGGGACACGCTTCAACGAGGAGCGTCGCTTCTTCCTCCAGATGGCCTCCGAGATGCGGGCGCGCGGCTGGCGCAAGGCCGCTCGGGTCTCCCGGCTCCACCTCTCCTCGCGACTGCACGCGGGTTCCCTACTGCCGCGAGCGGTGCGTGTGAACAACCGAACAGGAATGCGGAATCTGGCTTACCACATCGTAAGGTAGCGCTGTGAAGCACCTTGACGCCGCGGCGGCCCCTGAGACTAGTGCCGCGATCGACACAAGTTATGCCACAGGCAATACCGTCGAGTCTGAAACGTTTGATGAGGAGGCCGCCCAGTCCGACGCCGATGGCGGGGGCAGCTCTGAAACCGAGCCGGAGGCAGATTCCTCGGCCGAGCAGGAATGCGTTTTCTCCGGGTCTGTGGCTGAGATGGCCGACCTTCGCTGCGCTACCGAGGGGAAGGTGGCGCATGGCCGCCTGACGCGTTGGCTGGTCACGGCTGAGCGGCTCACCCCTGGTCAAGTGTTCTGGCTGGCTTTCGGAGCCCTGTTCGTCTTGATGTCGGCGTGGGCGTTCTATGTGCCGGCGATGGCTGCGGCCGATGAGCCGGCGCACATGTGGAAAGCAGTCGCCACCGTTCGCGGCCAGGTCGTCAACCCTGAGATCCTCGGGACGCGGGAAGTCGCTATTCCTGAGATGTATCGCGACGCGCAGGATTTCATGTGCAATGCCTTCCATCCGGACGTGCCGGAGTCGATCTGCGATGTGTCCAAAGTCTTCACCCAGGAGACTCCTGAAGGAGTCCGTCAGGTGGTGTCTCCAGCGGCGTTGTACAACCCGCTTTACTACGGCATTATCGGATGGCCGTCCTTGCTTCCGGATAATCTCGTCAACATCTATCTCATGCGTCTCATCAGTGTGACGATCTCGGCGCTGTTTTTCGCCGTGGGGTTCCGTGCGCTCCGGCAGGCGGATATGCCGGCTCTATCGATGGTGGCTGCGACAGCCGTTGTCACGCCGTCGGCCGTGTTCCTGTGCAGCGTCATCAATCCGCAGGCCCTGGAAATCAGTGCGGCCTTCGCCCTATGGTGCCAACTGCTCCTCGTCATTCGGAAGCCGGCTCCCGAGCTGCTCGGACGGCGGATGTGGCTCCTGGCCTTCATCACCGTCATGTTCGCCAACTCCCGCGGACTGTCCCCCTTCTTCCTCGCGCTCATCGTCATCAGCTGCATTGCGCTCCAACCGTGGCGCTTCACCTGGCGGGTTATCAAGGACCGCCGTTCATGGCTGCCCATCCTGGTCGCCTTCCTGGGGACGGTAGCAGCCTCGGCCTGGGTTCTGGTCACCAACGGGCTGGAGGGGGGAGGCGGCCCTGACGCCGCTCCGGAGCTCCTCTTCCGTCGCGTCTTCAAGGGGACGCTCTACTCAACGGACACTTACATCCAGCAGATCGTCGGAACTTTCGGATGGATGGACACGGTCATGCCCATGTGGTGGGTCATCATGTTCTCCGTGGCCTTCGTCGCCTCGATGCTGCTGGTGTGGACTGTGGGTTCCTGGCGTGAACGGACCGTGGCTCTGGGGACTGGTCTTATCTTTTGCGTGCTGGTCCCAGCGGTGCTGCACGGGCGGGAGGCCCGAGTCATCGGCTGGATGTGGCAGGGGCGGTACATCTTCCCCGTCCTCATCGGTCTGCCCGTACTCGTAGCCTTCGTACTGCAGGCCCGCTTGTCTCACCGCCGAATCCCGATGGGCCGTCGCCTGCTCCTGTCCTGGGTGCTGCTGTTCGTCGTTACCCACGTCGCTGGCCTCATCATCACGATGCATCGTTACATCAACGGCATCTACGGCTCCTGGCGCTACATCACCAAGGACTCCTGGCTCCCGCCGGTACCGCTGTGGGGAGCTGGCGTGGCCATGGTTCTCTTCGTCATCGGCATGGTGGTCCTTCTTGTGCGCATGGTCCCAGCCGAAGACCTGGGTCAGGACGGTCTCACAGTCGATGGGGACACCCCGAACATCGGTGTCGAGATCGACAACAAGGGAGAGTGCAAAGGTTCGCTCAATGCGTCCCTGCCCGAATCGGAGACCGAGCTGCGGACAGCTTGAGCCGGCTCACCCGTGTGGCACAATCGCATGCGGGTTCGTCGGGAGGCCGACGCAACCATGGCTGAGAAACGATAGGAGTGTCAGACCGTGTCTGAAGCGCTGTTGGACGACCCGGAGCTGCTGAGGCGCATCCAGGCTCTGCTTCTGAAGATGCTCAAGGACTTCGACGACACCTGCCGCCGCCTCGGCATCCCCTACTCCGTCTACGGCGGCACCATGATCGGGGCGATTCGCCACCAGGGCTTCATCCCCTGGGACGACGACGTCGACGTGCTCATGACTCGCGCCAACTACGAGCGCTTCCTCGCCGAGGCGCCCTCGGTCCTGCCGGACGACTACCAGATCGACAACACCAGGACCCGCCCCGAGTACCCCTTCATGTTCACCAAACTCGGTCTGAAAGGCACCCTCCTGATCCCTGAGTTCGGCAAGGGTTCCGCCTACCGGATGCCGATCTCCCTGGACATCCTGCCCGTGGACAACGTGCCTGACGACGTTCGCGCCTTCCGCAGGATGAGCCGTAAGACCTGGCTGTGGGGCCGTCTCCTCTACCTTCAGGGCACGCCGACCCCTTACCTCATCGGTATCACCGGGGCCAAGCGCATGGCGATCTACACGATCACCTCGGCGATCCACGTCGGCCTGCGCCTCATGCGCGCCACCCCGCGCTCACTCCAGGGGCGCTGGGAGAAGGCCGCGCGCACCTACGAGCACGCCACCACCAAGCGGATGGCCGACTTCTCCATGCGGGACCCGGAGAACTGGGCCGTTACCATGGACGACCTCTACCCTCCCCTCGAGCTCCCCTTCGAGAACATCACCGTCCAGGTCGCCCGCAACTACGACGCCATGATGCGCCGCTCCTACGGCGACTACATGGAGCTGCCGCCTCTGGAACAGCGCCGCAACCATAAGCCCTGCGAGATCGACTTCGGGCCCTACGCCGACACTGCTGAGACGAGCACCGAGCCGGCCTCCGGGACTACCGGCACTGCGGCCGACTGAAGGCCGCAGCGCATGCCTCGCATGGAGGACACTCAGAATAGTAAGAGGTCGCAGGTCAGCCGCGACTACTTCTGGAACACCGCCGCCTCCGTCATGATGTCGTTGGCGACGGTCATTCTGACGGTGGTCGTCACCCGCTCCGCCGGGCTCGCCGCGGGCGGAGTCTTCGGACTGGCCTACCAGGCCGGGCAGCAGTTCCAGCCCCTGGGCATGTACGAGGTCAGGCCGTACCAGGTCACCGACTTAGAGCATCGTTTCAGCTTCGGCACTTACCTGGCCACCAGGATCGTCACAGTGGGGCTCATGATCCTGGGCATCGTCGGCTACGCGCTGCTCTTCGGCGACGGGCCCGGGGACATGCTGCTCATCATCCTTATCGCCTCCCTTCGCCTCTTCGACGCTTTCGAGGATGTCTACGTCTGCGAGTTCCAGCGGGCGGGTCGTCTCGACATCGGGGGACAGTCCTGGTTCTGGCGCTCGTTGACGACGGCAGCGGCGTTCTCCGGCATGCTCATTGCCACCGGTGAGCTTCTGAGCTCGACTGTCGTCACGCTGGCCGTCTCCCTGGTCGCCACGGTGCTCCTCTACGTGCCTCGGGCACGCGGTCTCTTCCCACAGCGGCCCGTGTGGGAATCTCGGCTGATCAAGGAGCTGCTGATCATCTGCCTGCCCCTGTGCCTGGCATCCTTCATCTCCATGTACCTGGCGAGTGCGCCGAGATTCTCCATCAAGCACTATCTCGACTCCACCCAACAGGGATATTTCACGATCCTGTTCATGCCTGCTATGGCGATCAACCTGCTCTCCATCATGGTCTTCCGCCCTCTGCTCACCTCCATGGCGAGTCTGTGGGTGGGCGCCGACCTGCCCGGTTTCAACCGGCTCATCCGGCGCGGGCTGCTGGTGACCGTCGGGGCATTCGTCGTCGTTGGAACGGTCACCTTCCTGGCAGGCGCTCCCATACTGGGGCTCGTCTACGGCACAGACATCTCCATGTTCCGCGCCGAGCTCATGGTTCTGGTCCTCGGCGGAGCCATGAATGCCGCCAGCGTCGTCCTCTACTACGCCCTGACCACGATGCGGCTTCAGAAGCTCGCCTTCGTGGGATACGCCCTCGCGGCCGTGGCGATGACGCTGATGTTCGTCCTCCTCGTCCCCTCACAAGGTCTCCTGGGCGTCTCCATCGCCTATACCTGCGGAATGGGCGTCCTGGTTCTCCTCTTCGCCCTGTTCCAGCATCGCGCCGTCGCAACTCATAGCGGCGAAGGACACTCGTGACCGAGAGGTGACGGTGGAACGGCTCCGATAGGCTGGCGCGCATGCCATTGCCCCGTTCAGCCGGTTTGTTTGCTCCTCGTGACCTCGGGTCCCGCGACAACGCCCTCAACCTTCTCCGGCTGGTGCTGGCCTTCCTGGTCTTCTACTCCCATGCGGACATCCTCGCCGGAACCGGAGACGGGTACGAGGTGGCCGGACAGCATCTCGGCAGCTGGGGCGTCGTCGGCTTCTTCGCCATCTCCGGCTTCCTCATTACGGGCTCGCGCATGCGCGCCGACGCTGGTCCCTACCTCATCAACCGGGTCACTCGTATCTTCCCCGGCTTCTTGTTCTCCCTCGTCTTCGTCGCCTTCGTCATGGCGCCGGCCGCCCATGTCATCGAGAAGGGAACGATTGATGGCTTCTTCGGTGCGAGTCCCACGCCCGGAGGCTACGTCTACTCCAACATCCTGCTGCACATCTCCACCTACAACATCGGCACGACGCTGGCCTCCGTGCCCTATCCCGGGGCTTGGAACGGATCCCTGTGGAGCCTCTACTACGAGTTCTGGTGCTACATCATCATCGGCGTCTTCCTGTCCTGGAAGTTCATCCGTTCCCACGTGTGGCCCACGGCGCTGCTGTTCCTGGTCAGTGTCGCCATGCACGCCGGCATCAACCGGATCGGTCCCTACGTGGACGACAACAGTGAGTTCGCCCTACTGATCTTCATGCTGCCCTACTTCCTGGGCGGAGCACTCATGTACCAGTTGCGCGAGCGCATCCCCATGAGGCCGTGGATCGCGCTCGCCTCGACGTCCGGGGCCGTGGCACTCATCCTGGTGCTACCGAGCTTCGGCGCTCAGCTGGCCTCGCCGCTCATCGCCTACGTCGTCCTGTGGCTCGGTGCGGTCCTGCCCTCGCCGGAGATCATCAAGGTCCACGACATCTCCTACGGCGTCTACATCTACCACTTCCCGGTTCTCCAGCTGCTCATTCTGCTGGGGATGCACCGCCACGGCCTGCCCCTCCTGCTGCTGGTGGCCGGTCTCGTCACCATCATTCTGTCGGTGGCCAGCTGGCTCGGTATCGAGCGCGCTGCCATGCGCTGGTCCCGGGGGCGCCGTCCCTGGGGCGACCTGCGCCAGCAGGCCCGCTAAGCTCATGCTCTGCTCGGCGATGGAGGGGTCAGCGCGCCAGGATGTGAGTGGTCAGGGTGCGTACCGCCGTCGAGTCCTGACGGCGCAGCGCCGTCGGCAACAGCGACAGGGCGTGAGCCCGTGAGATTGTGTGCCGCTTCGCCGCGCGTGCGGCCCGGTGCCAGCCGTTGCGCCGCATGATGCGGGCGGCCAGGGCGAAGTAGGTGCGCTCGCCAGCGAACCGGCGTCCATCGAACAGTGACGTCGAGGAGGCGGACTCCTCATGGCGCCGGTAGGAGAAGCACATGTGCGGATCGAGTAGGAGGCAGCCGCCGGCCGCAATGATGTCGATGACCAGGGCCAGGTCCTGGATGATGGGGAAGCCGGGGCGGAAGGGCGTCGAGACGAGCGCCTCACGGCGGAAGGTCAGCGAGGGCCAGTAGAGCCAGTCCGCCTTGAGCAGGGAGGCGGCCAGTTCCTCGCCACTGAGCAGGAGGGGCTGGCGCGTGCGCGGCATGACGACGCGTTTGATCGAGTCGGTCAGGGTGCTCACGGCGCGCCCTTGGGAATCGATGATCTGGACCCCGGGCTGAAGGATGTCCGCCTGCGGGAACTTCTCATGAAGAGTCAGCACCCGTGCCACGTAGTCGGGCTGCATGATGTCGTCACAGCCCAGCAGCATCACCAGGTCCGCCGAGGCCATCTCGATGCAGCGCTCGTAGTTCGCGGTGATACCGAGGTTCTCCTCGTTGCGGATGTAAGTGACCTGCGGGTGGCCCAGGCGCTCGAAGTACTCGGGCACCTCGGGATCCGGGTAGCAGTCATCGACGACGGTCAACCGCCAGCGCTCATCGGTCTGGCGTAGAACGGCCTCGACCGTCTCGTACAGGTACCGGGGCTCGCCCCAGAACGGGAGCATGATGTCGAGCATGAGTCTCCTGGTCACTGATGGTCGCCGACCGCACGTCTTCGCGATGAGTCAGCAGTCTAGCCAGGCTGGACACGGGCCGCCGGGACGCACGGTGTGAATCATCCGACTGGCTCCGGTCTTTCCTCAGGGTTCGGGCTGGTCAGTCTGCGCCGCCGGCGAAGACCTCCGGGACCGCCTCCTCCCCGCCTTCGTACCAGGACAGCAGGGCGTCGACGTAGTCGGTGACGTGGCGGTAATAGGTGAAGATATCCTGACCGGCGTCGTCGCCCTCGGCCTCCTTGGCCAGTGCCCACACGTACCAGCACCAGCCCGCGAAGACCACATAGGACCAGAAGTGGCGGCGCTCCAGAGTGGTGGGGGTGCGATCGAAGTAGTAGCCGATCGCCTCGTCGGCGCGCTCAACGCTCATCTGCGTACACACCACCAGGGTCCCGAAATCGCTGGCGATGTCGGACATGCCGGCGTACTCCCAGTCGATGAGATCGATGTGGCCGTCGGCGGCCACCAGAAAGTTCGGTGGGTAGAAATCGTTGTGACTGGGCGTCCGCTCGAAACCATCGGCGTCGGCGGCGACCTTGAGTCGCATCACCTTGGCGCGCAGCTCCACGTAGTCGGGGACGTCGATGGGATGGTGACGCTCGACCAGCTGCTCGTAGCGCAGGGCCTCCCGGATGTAGTCGAAGTCCCGCTCGAGCGTCTTGCCGGAGGTGTGCAGCCTGCGGGCCATGCGCATGGCCTGCCTGAGCTCGTCGACATTGGTGGTCTCAAGGTTGCGAGCCTCGGGCACGAACCGGGAGATTTTCCACCCCTTGACGTCGTCGTCGGCCACGAAGGTCGTGTCCAGGCCGAGCTCGCAGGCCAGGCGCAGGCCGGCCGCCTCGGCATGGCGGTCGACGATCTCCTCGGTGCCGATGCCGGGATGGCGGTAGACGTACTCCTCGCCGTCCACGGCGAAATGGCATGACAGGTTGGTCAGCCCCTGCTTGAGGGGGTAGAAGCCCGAGATGTCCGTCTTGCGGCAGCCCAGGGCCTCGGAGATGTGGTCGAAGACCTCGGAGTCCACGTTCTCGATGAACTTGGGATCGAAGGAGCGGATCTCGTCGACCGAGTCGAACTCGTTGATCATGCCCTCGGGGTAGCGGCGCATGACCATATCGAGCTCCTTGACGTGCTCGATGTAGATCGCCTCCCACAGCTTGGGCGCCGTTTCGGGTAGGTGGTAAACCGTTTCCAGGATGCGCCGGAAGGTGGCGGAGAAGACCCGGTCGAAGTAGACGTGGCCGAGCATAATCCAGGCGTCAGCGCCTCCGACCTCGATGTCTGTGATCCGCTCGCCCGGGCCTGTGGTGATGCACCACTCCTCGGTGGGTCCCTCGATGTACTGGGCTGAGTAGTAGGCCTTGTAGACGTGGGACTCGAAAGGGTTGTCCGTGAAGTAGTCGTCCGAGGAACAGATGAAGGTGTTGGCCAGGATGTCGCGCACCAGCCACAGGGAGCCGTTGTTGTTGCGCGAGACGTAGTCGTCGTTGACGACGATCTTCACGCCGAACTGCTCGGCCAGGTAGAAGAAGTACTCCTTCTTGTAGCCCACGACGATCGTCACGTCCTTGATGCCGGCCTCGTGCAGTTGGCGGATCTGCCGCTCGACCAGGACCTCGTCGCGCACGCGCAGCATGCCCTTGGGGCGCTCGTAGGAAATCGGGGCGAAGCGCTGGGACAGCCCCGCAGCCATGATGACGGCGTTGTTCACCCGGTAGGGCTCCAGGGCGGCTCGGCCCGCCTCGGTCAGGTGGCGCTCCAGGATGTAACCGGCCGCCTCGCACTCGCGGACGACGGCGTTGACCCGCCCCAGGGACATGCTTGTGGATTCCTGGATCCGGCGCTGGGTGAGGGCGTCATCGGCCCGCAGAAGGGCGTAGAGCACATCGAACTGCGACTGCGACAGGGTGCCTGCCATCGCCTCCACCATCCGTTCAGTAAAGCAGCAAAATCTATGTTGTTCGAAGATAGCATGCTGAGAGGGAAAACTGAACTGCTGAGGTGGGCTCGGAGGGACGTGCAGAGGTGATGAGAGATGCTCCGTGGGTGGGACGGCGCCGGTTCGTGCCGTCCCACCCACGGGCGTAAGAGTTGCGGGCGATCAGATGCGCCGTCTCAGGCCTGTTTGTGCTCCAGCAGGCCCAGGAGGTAGGCCCCGTAGCCGGACTTCACCAGGGGCTCGGCGCGCTGGCGCAGGCCTTCGTCGTCGATGAAGCCCATGCGCCAGGCGACCTCCTCGGGGGCGCCGATGTTGAGGCCCTGTCGGTGCTGGACGGTGCGGATGAAGCCGGTGGCGTCGGCCAGCGAGTCGAAGGTTCCGGTGTCGAGCCAGGCGGTGCCGCGGGGGAGGACCTCGACGGTGAGCCTGCCGGCCTCCAAGTAGGTGCGGTTGACGTCGGTGATCTCGTACTCGCCGCGGGCGGAGGGCTTGAGGTTCTTCGCGATCTCGACGACGTCGTTGTCATAGAAGTACAGGCCGGGCACGGCGTAGGTGGAGCGGGGACGGGTGGGCTTCTCCTCGATGGAGATGGCCTTGAAGTCCTCGTCGAACTCGACGACGCCGTAGGCCGTGGGGTCGGCGACCTGGTAGGCGTAGACGACGCCGCCGTCGGGGCTGGTGTGACGGCGCAGCTGGGTGCCCATGCCGGGACCGTAGAAGATGTTGTCGCCCAGGACCAGGGCGGCGCTGTCGTCGCCGATGAAGTCGGCGCCCAGGACGAAGGCCTGGGCAAGGCCGTTGGGCTCCTGCTGGACGGTGTAGGACAGGTTGACGCCGAGCCGGCTGCCGTCGCCCAGGAGGCGGTGGAAGGCGGGGGCGTCGTGGGGGGTGGTGATGATGAGAACGTCCCGGATCCCGGCGAGCATGAGGGTGCTCAGCGGGTAGTAGATCATCGGCTTGTCGTAGACGGGCACCAGCTGCTTGGAGGTTCCCAGGGTGATCGGATTGAGTCGCGTGCCGGAGCCTCCGGCCAGAATGATTCCTCGCATGCTCCAAGCATGACCTATGCGAGCCCCGAATGGCGTCTGGAGCGGGTGATTCGGGGGTGCTCGTGCGTGGTGCGCGGCACTTTCGGCTCGTGAGGTTCCGTCTCCGAGGTGCCTGCAGGGCGGCGCCGATAGACTTCCCGGCGGAGCGTCGCCGGTGAGGCGACGCCGAGATCGACGATTACGTACGCAGAAGGAGCTATCCATGGGGCAGATCGAGCTGGGTAAGCCGCTCGCCGTCGAGGCCACGCCGATTCCGGGGTTCTTGCGCATCGACCTGACCGTTCACGGGGACAACCGCGGCTGGTTCAAGGAGAACTGGCAGCGCGAGAAGATGCTGGCCCTGGGGCTGCCCGACTTCGGGCCGGTCCAGAACAACATCTCCTTCAACAACGAGGTGGGAGTGACCCGTGGTATCCACGCCGAGCCCTGGGACAAGTTTGTCTCGGTGGCCACCGGCCGCGTCTTCGGCGCCTGGGTGGACCTGCGCGAGGGGCCGTCCTTTGGGGCCGTGTACACCTGCGAGATCGACCCGTCGGTGGCCGTGTTCGTGCCCCGGGGCGTGGGCAACGCCTACCAGACACTGGAGCCGGGCACCGCCTACACCTACCTGGTCAACGACCACTGGTCCGCTGAGGCCCGGTACACCTTCCTCAACTTGGCCGATGAGACGGCGAACGTCCCCTGGCCGATCCCGTTGACCGAGGCGATCCTGTCCGACAAGGACCGGGCCCACCCGCGCCTGGCCGACGTCACCCCCTTCCCGTCTCCTACGGCGGGCAGCTAGGACAGGTCCGAGATAAGCCCGAGTACTGATCCCGACGGCGCCGCGAGCCCCACGAGGCTCGCGGCGCCGTCGTCTGCCGTCGTCCCCAGCGGCGGGGCCGACCCGACTCCGCCTCATTGGACATCCTGTGGTCTGGGGCGGTCAGCCGCGTTGCTCTCCAGGAGAACGTGCCGAAGCCGTAACTTCGACGATTATCCGACGAGTAAAGGACTGCGAATGAATAACGATGCGGCGTTGCGGTCAATAAGTGGCCATGATCGATGGAATAATCACTGCCATCCTGCCTGGAACCTGGATTCGTCGAGTCCTTCTCCGGGGTCCGCTCAAGTTCTGGTCCGGTGTGTGCGGTGGCCCTCTGTGCGCCCTCCCCGGTGCCCGTTCGGGCTCCGGTCGTTTGGCCGACGCCTTCTCTGCGGTTGGAAGGAACTCCCTTCACATGGACACTGCACGATTGCGCTGGAGCACGGCCCGGGCTGCCCGTGCGCTCATCGTCCTATGGTCGGTGGTGACGGTGGTGGGTGCGCTCTTCGACGCCGCCCTCCAACCGGAGCTGCACATCGACTTCCTTGTCTATCGAACCGGCGCCCAGCATCTCCTTACCGGTCGGCCTCTCTACGCCGAGGCTCTCGACCCTGGGGTTCCCGGTTTTCTCATGTACTTCACCTACCCGCCCTTCGGGGCGCTCCTACTCTCCGGCTCCGCCATCGGCACTCCGGCCCTGGCCGCCGCCGGCCATACCGTGGCCTCCCTGACGGCGCTCCTCGGCCTGTCGTGGATCGTCGTCTCACGCTGCGGTGGCGGGGCCTGGGCCGCTCTGGCTGGAGCCAACGCCATGAGTCTGCTTATGCCCGTGGTCTCGCACCTGACCTGGGGACAGGTCGGGCTCTTCCTCATCGTCCTGCTGGCCGCAGACTGGCTTCCCCGCCGGACCCTCTGGCCGCGCGGGATACTCACCGGCATTGCCATTGCCATCAAGCTCACCCCCGCCGTCTTCCTGCTGCTGCCGCTGCTCCGGAGGGACCGGCGGGCCCTGCTCGCCTCCCTGGCGAGCGCCGCTGCCTGCACCGGCATCGGATTCCTCACCGCTCCCAGAGAGTCCCTGACATTCTGGGGCTCGGCCGTGTGGGACTCCACCCGGGTGGCCTCCAGCTGGTGGGACACCGAGAACCAGTCATTGCGCGGACTGCTATCCCGGGTACTGCCGGCGCCCCTGTCCTCAGTCGCCTGGCTGGTGCTGGCCGTCGGCGTTGTCATCGTCATTGCCGGGCAGGCCGCGCGCCTGACGCGTGGCGGCGACGATCTGCTCGCCTTCGGACTCGTCGGCCTCATCGCCCCCATCGTTTCGCCTGTGGCATGGGTGCACCACTGGGTCTTCGCCCTCCCGCTCATCATGACCCTCGTGTGGCGGGCGGCCACCGGGCTCGCATCTGGTATGCGCAGGTCGGGCTGGGACCTCGAGTGTCTGGCGGCAGTGGGCAGTGTCGTCGTTATGCTCATTGCCCCCACGCACTTCTCCGACGACCTTGTGCGCTATGATTCGCCCCGGTGGAATCTGCTCGCGGTCCTGGCCTCCGGAGCCTACGTCTACTGGGCCGTCGGCCTCTTGGTCGTGACAGCCCGCCTGCGCGGCAGTCAGAGCAACAGGGGGCCACTCGCAACCGGGTGAGGAGCGATCTGCCACCGACAATGGTGGATCATCGCAGCTGGTTTCGAGCTGTTCGCCCCGGCCGGAACAGTCGCCCGTCCGCCGGTCCGCAGCTGCTGCTGTTAGACGCGCTTGGCGTCACTGCGCAGAGGTGGGCTGCGTTGGTCCTCAGTCAAGGAGAAGTCCCCGGGTATGCCGCTGCGTACGCAGGCGAGTTCCAGTGCCGGTACGGTGAGGCGCTATGAAACGACTTGAGCCCGCCCGCCAGCAGTACGCCTGGGGGTCGACCGCTGCCATTCCCGCGCTCCTGGGTGTGGCCGATGACGGCGCCCCCTGGGCCGAGGCCTGGTACGGATCCCACCCGGCCGGACCGGCCCGGGTCGCCGGCGGAGATGTCCTGTCCACCCTCATCGAGGCCGAGCCAGAGCGCCTCCTGGGCGAGGACATCATCTGGCGCTTCGGGCGCCGGTTACCGTTCCTCCTCAAGCTCATCGCCCCCGAGCAGCCGCTGTCCCTCCAGGTTCACCCCAGCCAGGCCCAGGCGGCCGAGGGCTACGCCCTGGAGGAAGAGGCGGGCATCGCCCTGGACCACCCCTCCCGCAACTACAAGGACACCAACCACAAGCCGGAGATGGTCCTGGCCCTTACCCGTTTCCAGGCGGTCGCCGGATTCCGCGCTCCGCGTCGGGCCGTCGAGGTCCTCGCCGGCCTGGACAGCGTCCTGGCCCGGCGGATGCGCCGCACCCTGCGCCTGAATCCCACCCGGTACGGTATCCGGCAGGTTTTCTCCGATGTCGTCTCTGCCTCCACCCGCCCGACTCCCGAGGAGATCAGTGATCTGGTCGCCGAGATCGCGGCCCGCTTCGAGGCCGGGACCTCCCCCTCCCTGCGCGTGGACTCCAATGTCCTGAAGATGGCGGTCACCTTCCCCGGCGACCCCGGCATCGCCGCCGCACTCCTGCTCAACCCCGTCACCCTCCAGCCCGGGGAGGCGCTGTTCGTGCCCGCGGGCAGCGTCCACGCCTATATCTCCGGTCTCGGGGTCGAGGTCATGGCCTCCTCGGACAACGTGCTGCGCGCCGGACTGACGGCCAAGCACATCGACGTCCCCGAGATGCTGGCCTGCGTCGATTACGTGGCGGCGCCCCCGGTGCGTCCGGCCCCCGAATACCTCTCGCGCGCCACCCGCGCTTACTACGCGCCGGTGGACGATTTCGAGCTCATGGTTACCACCGTGGTGGCCGCCGACGGCCGTCTGCCAGTTCCCGGGCGGGGACCGCGCATCCTGCTGGCCGTCGAAGGGGCCATGACGCTGGTGACTCAGGCCGACACGCAGACACTTGCCCAGGGTGAGGCCGTGTTCGTCGGCGCCGACGAACACCGCCTGTCCGTCGAGGGAGAGGGGACGCTCGTTCAGGCCGATGTCCCCTGACGGCATGGCTCAGTCGACCTGCGCCCCGGCGATGCCCTCCTGACGGATTGCAGCCGCAACGACGTCGTCGCCCGCCTCGGGGGTGAGGACAACCGCTGTGCGCCCGGTGTACCAGGCGGCCAGGACCTCCTGGAGCGCCTGGGCGGTTCCGGGGGAGCGGACCAGGGCGGCGCGTGAACTGCCCGGGCCGGTACTGCCGGCGGCTTCGACCCGGGCGACCAAGTCGGCGCGCGTCAGGGTGACGGGTTGCGCCCCGTCTCGGCAGCCGGCCGCAGCGAGGTCGGTGAGACAGGGATGATCGGTGCTGACATCGACCGGCGCGAAGTGATCGGGGTAGGACATGAGGTCGGCGGCGCCGTCGAGTACGAGGGCGGGCAGCTCGCCCGACCAGCGCAGCGCCAGGGAGGCGACGGGGACCAAAACCTGCACCTCCGCCCCAGTGCACAGGTCCTCCGGTGCGAATGCCACGCTCAGCTCGGGGACGAGACCGGCGGCATCGATCTCCTCGCCGCTCCCCAGGAGCACGGCCCGTCCCGCCAGCCACGCTCCGCAGGCCCAGGCCGCTGTCCGCCAGTGCGGTGGGAGCCCCAGGTGAACCCCGTCGCCCGGTGCGGATTCCGCTGTGATCAATCCCGCGATCTTGGCCAGCCACATGGACAGCACTCGTCCGGTCAACTCGACGCGCTCGTCGTTTCCATAACAATTCAGCCACGGTTTGTCGGCGTCATGGGGGCCGGGGAGCAGTGTCAGCAGAGGGTCTTGCATGCCTCCAGATTGAAGCAGATCTACTGACATTCAGGTTCCTTTACGGTAATGTCCAGCCGGTTGGACGAGTGTGTGCACGAGGGATGCCGTCCGCTGAACCTCCAGGAAAATCGTGTATTTTCTCCTGTCAGGCAGGCCGCGGGCACCTCTCAGGAGATTTGTAGGAAGTCAACATATGGTGTTAGCCAGATGGGGTTATTCCTTGAGATATCAAGGAATGGTGTCGACGGTAACGAGAGGGTGAAGTTTCCCTCCCTGGCTTGACTGGCCTTGTCTCACACGCATGTAATTCTTACTGGCAAGAAGCTCGGATTGAAGGGAGGCCGGCATGTGGAACATCCTCGGCGACGGCCCACTGAAGCACCCGGAGGAGCCTGACGCAGAGGTCCTGTCGCTCCTCTTCGGTGGCGGTGACGACGTCGATGAAGGTCCTCTGGCGTGGCAGGAGCGCGCACTGTGCGCCCAGACGGACCCTGAGGCGTTCTTCCCCGAGAAGGGCGGTTCCACACGCGAGGCCAAGCGAGTCTGTGCGACTTGCGAGGTTCGTGAGGAGTGCCTCGAGTACGCCCTCGCCAACGACGAGCGCTTCGGTATCTGGGGCGGTATGTCGGAGCGCGAACGGCGCAAGCTCAAGCGTCGCGCAGTATGACCCGCACCGGCTCCGCACAGGGAGCCAGTCGGGTAGGAGCCCTGGCCGTCGTCGTGTCGGCCGGGGCGAGCCCGTTCCTGGCGCAGACACTGACCGCAATCGCCTCCCAGACCTGCGCGCCCGACGTCGTCCTCGTCGTCGACGTCGCCTCGCGAGCAAACGGGCTGGGGGATGGGACCCCTATCGAGGAGCTCGTCGAGAGCTCGGGACTCGGCACCGTCACGGCGGTACGCGTCGTACGGGTCAAGGAAGCCAAGAGCTTCGGGGACGCGGTCTCCCGGGGACTGGCCGCCTACGCCGAACTGGTCGCCGCCGGCAACCGCTGGCGCCGCGGCACGGGAGCCGTCGACGGCGCGGAAGGCTCGGAAACCGACGGTGCCTCTGCTACCTCGGGCGGTTCGCGAACCTCTGTGCGCGACCTGCTGCTGACCGGCTCCGGTCCCATCACCGGTCCCACAGGCGCGCTCTCGCCGATCACCTCCTACGAGCAGCGGCTCGTGGCTCCGGCCGATGCCCCCCAGGATGCACCAGAGCATCAGGTGTGGCTCTGGCTGCTCCATGACGACTCCGCGCCCCAGGAGGGCTGTCTCGAGCAGCTTCTCACCGCTGCGACTAACGCCCGCTCCGTGGGGATCGTTGGCCCCAAGCAGGTGGGGTGGGACAATCCGGAGCTGCTTCTGGAGGTCGGACTGCGGGCCACGGCCTCGGCCCGGCGCGCCAACGACATCGTCCCCGGTGAGGTCGACCAGGGCCAGCACGACGACCGCAGCGACGTCCTGGCCGTAGGAACAGCCGGCGCCCTCGTCGACCGCGCCGTGTGGGAGGAGATCGGCGGCATCGCCCCGTGGCTCGGGCCCTTCGGCGACGGCCTGGAGCTTTCCCGCGCGGCGCGCCTGGCCGGATACCGGGTCATCGTCGAGCCCACCGCCGTTATCCGTCACCGGAGGGCCTCCTACCAGGGACTGCGCCGTCCCGCCCACGTCTCCCACTCCTTGCGTCCCCAGGTCCGCACCGACGCCGAGGCCATCGAGGTCCGGCTCCCCGAGCCCGACCCGGAGCGATCCTTCCGCGCCCGCCGCAGCGCACAGCTCACCAACTGGGCGGCCTTCTCCTCCCGCCCCATCGGCCTGCTGCTGACCTGGTTCGTCGTCCTCGGGGCGATGCGGGCCGTATGGCGGCTTGCCTCCAAGGCGCCAGCGCTTGCCCGCGACGAACTCGGTGCGGCCCTGGCGGTGGCCGGCCGCGGTCGACGGATCAAGGCGGCCAGGCGCCGACTCGCCAGGCACACCAAGGTGCCCGTCTCCGCGCTGGGGCGCCTCTACGCCACTCCGGCCGAGATCCGGGGCGTGCGCCGCGACCGCACCCGCCAAGAGCGCGAGCGCCGGGCCCGCGCGGCCGCCCCCAGTGAGCTCGAGCTGCGTGAGCTCGCCGCCCTGGCCCGCAGCCGACGTCGGACCCTGAGCGCCGTCATGGTAGTGGCGGCGGCGCTGAGCGCCTATGGCCTGGCCCGGCTGCTGCCCACCCGTTCCATCATCGGCGGCGCGCTCCCGCTGTTCGGCGGCTGGCGGCAGATGTGGGACGCCGCCTGGACCACTTGGATCGCCACCGGAGACGGTTACCCGGGCAGCGTCACCCCGCTGCTGGCCATTCTGGCCGGGCCGGCGGCACTGGGCCGGCTCATCGGTTTGGACACCGGCTCCTTCGTCAGCGGCCTGGTGCTTCTGGCCGTACCGCTCGCCGCCCTGGGAGCCTGGTTCGCTGCCGGCACCATGACCCGGAAGGTGGTCCTGCGGGCCTGGGCCGCGCTCGTGTGGGCGCTGACCCCCGGTCTGCTGCTCGCCCTGGGGCAGGGGCGTCTTGGCTCCCTCCTGGTCCATCTGGTCCTTCCTTGGGCGCTGCTGGCGCTGACGCGCGCCGTGGGCGCCGACCGCCGCGACCTCGTCCTGTCCGGGCTCGTGGGGGCGCACCTGCTCACCGACGAGGAGCGGGCCGAGCTCGACCGCTTCTCCACTGAGAAGATCTCCGACCTGGCCCACCTCGACCAGGAGGCGCAGGCCGCGGCGAGTCTCGACGCCGAGCAGGAGGGCGCCGACGAGCTCGAGGAGACGGGACAGAGCTCCGGCGAGGAGTCGCGCGCCCGGGATGACGCCTCGGTCGGAGCGGATACCGACTCGAGCGTCAAGGGCGTCAAGGTCTCCGATGGCATCGAGGACGACCCCGGTCATGACCGTGGTCGGGAGGACGAGAAGGTCGGGCCGGCGGCGTCGGCCCTGGCGACGGCCCGAGAGGTCATCGAGTCGCTCAACGTCCCCGACCCGGCCGCCCCCGAGGCCGAGGTCGACCTGCCCCGGGCCGAAAAGTACGGCTACGGGTCAGCCACGGCCGCCGCCGTCGCCGGCCTGCTGCTGAGCGTCGTCGTCGCGGCCGTCCCTGCCACCGCGGCCGTGTTGATCGTCATCGTCCTCTTGCTGTCCGTGACGACGCGTCGTGGCTTCAAGCTCGTCCTCACCCTGGCCCCCATGGTGGTCACTGCAGCCCCGGCCTGGTGGAGCGCGTGGCGGATGGGGCAGAGGGACGGCTGGGCCGAGGGCGTCCGGCTGCTGCTGACCGACATCGGCCTGCCGGTCTCCGTGCCGACTCCGAGCAGCCTCGACCTGCTGGCCGGTTCGCCAGTGGCCATGGGCGCTGTCGTTCCCTCCGGGGCACTGAGCGTTCTGGTCCGGGTGCTGCTCCTGCTCGTCCCGGTCCTCGGAATCGTCGGCCTGTTCGTCTCCCGGCGCCTCCGGGTAGCCCGCATCGCCATTCTCATGGCCCTGGGCGGTCTGGTCCTGGCAGGACTTTCGCTGCGCACGCCCACCGGGCTGGGCAGTGATGTTGCCGGAGACGGCCTGGCCCCCGTGAACGGGTGGGCCGGAGCCGGAACCTCCCTGGCACTGAGCGGCTTCCTTGCTGCGGCCCTGCCGGCCGGCGAGGCGATCTGGGGCATGATCGGTCGACGCGCCGCCGACGGCCGTAGGGCCCTGGCGCGAGGGAACCGGAAGGACACCGAGGCCGAGTCGTCCGAGTCGTCCAAGTCGTCTGAGTCGTCCGCTCCCTCTGCGGGCGCCGGCTCGAGCTCGGGGTCAGACGGTTCGCGCCGGCTCAAGACGGTCTTCGCGGTTGCCGCCTGCCTTCTCCTGCTCGCCCCGGTGATGGTCGGCGCTATCTGGGCCCATCAGGCTCACCGCGGCAACAACCCGCAGGTCATGGCGCTGCGCTCCACCACTCAGCAGGTCCCACTCATCGCCGAGCAGTTCCAGGGATCGGGCACGGCCGGCCGGGTCCTCAAGCTCACCTCCACCCCTGAGGGGCTCAAGGCCACCATCTGGCGCGGGCCCGGCACCCAGGTCAGCGACGTCCTGCCCGGGGCGGTCAACGCCGAGGCGCGCAGCCGCGCCGCAAGCGCCCTGAACGACCCTCGGCTCAAGCCCGAAACCGGCCAGATATCGGTCTTCACAATCCCCTCCCCGGACCCTGCCCTCGTCCTGGAGGACCCGGCCGACGCCGAACTCGCCCAGCTCGTCACCCGTGCCACCGCCGGCCAGGACAAGGAGGTGGCCGATGCCCTGGCGGCCCACGGCATCGCCGTCGTCTTGCTCACCGACAAAGACGGCGACGCCGTCACCGCCGAAGCCCGCGTGGGCCTGACCTCCACACCCGGCCTCGAGCAGCTCGCCCAGACGGCCTCGGGCAACTCCTGGCGCGTCACGTCATCGGCACACCCGGACTCGGCCCGCCTGAGCCTTCTCGACGCAGGCGGAGCGGCCACCCCGGTAGCCTCCACCGGCGCCGGCTCGGGGACCCGTGCGCGGATCCCCGCCGGTTCGGGCAACCGCACCCTCGTCATGGTGGAACGGGCTGACGCCGGTTGGACCGCCACCCTCAACGGTCGCCGCCTCGAGCCCACCACCGTCCCCGATCAGGACGGCGGCTGGAAGCAGGGCTTCGCCGTCGGTCCCGACGCCGGAGAGCTGGTGGTGACCCACACCCGCCGGTCCACCGCCGCACTGACCTACACGATCTGGACCGTGTGGGCCTTGAGCCTGGTTGCGGCGCTGCCCCTGCGACGCGGAAAGGAAATGGCCTCATGACTCAGCCCCGCGACGACGACTCCGCCTCCCGGCAGGACCGGGCCGAGTCGCAGCCCTCGGAGCATGAGGAGACGGGCCCTGTCACGGACCGGCCCGATGCTGAGGACACCACTGTGGGCGAGGCCGATGAGGGGCCCCTCACCGACCCCGAGGCCGAGAGGGGCGGGGAGGCCTCAGATGAAGCCAAGGAGCCGGATGGTGAGCAAGGCGGCGGTCGGGACGGCGACGCCGACAGGCAGGAATCTGCCGAGGCGGATGATGGTGACGAACCGGCTGAGTCGGCCGAGTCAGCAGAGTCAGCCGATACGGCCGGTGCCGACGACATCGGCGGTTCCGCCACGGACTCCCCGGGGCGCGCTCGGCCCGGCGCCTCCCTTGGGAAGCGCCGAACCGGTTCCAGGCGGCACCGCCGCAGCGCGTGGCAGTCGATCGCCCGCGGGATCGGCATCCTGACCTCGGTCGCGCTCGCTGGCGCCGTCGGAGGAGTCACCTGGTGGGGGCACGCCGCCCCGACCACGTCGACTCCGCAGCTGGAGGCTCTCAGCCTGGCCGAGCCCGGAGCCGCAACCACCTACGTGTGCCCCCATGCGCCCTCCAATACGTTGCGGGGCACCGACGTCGGCGCCGTGGAGTCGACCACCACGATCATTCCTGCCAACGGGGCCGGGGCGATCCAGTCCGCCGACTACGCGGGCTCGGCCATCCCCACGGATGCCACCACCGCGTTGAGCACCGCCGATGGCGGGATCCTCACCCTTGTCCCCGCTGACGGCCAGGTGGCTAACGCCGTCGGATCCGTGACCACTCTGACCCAAAGTGGCGACCTGCGGGGGCTCACCGCCGCTCCCTGTACCCAGCCATCGGCCATGTCCTGGATCGTGGGCGGCTCCATAGCGGCCGGTTCATCGGCCGAGTTGCGCCTGACCAATCCCGGCGCCACCCCGGCCACCGCGAAAGTCAGCCTCTACGGCTCCATCGGTCGACTCAGCCTGCCCAGCAACGGTGAGATCACCGTCCCCGCGGGCGGCTCCTCCTCGCTGACCCTGGAGACGAAGGGCAGCCAGGATCCGCGCATCGCCGTGTCCATCGAGGCCGACGGCGGTTCCGTGGTGCCCACCCTCGTCACCGAATCCCTCGACGGAGAGACCCCCGCCGGCACCGACGTCATCACCCCGGGAGCCGCCCCGGCCACCGACCTCGTGGTCCCCGGCGTGGAGATCGTCGAGCCCGCCTCCCAGGGGGAGGTGCCCGACGCCACGACCGGCGCCGACTCCTCAGACACCCCGGCCGTGCGCATCGTCAACCCCGGGCAGGCCCCGGCGACCGTGTCGGTGACCATGCTCGGCAAGGACGGGGCCCGTCCCCTGGCGGGGGCGCAGTCGGTGGCCATCGACGCCGGTTCCGTCTTCGACATCTCGCTGGCCGGCGTGCCCGCAGGCGTCTACGGAGTCCAGGTCACCTCGAATACCCCTGTGGGAGCCGCCGTTCGCCTGGTGCGCAGCGCAGGCGAGTATCCGGAGCGCTCCCAGGCCCTCATCCACGACCAGGCCTGGGCGCAGGCCGCCCTGCCTGGCGCCGCCGACTCCGGTCTCCTGGCGGTGCCGCGCGCGTCCTCCCTGACCTCCGCGGTCACCGTGGCCAACAGCGGTGCCGCCACCTCCGTCACCCTGTCCTCCGTCGACGGCTCCTGGAGCCAGGACGTCGCCGTCGCCAAGGGCAGTGCCGTCGTCGTCGAGGTGCCGACAGAGGTCGCGGCCGTTCGCCTGAGCGCGGCCGGGCAGGAGAGTGCCTCGGGAACCTCGCGCACGCCGAGCGGCCTGGCCGCCGCCACGATCGTGACGGCACAGGCCGGGGGAGATCTGACCGGGACGCTCATCTCCACGGTGCCTGCCCAGCCCGACGCCTCCGTCCGGGCCCAGCGCAGCATCCTGCTGGGATGACTCTCCTTTCCTCGCCGGGACTTCCCGCGCCGAGCCGGGTATGTTGATGCTTCACGTAGTTCTACGTTTTTCTGCCCGGCAGCGTAAAAGCAGTCCGGCTCGAGGCCGGTTCATATCCCGGAATCCGGGTCGATCTCCTCAGGGCGTCGGCCCAGCATGAGGGCCACCTGCTCGACGACGACACGGTGCACCAGGTCGACCAGGTCCGCCTCGTCCGCGGCCCGGGAGGCCACTGGTCGCCGGTAGATGACGACCCGCGCCGGCAGCCCTGCGCGCGGCTCGGCGGTGAAACCGCGCCCCAGCACGACCGAGCGCTCCCATGGTGCCGGGTCCGAGGGGGGCACCTCCTCGACCGCGAACTGGATTCGGTTCACGGACGGCCAACGCCTGGCCAGGTTTTGGGCCGAGTCCACGACGAGCTCGTCGAAGCGCTCGGCCCGGGTGCGCCAGGCCGGCAGATGCGGCGGTAGCAGCGGGCCGCGCAGCCCCCGGCCGTGACGATCACGGCGCCCGGCCGGGCGCCGTCCCGATGCGGCGGCGGATCGCGGCGGAATCCGCCCGGGTGTGAAGGGGAACAGGTCGGTCACGTCTGCCAGCCTAGGCTCCTTGTAGATGACCGCCGGGCAGCGGCACGGTAACCTGCGGGCGTGAGAAGAGTCCGACACTGCCGCAAGCCCGGCTGCGAGCGCCCTGCCGTGGCCACCCTGACTTCCGTCTATGCGGACTCCACCATCGTGCTGGGGCCACTAGCCACCGAGGCCCAGCCCGAGGCCTACGACCTGTGCGAGAAGCACGTCTCCTCCTTCACCGCCCCCCGCGGCTGGCAGATCATCCGCCTGGCCACCGAGTTCGAGCCGGCACCACCCAGCGAGGACGATCTCCTGGCCCTGGCCGACGCCGTTCGTGAGGCTTCCCGGGCCCCGCGCCCCGTCGCCTCGCCGGCCGAGCACCGGCCCCGGCCCGGCGGAATCATGCCTGCCTCCCTGACGGCTCCGTTGCCGCCCCCGCAGGAGGTCGCCGAGGACGAGATTCTGCGGCGCGGTCACCTTCGAGTCCTGCGCGGTCAGAAGGACGATGCATGAGCCTGCGCACAGACCACTTCGGGCCCGAGCCGCAGCGGCCGACACCCTGCCCGGCACTGAGCCCGTTCCTGCGAACCTCTCTGCGCTGCCCGCTGAGCGGGCAAGAGCTCATCGACGGCGTCGACGACGACGGCCGCCCGGTCCTCCTCTCCCAGGCCGTGGATCTTGCCTACCCGGTGCGTGACGGGGTCCCGATCCTCCTGGTCCACGAGGCGAAGCGCACCTCGGTCTCCCGGGGCTGAGACGCGCCTCGTCCGGCCCGTGAACCGCGCTCCGGCAGGCTCCCTCAGCGCCGTCGGGTCTCCCGGCCGACCTCGTAGGGCGGACGCGCCATGTCTCGGCGCACCTCCTCCTCCAGGCGCCGGTCCCGGGTCGCCAGTACCAGCTCGCGGTTGCGCCGCTCGGTGAGTACCGCGGCGAGGAACCGCTCGGGGTGCGTCCCCGCAGGAGGCGGGGGAGAGACGTATGCCTGTACCTGGGACGCCAGGTCGAGCCCCAGGTGGGACCGGTACCCGGCATCCATGCTGGACGCCCGTTGCAGGAAGGTCCGTGCTGTCAGACTTAGACCTCCGGGCAGAGCACGCAGGTCGGTGCCCGCCGCCCAGCCGGCCAGCTCGGGGGGCATGAGCAGGGGCGGAGCCATGGAGGAGCGATGCCGGTCGCGCACCACGTAGGTGCCCGCCAACATGTCGCCGAGCCGTTTTCCTCGCTTGGAGACGACGGAGGTGCACACGGCCGGCACGGCCGAGGCCAGCCAGATCTCGACCACGGCGAGCAGGGTCCGCACCAGGCAGTGGCGCAGTCTGACGGTGCCGCCGTCGTCGCGCACCACCCGGGTCCCGGTCACCATGCGGCCCAGGCTCCTGCCCCTGCTGAGCAGCTCGGTGAGCAGGGGGATAACGACTATCCAGGCCAGGATCACCAGGGAGATGATCGCTCTGATGAAAGCGAGGTTGTCACCGAACTCCGACCTTTCGTTGATCGCCAGGATCATCACCACGAACAGGGATATCGCCCCGCCCACGGAATAAGCCGTGTAGTCGATGAGCCCGGACAAGATACGACTGACGACCGTCGCGGGAACGACCTCCAGTGCGACGGCTTCACCGGTGACCATGAGCTCGCGCTCGATCATCCGCTCGGAGGATGTGGACGACTCGTTCACCATGACAAACTCCTTGCGTGGATCTTGATGCCTTCGCCGCAGCGCACCGTGACCAGTGGGAACGCCTCGACGTGCTCGTATCGCGCCGGCATCTCAGCGGCGGCGAGGCCGACGAGCTCGTGACCCTCTATCGCACCTGCGCCCGCCACCTGTCGCGGGTGCGCTCGGCTGCACCGGATCCGCAGCTTATCGCCGAACTGTCCACCCGGGTGGCGACGGCCCGTGGCCGCCTGACCGGAACCCGGGAGGTGAGGACCCACGCGGTGCGTCGATTCGTGCTTCAGGCTCTGCCGGCGGCCCTCTACCGGATCCGTTGGTGGACCTGCGGGGTGATGGTCGCCGAGATCGCACTGGCTCTGGTGGTGGGGGTGTGGACCCTGCACAGCCCGGAGGCGATGGCCGCTCTGGGCAGCCCTGAGGAGCTGGACAAGTACGCCCACAAGGCGTTCGAGTCCTACTACTCCACCTACTCCGCCCCCGACTTCGCGGCCCAGGTGTGGACCAACAACGCCCGTATCGCGGCGATCTGTGTGGCCGGCGGAGTCACGGGGATCCTGCCGCTCTACCTGCTCTACAGCAACGCCATGGCCCTGGGGCAGGCAGGGGCGATCATGGCCGACCACGACATGCTCGGCGTGTTCCTGTCGCTCATCTCGCCTCACGGGCTGCTGGAGCTGACCTGCATCTTCATCGCGGGAGCGGCCGGCCTCAAGCTGTTCTGGACCCTGCTGGTTCCCGGTCCCCGCAGTCGCTCCACCGCCCTGGCCACGGAGGGACGCGCCCTCATCACGGTGGCCGTGGGCCTGACCGCGGCCCTGGCCCTGGCCGGCTTCATCGAAGCCTTCGTGACCCCGGCCCCCATCGCTTGGCCGGTCAAGATCACCATCGGAACCGGCGCGCTGGCGCTGCTGTGGGCGTACACGCTCGTCCTGGGGCGCTCCGCCGTCGCCGCGGGAGTCACGGGAGATCTCGAGGAGAAGGAGGCCGGCTACGTCCAGCCCGAGGCCGGTTGACCGGGTCTCCGCAGCAAGAACGGGTCCCGGGCGCGCTGATCCTGCGCGGGCGACGGGTCCGTTGGCGCGGTCCGCAACGCCATGACGGTTCGGTGTCACAGTCGCCCCGCCGCCTTGAGGTCCAGGTAGCAGTCGGCCAGCGCCGGAGCGAGACTCTGGTCGGGCGCCTCAACGACCTCCACGCCGCCGCGGCGCAGGCGGCGGCGCACGGCGTCCAGCTCCACCAGATCCTTCTCCGCCGAGGCCGCCACGTACACGGAGTCCGTGTTGTCACGCGCAGCCCGCAGCTCCTCCAGCTCGGGGTCCAGCGCCGAGGCGAGGACGACCGTGTGGTCGCGGGCCAGCGTCGTCAACGTTCGGATCATCGCCGCGTCCCCTCCACTGCCGTCCAGTGCGGAGATGACGACCACCAGAGCCCGCTGCGAGAGCACCGTTCGTACCCGGGAGGCCAGCAGTGTCCAGTCGAGCTCGGTCAGACGCGGCTCGACGTCGGTCAGATGCTCGGCCAGCGCCGTCATGAGTACAGCCCCGGAACTGCCTCGCACCTGGGCCCGGACGGCGTCGTCGAGGGCCAGGACATCGACCCGGTCGCCGGCGCGGGAGGCTAGCGCGGCCAGCAGCAGGGTGGCCTCGATCTGGGCGTCGAGCCGGGGAGCGTCGCCCAGTCGGGCTGCCGACAGCCGACCCGAGTCGATGACGATGAGAACGCGTCGATCGCGCTCCGGGCGCCAGGTGCGCACCAGGACTTCGCCGCGGCGGGCGGTGGATCGCCAGTCGATGGAGCGCACGTCGTCCCCGACGACGTACTCGCGCAGGGAATCGAACTCGGTCCCCTCACCGCGCACCATGACCGCACTGCGCCCATCCATCTCCCGCAGCCGGGCCAGGCGCGAGTGCAGGTGGTGGCGTGACCGGAAGGCCGGCAGCACTCGGAGGCAGGCCGGTACATTCAGGGAGGCCTGACGCCCCGCGATTCCCAGGGGGCCGGCGACCCTGACGGTCAGCGGTCCCGCCCTACGGTCGCCCCGGCGTCGGGGCGTGAGTACCGTGGAATGGCGACGGCGCTGACCCGGCGGGATGGTCATCCCCCCGCGCTCGTGGTCCGCCCCCGCGCTGGGGGGCCAGGCGTCACGCAGCAGGAGCCGGGCGGTGCGCCGGCCGGTGTTGGTGACTGTCAAGGTCGAGGTGATCGACTCGCCCAGCCGAATCCCGTGGCCCACTGAGCGCGAGGCCCGCAACAGACGGGGCGAGGGCGCGCAGGCGACGTCGATCACGACCAGGACCAGGACGACACCGGCCCAGGCCAGCACTGTTGCCGGGCGCGGTGCGATGATGGCCAGGGCGATCCCCGGAAGCAGCGCCCACACGGCGCGCATCGTCAGGAACATGCCACTCCTGTCGTGAGTTGGTCGGGTGATCGATTCGGTGGGCTCTGCGCCGATGCCTCAGCGCGGCACCGGAACGGTTCTCAGCACTGACTCGATGACGGACTGGGGGGTGATGCCCTCCATCTCGGCCTCGGCGCGCAGTTGGATGCGATGACGCAGGGCGGGCAGGGCCAGGGCCTTGATGTCGTCGGGGGTGACGAAGGACCGGCCGGCGAGCCATGCCCAGGCCCGTGACGCCGCCAGAAGCGCGGTGGCCCCTCGCGGCGAAACCCCCAGGGCCACCGACGGCATCGAGCGGGTGGAGCGCACGAGGTCGACAGCGTAGGCCAGTACCTCCGGGGTGACGCCTACGGTGCTCACCTGGGCGCGGGCAAGGGCCAGGTCCTCGGCTCCGGCCACTGCCCGGAGCCCCGCCGACTCCAGGTTGCGCGGATCGAAGCCCGAGGCGTGGCGGGAGAGCACCTCGATCTCCTGAGCCCGCTCGGGAAGAGGCAGCACCAGTTTGAGCAGGAAACGGTCCAGCTGAGCCTCTGGCAGCGGGTAGGTCCCCTCGTACTCCACCGGATTCTGGGTGGCGATCACCATGAACGGATCCGACAGGGCCCGAGGCTCGCCGTCGACGGACACCTGGCGCTCCTCCATGGCCTCCAGCAGTGCCGACTGCGTCTTGGGCGGGGTGCGGTTGATCTCGTCTGCTAGAAGCAGGTTGGTGAAGACCGGTCCGGCTCGGAAGGAGAACCGGGCGCTGCGGGAGTCGTAGATGAGGGAACCGGTGACGTCACCGGGCATGAGGTCAGGGGTGAACTGGATGCGCTTGGTCTCCACGTCCAATGCGGTGGCCAGCGACCGCACCAGGAGAGTCTTGGCCACTCCGGGGACCCCCTCGAGCAGAACGTGTCCGCCGGCGAGCAGGGCGATGACCAGGCCGGTCACCGCGGCCTCCTGGCCGACGACGGCCTTGCCCACCTCACTGCGCACGGCCACCAGCCGCTTGCGCGGGTCGGCGCCGGCATCGGGCTTGGGCGTGCTCTGGGCGCCGGGTGCCTCCGGGGCGCCCGGCGCCGGTCGGTCGGATTGCGGGTGGGGGGCGCTAGTGCCCGCGTCGCCCGTGGTGCTCAGGTCGCGGGTGGGGTCGGTGCTGTCCGTGCTCATGCGGAGTGAACCTCGCTCTCGAGTTGGTCAAGCTGAACTGCCAGGGTTGCCAGGGCCTTGTCATTGGTCGGCGGCGGACCGTAGAGAAGAGAGTCCACCATGACGGGGTCGACGCCCGAGGCCTGGGCGACGGCGGCGATCACGTCGCGACGCAAGGTCCCGGGAGCCAGCCCCAGGGCGATGCCCAGACGCAGCGCCGTGCCCGAGCGCAGGGCCTCGGCCGCTCGAGGACGATCCGAGCCCCGGCGGTAGAGATGGCCGCGCGCGAACGTGGTTTCGGTGGAGCGTACGACGACGGGCAGCTCCTCACTCAGGAGGCTGCCGAAGCGACGTCCTTGAACGACCGCCAGAGTGCCCGCTATCACGACGAGCTGGAAGATGAGGACCGGCAGCCAGGTGGGCGTGGACGAGGAGTTCCATATGGAGGGGGACTCGAGGCGCTGTCCGTCCAGCCACAGGAGGCGGTCGTGATGGCCGAGCGCGCGCACGGCCAGGGCGGCGTGGCCCTCCTGGGCCAGGTGCGCATTGGTGGCCGGTCCGGGGTCGGCCAGAACGCGTAGTGCGGCTCCGCTGGGCAGGGTGTCGGTGGCATAGGCGTAACGGTCCTCTCCCACCGGGAAACAGCCGACGGCGTCGTCGTCGCCCTGCAGCGACACCGAGGCATGCGATCCCGCCAGGCTCCGGGCGGCCTGGGCGTCCGCGTCGCCGCACTGCGGCTCCAGGATGGTGGAGCCGGGGGACGCCGCGCCCTTGCTGGTCATATCCGTCAGCCCCTTCAGGGTATCGCTGCCGCCTCTGACGCCGACGATGACGACATCGCCGCCCGCCTGGGCCAGGGCCTTCCTCTCGGCGAGGCTGAGACGGTCGGCGTTGACCACGGCGATGGTCGCCCCGTTTCTGCTCGCCTCCACCGCCTTGGAAACGCTGTCCGCCTTGCTCACGGAGATCCCCTCGTGGCGCAGCAGCTCCGCGACGGCCATCGTTCCCAACTTCTCGGGATTGTCGATGGCCAGCGGAGTCTTTGAGGTCACGGGCCTGGTCCACAGGGTGACAAGGACGGGGATGAGCATGATGGCAAGGGCGATGACGACCGGACGCCACCGGCTCCATCGCTGAGACCAGTGCGAGTTCGTCACCTGGTCGGAGACCGCCTCCGTCTGGGAGGTGCTCGGAGCAGACTGCGGGGATTGCTGAACGGGAGCGCTCATGCGGGTGCCCCTGGGAGCGCTGAGAAGGGTTCGATGGCGGTCCTCTCATGGTGAGCGGGCGGCGTCACCTCGGCCACCTGGGCGGCCAGCACGCGCATCTGCTGGTCCTGGGCTGGGGTGGAGACCACCCGGCCGTAGAGAACGGCGTCGAACAGGTGCGCCGCCTCGTACAGAGGAGCCACGACCCGGTGCTCGCCAAGGGCCTGGTTGGTGAGTGCGGCCGCCTCTATCGCCGTCATCCCGGGGTACTCGTCGATGATCCCGCGTTCGTCGAGGGAGCGGATGATGGCCCGGAAACGCTCGACGACGGCGGTGGCGAAATCGGCCCGCTCGGCGGCCTCGTCCGCTGCCCGGGTCAGGGCGTCGGCGTCGCGGTCGTCAATGAGCACTGACAGCGACGGCGTCGTCACCCGGCGCTCCGAGGAGATCCTGGTGAGCAGGAGGATCAGCAGCGCGATGACGACGGCGCCGACGACGATCACGATCGCCGTCGAGACCCAGGAAGGAACCCCGGGGACCATGCTGCCGGTGTTGAAATGCTCCTTGATCCACTCCCAGAACCGATCCCACAGGTCGGGGCTGTCGCGGTAGATCGGGCGGGAGAGCTCCTTGTTCGCGGCCTGCCGGGCCTCATCGGCGTCGGGAGTTGCAGGGGCCTTGGCGGCGAGTGCGCCGGCGGCGCAGGCCACCCCGGCGGCGTGACTGAGGAAGCCGGAGGAGCCGGCGGGGCTTACGGAGGGAATGGCGCGTATCACGGGCGGGTCACACTCCGGCGGCGCGCCGGAGCTCAACGTCCAGACCCTCTGAGCGCATCCGCAAGTCGGTGTACATCAGAGCGACCACGGAGGCGTCGAAGGGCATAATCGCGGCCTGGATGAGGCTGTTCACCAGAATCGATATCGTCATGATCGCGATCATCGTGTTCGGTGCCGCGAGCATGATCCCGTTGGTGATGGAGCTCAGCGCGAAGGAGGCGGCCTGGCTGGCGACACCGATGATGATTATTGAGAGCAGCCGGATGCCGACGACTCGCCAGAAATATCCTCGCGTCAGTGCCCAGGAGCGGGAGATCCCCTCGAAGACGCCGATGTTCTCCAGGATCAGCGCCGCCGGTGCCAGGCTCAGCTTGCACGTCAGGGCGAAGACCGCCAGCCCCAGCACGAGGGCCAGTACCAGGATGAGCAGGATGGTGAGGAGAACCGTTCCGACAGAATCCTCATCGACGCCGTTGGCGATGAAACCACCCAGGATCCCCCAGATGATGACGGCTGCGATTGCAAGGAAGGCCAACGTGACGACGCTGACGATGATCTGGATCATGATCGTCTGACCGATGAGAGCGCCCACACGCGGCTTGGTGCGCTGCCACACGTCGCTCAAGGAGGCCTTGCGACCCAGGATGGTGCGCGAGACGGTGACGATGAGCAGACCGGTGAGGATCGAGGTGGCGAACACGGTCAGCACGCTGGTCAGGCCGGCCTGAACGAACAGGCCCACCAACGATGACCAGAGCTTGTCCAGATCCAGATCGTCCTCACTGAACTGGTCGGGGGACGTGGTCAGGCCCGGCAGGTTGAGCCGGGAGAGGAAGAAGGCGAAACCGGCTGCGGAGAGGAGCCCCACGATGCTCATCACCACCAGAGAGGGGACGAACATCGCCTTGGGGTTGGCACGCAGCGACTCGAAGGCGCCACCGAGGATCTCCCCGATGGACAGCGGCCGCAGCGGAATGATTGACGGCTTGGGGGCCAGAACCGACGCGTAGCCGCCGTAACCCGGATACCCGGCGGCGCCGGGATTCCCGGGAGCGCCGGGACCCCCAGGGCCTCCGGGACCCCCAGGTGCGCCGGGGTAGGGGCCGTATCCGGCACCGCCTCCGGGAGGACCTCCGGGGGCGTTGGGCGGATAGCCGGGGGCAGAACCGGGCTGACCCACGGGCGGCGTCTGGTAATCGCCGTAGCCGGAATATCCCTGCGATGGATAGGGCGAGGTGCCTGCGGACGCTCCGGAGTCGGGGGCCTGCCACCCGTCCTGGTCGCCTCCGACGAAGCCGCCGCCGGAGGCGGCGGCACCCCCGCGGTTCGGCTCGCCGCTCGGGTTGAGGTCGTCGGGATGGGAGTCAGTGCTCATAAGTCCATGCTGTCATGCCCACCCCTCTGAGCGCCCTCCCCCTGGAGGAGGAAATCGTGGAGAGAGCCGAGCGGACCCTCGGAAACGGGCTCGCAGGCGGCCATCGAAGATTACGGTTTGGCCGCAATAATTCCGGCTCCTGTGTGCGGTGATGCCGCTTTTTCCCGTAACTGAAGGGATTCTCTTAAAAACCTGAGGGAAGTGTGAATGTCGTCTCGATGTCCTAGATGTCCCTTGGCTCCCGGGGCGCATGCCAAGATACGGGCTATGAGCACGCGCATTCTGGTCGTCGACGACGATGCATCCCTGGCCGAGATGATCGGCATCATGTTGGAGTCGGAGAGCTACACGCCCACCCTTTGTCATGACGGGGCTAAAGCCCTGGACGCCTTCCACGAGGTGACCCCCGATCTCGTCCTCCTCGACCTCATGCTCCCGGGGCTCGACGGCGTCGAGATCTGCCGGCTCATCCGCTCCGAGTCCGACGTGCCGATCATCATGCTGACCGCACGGACCGATACCCAGGATGTCGTCGCCGGCCTCGAGGCCGGGGCGGACGATTACGTCACCAAGCCCTTCAAGTCCAAGGAGCTGCTGGCCCGCGTCTCCACCCGTCTGCGCCGCACCAACCCGGGCGCGGCCGAGCACGTGCGCGCCGGGGATCTCGACATCGACGTCGCCGGTCACCAGGTCAAGCGCGGTGAATCGGTCATCGCCCTGACTCCTCTGGAGTTCGAGCTGCTGGTGACCCTGGCCCGCTCGCCTTGGAAGGTCTTCACCCGTGAGGAGCTGCTCAGCCAGGTATGGGGCTATCAGCACCCGGCCGACACCCGTCTGGTCAATGTCCACGTCCAGCGCCTGCGGGCCAAGATCGAGAAGGACCCCGAGCGCCCCTCGATCGTGGTGACGGTGCGCGGTGTCGGCTACAGGGTCGGCGAATCCTCGTGAGCGACGGCGCATCGGGCGCCCTACAATGAACCCGATGCGTAATTCAGTGGGCACGTCGATGGGATCATCGGTGGGCACTGCGGAGGACCGGGTCGTTCGGCGACTGCCCCTGCCAGGGCTGCTGCGCCGCAGCCTCGAGGTACGCATGGTGTGTACCGCCACCGTCATCGGCCTGCTCCTCATCGTCCTGCTGCTGACATTCGTCACCGACCGGATCCGATCGGAGGTGTTCGCCGACCGGCGAGACGTCATCCTCGCCGACGCCGCGCTGCGCGCCAGCGTCGCCCAGTCCGAGTTCGACTCGACCACCGCCGTGACCGTCGACGAGGTCTCCGCCACCGCGGAGCAGCAGGTCAACGGCGCCAAGGACTCGATCTCCTCCTCCGGCGGCGTGGGGGTCCTCATGCTGCGCAACCAGGAGGAGACCTCCACGACGGTGGTCAACGATCTGGAGACGGACACCCGCCTGCGCTCCCTCATCACTGACGAGATGACCAAGGCCCTCGACGAGGGCGGGGCCCGCTCGCAGTACTGGCAGTCGGTGGCCGTCCCCAATGACGAGGGCGGCACGGACCCGGGTCTCATCGTCGGTACCCGGGTGAGTCTGCCTCTGGCCGGGGAATACGACCTCTTCCTCGTCTACAGCCTGGCTAGCGAGCAGCGCATCGTCTCCCTGGCCTCGCGCAACATCACCATCGGGGGACTGGGCTTCCTGGCGATCCTCATCGTGGTGGTGTGGGCCTTCACCCGGTGGGTGCTCAGCCCCGTGCGGCACACCGCTCGGGCGGCCGAGCGCCTGGCCTCGGGGCTGCTGGCCGAGCGCCTGAGCATCGAGGGCGAGGACGAGATCTCCACCCTGGCCAGATCCTTCAACCATATGGCGACCTCGCTGGAGGACCAGATCGAACGCCTGGAGTCGCTGTCCAAGGTGCAGCGCCTCTTCGTCTCCGACGTCTCCCACGAGCTGCGCACCCCGTTGGCCTCCATCCGCCTGGCCACCGAGCAGATCCAGGACGCGCGCGAGGAGATCTCCGATCCCTTCGCCCTGCGCAGCATCCAGGTGCTGTCCAGCTCGGTGGACCGCTTCGAGACCATGCTCACCGACCTGCTGGATATCTCCCGCATCGACTCCGGTAACGTCAAGCTCCGTCTGGAGGAGGTCGACCTCGCCCAGGTGGTCGACACCGTCGTCGAGACCACCCAGTTCCACTTCGACGCCACCGGGACCGAGCTGCGCCTCCACCTGCCCGAGGAGCCGGCCACCGCCGAGGTCGATGTCACCAGGGTCGAGCGCATCATCCGCAACCTCGTGGTCAACGCGCTCGAGCACGGCGAGGGCAAACCGCTGGACGTCGCCGTCGCCGTGGACGACGACGCGGTGGCGGTGCGCGTGCGCGACCACGGAATCGGGATGAGCCCTGACGTCGTCGCCAAGGTCTTCGACCGCTTCTACCGCGCCGACCCTTCGCGCAAGCGCAGCCTGGGAGGCACCGGCCTGGGGCTGTCCATCGCCATGGAGGACGCCCGCCTGCACGGTGGACGCCTGTCGGCCTGGGGGTGGCCGGCCGATGGCGCCTCCTTCCTCCTGGTCCTGCCCCGCACCCAGGGGGCCGACGGCGGCCCGGGCAGGTTGGCCGGTCCCGGCCCTCTCGAGCTCGTTCCCCAGGACGCGCCGGCGGTGGCCCGCGCCGGGATACCGGCCGACGAGGAGTCGTCCTTCTCCCCGGTCGGTCCGTTGGGGCCCGCACCGGCCACACGCCGGGCGCGCCAGAGCGTCGTTCTGGGCGACATCCCCCTGGCCGGGGAGAGCCACGACGCTGTCACCGAGGACGTCGGGCGCGTCGTCGTCGTCTTGCCGGGACAGGAGCCGGTCACCCGCACCCCCGAAGAGGCCGATGAGGAGGGCAGGCGCCGATGAACCGTCCCTTGAACCGCGTGAACCGGCAAGGACGCCCGCTGCGCGCCGGGCGCCGGCTGACCCGCCGCGGTGCGCTGGGACTGCTGTCGGCTGCCGCCGCCGGTCTCCTGGGCGGGTGCACGGCGCTGCCGAACTCCAGTGGAGTCACTCGCTCCGGAGTAGCCGCCTCCGACACCGACGCGCTCATCGAAACCGCCCCCGGGCCGGGCGAGGGCGACTCCGCCGAGGACGTCGTCAATGGCTTCCTGCGCGCCGCCATCGCCGGGTTCTCCGACGACTTCGCCACCGCCAAGCAGTTCCTCACCGAGCGCACCGCCGCCCAGTGGAAGCCGCTGGAGACGGTGAGCGCCTACAGCGGCTCGACCGAGCCGCAGGTCTCGGTGGCGGCCGATGGCGCCTTCACGGTAACCTCCGGGCAGGTGGGGGTCCTGGACTCCCTGGGCGTCTTCACCCCTGCCGAGGAGGGGGCCACCTATGTCGGCGAGTTCTCCCTGGCCACCAACTCCACCGGCCAGTGGCGCATCGTCGGTCTGCCCCACGGGATCCTGCTGCCCTTCTCCCGGCTCATGCAGAACTTCGCGGTCAGTGCCCTGGCCTTCCTGTCGTGGGACCGGGCCAGATTCGTCTCCGAGCTGAGGTGGTACCCGCGCAGCTCGCAGGCCGACTCCCTCCTCTCCGGGCTGCTCGGAGGGCCCTCCGCATGGCTGCACGATGGGGCCATCAGCCTCATCCCGCGCAACGCCGAGCGCGCGAGCAGGGGCGTTGTCGTCGAGGCCGGGACCGCCACCGTCCACCTGAGCGCGGACTCCGACCCCGCTTCGGAGGATGCTCGCCGGCTCATGGTGGCCCAGATCGAGCAGAGCCTTCTCCAGATCAGCGGTATCGACCGGGTCCGGGTGCTCGCGGGCACCGTCGACCTCGGCGCGCCCGCCCGGCTGACCCCGATGGCTCCGGAGGTCGGCGGCATCGTGGGGATGTCTGAGGGCGCCGTCGTGCGGGGCACGGGCTCGAGTCGCGTCACTCTGGCGACCGACCGGGTCCTGGGGACCGGCGAAGCCCGTAGCCCGAGCCTCGGGGCGGATGGGACCGTCTACGCGCTGTCGGCCTCCAGCCTGCTGCGTCTGCCTCAGGGACAGGACTCCGCCAGCGTCATCCTCTCCGTGGGGGACCCCACCGCGGGTGCCGGGGGACTGGGCGCACCGTTGGGCGACCGGCACGGATGGGTCTGGCTGCTGGCCGAGGGGCAGCTCACCGTCGTCAACGGCTCTGGTCAGCGCGCCGCCCTGGCGTCGTCCTGGCTGCCGGAAACCACCATTACCGCCTTCGATCTGTCCGTGGAGTCCGAGCGGATCGCTGTGCGGCGATCCGACGGCCGCGTCGCCGTCGCCGTCATCGTCCGGGACCAGGACGGCCGTCCCACAGGACTGGGGCCGGCCGTGGAGATGCCTCGCGCCAGTGGAGCGGGCACGAGCGGCATCTCCTGGTGCGCCCCCAACGCCGTGTGCGTCCTGGCCGGCGTCAGCGGCGAGGGGGGTGGTGTGCCCGAGGTGCGCCTCATCCAGATCGGCGGTGCGGTCAACACGCTCGTGGGTGTGCGCGAGGCCCGGTCCGTCGTCTCCGACCGTTCCGAGGAGTCCCTCATCCTCATCGGTGAGGGGGGAAAGACCTGGCAGCGCCGCGGGGCGATGTGGCGGGTGCTCACCTCGGAGGTCACTGACCCCTCCTTCCCGCTGCCCTGAACCGGCCCTCTGCACTCGGCGGCCTTGCGACGTCCCGATCGTGCAGCTCCGGGCGCCCCCGGTCCAACCAGACCGTGGAGCGCCCGGAATCAGATGAGGGTCGGGGCTAGAGCACCTGCGCGTCTAGGCGGATGACGCCGTAGGTCCACCCGTGGCGGTGGTAGACGGCGCAGGGCTGCTTGGAGGACTTCTCGATGAACAGGTAGAAGGGGTGCCCCACGAGCTCCATCTGGTAGAGGGCCTCGTCGACGGTCATCGGTTTGGCCTCGTGCAGCTTCTGGCGCACGATCACCGGGGAGTCCCCGAGCTGGGCCTCGACCGCGACGCCGGGCTCGGTGGGGGCGGAAGGGGAGTCCTCGATCGGCGCGTCACCGGTCTCGGGGACCTGGGGCTCTTCCGGAGCCGGTGCCGCCTGGGACTCCTCGTTCGGGGTGGCCACTGTGTAGCGGCGGTGGTCTTTCTTGCGGTCCCGGGCCCGGCGAAGGCGCTCGGTCAGCTTCCCCATGGCGATATCAAAAGCGGCGAAGCGATCCGAGGAGGACGCCTCTGCCCGAATGATCGGGCCCTTGGAGACGACGGTGATCTCCACTCTCTCGGCGGTGTCGGCCTGACGTGGGTTGCGCTCGTGGGTGACCTCCACCTCGACTCGCTGGACCCGGGGGTCGAACTGCTCTACCTTGACGGCCTTGTCCTCGACGTAGTCGCGCAGACGAGAGCTGATCTCGGCGTTACGACCGACGACGGTGATATCCATGGTGGAACCTCTTTCTGGGCTCGTGGGCCGGTCCTGGCGGACCGTGTGCGACAAGTACCCGCCACTCCTCACGGCGGGTTGGGGATTGGTGTCATCACCTCCTGTCACCTCGTGAGGGCCCTCAGGCACCGAGGCGGGGCCCGGCGGACTGTCCTTGTCGACGTCGGGAATCGCCTGTGGGTTGTGCCACACAAGGTACACCATATGGGGCTGTTCACGCCTCCTTTTCGAGCGCGTCGTCACCCGTTGGCGCCTCCTGATCGCCGCAGGCGGACAAACCCGCGCCGGAACGATCGTTGCGATCCTTCCCGGACCCCGGGATCCGAGTAGAGGCCGCGGCGGCGCCTCTGGCCGCGGTCCCGGCTGGAACCGTGAGATACCTGTGCGCGGGAGGTGGAGCGGCGGCCATCGCCAGGGCTCCCAGCACCTGGCCGCCGGCCTCCTCGATCGCTCGGGCGCAGGCACCCAGGGTGGCCCCTGTGGTGACGACGTCGTCGACCAGCACTATCGGCAGGCCGGTCACTGGAGTTAGCAGACGCGGGACGACGGAGCGATTACCCCGCCGCTGACGCGAGGAGCGCCCGGCCTGATGCGCCCCGCCGCCCCGACGACGCAGCAGATCCGTGCTCAGCACGAGCGGAGCGAACGGCCCCCTCTGCGGGGGCATGGGCTCCGAGATCAAAGAGAGCGGTGACCGGACCGAGGAGTCGGCCCATTCCGGGTGGGCCCACTGGTCAGCGATCGCCCGGGCGACGTCGTCGGCCAGGCGCGCCGCCACCAGACGGCCGCGCAATCGGCGCGCAGGCCCGGAGGGGGCCGGGACCACGAGCAGGGCCGGCATGCTTGTGGCTGTGACGACGGCGGTAGCCGGATCCTCACCGGGATGGTCCCCCGGCGTCCCGGGCCAGATCTCACCCGGCGGGTGGGTGCGCGCCCACCGGCTCCCCAGGCGACGGCCGGCCCGCGCCATCGTCTCGGAGAGGTCCTCTCGCGAACCGTTCTTCCACCCCAGGACCATGGTGCGCACCGGCCCGGCATAGGCGGCCAGGGCCAGGATGTCGAGGTCGCCTGCGGCGTCGGCGTGATCCACGGCGAAGGGCTCGCCTTCGAGCAGCTCCAGACACCGGGGGCACAGTGCCGTCTCCCACCGTCCGCAGCCCGCGCAGGAGACCGGTATCCCGAGAGACAACCCCTGCCGGAGCCCGAACAGGAGCTCGGCGAGCGTCCCGGAGACTCTTGCGCGCGGCGCTCGGCGGCAGGCGGAATAATAAGGGGACTCGCGATGGAATCTGGGCGTCATGTCCTCCACTGTGGAACGGATGCGTCCGCTCCGCCCCCGCGGGCGCTCGCGGTCCACAACGGGGTGGGCCGGGTAGGAGTCCCCATGTCCTGTGGCCCCGTGCCCGCTGTGTCACCCGTGGTCCCGTGTCCTCGGTGGGAAGAATCTCGGTGGTGGAAAGACCGCGGTCCACTCGGGTCCACTAGAGTACGGAGGCAGGTAGCCGGTGAGACCTGAGCCGATTTAGCCGATTCGGCCCCGCCTCGTCTCACCGAGGCTCTTCGCAATAGACGTCCCAAGGGAGAATGCAGCGTGTCGATCGTGGACCGGATCCTTCGCATTGGCGAGGGCCGCACCCTGAAGAAGCTTGATGCCATCGCCGACCAGGTCGAGGCGCTTGCCGAGGAGTACAGCGAGTTCTCCGACGCCGAACTGCGCGACATGACTGACGAGCTCAAGGAGCGCTACCAGGACGGCGAGACACTCGACGATCTGCTTCCCGAGGCCTTCGCCACGGTCGTGGAGGCTGCCGACCGCGTGCTGGGCATGCGCCCCTACCACGTTCAGATCATGGGCGGCGCTGCCCTCCACCGCGGCAACATCGCCGAGATGAAGACTGGTGAGGGTAAGACGCTCGTGGCCACGATGCCCTCCTACCTGCGGGCCCTGACCGGCAAGGGCGTCCACGTCGTCACTGTCAACGACTACCTCGCCGAGTACCAGTCCGACCTCATGGGGCGTGTCCACCGCTTCCTGGGGCTGACTACCGGCTGCATCCTCGTGGGGCAGACCCCCGCCGAGCGTCGTGAGCAGTACGCCTGCGACATCACCTACGGCACCAACAACGAGTTCGGCTTCGACTACCTGCGCGACAACATGGCCCAGCGCCCCGAGGACCTGGTCCAGCGCGGCCACGCCTTCGTCATCGTCGACGAGGTCGACTCCATCCTCATCGACGAGGCTCGCACCCCCCTCATCATCTCCGGGCCCGCCACCGGGGACGTCAACAAGTGGTACAAGGAGTTCGCCACGATCTCTGAGCGCCTGCGCGAGGGCAAGGACTACGAGGTCGACGAGAAGAAGCGCACCGTGGGCGTGCTGTCCTCGGGGATCGAGCGGGTCGAGGACTACCTCGGCGTCGAGAACCTCTACGAGTCCGAGAACACCCCTCTGATCGGCTTCCTGAACAACGCCATCAAGGCCAAGGAGCTCTTCCACCGGGACAAGGACTACATCGTGCGCGACGGCGAGGTCCTCATCGTCGACGAGCACACCGGCCGCGTTCTGCCCGGCCGCCGCTACAACGAGGGCATGCACCAGGCTATCGAGGCCAAGGAGCGCGTGGAGATCAAGGCCGAGAACCAGACCTTGGCCACCATCACCCTCCAGAATTACTTCCGCCTCTACCCCGAGGGCTCCCGCTCGGGCATGACCGGCACCGCCGAGACCGAGGCAGCCGAGTTCGCCGGCACCTACAAGATCGGCGTCGTCCCGATCCCCACCAACAAGCCCATGATCCGTGAGGACCAGTCGGATCTCGTCTACACCACTGTCGAGGCCAAGCTCGACGCCGTCGTCGACGACATCGCCGAGCGTCACGAGGCCGGCCAGCCGGTCCTGGTGGGAACCACGAGCGTGGAGAAGTCGGAGATCCTCTCCGAGCGGCTGCGCGAGCGCGGCATTCCCCATGAGGTCCTCAACGCCAAGCAGCACGCCCGCGAGGCCGCCGTCGTCGCCATGGCCGGCCGCAAGGGCGCCGTCACGGTGGCCACCAACATGGCCGGGCGCGGAACCGACATCATGCTGGGCGGCAACGCCGAGCACATCGCGGTCACCGCCCTCAAGGAGGCCGGACTCGACCCCGAGGAGAACGTCGAAGAGTACGAGAGGGCCTGGCCCGAGGCCCTGTCCGCGGCCAAGGAGGCCTGCCGGGCCGAGCACGACGAAGTCGTCGAGCTCGGCGGCCTCTACGTGCTGGGCACCGAGCGCCACGAGTCGCGACGCATCGACAACCAGCTGCGCGGCCGCTCCGGCCGTCAGGGAGACCCGGGCGAGTCCCGCTTCTACCTGTCCATGGAGGACGACCTCATGCGCATGTTTGCCTCCGGGCTCGCCCAACGCATCATGTCGTCGGGCGCCTACCCCGACGACGTCCCGTTGGAGTCCAAGATGGTCACCCGCGGCATCGCCGGCGCCCAGCGCCAGGTGGAGTCGCGTAACTACGAGATCCGCAAGAACGTTCTCAAGTACGACGACGTCATGACCGAGCAGCGCGAGAAGGTCTACTCCGAGCGCCGGCGGGTCCTGGATGGTGAGGACCTCGAGCCCCAGATCGAGGCTTTCCGAACTCAGGCCGTCACCTCCATCGTCAACGCCGGTACGGCCGAGGGTCGTCCCGACGAGTGGGACCTGGACGCCCTGTGGGGTGAGCTCGGCCGCCTCTACCCGGTGGGTCTGACCCAGGACGAGGTCGTCGAGGCCTTGGGCGGCAAGGATGCGCTGACTCCGGAGCGTCTCATTGACGAGCTCAGCGAAGACGTCGCCGTGGCCTACGAGGACGCCGAGGCCCGGATCGATGCCAACACGCTGGCCCACGCCCAGCTCGGCGAGGAGCCCATGCGCACTCTGGAGCGCCGCATCCTTCTGGCCGTGGTGGACAAGCGCTGGCGTGAGCACCTCTACGAGATGGACTACCTCAAGGAGGGCATCGGTCTGCGGGCCATGGCCCAGCGCGATCCCCTTGTGGAGTACGCCAATGAGGGCGCCCGCATGTTCCGGGCGATGATGGAGGGCATCCGCGAGGAGACCGTCGAGCAGATCTTCGCCAACGTCACCCGCTTCGACGCAGCCGCCCAGCGCGCCGCCGAGGACGGCACCGCCGAGGCCGCTCAGGCGGTGGCCAAGGCCAACGCCACCGCGGCGGCCGGCATTCGCCTGGGCGCGGCGGGCGGCCAGGGCCGGGGCACCGTCCTGGGGGACACCGGACAGGCATCCATGGAGCAGCGGATCACCTATTCCGGTCCCAGTGAGTCCGGCGACGAGGAGGAGCGCTCCGGCGCCTCCTCGCGCAGGGCCTCCGGCTCCTCGGCCTCAGGCGGTAACCGGGCCGAGCGCCGCCGATCCAAGAAGAAGCGCCGCCACTGATCCCCGCCGAGGGCTGACATCACCGCCGTCGATCCGGCCGGGCTCCGGCTGCCTCTCCGATGGGAGAACCCGCCTTCGGCTGCCCGGATACGTTGGTGATGCACTCGAGCGCCGACGTGTCAACAGTGAGCGGGCGATGGCTTCGCGACTGTGCTGATGTCATGTCTGGAACTCCCTCACGCGATCTCCAGGCCGGTGAGGATCCAGCGATCGCGCAGCATCTCCAAACGCGCCGCCGCGGCCCGGACCCGGTTGCCCTCCTCCAGAAGGACAGTCGCTTCGCAGGCCCCCGACACCGTCGGCTCGGTGCGTACGAAACGAACGCGCGGGCGTCTCGGCGTCGGCCGACGCCCCAGGATCCTGGAGGCCAGACCGGCCCGGCGGGCGAGGGCGTCGAACAGGGACGGGCTGGTCCACCTGGCCAGATGATCGACGGGTCGCTGCCCGGCGAGCACCTCGCTGGCCGCAGCCACGACGATGGCGGCAGTGCGCGAGGCGTCGGCGCCGGTCTCGGGCCGCCTTTTGAGAGGGTCGTGAGGCTCGGCGGCTCCCGGGTCATTGAGGGGTTTCGGGGGCTTCGTCGGAACGGCGTGAGTCGGAGTCGGGTGAGTGGGTGTGGGATGGGAACGATGTTGCGGGCCGGTCTCCCTGCGGGCTGGGCGAGCGGTTCGAGTCGGCGTGGCGGTGACGGTCATGGCGGGCTCCTGATGGTGCGTCGGTGCCCGGCGGGCACGGAGTTGGAAGTGGACGGCCCCGGATACGGGGGCTGAGATGGAAGCTGATGGTCCTGGTACTGGAATGGGGACGGTTCATCGCGACGGTTCCCGGCCTCCCGTCGTCGTGCTCGGGGCTGCCAGTGAGCTCGGAATACTCAGAACCGTCCCGGGGCGGATCAGTGACGGATTCGGTCCGATGGCGTCGGCGTTGGCGCGATACAGGGCGGGCCAGCCCTGCGCGACCTGTGCGTGACCGGCCCCGGTGGGCAGGAGGTGGGCGGTGATCGACCACAGGCTCTCTCCGGGAAGGACGATATGAGTGCGACCCGACGGGGCCTCCGGGCCCGTGGCGGCGGGCGTGCGGTTTCCGGGAGTGCTGGGCGGCGTCGAGTCCTCCGGGCCACCGGCGCCGGCCGGTGGAGCCGATGGGGACGGTGCCGCGCTCCCAGGGCGGGACTGCGCGCCGTCCGGGTTGGTGGTAGGGGGCGGAGCTGCCGGTGTGGAGGAGCTCGACGGCGACTGCTCGTCCTGCGGTGACGGCGTCGGGGACTGGGGTGATGGGGCGGGCGCCGAGCTGGTGGGTCTCCACCCCAGGTCGTCGCCGCCTGCGGCGCCCTCGACGGCCAGCGCCGGGGCCGAGGACAGAGAGACGACCAGGGCGGAGGCCGCGATGCGACGGGCCGCGGGAGCGCCCCAGCCGTTGAGGAATCTGGCTGCCGGCCCGGGGGCGCCGTCCGGCCGGAAGGACGTGCGATCGTGCGGGCCGGGGATTGCGATGAGGGCGACTACGGCGGAGACGAGGTGCCACAGGGCGCCCAGGGCCCCGACCGCGCAGGTCCCGGCGACGACGGCGTCGGATAACTCGCTCATGCCCCAGGACTGCGGCGGGACCTCCATGAGGCCCTTCATGGCGCTGAGGGCTGCGTATCCCAGGAGAAGCAGGAGGACCCCGGACACCCCGGCCAGCAAAGTCAGTTGTAGGCGGGCCCCCATGTCAACCTCCATCGTCGTTGATGATTTTTAATAATGTTAGGTGTACTCCTATGGTGTTGTGTTGTCAAGGGTTATGGTGTCTTGTCTCGTAAGGCGCCGCTGTCGCAACGAGGCCGTTACCGCAGGTTGTCAGGGCTGGGAGGACAAGAGGTGCGGCGGCTTTGCTTCGCCTGCCGACTGTGGTGAGGTGGACTCATGGACTGGGACGTGATGCTCTCCGATCTGGAGAGCAGCTTCGATGCCGAACGCCGCGCGGACCTGGTGGCTCAGAGCGCCGAGCTCGCCGAGGCCGAGCACGCCTCGATCGAGGCGGTCGACCGGCTCCGGGGCTCGGTGGGGCGCCCGGTTCATCTACGGACGCGCGGAGGCGTGCCCGTCGACGGCGTCGTCACCCGGGTCGAGCCCGCTTACGTCCTTGTGGACGAGGGGGAGGGATTGCAGGCGATCGTCCCGCTGGCCGCGGTGGCGCTGGTGATGGGGCTGGCCGGTCCGGCGCCCCGGGATGCGCGCCGCCGCCCCGCGCTGGGGGCGCTGCTGCGTGAGATCGCTCGACGCGGAGTGAGGGTGCGCCTGGTTGTGGGCACTGGAGAAGTAGTGGGACGGCTGATCCGGGTGGGGGCGGACCACATCGACGTCGCCCTCGACCCTGAGGGCGGTGTCCGTGCGCGCCGCGCGCCCGGTGCGGGAGGTGCGGGTGTCGTCAGCGTCATGACCGCGGCGATCGAGGTGCTGCGCAGTCGTTGACCTCTGCTTCCGAGCGGGGACCGTGAAGAAATATCGGACGGCGTCTGACTCTGACGGTGTCCGACGGTGGTTGAGAGCGGACGCGGCTGAACGGGCGGCTCAGGGCTCCTCGTCCTCGCCCCAGCCCGCGGCCACCATTGCGCGGGTCGAGGCGAGTTGCCGCTGAATGTAGTCCTCGAGAGCCTGGTCCTCGATGCGCCAGAGCTTGCGGGCGCCGACCTGGATGGCTGGAAGGTCCCCGGTGCGGATGAGGGCGCGCACGGCCTGGGCGGACAGCTGGAGCTGCTCGGCGACGTCGGCGATGGTCAGGAATCGTGTGCTCATAGAACGATGATCCCACTGCCTGCCCCACTCCACAATTCTCAAAAAAATCTGTGGATAACCTTGCGGTATCATTTCATCTCGACGATGATTAATGGTGATCAAGGAGGATTCCCGTGTCGTCATCCAGTAGTGCGCACTCCCGAGCAGTACCCGAGCGCCCCCGCGGTGGCCGATGGCGCCGTCCCGCCTGGAAGGACCCGAGAATGGCCGGGGGAGTGGTACTGGTCGCTGCGGCCGTGGCCCTGGGCGCCTGGGCCGTTGACGCCGCCGCGGACACCACCCGCGTCTATGTGCTCTCCCAGGACGTCGCCCCCGGAACCGACCTGACCGCCGACGGAGTGCTCACGGTGGTCGAGGCCCACCCCGGCACCGATGCCTATGTCGAGGTCGGGCATCTGCCCGACGGCGCGGTCGCGACCCGCTCCATCAGCAAGGGGGAGCTGTTGGCGGCCGTGGCCGTGGACAGCAGCCGTGAGCAGGCGCTGCGCCCCGTGGTCCTCAACGTCGCCTCCAACCTGCCGGCCTCGACGAAGGTCGGCGACTACGTCGACCTGTGGCTCGTGCCCAAGGAGAACGTCGTCGGCAGGTCCGCCCAGGCGCCCGCGGCCGGACAGGCGGATCAGAGCGGGCAGGAGCCTGCCGGCGAGGGCGGGGCCCGCCGCGTGGCCACGGGCCTGGTCATCGCCTCGGTCGGTGAGCCCGGTAAGGGGCTGATCTCCGGGCCGAGCACCGGGGTGGAGGTCAAGGTCCCCGAAGCATCCCTCGCCGAGGTTCTCAGCGCCGTCGGGCAGGAGGGATCGCTCGTTCTGGTGCCCACCGGCCAGGAGGCGCCCGCGGAGAAATCCTCGTGAGCGCCCCGGGCACCGGGATCCTGCTCGCCCTCAGCGGCGATGACGCCGACATCCTGCGCACGCTGAGCCAACCGGGCAGTGGACTGTGCGTCGTGCGCCGATGCGCCGATCTGCCCGAGCTGCTCTCAGCGGGCATGGCCGGTCTGGCATCCTTCGCCCTGCTGGACACCGGCTTCGACGAGATCGATCGCACCGTTCTGGACCGGCTCGCCCGCGCCGGACTGAGCGGGCTGCTCCTGGTTGAGGGCCATGAGGAGGAGCGCTGGAGCAGTGCCGGGTGGCCGGTCCTGCGTCGCGACGCCGCCCCCGGCAGCATCTGCTCCGCGATGCAGGGCATCGCGCGGCGCGGCGCGACCGATGCCGGTGTGTCTCCCACCGGGTCCTCCGCCGAGGCGGGGACTGCACCCGGGGCGGCCGCCGATGCAGCGTCTGGGGCCGTTACCGGAGCGGAAGCTGCGGGCGACGACTGGCTGAGCGTCGCCACGCCCGCGTCGGCGGACGAGGACAGTGCCGCCAACGCTGCTAACGCTGCCAACGCTGCCCAGGAGATCGCCTGGTTCGAAGAGCTGTGGCGCCAGTCCCAGGGGCCGGACGGGGACGGGACGCCGTCGGTCCGGGCCGCTGCGGCGCCCGGACCACCGTCGCCCGCTCCGGGCCCGCCGGGCGCCGTGGCCGCTACGAGCACCTCGCAATCCCCTCATCCAGGCACCATGAATCCTGCGGGCGATGTCCAGCGGGGGCGGATCGTCCTGGTGTGGGGGCCCCACGGTGCCCCCGGACGCTCGACTGTGGCGGCCTCCCTCGCCCACGGCCTGGCCGCTTCCGGCGGGGCGATTCTCGTGGACGCCGACGTTGAGGCCCCCAGTCTGGTCCAGCTCCTCGGCATGGCGGAGGACTCTTCGGCCCTGGCCGGGGCCGCCCGCCTGGCCACTCACGGACGCCTCGACGCCGAGAGTCTTCAGCGGGTCCTGGCCCCAGTGGGTGGCGGGCTCTCCCTACTGGGGGGTCTGGGGCGGGCCGGGCGCTGGCGGGAGCTGCCACCGGCCTCCATGACCGAGGTGTGGCTGCAGTGCCGTCGGGCCGCGGCCTGGACCGTCGTAGATGTCGCCGGCGGTGTCATCGACGACGACATCGACGACTTCACGCTCGAGCCCGGACGCGGGGCGGTGACGGCCGACCTGGTGTCCCATGCCGACGTCGTCCTGGTGGTCGGTGGTGCGGACCCGGTCGGGGTGCGCCGTCTGCTCCAGCTCTTGGATGAGGTGGGCTCGTCCGTGACGCCCACTGGCCGGGTCGAGGTCGTCGTCAACCGGGTGCGGGCCTCGGCCGCGGGGCCCTCGCCCCAGCAAGCGCTGCGGGAGGCCTTAGCGCGTTTTGGCGGGTTGGAGGACATCGTGCTGCTGCCCGACGACGCGGCGACGGCCGATGCTTGCCTGCTCCAGGGGCGCAGCGTTCTGGAGGGAGCCCCCGGAAGCGCGCTGGGTAAGGCGCTGAGTGCCCTGGTCGACCGGATCGACCCTCAGGCGGGTACCGCCCGCAGGGCCCGCTCCTCGCGCCGGCCGCTGCTGCGGCGCAGTAGGCGTAGCAGAAGGCGCGACTCCGCGGAGCGGGCGACTGGAGCCGGAGGGATGACCGGCTCTGCCACGCGCAGCAAGGGCACGCGGCGTCGGAATGCTCGGACGGCCGGGATTCAGACGTCGGCTTCCCCGGCGCCCCGAGGAGCCGTGCTCTCACCGCAGCGCTCCCGGCAGCCGGAACCTCCTCGTCCGGCACCGCCGCCGCCCCCTCCGCCGCCACCGCCGTATTGGACGGGGCCGGAGCCGATCCACGGGGCGACCCACGACCCTGGCCCGACTCCGGGAGTCGATCGAGGCGGTGGGCGAGATGACGGCGGCCCGCCGCCGGGAACCGGGCACCACGGGCACTGACCTCCGGTGCATGCGGTCGCGAGCCCTGCGCGCCCGGGCGGTCGACGACGTCGAGCGGGGCACGGCCGGTGATGCAGACTGGGGCCATGCGCATCTACCTTCCCGCCACCGCCGCGCACCTGCGCGCCCCCGCCCTCGGCTCCTCGCAGGAGCCGTGCCCGGCCCACGCCGCGACCCCCGCCCTCGCCCGCGCCCTTCCGGAGGAGGACGAGGAGGGCCTGGAGGTCTCCGCCTCGCTGTGCGCCGCTGACGCCTCCCTCGTCCTGCTGGCCGAGCCCGGGTCCGAGGGACTGGCCGACCGGCGCATCGTCATCGCCGCCGACGTCGACGCTGAGCGCGTGCACGAGCTCGCAGTCGAGGGGGACACCCTGCCCGGCTCGGTCGAGGTGAGTGGCGAGATCCTCTGGGAGGACGTTGCCGCCCTGCTCGTGGATGAGGCCGAGGCGGAGGCCGACGTGCGGGCCGCCCGACTCGGCGACGAGGACGCCTTCGAGCGCGCGGCCGAGGCTGACCTGCTCTGGTACGACGTCACCGAGCGCGACGCGCTGGCCGAGAGCCTGGGGGTCTGACGCGGCTCTGGGCAGCACGGGCGGATGCCGGTTTCGTCCCGTGGCTCCCACCTTCGGCCCCGTCGTTGTACTCCAATGCCCCTGGAGCCGGTCTCGGCGGCCCGCCCAGTGACCAGTTCCACGACAGCCCGCCTTGCGCGACGGGCCGTGCCACTGGGTATGATGCTCACTGCCAAAGACCGCAGGTCTCCCGCTCCGGCGGGACCAAGTCCACTGAAGGTGGAGCCGGCGTAGGTGAGAACGTGACCCCCTCCGGGTATGCCCGGAGTGAGCCCCGTGCCCACCGGCGCGGGGCTTTTCCAGTGGTGTGGACCCTGCGGCATACCACGGAAGGAGGGCCCATGGCACGGCCTGACAAGGAAGCAGCCGTCGCTGCTCTGGCGGACAAGTTCCGCCAGGCCGACGCGGTCCTGCTGACTGAGTACCGGGGACTGAGCGTCGCCCAGCTCAAGGAGCTGCGTCGTTCCCTCGCCGGTAACGCCGAGTACACCGTGGTGAAGAACACGCTTGCTGCGATCGCTGCCCGCCAGGTCGGGCTCGAGGGCTTCGCCGACGACCTCAAGGGCCCCTCCGCCCTGACCTTCGTCACCGGTGAGCCGGTCGAGGCTGCCAAGGCTCTGCGTGACTTCGCCAAGGACAACCAGCAGCTCGTCATCAAGGGCGGTGTCATGGACGGCGCCGTGCTGTCCGCCGACGGCGTTGACAAGCTTGCCTCTCTCGAGTCCCGCGAGGTGCTGCTCGCCAAGACCGCGGGCGCCGTCAAGGCGTCCCTGTCCAAGGCTGCGTACCTCTTCGCCGCACCGGCCTCCAAGGCCGTGCGCACCGTCGACGCCCTGCGCGAGAAGCAGGAGACCGCGGCCTGAGGCCGCACGCGTCATCCACCAACCCTGCGCGCGCAGGAACCAGATAAGGAAGGAACGCCCATCATGGCGAAGCTGACCACCGAAGAGCTCATCGAGCAGTTCAAGGAGCTCACCCTCATCGAGCTCTCCGAGTTCGTCAAGGCCTTCGAGGAGACCTTCGACGTTACCGCCGCCGCTCCGGCCGCCGTGGCCGTTGCCGCCGCCCCCGGCGCCGCCGGTGGCGAGGCTGCAGCCGAGGAGAAGGACGAGTTCGACGTCATCCTCGAGGCCGCCGGTGACAAGAAGATCCAGGTCATCAAGGAGGTGCGCGCCCTGACCTCCCTCGGTCTGAAGGAGGCCAAGGAGCTCGTCGACGGCGCTCCCAAGCCCGTCCTCGAGGGCGCCAACAAGGAGGCCGCCGAGAAGGCCAAGGAGCAGCTCGAGGGCGCTGGCGCCACCGTCACCCTCAAGTGAGTCTTTCCCCGCTGCCGGACGCGGCCTGAGCGCCGCCGACGGCCGGGGAATCCAGCATTACCGGGTCCCGTCCACCATCAGGTGGACGGGACCCGGTCGCGTGCCGGGGTGCCGCGGTGTCCTGCGTCGACGTCGTCGGGCTGGGTTCTGGCCGCTGCCTGCGTCGGTGGGCCTGACGGCGAGGTAGGGGAGAATCGGGAACGTACTTTCTCTGCGAGAACTGCGATGTCCCGCAGATGACTGATGCCGGCCCCCAGTGGTCTGCGGGAGAACGCAGTTGCCGAACGAAAAGTACGTTCTCGACACCGGCGCGTGCGGTCGACGAACCGTGAAGGATGCTTCGAGAACCGCGACCTCATGGGGCGAGCACTCCTGGCGGCCGCTCGCCCCATAACCCGTTGCCCTGAAGTTCAGCGGCCGGCGAGAGATGGGAGACCACCTCGAGCGGGAATTTCGAGAGCAGCCGATCGGCCTGGGCGCGCATATCCCTGAGCGACGACCACGTCGCCCGGAAGAACCTCCACCCCAGCGCCTCGAGCTCGTCCTGGCGGAGTTTCTCGAGGAAGACGTCCTCCTCGGTGCGGTACTTGGTCTGGCCGTCGAACTCTGCGACGACATGGTGCTCGGGCCAGCCCAGGTCCAGGAACCGGTCCTTCGACAGCCCCGGTACCGGGAACTGGGCAATGGCCTTGGGCAACCCCACCACGAGTGCCATCCACCGCAGCACGCTCTCCCCGGGCGAGACCGCCCACGGACTCGCAGCGGCTAGTACCGCACGTGCCTGCGCTATTCCTCGCCTCCCCCGATGGCGCGTGATGAGCGTGTCCCAGCAGGCGTGAGCCGAGCACAGCCGCGTGGCGCAGGCATCGCGGTGCCACGGATCAGGCCGGCAGTGTCGGTTCAAGGCCGCGTCGGCGATGGAGAGCGCGTTGTATGGGGGCTCGTCGCAGGCGCAGTCGAAGGCGGTGCGCAGTACCGACGTCACGGGAACGCCCCCGACTACCTCGATCTCCTCGTCCCGCAGCTGAAGCTGACGACGATGCAGGCGGATCGGGCTGGCCTCCGAGGATGCCGACTCGACGGGAACGGGCACTCCCGAAGCCGGGTATCGGAACGCGGGCAGCGTCGTCGTGGTGAGACGCGGGTGACCGGAGACGGCGAGGTAGACGTCCGGCTCTCGCGTCCACATCGACAGCCCCTGAACCAGGGCGGCCGACGTGTGAGACAGGCAGGTAGCGGACGGGAGGAGCTGGTGTGCAGCGATCGCTCGCGCCAGGGAGACCATGAACCGCTGCTCCCAGCGCTGTCGGCCTGGGACGGGGCGTAGGTAGGCGCCCGACATGAGTCGCAGCAGACCGGGATTGCGCGACGCAGTGAAGCGCTTGCGGCGACCGGAGTAGATGATGGTGGGCCGAAGGTGTGCTGGGACCGGGCAGATGGAAGCGGGTCGACTGGCGGTGGTTGCGATGGGGCTCATGCGGTGAGTCTCCTCAGGGGGCATAGGCGTGACGAGCGCAGAACCCTGAGGTTGTGGATCCGGTGTCCTCTCGCCGGAGAAAGACTCTGCTGTGGATCCCGGGGCGGGGGAGTGGACTGCGGACTCCTGGTCGAGGGGCGGTGGGATCGACGTTCTCGTGTCGACGTCTCATCGCGCACCCGTGGTCGGTTTCGCTGCGGTGTCGGCCTGCGTCGACGTCGTCGGGCTGGGTTCTGGCCGCTGCCGCCGTTGGCAGGCCTGGCGGGGAGAGTGGGGGATCGGGAACGTACTTTCTCTGCGAGAACTGCGATGTCCTGCAGATGACTGATGCCGGCCCCCAGTGGTCTGCGGGACAACGCAGTTGCCGAATGGAAGGTACGTTCTCGACGGCGATGGCGGCGTCATCTGCGGGAATGGGGGTGGTCGGGAGGTGCGAAGGGGCGGCAGCGGCCTGTCGCGAGCCTGCCGGCAGCCAATGAGAGAGCCGCCCGGACAGAGGGAATACAGAGGGAATAAGGTCACGCGGAGGGCACGGGCGGGGCAGTATGCGTGACTGTGGTGGGAATCGCAAGGATCGGGTGAGAATCGGCGTGGAGTCCTTGACGCCGGCCGTGTACGCTAGCGCTTTGCGTGCATTGTGTGTATTGGCGCGAGGAGTATCTGCCCTCCGCGCGGGCCCCGGCCCGGTGGAACCCCGGCGGGCGTGAGCCCGACGAGGCAGATTTTACTCAACCCGGTGCTCGCGGTGTGCGTTGTGTGATCCCCGATCTGAGGGAAGGATCCCCCTTTGGCTGCCTCGCGCACCTCTGTACCCACTGCCGCTGACATCGCCGCTCGTACCGCGTCGCGTCGTATCAACTTCGCCAAGATCGCTGAGCCCATGCAGGCTCCGAATCTGCTCGCCCTCCAGACCGAGAGCTTCGACTGGCTCGTCGGTAACGAGAGGTGGCGCGAGCGGATGATCGCCGCCAACAAGGCGCATCCGGGTTCCCTGCCCGAGACCTCCGGTCTGGAGGAGATCTTCGACGAGATCTCCCCGATCGAGGACTTCGGGGAGACCATGGCCCTGTCCTTCCACGACCACCGCTTCGAGGAGCCGAAGTACACGGCCGAGGAGTGCCAGGAGAAGGACCTCACCTACTCGGCCCCCCTCTACGTGGTGGCGGACTTCGAGAACTTCTCCACTGGTGAGATCAAGTCCCAGACGGTCTTCATGGGCGACTTCCCGCTCATGACGGACAAGGGCACCTTCATCGTCAACGGCTCCGAGCGCGTCGTCGTCTCCCAGCTCGTGCGCTCGCCCGGCGTGTACTTCGAGCGCACCACCGAGAAGGCCACGGACAAGTACGTCTACAACGTCAAGTTCATCCCCTCGCGCGGCGCCTGGCTCGAGTTCGAGATCGACAAGTCCGACCGCGTCGCCGTGCGCATCGACCGCAAGCGCAAGCAGGACGTCACCGTCTTCTTGCTGGCCCTGGGCATGGACGAGTCGGAGATCCGCAAAGAGTTCGCCGACTTCCCGGCCCTGACCTCCGCCCTGGACGAGGACCGCAAGATCACCACCCAGGACGAGGCTCTCCTGGACATCTACAAGAAGATCCGCCCCGGCGAGCCGCCGAGCGTCGAGGCAGGCCGCACCCTGCTGGAGAACTTCTACTTCAACCCCAAGCGCTACGACCTGGCCAAGGTCGGCCGCTACAAGATCAACAAGAAGCTGGGCCTGGCCTCGGACCTGACTGAGTCCACCCTGCGGATCGAGGACATCGTCGCGGCTCTGCGCTACCTGCTGGCCCTGCACGCCGGTGCGGAGACCGTCGAGGGCGTGCGCGATGGAGAGATCACCGAGATCGCCGTCGAGTACGACGACATCGACCACCTGGGAAACCGCCGCATCCGCGCCGTGGGCGAGCTCATCCAGGCGCAGGTGCGCACCGGCATGAGCCGCATGGAGCGTCAGGTGCGCGAGCGCATGACCACCCAGGACGTCGAGGCCATCACGCCGAACACGCTGATCAACATCCGGCCCGTGACGGCCTCGATTAAGGAGTTCTTCGGAACCTCCCAGCTCAGCCAGTTCATGGACCAGAACAACCCGCTGGCGGGTCTGACCCACAAGCGCCGCCTGAGCGCCCTGGGCCCCGGCGGTCTGTCCCGTGAGCGCGCCTCCATGGAGGTCCGCGACGTCCACACCTCGCACTACGGGCGCATGTGCCCCATCGAGTCCCCCGAGGGACCCAACATCGGCCTCATCGGCTCGCTGGCCACCTTCGGGCGCATCAACCCCTTCGGCTTCGTCGAGACCCCCTACCGCGTCGTCGTCGACGGCCAGGTCACCGATGAGACCCACTACCTGACGGCGGATGATGAGGACCGCCACGTCATCGCCCAGGCCAACGTCACCCTCACCGAGGACGGCCACTTCGCCGAGGACCACGTCCTGTGCCGCGTTACCGGCGGTGAGCCGGCCCTCCTGCCCTCCTCGCAGGTCGACCTCATGGACGTCTCGCCGCGCCAGATGGTGTCGGTGGGTACCTCCCTCATCCCCTTCCTCGAGCACGACGACGCCAACCGCGCCCTCATGGGCGCCAACATGCAGCGCCAGGCCGTGCCGCTCATCCGCCCCGACGCCCCGCTGGTGGGCACGGGCATGGAGCGGCGCACCGCCGTTGACGCCGGCGACGTCCTCGTGGCGGACAAGGCCGGTGTCGTCACCGAGGTCTGCGCGGACTTCGTGCGCGTGGCGAACGACGACGGCACCGAGAAGGTCTACAAGGTCGCCAAGTTCCGCCGCTCCAACCAGGGCAACTGCTACAACCAGCGGGTCGTGGCCACCGAGGGCGAGCGCGTCGAGGTCGGCTCGGTCCTGGCCGACGGCCCCGCCACCAATGAGGGCGACCTGGCCCTGGGCCAGAACCTCCTGGTCGCGTTCATGACCTGGGAGGGCCTCAACTACGAGGACGCCATCATCGTCTCCCAGCGTGTGGTCGCCGAGGACATGCTCACCTCGATCCACATCGAGGAGCACGAAGTCGACGCCCGTGACACCAAGCTGGGCGCCGAGGAGATCACCCGGGACATCCCCAATGTCAGCGAGGAGACCCTGGCAAACCTCGACGAGCGCGGCATCATCCGCATCGGCGCCGAAGTCCGCAGCGGCGACATCCTCGTGGGCAAGGTGACCCCCAAGGGCGAGACCGAGCTGACCAGCGAGGAGCGCCTCCTGCGCGCCATCTTCGGCGAGAAGGCCCGTGAGGTCCGCGACACCTCCCTGCGCGTACCCCACGGCGAATACGGCATCGTCACCGGCGTGCGCGAGATCGACGCCGCCTCCGACGACGCCGAGCTGCCCGCGGGCGTCAACCGCATGGTGCGCGTCTACATCGCCCAGCGCCGCAAGATCACCGTGGGTGACAAGCTTTCCGGCCGTCACGGCAACAAGGGCGTCATCTCCAAGATCCTGCCCGTGGAGGACATGCCCTTCCTGGCCGACGGCACCCCGGTCGACGTCATCCTCAACCCGTTGGGCGTACCCAGCCGTATGAACGTCGGTCAGGTCCTCGAGCTGCACCTGGGCTGGGTAGCCTCCCGCGGCTGGGACGCCACCGCCGCCCACGAGGCCGGCGAGGCCTGGACCGCGCACCTGCCCGAGAACGGCATCAAGGCCGAGCCCCGCACGCCCGTGGCCACGCCCGTCTTCGACGGTGTTCGCGACAACGAGCTCATGGGTCTGCTGAACTCCACGCTGCCGACCTCCGACGGCCTGCAGCTGGTTGAGCCCAACGGCAAGGCGCGTCTGTTCGACGGCCGCTCCGGCGAGCCCTTCCCGTACCCGATCTCGGTGGGCTACATGTACATCCTCAAGCTCCACCACCTCGTGGACGACAAGATCCACGCCCGCTCCACGGGCCCCTACTCCATGATCACCCAGCAGCCGCTGGGCGGTAAGGCCCAGTTCGGTGGTCAGCGCTTCGGCGAGATGGAGGTGTGGGCCATGGAGGCGTACGGCGCCGCCCACGCCCTCCAGGAGCTTCTCACCGTCAAGTCCGACGACGTCAACGGCCGCGTCAAGGTCTACGAGGCCATCGTCAAGGGCGAGGACATCCCCGAGCCCGGCATCCCCGAGTCCTTCAAGGTGCTCATGAAGGAGATGCAGTCGCTGTGCCTGAACGTCGAGGCCCTGGACGCCGAGGGCAGCGCCATCGCCCTGGATGACACCGACGACGACGGCTCGCGCGCCGCCGAGGAGCTCGGCTTCGACCTGGGCAGGCGCCCAGGCGGGGCCACCGCCTCCACGGTCGACGAGATCTAAGTGGCCACCCCGGTGACGACTTCGTGACAACTTCATCGAGCCCCGTTTGAGGGCGGGCGGCAGGCCCGCCGCCCGCCCTCCCACCAGGCTCGCAGGCGCCGTCGGAGTCATGGAACAACGACGACGGAACGCCCCCAGACCACCACCTGATGAGATTCACCATCGGAAGTAGGAACTGTGCTCGACGCCAACGTGTTCGACAGGATCCAGCTCGGCCTCGCCACCGCGGAGGACATTCGCTCGTGGTCCCACGGCGAGGTCAAGAAGCCCGAGACCATCAACTACCGCACCCTCAAGCCCGAGAAGGACGGCCTGTTCTGCGAGAAGATCTTCGGCCCCACCCGGGACTGGGAGTGCGCCTGCGGTAAGTACAAGCGCGTGCGTTACAAGGGCATCGTCTGCGAGCGCTGCGGGGTCGAGGTCACTCGCTCCAAGGTGCGTCGCGAGCGCATGGCTCACATCAAGCTCGCCGCGCCGGTCACCCACATCTGGTACTTCAAGGGCGTCCCCTCGCGCCTGGGCTACCTGCTCAACCTCGCGCCCAAGGACCTGGAGAAGGTCATCTACTTCGCGGCCTACATGGTCACCGAGGTCGACGAGGAGGGCCGTCACGACGACCTGCCCTCGCTGCGCAACGAGCTCGAGGTCAAGAAGAAGCACCTCGAGGAGTCCGGCCAGGCCGAGGCCGAGGCCCGCCAGCAGCGCCTCGAGGAGGACCTCGCCCAGCTTGAGGCCGAGGGCGCCGAGACCTCCCAGCGCGACAAGCTCCGCAAGACCGCCGAGCGCGAGATCACGGCCATGCGCCGTCGCAACCAGCGCGCCCTGGAGCACATGGACAAGGTGTGGGACCGCTTTGTGAGCCTCAAGGTCGGCGACCTGGAGGGCGACGAGGTCCTCTACCGCGACATGGTCGCCGACTACGGCATCTACTTCAAGGGCGCCATGGGCGCCGAGGCCATCCAGGCGCGTCTTCGCAGCTTCGACCTGGAGGCCGAGGCGGCCGCCCTGGCCGAGATCGTCGAGAACGGCACCGGCCAGCGCAAGACCCGGGCCATCAAGCGCCTCAAGGTCGTCAACGCCTTCCGCATGACCGGCACCGCCCCGGAGTCGATGGTCCTGGACAACATCCCGGTCATCCCGCCGGACCTGCGCCCCATGGTCCAACTCGACGGCGGCCGCTTCGCCACATCCGACCTCAACGACCTCTACCGCCGGGTCATCAACCGCAACAACCGCCTCAAGCGGCTCATGGATCTGGGCGCTCCGACGATCATCGTCAACAACGAGAAGCGCATGCTCCAGGACGCCGTCGACGCCCTGTTTGACAACGGCCGCCGCGGCCGCCCGGTCACCGGCGTGGGCAACCGCCCGCTGAAGTCCCTGTCCGACATGCTCAAAGGCAAGCAGGGCCGCTTCCGCCAGAACCTCCTGGGCAAGCGCGTGGACTACTCGGGCCGTAGCGTCATCGTCGTCGGTCCCCAGCTCAAGCTGCACCAGTGCGGTCTGCCCAGCCAGATGGCCCTGGAGCTGTTCAAGCCCTTCGTCATGAAGCGGCTCGTCGAGCTCAAGGAGGCCCAGAACGTCAAGGCTGCCAAGCGCATGGTCGAGCGCGCCAACCCCAAGGTCTGGGACGTCCTGGCCGAGGTGATCCGCGAGCACCCCGTGCTGCTCAACCGCGCCCCCACCCTGCACCGCCTGGGCATCCAGGCCTTCGAGCCCCAGCTCATCGAGGGCAAGGCTATCCAGCTGCACCCGCTCGTGTGTGGCGCCTTCAACGCCGACTTCGACGGCGACCAGATGGCCGTCCACCTGCCGCTGGGCGCCGAGGCGCAGGCCGAGGCCCGCATCCTCATGCTGTCCTCGAACAACATCCTCAAGCCCTCCGACGGGCGCCCCGTGACCATGCCCAGCCAGGACATGATCATCGGCACCTACTACCTCACCTCCGACCCCGACCCGGCGGTCGAGGTCGAGCGCGACGCCGAGGGCAACGAGATCGTCCCGGCCTTCTCCTCCTTCGCGGAGGCGGTCATGGCCTACGACTTCGGCAAGCTCCACGTCAACGCCGCCTGCGACATCCGCTTCGAGGAGGGCATCGCCGCGCCCGAGGGCTGGCAGCCGCCCGAGGACTGGAACGAGGGCGACCCGCTCACCCTGCGCACCTCGCTGGGCCGGGCACTGTTCAACACCTCGCTGCCCGAGACCTTCCCCTACGTCAACTACGTCGTGGACAAGAAGCAGCTGGGCAACATCGTCAACGCCCTGGCGGAGAACTACTCCCGCGTGGAGGTGGCCGCCTCCCTGGACGCCCTCAAGGCCAACGGCTTCTACTGGTCCACCTGGTCCGGTATCACCGTCGCCTTCGCCGACGTCGTCTCCCCGGAGGCCAAGCAGGAGATCCTCGTTCGCTACGAGAACGAGGCCGCCGAGATCGAGGAGCAGTTCGAGCTCGGTGCCCTCACCGAGGACGACCGCTACGCCTCGCTCATCGACATCTGGACCAAAGCCACCGCCGAGGTCGCCGAGGCCATGCGCGAGAACTTCCCGCAGCGCAACACCGTCTACCAGATGGTGGTCTCCGGGGCCCGAGGCAACTGGGACCAGATCCGCCAGCTCGCCGGTATGCGCGGCCTGGTGGCCGACCCCAAGCAGCGCCTCATCGAGCGCCCGATCAAGTCGAACTACCGCGAGGGCCTGAGCGTCCTGGAGTACTTCATCGCCACCCACGGCGCCCGCAAGGGCCTGGCGGACACGGCGCTGCGGACCGCCGACTCCGGCTACCTCACGCGTCGTCTGGTCGACGTCTCCCAGGACGTCATCGTCCGCGAAGAGGACTGCGGCACCCGCAAGGGCCTGACCAAGAGGATCTTCTCCTGGATCGAGGCCGGCGACGAGCTCATCAAGGAGCCCTCGGAGATCCTGGGCACCACCGTGTTCGGCACCACCCTGGCGCGCGACGCCATCGATGCCGAGGGCAACCTCGTCATCGAGGCCGGTACCGACCTCGGTGACGCCGAGATCCAGTCCGCCATCGACGCGGGCATCGAGGAGATCACGGTCCGCTCCGTGCTCACCTGCGACTCCAACGTCGGTACCTGCGCCGCCTGCTACGGCCGTTCGCTGGCCACCGGTAAGCGCGTCGACATCGGTGAGGCTGTCGGCATCATCGCCGCCCAGTCCATCGGTGAGCCCGGCACGCAGCTGACCATGCGCACCTTCCACACCGGTGGTGCGGCCGGCGCCGCCGACATCACCCAGGGGCTGCCCCGCGTGCAGGAGCTCTTCGAGGCCCGCACCCCCAAGGGCGAGGCCGCCGTGGCCGAGGCCGCCGGCACCCTCAAGATCGAGGACGACGCCGACGGCAAGCGCCTGGTCATCACCCGCGACGACGGCGAGGAGGACGTCATCGTCCCGGTTTCGCGTCGTCAGCGCCTGCTGGTGACCGACGGCGACCACGTCGAGCCCGGTCAGGCCCTCACCGAGGGGCCGGTCGACCCCAAGAAGGTCCTGCGCCTTCGTTCGGTGGCCGCCACCCAGCGCCACCTCGTCGAGGAGGTCCAGGAGGTCTATCGCTCCCAGGGCGTGGACATCCACTCCAAGCACATCGAGGTCATCGTGCGCCAGATGCTGCGCCGCGTGACCGTACTGGACTCCGGGGACACCAACCTCCTCCAGGGGGACCTGGTCGACGTCATGCACTACCGCGCCGAGAACCGCCGGGTCATGGCTGAGGGCGGCAAGACCGCCACCGGCCGTACCGAGCTCATGGGAATCACCAAGGCCTCGCTGGCCACGGACTCCTGGCTGAGCGCCGCCTCCTTCCAGGAGACCACGCGCGTGCTCACCGAGGCCGCCATGAACGGCAAGTCCGACCCGCTGCTGGGCCTCAAGGAGAACGTCATCCTCGGTAAGCTCATCCCCGCCGGTACGGGTCTGGCCCGCTACTCGGACATCGAGGTCGAGCCCACCGAGGAAGTCAAGGCCGAGGTCTTCTCCCGCGTGGACCTGGGGGACAATGTCTTCGGCGAATCCGTTGCCCTGGACGACTTCCACTTCGGCGGCGACCTGCGCGCGGACTTCTCCAACGACTTCCGCACCGGCTTCTCCAGCAGCGAGGACGTCGAGTTCTAGTCGATCTCCTCAGGAGTGTCCGCTACTAGCGGCTTCCATGGTGTCCGGCTCGCGCCCCAGCTGGGGCGCGAGCCGGACACTGTTGTGTTGCGGACGGCAGAAGAACCGGCGACGCGGTAAGCGATGATCCTGGCGTGCTCAGTCGGTGGGCTCGGTGAGTCCTGCGAGCATGACCTCGCGGACGCGGCAGACCCAGGCCAGTTTCTCCTCCAGGGAGGCGCCGGCCGGGGTATTGATCTTGACGCCCTCGTACGCCTGGGCGGAACCAGCCGCGCGCATGGTGGCGGCCACCCGTTCGGGCGTGAGCCAGCTGGTCGGCTCGTGCTCGGCCAGCGGCAGGTGCGCGTCGGCCCACGCCCAGGCCCACTGGGTCTCCTCGGGGCCGGCGCCCGAGATCATGACGCCACCCAGGCGGCCGGCCTCCACCAGCTCGCGCACGTGACTCTCCGGAGTGTCCGGGTCGTGGGTCTCGATGACCGAGCGGCCCCAGTTGACGGTGATGAGAGCCGGGGTGTCCCTGCAGGCGGCGATCTCCTGGGACAGCGGCAGGAAGGCCTTCTCCGAAGGGCCCACGCCGCCCTCGGCGTCGCAGTGCTCCACGATCATGCCCAGGCTCCGGGAGGCGAAGTCCTCGGTCAGTTCGCTTAAGGAGGCGTGGAAGGCCTCGGCATCGGCCTGGTGGTGGGGCGCCGAGTGCAGCTCCACCCGGGTGACGACCTGCTGCCCCGCGGCCTGGTGCAGGCGGTCGACCGCTTCGAGCAGCGAGCGGGTGTAGGCCAGCGCCCGGCCGCGTCCGGCGTCGTCGGGGGAGGCCAGGCCGAAGGCGGGGTCTTTTCCGGTGCGGCCCATGGTTCCCGGGATCGCCGTGACGACGCACTGCGTGAAGCGCCCCGCCAGCTGCTCGGCCAGCCACGGCTCGGGCGCGTCGAGCGCCTCCCGGAAGGGCAGCTCGATGCCGTCGACCCAGCCGAGGTCGGCCAGCGCGCCGTAGAGGGCGGCGGCTCCCCGGCGGTCCTCGTCGTCGGGGGGAAGCATGGGGTAGGCGCCGACGACGACCGGTACGACTCGGCGTTCAGCGTGGTTCGCAGCGTGGTTCTCAGCCTGGTTCTCGGCTCGGTTCGCAGACCGATTCTCTGAGGCGGCGGACATGTGGTCTCCTTGAGGTTCTGGGATCGTGCTACAGTGCGCGATACATCAGACATCATATGACTGAAGGGCGTGGTGGCGCACCGTTGCGCTCAGCGCCGATCAGTCGCGGAACACTGCCGGGCACTCGATGCCGGCCCGAGGGACTTAGGCCATGCTTTTCGATCTCACCGCATCCGACACCTCCTCCCCCCTGAGCGTCGGCGAGCGCGACCTCGCCGCCCTGGCCTCCTGCGAGCGCGGCACGATCCTCCTCGACGCCGCCGTCCGGGCCGACGCCATCCTCATGACTCTCGCCGGTACCAACGGGAGGATCACGCTGTCTGTGCGTGCCGGGCGCCTCTACGGCGAGCAAATCCTCGGACCCAACGGCTCGCCGAAGACGGGGACGGGGGAGCAGGTCGGCGTCGAACGTCGCGTCCTCGACGCCGAGGACGCTCTGGGCCTGGACGACGGCCGCCCCCACACGATCGCCCTGAGCGTCAACGACGCCGGCACCCATCTCTACGCCGACGGCTATGAGTGCTTCTCCACGACCCTGACCGCCTTCCTCTCCCAGATCGGTCTGACCGGCGTGAGCATCGACCCCGACGGGATCACGACGGTGACGCGCCTGGCCGCCTGGGCCGAACCGCTCAGCGACCGCGCCGTCATGGCCCAGTCCCTGGCCGCCGTTCCACTGGTCCAGTTCGCGGCCAGCGAGCTCTCTGCCCGCGACGCCCGCCGTACCGGGGGCCTGACCACCGGCGCCATCCGCGCTCTCTTCCGCACCCGCGGCCGTGGCCAGGCCGGTACCGTCGTCGCCGCCAGCGGCCGGGCCGGCACCTTGCACCTCGACATCGATGCGCAGGGCCTGGCCTACCGGGTCCTGCCCGGAGCGGACTCGCACGAGACCGAGCCCCTCATCGAGGTGCGCGCCCCGGGCCACTGGGACGACGGGACCTGGCACGACGTCGTCGTGACCTCGGGGCGTGGTGCGGTGGAGATCCACGTCGACGGCTACCAGGTTGCCCACGCCCCCGGCGGCGCCTTCCTGGCCGACATCGCGCCGGTGGCCCGCGTGGTCGTGGGTGCAGACCTGGACGGCAAGCGCCTCTTCGGTGAGGCCCAGACCGCCATGGTCTACGACGCAGCCCTCACCGACGCCCAGATCAAGCGCCTGGCCGGCGCCGCCCCGCTGCCCACGCGCGCCCTGTTCGACACCGGCTACCACGGCGCCGAGTCCTACCGGATCCCCTCCCTGCTGACCCTCGACAGCGGTGTCGTCCTGGCCGGCGCCGACCAGAGAGTCTCCATCCCCAACGACGCCCCCAACGACATCAACCTTGTCATGCGCCGCAGCCTCGACGGCGGCCAGACCTGGGAGGAGATGCGCACCCTCCTCTCGCTGCCGGGAACCGGGGCGCTGGGAGCCTCCCTCATCGACTCCGTCCTGGTTCAGGACCGCTCCACCGGGCGCGTCATCTGCCTGGTCGACCAGTTCCCCGGAGGCATCGGCCAGCCCAATGCCGCCGTGGGCACCGGCTTCGACGCCCACGGGCGCCGCGTGCTGCACAACCGCGTTGGCGAGCTGTTCGCCGTCGAGCCCGACGGCGCCGTCATCACCGCCGCGGGCGAGCCCACCGACTACCGCATCGTCCCGAGCGATGAGACCGTCGCCGGCGCCCGCGCCGGTGACGTCCTCCTGGGCGGCGAGGCGGTCGGCAGCATCTACCTCGCCTACGAGCAGGCCCCCGAGGACTGCCTCTTCCAGCACCGCAGCTCCCACCTGCTCATGATCACCTCCGACGACGACGGCGCCACCTGGTCCGAGCCGATCGACATCACCGCCCAGGTCAAGGCCGACTGGATGTGCTTCCTGGGCACCGGCCCTGGCAACGCCATCCAGCTGACTGGGTCGGAGCACGCCGGGCGCATCCTCGCCCCCGTCTACTACAGCCACGAGGCCGGAGGCACCGGCCACCTGTCCTGCGCCGCCATCTACTCCGACGACGGCGGAGCCACCTGGACCCTGGGCGCCTCTCCCAATGACGGGCGCGAGGTCCTGGGCGCCGTCGTCTCCTCGCGCGACCTGGCCGACGAGCGGGCCAGCCTGTATGAGTCCGTCCTGGTCGAAGGCGCCGACGGCGCCGTGCACGTCTGGGCCCGAAACCAGCATCCCTCCGGGCGGGTCGCCCATGCCGTCTCCCGCGATGGCGGCGCTACCTGGGGCGAGGTCGACTATGACGCCCAGCTCACCGAGATCTTCTCCCAGCCCAATGCCATCGCCGTCACCGGCGCTCATGACGCCGCCGGCGCCGGTAAGGCGGGCGGCAGGAGCATCGTCTTCGCCAATGCCTCCCAGATGCTGCCCTTCCGCGGCTGCGGCGTCATGCGCCTGAGCCACGACGATGGCGCCACCTGGCCCCGCAACCGGGTCATCAACCCGCGCCACTACGTCTACCAGTGCATGGCCCAGCTGCCTGGCGGTGACATCGCCCTGCTGTGGGAGCGCGAGTGGCAGGGGCTGTTCCTCACCACGGTGCCCCTGACCTGGCTGACCGAGTCCCGCTCGACGATCTCCTGAATCCCCAAGCGGCCCGCCCCGCCTAGGCACCGGCCGCCTGCGCGGTGGGGGACAATCGCCACATGACCAGCTCCGTGCCCTCAGTCCCCACCTCCCGGCCCGCGCTTGACGGCGGCGTGCGCCGACCCGCGCCCCACGAGCTGCTGGGGCTGACCAGTCCCGCCTACGGCGGCGACTACAACCCCGAGCAGTGGGACGAGGCCACCTTCGCCGAGGACCTCGAACTCATGGCCGAGGCCGGCGTCAACCTGGTCTCCTTAGGGATCTTCTCCTGGGCGCGCCTCGAGCCGCGCGAGGGCTCCTACGAGCTCGACTGGCTGGTGGAGATCGTGGGCCGCCTCCACGACGCCGGCATCGCCGTCGATCTGGCCACCGCCACCGCCTCCCCGCCCGCCTGGATGGCGACCGACCACCCCGAGTCCCTGCCGATGAGCGCCGACGGCGTGCGCCTGGGCTTCGGCTCGCGCCAGCAGTACTGCCCCAGCTCGACCGTCTACCGGGAGCGCTCCGCCGCCCTGGCCGAAGTGCTGGCCGAGCGTCTGGGCGACCACCCCGGCGTCGTCATGTGGCACATCGGCAACGAGTACGGCTGCCACACCGCCGAATGCTTCTGCCCCGCCTGCGCCCGGGCCTTCCGGGCCTGGCTGACGGACCGCTACGGCGACGTCGAGCGCCTCAACGCCGCCTGGGGCACCGACTTCTGGTCCCAGCGCTACACGAGCCTGGAGCAGGTCTGCCCGCCCGCGGCCATGCCCACCTTCCACAATCCTGCCCAGCTCCTGGACTGGAGGCGCTTCAGCGACCACCAGCTGCGCAGCCTCATGGAGGCCGAGGCCCGCATCCTGCGCGCGCACTCGAGCCTGCCGGTGACCACCAACTTCATGGGCGACTTCCCGGCCACCGACTACTGGCGCTGGGCTGAGTCACTCGACATCATCTCCGACGACTCCTACCCCGACCCCGCCGATGCGGCCGCCGCCCATGAGGTCGCCTGGGCGGGAGACCTCATGCGCGGCCTGGCTGACGGGCGTCCCTGGATCCTCATGGAGCAGGCGCCCGGCGCCGTCCAGTGGCGCCGCCGCAACTCGCCCAAGCGCCCTGGCCAGTTCCTCCTGTGGTCCCTGGCGCGCGTGGCCCACGGCGCCGACGGCGTCCTGCAGTTCCAGTGGCGCCAGTCGCGCCAGGGCGCTGAGACCTTCCATTCCGGCATGGTCCCCCACGCCGGGCGCGCCGGCCGCACCTGGGACGAGGTCGTGGCCACCGGTCGGGCGCTGAAGCGGCTCGGGCCGGTCCTGGGCGAGCCGGTGCGCGCCGAGGCGGCCGTCGTCCTGGACTGGGATAGCCAGTGGGCCCTGAGCTCGACCATCGGTCCGGTCGAGCCGGGGGAGCGCTTCGAGGCGGCCCGCGCCTGGCACCGCAGTCTGTGGGAGGCCGGGATCGCCACCGACATCGTCCCCGTGCGTGCTGACCTGGCCGGATACCGCCTCATCGTCGTTCCCGAGGTCTTCATCGACTACCCTGAACTGGCCCGGAACCTGGAGGGGGCCGCCGCCGCGGGCGCCCAGGTCGTCGTGGCCGGCCCCACCGGGGTCGTCGACACCGATGCCGGAGCGGTCCTGGGCGGCTACCTCGGGTCATTGCGGCCCCTGCTCGGGGTGAGGGTCACCGACCACGCCGCCCTCAGCGGGCCGGTGGGCCAGGACGACTCGCGAGGGGCGCTCGTCAACCGCGTCAGCCGTGCCGTCGGAACACCCGCCGCCGAGACCTGGATGGGGTTGGAGGCGGTCGGCGAACCGCTTCGCCGCGTTCTGGACCAGATGGGCACCCCGGCCCCCGACCTGCGCGCCGGCGGCTGGGCCGAGGAGGTCCGCATCGATGAGGCCCCTGGCGGCGTCGAAGCAGGTCAGGGCCAAGAACCGGTCGAGGTGGTGGCGGTTTTCGACGGCCGCGGCGGGGGAGCGGACCTGGCCGGGCGCCCCGCCATCACCCGGCGCCCGGTGAGAGGCCCGGGGGCGGCCTGGTACGTGGCCGCCGACCTCGACGCCGTCGGCCGGGCCGCTCTGCTGAGACTGGTGTGCGCACACGCCCGAATCCGTCCCGTGGTCGCCGATCTGCCCGACGGCGTCGAGGCCCAGCGGCGCGGGGAGATCCTCTTCCTGCTCAACCACGGCGATCGGGCCGCCGAGGTGGCCGGGATCGTGGGCACCGACCTGATCAGCGGCGAGGCCTGCACGGGCCATGTGGTCCTGGCCCCGCGCTCGGCGCTCGTGGTGCGCTCGAGGAAACTCGGATGATGCTTATGGGGAGGTCTTTCCGTTTTCCGGAAGTACGCGCAGTGGCATGCTGATATCGCTGGAGCCATCCGGGTTCGGCTATCTTCTGATTCCCCGAAAGAGCGTCCCATGTCCATGTCCTCATCCTTCTCGCCGTCGTCTTCGCCGTCCTTCGACCCGCAGGTCGCCTCTTCCGGAGGCGGGATGGGGATCGGGGGCGCAGAGGCTCTTCCGCCCTCGGCTCCGGGTCCCGCCGAGGCCGGCTCGTCGTCTCCCGAGCCCCGGCGCACCAGGGCGTTCCGGGCGGGTGTCGTCATGGTGATCCTGGCCTGCGCACTTCTGGGCGGGGGGACGTACGCCCTTCTCGCCTCGATCCGCGTTTTCGACGTGGTGTTCCAAGGAGCGGGACTGATCAGCTGGCCGTCGGTCATGGTGGTGGCCGCCGGTGCCATCCTGGCCTTCGTCGCATTCGTCGTCTCAGTCGTCGCAGTGGTCAGAGCCCGTCCCAAGACCTTGGCGGCCCTGCTCGTCCTGGCGTCCCTTGTTCTTCCTGCGGCTGCGATGGCCGCCGGCGGTCATTACGGCACCTCGGCGCTGAAGGACCACACGATGAATCAGGCTCTGGAGTACGCGGGCAAGGTTGAGCCCGAGCAGGTGGACGAGGTCCTCGGCAGGGTCGAGGGCATGGGGCTCTCGATTCCCTGGCGCGAGGAGATCGTCGAGACCATCCGCTCGGCCAAGGACGTCGTACCCTGACGGCGGAGTGGCGTGCGGACCGGGAGTTGTGAGGTTCTCGGCGTGGCCGTGGGCTCCTCGTGCTGGAGGCGACGGTGGCGTAGCCTCGTGGTCGTAGAGACCCAATCGATACTCTCTGGCAAGGAGCCTCATCGTGTCCCGTCCCCTCTCTCGCGGACCGCAGTTCGACGACGCCGCCGAGGCGGAACCGGCCGTTGACCGCGCACGGCCCACCGAGCGGATCGATCTTGCTCAGGTCGAGGCCCAGGCGGGAGCCACGGAGGCGATCGCCATGCCGCCGGGAGGTGAGGGCTGGGGCTACTTGCCGCCGTCGACGTCGACGCCGCAGCTGGCTGCCTCGCCCGACCAGCGCAGCCAGTACACCCAAGTCCTCCAGCCCGCGCCCGCCGCGCCGAGGACGATGGCCATGCCCATGCAAACGGTCTACCCCGAGCCGGCCCCACCAGTGCAGCCCGTCTACGCCAGTCCTGAGCCCGCTCCGCCCGCCTCCCGGGCGCCGGAGCAGGAGACCTGGCGCGAGCCGGAGCCCGTGCGGCCCGCGGCGCTTCCCCGACCGCCCGAGCGCCGTCGCACGGCCGCGCTCCCCGTGGGGACCATCATGGTGCTGGCGGCCTCCGGACTACTGGGGTGGGGGACGTACACGCTGCTGGCCACCCTCCATGTCTTCGAGATCCTCTCGAGCCAGTCATGGACCCCGAATTGGACCGCGATCGGCGCGATGGGCGGCGGGGCGCTCCTGGCCTTCATCGCCTTCTTCGTCTCCTGCGCAGCCCTGGTGCGGGCCAAGCCGAAGAGCCCCGCGTTTCTCCTTCTGCTGGCGGCGTTGTTCCTGCCGGCAGCCGCGACAGCCGCGGGCGTCTACTACGGGGCGGGCGTGCTCAAGGACCAGACGGTGGCCGAGGCCGAGAACTTCGCCGGCCAACTCAAGGTTGGCAACATCGATCAGCTGCTCAACAACCTGCAGACGGGAGTCTCCTTCCCCGGGCGCGAGGACATCATCAGCATCCTCAACACGGTCAAGGACAAGGCGGCCCAGCAGAATGGAGGCCCGCAGGACGGCGCCGACCAGCAGGGGGACCAGTCCGGCGGATCCGACCAGGAGGGCGACGGGCAACAGGATGACGAAAGTCAGGGTGACGGAGAACCGGCCGGAGGGGGAGATAGTCAGTAGACCGCTCAAGGGGCGCCGCAGCATCCCGCCGGCGATCTGCTCGTTGCGGTGCTCCGAACGATCGGATGTTAAGACCAGGTCATGAAACAGGTGTGCGGCTAGTTTCGATGGGGTAGAACTATCCTGTTCGATTCCCTATCGAAGGCAGCCCTGTGTCTAACAACAGTTTTCCACCTGATCCCTCCCTCGGCACCGGTGGTGCCCAGGCCCCGGGGGAAGCCGGTGCACCATCGGCCTCCGAGGGCGCACCTGTTCCCCCGCCCCCGATGACATCGGGTCCTGAGACCGGCAGCTTCCCCGCGATCCCGGTGCCGCCCCCGCCGGGGGCCGGTGCTCCGGAAACGCCTGTTGCTGCTCCTGCGCCGCAGCCGGAGCCTGCTCCCGCGCCGGCGCCGCAGCCTGCGCCTGCGCCGCCCTCCCCCGCAGCCGCCACCGTTCCGGCGCCCGAAGTCGGGCCCGCCCCGCAGGCTGCGGGAATGGCGCCGCCTACGGCGTCGGCGCCCCAGATGCAGGCGGGTGCCGCTCAGGCTGCGCCGTCCTCGGCGATGGGGCAGACTTTCACCGCCTGGTTCGCCGCCCCGGGCCTGACCTCCACCGCCCTGACGCTCGCGGTTGTGCTCGGTTCGGCGGCAGTCAGCGCGATCCTGACACTCGTGGCGATGACGACTATGGATACGTCGGACACCTTCCCGACGACTTTCTCCACGTTGCCCCTGCTCATGGGCTGGAGCCTGGGCGGGCAGTTCGTCCTGACCGGGTCGACCTCTTACGAGACCGTGGTGCTGACCTTTGGCATTCTCCCCATGGGGGCGCTGACCGCCGCCGGGATCGGGGTGTACTGGCTGGCGCGCCGCCGGGCCTCGGTCGATGGATCTGCGGCGCCGCTCGTGCCGATGCTGGCGCGAGCCGGGGCGGAGGCCTTCGCCGTGGCGCTGTTGGCCTGCCTGGTCACGGCTCCCTTCTCCTTGAGTACCAAGATGATGGGGCTGTCGAATGTTTCGGTCTCCTCCTCGCCCCTTATGACGATCCTCCTGGTGACCGTCGTGGTCTTCGTCGCTCTGGTGATAGCCCGCAGCAAGGGGCAGCTGCTCGAGCGGATGCCGAGCCCGGTGGTGCAGGTCGGCCGCGAGCTGGGCGCACTGGGCGTGGCGATCGGCGTCGTCCTCGGGATCTTCGTCATCATCGCCTACATCGGGGTGGCCCTGAGTCGCGGGTGGGGCTTCGCCTCGATCCTCCTGCTGCCGGTCTTCCTGCCGAACCTGGTGCTCGCCGCTCTCGGTCTGGGCTCCCTGGGCGGTATGACCTCGGACACCGATCGGGCCATGGAACTGGCCACCGTCATGCCGTCCCTGAGCAGCCAGCAGAAAGGCGATGCCTATGCCTGGGCCTGGCTCGGCAGCTGGTCGATCCTGCTGTTCGTGGCCATGATCATCGTCATCGCGGCGGCGGCGGTGCGCGTGGGCGTCAGCCGTGCCCGCACCGGGCAGCCCCAGGGGCAGCGGATCTGGCAGCTTCCACTCGTGGCCCTGTGGGTGCGATCGTCTTCTACGGCCCGCTCCCGCTCCGGTTCTCCGGCACTGACACGCCGCTACGTTCCTCGAGCACCGAGGCCGCACGCGAGCTCTACCTCGGTATTCAGCCGAACGTCTTGACCTTCATCGCGTTTGGGATCGTGGTGGTGCTCATCTCGGGCTTGGCGGAGTTCCTGCCCATGTGGCTCTACTCCGCTTTCCCCGCGGCGCTGCCGCTGGTCGCAGGGAAGAAGGCCAGCGCGGCCTGGCTGGCCGGCACCTCGGGCAGCCAGCCGGGGACGACGTCGGCCCAGCAGTGGGTCTACGGCACCGACCCGGTCACGGGGGGCAGTATCGCCACGGACACGGCCACCGGCGCTGTCTTCTCGATGGACGCGGACACCGGCCAGTGGGTGGAGACCACGCCCGCCTCCCAGGCCCCGGCCCCCGCTGCCGACGGCGCAGCCCCGGCGGCAGCGGCGGGCGCCCTGCCCGAGCCCGCCCCGATGGATGCGGCCTCCCGTCGCAAGGTCACCCGGGTTGTGATCGCGGGGGGCGTCGTGGTGGCGCTGGTGGTTGCGGGCGTCGTGGCTCTCAACCTCGTCAACGGCATGCGCAGCCCGGACAAGGTGGTCGAGAGCTATCTTTCGCTCCTGTCGGAGGGGAAGGCGACCGAGGCCACCAAGATGGTGGACCCCGGCGTGCCCAACGACCAGCGCAAGCTGCTGACCGATGAGGCCCTGGGTGCCGCCAAGTCGAGGATCAAGGTCACCAAGATCGACGAGCCCACGATCTCCGGTGACGCGGCGACGGTCCGGGCCCAGCTGTCTCTGGACGGCAAGGCCTTCACCTACACCTTCAATGCAACGAAGAGCTCCGGATCCTTCGGGTTGGAGAGCTGGAAGGTGAACAACGCACTGGTTATGCTCGTCCACTTCAGCGCCAAGCCGCTCTCCTCGCTCAAGGTGGGTGGCACCACGCTCGATCTGCCTGACACGGAGGATTCGACGACGTCGAAGGAGGAGGTGAAGTCGCAGTACGTCTACCCGGCCACCTACCCGTTGGCGGCGCCGGACTCCATGGGCAAGTACCTGGAGCTCCAGGACACGTCGTTCACTGTCACCACGCCTGCGGATGACGGCAGTCGCGGGATCTCGAAGTCGCCAGACCAGGATATGCGGGTGAAAGCCAAGCCCACCGACGAGCTGAGCAAGAAAGCTCTGGAGAAGGTCAAGGAGCAGACGAAGACCTGCACGACGGTTCCTAACAATGAGGATAAGCCGTGTCCCTACGAGACTTCCGAGAGCATGGCGTCGATGTCCGTTGACAAGGACGCCACGAAGGTGGAGTTCTCCAAGGATAGTGAGAGCATGTCCTTCGATTCCGACGAGATCAATATCTCCGGGACGCCCAAGCCGTCGACCTTCGAGAAGAACCCCACTTCCCGGAAGGCGAAGTTCAAGTTCTCCGGGAAGGTCGAGTGGTCGAAGGACTCTGAGGAGCCCACCATCAAGATTGAGTCCTCCGGCGGCGTCTACTAGGACGGCAGGCCGGTGCTGGCCGCTGGGGCGGCACCGGCCAGGAGGACGTATTCGCGGCGCGTCGCCTCAGGCGGTCACCTTCAGGGTGGATCCGCCTGAGGCGACGCGCCGCACTGCGATGTGTTCGGCGATCTGGTCGCGTAGCTCGGCCACGTGGGAGACGATGCCGACGGTGCGCCCGCCGGCGCGCAGGTGGTCGATCTGGGCCATGACCGCCTGGAGGGTGTCGGCGTCCAGGGTGCCGAAGCCCTCGTCGATGAAGAGGGTTTCTAGGCTCACGCCCCCGGACTCGGCCGAGACGACGTCGGCCAGGGCGAGTGCTAGTGACAAGGAGACGTAGAAGGTCTCCCCGCCCGAGAGGGTCCGGGGGTCGCGGGTGCGCTCGTGACCGAGGTGGTCGACGACGGCCAGGCCCAGCCCTTTGCGGCGCCTGTACCGGCTGGTCTCCTCGGCGACGCGGATGAGCTCGTAGCGTCCGGAGGACATCTGGGACAGGCGCTCGTTGGCGAAGACGAGGACCTCCTCGAAGCGGGCTTGCAGCACCCAGGTGGCCAGGGGCGTGCCGGCCTCGTTCTCCCCGCGGGCGAGGTTCGCCACCCGGATGAGGTCGGCACTGGAGCCGGCCGCCTCCTCATAGGCGGTGGCCGCCTGCTCAACGCCGTCAACGGCCCGGCGCAGATGCTCGTGGGACTCGGCGGTGCGTGCCTGGAGGGAGGCGGCCTGCCTCGCGGCGGCGTCCGCCCGGGCGAGCTCAGCGGCGGCATCCTCGAGGTGGTCCTCCTCCTGGCCGCTCAAGGCGGCGATCTCCGGGTCCTCCAGCCCCATACGGACCCGCTCCCGGGCGGTGGTCGCGGCGCGCACGGTTGTAGACAGGGCCTCGACAGCGCCGCGCTCCATGAGGGCCGCCGTTGCCTGAGCCGCGCTGGTGAAACCCTCCTCCTCCAGCGCCGCGGCTAGGTCGGCCAGGGCACTGCGGGCCTGGGCCAGGGCGGTGTGGGCAGTGTCGACGTCCTCGGAGGCGTCCTCGGCCTCCTTGGCTCGCACGAGGAGCGCGGCGGCGCGGGCGGTGACGCTCGGCCAGGACCCGCGCGCCTCGAGGCAGTGCTGCTGGTCCTGGGCCAGGGTCTCGCGCTCGGCCTCCAGACGGCTGCGTGTCGATTCCTGGGCCGAGCGGGCGGCATCGAGTGCGGTGCGCTCCTGCTCGGAGTCGGCATCGAAGGCCTCGAGCCGCTCGACCAGCTCGTCGACGCCGTCGGCTGCGGCCTGAGCCGTGGTCAGGGCGGTGGTGGCCGCTTCCAGCGCGGTCTTGGCGGCGGGGGCGTCCATGCCGTCACTGGTGCGCTGGGCCTCCTGAAGCCGGGTGGCACAGGTGTCTCGCTCCCGGACGGCTCCGCTGAGCGCCTCGTCGGCCTGCCGTTGGTGCTCCTCGGTGGCCTCGACCTGTTGGCGGGTGGCGCCCTCGGCGTCTGCGGAGGCGGGGGAGGGGTGCGTGGGTGAGCCGCACACGGGGCAGGGCTCGCCCTCGGTGAGCTCGCCGGCCAGCGCTCCGGCGGTCCCGGAGATCCAGGCCAGGCGGGTGGCGCGAACTCGTTCGGTCGCCTCCCGCGCAAGCGTTGCCGCCTGAGTGCAGGCAGCGTCCTGCTGGGTCAATTGGGCGCTGAGCTGCTCGACGGCGAGGGCGGCGCGGTGGCGCTCCTCGGCCCGGGCACGGCGGTCCTGAAGGCCGTCCAGGCGCTCGCGGGCTGCCTGCGCCGCCTCCAGCTTCTCCACTAGGGCGGTGCGCTGCGCGGGGCGCTCGGCGAGCTTCTCCGCGCGCTGCTCCAGCTGGGTTGCGGCGCGCTGCAGCTCCGCCTCCCTCTGCTGCAAGGCGCTTTCGCGCTCGGGGAGGCCGGCCTCGAGGTCGACGAGGGCTTCGAGCTGCCCGTGCTCGCGACGGCAGTGGTGCGCCAGGTCGTCGAGGCCGCGGGTGCTCAATGCCTCGGCGTGAGCCGTTTTGGATACGTTGGCCGCCACGGACGTCTCAGATGCCTCGCCGTCGTCGTCTCGCATGGCGGGGATGCCCGGCTCTACGGGTTCCGGCGCGACCACTGCCGGTTCGGTGCCGCCCGGTTCATCATCGAGCGCGGCGAGTTGGCGCTGTGCTTCACGGACCAGAGGGTCGACGAGAGCGGCGGGCGTCACCGCGGCACCATGACTGTCAGTGTCGCTGCCGGTGGCCTCCTCCGCGCTGCCGGCACTGGTGACTCCGGCCTGCTCGGCCAGGTGGGCCAGCCCGCTCTGGTCGGCGCGAGCGGCCAGAGCGGCGACGGCCTGCTGGGCGCGGCCGCGGGCTGCCTGCTCGGCGGTCAGGTACGGCCGCACCCGGGCGGCGCGCTCGGCGTCCCGGAGGCGCTCGGCGTCGGCGGCGTCCTGCTCGGCGCGCTCGGCCAACCGCTGAGTCTCCTCGACCAGCGCCCGGCGTCGCGCCAGGAGGTCGTGGAGCTTCTGGGCCTCCTCACGGGCGGCCTGAGCTCGGGTGAGGGCCTTCCCCGCGGTCTCGGCCCGAGCATCGGCCTGCCGGGCGCCGCCGCGCGAGGCCTCCAGCACCTCGGCCCCGACTCGGCGAAGAGCCACCAGGTCCGGGGTGGCGCCCGCCATCGCCGCCTCCAAGGCCTGGGCCGGCGTTGGAGCCGGGCCGGCGTCGGCCTCCTGAGGCTCTGCGCGGTCGGCGTCTTCCATGGGCAGCGGCAGCGCCTCCTGGGTCCCTCCGGACGGGGCCTGCAGCGACGAGTTGTCCGGTGAAGAGTCCTCCGAGTGAACCGCCTGATCGGCGTCGTCGGTCTCCTCGTCGGCATCTGCGGTATCAGTGGGGGAGGGGGCCTCGGTGAGGAGGGGGTGTCGTCCCAGGGAGGTGACCTGCCCTCGCAGGTCGGCTGCGGCCTGCTCGACCCGCCGGGCCCCGTCCCGGGAGGCCTGGATGAGGGCGTCCTGGATGGCGTCGTAGATGCCGGTGCCGAAGACGTCCTTGAGGAGGTGCTGGCGCTCGGAGGAGTCGGCGCGCAGGAACCGGGCGAACTTGCCCTGCGGCAGGACGACCGTCTGCGTGAACTGCTCCCGGCTTAAGCCCACGGCGCGCGTGATCTCCGCGTCGGCGTCGCCCACGCGGGTGACGGGCTCATCGAGCGGCTCCCCGCCGACCTCGGCCAGGTGCCAGAGCTTGACGGTGCCGTTCTGGGTGGTGGTGCCTTGCCCGCGCCGCTTGGCCCGCTCGTAGGTGGGGGTGCGGCGCACCCGGTAGACGCCGGCGCCGGTTGAGAAGACGAGCTCGATGACGCTCTCGGTGTGCGGGCCCACGAGGGTGGAGCGGATGCGCTCCTTGGAGGAGTCGGCCGAGTCGGCCACGTCCCCGTAGAGGGCGAAGACGATCGCGTCGATGATGGTGGTCTTGCCCGAGCCCGTGGGGCCGGTGAGCAGGAAGCGGCCGGAGGCGCCCACCGCGTCGAAGTCGATGTGCTCCCGCCCCGCGTAGGGGCCGATACCGGTCATGGTCAGGGAGTGGATCCTCATCGCTCGCTCCTCGCGCCCGCCAGGGCTGACTCGTAGGCGCTGCGCAGGACGCCGCGCTCGGAGGGTTGCGGGGCGCGCCCGCAGACGTCGTCGAAGAAGTCCTCGGTGATGCGCAGCGGGTCGGCCGCGGCGGTGACGGCGATGCGCTCGCGGGCGGTGCGCGTGGGGGCCTCGTGCTGGAAGGCCAGGAGGCTGGGGAAACGCTCCTTGAGGGTGGCCAGGGCGCCGGGTGGCCGCTCGCCCTGGAGGATGACGCGCACCCAGGCGCCGGTGGCGTCGTCGAAGGCGGGGGAGAGGAGCTCGGGCATGGTGCCGGTCAGGGTGCGCACCTGGTGCAGGACCGGGGTGGGGATGCGATCCAGCCCGGTGACGCCGTCGGCGTCCAGGTCCAGCAGGACGGAGGACTTGGTGGCCGAGTTGCGGGCGCCTTCGGCCTCGTCGAAGGAGAAGGGCAGGGGTGAGCCGGAGTAGACCAGGCGCGGGCCGATGGGCCGGGTGAGCTCCTGGGGCCGGTGCAGGTGGCCGAGGGCCACGTAGTCCAGGCCGCCGCTGCGCTCGGCCAGGGGCGAGCCGCCCAGGGTGGTGAAGACGCCGGAGGGCACGGAGTCGACGCCGCCGACGCGAATGTCCCGCTCGGACTCGCACGCCTCGCCGCCGACGACGAAGGCGTGGGCCATGAGCAGGCTCGGCAGGCGCCGGGTGCGGCCGGCGCGCAGGCGGTCCAGGTCCGCGGCCACGAGGCGCAGGGCGGCGGAGACGACCGCCTCGTGGGAGCGGGGCAGGCGTGGGCGCTCTGGTTGAACGGGCTGAGAGGAGGCGTCCCCGCTCTCGGCCTGGTCTTCCCCTGCTGCGTGCTTCGCGGGGGTCTCCTCGCCGAGACGTTCGGCGAGCAGAAGCGGGAGGATCTCGCGAGCGGCGTCGGGGTCGAGGTAGGGCAGGGCGTGGACGATGGCGGCTTCGTTGCCGTCGGCGTCGGGAAGGATGATGCCGCGGTCGAGGCCGGCGGTGCGGGCCCGGATGATGAGGCCCTCGCGCATGAGGTCGGCGGCGAAGCCGAGGCGGCGGGCGGAGTCGTGGTTGCCGGGGGTCAGGACCACCCGGGTGCGCTCGGTCAGGCGGCACAGGGTCTCATCGAGGAGGGCGACGGCGTCGTTGGGCGGGACGGCGCGGTCGTAGACGTCCCCGGCGACGAGCACGGCATCGACTGCTTCGGCGCTGACGAGCTCGACGAGGTGGTCGGCGAAGGCGGCGTGCGCGTCATCGAGCACGCGCCCGTGGAAGGTGCGCCCCAGGTGCCAGTCGGAGGTGTGGAGGATCCGCATGCCGACACTGTCTCACAGCCCACCGACATCAATGACGGCGGCTTGTGGCGGTCAGTCGCCTGTCTTCTGGTCCGGGGCGCCCTCGGTGCTGTCCTGCTCGTCCTCTGAGCCCGACAGCGTCTCGAAGAGTTTCTCCGCATCCTCGATTCTTCCTGCGGCGCGATAGGCCTCGGCGAGGTTGCTGAGGGAGGCGAGAGTGTCGGGGTGGTGGGGTCCCAGGATGTGGGTGCGGTCTTCGAGGGTCTGCTCATACAGGGTGATGGCTTCGTCGAGCCTGCCGGCTGCCTGGTAGGCGTTGGCGAGGTTGTTGCGTGAGGTGAGGGTGTCGGGGTGGTTGGGGCCCAGGAT
>NZ_VICB01000007.1 GCF_006546835.1 Actinomyces johnsonii | reverse complement strand
CACCACCAGACCCCACCCAACGGCGACCAGACCGTATACGCCGATGATGTCTCCGACGAAGAAAACGCCGTGGACGAATCCGAACAGGATCATCCACGCACCCCGGCGCCGCACCAGGCGACGGGCGTCGACGGTGGCCTGTTCACGGGCCCAGGCCTCCTCCTGCGGCGTCGGTTCACGGTCTGCATCCACGCCGGGGAGGGACTGAAGATAGCTCTGCGTCCCGGAGGCCATACGCCGATTGATCATGGTCATGAGACCGAAGCCGAACAGCATCGCGAACAGCGGATAGGCCCGATGATCGACGAACAGCGTCCGGACGAACATCCACCAGGCATCGGCTGCCGACGCCCGGAAAGTACCGGCGGACTCAGCCGGTACCCTGCTCCACTGGGGTACGTTGGCCACTGCGATGAGCAGGAGCATGAAGCCACGGGCCACATCCGGGGAGGGATAGCGCACCCCCCTGGAACCGGTGAAAGAGGTGATGAGATGCATGCCATTGAACATATGGCACCCCGCACCCCCGGACCTCCCTCCACAGAGGGAACCCTACTTGTATCGTCCTCCTTCTTCAGGAGTAGCCGCCCTCACTCTCCTCCTCCTGAAGGAGGAGAGGGAACCTATCTTCATTCGGAAGCTCCGGTGGGGACGGCTACGGCACCAACCTCCGGCGACGGCGGGGCCGGGCGGGGTCGTTTGCGCTCGCTGCGGGCCACGGCGGTGCGCAGCAGGGTCTCGAAGGGGCCAGCATGGCCTCCGCGCTCCAGCGCCGCGCACAGGCCGACCGTCGCCAGCCAGACCGCCGCCGCGATCCCGGCGGCCCGGGCCTCGCCGAGGTGGAACTGAATACCGGTCAGGGCGGGCAGAACCAAGAAGACGGCGGCGAACAGGAAGCTCTGAGAGAGGTAGGCCGTCATGGAACGCCGCCCCACATTGGAGGCCAGCTTGCGCAGACCCGTCAGACGGCCGTCAGCCCTGGGCCCGCCGGCGTACAGGGCCAACAGCGCGAGCCAGCCACAGGCCCCGGCCAGCCCCGCCACCTGGTGAAGAGGAACGGCCCAGAGGATCAAAGGCCCTCCCGTGACCCACTGAGCGAGCCCAATACCGCCCACGGCGCCGAGCCCCAGGCCGCCCAGGCCGACGGCGGTCAGGAGCCGGCGGTGCCGCTCGGGGTGGGCGATGACGTCGGTGTCGGCCAGACGCGCCCCGAGGAACATCGCCGGAACCACCAACGATATCGGCGTCGTACTCAGGTTGATGGCCCAAGCGGTGACACCGTGGGAGACGTAGGACAAGAGGGTCGTAGCCGATTCGCCGGCCCCCGCGCGCATATCCGTCGCCGAGGCTGCACCCTGGGAGGTCATGGAACTGATGATGACGCAGGTGATGACGACGCCGGCAACAAGGATGACGGCGCAGAGGACCGCTGCCCGCTTCCAGTGCTTGCGGGCGAGCCACCCAGCGAAGATGACGGCGACCAACCCGTAGGCAGCGATGACGTCACCGGAGAAGAGCATGGCGTGGACGAACCCGAACAGGATCATCCACGCACCCCGGCGCCGCACGAGGCGGCGGGCGTCGACGGTGGCCTGCTCACGGGCCCAGGACTCCTCCTGCGGCGTCGGCTCACGTGCGGCCTCCACACCCGGGAGGGACTGAAGATAGCTCTGCGTCCCGGAAGCGATACGCCGATTGACCATGGTGACCAGTCCGAAACCGAACAGGAGGGAGAACAGTGGATAGGACCGGGCGTCGATCAGAAGAGAGCGCACCCACAACCAGGCCGTGTCTGCGGCATCGTTGGGAGCCGAGGCCCGCGCCACGCCGGTCCAGAAGGTGATATTGGCCAGAGAGATGAGCAGGAGCATGAAGCCACGGGCCACATCCGGGGAGGGATAGCGCACCCCCCGGGAGCCGGTAAACGATGTCGCGAGTTTCATGCCCTCCACGGTAGGAAGCCCCTGTGATCCACACCTCCTCCACCGAGGCTGTCTTCCGAGCCTGTGCCTCACCCGTGGGCATGAGAGGAGCCCCCGGCGCTTCCACCCGGAGGACCAGGGACCCTCATTCTGGAGCCTGTTGCGAAAGACTGCCGGATTCAGGTGCGCCCGCAACGACCCCGGCACGTGGCCCGCACCCCTGGCACCACCCTAACCTTCGCATCACAACCTCGCGGCCGCCTGATCGCACCTCGATGACCCGCGAGGCACGGGTTCCACGCCGGCGAGCAACCGCCGCGAGCTCGGCATCTGCCCAGCGCTGCCCCCGGCCGGACGTCAGCGCGTCAGGAGGCCGACGGCGGGGCCGGGCGGGGGCGTTTGCGCTCGCTGCGGGCCACGGCGGTGCGCAGCAGGGTCTCGAAGGGACCGGCATGCCCACCGCGCTCCAGGACCGTGCACAGGCCGACCGTCACCAGCCACACCGCCAGGGCGATAAGCGCGGCTGCGGCCTGCCCCACCCACAAGCGCTGCCCCACAGCCAGGACGATAAGCGCACCCCCGGCCTGCCCCACCCACAAGCGCTGCCCCATGACCAGGACAGGAACAATGACGAAGATGGTCCCGAACAGGATCGTCTGACTCAAGTAGGCCGTCATCGACCTGCGCCCGACGGCGGAGGCCAGCCGACGCAGCCCCGTCAACCTGCCGTCCTCCCTGGGCCCACCGGCGTACAGGGCCAACAGCGCCAACCAGCCGCAGGCGCCGACGATGCCGAAGAGCTCCTTCACGGCGAAGTCCCACGGCCACTGCGAGATGGGCAACACGTTGGTCAAAGCGCTATGGAGCGCCGCGAGGGCTCCCAGGGCCAGGCCGCCGACCCCTGTCGAGATGAGCAGGCGGCGGTGCCGATCCGGCTGGGTGATGATGCCGGTATCGGCCAGACGTGCGCCGATCGCCGCGGCGGGAACGATCAGTGTGACGAGGATCTGCACGAACAGAAAGAAGAACCAGTTCGCGATGTTGACGACGAACCAGGGCAGCACCGTTACAGTCGGGTTCTCCTGCTGACCTGACCACACGGCGGCGGTCTCAGGAGAGACGAAACTCATGACCAAGAAGAGCGAGAACGCGGTCAGCGCAATGATGGCGCCGACGACGTACAGGCGGACGTACCTCTTGTGGGCGAACCATCCGGCGAAGATGACAGCGGCCAGACCGTAGGCGCCGATGATGTCGCCGGAGAAGAAGATGCCGTGGACGAACCCGAACAGGATCATCCACCAGCCGCGGCGCCGCACCAGGCGACGGGCATCGACGGTGGCCTGCTCACGCGCCCAGGACTCCTCCTGCGGCGTCGGCTCACGCCCCGCATCCACCTCGGGCAGGGACTGAAGATAGCTCTGCGTCCCAGAGGCGATACGCCGATTAATCATCGTCATCAGCCCGAAGCCGAACAGCATCGCGAATAACGGGTAGGCCCGATGGTCGACGAACAGCGTCCGGACGAACACCCACCAGGCATCGGCCGCCGGGACCGGGAAAGTACCGACGATCATGTTAGCCGGCGCTTTGTTCCATGTCGGGACGTTGGCCACTGCCACGAACAGGAGCATGAAGCCACGGGCCACATCGGGGGCGGGGTAGCGCACGCCCCGGCCGGTGAAGGAGGTCGTCATCCGCATGTGACCGATCTTACGGTTGATCCGGTTGGCGTTTCATCTACACGGGGATCATTCCCCGAGAACCGGAATAGAAGGGGGTGACGCACACGGCGGCACCCCGGAGGTCTCGGCCGTGGTGTCGTCCACCGCGAGACTGCTGTGCGAATCGCCCTGCGAACCGACGTCTCAGCGCTGCGGGAACCGCGTGGACCTGGTGGGGACGAGCGCGGTGCTCACTGCGCCCCCGGGGCGCCCGCCGCCCCGCTCGGGGCGGCGCTCGGCGGGCCCTCGCCCCCGTCGACCGGGCGCAACGACCTGGACCTCGCCGTCTGCGGCGGCGGCGAAGATCCGCTGGACGACCGCCTCCCGGCTGCGCATGCGGGCGTTGTCCGTCTCCAGCTCCTCGACGCGGGCCTCGAGGTCGAGGATGCGGCGAATGCCCTCGAGGTTGATGCCCTCCTGGGACAGGGATTGGATGCGGCGCAGGCGCTCGACGTCGCGGTGGGAGTAACGTCGGCCCCGTCCACGGGTCCGGGCGGGGCTGACCAGTCCGAGCCGGTCGTACTGGCGCAGGGTCTGGGGGTGCATACCGGCGAGTTCGGCCGCCACGGAGACCACGTAGACCGCACGCTCGGCCGCGTCCTCGGCCAGGTGACCCAGGCCCTGCCCGGCCCGACGGCGGCTCACGTCGCCGCCTCCTCCATGAGGGTCGCCCTCGGGTCGGTGTCTCCCATGGCCTCATCGAAGGCCTCCAGGGCCTGCTTGGCGGTTTTGGAGAGCCTCTTGGGGACGGCCACCTGGATGGTCACCAGCAGGTCGCCGGTCTTCTTCCGAGTGGCGGCGCCCTTTCCGCGCAGACGCATGACTGTGCCCGAGGAGGTGCCGGGCTTGATCTTGATCTTGGAGGTGGTGCCGTCGAGCAGCGGGACCTCGACCGTGGCGCCCAGGGCAGCCTCGCGCAACGTGACCGGCAGGTCCATGCGCAGGTTGGCGCCGTCGACCGGGTCGATGGAGTACACCGGGTGCTTGTTGACGCTGATGGACACAACCATGTCGCCGTTCTCGCCGCCGTTGAGGCCGGCCCGGCCCTTGCCGCGCAGACGGATCTTCTGCCCGTCGCGCACTCCGGCCGGGATACGGACCTTCATGGTGCGTCCGTCCGCGGTCAGCTCCGCGGTGGTGCCGGCGACGGCGTCGCGCAGGTCCAGCGCAGCCGAGGTCAGGACGTCGGAGCCCTTCTGCGGCGGGGACTGGGAGCCGAAACCTCCGAACCCGAAGGGACCGGGGCGCCCGCCGGAGCGGGTGGGGCTGGGGGTGCCGCCGAACATGCGCAGCAGGTCGTCGAGGTCGGGCTGGGCTCCGGCACCTCCGGTCTCGAAGCGGACATTGCCGCTCTGACCGCCGAACATGGAGGAGAAGATGTCTTCGAATCCGCCGGCGCTGCCGGCGCTACCCGGTCCCCCGGCCTGGAAGCGGGCGCCGCCTCCGGCCATGGAGCGAATCGCGTCGTACTGCTTGCGCTCGGCCTCGTCGGACAGGACGGCGTACGCCTCCCCGATCTCCTTGAACTTCTCTGCCGCCGCGGCGTCGTCGGGGTTGCGGTCGGGGTGGTACTTCTTCGCGAGCGTACGGTAGGCCTTCTTGATAGCGGCGGCGCTGGCGTCCTTACTCACGCCGAGGACCGCGTAGAAGTCCTTCGTCATCCAGTCCTGACTGGCCATGTTCGTATCACCGCCTCCTTATCCGGGTGATCGTGGGTGTTCCTTAGTGATAACAACTGTGATCGCTGCTGAATGTCGCAACGTTTGAAGACCGTGAAAGGTGGATGCGTCTGCCGGGCCACGCGCCCCAAGGCCCTCGGGCGCCCTGGGTGGCGTCTCTCGGTCGGCGGCGGACCCGAGCCGGCTCATCCGGCCGGCCCGGGTCCGCTGTCGGACCGAAGTGGGCAATGCAGTGGATACCGCTCAGGCCGGTCAGGCCGGGTTGGCGACCTGGACTCGGGCGGCGCGCACGACGCGCTCACCCAGGCGATATCCGGGCTGGAGGACCGCGGCGATGGTGGGCTCGGCGACCTCGCTGGACTCGGTGGCCATGAGGGCATCGTGCAGCGTGGGGTCGAAGACCTCGCCCACGGCGCCGAAGCGCTCCAAGGAGTACTTCTCGGCCAGGATCGATTCGAGCTTGCCGGCCGTGGTCTCGAAGGTGCCGGTCAGGTCCCCGTGTTGGCGGGCCAACTCGATCTCGTCGAGGACCGGGATGAGGGCCTCGACGACGCCGGCGGCACCGGCATCGCGGTGCGAGGCCGCGCCCTCGCGGGACCGACGCACGAACCCCTGGTACTCCTGCTGGAGGTTGTAGAGGTCCGCCCGGGCACGAGCCAGGTCGTCGGCCGCCTGAGCGGCCTGGGCCTGAGCCTGGGCCAGGGGGTCGTCCCCCGCCGACTCCCTATCGGAGGAGTCGGCGTCGGACTGGTCGGCCGCGCCCTCGGGCTCGCCCTGGGCGAGTCCTTCGCGGACGTCGTCGGGCACCTCCTCGAAGGCCGACTCGACGGCCGCCTGGAGCTCGGGGTCGATGCCCTCGTTCTCGGGGGTGGGGCCGGCCGGGGTCACTTGGAGTCCTCGTCGTCGACGATCTCGGCATCCACGATGTCCTCGTCGTTGGAGGACGCGGAGCCGCCGGCGGAGGAGGGGGAGTCAGCCGCACCCTGGGAGGCAGCGTCGGCCTGGTAGATGGCCTCACCGACCTTCTGGGCCACCGAGCTCAGCTTCTCCTGGGCGGTCTTGACCGGCTCGATGTCGTCGCCCTCAAGGGCCTTCTTGAGGTCGGCGACGGCCTCGGAGACCTCGGAGTGGACGTCCTCGGGCAGCTTGTCCTTGTTGTCCTTGAGGAGCTTCTCGATAGAGTAGGCCTGCTGCTCGGCAGAGTTGCGGGTCTCGGCGTCCTCACGGCGCTTCTTGTCCTCCTCGGCATGGGCCTCGGCCTCCTTGACCATGCGGTCGATGTCCTCCTTGGGCAGGGCCGAGCCGCCGGAGATGGTCATGGACTGCTCCTTGCCGGTGCCGCGGTCCTTGGCCGAGACGTGGACGATGCCGTTGGCGTCGATGTCGAAGGAGACCTCGATCTGGGGCACGCCGCGGGGGGCCGGGGCGATGCCGGTCAGCTCGAAGGTGCCCAGCGGCTTGTTGTCCCGGGCGAACTCGCGCTCGCCCTGGTAGACCTGGATGAGCACGGAGGGCTGGTTGTCCTCGGCGGTGGAGAAGACCTCGGAGCGCTTGGTCGGGATGGCCGTGTTGCGCTCGATGAGCTTGGTCATGACCCCGCCCTTGGTCTCGATACCCAGGGACAGCGGCGTGACGTCGATGAGCAGGACGTCGCTGCGGTCGCCCTGGATGACGCCGGCCTGGAGAGCCGCGCCGACGGCGACGACCTCGTCGGGGTTGACGCCCTTGTTGGGCTCCTTGCCGGTCAGCTCGCGCACCACCTCGGTGACGGCGGGCATACGAGTGGACCCGCCCACGAGGACCACGTGGTCAATGTCGGAAACCTTGACCCCGGCGTCCTTGATGACGTTGTGGAAGGGGATCTTCGTGCGCTCGAGCAGGTCCGCGCTCATCTCCTGGAAGTTGGAGCGGGTGAGCTTCTCGTCGAGGTGGATGGGGCCGGACTCGCTCATGGAGAGGTACTGCAGGTTGATGTTCGTGGAGGTCGCCGAGGACAGCTCCTTCTTAGCCTGCTCTGCGGCATCCTTGAGGCGCTGCATGGCGATCTTGTCCTTGGACAGATCCACGCCGTCCTTGCTCTTGACCTGCTTGACCAGCCACTCGACGACGCGGGCGTCCCAGTCATCGCCGCCCAGGCGGTTGTCGCCGTTGGTGGCGCGCACCTGGATGGTGGAGAAGCCGTCGTCGTCCTTGCCAACCTCGAGCAGAGAGACGTCGAAGGTACCGCCACCGAGGTCGAAGACGAGGATGAGCTCGTCCTCCTTGCCCTTGTCCAGGCCGTAGGCCAGGGCCGCGGCGGTGGGCTCGTTGACGATGCGGTCCACGGTCAGGCCCGCGATGGTGCCGGCCTCCTTGGTGGCCTGGCGCTCGGCGTCGTTGAAGTAGGCCGGGACGGTGATGACCGCGTTGGTGACGGGCTCACCCAGGTAAGCCTCGGCGTCGGTCTTGAGCTTGGCCAGGATGCGGGCGCTGATCTCCTGGGCGGTGTACTTCTTGCCGTCGATCTCGACGGACCAGTCGGTACCCATGTGGCGCTTGACCGAGGAGATGGTGCGGTCAACGTTGGTGACCGCCTGGCGCTTGGCGATCTCGCCGACGAGGATCTCGCCGGACTTGGAGAAGGCCACGACGGAGGGGGTAGTGCGGCCGCCCTCTGCGTTCGGGATGATGGTGGGCTCGCCACCCTCGAGGACGGCGATAGCAGAGTTGGTGGTACCCAGGTCGATACCGACAGCGCGTGCCATGTGATGTGCTCCTTGTGGTTGCTTGGTTGATGTCTGCAATGAGGGCCGGGGTTCCGACACCTTCAGGTTGAGTCGTATGCACTCAGGATTGTGGTTGAGTCGAGCTCTGTCAACTCGATGGCATCCAACCTTGAGTCTGACTGGCTCAACCTTGGCCGGCCATAATCCATTCCAGGAGGGGCGAGTGACCTGCAACACGGGTGCGGCATCGCGAGCCGCCGCCCCTTGTGGAGCACCCACCCACGGCAGCACGGCGAACAGTTCCGGCGGCGCCAGGGCGGCACACCCAGCCGCGCTGACACATCGGGAACTGCGATATCTCTCGAGGACTGCGTTTTCCCGCAGATGACTGGAGGCCGACCTCGTCATCTGCGGGAAAACGCAGTCCTCGCGGCGAAAGTACGTTCTCATGCACGCGTTCGACACTCACCCCGGCCCGGTAGCCTCGTGGGCATGAGATCCCCGTCCCAGCCGCAAGCAGGCCTCCCTGCCCCCGAGGACGTCTTCGACCACCTGCGCCGCGAGGACGGCGAGCACGTGGTCTATATCGAGATGAGCACTGCCGGCCGGAGCCGTCGCTAGCCCAGGCGGCGCTGTCGGCGCTCGGCCTCCCGGGCGGCCAGGTACTCCTTCTCGCCCCTGTCGCGCAGGCCGAAGACTGCCAGGATGTTGGCGATGACACCGACGGCCACGATGACAACACCGAAGGCCGCGCCGCTGGCCTCCCCGGTCAGTCCCACCAGCGGGCTGACGAGCCCGCCGACGACGAACTGGAGGAAGCCGAGCAGAGCGGACCCGGTACCCGCCCACCGGCCGGTGCGGTCGAGCGCGAGCGCCGGAGCGTTGCCCATCGACAGCCCCAGGCAGGCCACGTGCGCCAGGAAAAGCGCCACGACCGCGACCAGCAGCGGCACCCGTTCCGGCCCCGCAACCGGCGCGCGCAGCCAGATAAGGCAGAACACAGCGAAGACGATGTCAACGACCAGCACCGCGATGAGCCCGACCCGCACCTGGCGGGCCTGAGAGAAGCGGCGCACCAGGGAGGCCGCCACCGCGATCGTCACCGTCACCGTCGCCCCACACAGTCCGAAGACCGCCGTGTAGGTCACCGTCCCCATGCCCAGGACATTGCGCAGCACGAAGGGCGCCGCGGACAGGTAGGCCATGAGTAGCCCGAAGGACAGAGCGTTGATGAGCAGAAGGCGCACGAGCACGTGGTCGCGCGCCAGCTCGCGGGTGCCGTCGAGCAGGATTCGCAAGCCGCCGTCGTGGCGCTGCTCGGCGGGCAGGGACTCGGGCACCCAGAGGGCCACCATGACAACGAGCAGCCCGGTGAAGGCGGCCACGACCCCCAGGATTCCGCGCCATCCGATGGGCTCGACGAGTACGCCGCCGAGGATCGGGGCGACCACGGGGGCGATCCCCTGGATCGCCATGACGACGCTGAGGGCCTGGGCGGCGGTGATCCCGCGGGAGCGGTCGGAGATGACGGCCCGCCCCAGGACCATGCCGGCCGCTCCCCCGAGTCCCTGGAGGAAGCGGGCGGCCAAGAGGACGGGCAGGTTCGGGGCCAGGGCAGCGCCGATGCTGGCGACCAGGGCGAGCACGCTGCCCCACAGCAGAAGGGGACGCCGGCCGACGCGATCGGACAGGACCCCGATGGTCAACTGGCCGAGCGCGATACCCACGAGGAAAGTGGTCATCGTCAGCTGGACGCTGGAGGCAGAGACGCCCAGGTCGTCGGCCATCTGGGCGAAGGCCGGCAGGTAGGCGTCAGTAGCCAGGGGCGCGATGGCCGCGAGCGCGGCCAGGGCGATGAGGAGTGTGGTGGGGAAGGCCGCCCTCAGCCCATGGTCGGGCGGGGCGGCCGGTGAAGCTGTCATGGCCTGAGAGTACGGAGATTTCCGACCGAGGCGTCAGCACACACGTCCGTGATGCGGTGCACGGCGCAGACGGACAGTTCCGCACGGTGACGCCAATTACCTGTTGCCGCTCCCAGTTCTAGACTGGCTGGGTGACCGATCCCCTGATTGAATCCCTGACGCGTGCCGTAGAAGCCACTCCCAATGACGTCCGGCTGCGCACCCACCTGGCCGAGCTCCTCATCGAGGCCGGCCGCAGTGCCGAAGCAGTCACCCACTGCGCGATCGCCCTTCAGCACGCCCCGACCGACGAGTTTGCCCGCACTCTCATGACTAGAGCGCTCTCACCGCAGGCCGAACAGACCCCCGCCACGCAGCCGGCAGAGCCAATGCTCAGCACGACACCAGAGAACGAGACTCCCGAGTCCACTCCCTGTACCGAGGCAGAACAGACGCCTGACACCACGGCAGAACCGGCACCCAGCGCCGCATCACCAATCGATGCCCCACAAGACTCACCAACATCCCCCGAGGTCACCACCCAGCCAGCGCCCGAGTCATCAGAAGCTCCGGCACCCAATGACCCAACGACGTCAGACGGCTCCAGGGACTTCGACTGGCGGCGGGCCGAGGAGGACTTCGACGGCGGACCTGCTGCTCCCTTCGTATCCTCAGGATCCCCTGTCACTCCCTTCGTATCCTCAGAGGCCTCAGAGTCCTCCGAAAAGTCCTCCGAGCAGTCCTCCGGCTCCGACCCGGCTCTCTCCAAGCCTCACCCGGTCAAGGTCGACGACCGCAACGAGCCTGCGGGCTGGGAGGTGGAGCGCACCGGTGTCTGCCTGGCCGACGTCGGTGGCATGATCGAGGTCAAGAAACGGCTGGAGGCCTCCTTCCTGGCCCCGATGCGCAACCCCGAGCTGCGCCAGCTCTATGGCAAGAGCCTGCGCGGCGGTCTGCTCCTATACGGTCCGCCGGGGACGGGGAAGACCTTCATCGCCCGCGCCATCGCCGGCGAGATGGGGGCTGCTTTCCTGTCGGTGATGATCACCGACATCCTCGGCGAGTACATCGGCACATCCGAGTCCAACCTCCACAAAGCCTTCCAGAAGGCACGCAGCCACGCCCCCTGCGTCCTTTTCCTCGACGAGATCGACGCCCTCGGCATCAAGCGAGCACTCGTACGCAGCTCGTGGATGCGCAACACCGTTGGTTCGAGACCGCGCGCACCGTCGTCGAGTACGCCGATACCTCCGGGGAGTATGCGGATCTGCGCGAGTGGATGAAACGGCACAACATGTTATGAGCCACGACACGTACAGCCAGGAGATCACTCGGGCCGCCTGGTTCGTCGAGACTGGCCAGTACGAGCGAGCCATGCAGATCCTCGCCCGCCTGCTCGCCGGCTACCCGGACAACGCCAGTACCACCTACAAGGTCATGGCGGAGGCTCATAAAAGTGTGGAGCGATTCGAGGACGCCGAGGCCGCGGCCCGCAAAGCCCTGGCGGCGCTACCGAATGATCCCGACGCCCACCGGCTTCTGGCTCAGGCCCTGATCTCCCAGGACCGCGATCCGGAGGCGGAGCGCTCGCTGAGAACAGCCCTGGAGCTGACCCCCGAGGATGATTCGTTGCTCTCCCTTATGTCCACGGCGCTGACCAGGATGGGGCGCACGGAGGAGGCGCTGATCTACGCCCGTGAGGCGGCCAGGCTCTCACCGGGCTCGGCTGGCAACCACTTGCTTCTGGCAATGGCACAGATGACGTCCAACCCGCAGGCGGCGGAGACCGCCCTGAAGGAGACGCTCGCACTCGACCCCCTGTTCGAAGAAGCCCTCCTCCTGCGATCCTGGATGCTCGACGATCGCGGAAACCACCACGACGCCGCCAAGGCACTCGCCGCCTACACGACCCAGACCTCCGACTATGAAACGTCGCGTCACATGGTCGACGCCTTCCTCATGAAGCTCGCAAGCAGCGCTTCCCTCGGGCTGTGGGGGGCCGCGATCTTGACGATGCTGCTCCTGCCCCTTGTCAGGACCATGAACCTGCCCGGCAGTTTCCTTCTTCCTCCACTGATTCTGGCGGCGATCCCCACGTATCAGTCGACCAACTCACGCATTCGGGCGTTTCGGCGCGCGTTCACGGATCGCAGCCGGCGAATACTGCGTTCCTTCATCCGGACCCATCGATTCCTCAGCCTGTGGGCCGCCTCAGCCGTGGTTCTCTGGATGGGGCTCGTCATCGGCACCGTCTGTGCGATACGGGGGACCGACGCCGTTCTCATCATCATGGCCGGAGCCAGTCTTGGTCACCTGGCGCTCGGCTGGATCGTTCTCCGGATCATCCCCTTCATTCGACGCCGGAACGCTTGACGGCTGCAGGCCCTGTTCAGTCGCCCTGCTCGGTCTCGGGGGCCACCATGACATGGTCGCCGTCAGGCACGATCCGCACCCGCAGCCCGTAGACCTCAGCAAGGGTATCGGGCTGGAGCACCTCGGCGGGAGGCCCCTCGGCGAGGATCGCCCCGCCCGCGAGGACGGCGAGGCGGTCGCAGAAGCGGGCCGCAAGGTTGAGGTCGTGCAGGGCGACGACGGCGAGGCGGCCGGTGTCCCGATGGCAGATCCGGCGCACATGGGAGAGCACCGAGACCTGGCGGCGCAGATCGAGGGCGGAGGTGGGCTCGTCGAGCAGGATGAGTCCGGGTTCGCGTACGAGTGTCTGGGCCAGGGCCACGAGCTGGCGCTGGCCGCCGGAGAGCTGGCCCAGTGGCCGGTCGGCCAGGTCGGCCACACCGAGCTCGTCCAGGGCGCTCCAGGCCAGGTCGATGTCGGCTCGGCTCGTGTGCCAGGTCATCCCGCGCCGCGAGGCGGTGAGCACCGACTCCAGGGCGGTCAGGGCGGCGTCGCCGGGCAGGCCCTGCGGCATGTAGCCGATCATGCCGCGCAGGTCCCGCCCTCGGTGCCCCTCGAAGGTCACCTCCCCCAGGTAGCGGCGCAACTGGGCCACGCAGGTGACCAGGGTGGACTTGCCAGCACCGTTGGGGCCCAGCAGCCCCACCATCTGTCCCGTCTCCCAGCTGGCGTCGACGCCCTTGAGGACCGCACGCCTGCCATAGGAGAAGGTGAGATTGTCCAGCGTCAGGGTCATGATCCGCTCCTGACCGCCGAGCGCTGGCGTCCGAAGATGATGGTGAGGAACACCGGCACGCCCACGAGGGCGGTCAGGATGCCAACGGGCACGGCCACGCCCGGCACGATGACCTGGCTGGCGGTGTGGGCGGCGGTCAGGAGGGTGGCCCCGGCCAGGATGGAGGCGGGCACGAGGAAACGCTGATCCTCCCCCACCAGGCCGCGGGCCATGTGCGGCCCTACGAGCCCCACGAAACCGATGATCCCGACGAAGGCCACGGACAGGGCGGCCAGCAGCGCCACCCCGACCAGCGTCCAGGAGCGCACGCGCGCGACGTTGATGCCCATGGCGGCGGCGCGCGCCTCCCCCAGGGTGATGGCGGTCAGCCGCCAGCCGTTGACCCAGAAGACGGGCGTGGCCACGATCAGGGCCACCGAGACAGTGGCCACGGCCGGCCAGGTGGCGCGCATGAGGGAGCCCATCGACCAGAAGACAATCTGCTGGAGGCTCTCGGTGGAGGCCCGGTACTGCACGAGCGCCAGGAGCGCCTGGCAGCTGAAGACTAGGGCGATACCCAGCAGGATCGTCATCTCCTTGGTTACCGAGGGCAGCCTCGAGACCATCGCGATGGCTAGGGAGGCCGCCAGCCCCGCAGTCATCGCCACGATCGGCAGGGTGGCCCCGGTGGCCACGGGCAGCACGAGCCCGGTGACGATCGCCAGCGCCGCACCGAGGGCCGAGGCCGCCGAGATCCCCAGGGTGAAGGGCTCGGCCAGCGGGTTGTCGAGGATCGTCTGCATCTGGACGCCGGCCAGGGACAGCGCCCCGCCCACCAGGACCGCCAGGAGCGCCGGGGGCAGGCGCAGGTTGACAACGATGTTGGCGACCCACGGGTCGTAGTCGGCGTAGAAGAGGGAGCCGAGCACCTGGGCCGGGCTGAACCCCAGCGGCCCCACCATGAGGGCCATGAGGAAGACGGCCAGGAGCAGGGTCGCGAGCCCCGTCAGCATCGCGAGGCGCCGCAGGGTCCGACGGCGGTAGGAGACGTAGGCCGACGCCGCCGTGTCCGTGGGCCCACTTACCCGCCCGGCGGACTTCGTCACCGGCGCGGCATCATCCGGGCCCCGGGAACTGCCGGACTGGCGGGCGGCGTCGTCGTCGGAAGGGACCTTGGTGCTCGGGATTCCCATCAGATGGAGGTGAAGAAGACGCCCTCGGCCTTCCAGGGCATGTACTGCTCGTGGAAGTCCTTCCAGACGGCGTCGGGGTCGATGTCGCTGAAGGCCTCGGGGTTCTGCCATTTGGCGAAGGTCAGGTAGGCGATGAAGTTGTAGGGGGCGTCGTAGAACTGGTGGTAGACGCCGTAGACGTGACCGTCGACGAAGGCCTGGATCTGGTCGTAGCCGGGCTGGTTCTTCAACTGCTCCAGGCTGGCCTTGGCGGAGGCCTCATCGGCCTTGTAACCGAGGTGGACATAGCTGGTCTGGGCGGTGTCCTTGATCTTCTGCTGCTGCCACTCGCCGCCGGTGGCGATGATGTTCTGGGGGTTGGAGGCGATGACCTGCTCGGGGGTGAGAACGCCCTCCTCGCCGGACAGGAGGCTGTCGGCGATGTTGGTGCCGCCGGTGGCGGTGACAATCGCGCCGAGGTTCGCGGTGGAGTAGGTGGCACCGGGGTCGTTGACCCCCGGGCTGCGCCACAGGAAGGTGGTGGGCTTGGTAGTCAGGGACGTCACCTTCTCAACGATGGGGTCGACCTGCTTCTTGTAGAAGGAGACGAAGGCTTCAGCCTCCTTGCGCTTGTCGAAGAGGTCGCCCATGAGGGTGACCGAGGGGACGGTGTTCTTGACCGGGTCGCGTCGAAAGTCGGTGACGACGTACTTGATCTGCTGGCCGTCCAGCTTCTCAAGGTAGCCCTTCTCCTTCGCGGAGTTGTAGACGTCCAGGGTCATGACGAAGACGTCGGGCTTGTACTGCACCAAGGTCTCAATGGGCAGGCCGTCCTTGGCGATGGAGCCGATGGTCGGCAGCTCGGCGGCCTTGGGCGAGACCGCCACGATCTTCTCGTAGAAGTCGGGAGCGGCCTTCTGAAGGTCCTCGCCCCAGGCCACCACCTTGTCGACGGGGTTGGCTTTGTTGAGGAAGGCGAGGGAGTAGACGTGGCGGGACTCGCTCAGGACGATGTTCTTCGGCTGGGCGTCGAAGGCGACCTTGCGGCCGACGATGTCGGTGACCTCGAAACCGCCGTTGGAGGCGCCTGCGGAGGCACCGCCGCTGGAGCCCTTGCCGGCGCGGGAGGTGACTCCACAGCTGGCGAGGACTGCGGTGAGTGGGAGGGCCATGAGCAGAGTACGACGGCGCATACAAGTCCTTTGTTCGCAGATGGGGCGTTAGAAATAGCGCAGGAGGATATTAGGTATGGCTAACTTAATCTGCCAAGAGTTGGGCAGACTTTTCCACCTATGACATGAAGCACTTCAAGGGACCTTAGGCACTTCCTCAACTCACGAGGCCGATGGCAGGCAGCCCCGGACAAGCCGATTACGGCGCGCACACATGGACGAGCGTGACGGCAAGCAGCGCCGCGGCCGGCGGGAGGTACTTGCGCGGATGGCGCATGACGTCGCGCTCGGACTTCCAGCTCATCAGCGGCCGGTAGACCTCCAGAAGGACTGCCGTCGTCGCCCCGACGACGGAGGCCGCGATTCCAGCCGCAACGGTCTCAGCAATGTCGCCACCCAACCAGACGATCAACGCCCCCACCAGACAATTGGACGTCATGTATAACAGCGTGAGGTCTCTGGCGTAAGCGGCAAAGACCCGCCGCGATCCGGGGGCGGCCAGGACCACGGTGCGCGTACTGAGGTAGCGGGAGAAGTAGGCGTTCAGCGGCGTGTTGACGACGACGAAGGCCATGGGCAGCGGAATCGTCAGGCCACGGCCGGTCATGGTGTAGGTGAAGAGCGTGGCGATCACGAGTGCAGCCAGGGTGTTGACCTGCGTGGTGCGCACGGTCGCCAGCTCGCCCAGGACCAGGCTGCGGCGGCCGCCCCGGACGGTTCCCACCTGCCTGCGGCGCGCCCGCAGATCATGGGAACACGCCGTCACGGCCAGAGCGCAGGCCGCGAAAAGGACAGTTGAGACAGCTGGCGCCGCCCACCAGGCCGTACCCCCGACGACGAGGACCCCGCCAGCCACCCAGCGCAGGCCGGCCCGCTCCCCCGCCCACAGGGTCAGGCCCAGCACCCCGGCCCCCAGCCCGACGACGACCATCTCCACCGCCGTCGTCGCAGCAACGCCTATTCCGGGACTCCGACCACTTCCCTCGCCGCTGGACAGCAGGACGAACAGGGTGATGGGCGCGACCGCCTCGAAAAGGATGACGACGTCGGCCACGAGGTAGGTGGCCCGGGCGAGCTCGTCGCGCCCGAGCGGAAAACGGGCCAGGTCATCCCAGCGCCCGGAGCCTATCCAGGCTGAGGCAATCGTCGCGCTCAGGCCAACGGCGGCCAGGACCAGCCCGGTGACCGCAATGCGCGGGTTGACGCGAAGGTCGGCCGATGCCCCGAACCAGGCGGCCAGGACGCACAGGATAACGGCGCTCAGGGCGCTCTGGCGTCCCACGAACTGCCCGGTCACCGCCTTCAGGGCGGCTCGGCTAACTGACCAGCGCCGCCACGGCATCGGAGTCCTCAGGGGTGGTGAAGGGGCCGGTCATCCGGCCGGCGGAGAGCACGTAGAGGTGCTGAGTGCAGCGGGTGAAGGACTCGGCGATGTGGGAGCTGAGCAGGATCGAGCGGCCGGATGCGGCGGCGGCGTTGATGCTGCGGTAGAGGAACTCGGTGGCGGTGAAGTCGAGGAAGTCGACGGGCTCATCCAGGAAGAGGAGAGGCGTGGTGAGGTAGAAGGCGGCGATGAGGTTGGCCTTCTTGCGTGAGCCGCTGGAGAGTCGGGAGAAGGAGGTGGTCCGGTAGCGGCCGTAGTCGAAGCCCTCGATCAGTTCCTCGAGGCGGCCGCGGTCCGGGCGCAGTCGGTAGGCGCGCTCCAGGAAGCCGATGAAGGCTTCCAGGTTCCAGGTGGGGAAGGAGTCGTCATCGGCGAGGCTGAGGTAGCGGGAGGCCTTGAAGTGCTCGTCGCCCGGGCGTATGTCCCGGCCACGGTAGCGCAGGGCTCCGAAGCGCGCTCCGCGGTGGACGTCGCACAGGGAGGTGAGCATCGTGGTCTTGCCGGCGCCGTTGAGACCGATGAGGCCGACGGCTTGGCCGTCCTCGAGGGCAAAGGAGACGTCGGTGAGGACCGGGCGGTCGCGCTCGTACCAGGCGGACAGGCCCTCGACCTCGAGGAGGTGGGCCGGGGTATCGCCGAGGGCGCTCATGAGCTCGGGGGTGTCCGGTCGTCCCGGTCGCCACCCTTGCCGCCGATGGAAGGGCGGATCAGCTGAAACACGATGAGCACGGCCGCGGCAGCGAAGATGATCGCGATCGCCGTGTCTCCTCGTCGGACGGAAAGGACCGTGACCATGATGTTGAGCACCACGATGCACATCAGGAAAATGCGTCGATTCCGACCTGATAACACAGGTACCTCCTCCTTTGCAGACTCTCGCGGCAGGCAACGATCGCTCGCACCTCCCACCACTGTAGGCACGAACGAGGCCGTATCGAGGCAGTTCACGGGCCATGTCGGGCAAGAATTTGACCTGTCGGCGCATTGATGTCTGGAGCGGTGTCATTCTCCGAGGCCGCTCCGCCCTGCACGGCTTCACAGGAGACCCACAAGGTCAACCTACGCCTGGCACACACGGCCCCGACACGGTTGAGCCATGCACAGCTCCGACACCCTCGACCCAACCGGGACACCCCAGTCCGGCCAGGATCACCAGTCCAACCGGCCCGACCGCTCCGCGAAGTCCCGTAAGCACCCGCGACGCCGTTTCCTCCTGGGCGGCGCCGCCGTCCTGGGCCTGGCCGCCACCGGCACCAGCGCCTGGGCGCTCAACCGCTTCGTCATCGACCATGTCGAGGTCGACGATGTCACTGCTCTGGAGGCCAAGGCCCAAAACGCCGCCGGTTCCTCGGCGACTCCGGCCACCAACGTGACGGTCGGGGAGAACTCCTACTCCTCGTCCAACACGAACATCGAGATCCAGCAGGTCTCCACCGGCTCGGGCAGCGACACCGTCACCTACTACGTGGCCGACGTCAAGCTCACCAACGCCACCGACCTGCGCAGCGCCTTCGCCAACAACTCCTACGGCACCAACATCACCGCCAAGCCCACCGTGATCGCCTCCGAGCACGACGCCATCCTGGCCATCAACGGCGACTACTACGGCTTCCGCAGCGACGGGATCCTCATCCGTAACGGCGTCATCTATCGCGATAGCGGCAAGCGCGACGGCATGGCCTTCTACACCGACGGGCGCGTGGAGGTCTACGACGAGACCGCCACCAATGCCCAGACGCTCCTGGACGCGGGCGTGTGGAACACGCTGTCCTTCGGGCCGGCCCTGGTCAACAACGGCCAGGTGCTCTCGGGTATCGACCAGGTCGAGGTCGATACGAACGTCGGCAACCACTCCATCCAGGGCAAGCAGCCGCGCACCGCCGTGGGGTGGGTGGAGACGAACCACGTGAAGCTCGTCGTCGTCGACGGCCGCAGCGAGGGCTACTCACGCGGCGTCACGATGACCGAGCTCGCCCAGATTATGGCCGACCTGGGGTGCGCCTGCGCCTACAACATCGACGGCGGCGGCTCGTCGGCCATGTACTTCAACGGCTCGATCATCAACCAGCCCTCCAACGGGGGCGAGCGCGACACGTCCGACATCCTCTACATCGCGAACGGATCCTGAGATGAGCGGCACCGACAACCTCACCGGCACGGCCCAGACCCCAATGACCCCGGCAACCCCGGCAACCCCGGCGACGACCGCGCAGGCGGTCACGCGCCGTTCCGTCTACCAGCAATACCCGCAGTCCTATCCGGCGGCGTACCCGACGACACGGCTGAGCCGATCGGGCGGCGGGCAGGAGACCGCGCGGGTCGTCGTGGGAGAGGCGCCCCGCCGGGTGGGAGAGAGATCCGTCCAGGCGGTAGGTGGCCGCACGGCCGTGACGACCTCGCCGCGCTTGCTGCCCCGGGTCATCGCCCCGGCCAACCGGACCACCACTAACCGAGCAGCAGGTATTCAGAACACCGGCAACCACACGGCGCCGCGTATCACCGCCGTGCCCCATCCCCGGACGGCGGTGGCGCTCGTAGTGCTCGTCCCGGCCTACAAGCCCGACGAACGCCTGGCCGAGCTCGTGACCCGCCTGCGCGGGGCGCGCCGGGACTGCGCGGTGCTCGTCGTCGACGACGGATCGGGGCCGCAGTACGCGCCCTTCTTCGCCGCCGCCCGCGCCCGCGGCGCCCAGGTGGTCAGCTACCCACTCAACCGGGGCAAGGGTCAAGCGCTGCGCACGGGCCTGGCCCACGCGGCCGCCACCTGGCCCGATGCGGACGTCGTGTGCGCCGACGCCGACGGACAGCACACACCGTCGGACATTGAGGCCGTGGCCGCGAAGGTGCGCGAGACCGGGCACATGACCCTGGGGGTGCGGCGATTCACCGGGCCGGTGCCGCTGCGCAGCCGGATCGGCAATGACGTGACTGCCCTGCTCTTCCGAGGCGCGACCAGCTGGAAGCTGGGCGACACCCAGACGGGCCTGCGCGGCTACCCCGCCGGGCACCTGGCCTGGCTGCAGAGCGTGCCCGGCGACCGCTACGAGTACGAGCTCTCCGCCCTGCTGCGCGCCCACGAGCTGGGGCTGGTGGTGGAGCAGGTGGAGATCGCCACGGTCTACGAGCCGGGCAACACTTCCTCGCACTTCCGGCCGTTGCAGGACTCGGCGCGGATTTACGCCCCGCTGCTGAGGTTCATGGGAGCGTCGCTGGCGAGCTTCGGGATCGACTGGCTGGGTGTCATGGTGTTCTTCGCGATGACCGGCGACCTGCTGGCGGCGGTCGTGGGGGCGCGGCTGATCTCCGGGACCGCGAACTTCTTCATGAACCGGCGGGTCTTCCGAGCCCGACGCGGTACCGTGGTGCGCACGGCGGTGCGCTACGTGGTCCTGGCGGTGAGCCTGCTGGCGGCCAGCTACCTGGTGCTCAAGGCGCTCACCACGTTCGGGATTCCGCTGGGGATCGCGAAGATACTCGGCGACGGGGCCATCTACGTGGCCAGCTACGTGGCGCAGCGCCGGCTGGTCTTCAAAGAGCGGGGATGAGATCGACCTGCCGGGGTTTCCCGGCAGGTGCTCCTCGGGTTCGTGCCCTTGGGGACGACGTGCCGGCGTCGCCCCCGAGGGCACGGCTTTGCCGTCCTCTCGATCGCACCCCGCTGACGATCTCCGAGCAGCACCGTCAACAAGCCGCACTTACGCACACCGGCCACGGCTCTTGAGCAAATTTTGTCCGTATGGGACGACTTTGAACACCCCGATCACCGGAACGCAACTACCCAAAATGCTCTGACCTGCACAAACGCAAATCTGCTCGTGCGAGCGAGCCGTCAAAGTCGTCCCATATGGACACTTTTCAGCCGAAGACGCTACTCGCCCCAGTCAGAATCACAGGCAACAGCCTCAGTGGGGACTGACGAGGCCGGCCTCGTAGGCGGAGATGACGAGCTGGGCACGGTCGCGGGCGTTCAGGCGTGCCAGGAGCGCGGTGATGTGGCTGCGGCAGGTGGCCCGGGTGATGCCGAGCTCGGCCTCGATCTCACTGTTGGACAGGCCTTTGGCGATCAGCAGGAGGACCTCTCGCTGGCGGGGCGTGAGGGCCTCGACATCGCCGGCTCGGGAGGTTCCCGAAGCACCGGCCGCCGTGCGCGGCATACGGGCCACGAGGCGAGACAGCACCTGGGGGCTGAGCAGCGATTGGCCCTCGTGGACGGTGCGCACGGCATCGACGAGGGACTGCGGGTCGGTGTCCTTGAGCAGGAAACCGCAGGCGCCGGCGCGCAGGGCACCAAGGACGTAGTCGTCGATCTCGAACATGGTCAGGATGAGGATGCGCGTGGCCTCAAGCGCCGGGTCGGCGCAGATCCGCCTGGTGGCCTCAATGCCGGTCAGGCCCGGCATCTGGATGTCCATGAGGATGACGTCAGGGCGAAGCTCGGCGGCCAGGGCGACCGCGCGGACGCCGTCCTCGGCTAGGCCAACGACGCTCATGCCGGGCTCGGCCTGAAGGAGAGCGGCCAGCGTGGAGCGCAGGAGGGCCTGGTCCTCGGCGATGAGGACCCGAATGGGGGCGACAGTCGGCCCAGAGGCGGGATCAGCCATGGGTTCTCCCGAATGCTCCGGTGGGCAGCATCGCCTCGGTAGCGAAGCCGGGGGCGTCGGTGCGAGGGCCGGCAGTCAGAGTCCCGCCGAGCGCGGTCAGGCGCTCCTGAAGCCCGCGCAGCCCTTGCCCGGCCCCGGGTTGGGGCGCCCAACCGGGGACCGGACCGTCGTCGACGACGGCGATGCGCAGCAGTCCTGGTTCCGGGCGGAGAGTGACGCGGGCGCTCGTGGGGCCAGCGTGGCGGGCCGTGTTGGCCAGGGCCTCGGCCACGACCCGGACTGCGGTCTGGCTTGTCGGGATGGACAGGCCGGCCAAGGAGGAGAGGCCGCGAGACTCTCCATTCGTCGTTTCGGCAGAGTCGGCCGCACCCGAGACTGTGTCCGCTTCCGCACCTGTCCCGGTGCCGGCGTCCACCTTGACCGTGACGCCAGCGCGTCGAGCCCGCTCGACGACTTCAGTGAGACTGGCAGTGGGCCCCTCAGCCCCCTCAGCACGCCCCTTACCCGGCCGGGATCCCGAACCTCCTGATGCTCCTGCAGCGCCCACTGAGGTCGCAGAGACCGCTGCCACGGCCCCGGGCGTTGGGGGCGTGCGCTCGTCACGCAGGACGGCGAGCATGCGACGCAGCGCATCGGTGGCCTCACGGGAGGCGGTCTCGACGTCGCTCAGGGCGCTCCGCAGTCCGTCGGGGGTGGTCTCGAGGCGCTGGGCCACGGCGCAACGCACGGTGATGGCGCCGAGGTTGCCGGAGACGGCGTCGTGCAGCTCGCGGGCGATGACAAGGCGGTCCTCGGCGACGGCGAGCGCGGCCGTCTCCTGCGCCAGGCGCCGCTCGTAGGCACGCTGGTCGCGCCGCCGTAGCCACAGGGTGGCGGCGACGAGGCAGGCCATAACAAGCGGTGCCGTCATCTGGACGCGCTGAGAAGGAGCCGGTAAGAAGCCGACCATGGTGCCCAGGCCGACGACAACCACAGTCAGCCCGGTGATGGCGCACCCGAGCGGCGAGTGGCGCGGTGGGACGGCGGGGGCTGGCACCCGGCCAGTCTAGGAAGGCGGCTTAGGCGCTTCATCAAACCAGGGTTTGATGTACCCGGGTCTGAGGCGGTGGGGCGACGTCGGCTGGGCGGACGATGCGCGCGGCCGCTCGGCGCGCTGGAGTTATCTCATGATCAGTATTGAGAACCTCGTCAAGCGGCACGGGGCGCGGGAGGTGCTTCACGGCGTGAGCCTGGAGGCCCGCCCGGGCCGCGTCACCGGATTCGTGGGCCCGAACGGCGCCGGGAAATCCTCGACCCTGCGGTGTCTGCTGGGGTTGGACCGGGCTGACGGCGGGCAGGCGCTCATTGACGGACGCCCCTACTGCGAGCTGCGCGAACCGCTGCGCACGGTGGGGGCGGTGCTCGACGGTTCAGGCGCACACCCCTCACGAACGGCCCGCGGCCACCTAGGCTGGGTGGCCTCTGGCGCGGGGATCAGTCGGAGCCGGGTGGCCGAAGTACTCGACATCGTCGGGCTGAGTGAAGTGGCCGGGCGGCGGGTGCGCACCTTCTCCCTGGGAATGGGACAGCGCCTGGGGTTGGCGGCGGCGCTGCTGGGCGACCCGGAGGTGCTGGTCCTGGACGAACCGGTCAACGGCCTGGACCCGGAGGGGATCCGGTGGATCCGCACGCTGCTGCGGCAGCGGGCCGACGCCGGGGGCACGGTCTTGCTGTCCAGTCATGTACTGGCCGAGCTCGCCGAGGTGGCCGACGACGTCATCGTCATCGCCGGCGGGCGGGTGCGGGCGGCCGGGACGCTGGAGGAGGTCGCGGCGGGTTACGCGAACCTGGAGGAGGCGTTCTTCTCACTGACCGCCCCAGCCGAAAACGGGGCCGGTGGCCCGGTCACCCCGGTGGAACGCGGGGAAGGGGCCCGGCCATGAGCACGGCGACGGCGCTGGTGCGCTCCCTCAAAGCGGAGGCGCGCAAGACGGCGGGCCTGCCGGGGGTCTGGCTGGGGGCGGTGCTGGCGATCGTCCTGCCGCTCCTGATCGAGTACTACACGGATCATGACCTGGCGGCGCGGCTGACGGCCGGCGACCCGAATGCGCCGACGCAGCTGGACAGCGTCGGCATCATTGGGTTGTACGTGGGGACGACGGGGATCGTGGTGCTGGCGGTGAGTGTTGTGGTCAGCGAGTACGCGAGCGATCCGCGCACGAGCGGGGCCTCCAGCTCTTCGCAGCAGGTGGCAACGACGATGCTGGTCCAGCCGCGGCGCGGGGCGTCGGTGGCCGCGAAGCTGCTCGTGGTGCTGGGCGCCGCGACGGTGCTCCTGGCGGTGGCGTGGACGGCGACATACTCGCTGTGCCGGCACCTGCTGGGGTCGAGCGTGCCCTTCGAGCCGGTACCGTGTTGGATGCTGACAGGAATCCTGACGTGGTGGGTGTTCTCGGCAATGGCGTCGATGGCACTGGCGATGGCGACACGCAGCGCGCTGGTGTCAATGACGGTCCTCGTCGCGATGTCGACGATGATCTCGCCGGGGGTGCTGCTCATCAAGTCCACCGATGCGGCCCGGTTCCTGCCGGATGCCGCGGCAGTGCGGCTCATTGCGAGCCCGACGACGCTCAACTACGACCGGCTGGTCGAGCTGCTGTCGATCCCGATGGCGGCCGCCATCTGTGCGGCCTGGGCGGGAGGCTGCGCGGCGGTGTGCTGCTGGGTGTGGATGAGGCGGGACGCATGAGCGGGAGCGAGGCGATAGGAGGGGCGGCAACGGCCTGGGGGCGTGCGCTGCGCGCGGAGCTGCTGAAAGTGGTGACGCTGCCGGCGATGTGGTGGTCGGCAGCGGTGGCGGGCGCAGCTGCGATCGCCACGGTGATGTCGGTCTTGCAGAACGTGATGGATAAGCGGGCCTTCGGATTCGAGGAGATCGCTCCTATATGGACGCTGGCGGTGCAGATCGGCTTCGTGGCGGCGGGTGTAGCCGTGGCGGGCGCCGAGCACTCCACGGCGCAGGGCATGACGAGTCTGCTGGTGACGCCGGCGCGGAGGCGGCTGGCGGGGGCGCGACTCGTGGTGCTGGCCGGGACGGGGTTGGTATTCGCGAGCGTGTTGGTCGGGGCGAGCCTGGCTGCGTGCCCGACGACGTCGACGGCAGCATTATGGGCCGGCGGAAGGACCGTGGTCTGGTTGACAGCGGCACTGCTGCTGGCGGCGGGGCTAGGCGAGGCGCTGCGCAGTGTGATCGGTGCGGCGACGGTGGCCGTGGTGCTGGTGATTCTGGCACCCCAGCTGGCGATGTTCGCGGGAGATATCGCCCGGTGGCTTCCAGGCCAGGCAGCCCAGATCTGGGTGGCGGCCGCCGCACCGCAAACGGGCGTGACCGCCGCTGGGCTCGCCGCCTTGGGCTGGACGACGGCCGCGCAGGCGGCGGGCATAGCCCGACTGCTGCGGGCGGATGCGTAGGCAAAGGATGGCGTACGGCTGCGAAAGCCTGGCGCCTCCACTCAAAGCCGGGGTGGGAGCGAACGGGGACGCTCCCACCCCCCTCACCTTATATTTCAACACACGATCAAAATGAGTCATTTTACCGCTGTTTACGTAATATGGCCCGACGCATGTGACTATATCAAGGTATGGGAATAGTCGACAAAAGTAGCAGAGCAGCTTCTGAGTCGACAGACCGCGACACTCCCCTCATCACCGAATTATCTACGAGACAAACCGCCTTAATCAAACTGAAACCATTTTCAGGGGCTCTCGATTTTCTGTCGAAGTGACTGCGGCATAAAATATTTCTGCACCCACCCCGACGCATGCAAGCTCAACGAGGACTTCGCACTTGCTGACAGTGGTGGAGCACCATTCACACGAATGAGGACCATGCCCTCGAGGAGGCAATGATGAAGCATTCCTGCCGATCCCTAATCGGCACACTCACAGCAGTGACGCTCATGGGACTCGTCAGTCCGGCCGCCATGGCCGACGAGCCCGTCCCCAGTCCCAGCGACGACGTCGTCGCCGAGCAGCCGACAAACCCGCCGGCCGAGACCCCCACAGCTGACTCTTCCGCTCCCCCAGCGACCAATGCGCCGAGCACGGCACCGGCCGAAACCCAGCCCACAACCGCTCCCGATCCCACCGCGGATCCCTCGAACAAGCCTTCAGATCCGCCCGCCGAACCCAAGCGAGAATGGCGGGAGGAGAACGGCAAACAGTACTTCTACGAGAACGGTGTTAAGAAGACCGATACCTGGATTACGTGGAACAACCTCAAGTACTACTTCGGTACTGACGGCGCCCTGAAAACCGAGACCTGGCTGCACCAGGGCGACAACTGGTACTACGTCGACTACTACGGCGCCGCTATGACAGGCAGGAGAGAGGTCGACGGCGTCGACTACTTCTTCGACAGCGACGGCGTCATGCAGGCCAACCGATGGATCGAGCAGGACGGGGGCAGCTTCTACGTCCAGAGCTCGGGTGCCGTCGCCACCAATACATGGCTCCATCTGGGCGACAAGTGGTTCTATGTGGACGCCAAGGGCATCAGAGCCGTCGGCCTGGTAAAGGTCGGGACGGAGTGGTACCACTTCAGCGACGACGGGGTCATGAGCACCGGCTGGAAGCAGATCGACGGAAGCTGGTACTACCTGGGCGACAGCGGCGCGATGGCCACCGGCTGGAAGCAAATCGAGGGCACCTGGTACTACCTGGGCGACAGCGGCGCGATGGCCACCGGCTGGCAGCAAATCGACGGAAACTGGTACTACCTGGGCGACAGCGGAGCGATGGCCACCGGCTGGCAGCAAATCGACGGAAACTGGTACTACCTGGGCGACAGCGGTGCCATGGCGACCGGCTGGCAGCAAATCGGAAGCACCTGGTACTACTTCAACGGCAGCGGCGCGATGGCCACAGGCTGGCAGCAAATCGGCGGAAACTGGTACTACCTGGGCGACAGCGGCGCGATGGCCACAGGCTGGCAGCAAATCGGAAGCACCTGGTACTACTTCAACGGCAGCGGCGCGATGGCCACAGGCTGGCAGCAAATCGACGGAAGCTGGTACCTCTTCAGCAAGCACGGCAGCATGGCGACCGGTTGGCAGCAGATCGGCGGGAACTGGTACCACCTGAACAGTAACGGCACGATGTCGACCGGTTGGCAGCAAATCGGAGGCACCTGGTACTACTTCGACGGCAGTGGCGCCATGGCCACTAAGAAGTGGATCGAGGGCACCTTCTACGTTGATGATAGCGGCGCGATGCTGGTCAGCACGACTCGAACGATCGACGGCTGGAACTACACCTTCGACGGCAACGGTCGGTGGATTACCGTCAACAACGGGGGCTACAGTTGCCCTGCATGGGCCCAAATTAAAGGCAATGCAAGCAGCAAGATCTATCACCGGCCTGGTAACCAGTCGTACGACATCACCAAGCCCGAGGCGTGCTTCTCCACCGGCACGCAAGCCGAAGCCGCTGGTTATCATGCCGCCAAACGATGACCCGACAGCACTCACCACAACTGAATGAGTCCCGGGAGGTCTGCCCCACCGGCGACTGACTGAGATCCAGGCCCGTGGGGTCCCGAGCGAAAGCGTTTGCTCGGGACCCCACGGGCTATTACGTGTCCCATCTGCAGCAAGAGGACCCGCGACGGCCTGGCCAGACCGACCGAACAGTACCATACGCATTCCGTAATAAATCAGAAGGGTCCTGAGTTGGCTCATTTAGTGT
>NZ_VICB01000006.1 GCF_006546835.1 Actinomyces johnsonii | reverse complement strand
AAACACCACCTGACCCCACCGTTGTCTTCGCCGGATGGCTCTCGCGCAAGCGGTACACCGCCCTGTGCATCGTCGGCGTTGTCATTGCTGTAGTGGTGGTCTGTGCTTACATGGCAATAGATCTCTTTGCTCCAGAGATGGCTGCACAGATGTCCGGGGAGCAAATGAGCTTGACACCCACCACGCTGCCCTGGTTCGTCGTCAACATCTCGAGCTGGATCTACGCCCTGTTCGCGCAGTTCCTCATCACACTGATCGTCCCCGCCGCGGTGATTGGCGCACGCCTGGCTGACACCGGCATCATCATCCACCCGGAGCTGCACCGAGGTCTGCTCGCGGCGATGGGAATCGGCGGCCTGACGCTGGGGGTCGGGGGCGCGCTCCACAGCGCTCTGACCAAGGTGATGTCCATCTCGGCGTGGCCGTGGGACTTCGCAGCCAAAGAGGTCTTCGGCCTGGTTGGGGCCTGTGGTTGGTTAGCGCTGTTGGCCCTGTACGCCGGCGAGCCCAGGGAGGACGGCAGGTTGACAGGGCTGCGCAAGCTGGCCTCCGCCGTGGGTCGCCGCTCCATGACCGCTTACCTGAGTCAGACGATTCTGTTCGGGTTCATCTTTGTCATCGTCCCCCTTCTGGTGACGGGGGAGCGTCTGTGGCTGGGGCAGGCCGCGGCTGCCCTGGTTGCCGCGGCGGTCTGGCTGACGACGGTCGGCCTGTGCGCTGTCTTGGAACGCGGTAGGCATGCCGGTCCCTTCGAGACCCTGCTGCGCACCGCCGTGGCCCGCAGCGAGCGCAAACGGGCGACGGCGGCGCCGCCGGCCGTCCGGCCCGATGACGTCTGATCGGGCGCAGTGCCGAGCGGATGATGAGCCCACGGCGGCTGCTCGCCGGCCCGCGATCAGGCGGCCGTCAGGATGAGGGGCCCTGGTACTCCGGGAGGAGGGACAGGGCCTTCCTCACCCCCTCGGGTGGGAGAGGATCAAGGCCGAAGAACAGCCCTGGCGGGGGAGGTGCGAGCCACAGGTGCTTCCTACCGTGGAAGACATGAAACTCGCGACTTCCTTCACCGGTACCCGGGGCTTGCGCTTCCCAGCCCCGGACGTCTCTCGTGGCCTCATGCTCCTGTTCATCGCCCTGGCCAACATCCCCTTCTGGACCAGCGTGACGCGCTCCTCCGCCCCCGGCGACGCCGCAGACATGGCCTGGCTGTGGATGCGCACCCTTCTGGTCGATCACCGCGCCTACCCGCTGTTCTCCCTCCTGTTCGGTTTCGGGCTGGCCACCATGGTCAATCGGCGTATCGCCTCCGGGACGCAGAGCTATCTTCAGTCCCTCCCGGGTGTGGAGGCCGGACGTGAGCCGACGTCGCAGGAGGAGTTCTGGGCGCGTGAGCAGGCCACTGTCGACGCCCGTCGCCTCGTGCGGCGCCGGGGTGCGTGGATGATTCTCTTCGGTGCGGCTCATGCCGCGCTCTTCTCCGGAGACATCATCGGCACCTACGGCCTGGCCGCCGTCGTCTTCGCCGGATGGCTGACCCGCAAGCACCGCAAGCGGGCCATGGCCGTCAGCGCCGTCGTCACTGCCGCCACCATCTCGACGATGTACACCATGGGCAGCCATGTTGCGGCTCAGGGCCTGACTGCTGCGGCGGTCATGAAGCAGGGGGCCGGCGAATCGGCTACGACCCTCTTGTCCTACGTCTCCGGCTCCATCACCTCCTGGGCCGGGAACTCGGTCGCAACGGTGCTCTTCTCGATGGTGGTTCCGGCGATGTTCCTCGGTGCCCGTCTGGCCGATACCGACCTCATCGCCCACCCCGAGCGGCACCGCCGCCTGCTGACCGCCGTCGGCCTGGGCGGCCTGGGGGTCGGGGCCGCAGGAGGCATCGGGTACGGCCTCTGGGCTACAGGCGGAACCCTGGCCGCCTGGACCGCTCCGCTTCACGAGGTCACAGGACTGGTCGGGGCCTGCGGCTGGCTTGCCCTGCTGGCCCTCTACGCCGGCGGGCCCAGGGAGGACGGCCGCCTGACGGGGCTGCGCAAGCTGGCCTCCAATGTGGGGCGCCGCTCCATGACCGCCTACCTCTCCCAGACCTTCCTCTTCGCCATCATCTTCCTGGCCCTGCCTGCCCTGACTGGCATTGAGCTCCACCTGGGTGAGGCTCGGGCCGCCGGGATCGCGGCGGCGGTGTGGCTGGCGACGGTCGGCCTGTGTGCGGCGCTGGAGCGCGGAGGCCATGCCGGTCCCTTCGAGACTCTGCTGCGCACCGCCGTCGCCCGCAGCGAGCGTCGCCGCCGCCTCCCCGCGGCTCCTGTCGCAGTAGCCTCAACAGGTCCCGTCGCGACTCCCGACGCATACGACCTGGTCCATTGATCATTCGCAGGCCCACGCCGGTGCGCGAGTCCCGGATCTCCGGTTGCCCACATGGTGGAACGGGACTGATCGACTCCGCGGTGAGCGATTTCCCGGCAGGATGAGAGTTGTGAGTCGTATCGCAAGATGCGAGGGTTGATCCGCCCGTTTCACAGGGCACTGTAGACACGGTAGCCTGCTTGCGTCCCCAACACTGAAGGAAGCGAACAGTCTCATGACTCAGCCCCCCAACCCCGGTCAGCCCTTCTATCAGCAGCAGCCCTCCGCTCCCTCTGCTCCGGCAACGGGCCAGCCTTACCCGCCCCAGCAGCAGTTCCAGGGCGTTCCCGGTGCCCCGGGCGCTCCTGCTGCTCCTGGCGCTCCTGGCGCTCCGGGTCAGCCCTTCCCGCCGGCGCCGGTAGGGGACAGCTTCGTGGGCAACCTGCTCGACACGGCCAAGCCCTTCGCCGAGAAATTCGGCAAGATGTTCTTCTACATCGCCGCCGGCGCCCTGATCATCAGCTGGGTCTACTCGGCCAGTATCACCGGTGTCGATCACGGTTATTCCACCACCTTTGGGGGGAGCTGGAACTTTAACGCTGGTCGGTTCTTCGCGGACCTGGTCTTCAACGCCCCTTGGACCATTGTGCAGATCGGCCTGGTCCGGCTCTTCCTCGAGCTCGTCATCAACTCCGGCAAGAACGGCCAGCAGGCCTGACCCGGGTCGCGCTACGACCGGCCTCCATAAGAGCGCAGCCGGTTTCTTGCTCCTGACGGCCGCCAACCCTGTCGGTTGGCGGCCGTCAGCCGACAGCGGGTCACAGGTGCGAGGCAGGTTCTCCCTCGTCTCCGGGCAGCTCAAGGACAGCGGTCAGCCCGCCGGTGGGATTGGCGCTCAAACCGAGTCTGCCGCCGTGGGCGGTGGCCACAGCCGTCACGATCGCCAAGCCCAGCCCATGTCCGGATCCCCGGGTCCGTCCTCGTCCCTCACCGCGAACGAAGGGCTCGCGCAGCGAGTCGACCTTGTCCTCCGGTACGACAGGGCCGTCGTTGCGGATCGTCAGCCGGACGCCGTCGTCCAGACGCGCCATGCCTACCGTGATCCGGCCGCCGTCGACATTGTACCGGGCCGCGTTGCGCAGGAGGTTGGAGACGCTCTGGCGCAGGAGGACCGGGTCGCCCTGCACCTGGATGGCCCGCAGGTGGGTGGAGACGCGCAGGTCTCGCTCGGCGACCTCCGGGGCGATGACGCCCAAGGCGTCGCGAACCGTCGCCTCCATATCCACATCCTCGCGGGCCAGCTTGCCGGACTGGGCGTCGGCCAGGTCTAGGAGGGCGTCGATCGTCTCCCGGTTGGCGCGATTCGTCTCCAGCACCCGGGTGAGTACCGTGCGCAGGTCCTCGGCTGAGGCCTGCGGGTCGGACAGGGCGACGTCGATCATCGTCTGCGTCGTGGCCAGGGGCGTGCGCAGCTCATGGGAGGCGTTGGCCGCGAAACGGCGGTGGACGGAGAAGGAGCGCTCCAGGGAGGCCAGCATGTTGTCGAAGGTGTCCGCCAAATCGTGGATCTCATCACGCGGCCCGGACAGCGCCAGGCGCTGACTGAGGTCGCCCGACGCTGCCCGCTTGGCCGCCGCATTCATCGAGGACAGCGGCCGCAGCATCCGCCCCGCCAGGATCCAGCCGACCGTCCCGGAGAGCACCACGAGCAGCGCCAGCGCGCCGACGGCCGAGCGCATGATGCTGCTGAGCAGGTCGAACAGGTTCGTATCCACCTGAGTGACCTCGCTGGTCTGCGAGGCCGGCACGGCGGCGGTATCCCCGACCGGCCCACCGATCTCGATGTTGAGCGTGACATAGCGCGTGTAGAAGTAGACCAGGGCGATGAGGACCACGCCGGCGGCCGTCACCAACCCGGCGTAGGTCAGGGTCAGGCGAACCCGGATGCTCAGGTGCTTGGGGCGGCGGAACCGTTCCTCGCGTCCTGGCCGGGTGCCGTTGACGCCGTTGTGCTGCGCCGCGTCGTCGGGCGGTGCCTCCTGCCCGCTCATGCGCTGAACCTGTAGCCGGCGCCGGGAACCGTCTGGATGACCCAGGGCTCGCCGAGCTTGCGGCGTAGGTGGGAGATCGTCACCCGGGTGGAGTTGGTGAAGGGGTCCGCGTTGGCGTCCCAGGCCTTCTCCAGGAGCGTCTCGGCGCTGAGGACCCCGCCCTCGGCCTCCATGAGGACCTGCAGGACCGCGAATTCCTTGGGGCTCAAGTGGATGAAGCGCCCGTCTCGGTAGACCTCCCGGCGGAAGGGATCCAGGCGCACTCCGTGGGCCTCGATGACCGGAGTTCGCGCCGGCTGGCTGCGCCGCCCCAGCGCCCGCAGCCGGGCCACCAGCTCGGGGAACTCGAAGGGCTTGGTGAGGTAGTCGTCCGCCCCCAGCTCGAATCCGCCCACGCGCGCCTCTAGCGCCCGTGAGGCGGTCAACATGAGGACCCGAATGTCGGGGTGCTCGCTGACCACCCGGCGGCAGACCTCGTCGCCGTGGATTACGGGCAGATCCCGGTCCAGGACGAGGATGTCGTAGTCGTTGGTCGTCACGTGCTCCAGGGCGCTGGCCCCGTCGCCGACGACGTCGACGGCCATCGCCTCTCGCCGCAGTCCGGTGGCGATGGCCTCGGCCAGGTACTCCTCATCCTCCACGACGAGTACGCGCATTGCCCTGATCTCCTTCGCTGTGGTGTATGCGGCCGGTTCTAGAGACAACCAGCCCCTGTGTTGCCACAACATAAGCGAAATCGTGAACCTTGTGGCAACACCGGTCCCGGTTGGCTGTTCCCCGAACGAACGGGCGTCACCGCACCCCGACCCATATGAGCCGAAAGGACCCTCTCCCATGAAGAAGCCCCTCAACACCCGGATCATCACCCGCGCTGCCACGGTAGTGACCTGCGCCGTGTGCGCCGTCGGACTCATGACCGGATGCTCCCAGGGCTCGAAGGCGGACTCGGCTTCCGGGGCCTCCGCCTCCGCCACCAGCGCGGACGACTACCTGCTCAAGATGGCCAAGTGCATGCGCGACAAGGGCATCGACGTCTCCGACCCCGACTCCAACGGGAACATGCAGTTCCCCGAGACCGACGCCGCCAACAAGGCCGCCGAAGAGTGCGAGAAGACCGTCGGTCCCGCTCCGGGGACCGAGGACCTCGCCAAGCCCGAGACGCAGCAGGACTTGGTCAAGGCCGCCGAGTGCCTGCGCAAGGAGGGCTACGACGTCCCCGACCCCGAGGCCGGCAAGGGGCTCCAGCTCAATGGCGACATCCCCCAGGACGTCATGAACAAGTGCTTCTCCGAACTCGGAAACAAGTAACGCGGCGACGTACAGGAGCCGACCCACCATTCGCTCGCGCGGCCGGGATGCCGCGCAGACACACACTCAGACAGGCATACACATGGATCAGACCACCACCTCTACGCAGGCCGACGGCGGCTCGACCGACACGGCGGGCAACTCGGGCACGGTGCGCCACACCCGACGTCGAGCCTTCCTGGCCATGGGGGCCGCCGCGGTTCTGGCCGCGGGTGCGGGCGCAGGCGCCTTCGCCTCCAAATCGGGCCCCTTCGCAGCCAAGGCCAAGCCGACGACGTCGACCTTCAACGGCGCCACCGACACCATCACCAAGGGGGACCTCCAGGGGCAGACCTCCGTGACCGGGACCCTGCGCTACTCCGACTCGCGCAAGTTCAAGTCGGGCTTCGAGGGCGTTCTCATCCAGGTGCCCGCCTCCGGGACGGTCCTGACCCAGGGTGATGTCCTCTACCGTACAGGCACCGAGATCGCCTACCTCATGCACGGCTCCCTGCCCGCTTGGCGCACCTTCGAGGCCGGGATGGACAACGGCGAGGACATCCGCCAGCTCGAGACCCTCCTGCGCGACATGGGCTACTTCGACTACGAGCCCGACAACCACTTCAGCTGGGCCACCACCAGCGCCATCATGAAGTGGCAGAAGGCAGTCGGCCTGCCGCAGACCGGGACCATTCCGCTGGGACGGATGGTCTTCACCCCGGGGGACCTGCGCGTGGGGACGGTCACCGCCCGGGTGGGGGACCGCATCGCCGCCGACGCCGAGCTCTACGACGTCACCTCCACCACTCAGGTGGTCGACGCCAATATCAAGCTCTCCGACCAGAAGCTCGCCGTCGTCGGCACCGCCGTGACCATCAAGCTGCCCGACGCCAACACCACCACCGGGACGATCACCTCCGTGGGCACGCCCACTGAGAAGTCCTCCGGCTCCGGTTCAGGGTCGGGATCCGGCTCAGGGTCTGGGTCCGGCTCCGGTGACTCCAAGGAAAGGGTCATCCCCATCACCGTGACCCTCACCGACGCCTCGGCGACCGCCAACTTCCAGGAGGTCTCCGTCACCGTCGACCTGCCCAGCGATAAGCGCGAGGGCGTCCTGTCGGTGCCTGTCGGGGCACTGCTGGCCCTGAGCCCCGACCAGTACGGCGTCGAGATCGTCGAATCCGGCGGCACCACCCGCAAAGTGCCGGTCACCGTCGGACTGTTCGCCGGAGGGCGCGTGGAGATCTCCGGCGAGGGCATCTCCGAGGGACAGCGAGTGGTGGTGCCGCAGACATGAGCCGCATCCTGTCCCTGCGTGACGTGCAGCGAACCTACGGGGAGCCGCCCGTAGCCGCCTGCGCGGGCGTGAGCCTGGAGATCGACTACGGCGAGTTCGTCGCCATCGTCGGCCCCTCGGGCTCGGGCAAGTCCACGCTCCTCAACCTCATCGGCACCCTGGACCGGCCCAGCGCCGGCAGCGTCGAGATCGACGGCGTCGATGTCGGCTCCCTGTCCGACGCCAAGCTCTCGGCCCTGCGGGCCAGCCGCATCGGCTTCGTCTTCCAGCAGTTCCACTTGGCCGACGGTGTCAACGCGGTCGATAACGTCGCCGACGGCCTGCTCTACAGCGGGATCCCCCGCTCCGAGCGCCGCCGCCGCGCCCGAGCCGCCCTCGAACGCGTCGGCCTGGCCCACCGGCTCGACCACCGCCCCCACCAGATGAGCGGCGGCGAGCGCCAGCGCGTGGCCATCGCCCGGGCCGTCGTCGGCGAGCCCCCGCTGCTGCTGGCCGACGAGCCCACCGGGAACCTCGACTCCACCTCCGGGGCCTCGATCGTCGAGCTCCTCCACGAGCTCCACTCTCAGGGCACCACGATCATCGTCATCACCCACGACAACGAGCTGGCCGCCCAGCTTCCCCGGCAGATCGCCATCCGCGACGGCCGCATCGTGGGGGACTCAAGTCAGAAGGAGATCGTCCATGACGACGTCTACGCTCCGGCCTGACCGGGACCGCAACGGCCAGGACGGCGAATCCGGACGGCGGCTCCAGCGCTCGCGGCTGCGCCTGGCCGACGTGCTGCGCCTGGGGGGCACCGGCATCAAGGCCCGCCCCACCCGCGCCTTCCTATCCGCCCTGGGCATCGCCATCGGCATCGCCGCCATGATCTCGGTGGTGGGCATCTCGGCCTCCAGCCGCGCCCAGCTCTCCGCCCAGCTCGATTCTCTGGGGACCAATCTGCTGACGGCCACCGCCGGCCAGGACCTCTTCGGCAATTCCTCCTCCCTGCCTCAGGACACCGTCGGCAAGGTCCGGCTCATCGACAACGTCCAGAGCGCCTCGAGCACCGGCCTGGTCAAGAACTCGCTGGTCTACCGCAGCCCGCTCATCGACAAGAACGCCTCCGGCGGTATCACCACCCTGGCTGCGGACAAGTCGCTGCTCGACGTCGTGGCCGGGCAGGTGGACAAGGGCACGTGGCTCAACGAGGCCACCAGCCAGTACCCAGCCACGGTCCTGGGGCAGACGGCGGCCCAGCGCTTGGGCGTCGTCTCGCCGGGGACCAAGGTGTGGATCGGCGGCAACTGGTTCACCGTGGTCGGCATCCTCAAACCGGTGGTGCTGGCACCCGAGCTCAATAACGCCGCTCTCATCGGTCAGGGCGTGGCCAGCAACCTGCTGGGGCACGATGCCAAGCCGACGACGGTCTACACGCGCAGCCAGGACGCCGCCGTCTCCACGGTGCGCAAGGTGCTCGCGCCGTCGATCTCGCCGCAGGCCCCCAACGAGGTCAAGGTCTCGCGCCCCTCGGATGCGCTGGAGGCCAAGAACGCGGCCGACAAGGCCTTCACCAGCCTGCTGCTGGGCGTGGGCTCGATCGCCCTGCTCGTCGGCGGCATCGGGGTCGCCAACACGATGATCATCTCGGTGCTCGAGCGCCGACGGGAAATCGGGCTGAGACGTTCTCTAGGCGCCATGCGCGGCCACATCCTGGTGCAGTTCATGACAGAAGCGCTCCTGCTGGCCTCTCTGGGCGGCGCCCTGGGCTGCGTCATCGGCATCGGGGTGACTGCCGGGATGTCGGCCGCCAACGGCTGGCCCTTCTCCCTGCCGGTGATCGCCGTCGCCGGCGGGCTGGGAGTCACCATCGTCATCGGCGCCCTGGCCGGCGTGTACCCGGCCGTTCGAGCCTCCCGCACTCCTCCGACCGCCGCGCTCAACGCGCAGTAGGGGAAGGGCTGGAGAAGCCCGAGGAGACGCGGATAAGACGTCCCGGTGGGAGACGGCTGGGCTTGTATGCCGACGACGCCGGACAGCGGTGGCCGACCTCGTCGGTACCGGGAGAGGAGCCCAGATCGGCCGGGACTGCCCGAGGGCCCCGCACCAGCACGGTGCGGGGCCCTCGTTCCTGCGATCAGAAGACCGCTGAGCTTGGAGCGGACATGCTCTCAGTCGGATCAGTCGGTGCCGAGCTTGCCGTCGACGGTGTCGCGGGCGGCGTCGATCTTGTCGTCGTACTTGCCGCCGGTCGCCTTCTTGGCCGCGCCGGCTGCGGCGTCCAGCGCCTTGTCGCTGATCGCCTCGGCCTTGTCGGAGTTGAGAGCCTCACCGGCCTTCTTCGCCAGGTCATCAAGTCCCATGTGTATCTCCTTCCGTCGGGTGGCCGGACGTCGGACGACGGCGGCCTCGCCTGAATAGTGCCAGGTTTAGGCAGGAGCGTCACCCACAGCGGTATTCCGCAGGTTTCGCCTTGCAAACCCGTACCCTTTCGCCAGCGACGTTCCACACGGCCGGGAACAGGAAACCGGCACCCGTACGCGCGGGATGTCTTCACAGAGGTCGCGGCAGTCCTTCACCACTGCCAGGTGGGGCGGGCGGCGGAACCCGATGCGTCGGCCAGGAGGACGGCCTCGCGCACACGGCGGGTCAGGAGGGACAGGACGAGCCGATAGGAGTCCTCCACCATGTCGGCGGCGTCGTCGGCCCGGTAGTCGGGGCTGGTCAGGTCGATGCTCACCCAGTGGCGCTTGGACTGGTGGAAGCCCGGCTCCACCCAGCTGTAGGTGGCCCGCACGGCGACGACGTCCTCGGGATCGAGCTTGACATTGGCCAGAAGACGGCCGTCGGTGTGGGTGATGAGCAGCAGGAACAGGCGGGTACCCACCGAGGCGACGGGGATGTCCCATTCGGGCTTGTCGCCCGCCCAGGCACCGGGTAAGCCGGCCGCGCGGGTCAGGAGAGCATCGCGGCGGGCGGCCACGGTGGCGTCGTCGGCGCGCGCGGAGGGCTCGTTGAGGTGAGGGACGTGGCGGGGCGGGGCGGTCATCGACGTGGAGCCTACGTTCTCCTCACAGTCCTCTCAGCCGGAGACATGTCGCGCGCGCGGGCCTTTTAACCCGTACGCGTAGAAGGCCTCTGCTGAGAGTGCGTCGCGCTCGCCGGCACCCGCACTGTCGCTCCCCGCAACTCCGCTCACCGGTGCGATCCTTCGGGTTTGGGGAGGTCAGTCCGGCACGACCTCCAGGAGCTCGCCGACCGAGCAGCCTAGGGCCTCGCAGATGGCGGAGAGCGTGGAGTAGCGGATGGCCTTGGCGCGGTCGTTCTTGAGCACTGAGAGGTTGACGGCGGTGACCCCGACCTTCTCAGAGAGCTCCACGAGCGTCATGCCTCGGGCGGCCAGCAACTCATCGAGGTGGCAGACGACGTGGCTCACACGAGTCCCTCGGTCTCTTCACGCAGCACGGTGTTCTCCGCGGCCAGGGTACTGGAGTGCTGGTGGAGGCGGTGCAGGGCGAGCAGCAGATGCGTGGCCAGAATGAGGATGATGATGCCCTTGAGGGTCGGGATGTCGTTGCCGGTCGGGATTGTTCCGTCCAGTATCAATGGATCTGAGGCGCTGCGGGTGAAGTGCTGGGAGGACACTGTCATGCCGATCGCCAGCAGTACCCAGGAGCTCAGCACCTGTCCCAGAAGAAGCCAGAACAGGTGCCCGCCCCGGGTGAAGAGCTGGTCGACGAATCCCGGTCGGCCGGGGCGGATCGCAGCGATGAACCGGACGAAGGCGATGGCGCAGGCTGCAATGAGGACAAGGTGGATGGCGATGAACAGACCGATGAAGAACTGTGTACTGCCGGACAGTCCGTGCACGGTCCCGTAGCTCACCGAGTAGCCGGTGGTTATCTCCACCGTTGTGTGTCCGAAGGACAGGTGCTGGTCCAGTGCGGCGCTGTTGTCTGTGAACTCCAGGAGCAGCCCACGGCCGTTGATGAGGTCCCATAGGTTCAAGCCGAGCATGTAGAAAGGGGAGAAGCAGAGCAGGGCCAGAAGGAATGAGATGAAGGCGAGGCTGCCGGGGCCGACACCGGCGTCTTGGTTGGTTGCAGCACCTGCGGTGGGCTCACAGTCGGTAACGGTTTCACCGTTGACGTCGGTGTCTGAATCTGAAGCGGATCTGGTACTGGCGGTCATGACGACGCTCCATATCGAGTATCGATGTTATCGATACTCGATATGTTGCGTCTGTGTGTCCGACCTTGTCAAGTATTTTTCCGGGGTACGAGACCCGCGTCCCCGGCCGCGCTTGACGCCGGCCCGGCTTCAGTGGATCGTGTCGATGATCGTGTTGGTGATCTGTGTTTCCTCGTCTGCGGTGCCGGCCGATACGTAGATCGTTGTGTAGCTGGCGGCGCCCGCTGTGGGCTGGGAGGTCGGGACGACGATGACAGCTCCCTCGGCGGTCTTGCCCCCTCCCTGTATCGTGTAGGTCCCCACTGCGGCCTCACCCTTGGCGGTCTGCTTGGTGGTGTATTCCTTGAGGGTCGCGCCTTGGCCGGCGAGCAGTAACTCGATGTTGGACTTGGAGGGGACTGATGCCAGCTGTTGGGTCTGCGCTGCCATGTTGACGTTGTTGTAGAACCCGGTGCTGTCCTGTTTTTTGGCGCGGTAGAAGACGTCGAACGCGGCGGTCTGCTGGTCGAGGGCGGCGCCGTCGATGCCCATGGTCTGGGCGACCCTCTCCTTCTCTGAGGGGTCGAGGTTCTTGAGGTCCTGCCAGTCCTTCGGAACGGCGAAGGTCAGGCCGGTGCTGGAGCCGGTGATTTCCTGGGTGTCGCCGGAGGCGGGCTTCGCCGACGAACCTGCCTGGCTGGGCGAGGTGTCGCTGGTGGCGGTCTTCTTGTCCTTGCTGTCCTTGTCCTTGCTGTCCTTGTCCTTCGTGTCGCTCTTGCTTGAGTCCGCAGAGCTGTCGGAGGCGGCTGAGCTGGAGGAGCTGGAGTCTTGCGTGTTGTCTTCGCAGGCGGTCAGGACCGGGGCTGTGATGAGTGTGAGGCTGGCGATCAGGGCTGCGGCGTTGCGTGCGGTTTTCATGATGCTCCAGTGTGTGAGGGGAAAGACCTTGCCAGGACATCACGCTTGGCTGGGAGTGTTCTATGGAGACATCCCCCGATAGCGGGATCTGGGGTCTTGAAGGGGCGTCGGGGCATCGCGCTAACAGGGCGGTGCCTGTGAAGGCTGGTGAGCCGGTCGAGCTCTCAGTGAGCTGTCTCGACGATGGTGGAGACGATGGTGTCGACCTCCTCGGCGCTGCCGGCCGTCACCGCGATGCGCGCATAGGTACCTGCCGACGTTGGAACGGCGACGACCGCGCCCGGCATCTGAACGCCCTGAACCGGTGCGGTCGAGGTGTCGACGGCGGCCTGGCCATAGGTGGACTGCCTGGTCGAGTAGCCAGTCGGCGTCCCGCCCCGCTGCGTGATGAACTCGTCCAGACTCGCCTGGGACGGCGGCGTTGACGACGTCTCGGCCTCCTTGGCGACGGCGGCGCTGCTGAAGGAGTGGCTGTCCTGCGAGAACAGTCCGTAGAAGGCGTCGGTGCCGCTGAGCTTCTGGGAGAAGGTCGAAGGGTCCACGCCCTGGACGCGGGCGATGAGCGTCTTCTGGTCCTCGGTGAGCGCATTGAGGTCCTGCCAGCCCTCGGGCACGGCGAAGGTAATGCCGACTGTGGGGGCGGTCATCGCCTGGTGGCCTGCCGGGATGGAGGGCGCCGCACTGGCGCTGCTCGAAGCGCCCGCGCTGGACTGTGCGGCGGTGCTGGCACCGCTCGGCGTGGCAGTGGGGGCGACGGAGGATGTCTGTCCGCTGGACCCGGTTGAACCCGCCGACGAGGGAGTGCCCTGGGAGCAGCCCGCAAGGACGAGTGCGATGGTCAGGACAAGGGCGGCGCGCGTAGCTCTCATGATTTCTCCGCAGTCGGGACGTTACTGTGACGTGACCTTACCCGTGCTGTCTCGCGACGGCGCTTCAGGCAATCGGTCGGCGCGGCGGAGATCGGTGCGATCGTTGTTGAAATGACGGGAGAAGCGGCTGGGGGAGTAGTCCACGTCACTGTCAGCTCAAGAAGTTGAGCGGAATAGACTCAACCCTGAGAAGGTTGAGGTGGCCAGAAGACGCAAGACGTTACCAACCTCAAAGGAGGTCCATATGGACACGAACTACACCACGAAGTCGCAGGAGGCGATCTCCGGGGCCATGCAGGCCGCCGCCGCGGCCGGCAACCCCCAGATCGAGCCGGCGCATCTGCTCGTTGAGCTCCTCTCCCAACCCGATGGTGTTGCCGCGGGGCTCCTGGCCGCCGTCTGCCCCGACGCTGCGGCCCGTCAGGCCGTCGGCGCCTCCGTGCGCCGCATCCTGACCCAGCTGCCAGCTTCCTCGGGCTCCTCGATGACTCAGCCCCAGCCCTCGCGCGCCCTGCTGGCCGCTCTGGAAGCCGCCTCGACGATCGCCAAGGAGCTCGATGACGAGTACATCTCCACCGAGCACCTGCTCATCGGCCTGGCCAAGGGCGACACCTCCGGCTCGACCCCCACCGTTGCCCGCGTCCTGGCCGACGCTGGAGCCACCCCGGAGGCGCTCATCGAGGCCCTGCCGCAGGTCCGCGGTTCCTCTCGCGTCACCTCCGCCAACCCCGAGGGCACCTACAAGACCCTCGAGAAGTACGGTACTGACCTCACCGAGGCTGCCCGCGAGGGCCGTCTCGACCCGGTCATCGGCCGCGACGCCGAGATTCGCCGCGTCGTGCAGGTCCTGTCCCGACGCACCAAGAACAACCCGGTCCTCATCGGCGAGCCCGGCGTCGGCAAGACCGCCGTCGTCGAGGGCCTGGCCCAGCGCATCGTCGCCGGCGACGTCCCCGACTCTCTGCGCGGCAAGCGCCTCATCGCCCTGGACCTGTCCGGGATGGTGGCCGGAGCCAAGTACCGTGGTGAGTTTGAGGAGCGCCTCAAGGCTGTCCTCAAGGAGATCAAGGACTCCGATGGAGAGGTCATCACCTTCATCGATGAGCTGCACACCGTCGTCGGTGCCGGCGGCGGCTCCGAGGGTGCAATGGACGCCGGCAACATGCTCAAGCCCATGCTGGCCCGAGGTGAGCTGCGCATGGTGGGCGCTACCACCCTGGACGAGTATCGCGAGAACATCGAGAAGGACCCCGCCCTGGAGCGCCGCTTCCAGCAGGTCTTCGTCGGTGAGCCCAGCGTCGAGGACACTGTCGCCATCCTGCGCGGCATCGCCCCCAAGTACGAGGCCCATCACCAGGTGACCATCTCCGACGGCGCCCTCGTGGCGGCCGCCACCCTCTCCGACCGCTACATCACCGGTCGCCAACTGCCCGACAAGGCCATCGACCTGGTCGACGAGGCCGCCTCCCGGCTGCGCATGGAGCTCGACTCCAGCCCCGTGGAGATCGACGAGCTGCGCCGCCGCGTAGACCGCATGCGCATGGAGGAGGCCTACCTGGACGAGTCCATCGAGGAGGTGACCAAGGCCGACCCCGCCGACGTCGACCGCCTGGAGCGCCTGCGCGCCGAGCTGGCCGACGCCTCCGAGGAACTGGCCTCGCTCAACGCCCGATGGGAGGCCGAGAAGGCCGGCCACAACAAGGTCGGTGAGCTGCGCGCCGCCCTGGACGAGATGCGCACCCGCGCCGACCTGGCCGAGCGCGAGGGCAACTTCGAGGAGGCCGGTCGCCTGCGCTACGGCGACATGCCGGCTCTGGAGCGCCAGATCCGCGAGGCCGAGGCCGCCGACGCCGCCGAGCAGACCGCCGGTGAACCGATGATCGCCGAGAAGGTCGGCGCCCCCGAGATCGCCGAGGTCGTGGGCTCCTGGACCGGCATCCCCGTGGGCAAACTGCTCCAGGGCGAGACCGAGAAGCTCCTGACCATGGAGGACGTCATCGGTGAGCGCCTCATCGGGCAGAAGGCCGCCGTGGCCACCGTGGCCGACGCGGTGCGCCGCTCGCGGGCCGGGATCTCCGATCCCGACCGTCCCACAGGTTCCTTCCTCTTCCTGGGCCCCACGGGCGTGGGCAAGACCGAGCTGGCCAAGGCCCTGGCCGAGTTCCTCTTCGACGACGAGCGCGCCATCGTGCGCATCGATATGTCCGAGTACTCCGAGAAGCACTCCGTGGCGCGCCTCGTGGGCGCCCCTCCCGGGTACGTCGGCTACGAGGAGGGCGGTCAGCTCACCGAGGCCGTGCGGCGTCGGCCCTACTCCGTGGTCCTGCTCGACGAGGTCGAGAAGGCCCACCCCGAGGTCTTCGACATCCTCCTGCAGGTGCTCGACGACGGCCGCCTCACCGATGGTCAGGGGCGTACGGTCGACTTCCGCAACGTCATCCTGGTGCTCACCTCGAACCTGGGCAGCCAGTTCCTCATCGACCCGCTCACCAGCCCCGAGGAGAAGCGCAATGAGGTCATGAGTGTGGTTCAGGCATCCTTCAAGCCGGAGTTCCTCAACCGCCTCGACGACATCATCGTCTTCGAGGCCCTCAGCAAGGAGGAGCTGGGCGAGATCGTCGAGATTCAGCTGGCGCGCATCGCCAGGCGCCTGAAGGACCGGCGCCTGAGCCTGCACGTGACCGATGCGGCCCGAAGCTGGCTGGCCGACGAGGGCTACGACCCCGCCTACGGGGCCCGGCCGCTGCGCCGCCTCGTCCAACGGGAGATCGGCGATCGCCTGGCCCGCATGCTGCTGGCCGGGGAGGTCCTCGACGGGCAGAAGGTTGTCGTCGACAAGGCCGACGGCAGTGACGGCCTCGCGCTGCGGGCCGAAGGGGAGGCGCACACGCCCTCCGCGGCCTCGGCCGCGTCGCCGGCCTGAGCCGGGACGGCCGACTGGCCTGATCGGCTCGAGCGCGCTGACGGGACAACGACGGGGCGGACCTGCCACACAGGCGGTTTCGCCCCGTCGGGCTGTCCGTAGCGGCGCGCCTCAGCCGCCGGGCTGGTTGTCGTGAGTGGGCCAGGCGTTGTAGACGCAGCCGCCGGCGAGGTCGTGGCTCTGCTGTGCCATGAGGGGCGCCTTGAGGCCGGCCCCGGCGCAGAACTCGTGCTCGTGGCCGAGGAAGTGGCCCACCTCGTGGTTGGTGACGTAGGTGCGGTAGGAATCGACGTCGGGGTAGGTGACGGCGCCCCAGTTCCAGCGGTCGGAGTTGATGACCACGTTGTTCGCGTTGCGGCAGCTCCACATGCCGGAGGTGTCCAGCGGCGCGCACAGGGCGTCGGCGCTGGGCGGTGTGGCAATGTTGAAGGTGAAGTCGGCGGCGGCGGGGTCGGCCACCGGCTCGAAGGACGTGTTCTGCGCGGTGGGCCAGCCGCGCTCGTCGTTGAGGATGCGCTCCACGATGGGGGCAGCCGCGGCGGCGTCGACATGAGTGCCGCCCTCGACGCGCAGCACGTAGCGGTAAACGGTTGCGGCCGCGGGCCGGGAGACGGGCACTGCCGGGGCGAACGTCCAGGTGCCGTCGCCGACGGCGTCGGAGTGCGCGAATCCCTCGGCGTCCAGGCGCGGAGGTGGCAGCGTCGGGGCCGACGGGGACGGTGATGCCGATGGTCCGGAGGAGGCCTGCACCGTCGGCGAGGCCGCTCCACTTGCGGGTGGTCGCGATGATGGTGCGGCTGCGGCCTCCGCCGGGGCCGGCGAGGGCGTCTCAGTGGTGGCGGAGTTGAGCGGTAGGGCGAAACCGGGATGGAGGCCCCAGATGCGCAGTCCGACGATGACGAGGACGACCGCTACCAGGAAGGTGGTGCCGTAGAAGAGGCGGTTGCGGCTGCGGCGCTGCTGCCGCTCCCGTCGGGCGACGATGAGCGCGCGACGGCTGGCGGGGTCGAGGCTCTCGCCCGACGAACGGCGACCGGTGGAGTGGTGTCCGGCCGGGTTGCGGCGCAGGGAGCTGGAGGGCGCCGCTCGGCGTCCTGAAGTCGACGACGAGGCACGGCCGGGACCCCGTTTGGGGCGGGAGGGGCGCCGCGGCGGCTGCGGGGTCGAGGGGCGCATATCGCCATCGTAGGGTGCCTGAGTCCGGTTAACCTGCTGAGAGGTGCTCAAGCGGGAACAAGGTAAGATACGTCACGGACCTTTGTAGGCCTCTGAGATCCGTCCGGTGCGTGATGACTGCTATGTAGCGACTACGATGCTGAGGGCTGAATGTCCCTAAGACGTCAGAGGAAGCATGTAACCTATTGCTACCAAGGTGATCCGCCTCGTCCCACCAGGAGCACCGATGAAGACGTACTCAACTTCTACATACCTCAAGGTGAACGATAAGAGTCGCGCAAACGAGCTGTGCGGCCTTCTTCGGCGTGTGCTTGATGAGGCTGCTGATGGCGTCGAGCACGTCGATTACGATGAGGTGCGAGCGCTTCCGTCTGTGGGATCGATCTATGTGGGATTGCTTGTTCGGGCGGATAGCGCTCAGCAAGCGGCTGAGCGTGCTGAAAAAGTGTACGAGAGCGCTCTTAACCTCATGGGAGATGCTGCTGGAGAAGTGTCACGGCGTCAGACTTCTTTGGCCTATGCTTGACAGTTGTTGAGGCAGTAATCGTGCTCTGCCGTTCGCGGTGTCGAGATGTTGATGAGAAGGTACTGACACTCGCTTCTCGACGTTGGGTGAAGAGTCATTTCGGTGAGGTCGCTGCGGCGGTAGCTAGCCTTAGTCTCATCTATCCAAGTTTAGCCGGTGGTTCCGGTTTTTCGGGGCGCGGTTTGTTGTGGTGGTTGTGTCTTTGTGCTTCCGTTGTCGGCATTATTGGTGCACTCATCCATGGTTTTTGGCTGCATCCGACGCGCGAGGAGCTCCTTCGGCAGTCAGATCGGCTGGGGGAACATCAAAAACGCTGGAGTACTGAGCTGCATGGAGCGCTCGAAGTGGTTGCTCGTCGTCTATTTGAGGATATCGTGACTAAGCCGAGCGATGCTCGCCTCTCTATTTACTATCATCGCGATAAGTGTTTTGTTCAGGTTTGTCGATTGTCTGGCAATCCTGATCTTCGCGCAGCTGGTAGAGGTCGGTATTTGGATAGTCAGGGGGTTATTTCTGATGCCTGGAAAAAAGGGGTGACGTCGGTCGTTCGATTGTCGGCTGACCGTGATGAGTGGGTGCAGGAATGTGTTGACTCGTATGGTATGGACGTTGCTGTTGCGCGAGATGTTGCGACTCGCATGCAGAGTCGATTATTTGTGGGTAAGAGGATAGACGATGGTCGCGAGCCCATTGGTGTCATTCTTTTCGAGTCATTGGCTCCTCTGGGGGTAAATAATGCGACATTCGATCAACTTGAAGGGGAAGGTGCGAGTATGCTGCTTGAGGTTCTTACCGATATTCTGGGCGTAGTAAAAGGGAGTCTGGATTCTGAGCAGGAGCTCATACCTGTGGGTAGAACCTGAGCGATACTTCCTGCGGGCTCATGAGCGAAACCCGTTATCTGACCTCTGAGGCTCGCTGGCCTTGAGGTTCCGGCGCATGCTAGGTGTTGTGGGTCAACAGTATGCTGCCCACCCTGCGCCCGCGCATCGCGTCGTCGATGAACAGCATCTCGATGCTGGCCTCGCTGTTCCGGCGAACTCGGCCGGAACGCCGTCGATCTCGGCGACATGGAGTTCTGCTTGTGGGAAGTAGCTCGCCGAGAGCTGGGATTCGATCTTACGTCGCAGTCGACGGCGTCGAGAAAGGCATGCGTCGCGTTCACTGTGCTTTGCTAGATGGCGATCAGACGCAGGTACTCACCTGTATCGCGTATGGGACGGATGCGGATGCCGGCGTCGTTAGGCAGGGCGGTCGCGGGTACCCCAACGGGAAGTCGGATCTGGTTCGTGGGGCAGGCGATGAGCCTGTGAGCATTGGTGTGCGCACGGCTAGGCTAATGGCCAAGGGCGACAGGGTCAGACGATCTCGTAGCCGATCTCGGGTGCGAGTACCGTCAAGAGGGCGTAGATCGTTGCGTCGACCAGCGGCTCCGCGTACCGGGGCAGCGTCGGCAGGCTGTCCCGCGCCGGGGAGAACAGCACCGTCATGTCATTGCCGGTCATCGTCGAACGGGTGCGCAGGCCGTCGATGTCGGGCAGCTGAACCCTGATGGCTCGTGCCCAGGCCCGACATGTTGATCGGTGCGCGCTGTCGAGGCTGACCGAGGCACCGTTGCGCAGGGCCCAGGTGTTGGTGAGGTCGAGCAGGCGCAGCGGGCGGGTCGTTTCCCACACCTGCAGGAGGGGCATATCGCTGCGCGTGTCGATGACTCGGGTGTCGGCGAAGACCTCTGCCGCGCAGGTGAGCAGGTCGCCGGCGGTGTATAGGACTCCGCAGTCGGGGTGCTCGCCTGTCGGAAGCGGGTGCGGATCCCAGCGGCATCGCGGGTGTGGCCCCCAGGTCCTCATCTCGCCCCACGGCAGGGGGAAGCGGCTTGCTGCGAAGACGATACGGACGAGCTCGGCGCGGTCCACCGTCAGGATGTCCTCCGGACGGGTCTGGAGCGTTGACGGTGGCTGCGGAGGATTCTTCGGGCGAAGCCTCACCGGTGGTCCGCATCGGAGAGCTGCTGGACGACCTCTGCTGGATCTCCGCCGGCGATCAGCCACTGCGTGGGCGCCATCCCATCGAGCAGCTCGGGGTCCGGCGTCGTCATCCGGGCCTCGATGCTGGCCGGCGTCAGCCCCTCCCGCAAGGCCGGTACAACCATCGCCAGCCCTGGGATCGGGTGGCCGTCGTGGAACTGCCAGGTGGGGAACCTCAGTGACCGTCCCTCGGAGTAGGCGTAGAGGGTGCGTCCGGCTGCGCGGGTGATCGTCGTCGTCGCACGGCCGAGCAGGGCGGCGACCTGACGTGTACTCAGAGAACGAGCCAGGTCGCAGGCGGCCCGGACGGCCTCGTGCTGAGCGGTGAGCTGTTCGGCGTACGCACGATCCGCCAGAATCCGCTCAACCGTGCGGGTCGTGGCCTTGGTATGTCCACGGGGGGTGGTCCGGGCCAGGAAATCGGCCATGCCGGCTGTCAGCGGCCCGACGCCGTCTCGCGATGTACGGGCCGTGGCCTCGCGCATCGCGTCCGCAAGATCCTGTTCGCTGAGGTCGAGGTCATCGAGCAGTCCGGTAAGAGCAGTCATAGCACAAGCGTAACGCATTGGATTCGTATGTGCATGCATACATGATGCGTTGGTCTTCCCGGCATCTACTTGCACTGCGCGAGCCTCGGTGCTGCCGGAGCTCGCTGTCCCGTACCTTCTGGCGCGTCGACTATTCGGGAGCGGTCGCCGGTATTTGAACCGGAAACAAGATTGCCGCAAGTGTTATAGAACCGTGACACGAATGGTGTTGCCACGCGCTTCTGAGCATCTTCATAAGAAGATCTGAGTAGTCCATGGGAGGGTGGGGGTGAATGGAGATCCCTGCGGTCGCACAGACCGCGCGGTTGGAGATCTCTGTGCTGGTAGGAGCTGATTAATTGTGCGAAAACAGAGATCAAGTCGTCACACACGTCACGGGCAGGGCACGCAGAGGTCACACTTGAGCGGATTATTCCGATGAACACCTTTCCGCCTTGCAATTCCCTTACTGGAAGGTGCCATGATTCGGCCATGAACACTGTCAGTACCCCGACTCCGCCCCCAGCTGCCCCGGCTAGGCGGCGCGGACCTGGGCGCCCCCGAGCGGGCAGTGAGGACAAGCGAGTACGCATCCTCAACGAAGCCGTGGTTCTCTTCGGAGAGCACGGATATGCCGGCACCTCCCTGGCCGACATCGCCAATGCTGCAGACATTTCCAAGGCCGGACTGCTGCACCACTTCTCCTCCAAGGACGAGCTCTTCGCCAAGGTGCTCGAGCGCCGTGACCGTGAGGACGCCCTGAGCATCCTCGTGGAGTCTCCTGATGGAGAGGACGACGCCGTCGACGCCCCGGTGGACGCTGTCGGCAACGTGGGCACCCTGGATGTCCCCGGCACCGCTGACGCCGAGGCCGATCCCTGGGCGCTTCTGGAACGCTACATCGAGTTGCTCGAGCGCAACGTCGCACATCGGGACCTCACGGCGATCTACACCGCTACGGCAGTCTCGGTCCTCGATGCCTCGCACCCCGCGCACCGTTGGATGGCGGACCATCTCAACGGCGCCGTCGAGCGTTTCGAGACCAGCTTCGAGGCCGGCAAGGCCGCAGGGCTCGTGGACCCGCAGATGCCCTCGCGTCTCGTGGCGCGCAGCCTGGTCGCCCTTACCGACGGGCTTCAACTGCAGTGGCTGTGCTCGACGACTCCCGGGACGGCCGCCTCGCAGTCCCTGGGCACCGACCTGGTCGCGGAGATCCGTCTCTACGTCGACTGCCTGCGCAGTCAGTGGGAGCTCCAGCAGACCCCGGAGACCCCGCAGCGGCCCAAGGCCGCCTGAGAGGCGCCCGGAACTCGCGGCCTGAGCGGCCTCAACCGGTCGTCAACGATCCCTACCATCCCACCCGGCTCGGGAACCCAGCGGTTCTCGAGCCGGTCCTGCGTCCGGCTTGTCGGCCGCCCGCGTCGGCCCGCGTCAGCGCTGGGCCCACAGCAGCAGGTGCGGGGTGATCGAGGCCAGGTCCGGGACGACGACGAGGCCGGGGTCGGCCGGGAAGTGCTTCTGCGCGCCGATCTGCACGACGTGGATTCCATTGCCCCGGGCCGAGGCCGCTCCCGTGGGGGAGTCCTCGACGACGACGCAGTCTTCGGGGCGCAGGTCGAGGCGCTCAACCGCCGTCGCGTAGGGCAACGGGTCGGGCTTGGCCCCGACGCCGTCGTCGCCGGTGACCAGGACCGCGAAAACGTCGCCGAGCGCGGAGGCGACGTTCTCGACGATCTTGCGCGGTGAAGCCGAGACGATCGCCTGGGCCAGCCCCACCTCCGCCAGTGCTGACGTGATCCGCAGCGCCCCGGGCAGCAGGGGTGGTGCTGCGGTCACGGAGGCTTCGACGTCGCGCGCGATCGCCTCGAAGACCTCCTGTGTAGCCGGATCGTCCCAGGAACTCGTGGCGCCAGTGGCGGCGATGAGCTCTCGGGCCGTACGGATGGAGGCGCCGGTCATCCGGGCGACGAGCTCGGGGCGCGGGTTACCGCCCAGGGCCTGGCAGTGGTGGATGAAGGCCTCGTCCCAGAAGGGCTGGGAGTCCATGAGGGTACCGTCCATGTCCCATAGGACGGCGCGCACCGTGAAGTTGGGAGTGGCGGTCGTGGTCACGGGAACCAGCCTAACGGTCATGCGCTCTAGCGCGCAGGTGGAGTGGCACGCGTAGACCCGCCCTCCGGCATTCAGAGTTATGTGCTGCGTCGCGGTCCTGGCAGACTGCCTCCAAACCGCCGGGCGGCGCGCGCCGAAGCCGGTCAGGTCAGTTGGGACCGCCGGATACGGGCGGCGGAGTCGGAGGGACCGGCAGGAGGCGGAATGAACGACACCTACAGGACCACCATGGAGGACGTGGCCCGGGCTGCCGGCGTCTCACGCACTACGGTGTCCTTCGTCCTCAACAATCGCGATGACGCCCGCATCGCCCCGGAGACCCGCGAGCGCGTCCAGCAGGTGGCCGCCGAGCTCGGCTACCGTCCCCACGGCGGGGCACGCGCCCTGGCCTCGCGGCGCTCCGCCCTCATCGGATTGGTCTCCGAGATCGTCACCAGCCCTTTCGGCGCTGCTACGATCCGCGGAATCCAGGACACGGTCCGGCGTGCCGGCTACACCCTGTTCATCGTGCCGACCTCGACCGAGGCGACCATGGATTCCGAGGCCTTCGAGACGCTCCTGAAGTCCCGGGTCGAGGGCATCATCTACGCCACCGGCTGGAACTGTCGTGTCCGCATGCCGGCGCAGGCCCGTGAGATCCCCACTGTCCTGGTCCACTGCATTGACCCGGTCTCCGGCCTGCCCTGCGTACGCCCCGATGAGGAGCAGATGGGACGTCTGGCCGCCCAGGCCCTTCTGGAGGGCCACCACCGGGATATCGGCGTCATCGAGCTCGATCCGAACGACGGCGAGGCCGCGCCCGGCCGGCGTGCCGGCTGCGAGGCCTACCTGGAGCAGGCCGGCATCCCCTGGAGCACCGTGCGCGTCGCCGTCGGCCACGGCACCACCCGGGGCGGGTACGCCGCGGCCGCCCGCCTTCTGACGGATCATCCCTGGCTGACTGGGCTGGTGTGCGGCAATGACCGCATGGCCATGGGTGCCTATGACGCCATCCGTGAGCGGGGCCTGCGGGTGCGTGAGGACGTGGCCGTCATCGGGATCGACGACCAGGAGCTCATTGCCGACCAGGTCCATCCCGCTCTGACGACGGTCGCGCTGCCCTTCGAGGAGATGGGGCAGGTGGCCGTCTCCCTCCTGCTGAACCTTATGGAGGGCGAGGAGGTGCCCGCTGAGACGCTTCTGCCCGGGCAGATCATCCGCCGCTCCTCGGCCTGAGCTGACGGCGCGGAATGCCTTCATTCGTGAGGCGAGGCGGTCACGCCTTCCGACGGCGCAGACGTAGTACGTAGACGCCGGTCGCGGTGGCCAGAACGCCCAGGACGCCGAGTGTCAGGGACGCGCCGGTGCGGGCCAGCGGGAACCCGCCCGACTTTCCCTTGCCGGCGGCGGCCGGGATCGGGCTCGCCGACGCCGCCTGGGCCTCGGCCTGGTCGTGGCGCGGCCTCTGCGCGGCCGGCTGCCCCGGGCCGGGGGAATCGGGGCTCTCGGCGGCTCCTCCGGCGTCATCGGCGGCTCCCAGGTGCCACAGGCTCAGTGAGTTCAAGCGGGCGGTGCCGCCCTCGGCGTAGAGCGAGACGTTGGCGGAGCCCTGCTCGGGGTAGACCGTCTCGGTGATGACAGGGGTGCCGTCGGCGGCGAAGACCTCCACGGAGTGGGCGTCGACGACGATGCGCAAGTGGACCTGGCCCTTGCTGTCCGGCGACAGCGGGGCGGTGGCGCGGTCTGGGAACTTCGGGGAGAAATCGGTGACTCCGGAGTGGGTGCGGTCCACGACGAGCTGCTTGGCCTCGGCGTCGTAGCCGATGAGCGTGTACCGCTCGCCGTTGTCGAGGACCTTGAGACCGGCGAAGGAGGATGTGCCCGGGCTCAGGTCGACGCTGATGTCCAGGGATGTGCCCTGAGCGGCTTGGCCGAGGGAGGTGTCGCCCGCTGGGATGTCGGTGTCCTTCCGGGTGACCTCCTGGTCGGTGTGCAGGGACTCCAGGGCGGTGATCGGCTGGGCGGTCAGCCGCAGCTTGCCGTCCACCCGGGTCAGTCCCAGCTCGCGCACTGTTGACATGGCGGTGCGCCAGGTGGTGGTGGGCAGGTTGCGCACATAGGCCCAGTTGCTCATCCAGCCCACCTGGTAGCGCTTGCCGTTGGGGGCGTCATTCCAGGTGACGGCCGCGTAGTAGTCCTTGCCGTAGTCCAGACGCGGGACGACGTCAGCCCCGGAGAAGGCCTTCGTGTTCGACTGGATGATCTGGTCGACCATGAGGTGGCCCCAGTCCTCGGCATTGCCGTTGTGGTCCTCGATGACGAGGCGGGCCTTGCGGCCCTTGTAGGCGGAGACGTCCATGCTCGTCCACTCCAGGGTCCCGGAGTTGTTGCCGGTGGCGGAGGCGACGACCTTGCCGTCGACGACGAGGTTGACCGAGGTGTTGTCGGCGAAGGGAGAGGCCTTGGTGTCCGAGGCGCGCACCTCGTCCAAGAGAATGTGTCCCCAGCCGCCGGTGGCCGTGTCGGTGACGACGATCTGGGCGGACTTGCCCTTGAGGTCGCTGACGTCCCAGCTCTGCCAGTTGAGCTCCTCCAGGTTGCGGCCGGTGGCCGAGCGCACCACTTTGCCGTCGACGACGAGCTCGACGACGGTCACCCCGGAGCCCCCGCCGCCGTCCGCGCCTCCGGTGGGTCGCGGATTGGCGCCGCCGCCCATGAGGAGGTTGAGGTAGGAGGAGTCGATGGTGAAGGCCGGGGAGGTTGCGGTGCCGGTGGTGGCGTCCGAGCCCTGCCCGGTGGAGACGTCGAAGTAGGTGTTGAGCAGCCCGGCGCTGGAGTGGTTGACCAGTGGCTGCTGGCCCGGGGCGGCTCCCTGCCCAGGAGCGGCCCCGAAGGCGCTGCCCTCCATGGTCCAGCCGTCCCAGGAGCCGTCGAAGCCGGCCAGGAGCTTGCCGCCGCCGTTGTCCCCGGTGGCCTGAGGGTTATAGGGGTGCTTGCCGCCGGCGGTGCGCAGGTTGATGTAGGACGAGGAGACGGTGAACTCATCCGATGTCAGTGTGCCGGTGTCGGCGTCGCCGCTGCCGAAGGAATCCACGTAGGCCTTGCCCTGGTGGCCGGGCAGATCGCCGGTGGCCGGGCCCGAGCCGAAGGCGGCGCCGTCGGCCTTCCAGCCGGTGTAGCCGTTCTCGAAGTCGGCCAGGGTCGTGCCCTCCTCACCGGTGTAGTGGGGGATCTCCTCGGGGGTGAAGGTGGAGCCGTCCCAGCTGCCCACGAAGTACTGGGCGGAGTCGGCCACCGTCACCACGAGGACCCACTTGGTCTCCTTGGAGTTGCCGTCGACCTGCAGCGGGAAGAAGTCCGGGCATTCCCACACCGCTGAGGTGATGCCTTCGCCCCCGAAGCTGGACTGCTCGGTCCAGTGGATGAGGTCGGGGGAGGAGTAGAAGGAGATGCGGTGCTCGGTGGCGTGGGAGACCACCATGGTCCAGCGACCGGCCGTCTCGTCCCAGAAGACCTTCGGGTCGCGGAATTCGTTGGAGCCGATGTCCAGGACCGGATCGCCGTTGTTATACAGGTTCCAGGTGCGGCCCTTATCCGTGGAGTAGGCCAGGGACTGGGACTGGTTACCGCCGACGTCGGCGCGTGTCCACACCGCGACCATGGCCGGGTTGTCCGGGCTGCCCAGGCCGGAGGTGTTCTGGGTGTCGACGACGGCCGAGCCCGAGAACACTCCGTACTGGGAGGTGTACGGGATCGCCACGCCCAGCTCCTGCCAGTGGACCAGATCCTTGGAGACGGCATGCCCCCAGGACATGTTGCCCCAGTCTGAGCCCTCGGGGTTGTACTGGTAGAACATGTGGTACTCGCCGTCGTAGTAGACGAGCCCGTTGGGGTCGTTCATCCAGTTCTTCTGCGGGGTGTAGTGGGTCTGCGGGCGCCACTGCTCGCCGGCCTGGTCAGCGTTCGGAGCCGCTGGGGCTAGCGGAGAGGAAGGGGCCAGTCGGGTGGCCGGGCGGACCTGGCCGGCTGCGGCTGCGGGCATGGAGGCCAGGGTAGAGCCGGCTGCGAGCAGGCAGAAAGCGGCCAGGGCGCTGAGAGGCCGGGTGATCCGACTCATGGCATGTCCTCCGGGGAATGGGCTCGGCACGGATGGGCGATGCGGAACGCAGTGGCGGTGCGAGGCGGAAGGCCTGGGTGATGCACTCGATAACGCGCGTTAGCAACAGTGACAAACTACGCGGACACCCGGTCTCGATCAAGCGCTCAGGGATGACTCCCGGGAAACGTCGGGGACTTCTCAGGGTGCTCCCCGATGGCGGACGGCTGACCGCCTCGGCCAGACTTGTAGGTATGACACAGCAGCAGTACCCCGGTCAGTTCAGTCAGTCCACCCGTTCCGAGGGGGACGCCGGTACCGCCTCCGGCGGCCGCGCGGATGAGTTCTCCCGCTTCCGCAGCTCTCTGCCCCGCCGCTCCCGCGAGCACCGCGTCCTGGGCGGTGTCTGCGGGGGCCTGGCCGAGGCCTGGGACATGCCGGTCACCGCGGTGCGCGTCGGAGCTCTCCTGGCCTGCCTCCTGCCCGGCCCCATGTGCCTGGTCTACGCCGCCGCCTGGTGCCTCATGCTCGACGAGCCCGCCCCCGGCCGTTATTGACTCCAGTACTGACTTCAGTACTGACTGTTCTCAACCAGCCCGGCCTGCCGGGGCCGGTTCGCGACGACTCCTTGGCTGCCTTTAGCGCCGCGGCAACACGGCCCGCACCAGACTTACGACCACTGAAACCCGCTGGCGGCATCGGGCCGTCGGCCCATTGAAAGAAAGGTGATTGCTGTTTCCTCACTGCTTCTCTCCTCTTGTCTCCTCGTCACTCGTTTTCTCCTGGCATGCGTCCGTCCCAGCCGTCACCGGTTCCAGGCGGCACCTCGGGCACATGCGTGAGTGCAGAACTGCGCCCACCTCGTCGCCCCCGGTTCCACGGGTGACGTGGTGGGCGCAGCGTGCTGCTGGATGGGCGCCATCGACGCGTACAGAGACAGATCTCGTTGGGTGGGGTCTGGTGGTG
>NZ_VICB01000005.1 GCF_006546835.1 Actinomyces johnsonii | reverse complement strand
TGGTGAGGCTGACCGTGTCCAGAGCGACAACCTGGGCGTCGCCCTCGCCATAGACCTTAGTCAGACCACGAGCCTCAACCACTGCGACGGCAGCGGGACGAGAACCTGGAAACTGGTGCGCCATCATGCAGCTCTTCCTTCCCGACGAGAACCCCGGCCAGCACGCCGCACAGTCCCGTGAAAACTCAGTGGAACTATAGATCTAGTAATCGGGAACTGTCCGTATATGGTGTGTGGGGTCTGGTGGATTTCGTCGAGTGGTTTTCTCACCTTGGAGGGTGATCGTGAGGGTATTGGTGCGGGCTACGACCTGATGTTCCGGTGTGACCAAGTCATCCCCGGTCGGACCAAGGGGTTCATGCCCTCAAGTACGGGTGTTTCCGCGCGGTCTGCTCGTCGAGGAGGAAGCAGCCCCGAGTTTGGGGTTGTCTGCGGTAGCGGGCGTTGCTCGACTCGATCGCATTGGTCATGCGAATGACACGACGGATCCCAATGATGTACTCGAGGAAATATACGAACGGCGTGGAGGCAAACAGCCTGGCCAAGATGTTCAGGAGCCTAGGCCCGGACAGGTAGGGCTACTTGACACTGAAGGCCCGAGCCGGTGAGCTTGGGCCTTCAACATTGTGTCGTGGGCGATACTGGGATCGAACCAGTGACCTCTTCCGTGTCAGGGAAGCGCGCTCCCGCTGCGCCAATCGCCCGAGGTGGGTACCGGATTCGAACCGGTGTAAACGGCTTTGCAGGCCGGTGCCTAGCCTCTCGGCCAACCCACCATGAGAATGCCGGGACTGGGCGCCCTGCTCCTCGGAGCGGATGACGGGACTCGAACCCGCGACCCTCACCTTGGCAAGGTGATGCTCTACCAACTGAGCCACATCCGCATACCCCTCACGGTCCTGCCGAACCGCTCGGTGCTGGAAAACCATAGCATCACGATCACACCGAAAGGCAAACAGCATCGCGGTGATTCACCTCACCGAGCAGCCGTTTGCTCCGGAGGTGCCGACCTGGCTATGGTTGGCGCCGCACCGGGCGATTGGCTCAGGGGTTAGAGCGCCTCGTTCACACCGAGGAGGTCACTGGTTCGATTCCAGTATCGCCCACCGGGTACGGGTAATACTACTGATCTCGTCTGTCACGACTCAGGGTGGCAGACGTTTTCTTTTTCCGGCTGAAGCCATGAACCGGCTGCTGAGGCACCGGCTCGCTGCCGCGGGACCCGGCCACTGAATCCGGGCCCCGCGTCAGAAGTGGCAGCGGCGACACGGTCTCCAGTCATCAGATCCGGGCGCCGTCGGCGACCTTTCCGGGCGAGCCGTCCTCCTGCAGGTGAGCTTCCCCTGTGGCGACGACGCCGGAACCGAAGGCCCAGTCGCCCTCCACCGTCAGCGTCTGCGCGTCCTTGATCGAGGGGACGCCATCGGGGAACCTGGCCTCGAAGTCCTGGATCTTCTTGTAGAAACGGGGGTCGAGGTTCACGGTGCAGGCGCGCTCCGGAACCATTTGCAGCAGGCCGTCGTCGTCAACCTCGTAGACGTCCGAACGTACCAGCAGCAGGTCGTTGGTGGTCTTGACCGGCAGGAACCGGGAACGGGGCACCTCGATGGCCGTGGCCCCCTCGAAGGCCTCCACCGCGGCCCCCATGGCTGTCTCGAGCTGGATGACCGGCGTTGACGAGGAGTCCGCGGGGTCGACCGTCTTGCTGTTCTTGATGAGCGGCAGTCCGAGAATCCCTCCCCGCTCGACAAGAGTGTCGCGCAGAACCTTCAGATCGAACCAGAGGTTGTTCGTGTGGAAGAAGGGGTGGCGGAACTGGTCGGTGAAGTAGTGCATCTGGTCTTCGGGCGTCTGCGCCGTGTCGCGCAGGATGATGCGCCCATCGCTCTTGCGCACAGCTAGGTGACCGCCCTTGACGTCGGCCGGCGTGCGGCGGCACATCTCCGGGGCATAAGGGGCGCCGGAGGCCGCGAACCAGCCGGCGATCCTAGCCGATGGCGCCGCACCGAGGTTGTCGGAGTTGGCAGTCATGGCATACCGGTAGCCCTTGTCCAGCAGCGTATTCAGCAGTCCGGAGGCGAGCAGGGCGGTGTAGATGTCACCGTGCCCCGGCGGGCACCACTCGAGCTCGGGATCGGCCGCCCACTCCACGGGAGTCAGATCGTCCGCACGCAGCTTGGGCTCACGATTCTGCAGGAAGTCCAGTGGAAGGCCGTCGACCTGAATCTCAGGGCGCCCGGCCAGCACTTCGAGGGAGTCCTCGCGGGTGCGGAAGGAGTTCATGAGGATCAGCGGCAGACTCACATCGTAACGTCGGCGGGCCGCCGCGACCTGGTCGACCAGCAGGTCAAGGAAGGTCTTGCCGTCGCGCACCGGGAGGAGGGACTTGGCACGATCCAACCCCATCGAGGTCCCCAGGCCCCCGTTGAGGCGGATGAGGACCGTCCTGCTCAGCGCTTCCCGCGCCGCTTCCTCGCTGACCTCGACGTCGGCAAGAGAGTCGATCTGCGTAAGTGGCTCAATGGTCTCCTCGGGAATGAGCCCCGTGGCTCCCGCCTCCAGGGACCGGTAGTAGTGCGTGAAGACCGTAATGGCCTGCTCGGCGACGCCCGCGTCGCGCATCTTGTGCTGGGCAGCAGTGAGTCCGTTCTCGCTCATGACGCGTAGCCTAACCCACACTGACCGTTCTTGGGGCAGTTTGTTCGACTCTGTTCGTTTGTAAGAGGGTGACCGGCAGCTTCTCGGGCTCAGCGGGTTATCCACAGGGGAGCCTTTCCTCTTCCCGACGTCGGGCTCTCCCCTTATTCTCTTTTGATCCGGTTGTGTGACGAGCCACTTATCGTCAAGCACCGAGTAACTAGGAGAACCGTCATGCCCATGCCGCCCAATGCGGGTCCGAATGTCGTTCTGCTCATGCAGAGATTGGACCTCATCGAGAAGAAGATCGACTGGATCGCTGGGCGCGTCGCCTCACTGACCTACGCCGACGGCGCCCCGGCACGGGGGCAAGGTGATCAGCCCACGACAGAGGAAGGCACCCTGCGGGTTCCCGCCTCGAAGGCCGCCGAGCCCATCAGAGTCGTCGATGATCATGTAGCGGCGCCCTTGCCCGCCACTGGCTCGCCCGCGACTGAGACGACGCCGCCCGAGAGCACCCCTGCGACGGGCCCTGGCGCAGAAACTTCCGAACAGGTTCGCGACACGTCTCTTGCGCAGGCTGTCGACGGCGAAACCTCGCAAGACGATGAGGCCGCCGTGTCCGTCCAGGCCAAGAGCCTTGACTCTCCCAGTGACACCGTGGCCGTAGCGCCGATGGTTCAGCACCACGAGGAGCCCAGCCGCACAACTCCCGAGCAGTCCTCCTGGACGAGCCCCGGCTTCACGGGCCGGGCACCCGCCCCACCCAACGGCGCCCGTAGGAGGGACCCTCACCAGGAGAAGCCGACTACGACAGGCCACATGGGTACCGCCGAGGCCGATGAGCTTCCCGGCTGGGCACGGCGGGCGATGCGGGAGGGAAATCTCGGGCGTTATCTGCTCTCCGGCGCCGCCGCAGTGCTCGTTCTGTCAGCAGGAGTCAGTCTGCTTGCCCTGGTGTGGGACTCCATTCCCGATCCGGTCAAGATCCTGGCTCTGGCGCTGATCGCGGTGACGATGACGGCTGCGGGCGCCCATCTGGGGAACAGCCGGCCCCGTTATCGCGTCGCCGCGGCGACGATCACGGGAACCGGTGGCGGTCTCGGCTTCGTCTCCATCGTAGGTGCCGTCCTTCTGGACGGGATACTCAGCCCGGAACCCGCTCTGGTCCTCATGGCCTGCTGGGGGCTCGTGCTTCTGGTCGTATCCCACCTGACCCGGGTGCTGTTCACCGCGGTCGTCTCCACCATCGGCGCCCTGGTGACCATCGGCTTCGCGGTCAACCATGTGATTCAGCAGCCGAGGACAGCGATCATCACGTGGCTGATGATCGGCGTTTACGTCGCTGTCCTGGCCCTCACCTGCGGGATGCTGTCACGAAATACGGAGCGAATGCGGCATGCCGCCTGGTATCCGGTGACGTCGATGACGGCGACGGCGGTCACGCTCGTCTTCGCCCCGATCAGACCGATGCTGCGCATCTCCACCACCGGCGGTATCAGTATCGCCATGGCTCTGTGCCTGCTCCTCGTCTGCCAGACGCTGCACGCCAGCAGGCGTCTGTGGAGCATCGGTGTCAAGACGGCGGGCTGGGACTGGGGACTGGCCGTCGCAGTCCTTATGGTGGCCTACAGGAACCTGCTGATCGAGCAGGTGAACCTCGAACTGGCGCACTCCACCGTTGTCGCCGTCTTCATCCTCGAGCTTCTCCTGCTGGCCGGGGCAGCACTCGCGGTGTTCGCACCCCGCAGCCCCGACCAGTGGCGCAGCGCCATGGCCATTGGTCATGAGGCGTCGATCCTCCCCGTTGCACTGGTCGGTCTGGCGATCATCAACGACCCCCGGGTCTATCCCTTCGTCGTTATGACCGCGATGCTCTGCTCCCTGCCCGCCATCGTGGACGGACGGGTGGAGCCGGCCCCGATCCTGGCTTTCCTCGGCACCGCACCGATCCTCACACTCCCCGAAACCGCGTATTCTCGGGCCGATCTCCTGTTGCTCATCGCATCTATCGCGGTCTCTGGGCTCCTGGTGGTAGTGACCGAGGGACTCGGAGACCGAGCTGTGGGCGGCACGCCGGCTCCCGAGACGAGCACTGCGCCGTCGGGCATCCGACCGAGGATTGTGGCCTTGCGACTGGCACTGGCCGCGATCGTCTTCAATCTTGCCGTCCTCGCTCCGATGCTCGCAGGTGGCCTCGTGGGCAGATCCCAGAACGCTTGGGCGGCCCTGCACATGGTCCCGGGGCTTGTCACCATCGCATTCATCCTCCTGGGCGCCTTCTCCAACAGGGCCACTCCCCTGCGGGTGCTCGGCGGTCGATGCCGGGGAGCCCGCTACCAGGTAGGCCCTCACGGCGAGGCGTTGCCCGACCCGCGAAGCTCACTGGCAGGGGCCCCGGCGGCGTCGTGTATCGTGTCGGGGCTTGTGGCCGCCATAGCCGCACTGACGTTGTCATGGGCGCAGGAGCTAACCTCATCGGTATGGACGATGGCGCTGGTGACTGTCGCTCTGGGGCTAGGAGCGAGCGCCACGTGGCTGCTGCTTCCGTGGGGGCGGCGCGCGGAGGTGTGTCTGAGCCTCGCGATCGGAGACTCCCTGCTCATGTGGTTCTCGGTCATCGCGGTCACCGACATCGGACCGAGCTCGGTTCTCATGTCTGTACTGGTGCTGACGACCGGCGGAGCCTGCATCGTCTTCGGGTTCAAGGTGCGCGTGACGGTCCTGCGACACTACGGCCTGACCCTGGTGCTCCTGTCTGTCCTCAAACTTGCCGCCGTCGACACAGCCTCGCAGAACTCGATCATTCGGGTCGTCTCGCTGGCGGCCGCGGGCATCGTCTGCTTCGTGCTCTCACTGCTCTACAACCGCTACGCCCAGGAACAGCGCCGCACGCAGATGGAGGGCATGGAGGGCGCTGACGATCACAACCGCTCCTGAGGCGGAACCGTTCACTCGCCTTGGAGCAGAATCGGCGACACGTCTGCTGCGGTTCAGCCGCGGGCGGTCCGAAGCATCGGAGCCAGGAACTGGCCGGTGTAGGACGACTCCGTGGCCGCGACCTTCTCCGGAGTGCCGGTCACGACGACGGTTCCTCCGCCCTTGCCGCCCTCGGGTCCCATATCAATGACCCAGTCCGCGTTGGCGATGACGTCGAGGTTGTGCTCGATCACCACCACAGAGTTGCCCTTGTCCACCAGGCCCTGGAGCACCCCGAGCAGTTTGCGGATGTCCTCGAAATGCAGTCCGGTGGTCGGTTCGTCCAGGACGTAGATGGTGCGACCAGTGGAGCGCCGCTGGAGCTCGGTGGCGAGCTTGACGCGCTGGGCCTCACCGCCGGAGAGCGTGGTGGCCGACTGGCCCAGGCGCACATAGCCCAATCCCACCTCGACCAGGGTGTTGAGATGGCGAGCGATAACCGAGGAAGCGGAGAAGAAGTCGGCGGCCTGGTGGATGGTCATGTCCAGGACGTCGGCGACCGTCTTGTCCTTGTAGCGGATTTCCAGGGTCTCCCGGTTGTAGCGGGCGCCATGGCAGACCTCGCAGGGCACGTAGACGTCCGGCAGGAAGTTCATCTCGATCTTGAGCGTGCCGTCTCCCTTGCAGGACTCGCAGCGGCCGCCCTTGACGTTGAAGGAGAAACGCCCAGGTCCGTAGCCACGGACCTTCGACTCCGGCACGGCCGCGAAGATCTTGCGGATGTGGTCCCATACCCCGGTGTAGGTGGCCGGGTTGGACCGGGGGGTGCGGCCGATCGGCGACTGGTCGACGTGGACGACCTTGTCGAGGTGGTCGACTCCCCTGACGGTCTTGTGCCTGCCGGGCACGCCGCGGGAACGGTTGAGCCGGTTGGCGAGCACCTGGTAGAGGATGGAGTTGACCAGGGAGGACTTGCCCGATCCGGAGACGCCGGTGACGGCGGTGAGCACGCCGAGCGGGAAGGACACGGTGACGTCCTTGAGGTTGTTCTCACGGGCGCCGACGACGGTGACCTCACGGTTCTTGTCGCGCTCGCGTCGCTTGTCGGGAATCTCGATCCGCCGCCGCCTGGCCAGGTAATCACCGGTGACCGAGCTCTCGGCTCCGGCCAGGCCCGCGACGTCACCGGAGTAAACGACCTCACCGCCCAGCTCACCCGCTCCGGGGCCGATGTCGACGATCCAGTCGGCCGAGCGGATGGTGTCCTCATCATGCTCGACGACGATGAGCGTGTTGCCCAGGTCCCGCAGCCGTTGGAGGGTCTCGATGAGGCGGGTGTTGTCCCGCTGGTGCAGGCCGATGCTGGGCTCGTCCAGGACGTAGAGGACCCCGACCAGGCCTGAACCGATCTGGGTGGCCAGGCGGATGCGCTGTGCCTCGCCCCCGGAGAGGGTGGCCGCGCCGCGGGCCAGACTGAGGTAGTCCAGCCCCACATCCACCAGGAAGCCCAGGCGCGCGTTGATCTCGGTCAGGACGCTGCCCGCGATCTGAGCGGCCTGGCCGGTCAGGCTGAGGCCGGCCAGGAAGTCCCGGGCCTCGCTGATGGGCAGCTCGCACAGCTGGGCGATGGAGAGCCCGCCCACACGCACGGCCAGCACCTCCGGTTTGAGCCGGGCGCCGTCGCACACGGGGCAGGGGATCTCCCGCATGTAGGCCTGGTATCGCTCGCGGGACCAATCGGACTCGGTTTCGTCGTGCTTGCGCATGACGTAGTCGAGGACGCCCTCGAATCCGGTGGAATAGATGCGCTCGCGTCCCCAGCGGTTGCGATAGGTGACCTTGACCTCGTAGTCCTTGCCGCGCAGGATCGCCTCCTTGGCACGCGCCGGCAGCGCGCGCCAGGGGGTGTCGACGTCGAAGGACAGTTCCTTGCCCAGGGCCTCAAGTTGGCGGGTGAAGTACTTCTGGTGACTTGACCAGGGGGCGACGGCGCCCTCAGCCAGGGTGAGCTCCTCGTCGGGGACGACGAGCTCGGGGTCGACTTCGAGCCGGGTCCCGATGCCCGTGCAGGCCGGACAGGCGCCGTAGGGGGCGTTGAAGGAGAAGGTGCGCGGCTCCATCTCGTCCAGGGCCAGGGGGTGCTCGTTGGGGCAGGCGCGTTTCTCGGAGTAGCGGCGCTCCCGGTCGGGGTCGTCGTCGGGCAGGTCGACCTGCTCGATAATGATCAGGCCTTCGGCCAGCCCGAGGGCCGTCTCGACCGAGTCGGTCAGCCGCTGGCGGATGCCGTCGCGGACGACGAGACGATCGACGATGACCTCGATGTCGTGTTTGAGGCGCTTGTTGAGAGTCGGCGGGTTGTCAAGGCGCTCGACAGCGCCGTCGACGCGCACCCGGTTGAAGCCGCGTCCGCGCAACTCGCCGAAGAGCTCGGAGTACTCGCCCTTGCGTCCGCGCACGACGGGGGCGAGCACCTGAAAGCGAGTGCCCTCGGGCAGGGAGCGGACCTGGTCGACGATCTGCTGGGGGGTCTGGGAGGAGATAACCGCCTCGCAGACGGGGCAGTGCTGGACGCCTGCCCGCGAGTACAGCAGACGCAGGTAGTCGTAGACCTCGGTCACTGTGCCCACCGTGGAGCGGGGGTTGCGCGAGGTGGACTTCTGGTCGATGGACACCGCGGGGCTCAGGCCCTCGATGAGCTCGACGTCGGGCTTGTCCATCTGACCCAGGAACTGACGGGCGTAGGAGGACAGGGACTCCACGTAACGGCGTTGCCCCTCGGCGAAAATCGTGTCGAAGGCGAGGGAGGACTTGCCCGAGCCGGACAGTCCGGTGAAGACGATCATCGTATCGCGGGGCAGGTCCAGGTCGACGCCCTTGAGATTGTGCTCGCGGGCTCCGCGGATGATGAGAGAGTCGTTCACGGGATTCGAGTCTAGGGGTTCGCCGCACCCGTCGTGCGATCGCACACGTGTTCGACACGTCTCATCGCGAGGATGTCGGAAGAATGCTCAGGCCCCCTGTGTTTCAGGCCATGGCCGGAGTCTCTCAGCTCTATGCTGGAGCCCATGAGCAAGATCTACGCCGTCGAGTACCGCTACGTCACCGACAAGGACGAGGAGATGGCCGCCGTGCGTCCCTCGCACCGCGCCTTCAACGGCCGCCTGGCCGATGAGGGCAAGCTGCTGGCCGCGGGCCCCTACGTGGGTACACATGACGCCCTCATCGTCGTGCGGGCCAATGACGAGGTTGGTGCACTGGCCCTGCTCGAGGAGGATCCCTTCCACCGAGCCGGCTACATCAACGAGCGCATCGCACGCGAGTGGAACCCGGTCATCGGGCTCCTGGCCTGAACCGCAGCAGGAGGCTACTACTGAACCAGTACTGAAGCTGGAACAGAGCCGGCTCATTCCGCAACGACCCTTGCGCCCGTCTGGTCAGGCCGGGGAGCATGGATCCGTGGTTTCCTCTCAGTCTTCCAAGTCCTCCGCCATCCCGGACGAATCTCAGTTCGCCCGCCCCTCCTGCCTGACCGGGCGCGTGCTTCTGCGCGGCATGAACATCGGGCACGCCCGCCTGCACCGGTGGGGACTGAAGGCAGCGGGGATCCGCCCCCGAGACAGGGTGCTCGACGTCGGCTGCGGGGGCGGCAAGGCTATTGCCCGGATTCTTGCGCAGACTCGTCGCGAGGTAGCCGGCGTCGACCACTCCCCCGATGCAGTTGAAACCAGCAGGCGCGTCAACCGCGCCGCCGTTGCCTCTGGGCGCCTGCGGGTCGTGGAGAGTTCGGTGGACCATCTGCCCTTCCGCGACGGCTTCTTCGACGTTGCGACGGCATTCGAGACCACGTACTTCTGGCCGGACCTGCAGGCCGGTCTCATCGAGATTCGCCGCGTCCTGAGTTCCGGGGGTCGGCTCGTGATCACCAATGAGGTCGCCGATCGAGAAGCGGCGGGGCACTGGGCGGAGCGTCTGAATATGAATGTGACTGATGGTCAGAGCCTTGCCGCCCTGGCCCGCGAGGCCGGGTTCCTCACGGTCGATATCAGCATCCACCCCCGACACGGGTGGCTTCGCCTGGTCGCCGCAAGGTAGAAGGCTCTTAGCCTCGATTGCGTACGATTCTGCGCCGCACTATGTGAACCAGCTCGATGCCGCCAATCGCCAGTCCGGCCATGAGCGCGATGACCCACCACACCCCTGGGCTGGGCCAGGCCAGCTCGAAGAAGGCGCGCACCGGTGGAGCCACGATACCCAGGACCGCTATTGATCCCATGAGTACGACGAGCCCCAATCGCCAGCTGGACAGCGGCCGGGCCGTGAGCGTGAGCAACCACAGCCCGCACGTGACGAGAACCAGAGTGGTTGCCGTAGTCACCTGGGCTCGAGGGGCATGAGTGAGCGTCAGCCAGAGGTAGGTGGCCAGGGTGACGGTTCCCGCCATGAGCCCCGCAGGCACGCACAGGCTGAGAACCCTCCTCAAGAATCCTTCCCGGTAGCGCTGTGAACTGGGAGCCAGAGCCAGGACGAAGGCCGGGATCCCGATCGTCAGCGAGGAGACGACCGTGAACTGACGGGGCAGGAAGGGATAGGTGATCGCTGTAACGGCCACGACGACGGCGATCAGTGAGGCGTAGATGGTCTTGGCCAGGAACAGGGAGGCGATGCGTTCAGTGTTGGCCATGACGCGGCGCCCCTGAGCCACAACCCCCGGCAGGGCAGAGAACTCACCCTTGAGGAGCACCAGGCGCGCAACCGCCTTCGTGGCCGGCGCCCCATTGCCCATGGCGATCCCCAGATCGGCGTCCTTGAGGGCCAGGGCGTCGTTGACACCGTCCCCGGTCATCGCGACGACGTGACCGCGCGACTTCAGTGCCCGAACCAGCGCCCGCTTCTGCTCGGGGGTGACGCGCCCTAGGACACTGGCACCCTCGACCGCGTCAGCCAGACGGTTCAGGTCCTCCTCCGTCTCCTTCCCACTGCCCGCGCCGGCCGGCAGGGTGCGCGCGTCCAGGGCCACGAGCTCGCCGCCGTCGGCAGCGGTGACTCCTGCCTGGCGGGCGACGGCGGCCACTGTCTCGGGGCTGTCGCCGGAGATGACCTTGGCATCAACGCCCTGCTGGCGGAAGTAGGCGAGGGTCTCGGCGGCGTCGGGACGAATCTCCTCGGTGAGGACGACGATCCCGGCGGCCTCAAGGTCGCCGGGCAGCCGCGGCTCGTCCTGCTCCTGGGGCTGTGTCCAAGGCGAGTGTGATCGGGCCAGGGCGACGACGCGCACCCCCTGCGCGGCAATCCGACGGGCACGCTCCAGGACGGGCGCACTGTGAGCGGCCAGGACAATCTCGGGGGCTCCGAGAACCCATGTGGTGCCGCAGGCCTCGTCTCGGATCGCCGACCACTTTCGGCGCGAGGAGAAGGGGATCGACTCCACGCCGCCCGCCTCGCACTCACCGGCTGAGACTAGAGCCTCCCTCAGACCCTGCTCACCGAGTCGCTCGGGCTCCTTGAGCCCCTCCACAATCGCATCCGCGGTGGCGTTGGATTCGCCCGTTCCGGTGAGTACGGCCAGGGCCGCAAGTACCTCGGGCGGCGCCTGGCCGCCGTCGGGTCCCTGGATCTCCCCCAGGCGAATACGGCCGGTCGTGATAGTGCCGGTCTTATCCAGGCACAGGGTGTCGACCCGGGCCAGGACCTCGACGGCGGGCAGCTCCTGGACCAGGACGTTGCGTCTGGCCAGCGCCAGGGATGCCGTCGCGAAGTTGACGGAGGTCAGGAGCACCAGCCCCTGAGGCACCATGCTGACGACGCCTGCGATGCCCACGACGACCGCCTGCCTCCACTCGCCGGTGCTCCAGGCCTGGCCGATGCTCCCGCTCAGACGCAGCTGGGACCACACCAGGACCACGGCGACGGGGATGATGACCCAGCTGATCCAGTGCAGCACCCGGTTGGTTCCGGCCTGCAACTCGCTGACAACGAGGGAGTACCTGCGAGCCTCCCGGGCCAACCGGTGGGCGTAGGCATCTCCACCGATGGCTGAGGCGCGGAATAGGCCGGTCCCGGCTGTCACCGTGGTCCCGGACATGACTCGGGCGCCGCGTTCCGGGCGCACGGGCCGGGACTCTCCGGTGAGGATCGACTCGTCGATCTCGAGGCCGTCGCTGGTGATGACCTCCCCGTCCGCCGGGACCTGCTGACCGGCGCTGAGGCGCACGACGTCGTCAAGGACAACGTCACCAACAGCAACCTCCCGCTCGACCCCGTCCCTCAGGACGACGGCTCGAGGCGTCTCCAGCACCGCGAGGCGGTCGAGGGCGCGCTTGGCTCGGATCTCCGCCACTGTACCGGTGGCGGTGTTGAGCAGGAGGACTACGCCGAACAGCCCGTCTCCCCAGCGCCCCAGCACCAGGATGACAGCCAGTGCCGCGCCCAGAATGGCGTTGAAAACCGTGAAGACGTTGGCCCGCAGGATCTGGGAGACGCTGCGGGAGGTCCGCTCGCGGTACTCGTTGGTCCGTCCGGCGCTGACGCGCTCGGCGACCTGTGCGGCGCTGAGCCCGGTCACCGGGGCTTGAGGGATGTTCGTGGCGCTCACGGCTCAGAGGGTAATGAGTGGTGGAAGATCAGTCCTCCTCCCAACGGCTGAAAGATCAGGAAGTGACCTCGGCCCGCCGGGCATCGGCTCGCGACTTGAGGACCGAAGCGATGACGGTGACAGTGATCGTGGTGACGATGACGGCCAGGGAGACCTTGACCGAGGCCTCCGGGATGGTCTCCCAGTTCTTGCCCCCGTTGATGAACCAGAGCTCATTGGTGTGCAGGGCGTGGACGATGAGTTTGAAGCCGATGAAGCCAAGGATGACCGCCAGGCCGTAGTGGAGGTAGACGAGCCGGTCGAGCAGTCCGTCGATGAGGAAGTAGAGCTGGCGCAGGCCCAGCAGGGAGAAGGCGTTGGCGGAGAAGACCAGGAAGGGTTCTATAGTCAGCGAGTAGATCGCGGGGATGGAGTCGACGGCGAACATGACGTCGGCGGTGCCGATGGCGATGATGCACAGCATCATGGGGGTGATCATGGTGCGCCCGGCGTGGCGGTGGATGACCTTGCCGCCTACGAAGCCGTCGGTCATGGGGATGACGCGAGCGACGAGCTTGACGAAGCCGCTGGGCCTGTACTCCTCGTCCTCGTCGTCGGGCTCCTCAACGCCCTCTCGGGCCTGGGAGAAGGCGGTCCACAGGAGCCAGGCTCCGAAGAAGTAGAAGACCCAGGAGAAGTTATTGATGAGCGCAGCGCCTGCGAGGATGAAGATGAGCCTGAGGACGAGGGCGATGACGATGCCGGCGAGCAGCACCTCCTGCTGGTACTTCCGGGGCACCTTGAAGGAGGACATCATGATGACGAAGACGAAGAGGTTGTCGATGCTCAGCGCCTTCTCGGTGATGTAGCCGCTCAGGTACTGCTGGGCGAATCCGCCGCCCCACACGAACCAGACGATGCCGCTAAAGACCAGGGCCATAGTGATATAGGCCACCGACCAGATGGCAGCCTCCTTCATGGTGGGCTCGTGCGGCGTGCGCACGTGACCGACGATGTCGATCGCGATGAGGGTCAGGATGATGGCCGCCAGGCCGATCCACCCCAGAATGTGGACATCCACGTATTCTCCTCCGGTACGGAACTGGTACCGGAGGTCTCCTCCCGCCACGGGCGCCGGTGCTCAAGGCTCGTGCCGCTCTGGCCGCGACGCCGGGAACGCAGGACCGCGTGTGCCCGCACCACCGTGATGACGACGTCGCCGTTGATTGGGAGTACTCCCCTCCGTGTATAACGTCCGAGAGTCTAACGTGCTAACCGGTACGGGCACATGGAGTGGCCCATCGCGCAGGTGTGGGGTGCATGACGTCGCCACCCGACTGGGGTTCCCCGGAGGCGGCAACGCCATCACCATCATGGCCGTAACGTCTGTACTCCGAAGCCGGCTCGGTCAGTAGACCGGGTCCCGATCGATCGGGCAGGTCATGCAATGTCCGCCTCCACGACCGCGACCGAGCTCGCTGGAGGGGATCTCCAGAACCTCGATGCCCGCAGCGCGCAGGTTGGCATTGATCGAATAGTTGCGATCGTAGGCCACGACTACTCCCGGGGACAGGGCCACGACGTTGTTGCCGTCGTTCCACTGCTCGCACTCGGCCCCGTAGCGTCCTGCGGTGGACATGACCGGGGTGAGCTTGACGCCCAGAGCCTCGGAGACGACGTCAACGAAGTAGCCCTCGTCGTAAGTGACCTTGATGCCTCCGCGCTCGGTCTCGTCGGGACGCAGGGAGAAGGTGTCCATGGCCCGGACGACCGGCTCGTAGACGTTGACGACGTCCTCGGAGCACACCGTGAACACAGTGTCCAGGTGCATCGCAGCGCGCTCCTTGGGCATGCGGGCGGCGATGACCCGCTCAGCCGAGCCAGCGTCGAACAGCGACTTGGCGATCTGGCTGACGGCCTGGAAGGTCGAGCGCTCACCCATGCCGACCAGGACGATGCCCTTGCCGATCGGCATGATGTCTCCGCCCTCGATGAAGGTGTGCCCCATGTCCTTGTCGACCGTGTCCAGCCAGACGTTGTAGTCGTACTTAAACATCGGGTGGTAGCGGTAGATAGCGGTCAGCAGGAGAACCTCGCGTCGACGGGCACCCCAGAACATCCGGGACAGCTCGACACCGTCGTAGATCCAGGCAGAGTTGTCACGGGTGAACAGGGTGTTGGGCAGGGGGGCGATGAGCATCTCGGGGTCGTCGCTGTTGACGTGGAAAGGAGAGATGCAGCTGCCGAACACGTCCGTGGGCACCTCGTCGGACACGAGTCCGCCGATAAGGAGCTCGCCGAGCTCGGCCGAGGGCATCTCCTCCAACCAAGCCAGCAGGTCCTCGGCGACGCCCACGCCCATGGTGGCGTGGTTGATGCGTCGGCCCAGGATGAACGAGCGCGCCTCGGGGATGTCCAAGACATCGGCGAGCAGATCACGCAGTTCGAGGACATCGATGTCACGCTCGCGCATGAGTTCGACGAAGAAATCGTGGTCACGCTGAGCCTTGGGGACGTCCAAGACATCGTCGAAGAGCAGATCGTGGCAGTTGGACGGAGTGAGACGATCGTGTGCGCGACCGGGACGACACACCATGACACGTCGCAGTGTGCCGACTTCGGAATAGACTCCGTGCTTCTGTTCGGTCATTGTTCCTCTTTCCAAGTCGTGGCAACACGATTAAATGCTGCCGAAAACGGTGGGTCATAGATGACAGGGAGATGGTTGAGAATGGCGGTCACAGGCTCAGCGCACCGGTTGCCAGTCCGTAGACGGCGTAGACGGACATGACGGCGAAGAGCACGACGAGCCCCCACTCGGCGGTATTGAAGACCTTGGCCTCCTGCTCACGCCGCGCCCAGATATAGAAGGGCAGGCCCAGCAGGTAGAAGATGGCCGTGTACAGGAGGTACACCAGACCGGCGGCATAGAGCAGCCATAGACCGTACACCGATCCCAGAACGCCAACGACGAGATCGAAGTACCCGCCCCGAGACCTGTCTCTGACTGCGACGAGGACCTGGAATAGGGCGGACAGGAGATAGGGCAGCAGGATGAGAGCGGAAGCCAGGTGGATGAGGCGCGTGTAGGTCGAGGCGTTGAAGTAGGTCCAGATGAGGAAGAGCTGAACCAGCCCCATGGTCAGCCACAAGGCGTTGACGGGCACGGCTTTAGCGTTCTCGCGGCCCAGGAACGAGGGCATGAGCCCCTCCTGGGCGGGAACACGCATGATCTCGGCCAGCATGAGGAACCAGGACAGCAGGGCCCCCACCAGGGAGACGATGAGTCCCAGGGCGATGAACTTCGCCCCCCATGGACCGACTGCCGCCTCAAGCACCCCCGCCAGGGAGGGGTCTCCCAACTTGGCGAGCTCGGAGCGAGGGACGATGCCATAGGACAGAATGTTGACGGCGAGCAAAAGGGCCAGGACAGAGAGGAAGCCCAGGATTGTTGCCCTGCCGATATCGGCACGCGTTCTGGCCCGCTCGGAGAACACCGATGCCCCTTCAACGCCAATGAACACCCACACCGTCACCAGCATCATGTTCTTGACCTGGGCAACCACCGCACCAAACCCCGTGCCGACACCGGCTCCCCAGAAATCGTGAGTGAAAATATCGAGCTTGAAAGCAAACAGACCGATGAGGACAAAGACGATCAGCGGTAGAACCTTGCCGACGGTCACAATGGCGTTGATGATGGCGGCCTCTCGGATGCCGCGCAGGATCAGGGCGTGGTACATCCACATGACGACTGAGGCGATCCCGATGGCAAGTGCAGTATTACCATTGCCGAACCCGGGCAGGAAGACGCCCAATGAGGCCATGAGCAGCACAAGATAGCCAACATTGCCGATCCAGGCTGACAACCAGTACCCCCACGCGGATGAAAATCCGATGAGATTGCCGAAGCCGGCACGAGCATAACCGTAGACACCGGCATTGATCTCGGGCAGGTTGATGGCCAGCCGCTGGTAGACGAAGGCAAGCATGAGCATGCCGGCACCCGTAATGAGCCATCCTATGATAAGCGGCCCGGGCGCTGCGGCGTCGGCCATCTGCTGTGGCAAACCGAAGATCCCGCCCCCGATCATCGATCCGATGCCAAGTGCGGTCAGCGCGGCCAACGACACCTTGCCGGAGGCAACCCGCCCGCCCTCTCCGTCAGCGACATCGATGTCGAGCTCGGCCATGTCCACTCACACTCCCTCGCAACAACAGTGGTGCGGCACACAATCACTATATGGTCACGTTAAGGAGAGGACAAGGCTTGGCAACCTATTAATAGATAATCTGCAACACGCATAACACGCTGCATATCTACAAGAGTCTCACGTCAACACACAACAAGATGGAGTGAATATTGGATATTCCCCCAAGAGAGTCGCGAGCCCTCCTTCCCCACTCCAGGACCAAAGTTCTAAAAGACGGCGTGAGGCAAACTGCAGTGTTCCTTCACTGGGCGGCGCGCATAGCGCGCAGCTCCTTCTTGAGGTCCTGGATCTCGTCACGCAGCCGGGCGGCGAGCTCGAAGTGGAGCTCCTCGGCCGCGGCGTGCATCTGCTGGGTGAGCTCGTTGATGAGCTCGACGAGGTCGCCCTGCGCCGCCCCGGCGAGCTTCTCGCGCACCGTGGCCTCGGCCGTCTGCTTGCGCCGGGCCCGCACCGAGGGGTCCTCATGGCCCCGGTAGCCGCCGGCCAGGAGGTCGGCGGTGTCGACGTCCTCACGGGCGAGCATGTCGGTGACGTCGGCGATCTTCTTGCGCAGCGGTTGGGGGTCGATGCCGTGCTCGGTGTTGTAGGCCAGCTGCTTGATGCGTCGCCGCTCGGTCTCCTCGATGGCCTCGGCCATGGCCGGGGTGATGGTGTCGGCGTACATGTGGACCTCGCCGGAGACATTGCGGGCGGCGCGCCCGATGGTCTGGATGAGGGAGCGGGTCGAGCGCAGGAAGCCCTCCTTGTCCGCGTCCAGGATGGACACCAGCGAGACCTCCGGAAGGTCCAGGCCCTCGCGCAGCAGGTTGATGCCGACCAGCACGTCGAAGCGCCCCAACCGCAGCTCGCGCAGGAGCTCGACGCGCCGCAGGGTGTCGACGTCGGAGTGGAGGTACTCCACGCGCACACCCCGTTCGGCGAGATATGTGGTCAGGTCCTCTGCCATGCGCTTGGTCAGGGTGGTCACGAGGATGCGCTCCTGGCGCTCGACACGGGTGCGCACCTCCTCGAGCAGGTCGTCGATCTGCCCCTCGGTGGGCTTGACGACCACCTTGGGGTCCACCAGCCCGGTAGGCCGGATGATCTGCTCGACGACGCCGTCGGATCTCTGGGTCTCGTAGTCCCCGGGGGTGGCCGACAGGTAGACGGTCTGTCCGATGCGGTCCTCGAACTCGGCGAAGGTCAGGGGCCGGTTGTCCAGGGCAGAGGGCAGGCGGAACCCGTGGTCGACCAGGGTGCGCTTGCGGGAGGCGTCCCCCTCGTGCATGGCGCCGATCTGGGGGACGGTCACGTGCGACTCGTCGATGACCAGGAGGAAGTCCTCGGGGAAGTAGTCCAGGAGGGTGTTGGGCGGGGTGCCGGTCTCCCGGCCGTCGATGTGCAGGGAGTAGTTCTCGATCCCTGAGCACATGCCGATCTGCTGGAGCATCTCCAGGTCGTAAGTGGTGCGCATGCGCAGGCGCTGGGCCTCCAGGAGTTTGCCGTCGCGCTCGAGCTGGGCCAGGCGCTCGGCGAGCTCGGACTCGATGCCCTCGATGGCCCTCTGCATGCGCTCGGGGCCTGCCACATAGTGGGAGGCGGGGAAGACGAAGACCTGCTCGGCGGTGTCGATGACGTCTCCGGTCACGGGGTGGAGCGTGGCCAGGGCCTCGATCTCGTCGCCGAAGAACTCGATGCGGATGGCGAGCTCCTCATACATCGGGATGATCTCCACCGTGTCCCCCCGTACCCGGAAGGTACCGCGGGTGAAGTCGATGTCATTGCGGGTGTACTGCATCGTCACGAAACGTCGCAGAAGCTCGTCCCGGTCGATCTGCTGCCCCACCTCCAGAGGAGTCATCCGATCCACGTACTCCTGAGGAGTGCCCAGTCCGTAGATGCAGGACACGGAGGACACGACGACGACGTCACGGCGGGTGAGCAGGGAGTTGGTGGCGCTGTGCCGCAGACGCTCGACCTCGTCGTTGATGGAGGAGTCCTTTTCGATGAAGGTGTCCGTCTGAGGGACGTAGGCCTCGGGCTGGTAGTAGTCGTAGTAGGAGACGAAGTACTCCACCGCGTTGTTCGGCAGCAGCTCGCGGAACTCCGCGGCCATCTGAGCGGCCAGCGTCTTGTTCGGCTCCAGGATGAGGGTGGGACGCTGGACCTGCTCGACGAGCCAAGCGGTCGTCGCGGACTTCCCGGTTCCGGTGGCGCCCAGTAGGACGATGTCCTTCTCCCCCGCCTGGAGGCGCTCGGTCAACTCGGCGATCGCCGTGGGCTGGTCACCACTGGGCGAATAGGGACTGACGACCTCGAAGGGCTTGGCAGCGCGCTGGAGCTCGGTGACGGGACGCATGCCTCCAGACTACGCGGCCCTGCCTGCACCTCCGAGAGCCCCGACGGTTCAACCGCCCCCTTCACCTCCCTGGAATCATGCCGTCATCACACTGATACGTCCTTGTGTCCGCTTAGGAACCATTAAATCGGATCCACCTATTACGGTGGTGCGGGCAGGACGCCAATGTGTCCTGGCCTCACTTTCGTGGGTCTCAATCCCCGTTCGTTCCCTGTCCTCCCACACCGATTCAAGGAGCTCTCATGGCCTTCATCGTTGCTGTCTCCGCGTCCATCGTCGGCGCCTTCGGCCCTGCTCGCGCAGCCTCCCGGCGTAGCAGCCGACTGGGCTGAGTGCGCCCGCCGGCTCTACCGTTCGGTTCCGCCCCACTCGACGGCGGTGAATCCGGTTCGAGCAGGCGCGGGCGCCAATTCCTGTTCCGGAACCGGCGTCTGAGGCACCTCTCCGATAACGACGTAGACCCGGATGAACGTCTCCGGGACGATTTCGGCGCCGGAGGAGGTGTCTGTGAAGCGGTAGACGGCGCGGCGAGCGTACTCGTCAGTGGCGAAGGTGACCAGGGCTCTGCCCCGCTCGGCTATCCGCGGCCCCCAGAAGGTGATGAACTCGGCCGCCTCACGCTGGTCGAGGCCCAGGACGGAGAGCTTCTCCTCCAGGAAACCGGTGGCCGCATCCGCATCGACAATAAAGCCCTCATCCTGAGCGAAGGCGGTGGGCTCCTCCCCCTCCCAGAACAGTGACGGGTAGTGCCGCCCCGTGGCGTCAGTGATGTCCCCGTTGGGAGATGCCGTCACCTGCCACGTGACGCGACCATCCGCCTGAGTCTGCGGCGTCGGATAGGTGTATGTCAGCGTCCCTTTGTAATCCAGACTCACCGAGAGATCCGTCGTCGTTGAGGGGTAGAGGTACAGGACCGGTTTCTTGGACAACGGCCTGCTCGGCTCTGGGCTCGATTTCTCGCTCGGTTCCCGGTTCGGCCGCTGGATGACGACACAGCCCGCGAGCATCCCGACCCCTGTGAGGCTCCCGAGCAGCAGGAGGCTTCGACGAGTGGGGGCGGCCATCGGTGATCGAGGCATGACGGTTCCTTTTCGTACGACTAATGCGTCCGACCCGACGGCGGTCGGGACGCCGCGGCTCCTCAACCCACTGTAGGGGTCTGCGCGATATCAGCCGATGGGAAGGCCTCCCCCGTTGTCAGGCAATGGTTTCCGGCGCCATGATCCGGGTGGTCCAGAGCCTGTCGACATCCGCCTCCAGCTCATCAATCGACCCGGAGTTGGACAGCACGACGTCGGCCACAGCCCGTCGTTCCTCATCCGTCGCCTGCGAAGCGACGCGGGCAAGGGCGTGCTCCCGGTCCATGCCGCGCTGCGCGAGTCGCTTCAGACGCAGCTCAAGGTCCGCCTCGACGACGACAACGAGGTCGAACATGTCCTGCATCTGCCCCTCGACAAGCAGAGGGACGTCGTATACCGCCACCCGCCCAGCCGGAATCGTCTCCATCCGGGCCCATGCCTCGGCCGCGATGAGGGGCAGAAGAATCTCCTCCAGGCGCGCGCGGCTCAGGTCGTCGGAGAAGACCAGACGCCCCAGGGCGCTGCGGTCGAGCGAGCCATCGGAGGCGAGGACGCCGTCCCCGAATTCAGCCACGACCGCCGCAAGACCATCGCTTCCGGGGCTGACCACATCGCGAGAGACCTCGTCAGCACTGGTCACGACTGCACCGCGTGCCTCCAATAGCGCGGCAACAGTGGACTTACCGGCCCCGATGCCCCCCGTCAGCCCCACACGCAGAGCGCGGTCCGCAGGATGGCGAGTGGTCTGGGCGGCAGGTGTGTGGCGCATGACCCCATCATGCCGTGCCCCGCCTGACGAGGGCCAGCTCATTCCCGGCGCCCGTGGCGGCGAATGCGGCCGGGACGTTCAGACGGGCGCCGAGATGTCCTGGTCACCGGCCTTGATCGTCGTGGAAGAGCCCGGGCGCCTTCTCCCTCCTCGGCCCCGCCCGTAGGGCGCGATGCGCTCCTCGACCCGCGCCAGCGCCTCTGCCGCCCGGCGCGGGGGACGCACGCAACGGGAGACCTGGGTCGATGCCCGCGAAATGATCTCTCGGACGATCGGCGCTCGCGAGTTGTCCTCCTCGACCCCCTCAACCAGGACCTCCGCCAGTGCGGAGAGAACCTGCACCGCAATGAGAGGATCGCCGACGGCGTCGACAAGTATCCCGCAGCGCTCCCCTGGACGGTTCATCGGCCAGGTGGTCATCGCCTCCAGGCACTGCTGCCACGCGCGGCGGCTGGCGGCGTTGTCGCCGCGCGCCTGGGCGGCGTGCGACGCCAGGGCCAGTGCAGCGCAGGAAGTTTCCGTCCATCCCTGGCTCAGGCTCAGCTCCGCCGTGTCGAGGTGCTCCTTCTCCGCCCGCTCGTTGGCGCCCAGTGCTGCCAGGAGCCGGCCGAAGGCGAGGCGGAGATCGACGACCAGCTCCAGGGCGGAGTCGTCCACGACATCGGATAGCGAGGCGCTCACGGTCTCCGCCGTCGACATGGCTCGTTGACGTACCGACTCCATGCCGTAGCCGCGCGACAGGGTGAGCAGCTCGCGGACCTCCTTGAGCAGAGCTCCCTGGTTGCGCAGCCGGGAACGGTCGGCCGGGACGGCACTCGTCACCGTCCCATAGGATCTGCTGGCCAGACCCGCTGCCTCCGCAGCCATCCTCATCTCGATCCGGTACGAGACACCGTTGTTGCCGTTACGGGTATCGAATCGAACGGCAATGCCGCGAGCGAAGCTGGTGATGACGTCGTAGGCGTGGGCGACTGTGTCCCAAGCTGTCAGCTCCAGATCCCCCCAAGGGGTCTTCCAGGTCAACGAGGTGCCCAGGGCACGATTGCCGTAGTCGGCCCTGTTCGCCTCCCTCATGACGAGGGCCAGGCCGACGGCGGTGTTCATCAGTCGCCAGGCAGACGCCTCGGACGCGCCCTTCAAGTTGGTGTGGCGCATGAGCGCGATGGCTCGCTGCCACTGGGATGACAGGCCGAGGTACTCGAGCCTGTCGCCGAAAGACAGAAGCAAGGCTGCATCGGGCAGGTGGAGCTGGCTCAAGGAGGCGAATGCGTCCTCGGCCTCCACTAGTCGTTTGTGAGCCAGATAGGGAACCAGGACCGCACCCAGCCCCTGCGCGGTCTCCACCGGGTCGACGTCGACACGGTTCGGCGCTGCGGTTGTGGTGTTGATGACGCCGGAGTAGTCGTCGTGCATACGAGCGGTTGCCAGCACCGCACCGGTATCAGTCTTACCGAAGGAGAACAGTCTCGCCTCGCGGAGCTGTTCGAGAGCCTCGTCTCTTTGGCCGAGGACAGCGGAGAGCTCCACCCTCGCGTAGCGCAGCGGGAGCGTCGAGTAGCCGTGGGCCGCCCTGAGGTTCTGGCACAAGGAGATCGCCTGTTCCAGCTGTTCCTTGCTCGTATCCGGGTCCTGGCCCAGCTGGACCAGCCACGCCCGATCGACAGCGGACAGTGCCCGCACCACCTGATCAGGCGCCCCTTTCGGATCTGGCCCCCCGGGGGCGTCAGCCGCGATCGTCTTCCACAGGGCCGCAGTGCCAGCACGACTGGGGCAGACGGGGTCGACATCCTCCAGAGCACGGGCAATGTCGTCCCAACAGCTCATATCCGTCTCCATCGGTCGTCGCGTACGAATCGTCCTGCTCCGGGGAGCAGGGAGCATCAGCCCCGTTCCCAGCCTCGCACGGCGGCATTATCCGGGCGATGGGGAGAAGGCACCAGCACCTGAGGGTCTCCGCCTGCGGTGCAGGCGGAGACCCTCAAAGGATGCCACTGATCAGTGACGCAATACAGTTGCTCAGTTGCCGGTGAGCTTCTCGCGCAGGGCGGCCAGGGCCTCATCGGAGGCCAACGTGCCGGAGGCCTCCGACGGAGCCGAGGAGTAGGAGGCGTTGCCCGCGGGGGCCGCCGGCGCGCCGGACTCCTGCTCCTCCTCCAGAGCCTTGGCGACCTGAGCCTTGTGGGCCTCCCAACGGGCGTGAGCCGCCGCGTACTCGGCCTCCCAGGCCTCGCGCTGAGCGTCGTAGCCCTCGAGCCACTCGTTGGTCTCAGGGTCGAAGCCCTCGGGGTACTTGTAGTTACCCTGCTCGTCGTACTCGGCCGCCATGCCGTAGAGGCTGGGGTCGAAGTCCTCGGAGGCCGGGTCGACGCCCTCGTTGGCCTGCTTCAGCGACAGGGAGATACGGCGACGCTCCAGATCGATATCGATGACCTTGACGAAGACCTCGTCACCGACCTTGGCCACCTGCTCGGGCACCTCGACGTGACGCTGAGCCAGCTCGGAGATGTGGACCAGGCCCTCGATGCCGTCCTCGACACGAACGAAGGCTCCGAAGGGAACCAGCTTGGTGACCTTGCCGGGAACGACCTGACCGATGGCGTGGGTGCGGGCGAAGGCCTGCCACGGGTCCTCCTGGGTCGCCTTGAGCGACAGGGAGACACGCTCGCGATCGAAGTCGACGTCCAGGACCTCGACAGTCACCTCGTTGCCAACCTCGACGACCTCGGAGGGGTGGTCGATGTGCTTCCAGGACAGCTCGGAGACGTGGACCAGGCCGTCGACGCCGCCCAGATCCACGAAGGCACCGAAGTTGACGATGGAGGAAACGACACCGGAGCGGACCTGACCCTTCTGGAGGGTCTGGAGGAAGTTGGTACGGACCTCGGACTGGGTCTGCTCGAGCCAAGCGCGGCGGGAGAGGACTACGTTGTTGCGGTTCTTGTCCAGCTCGATGATCTTCGCCTCGAGCTCGCGGCCGACGTAGGGCTGGAGATCGCGTACACGACGCATCTCCACCAGGGAGGCCGGGAGGAAGCCACGCAGGCCGATATCCAGGATGAGACCACCCTTGACAACCTCGATGACGGAGCCGGTGACGACGCCGTCCTCCTCCTTGATGCGCTCGATGGTGCCCCAGGCGCGCTCGTACTGCGCGCGCTTCTTGCTCAGGAGCAGACGGCCCTCCTTGTCCTCCTTCTGCAGGACAAGAGCCTCGATTTCGTCTCCCACGGAGACGATCTCGTCGGGGTCGACGTCATGCTTGATGGACAGCTCGCGAGCGAGGATGACGCCTTCGGTCTTGTAGCCGATGTCGAGGAGGACCTCATCGCGGTCGACCTTGACAACAGTGCCCTCGACGATGTCGCCGTCATCGAAGTACTTGATGGTCTCGTCAACGGCGGCGAGGATCTCCTCGGTCGAGCCGATGTCGTTGACGGCGACCGGGGCGGGGCTGGGCGTAGTGGTTGTCATTGAGTGGATGCTCCGAATGCGGATAGTTGGATCGGGTTGATAGAAACCGCGCGCTCCCCATGATGGCGAACCGGCCCGGACCAATTCATCACCCTGGTTGGATTACTCTCATAGGAGACGCCCAGGAGCGCACGAGTGAACCTTAGCAGCACGTGACGAATCCGTAACTAGACGATCCTCAAGCATTATCCCGTAAGTACGTGCAATCGATCACGTCGTCTGACAACTGCGTATCGAAAGGGTGACGCGACGATCTCGTTCGCATATCAACGAGTTATTCAGGGCGGATCGACGACTCCGAGGAGGTTCTAGTGGGCGGCCTCGCGCCAGGTGCGCCCCCGCCCGACGGCGACGTCCAGGGGGACCGAGAGCTCGGCCGCCCCGCCCATCTGATCCTCGAGGAGAGCTTCGACGGATCCGGTTTCCCCGGGCGCGACCTCAACCAGGAGTTCGTCGTGGATCTGAAGGAGGATGCGGCTGGCGAGCCCCTGCTCATTGAGCACACGGTCGACGTCGATCATGGCCTTTTTGACGATGTCGGCCGCGCTGCCCTGGATGGGGGCGTTGAGGGCCGCCCGCTCGGCCATCTCACGACGCTGACGGTTGTCGCTGGTGAGGTCGGGCAGGTAGCGGCGACGGCCGAACATCGTCTGGGTGTAGCCATCGCGACGCGCCTGCTCCACCACGGACTCCAGATAGTCGTGAACCCGCCCGAACCTGGCGAAGTAGGCGTTTCTCAGGTCGGCGGCCTCGGCATTGTCGATGCCGAGCTGACGGGCGAGTCCGAAGGTGGACAGGCCGTAGGCCAGTCCGTAGCTCATGGCCTTGACGTGGCTGCGCTGCTGGGCGGTGACGTCGTCGACCTCGATGCCATGGACGAGGGCGGCGACGTAGCGGTGCAGGTCTTCTCCGCTGCGGAAGGCCTCGATCAGCGCGCGATCGCCGGACAGATGCGCCATGATGCGCATCTCGATCTGCGAGTAGTCCGCCGTCATAAGGCACTCGTAGCCATCGCCGACGGTGAATGCCTCGCGGATGCGCATTCCCTCCTCGTTGCGGGCCGGGATGTTCTGCAGGTTGGGATCGGTGGACGACAGGCGCCCCGTGGCGGCGATGGTCTGCTGGAAGGTGGTGTGGATGCGCCCGTCGGCCTGGGTCGCCTTGCGCAGTCCCTCAACCGTCTGCCGCAGCTTGATGGCGTCGCGGTGCTCGAGAAGGTGCTCCAGGAAGGGGTGGGAGGTCTTGGCGTAGAGCCCAGCCAGGGCATCGGCGTCCGTGGTGTAGCCGGTCTTGGTCTTGCGGGTCTTGGGCATCTTCAGCTCGTCGAACAGGACGGCCTGGAGCTGCTTGGGGCTGGAGAGGTTGAGCTCTCGCCCGGCGGCTGCGTAGGCGCCCTCGGCGGCGTGAGTCACGCGGGCATCGAGCTCGGTCTCGCGAGCCGCGAGTACGGCGTCGTCGACGGCGATACCCGCGTTCTCCATGACGGTGAGGCTCGCGGCCACGGGCATCTCCAGATCGGTGAACAGCCCCACGGCGTCGCGGGCCGCCATCTGCTCGTCGAGCACGGACTGCAGAGGGAGCAGGACGGCGGCCCGGCGAGCACTGGCCAGGTGGGCGACGGGCACGGCGTCAGAGGCGAGGGCCTCCAGGTCGAAGGCGCTCTGGGACTCGCTCCGGCCCTCGCGCGTGTCCGTCTTCTCCTCGCCGATGGCTGCAAGGTCGATTCCGAGCCAGCGCTGGGCGAGAGTGTCGACGTCGTAGCTGCGCTGCTCGGGCCGGCACAGATATCCTGCCAGTGACGGGTCTGCGACAACGCCGTCCAGCCTCAGTCCCCGGGCGGTCAGAGCGTGCCAGCTGCCCTTGGCGTCGGCGACCAGCTTGGGCCGGTCGACATCAGCCAGGACCCTGGCCAGGGCCGCCTCGTCTTCGGGCAGGATCTCGGCGAGATCGATCGCAACCGCATGGGCGCCGTCGGACAGCGAGACGAGCATGGCATCGCCCTCCACAGGCTTGAGGACTCCAACGACGTCGACTCCCAGCAGGCAGTGCCCGCCGGACGTCGACAGGCGGGCATCCAACCACTGGGACAGATTCCCCGCTGAAAGATCGTGACCGAGTGAGACGATCTCCAAGTCGTCCAGCGCCCCCAGAGACCCGGACTCCTGCCCTGCAGCGGCTTCCGCGTGATCGGAGGTATCGGTGAAGGTCAGGATGCGCAGTGCCCGCTGATGCAGAGTGCGGAACTCCAAAGCCTCGAAGACGCGCGCCAGGCAGGCGCGGTCGGCCCCCAAGACGCGTAGATCGATCCCGGGAGCGACCCCAAGGTCCAAGTCGGTGAGCAGACGGTTGAGACGGCGGTTGCGCAGCACGTCGTCGAGATGGTCGCGCAGGGACTGTCCGACCTTGCCCTTGATCTGGTCTGCGTGGGCGATGACTCCGTCGAGGCCGCCATAGAGGTTCAGCCACTTGGCCGCGGTCTTGGGGCCCACGCCCGGAACCCCGGGAAGGTTGTCGCTGCTCTCGCCGACCAGGGCGGCGAGCTCGGGGTAGCGCTCGGGCGTCACCCCGTAGCGTTCCTCGATCTTCTCCGGCGTCGTGCGACGCAGCTTCGAGACTCCCTTGACCGGGTAGAGCACGGTGCACTGATCGGTGACGGTCTGGAAGGAGTCCCGGTCTCCGGAGCAGATGAGGACCTCCATTCCCTCGCCCTGCGCCGAGGCGGCCACAGTGGCCAGAATGTCGTCCGCCTCGTAGCCCGGGGCCGTCAAGACCTTCACCCCCATAGCGTCCAGGACCTCCTGGATGAGCTCGACCTGTCCGATGAAGGGCTGGGGAGCCTCGTCACGGGTTCCTTTGTATTCGGGGTACTCCTCGGAGCGGAAGGTGCCGCCCGGCAGGTCGAAGGCGACCGCGACGTGCGTGGGTCGCTCGTTCTCCAGCAGCGAGAGGAACATGGAGACGAAGCCGTGGACGGCATTAGTGGACTGACCGGTCGACGTCGTGAACTTGTCCACCGGTAGCGCGTAGAACGCGCGGAAGGCCATGGAGTGACCGTCGACAAGAAGAAGGCGTCCGGGAACCGGGTCCGAGGGGTTCTGAGGTGTTGGGCTCGTCGCAGGGCTGGTCGCGGTGGTGCTCACCGTGCCAGCCTAGGCCCATGAGCCCTCAACAGTCCGACTCGCCCCTCTCTGCCGCATCCGGAGGAGAGCCCTTCGACTCCCAGGCTTTTCCCGGCTCTTCGGCCCCTCCCGCGTCCTCCACACCTCTTGTCCCCTCCGGTTCGTTGAAGTCCAACGGGCCTGATGATTCCGTTTCCGCCGAGTCCCCGGCGGAAACGGCCGGGTCCGCCGACTCCTCCAACTCGCCTGCGATCGTGGGCCCACTAGGACCCGTGGGCCGTGTCACTGCGGCCTCCTACTCCGGGGCGAGTGCGGCGGCCGTAGCCTTTCCGGACCCAGCCCGGCGCCCGTACCCGGATCCTCGTCCCGCCGGCTCGGCCGTCTCCGCCTCCTCCGCACTGCACGCGGTGCTGGAGGACAGCGAGGAGGGGACACTCATGGAGACGCTCGGGATGGAGGTCGTCACCCGCGACGCGGACAGGACCGAGGTTCGGATGCCCATCGAGGGAGCTCGCCAGGTCGTAGGGATACTTCACGGCGGCGCCACTGCTGCGCTCATCGAAACGGCCGCCTCCGTAGCAGCGCGTGCGGCGGCCGACGGCACAATCCCGGTCGGGGCGGAGCTAACGGTCAGCCATCTGCGATCCGTGACCCGGGGCTGGGTGAAGGCCACGGCCATCCCCCTGCACCGCGGACGTCGTACCGTGGTCTACCAGGTAACGGTGACTGACGAGGACGAGCGGACAATCGCTGTGGGGACGCTTCGCAGCCTGCTCACCTGATGCACCGGGACGGACGCATTCAGTCCTTCTTGGCGGCACCGACCTGCTCGATAACGGCGTCGGCCACCTCACGCATGGTCAGGCGCCGGTTCATGGAGGTCTTCTGCAGCCATCGGAAGGCCTCCGGCTCGCTCAATCCCATACGCTCCATGAGCAGGCCCTTGGCCCGGTCAACGCGCTTGCGGGTCTCGAAGCGGTCGGTAAGGTCAGAAATCTCACTCTCCAGCGAGAGGATCTCCTCATGTCGAGACATGGCGACCTCGAGTGCCGGAATGAGGTCCGCCGGAGTGAAGGGCTTGACTACGTAGGCCATGGCGCCAGCGGCGCTGGCCCGTTCCACGAGCTCGGTCTGTGAGAAGGCCGTCAGCATGACGACGGCGCAGTTGTGCTTCTCAAGAATCCTCTCCGCCGCCGTGATGCCGTCGGTGACCGGCATCTTGACGTCGAGAACGCACAGGTCAGGGGCGTGCTCATCCGCCAGGCGGACGGCTTCCTCCCCATCTGCGGCCTCGGCGACGATCTCATATCCTGCGTCAGTGAGGGTCTCGACGATGTCGAGTCGGATGAGGGTCTCGTCCTCAGCGACGAGCACCCGGCGGGACCTGGTGGTGCTGAACTCATTGCTCACGGCTGTGATCCTAGTATGATCTCGCTGATGGCGCCCCCCGCAGAGCGGGCGGCGTGCCTCCGTAGCCCAATTGGCAGAGGCATCCGACTCAAAATCGGAGTGTTGTGGGTTCGAATCCCACCGGAGGTACCAGCAAGCCCTTACCCGACCCCACCCCAGGACAGACCGGGTCAGATGGAGAACACCTTTGAGCACAACGTGGGTCTCACTGTACGAAGCGGCCAAGGCTGTTCAGCATCCTCGTAACGTGTCCTCTTATATCGAGGCGGGCGGTGTCGCCGCTGCAGTGGAGTCGTCCTCCGGAAGAATCTATACGGGAGTCTGCGTGGATACGGCCTGCACACTGGGAATCTGTGCCGAGCGCAACGCGATACTCAACATGATCACCAACGGTGAGGACACGATTCGGCGTGTTCTGACCATCATGCGTGATGGCTGTACCGGTCCGCCTTGTGGAGCGTGTCGGGAAATGATGACGCAGCTGATGCCGAGCAAGTTCGGCGCTATCGAGGTGATGATCGACTACGCCGCGGGGAAGACGATGACTCTTGCCGACCTGACTCCCCAGTGGTGGCTACGGCGATGAAGCTGTGACCGGGAAACCCCGCCTGGCGGATCCCTTGTCCCACCGATTCCTCAGTGGGAAGCAGGTGCCGGAACAGCGTCGTCCTGAACCGGGGCGAGGGGTCTCCCGGCGATAGGCGGGAGACCCCTCGACAGATCGGGGCCGGCGCTCAGGCCTTGTAGTCGACCGTTTCGCCGACCGTGTGAACACGGATCGAGTTGGTGGAGCCCGGGGTGCCCGGAGGCATACCGGCCACGATGACGACGGTGTCGCCCGGCTGCGCCAGATGCTTGTCCTGGAGGATCTCGTCGACCTGCGCCACCATCTCATCGGTGTGCTGAACCTCGGGGACCTCGTAGCACTGCACGCCCCAGGAGACTGCGAGCTGATTGCGCGTCTCATGCAGCGGCGTGAAGGCCAGCAGGGGCAGGGGCGAGCGCAGGCGCGACAGTCGCCTGGCCGTGTCACCGGACTGGGTGAAGGTCACCAGGTAAGTAACGTCCAGATGCTCCCCCATCTCGGCAGCAGCACGGGTCAGTGCCCCACCGCGCGTCTGCGGGTAGGAACCCAGGCCGGGAATACGCTCGCCACCGTGCTCTTCGACGTTCTCGATGATGCTGGCCATGGTACGCACGGCCTCGATGGGGTAGGCGCCCACGGAGGTCTCTCCGGAGAGCATGACGGCATCGGCGCCGTCGAGAATCGCGTTGGCGCAGTCCGACGCCTCAGCGCGGGTGGGGCGTGGGTTCTGGATCATGGACTCCAGCACCTGGGTGGCCACGATGACCGGCTTGGCTTGACGCCGGGCCAGCTCGATGGCGCGCTTCTGCACCAGGGGGACGGCCTCGAGCGGCATCTCCACACCGAGGTCACCGCGGGCCACCATGATGCCGTCGAAGGTGGAGACGATGTCGAAGAGGTTCTCCACCGCCTGAGGCTTCTCGATCTTGGCGATCACCGGGATGCGTACGCCCACCTCGTCCATGATCTCGTGGACGTCCTTGATGTCGTCGGCGTCGCGCACGAAGGACAGGGCGATGAGATCCGCCCCGATCTTGAGTGCCCAGCGCAGGTCCTCACGGTCCTTCTCGCTGAGGGCTGGAACGGAGACGGCGACGCCGGGCAAGTTGATGCCCTTGTTATTGGAGACGTATCCGGGAACCTCGACCTTGGTGACGACGTCGGTGTCCGTAACGGCCATGACGCGCACGGCGACGTTACCGTCGTCGATGAGGAGCCGATCGCCGGGGCGGCAGTCGCCGGGCAGTCCTTTGAAGGTGGTGGAGGCGCGCTTGACGGTACCGAGTACGTCGTCGATAGTGATCGTGAACTCGTCGCCCTTGTTGAGCATCACCTTCTGGTCGTCGACGAAACGGCCCAGGCGGATCTTGGGGCCCTGGAGGTCGACCAGGATGGCGACGGCTCGGCCGGAGGCGGCTGCGGCCTCACGAATTCGGGCGATGACCTCCTCCTGGTCCTCGGCGCGGCCGTGGGAGCGGTTGATGCGCGCGACGTTCATGCCGGCGTCCACGAGCGCTTGCACCTGCTCGGGAGAATCGGTGGCGGGTCCGAGGGTACATACGATCTTGGCTCTACGCATGGGCTTAGGATACGGGACACTGGGCCTCGCGCACGAGGAGGAATCCCGGCGCTTGTCAGGTTGCGACGATCCTCACCCGCATCGACCTCGGGTTCAGCGGGCGCCGAGCACCTGAACGGCGGGCTCAGGCACCTGCGTGGGAGGCCGTCGTCTCAGCGTCAGTCCCGGGCGGCGAGGCCTCTTCGGAGGGCTGATCAGCCGAGGCCTCTTCGGACGACGAGTCCTCTCCCGAGGAGTCCTCCTCCGGCCCTCCCCCCGGTCTCTCGATGGCATCGCTGAGAGGGCGCCGCGAGGTGATGGCCAGTCCGACGGCGCCGACGAGGAAGACGACGACGGAGGTCCACACATTCAGCCGCAGGCCGAGAATCGTCTCGGCTTCGTCGATGCGCAGCATCTCGATCCACCCCCGACCGGCCGTGTAGATCATGAGGTAGACCCACATGAGCCTGCCTCCGGTGGCATCGTGGCGGGCCAGCATCCTTCTTCCGATCCACACCAGAAGGGCCGCCCCGGCAAGGTTCCACAGGGCCTCATAGAGGAAGGTCGGGTGGAACAGGGTTCCGGGCGGATAGCTGGATCCGGGCGGCAGGTGAGCGTCGTCGATCCGCAGTCCCCAGGGAAGGGTCGTCGGGGCGCCGTAGAGCTCCTGGTTAAACCAGTTGCCCAGCCGGCCGATCGCCTGGGCCACCAGCAGCGCCGGGGCCACGGCGTCGGCCAGTGGAGCGACGCGCAGACCGCGATGGCGCATGACAAGCACGCTGGCCAGAACACCGCCCGCGACGCCGCCCCAGATCCCCAATCCCCCCAACCAGGTCTGCGGGATGCGGGACAGGTCCCCGTTCGGACCGAAGTAGTCGTCGGGCGAGGACAGGACGTGGTAGAGCCGGGCACCCACGATTCCGGACGGAACCGCCACGATAGCGATGTCGAGGACGATCTCCGGCCGGCCCCCTCTGGCCCGGTATCGCCGGTCGGACCACCACACGGCCACGAAAACGCCGGTGAGAATGCACAGCGCGTAGGCCCGGATCGGGATGGGACCGATGTGCCAGACACCTGACGAAGGGCTCGGCAGACCGGCAGACGTCTCTGACATCGCGGATACCATGGTGGAAAGCGTAGTAACGGGCACTCAGAGGACCTCTCGGTGGGCGGAGGGAATCAGTGCCGGGTGGGCACCGGCGGCAACCAGCTCAGCAACGAACTGCTGAGGATCGGTGGAACGGATGATGGCCTCGCCGACGAGGACGACATCGGCTCCGCAACGGGCGAAACTCATGACGTCATGGGGACCCCGCACTCCCCCGGCGGCGATACGGACGACCTGAGCCGGCAGGACGTCGGTGACTTGATCGAACAGGCCGCAGTCGACGGCCAGGGTATCGGGGTCCCGTGTGTCGATAGCGACGATGCGGGCGCCGGCCTCGACTGCGATCAGGGCATCGCGTCGAGTGCGGGCCTTCACAACGGCGCTCATCCCCAGGGAGTGGACCCTTTCAATGAGACCTTCGAGCACTAGGGTCTCAAGGCGGGCATCGAGCATGAGCAGGTCGGCGCCGTGAGCCCGGGCCTCGTGCACCTGGTAGGGGGTGACCACGAGGTCGTTGGCGAGGACGGGCAGATCCACGGCGGCCCTGACGGCATCCAGATCCTTCAGGGAACCGCGGGTGCTGCTCGGGCCGGTCACCACCGAGACGCTGGCGGCGCCACCTGCGGCGTAGAAGCAGGCCAGCATTCCGGGATCGCCGACGCCGCTGAGGTCCGCGAAAGTGGCGGTGGATCGCTTGACCTCCGCGATGACCGTAACCGCCCGGTCGTCGGTACGCAGGCTTGGCAGGGCGCTGATGGCTCCGGGGACCAGGCGCGAGGACTCTCGCAGGCGAGCCAATGGGACGCGCGAAGCCCGGCGGTCGGCAGCCGCCCTGGCGTCGGCCGCCATCGCCTCGAACGAGGTCATCACGCACCTCCTCGATCTCACCCGCGGGCGCTCCTGGAGGGCGCCTGTCCGTATCCATCGTGACGGCCTGAGGCCGTCTGTTGCAAATCGTTGAGCGGCGTTCACCGCGGAGAGTTCAGTCGGGCCGCTTACCTGGCCGTGCCCCCAGGTCGCCCCCGGCCAGGAAGCAGCTGCGCTCGCCGGTGTGGCAGGCGGCTCCGACCTGATCAACCTCCACCAGAAGGGCGTCTCCGTCGCAGTCCAAGTGGACGGCCCTGACGTACTGCGCGTGCCCGGAGGTGTCTCCCTTGCGCCAATACTCACGCCGAGATCGCGACCAGAAGGTCACGCGCCCCTCGGTCAAGGTACGTCGGAGCGCCTCGTCGTCCATCCAGCCCACCATGAGAACCTCACGCGAGTCGTACTGCTGGACGACGGCGCACACCAGACCATCGGCGTTGCGCTTGAGACGTGCGGAGATGCCTGAATCGAGAGTCACGACTGCATTATGCACATCAGGCCCCCATCACCCCGGAGGTCCGAGCAGCGGCCCGAGGTAGACCCACATTCCGGGCAGATTGCGCACTACGGCGAAGGCGGCACAGACCGCGCCAAGAAGGATGCCTTCTCTGCCCGTGATGAACTGCCGGCGCCAGCCTCGAGACGAGGCGAGCAGCCAGCGCACCACCAGGAGGACCACCACCATCTCCACGACGAGGGCGAAGGGGTTGTAGCCCAGTGCTCCCCACAAGTCGCCCCGGATGAGCTCCCGAGTCGCCCTCGTACCACCGCACAAAGGGCACCACAACCCGGTGAGCCGATGGAGGGGGCAGAGGTCCGGAAACCCCGAGGAACCGCGAGGCAGCGTCAACGCCCGCAGGAAGATGAGGCCGCCCGGCACCGAGGAGAGGGCCATGAGAAGCCCCAGCCCGACCCGACTGCCCAGAGCAGCACGTGTACCGCCCCGATAGATGCTCTTAGCCATGTCCTGTCGACCAGCCTCCAGATCTACACTGTACTGAGGTACAAAATGAGGAAACTTGTTATGTAGATGACACTGATCGCCGTCCCTATGCTTCCCAGAATCATCCCGGCTATTGACATCCCTTTATTAGTGGAACGCCCTTCATCGGCAGCACGCATCCCCTTAAAACCTACGATGATCGCAGGGACTCCAAGTAGCGCACCAAAATAGCAGAACAGAAATACACTGGCAATACCGAGCCCGAGCGCCCACCCGCCCAGCGCATTGGCCTCATAGCGGCGCGGATTGTAGGCCCCACCCCAGTACGAGCCCTGACCATAGGGCGTGTAAGGCCCATAAGGAGCCTGCGGATAGGGGTGCTGCTGACTGTAGGGCTGACCGTACATCTGCGGAGCCGCCCCCGGGTAGGGAATACCCTGACTCCCGGGTGACGCCAGGTACGGGTCGGACCAACCACTCAAGTAATCGGCGCTGTAATATCCGGCCTGGCCACCAGGCAAGCCTGTTCCATCAGGGAAAGGATACCCTTGAGCAGACAGATAATCCTGGCCGCCAGCACTTCCCTGCCGATAAGGATCCGCTTGATAAGGGATCATGTCGCTCATTATTCCTCCCAAAGAGCGAAGTACACCAAGCAGACTACATGACCGAGCGCATCAAGTCGCAAGGAGGGCATCCCATCCCCATGGGGACCACACCCCATCGACCTCATCCGAACAGCATCCCACTGCATAGGACCGGCCCGAAGCTCATACGGCAAGGCGTATGGAACAACTCACTATGTCCAGTAGGACTCGAATATATCCTCAATGTCCTGGTAAAAACCGGAGGAGAAGACGATGATTGTCAGCATAATCGCGATCACACCCATGACGATGCCGATAATGGACATTCCCTTGTTGGTAGCACGCCCCTCGTTCGCCGCCAGCACCCCGAGGAACCCCAAAATGATCGCGGGGATAGCAGCGAGAAGGCCAATACCGCAGAAGACGCTGGCCATACCCAGGCCAAGAGCCCAGCCGCCAAACGCATTCTTCTCGTTGGGCCGGTGGCCGAACCCACCTCCGGGGCCGTAGCCACCGGATTGCTGGTTGTACGGGCCGCTGGGGTAGGCGCCCATGTAGCTCATGACTATTCTCCATACTGGTAGTGATTGATGAACAATGGAGATAGGTGTTGAACGTATATCCAGGTTCATCGTTCTGCTAGGAAGGCTCTTCTTCTCGTCCTCCATGCAATCAACGCACCGGGTGGCCTGCGTTTCGTAGGGCTTCTTTCGCCTCAGCGATGGTCATCGTTCCGTAATGGAAGACCGAGGCGGCCAGAACGGCGTCGGCGCCGTGGCCGGCCGCGATCGCGAAGTCCTCGGGGCGCCCGGCGCCACCGGAGGCGATGAGCGGGACTCGGACCTGCTCGCGGACGGCGTCGATCATCTCGGTGTCGAAGCCCCCCGTGACGCCGTCGGCGTCCATGGAGTTCAGAAGGATCTCTCCGGCCCCGAGCTGCGCTCCCCGGACCGCCCAGTCCACGGCGTCGATACCGGTTGAGGTGCGTCCTCCGTGGGTGGTGACCTCATAACCCGAGGCGGTTGTGACACCGGGCGGGCACCGCCGCGCATCCACCGATAGGACGACCACCTGATTGCCGAAGCGCTGCGCCACCTCCGCCAGCAGCTCGGGACGGGTGATGGCGGCGGTGTTGATGCCGACCTTGTCCGCGCCCGCACGCAGAAGCTGGTCCACGTCTCCGACAGAACGCACTCCCCCACCGACGGTCAGCGGGACGAACACCTGCTCCGCGGTGCGGGACACCACGTCCAGCATGGTGGAGCGTCCTTCATGCGATGCCGACACGTCCAGGAAGGTGATTTCGTCGGCCCCCTGGGCGTCGTAGCGCGCGGCCAGCTCCACCGGATCTCCGGCATCCTTGAGGCCTTGGAAGTTCACGCCTTTGACGACGCGACCGTCCTTGACGTCCAGACAGGGAATAATACGGATGGCAACGCTCATGAATGATCCTGGGTGGTGGGGCGAGGAGATGCTGAGGACTGGGGCGACGGTTTGCGCACCACTCGATTATCCCGCAGATGATTCGGAGTCATTGTCAATGGCTAGGACGTCAATGACCACGACGACGGGTTCAGTCCCCTTCGCCTGCTCCGCCGGCAGGGAGAGCACCACTCGCGAGCCGACCGTGATGTCGACCAGGTTCTGGGAGACGCCCACCAATGCATCACTCATATCGATGCGCTTGGGCAGATTCTGGTAGCCGAAGGTCGATTCCCCCAAGGCCTGGCCAGTGGCCCAGCTGACCATTGTGCGGCGGACGATAACCTTGTCCTGGGAACCTATCTGAGGCCCGGTGCCCTTGATGAGGATCGCTGTGGCGGCGCGGGTGGGCACCGGTAGGCCGGCACTGCTGACGGTGATGGAGCCGTCCGCCCCCTCTGTAACGGCGGGCGTGCCGGGGGCGGGCTCCTTCGTCTCCCCGGTCGCTGTGGTGGGCAGGATGTCGACAATGGTGATCTCAGCCGTACTCGAGTCCTCGGAGGGAGCGCGAAGAACGACGCGAGTCCCCTCGCGCTGGCCTGAAACCGCTGCGTTGATGTAGTCCCCCGCAGCGGGGCTCAGCATGTTCCGCCACAGCTTGTAGCCGTCGGCGTTGCCGGTCGTATTGCGCCCATCGAGGCCGGAGAACTGGGAGACCTGAAGAATCACCGGCGAGCCCTCCGAGACCACACGCCCATGACCAGTCTCGACGACGTCGGTCAGGACGGAGCTGGGAGCAGACAGGGAGGCCTCGTTGGCCAGTGCGATGGAGGGGGCCGAACCCGAGCCGAGTCGTCCGCTGATCGTCAGCAGCTGATTCAAGGGGGCGTTCCCGTCCAGCACGGTCTGTTGGGCAACGGGGCTGGCATCCGGGCCGTACCTGCCGGTGACGAACTTGTCGACGGCCAGAGGTACCAGGATCATCGCGAGGATGACAATACCGATCAGAGCGACGGCCAGGGGCCCCCTGGGCATGCTGCCCAGCGGACCGCGCAGGGTACGCCGCGGCGGCGTCGTCTCCGGAGCGTTCCTCTCGTCGAGCAGGCCTCCACCCGGATGCTCCAGATCGTCATCCTGGTCGTCTCGAAGCTCTCCCGGGAGGACGGCGCGGTGATCATCACCTTGGCGATCGGCGGTCGGCCTCATGGATGCCGGTCTGTCTTCAACAGGTCGCCAGGGCCGAGAGCTGTCCTGTGAGGGAACGGCGGAACGCCCCCGGGTCTCGGGCCGAGCCTCTGACTCGACGGTCGACAGCGCCGGTGCGCCGGCGGATGGTGCGCTGGAGGATCGGGGCTCTTCCGGTGGTTGGGAGATCGCCGGCAAATCCTCGGTGTATGCGTCCTGCCGCTCCTGCTGAGCCATCTCCTGAGCGCGCTCGAGCGCCCGGCGCTGACGCCGGGTCAGAGGCGCGTCCGCGCCGGAATCTGGTGTGGAGGTAGTACTCATATTGCGTCTTCCGTCGGTCGCCTCACCGATACCGTGAACGTTGCCGCTCACACCCCGGCGGGGAGTTCGGTTGCCGAGTGCTCCATGCTCTCCAGCAGCGCGTCAATGTGCTCATCTGCAGCGCAGAAGGGATCACTCAGGGTAACAGTGGACGAGGCGCCATCGTCGAGTCGAATGCCCACCCAGTCAACAGTCAGGTCGCGGCGCAGGTCTTCAGCCCTGGCGACGACCGCGCCGCGCAGGCGCGCACGCGTTGTGGCGGGCGGGGTGTTCATCGCGCATCGACAGGCCTCGTCGCCGACGAAGCGACGCAGCATGCCAGTGCTCTCCAGACGTTGGCGCAGTCCCTGATCGGATGAGACGTCATGGTAGGCCAGGGCCAGCCGGGTCACTCTCGGGTCGGTCAGGTCGGTGTCGTGCTTGTGGCAGTAACGGGTCACCAGCTGGAGCTTGGCTGCCCAGTCGAGCTCGGTCGCCACGCGCTGGGGCTCCTGGAGACGGACGGCCTCCAGTCCCCGCTCCCACAGGTCCAGTGCGGCGGCATGCAGCTCAGTCACCTCGATCCCGCCTGCGATGTGGTTGCGCAGCCGTTCGAGGTGTTCGCCCTGCATCTCCAGCGGCGTGATGGTACGGCCGTCGACGCGGTCCAGGAGCACTCCGGCACTCAGGTCACTGCAGGTGTCCCGGATGGCCCTCATGGGGTCGGCCAGAGCCAGGTCGCTCAGGTCTCCCCCGCTTTCCAAATAGTCCAGGAGAAGGTCCATGGCCGCCACCTTGAGCAGAGTGGATCCCTGGGCGATGTTGGAATCCCCGACGATGACGTGCATGCGCCGGTAGCGCTCGGCGTCGGCATGCGGCTCATCACGAGTATTGATCAGCGGTCTGGCGCGGGTCGTCGCAGAGGAGACGGCGTCCCACATCTGGTCCGCCCGTTGGGAGAAGACATACCCCGAGCGACTGGGGCCCGTGGAACGGGCCGCGGGCTGGAGCCCGCCGTCTCCCGTAATGTGGCCGGCGCCGACGAGGATCTGCCGCGTCACCAGGTGGGGTACGAGGGTGCGTGCATCGTTCCAGAAGTCGCCGCGACGGCGCACGAGGTAGTTCTCGTGGCAGCCGAAGCCATTGCCCTGGGCGTCGCGGTTGTTCTTCAGCAGGTGGATTCGCCCGGGAACACCTGCGGCGGCGAGCCGGACGTTGGCCTGCTGGGCCAGGTCGGCCACGACCAGCTCACCGGCGCGGTCCTGGGCGAGCAGGTCCTCAAGACGATCGCACTCGGCGGTGGCGAACTCCGGGTGGGAGCCCACATCCAGGTAGAGACGAGCACCGCCGCGGGTGAAGACGTTCGAGGAGCGTGAGCGCTGAACCACCGGGTCGAAGAGCTCGCGGGCGGCGTGGTCGGCGTCCAGGGGAGGCGGGCCGTCTCCGGTGGGGGCGCAGGTGATGCCGTACTCGGTCTCCACTCCGATGATGCGGCGTGCCGGGGGCCGTAGGCCACTCATGCTCACTGGCCGCCCTTCTGGACGAAGCCCTGGACGAAGGCTGCGGCATTGGTCTCGATGACCGAGTCGATCTCGTCCAGGATGCTGTCGACGTCTGCGGTCTGGGCGTCTGAGATGCTCCGGGCCGACGCCATCGGGACTCCGGTACCGGCCTGCTCCTCAGTGTCCTCAGCGGCGGACTCGACGCCGGCGCGACGAACCTGCCCGTGGGACTGATCGGCGTATTGCGGCGTCATGTGGTGCTCCTTCACTCGTCCTCTCGGACAACGTGTCGCCGGTGGGCGCTGTGGGGTTCAGTCTCTCTCAGGTGCCGCCCGACGACCAATTTCCTCCAGGATAGTCACTGTCTCATCCGCACCGACGGCGACATCGTCGGGCAGACGCAGGCGCAGCAGCTCGGGGTGGCCGGGGACATCGAGAACAAGGCAGGTCCAGGAGGCGCCCACGATCTGCGGGTAACGGTTGATGGCAGTTCCGCGGATGGCGGCGCGCGTGCCCTCCGGAGGCGCATCAGCGGCGCGCTGGACTTCGGACTCGGTGACGAGTCGGTGGATCCGGCCGGCAGCCTCGAGCTTGTCGACGACGGAGCGCCCCGGGCGCAGATCGGCCCACTGGATGTCGAGAGCAGCCAGGCGAGGATCATCCCATCCGGTACCCGACCGGTGACGCAGCCCCTCGCACAGTTCGTACTTGGCGACCCACTCCACCAGGTGGGCCGCCGGCCCCGATCCATCGCGACTCCACTGCTCCAGGGCGCCGAGGCTCTGTTGCCACAGGCTCAGAGCGCGCTGCGCCTCGGGGTCGGCACTGCGTCTCACGGCCGGGGCTATGGCGTCGAGGTAGGTGCGTTGAACGGCCAGAGCGCTCATGGGCCCGTTCCGTGTGGGCAGCTCGTAGGCGAGGGTGGGATCGTGCGAGACGGCCCAGTGAGCCTCGACGGGGTCGCCGGTGATCACCACCCGGTTGAGGTCTGTCAGGGCGTCCCTGAGCGCGCCGGTGCCGTCGTGGTGCGCCTGTTCCAGGAACCACAAGATCAGGTCAGTGGTGGCGACCTTGAGGTAGATGGGGACGTCGAAGCGGTTGGCGTCGCCGTTGATGACGTGCAGGCGGCGCCAGCGCGCACCGTCCGCGTGGGGCTCGTCGCGGGTATTGATGATGGGGCGGTTGAAAGTGGTCTGCAGGCCGATCTCAGACTCGACGTAGTCGGCTCGCTGACTGATCTGGAAACCGGGCCGCTGGCTGTGCTGTCCGAGGCCGACTCTTCCGGCCCCGGCCAGGACGGGGCGGGTGACCAGGAAGGGGGTGAGGACCGCGGCCAGCTCCTCGAAGGGCACATCGCGCCGCACGAGGTAGTTCTCGTGAGATCCGTAGGACGCCCCCTTGCCGTCGACATTGTTCTTGTACAGGACGATCCCCTCTGGTGCGCCGGCGCTGCCACCACCGTCGCTCAGAGCCGTCATAGCGCGCCGGGCAACCACCTCCCCGGCCCGGTCCCAGACCAGGGCGTCGCGCGGGGTAAGGACCTCCGGTGAAGAGTACTCGGGGTGGGCGTGGTCCACATAGAGCCTGGCACCGTTAACGAGAACCGCCGTCGTCGCACGGGGAAGTGCCGCCTCGGCGGCGCTGGGGCGGGCGCGTGAGCCCCAAGGGGCGGGCGGCGGGTCCGCTTCACCCCCTGACGGCGCCAGGCGCGTGGGATCGTCGGTGAGCTGGCTGGGGTGGGCGACGGAGCGCTGAAGCCTACCGCCGCGCAGGTCGGCCAGGGGGTCTTCGCCCTCATAGTCCCAGCGCACGCTGGGAACGTCGGCGCAAGCGCAGTAGGCCTCCACGACCTGACTGGAGAGGATGACGGGATTGGCGTACGGATCGCCCGGACGCAGCACCCCGAACTCGGTCTCCAGGCCGACGGGACGCGTCACCGGCCCCGGTTGAAAGCCGATGTCGTTCATGCGCTCTCCTCCTTCCCGAGTCTGCGCACGCTGCGGATCTCCGAGGCACGGGCGCCGATGAGCCGAGCCCACCCCTCGGGTGTGGTGGCGCCGGTGATCTCCTCGTTCTGCCGGGCCTCGGTCTCGACGGCGGAGCGGAGCCTGTCCGCGCTCAGTCCCCCTTCTCCCCCGGCGAGCTCGTCCTTGATGGAGGCGGTCTTGGCGCGGGAGACGATAGCGGCCAGCATGGCGCCGCTGACCAGATCAGCCAGGTGGAGAGTGCGACTGACGGTGGCGTTCGCGGCCGCGCGCGCCTCGGTAATCTCCAGAACGGCGGTGGTCTCGTTGCGGACGTAGAGCGCCTCGACGACGACTCGGCGCAGAAACGCGGCCGTGGCCCCACGGTCTCCCCCATGAGCCGCGAGCTCAACAGGAGCCAGAGGCAGGTCGGCGGTGAGATGACGGGCGAGAATCTCCTCAGCCCCAGACGCATCGGGCCGGTTGATACGGATCTTCAGATCCAGGCGCCCGGAACGCAGGATGGCAGGGTCGATCATGTCCTCACGGTTGGAGGCGCCGATGATGACGACGTTGCGCAGGGACTCCACACCGTCGATCTCCGCCAGGACCTGCGGCACGATCATGGTCTCGACGTCGGAGGACACACCGGTGCCGCGGGTGCGGAAGAGCGCCTCCATCTCATCGAAGAAGATGACCACCGGTCGGTCCTCGGCAGCGGCCTTGCGGGCCTGATCGAAGATGGCGCGGATCTGGCGCTCGGTCTCGCCAACGAACTTGCTCAGCAGCTCAGGGCCCTTGATATTGAGGAACGCGGCCGAGCGGCTCCTCGTAGCGGAACCACTTCCGGAGCCGGCCAGTGAAGTGGCGACGGCCTTGGCGATGAGGGTCTTGCCGCAGCCCGGCGGACCGTAGAGCAGCAGTCCCTTGGGGGCACGCAGCCCGTAGGCCTGGAAAAGGTCCGGGTGGGTGAAGGGAAGCTCGAGAGCGTCGCGGATCTGCTCGATCTGCGGCCCCAGTCCCCCGATATCCGCCCAGGAGACGTCGGGGGTCTCGGCAACGACGAGCTGCTCGACGCTGGTGCGCTCAATGAGGGCCGTGGCGATATCGGCGCGCAGGTCGGCGGCCAGGGTGTCACCGGGCTTGAGCCCCTCTCCGGTCCCGGCGACGCGGCGTAGTGAGGAGGACAGGGTGAGGACCCTTGTGCCTCCCCCGCCGGTGGTCACCAGGACACGGGCGTTGTCAAGAGTTTCCTCGAGGGTGACGGCCTCACCGGTCTGGGGCTCGGGGAGGGTGGCGACGACGAGCATCTGGTCGTTGACGGCCACGAGCCGTCCGACCTGGAGGTCGGCATCGTCCACGCCGGGATGGACGTGCAGGAGCATCTGGCGGCCGGAGAGGCTCACAGCGACCTCGCGCTCCTGGGAGGTCCCGTCCCCTGCCTGTCCGGAGTCCCCGGAACCCCTTGAACTGCTTGTACTGGGAAGGCCAGTGAGCAGGCCCAGGGTCACCGGGGGCCGGGTGACGGCGTCGAGCTGCTGGCCCAGCTCGGTGATGCGCTCGCGGGCGGTGCCCAGGGCGGCGACGAGGCGCTCGTTCTTGGAGGCCAGGCTGACGGCCTGGGCACGGGCCTCGCGCAGCTGATGGCTGGTGAAGTCCTTGGCGGGCATGCCCAGCGGCTGCACCGTGTCGGCGCCGGTTGCAGACGGATCAGGCATGATCGCCGTCCTGGGAGTAGTCGGCGGTCCCGCGGCGGACGACGGTGGCGTCGGCGGGCTGCTTGGCCCGGCAGTCGCGCAGGACGCGACGGACCTTCTTGTCGGTGCTGGTGCGTTCCTTGACGTCGTCGGGCAGCCAGTAGCCGCCCTCGTCGTAGGCGCCGCGGGCGGGCGGGCGTTTGCGGGTCAGGGGCCGGGAACCGGCAGCCAGGCGCCGGGCGGTCAGGAGGAAGCCGGTGTGCGCCACCATGCGGTGGTCTGGGCGCACGGCCAGCCCGTCGACGTTCCAGGTGCGGACCATGGACTCCCAAGACTCGGGCTCGGTGAACAGTCCGCTGTGGCGCAGGGCCTCCACGGTACGCGAGAGCTGGGTGACGGTGGCGACGTAGGCCAGGAAGAGCCCGCCTGGGGCCAGGGCCGAGGAGGCGGCCTCGACGTTCTCCCAGGGGGCGAGCATGTCTAGGACCACCCGGTCGATGCTGCCCGATTCCACCCGGGCGGCGACGACGTCGGCGAAGTCCCCGGTGCGCAGCTCCCAGGCTGGGTGGTGGCGGCCGAACCAGGCATCCACGTTGGAGGCGGCGATCTGGGCGAAATCCTCGCGGCGCTCGATGGACAGCAGGTGGCCGCTCTCCCCGATGGCAGAGAGCAGGTTCATGGTCAGCGCGCCCGAGCCAACCCCGGCCTCCAGGACACGGGCGCCGGGGAAGATGTCGCCCATAGCGATGACCTGTCCGGAGTCCTTGGGGTAGACCACCTGTGCGCCACGGGGCATGGACAGCACGTAGTCGGCCAGGAGCGGGCGCAGCAGAAGCAGCTCGTGGCCCGTGTCGGTCTCGATGACACTGCCCTCGTCCATGCCGACGACGTCTCGATGGTGGAAAGAGCCGCGCACGGACTGGAAGTAGCCGTGGGGGTCGAGCAGGAAGGTGTTCTTACGGCCCTTGGTGTCGGTGACTTGGATGCGCTCGCCGTAGCGGAAGGGCCCGCGACGGCCTGCCTGCCCCAGGATCTCCTGGGGGTCGGGGCGTCGGGAGGGCAGTTGGGCTGCGGGGACATCAGGCTCTGGGGCGGGCTCGTATTGGCTCATCACCGGGGAGTCTAGTGAGTTGACGGAGATGAGCCACTCACGCAGGCCGGTCAGGTGTAGTCGGCCCAGACCTTCCGAACGGCTCCGTCCACGGTGACCTCGCCGCCGAAGGGCAGGATCCACTGGGGGCGGGTGTGTCCGAAGGGGATTCCGCAGCAGATGACGGCCTGCGGGTTGTAGCCGGTGACGGTTTCGATAACCATGTCGTCGCGCTCGGTACGCATCGCCTCCCGCGTCTGCTGTTCCCCGTGTGAGCCGAGTACGTCGACCGGGGACCGGGCGAAGAGAACCGCCGCGGCGGCCGCGAGGATGCCGCACTCCCCCAGGACCCGCAGCATGCGGAAGGCCGACCTGGTGGGGATAACTTCCTCGGAGAGCTCGATCAGAAGCACCGCGCCCTCGAGGTCGGCTGGCTCCAGATCACTCCGTCCTGCGGCCAGGACGTCGTGGAGCACCTCCAGGCATCCGCCCCAGGTGGGGCCGGTGACGCTCACGCCGGGGCCCGCCCACCGCCAGCCGGTGGTGGGCTCACGGCGTCCAAAGTTCGTCAGCGCCGTGGGGTCCTGCCAGTCCAGGCCGAAGTCCTCCGATGTGCCGGGGTCGGTGATCTCCAACCGGTCCCCGGTGATGAGTGCGGCCCGCAGGGAGGCCTCGTGCTCGGGATCGACTCGAGGACCGGGTCCGATGTGGACCTGCGTGGAGCCGCCGTAGAAGCTTCGCATGCCGCAGGCGGTCAGGAAGTGGTGAAGGTGGGTGTTGTCCGAGTATCCGATGAAGGGTTTGGGGTGGTTCGCAATGGTCTCGGCGTCGAGATGAGGGATGACGATGATCTGGTCATCCCCTCCGATCGTGGCAAGGATAGCCCTGATCGTCTCGTCGGTGAAGGCCTCCATGATGTCCGCGGCCCGCTCCCGCGCGGTTGCGCCGAGCCGGCGGGTTGTCGGTAGCTCCACGGGAACCAGGCCAGTGAGGGACTCCAGCCGGGCCAGTGCCTGTTCGTGGATGGCGGGAGCAATCCCTGGCGCGGCAAAGGACGGGGACACGATGGCAATGCGGTCACCGTGACTCGCCTTAGGCGGGGAAAGCAATGGAACCTTCATCTTTGAAGGCTACACCTGACCGAAGCGGCCGTCACATGACGCGAGGCTCCTGGAGCAGCAGGGCTCCCCCCCTCCTGAGCTGACCGGACAGCTGGTCGCTTCAGTTGCCGGTGTCCCTCAGCGCGCGCCGGTGGGAACGGCTCCGCTCAGGGTCCCTGAGTCCACCAGCACCAGCCAGCGCGACACCTCTCGGGCTCGTTTCATGGCGTCGGCGGCCGCCTGGCCAGTCAGCTCAGTCGTCACCGCCGCTGCCGGCAGCACCGTGCAGACCTGGCCCGCGGTCACGCCGGCGACGGAAGGGGAATCCGTCGTATCTGCCGCGCCGCCCAGCCCGACCTCGTCGAGACAGGCCGCGTCGATCGCACCCACGAGCTCGGTCCCGTCTATCACCAAGACGAGGGCGGTCCCGCCTGCGAGCGCCTTGCGTACCTGAGACAGGGGCGTATCGGGTCCGACGACGCGCACGGGCCGGGCCAGCTCGCGAAGGTCCAGCTTAGAAGCGGCCCGGGCACCTCCTCCGAGCTCGAGGACCTGCCAGCTGGAGGCCACGATCGACCATCCCACCATGACGACCAGGATGAGATTGAAGGCGTCGGGCTGGCGGCCCTGCAACAGAAGCGGGCGCAGAATCCACCACCACACGACGGCGCCGACCACGACGAGTCCTCCCCAGCCGGCCGCTTTGAGGCCGAGCCGGCGATTACCGGTCATCTGGACGACGAGCGCGGCCAGGGCGTAGCCGCCATCGAGGGGAAGCCCCGGCAGAGCGTTGAAAATGGCCAGGGCCAGGTTGACCAGCGTCACTGCCCACACGGTGAAGGCCACGGGAACCGAGAGGCGCGCGGAGTCCTGCACCAGCGTCCCGATGAGCCAGATGAGCAGGTTGGTGGCAGGGCCGGACAGGGAGGTGGCCAGATCCTTCCACGCGGTCCACTCGCGTGCCGGCCCGAACGAGGTACGGCCTCCCCACAGGTAGAGCTCGTAGCGGGTGGGGCGCCGTCCCATGAGGGTGCCGGTCAGCCCGTGGGCCAGCTCGTGCAGGAGGACCGAGCCGGCGACACCCAGGACCGTGGCGACCACGACGGCCAGCACGGTCGTGGTTCCGAATACCCCGAGGGCGGAGGAGACCAACGGGTACCAGCTTCCGGCAATGAGCAGTCCGAGCAGGAGGGAGGTCGGCGCGATGACGACGGGAGCGCCACCGATACGGGCGATCACCCATTCGCCGGTCGATGAGGAGGCAGGCATGGGCGCGAGCCTAACGCCGTCGGGGACGGCTCGCCGCATCGGCTCGGAGGCCACAGCCGATTCCCGTACCGACCGCGGCGCGCGCTGTGGAGCAGCCACCTTCATCTCCGGCGTCCTGTCACCTCCTCGCGGTAGCGTCACCCCCATGTCCAGCGAGCCGCACACCGTCACCACCTCGCCCGCCCAGGCCCATGTCAGGCCCACCGGCCCGGGTTCCGTCGGCAGCCTGGGGCGCGGTTCCATAGAGCGGCGCCGCGCGGCGCTGTCCCCTTCCCGGGCGAAAGACTTCATGCAGTGCCCGCTCATGTTCCGACTGCGCACAGTCGACCGTCTCCCCGAGCCCGGTTCCCTGGCCACGCACAAGGGGACGGTTGTCCACGGCGTGCTGGAGCGTCTCTACGACCTGCCGGCCTCCGATCGCCGCCCCGAGACGGCTCTTGATCTACTGCCCAGCCAGTGGGAGTCCCATCGGGAGAAGAACCCGGAGGTCATGGAGTTGTTCGAGGACTCCGCCGGGGTGGAGAGCTGGTTGGATGAGGCTCGTGGGCTCATCCGCACCTACTTCACCTTGGAGAACCCTCAGCGCCTGGAGCCCGCCGAGCGAGAGCTCTTCGTCCAGACCGAGACCGGTGATGGCCTGCTCCTGAGGGGCTTCGTCGACCGCCTGGACGTGGCCCCCGATGGCGCCATGCGCGTGGTCGACTACAAGACCGGTCGCAGCCCGGGCACGCGCTTCATGGAGGAGGCGCTGTTCCAGATGCGTTTCTACGCCCTGGTCCTGTGGCGCCTGCGCGGGCGGGCGCCGGCCCGGCTCCAGCTGGTCTACCTCAAGGATGGACGCGTTCTGACCCACGATCCTCGCTTGGCGGAGCTGGAGCGAACCGAGACCCGCCTGGCCCACCTGTGGGACGAGGTCGAAGACTGCGCCCGCTCCGGGGAGTTCCGTCCACGCCGTTCCCGGCTGTGCGACTGGTGCGCGTTCCAGGAACAGTGCCCGCTCTTCGGCGGTACCACGCCGCAGATACCCGACGACGGAGTCACCCGCCTCCTGAGTGCCCGCCGTACTGTCGCCTGATCTCAGCCACCGTTCAGCAATTGCCGCGGCGAGAAACCATCGGTACAGTCCGTGGCGGTTGACAACCGTCGCCAACCACTTCCCAACGGAGAAGCACATGAACGTCGCCCAGGCTCGCACCGCCCGCACCGCCCTGCGCGGAGCCGGCATGTGTATGCGCTGCCTGGTTCGGGCGTTCTGAGGCGGTCTCAGACAGATCGTTCTCTCCGGCTCCCGGCGCCTCTGAAACAGCGCCTTATCAGCCGCGTCCAGCCAGGCCTCCACTTCACTCCCCCACCGGATGACGTGGCCTGTCTCTGTTCTTTCTTCGCCTATGCTGCGTCACCGGTCCCCATGCAGGCTGCTTGTGCCAAAAAGTAGCAGCCGGACAAGGACCACACCGTGCCATCACCCACCATCCTTACTGGACTCGTCGTTGGAGCCGTCCTCGGTTTCATCCTTCAACGGGGCCGTTTCTGCATCACCGGGGCCTTCCGCGACCTGTGGGTCTCCCGCTCCTGGCGCTGGTTCACAGCCTTCCTGCTGGCCATCGCCGTTCAGGCGGTCGGAGTCGCAGTACTTACCGGCGCAGGCTCCATCACACCTGAGATCCCCAAATTGTCAGTGGTTGCCACCGTTGTCGGTTCCTTCCTCTTCGGAGTCGGGATCGTCCTGGCCGGAGGCTGCGCCACCGGTACCTACTACCGCGCCGGCGAGGGCCTGGTCGGCTCCTGGTTCGCGCTCGTGGCATACGCCACCGCTGCGGCTACATCGAAGACCGGAATCCTGTCGGGAGTGACCACCTGGATTAAGGGACTATGGGTCACCAACCTCACCACCATCCCCGCCTCCATCGGCGTGCCAGATTGGGTCGGCGTCGTCATCCTGGCCGGAGTCACCGGTGTGGTCGTACACCGCTTCATCATCCTGGGACGAGGCCTCCCCGCCCAGGTCCAGCTGCCCGCACAGCGCACGGGCCTGGCTCACCTACTGCTGGAGAAGCAGTGGAACCCGCTGGTGACGGGACTCCTCGTCGGGATCGTCGCCATCGTCGCTTGGCCCACGTCCTGGGCCTCAGGGCGTCCGGATGGGCTCGGAATCACGACACCGTCATCGAACCTGGTGAGCCTCATCGTCACCGGTGACCCCAAGCGACTCGACTGGGGCGTGCTCCTGGTCGTAGGAATCCTGTTCGGTTCCTACATCGCGGCCAAGGCCTCCGGAGAGTTCCGCGTCCGCGTGCCCAGCGCCCAGGTTATCCAGCGCTCCATCATTGGCGGCATCCTCATGGGAATCGGCGCCGCCTGGGCCGGGGGCTGCTCGATCGGTAACGCCCTGGTGCAGACCTCGCTCCTGTCATGGCAGGGCTGGGCCGCCCTCGTCTTCCAAGTCCTGGGGGTCGGGGCTGCCGCCTGGTTCCTTCTCATCCGTCCCCGGCAGCAGCGTCGCGCCGAACGCACCGCCGTCCGTACCCCCGCCACCGTCTGACACTCACCGGCAGTCCACCGACGACGTCACGGCAACGCACTACAACCAAGGAGATACTCATGCGCACTGTTCTGGAGACCACTGGCCAAGTCTGCCCCTTCCCAGTCATCGAGGCGGAGGAGGCCATGGAGGACCTCGATATCGGCGACGAGCTCGTCATCGGCTTCGACTGCACCCAGGGCACTCAGTCTCTTCCCGCCTGGGCTGCCGACAACGGTTATACCGTCACCGAGTTCGAGCGCACCGGCGACGCGGCCTGGACCATCACCGTGCGCAAGTAGACCGAAACGCTACGGTTGGACCTATGGAGCACAGGAGACTGGGCCGGACCGGCCTGAGAGTGTCCTCCGTGGGCCTGGGCACAATGACCTGGGGCCGGGACACCGATGAGCTCGAGGCCAAGGAGCAGCTCGACATCTTCCTCGACGCCGGAGGCACCCTCGTGGACACAGCTGCCTCCTACGGCGAAGGCGTCAGCGAGGAGGTCATCGGAGCGCTCCTGCGCGAGCACGTGGACCGTCAGGACCTCGTCCTGGTCTCCAAGGCCGGAGTGCGCACCTGGCGCACCGGGGAGCGGTCCTCGGTGGCCGACGCCTCCCGCGGCTCACTGCTGGACACATTGGACACCAGTCTGGCCCGACTGGGCACCGACCACCTCGACCTGCTGCTGGTTCAGGTGCCCGACCCCACCACCTCCCTGGAGGAGACGGCCCATGCCCTGAGCCTGGCCGTCTCCTCCGGCCGCACTCGCTACGTGGGGATCGCCAACCACCCGGCCTGGGCGTCGGTGCGCATGCACGATCTGCTCAGCGAGAACGGTCGGGGGACGGGACTGGCCGCCGTCGAGGTGGAGCATTCGCTGCTCTCCCGGGGTATCGAACGCGAGCTCATGCCCGCCTCCCAGGCCCTGGGTTTCGGCATCCTGGGCTATGCGCCCCTGGGGCGGGGGGTCCTCACGGGCAAGTACCGGGCGACGATTCCTCCTGACTCGCGGGCCGCCTCACCGCATCTGCGCTCCTACGTATCCCCCTATCTGGGCGATCCGCACCGGGGTGTCGTCGAGGCCGTGGCCACCGCCGCCTCAGGCCTGGACCGCAAGCCGGCCGAAGTGGCCCTGGCCTGGGCCCGTGACGCCACCGGGATCGCCTCCACCATCGTGGGGGCGCGTACACCGGCTCAGCTCCAGGGAGTGCTCTCAGCCGACGACCTAGAGCTTCCGGTTCAGATCCGTCACGCCCTGGACGAGGTCACCTCGTTGCAGCTCGGTTACCCCGAGCGATTCTGAGCCACCCCGGCCAGCACTCAGCCCCTCACGAGGGCGAGATCCATTGCCCGCCGACCTCGTGGGCGCGTCCATGCCGAGGACCTCACAGAGAATAGTGGGGCCCGCGCACCTGGCGCGGGCCCCACTACTGAACGATGGGCTGCCGAGAAACCTCAGTCAGTCGTCGTCATCGTCGTACTCGCCGTCGTCGTCATAGTCCTCGTCATCATCGTCATCATCGTCGTCGTACTCGCCGTCGTCGTCATAGTCCTCGTCATCATCGTCATCATCATCACCGTCGGAGTCGAAGGCCTCGAAGGGAAGCTCGATGCCGTAAGCGGTGAACAACGAGTCGTCGTAGGTGAAGAAGGCGTCCTGGAGGGCGTTCTCGGCCGCGACCACGGCCGGGGAGAGCTCGTCGCCGGTCGCGGCAGCATCCAGGTGCGCCTCGAAGGCGGCGATGAGTCGGTTGAGCGCGGACCGCGGGTCGTTCGTCATGTGGGACACACTACCGGCTCTCTCCCCGCCCGGTGCACAAGCGAGCCATCATGGCGGCTCGCGTCGCACCGCCGTCATGAGTCCCGGTCGACTCCCAGCTCCTGGCGAATGAAGCCCAGGAAGAGATCCTCCCCCTTGATCCTGCTAGTCTCCTCGGGCCCGACGACGATGCGCACGCCGTCACGCAGAATCTGGGAGGCGCCGCCGTGGGGGCCGAGGGGCAGGATGATCCGCTCAGTTCCGGGCGTGTAGGTCGTGCTGGGCTCCCGACCCGCGATGAGGTCAACGATATTACTGGCGACGACTCGGGCATGCGCCCGAGCGGCGTCGGCTCGCTTGGACTCGCGCACGTCGGTGATATCGCCGATTGCCCAGACCCCGGGGTGGTCCATCACGCGCAGGTACTCGTCGACGCGTATCGTTCCGTCGTAGTGCCGGACCTCGTCATAGTCCTCACTGAGGAATCCGGTGGCGGCCGCCGAGCCGTAGGCGCGGAACCACATGTCCGCCTCCAGAAGGCGTCCGCCCTGGGTGGTGACTCGGAAGGGCGAGAGCACACCGACGTCGATCGGGGGCAGGAAGCCGAGGGAATCGCCGGTGACGATCTCCACCCCGCGCTGGACCAGTTGGTCGGAGATGGCCTCGCGGATCTCAGGCTTGTAGTCGCCGGCGGGCAGGATCCTCTCGGCGGCCTCCAGCATCGTCACCTTGATGCCCGGGAACGCCGAGGTGATCTCCCCGGCCAGCTCGATGCCGACTGCCCCGGCCCCCACGATGAGCACCCGCGAGGACTGCTCGAGGTTGGCGTGAACCCGTTCGATGCGGGCCTTGGCGATGATGGATGAGGACTCCATGTGCTTGGCCGGGAAGGGATAGGCGGTCCCGGTGGCCAGTACCAGATAGTCGGCCTCGATCGGCCCGTGCCCGGAGACCTCGACGGTGGTTCCGCGCACGGCCAGAGCTGTTCCGTGGACGACGCGCCCGTTGGCCAGGAGCCGGTCGTAGGGCAGGAAAATCTTCTCCGCCCAGTCCCGGTCGACCGCCGCCCGCAGCGCTGCGGCATGGCTGACGAAGGTGTCCTTCTGCTCCACGAGGGTGACCTCGGCGACGTCGTCGAGGGCCTTGGCGGCGGTGATACCGCCGTATCCACCGCCGACGATGGTGACGCGAGCCATATTGTGTTCCTTCCGGTGATGAGAGTGAGGAGGCGGACCGCGCCCGTCAGGTGAGTCCGCGGCGTTTGAGAAGGGGCAGGATGCTGGGTTCGCGCCCGGTGAAGGCGCGGTAGGAGACCAGCGGGTCTCGGGAGTCGCCACGGGCGAGGAACTCACGGCGGAAGGACTCCCCGGCCTGGCGGTTCAGGCCGAGGTCGCCGTTGATCGCACCATCGGTGGTGAACCACTCGATGGCGTCGGCGTCCATGACTTCGCTCCAGATGTAGGCGTAGTAGGCCGCGCTGTAGCCGCCGGCGAAAATGTGGGAGAAGTAGGTGGTGCGGTAACGCGGGGGCACGAGCGTGTCGTTGATCCCGGCCTCGGCCAGGGCGTGGTGCTCGAACCCCTCGACCTCGGCAACATCATGTGGCACATCGGTGGGGGCCAGTGTGTGCCAGGCCTGGTCGAGCAGGGCTGCTCCCAGGTACTCCGTGGTGGCGTAACCCTGCCCGAAGGTGCCTTGGCCGCGCAGCTGCTCGGCCAGCTCGGCCGGCAGGGGCTCGCCGGTGTCCACATGGCGTGCGTAGCTGGACAGCACCTCAGGGTGAAGGGCCCATTTCTCGTTGAGCTGGCTGGGGAACTCGACGACGTCCCGAGGCACGGCGGTCCCGAAGGCTGAGGGGTAGCGGGCCTCGGAGAGCAGGGCGTGCAGGGCATGTCCGAACTCGTGGAAACAGGTGATGACCTCGTCCCAGGTCAGCAGGGCCGGGCCGGAGGTGGGCTGCTCGATATTGCAACAGTTGATGACCACTGGCCTGCGGCCGGCGAGCGCCGAGCCGGTGACGAGGCTGTCCATCCAGGCGCCTCCGGACTTACCGGCTCGGGCGTAGTAGTCACCGACGAAGAGCCCTAGAACCGGCGCCTCCGATTCCTCACCGTCGCGCACCTCCCAGACCCGTACGCCCGGGGCGTACATGTGCTCGGCCAGGTCCTCGCGCTCGTGGAAGGTGATGCCATAGAGACGGTTGGCGGCGTAGAAGACACCCTTGGTGACGACACTCCACAGCTCCAAGTAGGGGGCCAGGATTTCGTCGTCGACACCGAAGCGGTCCTTGCGCTCTGCGGTTTCGTAGAGGGGCCAGTCGGCGGGGCCGAAGGTCTCCCCCGCCTGGGTCTGGGGGTCACTGTCCATGCGGGCGGCGTAGACCTGAGCGTCGCGTCGGGCATTGGCCATGGCGGGCGGGGTGAGGCGAGCCAGCATCTCGGACACGGCCTCAGTGGTTCGTGCGGCCGACTCCGCGGCCACAAGGGCGGCGTGGTGCGGGTAGCCCAGGAGGGCGGCCCGTTCGGCACGCAGCGCCGCGAGCTCCAGGACGACGCCCCGGGTGTCGCCGGCGTCGTCCTGCTTACCCAGCCCTCGACTCATGGACCTTTCCAGAAGGGCGCGTCTGGCGCTGTGGGGGCGGGTGGTGGCCAGGGAGGGCGGGACCGTGACGTTGGCGACCTCAGCGGCATGCATGGCCTCGGTGGCCATGACGGAGAAACGCATCTTGAGCGCGTTGACGCGAGCGTTGATCGCCTTGAGGGCATCTGTGTCGGACTCGTCCAGGCCGACGCCGTTGCGCTCGAACTCCTCGACGGTCAGACGGATGAGACGGGCGGTCTCGGCGTCGATGACGGCGTTGTCGGTGTCACGTGCGTCCTCGCCGTCGGGTGCGGCCGCGACGAGGTCGTCAAGGGTCTTGAAACGCCGATAGAGACGCGAGTCGAGGTGGTAGGCGTCGGAGTGCGCCGCCAGCTCGGGAGCGAGCGCCTCCTCGAGCTCATCGAGGTCCGGGCAGTCGGTGGCGGAGGTCAGGGCGTCCAACACCGTCAGCGCCCGCTCCAGCAGTTCCCCGGATCGCTCGAGGGCATCGACGGTGTTGGCGACCGTAGGGGCGGCCTCGTTGGTGGCGATCATCTCCCATTCCCGACGCTCGACGGCCATCCCGGCCCGGATGGCCGGTTCGATGTCGGCGTGGTCCACAGCTGTGAAGCCGGGCAGGCCCAGATCGAGCCCCCAGGGCTTGGCGAAGACGTTCGACTCCGGGAGGTCGGTGCCGTCGGTGGTCTCGCTCATGGGCCCATCGTGCCACGAGCCAGGGGCATCTCAAGCACAACAGGCAGGGGTTTGTGGGCCATTAGTCCTTGTCGGAAGGCTTGCCGAGGGCCTGGCCAGTCATGTTTCCGGCCGCGAGAGACACAATGAGGTCGGCGACGGCGGGATCGTCGGGGTCATGGTTGTCTCTATCAACGGCGCGGTTGGCCCACCAGCCGTCCACCGCCAGCAGCGCCACGCGTTGCATCGAGGTCAGCTCGGAAATCTCCCCCACCCACTCACGGCGCAGCGCGTTCCAGGCGTCCTTGAGCATCTCCGCCTCCGGCGTGGCCGAGAGCATGAAGCTGACCTCTCCGGGAAGGATCTCGCCGTCAACGACGGAGCGCGTCAAGGCCTCGATGCGTTCGGCGCGGCTCGCCTCGTCCAGCGGCTTGCCCAGTGCCTCCAGTGCCTCGGCCCGCCATCGCTCCTGGAAGGCGCTCGCAATTCCCTCCAGGAGTTCGGCCTTGGTGCGGAAATGGTAGATGATGCCGCCACGAGTCAATCCGACGTGCTCGGCCAGGGCGTCGAAGGTGAGCGTGTCGAACCCGTCACGGTGTGCGAGCTCGAGTGCCCCAGTGATGATGCGGTCCCGGTTCGAGGTTCTCATGGGGTCTCCTCACTCGTCATCACTGGTGGCCGGAACATGACGCGCGGCCATGACGCCCGCGACCAGGAGGATCACGGCGGCGATGACGGCGGTGGCCTGCATGGCGTAGGTGAAGGCCGTCTGGGTCTGAGCCAGCAGCCGAGCCTGCCCGGGATCGGTCCGGTCTATGACGCCCGACAGAGTGGCCAGGGACTGCTCGGCGGCATCGACCACCCGGACTGGAAGACCGGAAGGGGCCTGCCCAAGCAGACACCGGTAGCCGACGTCCTGGATCGTACCGAGCACCGCGATCCCCAGGGCGACGCCCAGCTCGAGTCCGGTTTCGGAGATGGCGAAGGCCGCTCCGGCCCGATCCGCCGGCACCGATCCCAGGACCGCCCCGGTGGAGACCGTGAAGGCCATGCCGATACCGGCGCCGATGATGAGCAGGCCGACGCAGATCACAACGATTCCACCGTAGGACTCCCCCAGAGCAACCACAATCAGTCCCACCGCGGCCATGAGCAGGCCGCTTCCGAGCGCCCAACCGTTGCCAAGTCGGCGCACCACCGCGGCCACGACTGCGACAACGACGATGGAGGCCAGCGATGCGGGCAGCTCGGTCAGTCCCGCTCGGAGCGTGGAGTAGCCCCGAACGAGCTGGAGGTACTGGGAGAAGAAGTAGTAGAGGAGGCCAGACAGCGCGAAGATCGCCAGGACAGTGGCCGCAATCGCCCAGGTGAATGCGGGTCGTCTGAAGAGCTCGACGTCGATCAGCGGCGTGGCCAGCGTGCGTTGACGCCTGAGGAACAGCCATCCGCCGACGAGGCCGCCCACCAGTGCTGCTACTGCGATGACGGTAAGGCCGTCGTGGGCGAAGGACTTGACGGCGTAGGTGATCGGCACAAAGGCCAGGACCGACAGGATTGCGGAGACCAGGTCCACCGGGGCGCTATGGTCGTTCTTGGACTCCGGCAGGAGCCACAGGCCTGTGACGATGACGGCCGTCATGACGGGAACGTTGATGAGGAAGACGCTGCCCCACCAGAAGTGCTCGAGCAGAATCCCACCGACCAGCGGGCCCAGCGCCATGCCGCCGGAGCTGCCAGCCGACCAGATCGCGATCGCAGTGGTGCGGTGGCGGGCGTCGGGGAAGATGTTGCGGATCAAGGAGAGGGTGGAGGGCATGATCGTGGCGCCGCCGACGCCCAGCAGGGCTCGTGCGGCGATGAGGGCTCCTGCGCTGGGCGCGAAAGCCGCCATGATGCTGGCCGCGCCGAAGCCGAGGGTCCCGAGGAGCAGGAGACGCCGTCGACCGATGCGGTCGGCGACATTGCCCATGGTGACCAGGAGACCGGCCAGGGTGAAGGAGTAGATGTCGCCGATCCACAGCACCTGGCTAGCTGTTGGGCTCAGGTCCGCGCTCAGTGAGGGGATCGCCAGCGCCAGCACCGTGGAGTCGATGGCCAGCAGAGTGACGGCAAGAGTCAGGACGGCCAGGGCCGCCCAGGCGCGAAGTCCGGGGGTACGAGTCACAGCCATAACTTTACTATACGTGTAGTAAAGTTATGGCTGTGACGGTGGTCTGCTCTCAGCTTCTCAGCACAGACGGCGATGACGCAGCACTTCGGCCACGTCCGGCGCGAAGTAGCCCGGACCTTTGAGGACCTTGCCGTCCTCGCGGTAGATCGGCTTTCCGTCGGCGCCCAGCTTGGACATGTTGGAGCGCTGCACCTCGGCGAGCACGGCCGCCAGGTCGATTCCTGTCTCCAGGGCCATGCCGTAGATGACGTAGATGAGGTCAGCCAGGGCGTCGGCGGCCTCGACGGCGTCACGAGCGCCATCGTCGGCGACCACGGCGCGGCGGTAGCCCGATTCGACCTCGGTGCGGGCCGCTTGCCCGTAGACGGCGCCGACGAGCTCGGCGAACTCCTCGGCGATGAGACTCATGCGCATGCTCAGGCTCTCGCGCTCGAGGCTGGCGCCGTCGGTCTGGACGGGAAGTCCGTAGATGTGGTGGAAGCGGCGCACAAGCGCCTCGGGATCGTCCCCCTCACGCTCTCCGACGCCGTCGTGCGCCACGAGGGGAACAACACCATCGGCGTCGACAGGACCATCCCAGGGGGCTTGCGGCCTACGTGGATCATCGGGCAGCAGGGTGGCGATCCAGCCGTCACGGAGCGCTCCATCATTGAGCAGGAGACGACGCACTCGCCCCTCCCGTTGGAAGCCGAGCGACCAGGCCACTTTCCAGGAGGCCCAGTTGGGCACCGGGCCGCGGTCTGAGTCATGGATGGCGCAGCGCCACCGCAGTGCAGACAGGTTCAGAGGGCCGTCCGGGTCGAAGGCAGTATCGATGAAGGCGGCGACGGCGCGGGTCATAGTGCCGCGCCCTTGCGCAGCCGCAGTGAGCCAGTAGCCGATCTCTCCAGTCCGAGCGTCCTCCGGACCGTTCAGAGACACACCGAGCATGCCCACCAGGGTCGACGATGCGTCGTCGCCGCCGACTTCACGCACCCCCCAGGTGAGCTCGCGGCCCTCGCTCCAGCCATTGGCCACGACCTGCTCGACGAAGAACTGCGCGTCACTGCGCTGGTAGCCGCGGGGGACGAGGGTCCACTCCTGGATGTCGGTCTCCCGGCAGATCTCCGCGATGCGGTTGATGTCCTCCCCAGTCGGAGTCGACAGGACGAGAGCAGGCAGATCAGCGTCGGCGGCCACGGTCATCTCAAAGGGATCCATGAGAGGCGATGCTAGCGCTTCCCCCTTCCTCACTCTTGATGAGCTCCCCAAAATCCTCTCCCAGGTCATTTCAGGGGCCTATGCTCGAGGGCAACACTCCCCTAGGAGAAGAGATCACGTGAGCACGCTACCTGCATCTGCGAGACGACGCTACGGCCCTGCGATCCCGCGCTGGATGCTGCCCTCGGTGCGCGTGCGCGGGCGGGGCGACGTCATCACGATCGAGCAGAGAGTCCCGGCCCGGGTGGAGAGCATTCACACGACTAGCAGACTCGACTCGACTGATGGCACCCACGTGGAGCATCACACTCCGACCTATGAGTCCGGTCTGGGATCGCCGACAACGCTCACCCTCGTCAAAGAACGCCTGACCGTTCCAGCAAATGCAGTGAGTGAGCAGCAAGTTCGTCAAACCGTCAAAAGCACCATCAACACTTATGAGCCGGGCACCGCATCCCTGTCCACGCAGATCAGCGTGGACGCAGTGATGCGACTCTTGCAAGCCATCGCCACATTAGGACTGGCAGGATTCGGACTGTATTTTCTCCTTATCCCTGGGTTATTTGAAATCACCTCACGCACAGCATCAAGCACCTCGTTTGATCACCTGAACATAGTTCTTCTTATCATCCCTGCGATTATCATCGCCATACTATTAGCAATATTTGTCGTCAGCGTTCGTGCCGCATGGGTGCTACGCACACCGAAGTTCGTGGCCGAGGAGCAGTGGGGGCTGTTACGTCAGGCCCTCACCCAACTGGCCGGGCAGGAGCCCGGCTCATCACGCCCCTTGGATATCGAGGCGGGACTGCGCCGGGATCTCATCACCCACCCGAACGGAGCCTCCAGCGCGCGAGGAGTCACCCGCGATGGACGCATGGGGCCTCCGTGGCCGGATGCCTACGACGTCGCCAGGCGCGTGAGGCAGAGCCGTCGGACCCTCGCCGGATTGACCGTCTTCGCTTCGGTATTCTTGATCGTCGGCATCTTGATCTTCACGTTATTCCTTTCCTCTGGGCAGTTCACGCTCACCCCTCTAATCTTCGGCGTCAGCATTTTCGGTGCCATCATCTCCCTTTCCTCCAAGCGGTGCGACCGTCTCATCATCTCTTATCCCAGCACGATGCCTGGGGAGGAAGAGCCGCGAGAGATCAGCTGGGAGGATGTTGATGCCCCCTCCCTGCCCGCGTGGTGCGATGCGCGTCGGCGCGAGCACTACTGGAACCTTGCAGCGATCGTTTTCTTAGTCGAAATGCTCGTTGCAGTCCTCGCAATAATTTCCTCCACAATACTGACTCAGACAATGTTCATGACCAGCGTCTCTTCGGCGGAGACTCGAACCCACACTCTGATATTGAACTCGGTCCTTGCACTGACCGTCATCGCTGCGGCACTCGCAACCGTTGTGATCGGCGGGCGCTGGATACGGCAGAAGGACAGCGAGCTGCGCCGTCGAGCCGGGCTTGCCTGAAACTGAGGGTCTTACATGCTGCAGCGCCGTTCAGATCACCCGACGGACGCCTCCACAGTCCGGCGGCGTAGGACCGGCCAGCAGGTGACCATGATGAGACCTCCCAGCAGACCGTAGGCCAGTGCTACCCACAGTCCGTGATCATCGGCGAGCCAGCCGACAACCGGCGGCGCCAAAAGGCCTGTGAGCCGGGCGAGCCAGGACACGATCGTCAGGCCCAGCCCGGCAGGGAGCCCTTCGACGTCGTCGGCCGCGGAGTAGGTCACGGGAACGGCGACAGCACAACCGGCCCCGGAGACGGCCATCCCGATCAGTGTTCCGGGAACCGAGGAGACCACGAGTGCGAGCCCCATCCCGAGCGTCACTAGAGCGCCGCCCCAGGCGATGACCGCTTGCTGACCGACGGCGTCGATGATGCGGTCCCCCACCAGGCGCCCCACGATCATCGTCCCCTGGAGCGCCACCAGTCCCAGCCCCACGCGGCCGGCTGTGGCACCCTGCGCGGACAGGAGCAAGGAGGACCAGTTCATGGCGACGTCCTCGGGAAACATGGAGGCGGCGCATAGCAGCCCGACGATGCTGAGGACCAGGATCGTCACCGGCAGGGAGGGACGCGGTGGGACCGTCGCAGGCGCCTCATGGGAGTCCTGGGAGCCCTGGAAGTCCTCGGCCTGATCGAGGGCGCGCTCAGCAGCATCACGACCGGGTAGGAACCAACCCGCGAGCAAGGGCCCCACCGAGATGACCAGCAGTACCACCGCCGTGACCGTCATATGGGTCCCCGGTCCCACACCGGCCCCGGCCATGGCCTGCCCCATGGCCGCTCCCAACACAGCGCCCAACGACCAGGAGGCGTGGAAGCTCGTCACGATGGAGGCGCCCCAGCGGCGCTGGACCCGCAGGCCATGAGCATTCTGCGCGACATCGACGATAGCGTCTGTCCCACCTACCACCAGGAGGCAGGCCGCCAAGGCGATCCACGAGCGGGCCAGACCGGCACCAAGGAGAGCCAGTGCCACCACGAGCATGCCCAGGCTGGCAACCTTCGCCGAGGTCAGACGAGCGATGAGCCAGGACGCCGCCAGTCCTGCCACGAGGGCTCCGACACTGGCCGCGGCCACGGCCTGACCAAAAGCCGCCTTGCTCAAGCCCAGATGAGCCACGACCTCCGGAAAGCGTGGAACCAGGTTGGCGAATCCCAGACCGTTGGCCAGGAAGACCAGGTAGACCCCGGCTCGGGCACGCAGCAGCTCAGGACTGCGCCGCGGCCTGAGGCGGTTGATCAACGGAATGGCGGGGCGCATCAGCCCAGGCTACCGAAGAGCCACGAGGGGGGAAGTACAGCCATAAGAAAAGTGGACAAAGGGATGGCGTCGACGACGACGGGCGCCTAGGCTGGCTCTGGCAGAACGTTCTTGCGACACAAGAGTTGTTGGCTCTTGCGCGTAACGCCCACGATTCCCCGACCTCGTCTCACTTGGAGGATGAATGTCTTACGGAAGCGGACCCAACCCATACCCTGCCGGCCAGGCGCACTATGGCGCTCCCCAACAGTTCGGGGCGCCCGCCCTGAGCCCCGACATCGCCCCACTCCCGGGCGCGGGCTTCGGCGAGGCCGTCAAGCGCTTCTTCCAGCGCTACGCCCAGTTCCGCGGCTACGCCTCCCGTTCGGAATACTGGTGGCCATGGTTGCTGAATACCATCATCAGCTTCGTCCTGAGTCTCTTCACCGTGATCCCGATGCTCACCGCCATGACTGCCGCCATTGAAGCAGCCCAGAACGGCGAACCCCCGATAGAGCCCGCGTATTCGACCGGTGTTCTCATGATGTCCGGCGTCTCATCGCTCTACAGTCTCGCGATTCTTCTTCCGAGTCTGTCGGTCTTGGTACGCCGCCTGCACGACACTGGAAAGCCAGGAGTCTGGTTCTTCATCGTGTTCGTGCCGATCGTCGGACCGATCTGGCTGTTGGTTCTCCTTGCTTCAGAGTCTCGTCCGGACCTCTATCGTCCCGAGTGGAGTTGACCTCCACCTTCTCACGAACAGCGTGATCCCCAGAACCTTGAGGTTCTGGGGATCACGTATTAATCAGCCCTGTGAGGCCGGGTGGCCAGGCTTCTCAGCATGGTCATGATCTCGGGGCCGTTGGCGGTGCGCAGCTGGTGGTGGTCCTCGCCCGTGACGACGTCTCTGACCGACCTGAAGCCGGTTCTCTATCCCCCAGTGCCCGCAGATCCAGGACGCGACGGTCTCGGGCCGGGCTTGATCAATGGGTAGGGAGTAGACCCGGGTTGACCACCTCAACGCTCGTCTTCTTAGCGGTTGTCTTAGCGCAGCTGTCCTTGCCCGCCTTTCTTGCGGTTCCTGGTGGCCCTGGTGCGTCGGACCCGGACCACCTGGACGGCTGCGGGGAAGCCCGCCCGGGCGGGGGTCTTGACGGCTTTGACGGTGCGTCGCACCCGCCGCCCATGAGAGGTGTCGACACCTGAGACGGACGGGACGCTCTTTTGGGGAAGCCTCTTGAGCATCCTACGCAGAGTCTTCTGGTTGCCCTTGACGGTGAGAAGGTAGTGACTGACCACCCCGGCCACTGTTCTTCCCTCGATGGTGCCGGTGCGTGTGCACAACCATGGTCTCAAGTGGGCATCAACGTCAGCGGGGTCCAGATCCTGCAGCACCCGCCGGATGGTCGACTCCGACGAAAGAGCCCAGCCCGCCTCCACCCCCAAGGCCTCCAGATCGGCGACGGTCAGGTCCGTGTGTGCTCCCCATATCGCCGTCAAGCTGGACAGCCCGCAAGCACCCCCGTCACCGCCAGGGACAGGACCGTGAACAGACTGTGGCGCACTCCACGTCCGTCGCGGGGGGTCGGTCACGTTCCTAAGAACCTGGACCAGGGGCCGGCGCAACAGGGCGGTCGTGGTGGCCGACGACTACCACCAAGACATGCCGGGGACGCAAGGGGAAGTTCTCCTCACATCGGCACACGCCATCAAGATGACAGGGAAGGGCTTCTACCTCTAGGCTGCCTCCGGTCACGCTGTCCCAGGCCTGGCTCGGTATTTCCCTCAAGACGCCATGGATGCATCGCTTTCCAGCGTCTCTCAGTCTCAGTCTCACTTGGAGGATTCATGTCCTACGGAAGCGGCCCCGCCCCCTACGGCGGTCAGGCACCCTACGGCGGTCAGGCGCCCTACGGCGGTCAGGCACCCTACGGCGCACCCAACCAGTTCGGACAGTTCGGGGCTCCGGCCCTGACTCCTGACATCGCGCCCTTGCCCGGCGCGAGCTTCGGTGAGGCCGTCAAGCGTTACTTCCAGCGTTACGCCCAGTTCCGCGGCTACGCCTCCCGATCTGAGTTCTGGTGGGTTGCGCTCTTCAATGCCATTATCGGCTTCGTTGCATCTATTTTCATCTTCGTTCCCTTAATGGCTGCCATGAGCGCCGCGCTCGAAGCCTCTGCGAATGGTGAGGGGGCGGAGCCTCTTACATACTCCGCCGGCTTCCTGGTCATCTCGGGCTTGCTGTCGATCTATAGCTTCGCGACTATTCTGCCGAACCTCGGCCTCACTGTGCGTCGCCTGCACGATGTGGGAAAGTCAGGGGCATGGTGGTTCATTCAGCTCATTCCGTTTGGTATCGGCGCCATCTGGTTCCTGATCCTGATGGCATCGGAGTCCCGCCCCGACCTCTATCGTCCCGAGTGGAGCTGACCCGACCTCCTCGCGAAAGCGAAACGACGTGATCCCCGGAACCTCAAGGTTCCGGGGATCACGTGTTGGTGGTGTCCGAGGGGGGACTTGAACCCCCACGCCCGTTTAATAAGGCACTAGCACCTCAAGCTAGCGCGTCTACCTATTCCGCCACTCGGACTTGTGTTGTTTCCTCCGCCTCTCAGCGGCTCCACCGGAGACCCGCTCCGGCGACGCAGAGAAACTTAGCATGACGGCCGCCCGGGCCACCAAACCACTTCCAAGTGCTTCCCATCACATCCGGTGGTTCTCGACACTGAGGGTCACCTGCATGGCCCAGCTCGTCCCAGGATCGATGGTGGGCGCGTGCTCACGCACCGCTCCGCTCTCGACGCAGACCATGGTAGGGAACTCGTCGTCGGCCATGTCCGGCAGCGGGGCGCTGTAGGTGGACCATGGGTTCCACACGATCGTGGAAGGGGCGTTGCGCTTGTCGATGCGGATCGTGCGCCGATGCCCGGGGTCAGTCACCGCCACCGGTTCGGAAGAGTCGTAGATGCGATCCACGGGTCCGGAGATTTTCAGGTCGCCTTCCTGGATCCGACGAGCCTCCTGCGGGCTGCGAGCCAGATTGTCATTGTAGGAGGCGCCGGCAAGCCCGCTGATGATGCTGGCGGTGACATCGTGAACCGATAGATAGGTGTGGGCAGCGGCCTCCACCGTGCGAGGCTCGGCCCCATCGTTGCGCAGGCTTAGCCCTAGGCGCAGGGTCTGGCCGACCTCGACCTCGTAAAGCGCCGTCAAGTGGTCGCGGCTGACGCTCAGAAGAGCGCGGACCCCGCCGTCGTCGGTACCGGTGACCGTCCGCAGCTGCCAGGGGGCGATGCGGGCCCAGCCGTGCTTCGGTACGGCGTCGCCGTTGATGCCGACGCCGAACTCGGGCAGGCACAGGGGGATTCCCCCGCGAATCGCGGTGGAGCCGTTGAAGACGGCCTGCCGTGAGGTGAAGATGACCTCCGAGCCGCCGCGCGGCGTCCAGGAGGTCACGGTGGCTCCGTGGAGATATATCTCCGCAGCCCCGGCAGGGGCATCGACGAGCAGGCGCGGTTGGCCTCCCAGCCCCGGCCCGAGCGCGGCGGCGCGTGGTAGGCGCACCGGGCTCGCGGCGGCAAAGTAAGTCGGATTGCTGATATTCGGGGCGGTCATGGGGCCACGCTAGTAGGCTGTGCGTGTTTCGTCAGCCCGATGACCAGCGAAGGACTGAACGTTCATCCCATGGCAACAACCAGCTCTCCGTCAGAGACCCCGTCAGAAGACGCACCTGTTCAGGCTTCCCCGTCCTCTGAGAACTCCGACTCCGTTCAGGCGGCTCAGGCATCCGGTTCCGAAAAGAAATCGTCCCGAGAGCTTCTGAGCAGCAGCGGCCTTCTCGGGCGGCTCAGAAATGCCCGCACGGCACTGGATCGGGGGATCGACTGGGCGGAGAGGCGCAGGCAAGCAGGCCGCGACTACCAACTGCACTGGGAGTCCGACTCGGGTGGGGAGACGACCACGAGCCCGACCACTCCCCCGGTGTCCACTACCCATGTCCGAGTGGCACCGTCAGTCTCCTTCCCCGAGACGGTGACGACCCGCTCCTCGATCATGGATTCCCTTCCCGCATGGCTGGTGCGGGGCGGCATGGGGGCATGGCTGGGGCTCGGCATCATTATCGTGATCGGCCTCGCCTTCTACGCCACCTCGCAAGTGATCCCGGTGTTCATAGGCCTGTTCATGGCACTGGTGTTCACCTCAATCCTCCAACCGATGGTCAACCTCTTCGCCAGGATCATGCCCCGCTACCCGGCGACCTTCCTCGCCCTGCTGACCACTATCGGCGCGATCGCCGGACTGGTCACCTACGTGGTTGCGTCGGTCACCAGTCAGTGGAACTCACTGGCCTCCCAGTTCAGTGACGGCCTCGACACGATCATGGACTTCCTGGAGCACGGACCGCTGCACCTGACGCAGCAGCAGGTCTATCACCAGCTCCAGGTCTGGTTGCGCCAGGGACAACACTATCTACAGTCCAACGCCCCCTCCCTTGCTTCGGAGGTGCTCTCCAACGCGAGTGCCGTCGTCGATGTGCTTACGGTCCTGGCCCTGGCGCTGTTCGTGACGATCTTCTTCCTCGCCTCCGGCGGGAAGATGTGGCGCTGGTTCCTCAACGAGCTGCCCGCCACGATGCGCGAGTCGACCCACCGGGCTGCGGGCGCCGGCTGGTACACTTTCGCCGGGTACGCACGCGGTACCGTGCTGGTGGCGCTGTCCGACGCCATCATGGCCGGGATCTTCCTGCAGTTGGTGGGAATTCCGTTGGCGGCGCCCCTGGCGGTGCTCGTGTTCATCGGCGCCTTCATCCCGATCATCGGCGCTCCTCTGGCAATGCTCGTCGCCATGGTGGTGGCTCTGGCGTCTGGAGGCCCCGTCACCATGATCGTCGTCGGCGTGGGGGTAGCGGGCATCGGCCAGATCGAGGGGCACATTCTCCAGCCCCTCATCATGGGCCGTCAGGTCTCTCTGCATCCGGTGGTGGTGATTATCGGCGTCGCCCTGGGAACCTACGCCTCCGGCCTGCTCGGGGCGATCGTCGCGGTCCCGCTGATCGGCGTCGTCTGGTCCGTCTATTCCGAACTGCACATCAAGGACGCCCCGGTCACCGGCGAGCTGCCCGTGTACTCCTCCCGCAAGGAATGAGAGCCTCGGCGGTCAGCACCAGTCCCGGCTGCCGGTGACGGGAACACCTGGGAGGGCCTGGAGGTGCTCGGCCATGAGGGCGATGACCCCGTCTCCCCTCTCCACCGTGCCACGCACGATGAGAGCACCGGCGCGCCTGCCGATACCGCGGTAGCGGCGCCACATGCCGGCTCGGCAAATAACGTTGAGCAGACCGGTCTCGTCCTCCAGGTTGAGAAAGATCATGCCGGAGGCCGTGTGGGGCCGCTGCCGGTGGGTGACGACGCCCGCGACTCGGACCCGGCGCCCGTGCTCCTGATCGGAGAGGTCGGCGGTGGTCAGCACGCCCTCGGCGCTCAGCCCTGGGCGCAGCAGCGTCAGAGGCGAGCCGTGCGTAGACACTCCGGTCAGGCTCAGGTCTGCCACCTGTTGCTCGCGACTGGTCATGGCCGGCAGGGCCGGGGCGACGGCGCCTGCGACGGTGCCCGGAAGCGTGGGCTGGAACCATGCACCTGGATCCTGGTGGGAGGCTCCACGGTGTCGGCCGTGCTCATCAGATAGGACCGCGGCTGCCCACAGCGCCCGACGGCGCTCCACCCCCAGACTGTCCAGGGCCCCCGAGGCGGCCAGCGTCTCAAGATTGGAACGGCTCAGGCTCACGCGTCGAGCAAGGTCTGCCAGGTCCCGGTAAGGGCCATGGGCACGGCGCTCGGCGACGATGGCCTGCGCAGCCCGCTCCCCCAGTCCCTTGATCGGGGCCAGGCCCAGACGCACCGCTAGGTCCTCATGAACGTCAAGCGGGGACGGAGCGGCAGGATGGGGAGTGAGCGTCCTCCACTGCTCGGGCGGCTCGGCGACCTGGTGCTTGCCCTTCTGCTCAACGGTTGCCTGGGACAGCGAGTGATTGATGTCTGCAGGAAGGACGCGCACACCGTGGCGGCGGGCGTCGGCCACGAGGGACTGCGGAGACCAGAAGCCCATGGGCTGGGCGGCGAGGACTCCGGCGTAGAAATCCTCGGGTTTGCGCACCTTGAGCCAGGCCGAGGCGTAGACCAGATAGGCGAAGGAGAAGGCATGGGACTCGGGGAAGCCGAACTCGGCGAAGGATCTCAGCTTGCTATAGATCTTCTCAGCGGTGATCTCATCGATTCCTCGTCCCCTCATACCGGCTATGAGCCGATCATGGAGGGCCTCCATGCGTTCGATGGATCGCTTGGCCCCCATGGCCTGACGCAGGGTGTCCGCCTCGGCTGGGCTGAACCCCGCGGAGTCGACGGCGATCTGCATGAGCTGCTCCTGGAAGAGCGGTACGCCCAGGGTCTTGGCCAGGGCGGGTTTGAGGGAGTCGTGCAGGTAGGTGACTTCCTCGCGCTTCAGCCTGCGGCGAATGTAGGGGTTGACGGCGTCGCCCTGGATGGGGCCGGGGCGGATGAGGGCGACCTCGACGACGATGTCGTAGAACTCTTTGGGCCGCAGACGGGGCAGGGTGGCCATCTGGGCACGTGATTCGACCTGGAAGACCCCGACCGTGTCGGCGGCCGTGAGCAGGCGGTAGACGGCCGGATCCTCCTCGGGGAGGGTGTGAAGTCCCCAGGGGCGGCCGGTCTGGGAGGTGCGCAGCTCGCCTTCCTCGACGACGTCGGGGACGGTCTGACCGCGCTCGCCCAGGGTGGTGAAGGCCAGACGCAGGGCGGTGAGCTCACCCAATCCGAGGAGATCGAACTTGACCAGGCCGGCTTCGGCGCAGTCGTCCTTGTCCCATTGGAGGACCGAGCGGTTGTCCATGGCGGCCCAGCGCACCGGGCAGACTTCGGTGACGGGGCGGCCGCATAGGACCATGCCTCCGGAGTGGATTCCCAGGTGGCGGGGCAGACGCAGCAGCTTCTCGGCGATATCGAGGACCGGCGCGGGGACCTCGTCGCCCTGTCCTGTCAGTCCTCCGGGGCGCACCGTGGTCCATCGGTCCATCTGCCTGGCCCAGCTGTCCTGTACGCCGGCGGAGTGGCCGAGGGCCCGGGCAGCATCGCGGACGGCGGATCGGGGGCGATAGGAGATGACGTTGGCGACCTGGGCGGCGCGGTCTCGCCCGTAACGGGAGTAGACGTGCTGGATGACCTCTTCTCGGCGGCAGGCCTCGATGTCGAGGTCGATGTCCGGGTAGCTGGCTCGCCCCGGGGACAGGAACCGTTCGAAGAGCATCTGGTGCCGGACGGCATCGACGGCGGTGATCCCCAGGGCGTAGCAGACTGCGGAGTTGGCGGCGGATCCTCTCCCCTGACACAGGATTCCCGACTGTCTGCAGAACTCGACGATGGAGTGCACGATGAGGAAGTAGCCGGGAAACCCCAGGGACTCGATGACGTCGAGCTCGTGGTTGAGCACCTCCCAGGCACGGGGGTGCTCCTGCGGGGCGCCGTAGCGGCGGACGGCGCCTTGGCGGGTGAGCTCGCGCAGCCAGCTGGCGGGCGTGTGTCCGGCGGGGACGTCGGCCTCGGGCAGGTCGGGGGCGATGAGGGACAGATCGAAGGCGAGGTCCGCGGCCAAGTCTGCGGCCAGGTCGACGGCGTCGGGGCTGCGGCGGTGGAGTCTGGCCATGTCCTGGGCTCCCCGCAGCCAGCGGCCGATGGCGGGCAGGTGCCCGCGTGCTCCTTCCAGGTCGGTGACCAAGCGGATTGCGGTGAGGACATCGGCGAGGCGGGCGTCGGCGGGTCGGGCGCAGCGCACTGCGCCGGTGGCCACGAGGGGCAGTCGGTGGTCGTGGGCTAGCCGGGTCAGGACTTCGGTGAGCGCGGCGTCGGTGGGGCCACCGTCCAGGGTGAGCTCGACGGCCAGGCCGACGACGGCATCTCCCTCAACCTGTGGGCCGCCGGCCATGGTGCTAGTACCGGATGGGCGGCCCCGGTCGGGAGCGGCGAAAAGGTCGGTGAGTCGTCCCAGGCAGTCGCCTGCCGCAGCCAGGTCCCAGGTGCCTGGCCGGAGGGGGTCGCCCAGGGCGCGGCGCAGGGGGCCGTTGGCGGTGCCGGTGAGGACGAGGCAGGTTCCGGCTGCTCCCCCGGTCTGGCCGGTGGGGGCGGCGCGGAGGGCCGAGGCGAGAGCGGGCAGGTCATGGGCTGGATCTCGGCGTTCTCCGGCATCCAGGTTGTGCTGGGAGATGGCCGAGACCAGGCGGTGGTAGCCGACAGGATTGCGAGCCAGGACAGGCAGGTGGGAGCCGTCGGCGAGGGTGAGCTCGGTGCCGTGAATGGTGGGCAGGCCGTGAGCACGACCCGCCTGGGCGTGCTTGACGATACCGGGAACACCGTCGTGATCGGTGAGGGCGAGGGCTTCTAGCCCGAGCTCGACGGCGGCTGAGGCCAGGTCATCGGGCTCGTTGGCTCCGTCCAGGAAGGAGTAGGCGGAGTGGGCGTGCAGCTCGGCGTAGCGGTGTCGGCTGGTCATGCTGTCAGTGGCACCTGGAGGTTTAGAAGGGTGAGGGCTGGTTGTTGAGGGCCGGGTTGCGGCGGTTGAGGATGTCCGGGCCGATCCGCCTACTCGGACTGGCCAGCACCGGGCCGCCGGGGACGTAGCACTGGCGGGGGCTCCCGGCGACATCGATATCCGAGTCATCTTGAGAAACGCGAAAATTTGTTGATATCGCAGGGAACGATCCCGATTTATCCGAGTCACGGCCCTCGGGCTGCCCCTCGGCTCGATCACTGGAAGCGTCCTGGGCGGGCGACTGGTAGGCGATCTGCCCAACCCGAGTGCGCAAGACCCCCAGACGGGCCGACAGCGGGCAAGAGGTCTTGAACCTCCTCTCCTCATAGCCCATCACCGACCGGATCACGGGCAAGCACACAGCTTTCGAACATATGTACAGCATAGCAGCGGGCCCCGCTCCCCACACGATGAGCCGCCCCCGGAACTGGCTCATCAGCAACGAATAACCGAAGCTCAACGGAACCGCCGAAGGCACTCCAACGGGTCATCAAGACTGATGCCCGACCCGACGCCTCTCTGCGATGCACCACAGTGAACTCGTGGCCGACAGAACCGCAGCAGCAGCGACCGGAAGCCAGGTTGCGCCGCCGTCGAGCACTCCAGCGACTGCTGTACCAACTGCTCCTGCCGCAATCTTCAGCGCTCCCACCCAGATGAACACCTGCCCTCGCGACTCGGAAGGCGAGTATTCGCTACGAGCAGCCAATGTCGCGGCGAAGAACAGGGAGTTCGCAACGCCGACGACAGTGAACGCCGCCAGTGCCAGGATGAGGTTCGACGCCGGCACCACGACGACCAGCGCGGCAGCGACTCCTCCGGATAGGACCGACGTGAGTCTGTCGGCATCTCCTTTAAACGGCCGTACCATGAGCAGAACTGATCCGGCGAGACCTCCGACCCCGTAGCCGGCGACCAGGACCCCCGCCAGAGCAGCTCCGCCGAGGCTCGGAGCAACGGCGACGGCATAGATCGGCAGTGCAGCAACTGAGAACGCAACCACGATCGTCAGCCCCAGGGCGCGGCGCAGCGGACCGGATCGCCAGATCGTCACCAAGACACGTACCGGCGAGGATACTTCCCTCGAAACAGCTACTGGCGTCTGTTTCGGGAGCACAAGAACGGCTCCAGCTCCGATGATCGCCGACGCCGCGAGGACAAGAACCGCTCCCATCGGACCGGCGGCAGCCGATACCCATGCGGTGACAGCCGGCCCGAGTGTGCCGCTGACGCCATAGCTGGCGACATCCCAGCTTTGTGCGCGTCGCTGACTCTTCTGCGTCGGCCCCGCGATCGACGGCAGCCGACTGCTCACTCCACCGGTGAGCATGGGACCGAACATGCCTGCGACGACCAGCAGGACCGTCGGGACGATGACCCGCGCCACCGGCAGCAGCCACCCGGCCGTCCCGAGCAGCAAACCGTGCACAACCGCCGAAACGGCGATAACTCTTCTGCCATCATCAGCGGCGTCAAGGCGGCGAGCGATGAGCGGACCGAGCAGATGTGGAGCGGTTATCGATGCGCCCAGCATGCCGGACACCCATCCGGGCTTTCCGGAAACTTGAGCAAGCAGCACGACGGCGACCACCGCACCACCATCAGCTGAGCGCACGAGCGTAGCAGCGAACACGTACCGCGCCAGCGCCCAAGCCGCTCGGTCCGGTGCCCCGAGACCCCTACGGTGCTCAAGCAAGACCGAGATCGACAACCACGTCGGAAACACGAACACGCTGGGAGCTGTTCAGGCCCCGGATCGGCAGCGGCAGGCAGGACGGCGGAACAAGGCCGAGGTACTCGGCGATCGCCGCAATCACGCGCAGGCTCCCGCCGAGCTCGGCGAACAGGTCCCACAATGGCGCAAGCCGCCGCGACTCCGCGACAGCCTCCTGGGTCCAGCCCGCCTGGGCGGCCCGGGTAATCGAGAGCGCAGGCGCAGGGAGGGTGCCTCCGATCACCGAGTACCAGGCGTCGCAGCCAGCATTCAGACCGGTGGCCGCCAGCGCATCGCCGGACACGCCGATGGTGACGTGCTCGGGAATTGCGCCCCGAATCGCCGTGACGTGCTCACGTGCTGCATCCGGGGCGGCGGGGACACCGGGGATTTTGATCGATACGACGCCGGGCAGCTCGGCGATACGGGCATAAAGCTCCAGGGTGAACGTGAAGTGCGTGGTGTCGGGGTTGTCGTAGACGATAACCGGTAGGCCTGTGTGCTCGGTGACGATGCGGAACAGCTCGTACACGTCATCATCGGTAAGAGGCTGGTAGGTCATCGGGGCCAGCAGGACACCGGCCGCACCGGCCTCCTGCGCGCTGTCCACATGGGCGAGGACGCGCGACGTGCGCAGGTCGCCGACTCCGACGAATACCGGAGTCGCTCCGGCGTGCTCGACGGCGATGCGGGCTACCCGAGCACGTTCGGCCGGCGTGAGGTACGCATAGGAACCGGTCGAGCCCAAGGCGGTGATGGAATCCACCCCGGCTGCAGTGAGCCGTTCGACGAGGCCGGCGAAGGCTCGCTCATCGACGGCGTCGTCGCGAAGCGGCGTGAGGGGGAAGGCGCTGAGTCCGGTAAAGCTAATCGCGGCGGAGTCGTTCTGCTGGCGCGGCTGCTTCACGGCGCACCAATCATTCGTCGGTAGATGCTCGCGCCGGCGCTAAGAACACCGAGTGCCTGGATGAGGGCGTCGGTGGCAGTACTCAGCTCGGTATCGGAGACCGGGGCGAGAGCGTCGAGAATGAAGAAGGCCGTCCGGGTGGCCTCGCTCAGGCCGGTGCGACGGGTCTGGCGCCAGTTCCAGCGCCGACATGTCACTCCAGCGTCGTCGCACCAGACGACCTCCCCGGGATCGGGATGCTCGACGACGACCTTGCCGTCAGCAGTGGTGTCGAAGCGCTCCTGGCCGGTGGCGCGGATCAGGCGCGCTGGCCCCGCGTACAGGGCGAAATCCTCACCGCCGAGCGGGATCTGATGCAGCACCGAGATCGCGTTGTAGATGTCGGTGAGTACATTCACCCGGGGCAGACCCTTCTGCGCACGACGGGTCAAGGCCTCGAGGCTGTTGCGGGTGCGCTGCGGCTTGGCTCCAAACGCCCGGTAGGCCTCACGCCAGGCTGCGATATGCGGCAGCTTGTCGACCGCGGACTCGGCGAGCAGGGTTCGAGCATGGTCCTCCGCCGCCTGGATAAGGCCGTCTGCGACATCGTCACCTTCGCGCGCACCCAGGCTTGCCGAGATGCCGTCGACGACGAGTAGCTGCGCGCGGTAGTCGGGACGCAGCTCGAACACGGCCGGTTCGATGGTGCAGACGTCAAGGAAGTCGTTCGGGCTCATGGAGTTAGTCATTCGAGGGCTCCGTTCCGCGTACGGCTCCGACCCCCGGCTCGAAGACCGTGAGTGAGAACCGTACTGGCTCCTGGCCGGGGTTGTCATAGGAGTGGGCGACGTCTCCGTAGAACGTCAGTGCGTCTCCGGTGCGCAGCTCGTAGGCATCGTCACCAACCGTGACGAGGATCGATCCGGCCTGGACGTGCAGCAGCTCGCGGGTACCGGAGGTGTGGGCTTCGCTCGCATGGCAGTCTCCTGGATTGAGGGTCCAGTCCCACAACTCGACGACATCCGGCGGCTGCGTCCCCGCAACGAGGACACCGGCCCCTCCGTGGTCGCCGCTCCACAGCCGAGCCCCTTCGCCACTGCGCACGAGCTTGACCGCACGTGGCGTCGGAGGCTCCACGAGCGCCGGGAGCCCAATACCGAGCGCATCCGAGAGACGCAGCAGCGTGCCGACGCTCGGATTGACTGCGCCCTGCTCGACCTTCACGAGCATTCGCCGGCTCACCGCGGCAACCTCAGCGAGCTGATCAAGCGTCCAACGTCTATTGCTGCGCTCCTGCTTGATCCGCGAACCGATCACATGTGCCAACGACTCTGCACTCACATCCATATAGTGCATCATAGTGCACTATATGGGTACTGTCTAGGCTCGACTTTCTCAGGTGCCGATACAGAGTGCACAGACAGTCCATCTCCCTTCGACTCAGGAAACGTGAACGACAACAGCACCGAGAGCGGCCAGGATCCAGGAGGCGAAGGAGCCGATGAGGAACTCCTCGGCCTTCTGCCCTCCGTCGGCCTCTTTGACATCCAGACTGATCTCAGGGAATCGGATGATGCCTTTGGCGGCTACGATCGCGGCAACCGCGGCTGACGCCTCGACCGAGGCGAGTAGAACAATGAGAATCCGCTCAAGCGGGCCGATCCAGCGACCGCCGCGCATTGACGCACCCAGGTTGCCCTGTTGTTCATTCTTCTGCGGGGACTGACGAGCGATAGCAAGAATGTCGGAGACGACTCGATTGGCGGGAACAGTCAGCAAAATGACGGCCCCGACGGCGGCAATCACCTTGGCGACCCCGGAGCCGAGCGGCTGAGAGGCAACGGCACAGAATGCCACCGCAAGAATGAGGACACCCGCACGGGCGAGGCGCGCCAGCCGCACCACCCGATCTACGTCGTCCTCGGCGCCGACCCGCTCCGCCCGACTGAACCTCCTCAGCCTCCCCCACCAGCGCTGAGGAACAAGGGCACTGCTCAACCACGCCACTGCTACCAGAATGCCGAGGATGATACCGCTGCCATGAAGATGAAGGATCGGCCACCCGATCAGGACGCCAAGAGCAGCAACAGCCGGCACACCTGCCAGCAGTCTCACCTTCGCGGGCGACCGGGACGTCCTCCCTCTCACCCAGGCGGAGCCGTCGACTACGGAGGCGGCAGCGAGCAGAAGAACAAGAAGCGCTGTCACGAGGGCATGCCTTCCTTGTCTCCCCCGATCATCTGGTCGAGGATTTTTTGGACCTCCAGCAAAGAGGAACCGACACCGCGAGCGAATTCAGACACGGCCTGCTGGCTCACCTTCTCATGACGGGCGACCTCGACCTGGGTCTTCCCCATGAGGAGCCCGGCCATCATGCGGCGCTGACGCGGCTGAAAACGGAATACTGTCTGGTCGCGCAGGATCAGCACGGAATTGACGAGTCCCTCGCGCTCGCTACGCTTCCCTCCTGATCCGCTGACCGCGTCCGGGTGGATGCGCAGCCAGGTGCGAACGAAGGATCTGCCCTCATCCTGGAGTGCGTGGGACCTCTCGATCGCCTCACGCGCGGCCCACCACGCCGAACCGTCCTGGATAGGACGCACTGCCGCGCCGCCAGAACCATCTCCCGCCACGCCGTCCACCTCGGAGATCGTTCCAGCGCCGATGCCGAAGCGCAGGCCGAGCCCTTCAGGCAGGAGCAGATGCATGCGCAGCGTGAGAGCAAGCGCCTCGACAAGAGTCTCCGAGACCGCCTGCAGCTCATCGCCGACCGTCGCGTACGGGGACTGCGTCAGCGCCAGGCCTTCGGCGGCACGTCCCAGGGCCTCGTAAATGACCTGCTGAGCCCGCCTGCGATCGGGCAGCTCGCGCGAGCGGATGATGTCTGCGATGAGCGCGTAGGAGACGTTCACAGTCTCACGATAATGCTTGTAATACCCTAGATACAAGGAAAACCTCGGAGCTGGCGGCGCCCCACCTCGCACGCCCCACCTCGGTCCGCCTTGTACTCCTGCCGATACAAGCGCAGTCCCGCAGCCTCGGCTCACTGACCGAGCAGCCTCCCGCCAGCGGCCAGGTAGCACTTGCCGCACAGCGACTCGTAGGTGATATCCCCGGAGTCGATGGCCACCTGGTCGCCGTCGAAGACGAAGGACTCCCCCACCTTGCGGGCGTTGAAGATGGCCTTGCGCCCGCATCGGCAGATGGTCTTCAGCTCCTCCAGGGAGTGGGCGATCTCCAGCAGTCTCCGCGACCCGGGGAAGCTGAGAGCGCGGAAGTCGGTGCGGATCCCGTAGGCCAGGACGGGGACATCGTCGACCAGCGCGATCTCCATGAGCTGGTCCACCTGAAGGGGCGAGAGGAACTGGGCCTCGTCGATGAGCACGCAGTCGAGGACCTCGCGCAGAGACACCGTCTCCTCCTGCCGTCCGCCATCCCCCTCCGAGACGGCTTGCGCACCGGCCAGGGCCCGTTCGCGCACCAGAGCGCGCAGGTCGTCATCGGCGTCGATAAGGAGGTCGACGCGACGTGACACACCGAGCCGGGAGACCACGCGATCCTCCCCCTTGGTGTCGACCACTGCCTTGATGAGCAGGACGCGTTGCCCGCGCTCCTCGTAGTTGTGGGCGGTCTGAAGCAACCCGGTGGACTTACCTGAGTTCATGGCGCCGTAGCGGAAGTAGAGCTTGGCCACGCGGGTCCTCCTGGCCTGGGTGCGGACACTCGCGCCGGATGCTACCCGTCAAACGGTCTGAGCGCGGGCAACACCACTCAGCCTCCCCATGGTCTACGCATAGCCTCGCCCTGGCCGTCGCCGCTAGCCTCGCGCTCATGCTCTCACTCGATCACCTGCCAGGAACTTGGCGCACCAGGCGTGCCGGCGCACTGGCCATGACCGCCGTCATCACGCTGTCGTTCTTCTCCTGGCTGGCCCTGACCACGAGCAACGGAACAGGGCTGGCGCCTCACGACCAGAGTGTCACCACCTGGGCCGCAGACGAGCGATATCCGGCTTTGACCGCCATCATGCAGGTGTTCACCGCCCTGGGCTCCACCGCGGGACTGACGATCCTGACCGCGATCTGCGCCGTCCTCCTCTTCATGCGAGGGCACCGCGTGCGCGCTCTGGTACTGACTGCGACGATGGTCGGCTCCAGTCTGCTGACGGTGGTACTCAAAGAGCTCTTCGGGCGTTCGCGCCCCTCCACCGACACCCTTCTGGGCCCATCCGCATCGACCGCTTCCTTCCCCTCGGGGCACTCCTTCAACACGGCCGTTTTCGCGGGCCTGCTGGCAGGAATGGTCCTGATGTCCACTGCATCGATCCTGTACCGGCTACTGGCGATCATGGCGGCGGTGGGGGCGACCCTCATGGTGGGCGCTTCCCGCGTCTACCTGGGCTACCACTGGATGACCGACGTCCTGGCCGGCTGGTCCCTAGGGCTGGCCTGGCTGTGCCTGGTGACGCTGGCACTCCTGTGGCTGCAGGGACGACGGCGCCCGGCCCAGGTCCCTGCGGGCGCGCTATCAGGAGTACACGGCATCGAGCCACCACCGGCCTGAGCGCACCAGCAGACGGGGCGGCCCGATGTCGGTGACCACCTGGAGGTAGGCGCGGCGCGAGGGCCCCTGCGGAGTCCACCAGCCCTCGTCGACCGGCCAGGGGCCGGCCCACAGGAGCACGGGCTCCCTTCGGACTGCGCCACCGGCTCCACCGTCAACAACACCATCTGCGTCGTGCACGCCGTCGCCGATGGCCAGGAATCCGGGGACGCCGTCGAGCTGGCCGTGGATGTCGACGCCGAGCTCGCGCCCCCGGGCGTCGGTGAGGCGTACGGGAACCGGCCGGGTCAGAACGATGGAGGGAGAGGGATCGGGCAGGGCTCCGCTCCAGGGAGCCGAGCCGTTACCAGTGGGCTCGTCCACGCGCTCCTCTCCCCAGGGGACCAGTCGAACCCGCGAGCGCGGGTCCCGTCCGGGAACGATCCTGGGGACCTGGATGCCGCCGGCCCCGATGAGGGACTCCACGCGCTCGGCGGCGCGGCGGGCGAGGGCGTCGGCCTGCTGGCCGGGTGCCTGCCATAGTCCCGCCTGGGCGGCCGTGGCGGGGCTCAGTTCGAGGGCCGTCAGGCTCAAGTGGGTTAGCCCGGAGGAGGGCGGGCGCCCGGAGCGCCCGGAGAGCCAGCCTTCGAGTTGCCAGCGCACGCGGTCGGTGAGCTCTGTGGTGGTGGGCGTGGTCTCCAGCATCCAGGTGCGGGCCAGCTCGGCACCGTCCTCGCAGCCTGCCTCGACGGCGAGGCGTCCGACGGCGAGCCCTTCGGACAGGAGCCGGGCCGCCAGGGTCTCGGCGAGGCGGCGGGCGGCGAAGGCCGCGGTATCCGCGCGTTCCACGGGCGGGTCCAGGGCGGAGGTGACGGCGATGTCCTGGATCGGGCGGGTCATGGTGGGGGCCTCGTGGCAGGTGCCGGCGGCCAGGTGGTGGAGTCTGTCTCCCAGGGGGCCGAAGCGGGCTGCGATGTCTTTTCGGGGCAGCGATGCCAGATCTTCCAGGGTGCGCAGGCCGAGTCGGGTGAAGGTCTCCAGCAGGGGACGGGCGTCGCGTCTGAGGCGTCTGAGGGGCAGGCAGGCCAGGAGGGAGTCCAGGGGCCAGGGGGCGAGGAAGTCCGGGCTCTGTCCTGGTTCGACGATGATGCCCTGGCGGGCGGCCAGGACGGCTCCGGACAGGGAGTCGGCGATGCCGACTTGGCACTCGACGTCGGCCTCCTGGGCGATGGCCTCGACGAGGGCTGCGGCGAGGGGTTCTTCTCCACCGGCCCACCTGGTGGGTCCTCCGGCTGCGGACAGGGCCAGTCCGGGGCGGGCCACGACGGGGTCCGCCAGGAGGGAGGTCATGGCCTCCATGACGGTTTCGAAGGCTCGGGCCTCGCGTTCCTCCTGGGGAGGTAGGACGGTGAGCCCGGGGCAGATGGACCGGGCGGTGCGCAGTCGCATTCCGGTGGTGATACCGGCGCTGCGGGCGGGGGCGGAGGCGGCGAGGACTCCGCGAGCGCCGACGACGGCGACGGGTTCGGTGGCCGGGTCCGTCAGGTGGGGGTCTGCGTGGCGTGTGCGGGGGTGGCGGCGCTGCCGGCGGGCCTCCAGGGTGAGGGCGACGACGGGCCAGTCGGGGACCCAGATGGCCACGAGCCGGGAGGCGGGCAGGCCGGGGCACCGGTTCTGCTGGAGCCGCCTCATCCGGCTGCCTCCCGGGGACCGGCGGCCGCCTCGACGACGTCGTGGGAGCAGATCCTCAGGCCCTCGGCGGACAGGGAGAGCGTCAGGGCGCCGGGGGTGGCGAGCTGCGGGCGGCGGGGGTCGGTCAGTGTCCAGGTCAGTCGGCGCAGGTATCCGGCTGGCATCTCCACGGCTTGCGCAGCGCTCTGCGCAACGGCGGGCGAGTCCTTTCGCCCGATGGGGACGACGACGCCGTCGGCCGAGGATCCAGTCGAGGGCCCCGCCGTGGCTTGCGCGGGGGATGCGTCTTCGGTTCCGGTGTCTGGGGGCAGGGGTTCGGCTTGGAGGGTGCGGGCTCCCTCCCAGGGGGCGGGGGTCAGGATGAGGCGGCCGCGTTCGTGCGCCCGGGCCAGCAGGCGCCTGCGGTGCCGGGGTCTCAGGCGTGCGACGGCGGAGGCGCCGATGAGGAGGGAGTCGACGCCGTCGAGCAGGGTGGAGGCGATGGTCGGGGCGGAGGAGTCGTCGAGGACTGATGCCGGAACGGTGAGGACCCGGTTGAGGTCGAGTCCGACCTCGGTGGCTGCGCACCAGCCCAGGTCCTCTCCCCCGATGACGGCGCACCAGCCGGCGCTGCCCTGGCGTAGGGCGAGGGCGGCCAGGAGGAGGGCGGTGGATCCTCGCAGGCTGAGTACGCCCGAGTCCTGCAAGTCCGCGAGTGCTATGAGGGACGCGACCGATGCGACTGCCCCCGGCGATCTGGCGGGGGCATCGTTCGGTGCGGAGGGTGCGCAGGACATGGCGCGCTGCACCTCCAGGGCCGCCGTCTCCCGCAGCCCGGTGCGTTCCTCGGCCGCCTTCAGGGCGAGACGGGCCCGGGCGAGACGGTCCTGGGCGCCTGGTGGCGCGCACGCGGTCACGGCTCCCATGACACCCCCTCTCTTTCGTCGAACATGCGTTCGATGGGCGAGGTCCAGGATAGCGCTCCGGTGTGACATCAATCAGGACCGCCAGTAACAAAGGGGCCTCGAGGCAGTGACAAACTTCTCCGAGCCTCTCCTCAGGAGATACACAGGGACGGGCTTGATGAGGGACGTCTACAGTGGTGGCCGTGCCCTAACGGAAGGTCACCGTCCCGTCCACAACCTGCCTGGAGGTACACCTATGACAGTCGACCTCACTCGCCCCCGCCCGCAGGCCCCTACCGGCTTCCTGCCCACGGCCCCCTCTTTCACTCTGACCTCTGCGGACCTGATCGAGCAGGGGCGGATCCCGGATGTCTTCACCGCCGTCCATGACAACGTCTCCCCGGCCCTGAGCTGGTCGGGCTTCCCCGAGCAGACGCAGTCCTTCGTCGTGTCCTGCTTCGACCCGGACGCTCCGACTATGTCGGGCTGGTGGCACTGGACCATCGTGGACCTGGACGCCGCGGTCACTTCGCTGGAGCGGGGCGCGGGGGCCAGCGATCTTCAGCTCGACGGCGCCGCCTTCCACCTGGCCGGGGACTCGGGCAGCCACGCCTGGTTCGGCCCCTACCCACCGGCGGGCGACGGCGACCACCGTTACATCTTCACCGTCTCCGCCCTGGACGTGGACACCCTGGGCCTGGATGACGGGGCCAGCCCCGCCATGGCTGCCTTCACCCTGGCCCCGCACTGCATCGCCCGGGCCACGCTCACCGCCACCTACTCCGTGCCCGGAGAACCCGGGGCCGCCGCCTTCCTCAGGGACGGCAAGTGAGCCCGCAGATCGCCCAGGTCGACGCCGCGGCCTCCAAGTCGGGCCGACGTCGTCGACAGGGGGAGTCTGTCCCCTTCACCCCGGCCCACGGTTTCACTCGCCCGGGATCCGGCCGCCACCAGCGCCGCCCCATCGCCCTGATCACCGGGGCGACCTCCGGGATCGGCCTGGCCGTGGCCAGGGACCTGGCGCGGGACCACAACCTCATTCTGCTGGCCCGCTCCACCAACGACCTTGAGGAGCTGGCGCTCGCCCTGGAGGAGGAGTCTCAGACCGCGGTTCTCATCTGCCCGATCGACTTGACCGATGACACGGCTCTGGCCCGGTTGGTCAGCCGGATCGACATCGAGAGCCTCGACGTGCTGGTGCACAGCGCTGGTATGGAGGCCCCCGGTGCGGTCGATAAGATCACGCCCGCGCGCTGGCGGGCAGTGCTGAATCTCAATTTGGTGGCGGCCGCCTATCTGACGAACCTGCTGCTGCCGGCGCTGCGGGAGGCCCGCGGGCTGACGGTGTTCATCAACTCCGGCGCCGGAGTGAACCCGCGCTCGGGCAACGCCCTCTACTCCGCCTCCAAGGCGGGGCTGAAGTCCTTGGCTGACACGCTGCGCCAGGAGGAGGCGGGCAAGGTGCGGGTGACCTCGATCTACCCCGGCCGGGTGGACACCCCCATGCAGGAACGGATGCACGCCTTCAATGCGGCGCGCATGCGCACCGAGGGGATCATGGCTACCCCCGCCTACCGGGCGGCGGACCATATGGCGCCGCAGTCGGTGGCCGCAGCGGTGCGCCTGGCTGTGGACACCCCGCTGGACGCGGTCGTGGAGGACCTGGCGATCCGCCCCGCCGGCATGCTCTGACAAAGCGCCGGGGTCGACGGCGGAGTCCGGGACCGGGACTCAGACCAGGACTCAGGCTCCGCCGGCGAAATCCAGGGATCGCCAGGCCTCGTACAGGCCGATGGCGGCAGAGTTAGCGAGGTTGAGGGAGCGATTGCCCTCCACCATGGGGATGCGCAAGTGGGCGTCCACCCGTGGGTGGTCGAGGATCTCCTGGGGTAGACCGGTGGGCTCGGGGCCGAACAGGAGGGCGTCGTCGTCGCGCCAGTCGACCTGGGTGTAGAGGCGCTCGGTGCGGGAGGTGAAGGCGAAGATGCGCCCGGGGACCTGTTCCAGACACTCCTGCCAGGTGGCGTGGACGCGCGTGTTGGCCAGGTCGTGGTAGTCCAGGCCGGCGCGGCGCAGCTTGGCGTCGTCCATGTCGAACAGGGGGTCCACGAGATGGAGCATGGAGCCGGTATTGGCGCTCAGGCGGATCGCGGCCCCGGTGTTGCCCGGGATGCGCGGAGAGAAGAAGATGACGTGCAGCACGGGGACAATGAGACCACATGCTGAAGCATCCCGACGATGTCCGCGCTCCGGCTGCCATGATCAGGGCATGAACTCAGCCTCGCCGCACATTCCCTCCCCCGTCCTGACCTGTGGCTTACTGGCTGGCAGCATCGTGCGCCTGGAGCCGTTGGCGCCCGAGCACGTTCCGGGACTGCAGCAGGCCGCCGAGGCCGCCGCGACCAGCCCATTCGCCACGGTGCCGACGCCCGAGGAGGTCGAGGACTATGTGGCCCGTAGCCTGGCCCGCCGGGACACGGGCACCTACGCGCCTTTTGCGCAGGTGGAGGTCGCCACCGGCCGCGTCGTCGGGCACACCGCCTACCTGACGCCGCGGTGGATGCCGGACGGGCGACTCTTCGCCGTCGAAATCGGTTCCTCGTGGCTCTCCCCCGCTGTTCGAGGTACCGCCGTCAACCCGGCCGCCAAACTCCTGCTACTCACGCAGGCCCTTGAGAAGTGGAATGTGGACCGCGTGGACATCAAGACCGACGCGCGCAACGAGGTGGCTCGCGGCGCGATCGCGGCGCTGGGCGCGACCTTCGAAGGAGTCCTGCGCGCCTGGCAGCCCTCGCTGGCACCCGGGGAGGAGGGACGCCCGCGCGACACGGCCATGTTCGCCATGACCCCTGAGCAGTGGCCTGGAGTCAGAGCCCGTCTGGTGGAGCGCATCGAGAGGCGCTCCACGTCGTCGAAAGGATGAGAGGAATGACTGAGCTGCATGATCCGGCTGAGGTCTTCGCCGCGGAGATCGGCTGGCAGCCGGCACTGGAGCGCACCGACCTGCTCGCCGAGCCCGTGGCCGCCGTGCTGCAAGCGCTGGAAGCTTCCTCCCCCGAGGGTGCGGATCTGGCCCGCCAGGCGCAGGTGGTCCCCATCGACCCGCAGTACTCCGACACCGACGCCCTCAACGCGCACTACGCCCTGGACCCCGAGGCGACCGGGAACTGCGTGCTCGTAGCCGGCAAGCGCACCGGCCAGGAACGCATCGCCGCCTGCGTCGTGCGGGCGCCCGACTTCGCTGATGTCAACCACGTCGTCAAGAAGCGCATCGACGTGCGCAAGGCCTCGTTCCTGCCGGTGGAGCGGGCCGTGGAGATGAGCGGCATGGAGTACGGAGGGATCACGCCGGTCGGCCTGCCCGAGGACTGGAGGCTCTTCATCGACGGGGCCGTAGCAGACCGGGACACGGTGCTCATCGGCTCGGGCGTGCGCCACTCCAAGCTTCTGGTTCCCGGGGCACTGCTGGTGGCGCTGCCGGGAGCCGAGCGCGTTGAGAACCTGGGGGTGCGCCCCGCCTGAACAGGCCTGAAGCGGCCTTGTTCAGGCGGGGACATCCTCACGGTGAATCAGCCCAGGGAGTCCAGGACGATGTTGAGTCCCTCGCTCATGGTGGGGTGGGTGATGACGGCGTCGCGCACCTGCTGCCACCTCAGGCCTCCCAGCATCGCCATCTGGATGCTGGTGATGACCTCGCTGGCCTCGGCGCCGATGATGGCGGCGCCCAGGATGAGGTCGGTGCGGGCATCGATGACGACCTTGAAGAAGCCCTCGGTGCGGCCCAGGGTCTTGGCGCGCGGGACGGCGGCCGTAGGGGTCTTGGCGACGCGCACCTCGTAGCCGGCCTGGCGGGCCTCGGCCTCGGTCAGGCCCACGTGCCCGAGCTCGGGCGTGGTGAAGACGGCCCACGGGATGAGACGCCCGGAGGTGGAGGCCTCCTTACCGGCGAAGAGATCGCGCAGGACGCGGAAGTCGTTCCAGGAGGCGTGGGTGAACTGGGGCGTCCCGGCTACGTCACCGGCGGCGTAAATGCCCTCGGCGGTGGTGCGCAGGTGGTCGTCGACGCGCACGAAGCCGCGCTCGGTCAGCTCCACGCCCGTGGCCTCCAGGCCGAGACCGGCGGTGACGGGGGTGCGCCCCAGGGCGACGAGCAGGTGGGATCCGGTCGCCTCGCGCCCGTCGGCGGTGGTGACGACGACGCCCTGCCCATCGGGGGCGGCGGCGACCTTCGAGGCGCGCGCGCCGGCCAGGACCGTGACGCCCAGAGCCTCCAGGCCGGCGGTCACCTCGGCGGCGACGTCGTCGTCCTCGCGGTCCAGGATGTGCTGCCCGGCGTGGATGATGGTGACCGGCACGCCGAGGAGGCCCATGAGGGAGGCCATCTCGACACCGATGACGCCGCCGCCCAGGACCACGAGCCCAGTGGGCAGCTCGGGCAGGGTGAGCAGGTCCTCGCTGGTCCAGTAAGGCACGTCGGCCAGGCCATCGATCGGGGGGACCGACGGCGTCGTACCGGTGTTGATGAGGACCTTGGCGCCGCGTACGCGCCGCAGGCCGCCGTCGTTCAGGGTGATCTCGACGGTGCGCTCCCCCACGAAGTGGGCGGTGCCCTTGACGAAGTCCATCCCGGAGGCGGGGAACATCTTCTCGTGGGCCGCCACCATGCCGCCCACGACGGCTTCCTTGCGGGCGCGGAGGGAGGCCAGGTTGATGCGGGCCTGGGTCAGGGCGTCGGTGCCGTCGTCCTGCTCGGGCAGGGTGACGCCGTAGGCGTGCGAGCCCTGGACCTCGTGGAGGACCCGTGCGGCGGAGATGAGGGTCTTGGTGGGAATGCAGGCGACGTTGATGCAGGTGCCGCCCACCTTGTCGCGCTCCACCATGACGACCTTGTCACCGGCCTTGGCGCGCAGCATCGCCAGGGACTTGCCGGCCTTCCCCCCTCCGACGACGAGCAGGTCGACATCCTCGACCGGGACGTCTGCCTGGCTGATCGCGTCGCTGTTGACAGTGGACTGGGACATGGGTGCACATCTCCTTCGGCGGTTGCCGGTCGGCGTGGTCTGGACGCCAGGGCAACGGGGAGCGACGGGCCTCTATTCCGGGGTGACTGCGGGAATCCTCAGCGGATCACCGCCTGCACGTGAGGAAACCTCACGCAGCCGTCACCCTTCCCAGTAGGGTCATTGAGGTGACTTATCCTTTCATCCCCACTGATACGTGGCACCACCCTCCTATCCGCCCAGAGCAACCAGGGCCGCATCCAGGGAGTCGACAAGGGTGGCGAAACTCACGTCAATGGATGCGTCCATGGCAAAGCCCCCGTGGACCTCGATATCAACGAAACCGTGAAGTGACGCCCGAGTCATTCGCACAGCATCGATGATCCGCTCGTCGGGGATGCGGTAGCCGGCCAGCGCCGCAGTGACGACGTCAACCGTGCGTCGGGCTGCGGATGAACGTATCGGGCTCAGGCTCCCATCTGACGTCCCCGCGGGGACCTGGGTCATCGGATAGAGCCCGGGGTGCTCGTGGGCGAAGCCACGGTAGGCCTCAGCAAGGGCACTCAGGGCGTCACGTCCGGCCAGCCCCATGACGGAGGCCGCCAGGCGGTCGGCGAGCTCTTCCACCGCCCGCACGGAGACTCCCCGAACCAGATCGTCCATGCCTGCAACGTGCTTGTACAGGCTCGGCGGCGCGACTCCGAGATCGGCAGCCAGACGGCTCAGGGACAGCGCCTCAAGACCATGCTCGTCGACGATCTGCGCCGCCCGTTCCACCACGCGTTCGGTGCTCAGTCCCGCTCGTGGCATCTTGTTCTCCTTACCTCTCCCCCGCCGGCCTCGGCGCAGCATTGTCAGCGACGATACGCCGAGCAAAGTCGACCACACGCGGCCCGACGACGTCGGAGCACTCCAGCATCGGGGCGTGCCCTGCGTCGGGAACCATCATGACCTCTCCCACCCCGTCACCAACGGCACGAGCCACCCAGGAGGCCTCAGCCATGGGATCCTTCCAGTCGGGGTCCTTCTGTCCCATGACCACGAGGGCAGGACAGTCCACCTTGTCCAGCCAGGGGGTGACGACGCGGTGGTCGGTGCGGGTCGTAGCCCAGAAGGCGTGCCAGCGCCCTGGGCGGCGCAGCAAGTCCACCAGGCTCGTGGCTCGCTGCCGAGCGTCGGGCAGTCCCGGCCACAGCCTGGCCGAGTAGCTGTTCCACACAGCAGGACCCCAAGGGCGCATCAGCGCGATCCCAAGCATGGTGCGCTGCACAAGAGTCTTGACTCGACTCTGCGGCCCACGCAGAAAGGGGCAGACGAGCACGAGCCCGCACACCAGGTCGGGGCGGCGCCCGGCTGCGATCACCGCAGCGGCTCCGGACATGGAGGCTCCTACGACGACGGCGGGGCCGGCGTCGAGAGCCTCGATCAGGGCAATGAGGTCGGATGCTGTGGCCTCGTCACCATAGGCGGTGAAGGTTGCCGAGCTGTCCCCGTGACCGCGCAGGTCCGCAGTGACAACGCGGAAGCCCGCCTCGCTCAGGGACTGCGCCAGTGGTGCGTAGACGTCCCGCACGTCCCCCATGGCCGGTGAGCAGACGACGAGCGGCCGACTCGCTGCAGCCGATCCAGCACCTGTACCGACAGGCTCATGCACCTCGTAGGCGATGGTGCCGCCCGGCACTCCAAGTTGGCTAACTGTCATAGCTATTAAGTTACCTACAATAACACCCGGGGGCAAGCAGACTCCTTCCAGACCTGCTCGCAGACGAACGAGGTAGATCTCGCCATAGTGCCCATCAGCTGAAACGCGGGGCGATCGCCGATCCGCGATCGCCCCGCGCCGTCAACGCACCAGCTCTCAAGAACTCGCGAGTTGGCGCAGCACGTACTGCAGGATGCCGCCGTGGCGGAAGTAGTCGGCCTCGCCGGGGGTGTCGATGCGCACGACGGCGTCGAAGGAAATGACCGAGCCGTCGGCCCTCTGCGCCTTGACCGCGACGGTGCGCGGGGTGACGCCCTCGTTGAGCGCCGTCAGGCCCGCGATGGAGAAGGTCTCGGTGCCGTCCAGCCCCAGGGACTCGGCGCTCTGACCCGCCGGGAACTGGAGGGGCACCACGCCCATGCCGATCAAGTTGGAGCGGTGGATGCGCTCGAAGGATTCGGCGATGACGGCCTTGACGCCCAGCAGGGCCGTGCCCTTGGCGGCCCAGTCTCGTGAGGAGCCCGAGCCGTACTCCTTGCCGCCCAGGACCACCAGCGGGATGCCGGCGGCCTGATAGGCCTGGGAGGCGTCGAAGATCGACTCCTGCTCGCCGGTGAGGAAGTTGCGGGTGTAGCCGCCCTCGACACCGTCGAGCAGCCGGTTGCGCAGGCGGATGTTGGCGAAGGTGCCGCGGATCATGACCTCGTGGTTGCCGCGGCGCGATCCGTAGGAGTTGAAGTCCGCGCGGGCCACGCCGTGTTCGGCCAGGTAGCGGCCGGCCGGGGAGTCGGCCTTGATGGCACCGGCCGGGGAGATGTGGTCGGTGGTCACCGAGTCGCCCAACAGCGCGAGTACCCGGGCGCCTTCGATGTCGGTGACCGGGGTGAGCTCCGTGGTCAGCCCCTCGAAGAAGGGGGCCTTGCGCACGTAGGTGGACTCCTCGTCCCAGGCGAAGGTGTCCCCCTCGGGGGTGTCCAGGCCCTGCCAGCGCTCGTCGCCGGCGAAGACGTCGGCGTAGTCGCGCGTGTACATCTCGCGGTCGATGGTGGCGTCGATGACGGCCTGGACCTCGGTGGGGTCGGGCCAGATGTCGGATAGGAAGACGTCGCGGCCCTCGGGATCCTGGCCCAGCGGCTCGGTGGCGAAGTCGATGTCCATGGTCCCGGCCAGGGCGTAAGCGATGACCAGTGGCGGAGAGGCCAGGTAGTTCATCTTGACGTCGGGGTTGATACGCCCTTCGAAGTTGCGATTGCCCGAGAGCACCGAGACCACGGCGAGGTCGGCGTCGTTGACCGCCTGGGAGACCTCGGCCGGCAGGGGCCCGGAGTTGCCGATGCAGGTGGCGCAGCCGTAGCCGACGACGTTGAAGCCCAGCTCGTTGAGGGCAGGCCACAGCCCGGCCTTCTCGTAGTAGTCGGTGACAACCTGGCTGCCAGGCGCGGTGGAGGTCTTCACCCAGGGCTTGGAGCGCAGGCCCCGGGCTACGGCGTTGCGTGCCAGCAGGCCGGCGGCCATCATCACCGAGGGGTTGGAGGTGTTGGTGCACGAGGTGATCGAGGCGATGGCGACGTGGCCATGGTCCAGTTCGGTGGCGGTGCCGTCGGCGAGGGTCACCGGCGTCGGCTTGGAGGGCTGGGAGGCGTAGGTGGGCAGGACCTCCTGGAAGGACTCCTTGGCCCTCGACAGGACGATGCGGTCCTGGGGGCGCTTGGGGCCGGCAATCGAGGGCACCACCGTGGACAGGTCCAGCTCGAGGTACTCGGAGTAGACGGGCTCGCGGGCAGGGTCGTGCCACATGCCCTGGGCCTTGGTGTAGGTCTCCACGAGGCGCACGCGATCCTCGGAGCGGCCGGTCAGGCGCAGGTAGTCCAGGGTGACATCGTCGATCGGGAAGATCGCGGCGGTGGAGCCGAACTCGGGGCTCATATTGCCGATGGTGGCGCGGTTGGCCAGCGGGACCTCGGCGACGCCCTCACCGTAGAACTCGACGAACTTGCCCACCACTCCGTGGGTGCGCAGCATCTCGGTGATGGTCAGGACCACGTCGGTGGCGGTGGCGCCGGCGGGGATGGCTCCGGAGAGCTTGAAGCCCACGACCTTGGGGATGAGCATGGAGACGGGCTGGCCCAGCATGGCGGCCTCGGCTTCGATGCCGCCCACGCCCCAGCCCAGGACGCCCAGGCCGTTGACCATGGTGGTGTGGGAGTCGGTGCCCACGCAGGTGTCGGGGTAGGCCTGGGTGACGCCGTCGGCCTCGTGGGTGAAGACGATACGGGCCAGGTACTCGATGTTGACCTGGTGGACGATGCCGGTGCCAGGGGGGACGACGCGGAAGTTGGACAGCGCCCCCTGGCCCCAGCGCAGGAACTGGTAGCGCTCGGCGTTGCGCTCATACTCGCGCTCCTTGTTGCGCTCCAGGGAGCCGGGCAGGCCGAAGGAGTCGATCTGGACAGAGTGGTCGATGACCATCTCCGCCGGGTTGAGGGGGTTGATGACCTCGGGGTCACCACCGAGGTCGGCGACCGCCTCGCGCATGGTGGCGAGGTCCACGATGCACGGCACGCCCGTGAAGTCCTGCATAACAACGCGGGCCGGGGTGAACTGGATCTCCGTATCGGGCTCGGCGGCGGGGTCCCAGGTGGCCAGGGCGCGCACGTGGTCGGCGGTGATGTTGGCGCCGTCCTCGGTGCGCAGCAGGTTTTCGGCCAGCACCTTGAGACTGTAGGGCAGACGTTCCAGGCCGGGGACGGCATCGAGGCGGTAGATCTCGTAACCGCGGCCGTCCACGTCGAGGGTGGAGCGGGAGTGGAAGGTGTCGAGGCTCGTCAACGTCGTTCCTGTTCTGCACAAGGGGGCGGGCCGCCGAGCGCCCGCGGGGTGCGGGAGCCGACCTGCCCGATCAGGCCGCGACACACGCTAGACGACACTCCGTCATCCAGCGTCAACATGCCGCAGAGTCTGAAGGATCCCAGGCAGAGTAACGATAGCAATGCAGGGCCCACCGCGAGGCGAAGCCGATTAACGTGCGGTCACCCGCACCTATCGTCGGTCGGGGCCGCACTTACGCAGGGCCGGGCTGCCAGTGCGACAGGTACAGCGCGCCGGAATCGTCCAGGTCCACAACCCAGAAGGAGGACCCCTGCTTCCCCAGGGCGGAGTCAATGGCGACAACGGCGCCCGGGCGGGCCTCCAACGGAACCGACCACAGCTCCTCCCCCGAGGTGTACTGCTCCCGGTAGCCCGCGTCGTACATTCCCTCCTGCGGGGCGAAGGCGCGAACCGCGACCCCCGCCCCGTCGTCGTCAACAACCACCCGCACCCACCTGCCGGCCTCGGTGTCAACCACGAGGAAGACCCCTTCCCGCGGCCTGGGAGGGGAAAAATCCACCACCTCCAGGTGGTACTCGCCGTTGTCCAGGTCGTAGCAGTTCGACATCCCGATAGAAACCTCATTGTCACCGAGCCTCAGTGGGGCCATACCCGGGTCGTCGATCCCAGTGCGCCACCTCTCCGAGCAGCCGCGGGACTCCAAGCAGACAAGCTCACTCCTGTCGCCGTAGCGGGGCACGATGGTCACGACGACGCCCTCACCGGCCACCAGGTTGTCCGCCCGGGACGCCGCCTCAGGCACACCCCTCACCTCACCGGTCCCCAGATCCACCGCACCCGCGTTGGTCCACACCAACCCACGCGACACACCCCCGGCCACCAATCCACGAGAATCCTCCAACGCCACCGACCAACGCACCCGCCCATCGGCACGCTCAAGCGCACACACCCCCGACCCCGCCTGAAACACCACACAGTCCCTGTCCTCATGCACCAGCCTAGGCATCCCCGCAAAATCCCGGCGGGACGAACCGAGCCTCTCAGGACCGCCGTAGTCGAGATAGTCCCCCTTCAAGGAACCGGTAAACCGCAGCCCCGTGTCCGTCCGCCAGCTCGCCGCAGTCGCCGCCTCCCACAAACGACCATCCACATCACCCCGATCCTTAAGAACCCTGGTCTCAACCCCCGGATCCCGCCCCGGTCGAGGACAGGCACCACCGCCACCACCCCTACAGGACGCCATCACTCCAGCACCGCCGAGCGCAACCAGCCCCGCAAGTGCACGACGACTCATCACCGTGGAACTCATGCCCACATGGTGACCGCAGAGCCGCGTCGCGGTCCACGGGACACCCTCCCCATGCGCGAGGCCGAACTCAGGGGCGATCAAGCACCGCGATCGTCTTGACGTGGTGCGTGTGCGGGAACATGCCAAGGGCGCGTACGCGCCGACGGCGTAGCCCGAGTGCAGCAGGGAGCCCAGGTCCCGGGCGAGCACCGCCGAGTCGCAGGCGACGAGCACAGCCCTGCGCGCCTGGGCGGTCCAGGAGCCGGTCATCGAGTAGAACGACGGCAATGAGGTAAAGCCCGACACACGCATTGGGAACGGAGTCCTCACGCGGCCACGCGGACCCACGGGGAGTGCGCACACCCCAAGCGTCCGATCAGCAAATATACCAATACGGCAACGCAATGGTTACAAAACGTAAATGGTACGCCCGCCGTTGGAGTCAACATCATAGTATCCCGACGAATTCCTGTACTTCCCCCAACAACACAGGAACATCCCCATCAAGACGGAGATAAAGAATGCACTTACAGCACCTCTTTGTGCATCGCAAGCACGTGGCGACTCTGCTCGCCGGCGTACTGCTGATCGCACTGGGTAGCTTTGCCGCGCTAGTGGCACCTCGTGCGAGCGCGGATCAGAATACCGGAGTAAAGGTTTCCTTCAGTCCTCTCATCCTCGCCGACAAGGATGGTACGGAGTATCCGGGTAAGCCTGCGCACCTCGAAGACCCGGTTCGCATGAAGTTCGCCTGGGACGCATCTACCGCCAATCCGCAGCCGGGCGAGTCCTTCAGCATCGGTCTTCCGGCGGAGTACCGGTACCGTGAGATCGGTCGACACGACGATCTTGTTCTCGGGAACGGCACCAAGGTGGGCGACTGCGTCACGACCTCTGAGACCCTCACCTGCACCTTCAACGCCGCGATCAGCGCCGCCACCGAACTCAAGGGGTCGGGTAACCAGATGATCGTGGCCCAGAAGGTGACCCAGGACAACAAGACCACCTTCAACGCCAACGGCACTGATGTCGAGGTCTTCCACCCCAACAACGAGCGGATTCTACCTATCGCCTGGGTTGAGAAGGACCTTGGCAAGTACGCCAATTCCCTTAAGCGCGACTCCAGTGCTCTGACCTGGCACATCCAGTTCAGTGGTACGACCATCGCCAACCACCTGGGAGTGGAGGCGGGCAGCGTCAACAGCGTCACCTTCAACGACGTCTCCGGGGGCGGGCAAACCCTCAACCCGGATCTCGGCTCCTGGTACGTGCGAGTCAACCCCGAGGAATACGGCGGTGGCGCCGACGGCTACTTCGACGTCGCCAAGGCCGACGGCACAGCCATGAACACCAACCACGGAACGTTCGTCCTGAAGCCGACCATCAACGCCGACGGGACCACTGCGTCCATCACCCTGTCCCGTACGGACGGCACCTTCGCCAAGAACGCGAACTACGAAATCGTTTACCAGTCCCTGGCCGAGGGCGGTAAGATCGTTCCAGGTCGGGTCTACACCAACAGCGCCACCCTGAACGGTGGTAAGAACACCACGGTATCCGCACAGATGGCCTACAAGGACCCGATTTCCTACGACGTGCAGCTGACACAGGGATTCGGCTCCTTCGGGGTCAAAAAGTACGTCACCGGCGCCCGCCAGAATGACGTCGCAGCCGACACCAAAGTCCGTGTGAACGTCTCCTACGAGCTTCCCAACGGCACGACCGAGGCCGACTACCCGACCTGGGCCAACAAGCCGACGTCGAACCCCTACACCGTCGAGGTGACCGTGGGGCAGCAGCAGGCCACCGACACCCTGCGCGAGTTCCCCAAGGGAACCAAGGTCACACTGACGGAGGACACGTCCGCAGCGGCTCTTCCCGAAGCCCTTAGCTGGGGAAGCAAGACCTTCTCCGTCAACGGCACCGAAACGCAGGACACCGCGACGTTCTCGGTCGATTCCTCCGTACAGGCCGTGGGCCTGTACAACGATGTCATTCAGAAGACAGGTTCCTTCTCCATCTCAAAGAAGGTCGAGGGAAGCAACAAGGAGGCTTTCTCCAAGGAGACTTTCCGGATCGACTACACGTGTGAGAACGACTCCAAGGGAACCCTTGACGTGAAGGGCGACGGCACCCCCGTTGACGGCCCGTTGGTACCGGTAGGCACCAAGTGCGTCGTCTCCGAGAAGGAGAAGCAGGCTGACGGCGGCGCCGAGCGCGAGGGCTACACGGTCAACACCAAGGTCGACAACGGGACCTTCACGATCAAGGAGGGTCCTGCCAGCGCCACCCTTGTCACGGTTACCAACACCTACTCGGAGGTCCCGAAGCCCACGCCGACGCCGACCCCCACCGAGGAGCCCACGCCGACGCCGACCCCCACCGAGGAGCCCACGCCGACGCCCACTCCCACCGAGGAGCCCACGCCGACGCCCACTCCCACCGAGGTCCCCGCACCCGGTGCGACAGCCGACACGCCATCGGGTGATGGCGGCAGTAACCTGGCGAGTACCGGTTCCAACGCCATGCCGGTGGTAGCGGCCGTTGCCGCCCTCCTGGCAACGGGATATGCGATCCTGGCCGCTCGTCGTCGTGCAGCCTGATCGGCCCACCGGCTGACAGAACTCCTTCCAGGAGCATGAGATGGGCCCCAGTCCTTCACGGACTGGGGCCCATCGCCATTGCCTCAGGCTCTGTCGAGCACCGCGATCGTCTCAAAATGGTGCGTGTGCGGGAACATGTCCAGCGCGCTCAGGGAGCCCAGCTCGTAGCCGGCATGCAGAAGGGTTCCCAGGTCCCTGGCCAGGGCCGCCGGGTCGCAGGCCACCAGAACGATGCGCTCTGCTCCCAGAGCGGCGACGGCCTCGATGACCTCGCGGCCAGCCCCCTGCCGCGGAGGATCGAGGACGACGACGTCGGGGCGGTCTCCGGTGAAGGAACCGGCGAGCTCGCGCACCGAGCGGGGGCTGACGCGTCCGGCGGCCAGGCGAGCAGCGGGGTGGTCGTGCAGGGTACGGCGGGCATCGCGGACGGCCTGCTCGTCGCCCTCCAGGGACAGGACCTGGCCGGCGCCACCCACCAGGGCCGCCAGGGGCAGGGTGAACAGGCCGGCCCCCGAGTAGAGCTCCAGGACGCGGCTACCCGCTGCGCGGTCGAGATCCTCCCCCAGGGCGGCGCGCACGACGCGCTCGACCAGGACCCGGGGGGCATCGACGTGCACCTGCCAGAAGCCCTCGGCGTGCACGGAGTAGGTCAGCTCCCCCAGCCCCAGGGCGGAGACGTCCACGACCTCCTGGACGCGGCGACGCCCGGTGCTGCGCGCCTGGGCGGTCAGGAGCCGGTCGTCGAGCAGGACGACTGGCTCTCCACCGCTGGGGGCGACGGCCTCGATGCGCATACCGGGCCGGTAGTGGGCGCGCCAACGGGGGCGCTCCAGCAGACCGATCTCGGTGATGGCGGCCACGGCCAGGGGCAGACGGCGCAGGGGAAGGACCGCCCCGGAGCGGAAGGCGTGCATGCCCGGCTCGCCGTCGTCGGTGACCGTCAGGCTCACGCGGGTGCGGGTGGCGGTTCCTGCAAGGGCGCGCCGGCGGGCGCTGGTGGAGGCCTGGGCCTCGGCGTCGGTGGGCATCGGCTCGACCGGCACGGCGGCTCCGGATGCGGCCTCGGGCAGGGAGGCGACGGCGTCGGCCACTTCCTGGCCGCCGATCCGGCGCAGGCAGTCGGCCAGGACCCAGCGCTTCCAGGTGCGCTGGGCGTCCAGGGCCACGTGGGCGAGCTCTCCCCCGCCCACGCCCGCAGGACCGGCCTCGGGCCAGACGGAGTCGACGCGGTCCGGGGATGCCTGGAGGATCTCGACGGCGTCGGCGCGCCAGGTCCGCGACGTCATCTCGGTCAGCCGGGCCCGCACGGTCTCCCCTGGCAGGGAGTGGCGCACGAAGATGACGCGGCCGCCCGGATCGTCCACGGGCCGGGCCACGCAATGCCCGCCGTGCGCCGGTGCCCCGACGGCCAGGGTGATCTCGCGGGGCCGCCCACGGCTGGGGGCGGGCCGACCGGTCTGGTTAGGGTGCGGGGTCATCAGTTCTCCTGGCGGTCTGCGCCGACGTCACCGGTGCCGGAGCCGTTGAGGTGACTGAGGTGGCTGTCGACGTGACGGCGCATGGCGACATCGGCGTCGATGATGCCCTCGGCGGTGCGGGCGCGCACGCCGTGGTGGATGTGCCGCTGTCCGGGCAGTCCCAGCTGCCAGGGCACGGAGGCGACAACGACGCCCGGGGTGAACAGCAGGACGGTCTTGAGACGCAGGGCGGTCTGGTTGTGGAGGATCTGCTCCCACCAGTGGCGCACGATGTACTCGGGCAGGAAGACGACCACGAGGTCACGGGGGGACTCGCGGCGCACCGAGCGCACGTAATTGATGACCGGGCGGGTGATGTCCCGGTAGGGCGAGTCCAGGACCGTCAGGGGCACCGCGATGTCGGCCTCCTCCCAGGCGTCCAGGAGGCGCTCGGCGCCACCGTCCCCGGTATCCACCGTCAGCGCCTCTAGGGCAGTCGGGTGAGTCGACTGGGCGTAGGTCAGGGCCCGTAGCGTTGGCTGATGGAGGCGAGAGGCCAGGACGATGGCGTGGACGTGGGCGGGCAGGACGCGGGCGTCGTGGAGGTCGGAGATAGCGACCTCCTCGCTGACTCGCCGGTAGTGGCGGCGGATCCGGTTCATCACCAGGTAGAGCAGTGCCATGATCGTCAGGGTGATCCAGGCTCCGCGGGTGAACTTGGTGAGCAGGACGATGACCAGGACCGTGCCGGTGCCCAGCACACCGATGGCGTTGATGATGCGAGCGCGGTGCATACGCGAGCGGGCCTTGGAGTCAGTGGCAATCGTCAGCTCGCGCGTCCAGTGGCGCACCATGCCCACCTGGGAGAGCGTGAAGGAGATGAAGACGCCCACGATGTAGAGCTGGATGAGGCGGGTGGTGTTGGCCTCGAAGCCCACGAGGAAGGCCACGGCTCCCAGCCACAGGACGATGATGCCGTTGGAGAAGGCCAGACGGTCGCCGCGCTGGGAGAGCTGGCGGGGCAGGAACTCGTCGCGGGCCAGAACGCTGGCCAGGACCGGGAAGCCGTTGAAGGCGGTGTTGGCGGCCAGGACCAGGATGAGGCCGGTGACGGCGGCGACCAGGTAGAACATTGGCCGGAAGCCGGAGAAGACGGTGGCGGCGATCTGTCCGATCGCGGGATCCTGGTGGTAGGTGTCCCCGACCGGGACGCCGTTGCGCAGGAGCTGATGAGCCGGGTCCTCCACCATGCGCACGCCGACGGCGCCGGCCAGATGGATGACGCTCATGAGCATCAGGGCGGCGATCCCGCCCAGGAGCAGCAGTGTCGTGGCGGCGTTGCGGGACTTGGGGCGCTGGAAGCTGGGGACGCCGTTGGAGATCGCCTCCACGCCGGTCAGGGCCGCACAGCCCGAGGAGAAGGCCCGCAGGACCAGGAAGCCTCCGGCCAGGCCGGTCAGCCCCTGCTCCCAGGCGGGGTAGGTGACGACGTCGAAACCAGCGGACTCGGCCTGTCCGAGTCTCCCGGTGAGCTCCTGAATGAAGCCGGCGACGGCCATGATGCCGATAACGCCCATGTACAGGTAGGTGGGGATGGCGAAGGCTCGCCCCGATTCCTTCGAACCGCGCATGTTGAGCACCGCCAGGACAGTGGCCACGGCGACGGCGATCTCCACCTTGTAGGGGGCCAGGGCGGGCAGGGCGGCCGCGAGGTAGGAGGTGCCGGAGGATACGGAGACCGCAACGGTCAGGACGTAGTCGCTCAGCAGGGCCGAGGCCACCAGGAGGCCGGCGTGGGAGCCGAGGTTGGCCGAGACCACCTCATAGTCGCCTCCGCCCGACGGGTAGGCATGGACGGTCTGGCGGTAGGAGGCCACCACGACTGCCAGGACGCCGACAACGGCCAGGGCGACCCACGGGGACAGTGAGGTGGCGGCGACTCCGGCCACGGCCAGAGTGATGAGCACCTCATCTGGGGCGTAGCCCACGGAGGACAGGGCATCGGAGGCGAATACCGGTAGGGCGATTCTCTTGGGCAGGAGCGTCTCGCCCAGAGCCCCACTGGGGACGGGACGGCCGACGAGAAGCCGCTTGATGCGGTCTGCGAAGTCACGCACGTCTCCAGATGCTACGTCCGCAGGCCGAGAACGGAGTACCGTCCTCCTCGTGCACTTCGTCATCATGGGCTGTGGCCGCGTCGGAGCGTCCATGGCCGTTCAGCTCGACCGCATGGGGCACTCGGTGTCCGTCATCGACCGGTCCTCGGACTCATTCCGCCGTCTGCCCTCGGACTTCAACGGCCGCAAGGTCAAGGGCGTGGGTTTCGATCACGACGCCCTGGAGCAGGCCGGCATCGATGAGGCCTACGCCTTCGTCGCGGTGTCCAACGGGGACAATTCGAATATCGTCGCCGCGCGCGTGGCGCGGGAGAGCTTCGGGGTGGACAACGTCGTGGCCCGCATCTACGACTCGCGCCGAGCCGACGTCTATGAGCGCCTGGGTATCCCCACGGTCGCCACCGTGCGCCAGACGGCCGACCAGATGATGCGCCGAATCCTTCCCGGTTCCAGTGCCCGCGAGCTTGAGGATCCCTCGGGCATGGTCGCCCTCATCCAGCCCAGTGCCTCCCCGCAGTGGGTGGGTACGACCATCGGGGCCCTCGAGGACCGCCTGGGGGTGCGCGTCGCCTGGATCTCGCGCGATGCCACGGCCCTGCTGCCCGAGGCCGCCACCGTCATCCAGGAGCACGACCGCCTGCACCTCGCGGTGAGCACCGACCGCATCGGCCAGGTGCGCCGGGCCCTGTCGCACGCCCCGACCCAGGAGGCCTGAGCCATGCAGATCGTGATTGCCGGAGCCGGATCCGTGGGCCGTTCCATCGCCCGCGAGCTCATCAGCCACGGTCACGAGGTCACACTCGTCGACCGCTCCGCCGAGGCCATGCGCATCGCCTCTGTCCCCGAGGCAGACTGGCAGCTGGCGGATGCCTGCGACATCGAGGCGCTTGAGCGCGCCGGGGCCGAGACCTGCGACGTCATCGTGGCCGCCACCGGGGACGACAAGGCCAACCTGGTGATCTCCCTACTGGCCAAAACCGAGTACGGGGTGCCCCGCACCGTGGCCCGGATCAACAATCCCAAGAGCGAGTGGCTCTTCGACGAGACCTGGGGCGTGGACGTGGCCGTGTCGACGCCCCGCTTCATGACGGCCCTGGTGGAGGAGGCCGTCAGCGTGGGCAGCCTGGTGAGCATCTTCCACTTCCACCAGTCGGGCGCCTCCATGCACGAGCTGACCCTGCCGGAGGACTCACCGGTCGTCGGCGAGCTCGTCTCCGACATCGAGCTGCCGCCCCACACAGTGCTGGCGGCGATCCTGCGCGATTACCGCCCCATCACGCCCGATCGCGACGAGCGCTTCGAGCGTGGGGACGAGCTCATCTTCCTCACGGCGCGCGAGGGGGAGTCCAGCCTGAAGGAACTGCCCCTCATCTTCACGTGACCGTGCAGCCCTGAGCCGCGTTCACCGGACTCAGGGTGACGGGGCTACTGGTCAGTGCGATCAGTGCGCGCCTCGGCCCGGGCGATCCGGCCGGGGGCGACCAGGAGCCAGATGAACCACAGGGTCAGGGCGTACAGCGGCACGCCCAGGATGAGGCGGGCGGCGCCCAGGTAGGACACGGCCCGCTCGCCGGCCAGGAAAAGGGGCACCTCGACGACGAGCCGCAGGGCGAACATCAGCGTCAGAACCCAGGTGCCCGCGTGGTAGCGGAGTTTCACGTTGCGCAGGGCCGGGTCGGTGCGCCAGGCCGATGGGCGCGCGGCGGGATCATCGTCGGCGGTGGCGTCGGGGTCATCGATCGCTTCCGTCGCCTCAGACTCTTCTGGATTTCCGCTCCCGTCCGACTCGTCGGCGACCCGGTGCCACAGGGTCATGAGGGCGCCCACGACCGGCCAGCCGATGAGCAGGGAGACTAGGCAGGCGACCAGCCAAGCCGCGTTGATCATGAGTCCGGTGGCGTAGAAGTTGGAGGCCTCGCCGCTGCGCCAGGCCCACAGGGCCGAGATGAGCACCAAGACGATTCCACCCACGACCTGGGCCGGAGACTGGCGCTGGACCAGGCGGGCCGCGAGGCCGACGGCGCTGACGGCCAGGGAGGCGGCTAGGGCCATCACCAGGGCGGTGGGCCGCACCGCCATGACGAGGACGAACACGAGAGTGGGCACGACGGACTCGACGATGCCGCGCCATCCGCCCACGGCGGTCATGGCGTCGAAGCGCTCGGAGTCGATCGCGCCCAGTCCCGTGCGCGTAGTGTCAGCAGAACGGCTGCTCATTCGTAAGTCCTTCCCCGGAAACTCGCTGCCGGTCGCTATTGCCCCGGCCCCAGCAACTGATAAGCGGGGTTGTGGATCTGCAGGCGGTGGGTGCCGTCGGCGACTCGTCCCTCGGCCAGCAGGTGAATGCCCGGCTTGATACCCGCGATGCGCCGTCGCCCCCACCACACCAGGTCGATGCTGCCGGTGCCGTCGTAGAGCTGCCCGACGAGAATCGGCTTGTCCTGACTGGAGCGGTAGGTAACCGCTTGCAGAACCCCCGAGACGCGAGCCCGCTGCCGCGAGGCCAGGGCCCCGATCGGATCAGTGCCCCGGCGGCTGGCGGAGCGCTCCTCGTCCTCGGCCTCGAGGTGCTCGCGGCTGGTGCGCAGCGACTGGACGAGCCGCTTCAGACGGACGGACAGCACCGACATCTAACGCACTTCGGCGATGGTCGGACCGGGAGCGAGCGGGTCGATGCCGGGCAGGTCCTCGGCCTCGGGGCCAGCCGCGGCCCCAGGGGCGTGCAGGGGAAGAATCTCCCGGGGAGGACGGGCCTGACCATCGCGAACGACGACGATGCCACGCAGAACCTCCCGCAGGGCCTGGGCCGACTGCTCGGAGGAGGCGGCATGCCCCTGAAGGACGCCCCTTAGGAACCAGCGGGGCCCGTCGATGCCCAGGAAGCGGATCGTGCCGGTCGTCGTCTTGCCGTCGGGGCCGCGCATGGGCAGGTGGGCGACCAGCTCGGTACCGTGCTCCCCGTAGCTCTCCTCGTAGCGGGCACCGCTTCCGGCGAGCTCATCGGCGATGTCGCCTCGCAGCTCATCCCAGATACCGGCGGTGCGCGGTGCGGCGAAGACCCTCAGTTCGAGTGCCGAGCCGCCCAGCGCGAGGACCACCGCGGTGATGGTGCCCTCGGGCCCCTGCTCCATGCGCAGCTGCATCCCGTCGACGGCCGGGATCCGCAGCGAGCCCAGATCGATGCGGGGCACCTCCTCCTGGTCCTCGGGCAGCTCGTGCAAGTCCCAGGGGCCAGAAGCCGTGGACTCGCCGGAGCCGTCGTCGGAGTCGAGGGCGGGCTCGTCGGTTTCGGTGGACGCGTCGTCACGGCGGCGCGAGAACAGTCCCATAGGGTTCTCCTGAGTTCGGGTGGGATCGTCAGCCGGCGCAGTCGGCGCACACCGGCAGGCCGGTCGCCTCGTCGACGAAGGCCAGCTGGCTGCGGTGGTGGACGAGGAAGCACTCCGAGCAGGTGAACTCGTCCTCGAGCTGGGGAACGACGTGAACGCTCAGCTCCTCGCGAGACAGGTCCGCCCCGGGAAGCTCGAAACCCTCGGCGGCCTCATTCTCGTCCTCCTCGATCGCGGCGGAGGACTGGTCCTTCTGCCGCGAGGTCAGCTCCTCGATGGAATCGGCCTCGGGCTCGTCATCATTCTTGCGCGGGGCGTCGTAGTCGGTCGCCATGGCCTCGTCACTCTTTTCTGTCGACGGCTCTCGGGTGGCCTCCGGGGACGGCGGTCGAGCCGTGCAGGCACATTGGCGTCGTGACGACGACCGGCGCATCCGTCCCGGAAGGCACGCGCACAATAGCACCGACAGGCGGCCCGTCAAGCCAAATCGCCCAATGAAAGAGCACAGTTCGCTTGCAGTGCGCGCCACCCGAGGGTATTCACGAGGGTATTCACACGTGCTTCACATGTGGCACACCGCTGCGCCTCCCACGGCTTGACGTCTGCGGGTGGCAGGCTGTGAGGCGTAGTGGAGCATATCGTGCTGACATCGGGATGAAGGAGGCCCCACCCATGGTCGAACTCGAGCTGCTGGGTGCCAACGGTGACACGATTGTCATGACAGACGAAGACGGCGAGCGTTACAGCATCGTCGTCGATGACGCCCTCAGGGCTGCGGTACGCCGTGACCGCGGCGCAATCGTGCCCCCATCGGGGACGACCACCGAAGGACCGGCGCCCCTGCGCCCCCGCCAGCTCCAGGCGTACATGCGCGCCGGCGCCACCGCGGCCGAGGTCGCGATCAGCACGGGCATGGACGTGGAGCACGTGCGCCGTTTCGAGGGGCCGGTGCTCGCGGAGCGCCAGTGGGCCGTCTCGCAGGCCCAGTCCTGCCGTATCGGCTGGGAGAAGGACTCCCCCCTGCTCGGCGAGCTGGTCGTGGACCGACTGGCCACCCGGGGCGTTGACCCCTCCAGCCTTGAGTGGGATGCGCTGCGCGAGGGCCGCGACCCCTGGCTCATCATGGTGACCTTCGTGCAGTCCGCCGAGGAGAAACAGGCCCGCTGGTCACTGGACCTGACGGCCCGCGCGGTTCACGCCCTGGACGACGAGGCGCGCTGGCTCACGGAGGCGGGGGCGGGCTCGAGGCGCCCAGCGGTCTTCGACCAGGACTCGAAGGCGCCCGGAGCCTCGGCCACCGCGCCGTCGGCCCAGTCGGGGCGCTCCCCCGCTACCGCCGGTTCGCCCGGCACCGGCGCGATTTCGGCCGTCTCCGCTCCGGGCGCTGCCTCCGGCGAGTCGACCGGCCTGGCCGTCGAGATGCCTGCCGGGATGCTTCCGGTACGGGAGTACGCCCGTCCCACCGGCGGGGCGATGTCAGCGGACGACACCGATGCGCTGCTGGCCGATCTGGCCTCCAGCCGGGGCCGGCGTGTAGAGGTCGAGATTCCCCACGATGACGATCTGGGTGGTCTCCAGGGGCAGGGTCCCGGCAATGATGACGCCTTCACAGACCCTCACGGCATCGACTACATCAGCAGTCCGGACAGCCCCGAAGTCCCCTCGCCCCCGAATAGGGGGATCGAGGAGCGCCACACCCAGACCCGCGCCAGGTCGGCCGATGATCCCCTCGAGCAGGCCGCGGGCCTGAACGCACAGGTCTACTCCATGTCGGAGCGCCGGCGTCTGCACACCGGCAACCATCCGGCCGGGACCAGGTTGGTAACGGCCTCCAGTGCTCCCTCGGCGGCGCCGTCGGCCCCGAGCCCCGCCCTCGGACGTGTACCGGTGGGCAGCCAGGCCCCGGTGGGAGCCGACAGCCCCACCGAGCCGGTGCCGGAGATTCCCATGCCCTCGCGCTCGGAGGTCATGGCCAAGGCCGCCCCAGGCCCGTCGGCCGCGGGCGCCCAGGAGACACTGCCCGACATGCCCAGGACGGTTCCAGCCAAGAAGAAGTCGCGTCGCCGCTCGCGCCGCTCCGTCCCCTCCTGGGACGAGATCGTCTTCGGCGCCAGGCCCGAGTAGCTAAGCGACCGGACCTCTCAGGATCTCTCGGGGCCTCTCGGAACGCCCGGGCTTTCAGGCCTCGGTGACGAGCAGCGGCACTTCGGTTTCGGCCGGTGTGAAGGAGCCGTGGACGCCGGGCATGGCGATTGCGGCCTCGGAGTGGACCCGGGGATCCACGAGCACCCAGGTGGAGGCCATCGCCACGACGACGTCGCCGACGACGCCGAGCGCCCGTGGGCTGAGAGTCCCCAGGTGCTCGGCGGCCTGTTCGCGGGTTCCAATCCACGCTGCCCGTTCCCCCAGGACGTGGCGGTACCGGTGCACTACCTCGGCGGCCAGGTCCGCGTCGCCCTCGGCGACGTGCAGGTGCGTCAGGCGGGGCTCACCGGCGACGGCGACGACGTCGCGCACGAGCTCACGGTGGGCGCTCAGGTCGATGCGATGGTCGGCGTCGGTGTCGACCATCCCGTGGTCGGCGCTCAGGATGATTCGGGTGCCGGCGGGGACCCGACGGATCAGCTCAGCCATGGCGGCGTCGAGGCGTTCGAGCTGGGCCAGCCACTGCGGACTGAGCCAGCCGTGCCTGTGGCCGGTTTTGTCCAGCTCGCCGACGTAGAGGTAGACCAGGGGCGTGCCGCGGCGCAGAGCGCCCGCCGCCAGACCGGGCCGGTCCTCCAGGCGATCAGCACCCAGGTGCTCGGCGCCCCGCAGGGCCGCCTCGGTCAGGCCGGAGCCGGCGAAACGCGCGGGCCCGATGCTCACCGCGCTCCCTGCGGGGACGCGCTCGAAGATCGTGGGAACGTCCTGCCAGGCCCGGGGACTGGGGGCGTCATCGCCCTGCCAGGTGATGAGGCTGAGGACTTGGGCGGGGCTGGGCGCGGTAGAGGCGGGAAGAGCAGGTCCCAGGCGAGGGTTGAGCACCGAGTAGCCGACCATCCCGGTGGTGCCGGGCAGGGCCGAGGTCCCCAACATGGTCAGGGCCGCGGCCGTCGTCGAGGGGCGGCAGGTGAGGATTCCCTCGTCGTTACCATCTGCGCCCTGATAGCCCCGCTCCGGCCATCGGCGCAGAGTGGGGGTGTGCCCGCGCCGTTGATGGAGCATCTCCAGACCCAGCCCGTCCACGAGGACGACGACGGTTCCTGGACCACCGGCGGGGGTCTCACCGGGCCTCCCGGTCGGCTCGATCCCCCAGCTGCGGGCGATGTGACGGGCCCGGGCGTCGGTGACGACTGAATCGGCAACTGAGCCGAGGACTGCTTCGCCACCGTTGCCGGTATCGCTGAGGGACAGCCCGGCGCTGACGGCACCGACCGCCAGGACGTAGCGGAGTGCCGGATCCTGCGGGTGGTTCGGGACGGGAGTCGGAACAGGATCCTCGGCATCATCCTCGGCGAGCATCTGAGGCCTCATCGCGGGTCCCGTCACGCCGAGGCGGCGCGGGCCGTCATCTGCGAGAGCCGGCCAGCGAAGGCCTCGGCCCGGGCCAAGGCGGAGGCCCCTTCGACGCCCGCGGCCACGCGGATGACGATGTCGTCGGGGACGGAGACGCCGGTCATGCCGTGGTCGGCCTGGCAGTCGGGGTCGCCGCAGGTGGCGGGCTCTATGTCGATGCGTCGCACCGAGCCCCAGGAGATCGCGATCGTCATCTCGGTCAGGGTGCCGCCGCCCCGGGCGGGATCGGAGACGCCGCGGGTCAGAGCCATGGAACGGATGCGGCTGAGGGGGACGGCCTCGCTGGTGGCCAGGGCGCCGGGGCCACCGTCGTCGCGGGGGGCGTCATCGACGTGGACGATGATGAGGCGGGTGGAGGTCAGGGACAGAACGGTCAGGTGCCGGTGGACGGCCTCGGCGAAGGTGGTCTCGGCCTGGACCATGCCGGAGACGATCTCCTCCTCGCCCGCGGCCAGTCGGAGGGTGTCGAGCACCAGGTCGGGGTAGTAGCCGGCGAGCTCGACCTGCTGCGCCAGCTCGGCGGCCGCGTCCTGGGGTTCCTCGGAGGGGACCGGGCCTGCAGCCGAGTTCTGGCGTGAGTGGGTCGTCATGGGCGCCATTGTGCCATCGTCTGGGCCATCGTCGTCGAGCGCCGGCGGCCCCGTTCAAAGCCCGCCGATCGCTGTCAGCGGGCGCGTCTGACCTGTCACGCCCGGGTGTCGTGGTTTGTTTTCGGCCCGATTCCCCGGACAATGCGCCCATGCCGAAGTCTGCCTCCACCCAGACTCCTCCCCCGACCGACGGGGAGATCGTCGACCTCGACCTGTCCACGGAGATGCGTACCAGCTTCCTGGAGTACGCCTATTCCGTCATCTACGCACGCGCCCTGCCGGACGCGCGCGACGGGCTTAAGCCGGTTCAGCGCCGCATCCTGTTCCAGATGGACCGCATGGGCCTGCGCCCGGACCGTCCGCACGTGAAGTCCTCGCGGGTGGTGGGCGACGTCATGGGACGCCTCCACCCCCACGGCGACACCGCGATCTACGAGGCGCTGGTGCGTCTGGCTCAGCCCTTCACGATGCGGTTGCCGCTCATCGACGGGCACGGCAACTTCGGTTCCCTGGACGACGGCCCGGCAGCCCCCCGTTACACCGAGGCACGCCTGGCCGCGCCGGCGCTGGCGCTGACGGCGGACCTGGACGAGGACACGGTCGACTTCACCCCCAACTACGACTACACGCTCACCGAGCCCGAGGTCCTTCCCGCGGCCTTCCCGAACCTGCTGGTCAACGGCGCGGCCGGTATCGCGGTGGGCATGGCCACGAATATGCCGCCGCACAACCTGGTGGAGGTCGTGGCGGCCGCCCGGCACCTGCTGACCCACCCCGAGGCGAGCCTGGAGGACCTCATGGCCTTCGTGCCGGGGCCGGATCTGCCGGCCGGCGGCATAATCGTGGGCCTGGACGGGATCCGGGAGGCCTACCGGACGGGGCGCGGCAAGTTCCTGACGCGGGCCACCGCCCACGTGGAGTCCGTCTCGCCGCGCCGCAAGGGCATCGTGGTCACCGAGCTGCCCTACATGGTGGGGCCTGAGAAGATCATCGCCCGGATCAAGGAGGCGGTGGGCTCCAAGAAGCTCCAAGGCATCACCGACGTCGCCGACCTCACCGACCGCAGGCACGGCACCCGCCTGGTCATCAGCGTCAAGAACGGCTACAACCCCGAGGCCGTTCTGGCCCAGCTCTACAAGCACACGCCGTTGGAGGACTCCTTCGGCATCAACAACGTCTCCCTCGTGGACGGCCAACCCCACACCCTGGGGCTGCGCGAGCTGCTGGAGGTGTTCGTGCGCCACCGCCTCACGGTGGTCACACGGCGCACCCGGTTCCGCCTGGGCAAGCGCCGCGAGCGCGCTCACCTGGTGGACGGCCTGCTCATCGCCATCCTCGACATCGATGAGGTCATCGCCGTCATCCGCTCCTCCGACGACGCGGCCACGGCGCGCACTCGGCTCATGCAGGTCTTCGACCTCACCGAGCCGCAGGCGAGCTACATCCTTGAGCTGCAGCTGCGTCGGCTCACGAAGTTCTCGGTCATCGAGCTGGAAAAGGAGCGCGACGAGCTGGCCCGGGAGATCGAGGCCCTGGAGGCGATCCTGGCCGACGACGTCCTGCTGCGGCGCGTAGTCTCCCGTGAGCTGGCGGCCGTGGCCGAACAGTTCGGCACCCCGCGGCGCACGGTGCTGGTGGAGGCCTCCGGTGAGCGCGTGACGTCGTCGGCGGGCAGCGCTGCAACCCCGGACGACGCCTCGGTATCCGCTGACTCCGGCGGGATGGCGCGGCGGGCCGGGGCGTCCGTGGAACCGATGACGCTCATGCCGAGCTCGTCGCCGGTTCCGCTGACCGTTCCCGACGACCCGTGCCGGGTCATGCTCTCGGCGACCGGTCTGGTGGCGCGCACCCCCGGCGCCGAGCCGGTCGCCCGCATCGGCGGGCGCAGGCCCCACGACGCGCTGACCTCCCAGGTGGCCACCACGGCGCGGGGGCGTATCGGCGCGGTCACCGACACCGGACGGCTGGTGCTGCTCGACGTCGTCTCCACGACGGAGGTGCCCCGCGCCGAGGACGCCCCGGGCCTGGCCGGCGCGACCCCGGCCCGCCAGCTGGTGGATATCGATCCCGAGGAGAAGGTGGTGGGTCTGGTCCCGGTGGGCCCGGCCGACCATGCGCCGATCGTCCTGGCCACGGCGGGCGGCGTCATCAAACGGGTCAAGCCCGGTGATGAGCCCAGGAACGCCGAGGCCTGGGAGGTCATTTCCCTGTCCGGCGGGGACCGGGTGGTCTTCGCGGGTACCGCGGCGGACACGGATTTCCTGGCCCTGGTGACCTCCGATGCCCAGCTGCTGCGGTTCCAGGCCGCCAAGGTGCGCCCGCAGGGACGGGGTGCAGGCGGCATGGCGGGGATCTCGCTGCGCGAGGGCGCCCGAGTCATCGCCGGTGCGGCGGTTCCCGAGGAGCTCCTGGCCGAGGCCGTGGTGGTAACGGTGGCCGGGTCCGAGGGCTCGCTTCCGGGCACCGGCGGCGGCAGTGTCAAGGTCACGCCGCTGGACCGATACCCGGCCAAGGGCCGGGCCACGGGTGGGGTGCGCTCCCACCGCTTCCTGCGCGGTGAGGACGAACTGGTGACCGCCTGGGTGGGTGTGGCACCGGCGCGGGCCCTGAGCGAGGACGGCAAGCCGGTCGCGCTGCCGCAGGCCGATGAGCGGCGTGACGGCTCCGGTTCGCCGCTGCCGGCCCCCATCGTCGGAATCGGCTGATCGCGATGCCGACCAGGTCTTCCTGAAACTGCGCGTATGCAGGCCGGATGTGCCTAGAGTGGCTTATGGTCGATCTACCATCCGCAGACCTGCTGATCAGGGACGCGCGCATCGTCCCCTTCCGCTCCCGCACCGAGCTGGGCGCGCTGCGCCGTGGCGGTTCGGTCCCAAGCTCCCTGGATACGCCGCCCTGCCCGGGTGAGCCAGGCGACGTGCACGTGGCGGGCGGCCGCGTCGTCGAGGTGGGGCGGGGTCTCCGAGCGCCCGGGGCGCAGGTACTGGATGCGGGTGGGGCCTTTCTCATCCCCGGTCTGTGGGACGCGCACGCCCATCTGGACATGGAGGCGGCGCGTTCGGCGCGCATCGATACGCTGGCCACCCGTAACGCCGAGGAGGCGCTGGAACTGGTGGCCAAGGAGCTGCGGGACCTGCCGACCGGCGCCGAGCCAGTCACGATCCAGGGTTTCGGGCACCGCCTGTCCAACTGGCCCCGGGTTCCCACCGTCGCCGAGCTCGACGCCGTCACCGGGGAGATTCCCACCCTGCTCATCTCCGGGGACGTGCACTCCGGGTGGCTGAACTCCGCGGCGCTGCGCGTCTTCGGCCTGCCGGGGGCCAGTGCCCAAGATCCGGGGGCGCCGCTCAAGGAAGATCCGTGGTTCGCCCTGCTGGACCGGCTCGATGAGGTTCCGGGGACACGTGAGCTGCGGGAATCCGGCTATCGGCAGGTCCTGGCCGACATGCTGGCCCGGGGCGTGACCGGCGTGGTCGATATGAGCTGGTCGGAGGACCCCGGCGACTGGCCGCGGCGCCTACAGACCATGGCGGCCCAGGGCGTTCTTCCTGAGGTGCTGCCCCGTATCCGTATCGGGGTCTACCGCGACAAGCTGGAACGCTGGATCGTCAAGGGCCTGCGCACCGGGACCGAACTGGCCGGCTCACCGCACCTGCCCGATGGCTCCGCGGTGCTGGTTCAGGGGCCGCTCAAGGTGATCGCCGACGGATCGATGGGCTCGGGCAGCGCGCATATGTGCGAGCCCTACCCGACCGAGCTGGGCCTGGAGCACGCCTGCGGCGTGGTCAATATCGACCGGGCCGAGCTCACCGACCTTATGGCCCGGGCCGCCCAACAGGGTTATGAGATGGCTATCCACGCCATCGGGGACGCGGCCGTCGACGACGTCGCCGCCGCCTTCGCGCTCTCCGGAGCCGCCGGGCGCCTGGAGCACGCCCAGCTGCTGCCCGCTGACGCCCTCGATGAACCCGATGGGGCCCTCAGGCGCCTCGTGGCGTGCGGCGTCGAGCTGTCGGTTCAACCGGCCCACCTCATCGACGACTGGGCGGCCGTGAGCCGGGTGTGGCCGGGGTTGGAGGGGCGCACCTACGCGTTCGCGGACATGGTGGCTGGCGGGGCACTGCTGCAACTGGGATCGGATGCGCCGGTGGCGCCGCTGGACCCGTGGTTGGCGATGGCGGCGGCGGTGGGGCGCAAGACGCCGGACGGCTCAGTGTGGTCACCGGATCAGCGACTCACAGCCGAGGAGGCCCTGGCGGCCAGCGTCAACGGGGCCGGCCCGGTTGCGGTGGGCTGCCCGGCCGACCTGGTGCTCCTGGCAGAGGATCCCCTGCGCCTTGGGGCCGAGGAGCTGGCCCGGGTGCGTCCCCTGGCCACGATCGTGGCCGGCGCGGTGGCCCATCAGCGCATCTGAACCGCCCGGGCGGTCTGCTCAGACGTCGAGGGCGTAGAGGATGGTTCCTCGGGTGGGCACGTAGCCCAGGGACTCGTACAGGTCCACGGCGCCGTTGGGGTTGTCGGTGTCGACGCCGGCGGCGGCGTATTCCATGCCGTCAGCCGCGTAGGCGCGCATGGCGGCCACGAGCAGTGCGGGCCCAATCCGGCGGTGGCGGTAGTCGCTTAAGACCCCGAGCACGTCGGTGTATCCCTCGCGCCAGCCCAGGGCTTCCCAGTCCTGTTCGTAGCGGCCCGAACGCAGGTATCCGGCCACGCGGGCCCGGTCACCGGAGCGGTCCATGGCCACGAAGCTCCACTGGGGGGCGAAGTAGGCGCTACCGGCGGTCCAGTCCTCGGGGGTGATGTTCTCGGCCTTCCAGGTCTCGGCCATGGCCTGGTCGTAGGCGCGCCGGACGTCGCCGTCGATCTCGGGAGTCCAGGGGTCGATGGTGATGAACCCATCCAGGTCCACCTCGGGGATCTCATCGCCGAGGAAGCGGCGCACCTCGCGGTACCAGCGCATCGGCTCGAACCCCATGTCCTTGAGATGGCCCTGCATGCGCTCGTCGTCCTCCAAGACGGTGGTGACCACGTGCGCGGGAACCTGGGTCGAGCCTCTGCCCGGGACGAAACCGGCCCGCTCGGCGCCCACGAGATGGCGGGCCCGTTCGGCCTGCCAGTGCAGGAGGGCACGGCCGATGCCGCGCTTGCGCACGGCGGGGTCCACGGTGCCGGTCATGGAGGCGTAGATCTCTCCGGCGGGCCGCAACCGCACCAGGCCGAAGGCGCGCATGACGCCGTCGGCGTCGCGGCCTGCGACCCCGGAGTAGGTGGGGTCGATGAAATACTCGGCCGTCTCCTGCTCGCTGGTGCGGTAGGGAGGGTTGTCGACGGCCTCGGCCCGAGCGATGAGCTCGGCCAGCTCGTGGTTGTCCTCGGGGCCCAGAGGGCGCCAGGACAGCTCGCGCGACAGGGCCGAACGGGGCCCAGGGCGCAGGATGGGCCACGGCGAAGAGCCGGCCCGGCGGATGCCGTAACCAGGCGCCATGGTGCACCTCCCTCATGAGTGCGGAACGAGTAGGAACCGGTAGGAACCGATGATGCTGCGCCCGGCCGTCAGGGGGGCCGTGACGCGAAGGTTACCGAGGCTACCTTAAGGAATTACCGAGACCTGACGCGTTGGTCAGGCGTCGATGCGCTCGCGATCAACATCACGAGCGCCTTCGACAATGAAGTCGCGGCGGGGCTCGACCGATGAGCCCATGAGGAGCTCGAAGACGGACTCGGCCTCCATGACCTGGGCCTCGTCCCCCAGGGTGATGCGCCGCAGGGTGCGGTGCTGGGGCTCCATAGTGGTCTCGGCGAGCTGATGGGCGTCCATCTCCCCCAGGCCCTTGTAGCGCTGGGGCTCCTTGAAGCTGCGCCCCGAGCGCTCCAGGCGGCGCAGGGTGGTGACCAGCTCCTCGTCGGAGTAGGTGTAGATGATCTCCTTCTTGCGCCGTCCCGAACCGGAGACCTCGATGCGGTGCAGGGGTGGGACGGCCGCGAAGACCCGACCCGCCTCGATCATGGGGCGCATGTAGCGGAAGAAGAGGGTCAGCAGGAGAGTGCGGATATGGGCGCCGTCGACATCGGCGTCGGTCATGAGGATGACCTTGCCGTAGCGGGCGGCCTCGATGTCGAAGGTGCGTCCGCTGCCTGCGCCGACCACCTGGATGATGGCCGAGCACTCGACGTTGCGCAGCATGTCGGCCTGGGAGGCCTTCTGCACGTTGAGGATCTTACCGCGGATCGGTAGGAGCGCCTGGAACTCGGAGTTGCGGGCGTTCTTGGCGGTGCCCAGGGCGGAGTCGCCCTCGACGATGAACAGCTCGGAGGCGGCGACGTCGTCGCTGCGGCAGTCGGCGAGCTTGGCGGGCAGGGAGGAGGTCTCCAGGGCGGTCTTGCGGCGGGTGATCTCCTTGTGCAGCCGGGCCGAGACCCGGGCGCGCATCTCTCCGACGATCTTCTCCTCCAGGGCGCGCGCCTGGGTCTTGAGGTCCCGCTTGGAGGAGGTCAGCAGGGCGGTGAGCTCGCGCTCGACCACCTTGGAGACGATCTGGCGCACGGGGCCGGTGCCCAGGACCTCCTTGGTCTGGCCCTCGAACTGGGGCTCGGGCACGCGCACGGTGATGACGGCCGTCAGGCCCGCCATGATGTCGTCCTTCTCGACCCGGCCGTCCTTGGAGGTGATCTTCAGGGCCCGGGAGTCGGCCTCGATGCGCTTGCGCAGCACCTTGGTGAGGGCCTGCTCGAAACCGGTCAGGTGGGTGCCGCCCATGGGGGTGGCGATGATGTTGACGAAGGAGCGCTCGGTGGTCTCGTAGCCGATCCCCCAGCGCAGGGCGACGTCAACGGTGCAGGTGCGCTCGACCTCCACGGGCCGCAGGTGGCCGCTGGTGCGGTCGAGCTGTTGGACGGTCTCGGTGTAGGTGCCCTGGCCGGTGAGGCGGAAGGTGTCGGTGACCGAGCCGTCGGAGGCCAGGAAGTCGACGAAGTCCGCGGTGCCCCCCAGGGCCTGGAAGACCTCGACGCCAGTATCGGCGCCGGTGTCGAACAGGTCGCCGCGGTTCTCGGTGGCGTTCTTGGCGGCCGCCCGCAGGGTGACCTCGTGGACGGCGTCGTCGGTCTCGCCGGCGTCGGCGGCGGGCGTGCTGGAGGCCGCGATGGCCTCGGCCTCGGGGCGCCGGTCCTCCAGGCGCAGGGTGAGTCCGGGCACGAGGAAACTGGTCTGGCGCAGCCGGGCGCGCAAGGCGGCGGCGTCGTACTCCGTGGGCTTGGGGAAGATCTGAGGGTCGGCCCAGTAGCGCACGCGAGTGCCGCTCACGCCGCGGCGCACCTTGCCGATGACGCGCAGTTCGGAGGCCTTGGTGAACTCGGTGAAGGGCGAGGAGGGACTGCGCCCGGCGGAGTCGTCGAAGATGCCGGGCTCGCCGCGGTGGAAGCTCATGGCGTAGGTCTTGCCGCCGCGGTCGACCTCGACGTCCATGCGCTCGGCCAGGGCGTTGACGACGGAGGCGCCCACACCGTGCAGGCCACCGGCGGCGCCGTAGGAGCCGCCGCCGAACTTCCCGCCGGCGTGCAGCTTGGTGTAGACGAGCTCGACGCCGGTCAGGCCGGAGGAGGGCTCGATGTCGACGGGTACGCCGCGCCCGTTGTCGCGCACCTCGATGGAGCCGTCGTCGTGGACGGTCACCGAGATGTCGTCGCCCTGCCCTTCGAGGGCCTCATCGACGGCGTTGTCGACGATCTCCCACACACAGTGCATAAGCCCGCGCTGGTCGGTGGAGCCGATGTACATTCCCGGGCGCTTGCGCACGGCCTCGAGCCCCTCCAGGACGGAGAGGTGGCGGGCGGAGTAGTCACCCCGGCTGGTCTTGTTCTCGGATGAGGGCACGCTGGGAATCTAGCCGATCAGCACCGCCCGCGCCTCGTGCCCCGCCGCGGGGAGGCGTGTGGCGTCATACGTCATGCCACCGTCGGGCCATCCGGCGCCGCCGGATCGTTCAGTCAAGCGGGAGCGCGGGGCTCACGCGGGCGCTGCCGATTCCACGGTCCGCCTTCCCCAGGCGGAAGCGCACCCGCTTCTTGAGCACGGTTCCCGAGACGGCCCGGCCCTCCACCAGGCCCTCGGCCGGGAAGAGGGTGAAGGTCCACCGCTCGGCGTAGTCGGAGTCGGGGACGAGCCCTGGCGGACACTGCAGCAGGCGGGCGCCCCAGATCTGGCGGGTCATGAGGGCGCGGGTGTCAACGCCGTCGACCTCGAAGCGCTCCGCGGGGGCTGCGGCGATCTCCTCGTAGCTTCCCGCCGAGATCCCGTATTGGCCGACGACGCCAGCCACCACCGTCCAGCCGTCCTGGCCCAGCGTGGCCTTGACAGTGCCGGTGAGGTCAGCGAGGTCAGCACCCTCTCCCAGGGCCGGGTCGACGAAATCCTCGACCAGGTCGGGCCGCTGGCCGCAGCGGATGCGGGGATCCATGGCGCCGCGGGTGTCGAGCCGGTCGATCGCCGGGATCGCCAGGAGCCCATAGTCGACGTCGTCGGCGAAGCGGAAGGAGGCGAAGTGCTCGCGCAGATGGGCGACCGCGCGTTCGGCCCGCTCCCAGCGGCTTCCAGCGCTTCCACCGGCCACGTTGTTCGCACTGTCCGCGTCCTCATCCAGGCACTCGGCCACGACCTCGGCCGGTGGCCTCAGGCCCACGGCGTCCAGCACCTCGCGAAGAGCCGCGTTGGTCGCCCATCCCGAGCGCTCCAGGCGCGCGATCTCACGGTTGCGGAACTCCTGCACCACCGACATCCTGACTGCTCCCCTCCCGATTTCCGTCCGTTGGCAACCCGCCGAAACCACCTCCAGCATTCACCCGATCGGTCAACTCCACGGTGAGGTGCGCCATGACGGCGGTGCGCCGTGGGCGAAAGCACGTGCGCCTCAGGCGGAAACGGCCCTTTCGGTCGACCGGCGAGTCCTCAGGCGTGATGCAATGCGGCCCATGAGCACAACCGGAATCTCAACCGCCGCTCAGGCGGTGACCACCCTGGACGAGCAGACCGCCTCTGCCACCGACTCCTCAGAGCGCCCGTTGACCACGGCCGACCGCTGCGACGTCTGCGATGCACAGGCTTACGTCCGGGTCGTCATGTTGACCGGCGAGCTCTTCTTCTGCGCTCACCACGCCCGTCGACACGGCGAGAAGCTCAGAGAGGTCGCCCTGCTCTTCCAGGATGAGACCGCGAGCCTGCTCGCCGGCGAATGACGTGGATTGTAGATTCACGCAACGGTTCGCTGAGTATCACTGCCGGTTCCCACCAGAACCCGTTTATCCTCGTTTCTGAAGGCCCTGACCCTGTTCCCACCCCGAGTCTCCCAACACAGAGCCTTAACCACGCTGATCCAGCAGCCCACCTGATCCCATCCAGGCTCGACAAAGCCGCGTGACTCTCGAAGGAACCGTCTGTGAAACGCCCCATCCGCGTCCTGGCCACCTCTATCCTGCTCGTCTCCTGCGGTGCACTGGCGCTGACCGGCTGCTCGGGCTCCTCTGGCTCCAGCACCTCCGCCACGAAGCACACCGCCCCGGCGGATGCGAAGGCCACCGGCCCGGTGGTCATCATCGACCTGCGCTCGGCCGAGGAGTACAAGCAGGGGCACCTGGAGGGGGCCGTCAACTATGACTTCTCCTCCGGCGATTTCCCGAAGGAGCTCTCGGGACTGGACCGCAACTCCCAGTACCAGCTCTACGGGACTGATGACCAGCCCAAGATGGCCAGTGCCGTCATGCGCAATGCCGGCTTCCCCAGCGTCACCGATCTGGGGACCATCGATGCGGCCAAGAACACCACCGGCGCCAAGATCGTCACCGACTGACGCCTGTCACTCAGGAGGCGAGCTCGGGCGGCCTCGTCCCGATCGCTTATAGAAGCGGCAGCTCCTCCAGGAGGCGGGCGAGGTAGACGACCTGCCGGGGCACGTACTCGGCGATCGTCAGGCCGACGACGTCGGCCGCCCGCCCCAGATCCCTGACCGCGCGGTTGGTTTGGGTCACGCTCAGGCCGCCGCGATCGTAGCCCAGTCCCAGCCGGACCTCGTCGGCGTCCACGGTGTCGACGTCCAGATGGACGGCTACGCGGCTGCACCCGGTGGTCTCCAACCACTTCAGCAGGGGCGTCGTCGAGTCGCGCAGGTCGGCCGGGCCGAAGGCGTGCAGTCCCCACTTGGCGATGTTCGGGTAGTCGTCCTCGGTCCAGGAGTGCAGGCCGGCCAGGGCCAGGCGACTCGGGGAGACGAAGGCCGCCAGCTCCTCCATCACCTCGACGTCACCGGTACCGATGATGTGGGAGACCGCCATGGCGTGGTAGCCGGGGTACTGGGAGTGCGAGGTGCCGATGTCAGGGTGTGAGTCGATCCAGACGACGGCTAGATCGTCTCCGTAACGGGCAGCGAGCTCGGTGAAAGGGACGACGGAAACAGCGCAGTCCCCGCCCAGGGTGAGGATCCTGGGAGCGTCGTGCCGGGCGATTGCCTCGCGGGCGTCACGGATCCCGGCCAGGATTTGGGCGCGCGACTCCATGCCGTTGGTGACGAGCACCTCCTCGCCGATAGGCTCATCGCTGACGGGGACGATCTCCGTGGGACCGGCGTGCTCGGGCAGGAGCGCCGTCAGCACCCGGGTTCCCAGTGCGTAGACGCGCCGCGCTTCCCCGTAGGGCAGCTCGGGCAGCAGGCTCCTCACCGAGGACTCCCCCGCACCCTGCCACTGGGGCCAGACGAGGCGGAGGGTGTCGGACTGGGCGAGGGCGGTGCGTGCATGAACCATCTCAGTGCTCCCGAGCGAAGACGTCTCCCGGCCCCAGTCTACGAGTCCGGACTGTGCGACGCCTGACTCGATCCTGAGTCGCACGGACAGAAGCCCGGTGGGAGCGGTCACGACCGCGGAAGATTCTCTGAAGGTTTCATCTGGAAGATTCAGGCCTCGCCCTGGCGCTCGGCAGGGACGGTTTCCATCATAGACAGCGGTCTATTGACACGAGTCGAGGAGACGAGTGAGAGGAGAATCGCCGTGGACCAACAGCTAAAGGCCAAGGCCCGCCTCGGCCGCTCTCTGATTGTCAGCGCCCTGACTGCTGCGGCCGCAGGTGCGGTGCTACTGATCCCGCTTCCCTTCCTCGGGGTGCCGCTGTCCTTCATCGCCCTCGTCATGGGCATCGCGCACCTGCGCAGCTCGAGCCAGTATCGGCGACCGGCGTGGGCGGCCGTGGTGATCGCCTCGGTGACGCTGGTCGCGGCACTCGTACTGGCCATGACTCTTCTGGCCGCCAGAATGGAGTCTACGGTAACGACGCCGCAGCAATCGGTTCCACTGCAGACCGCACCGTCGGCTCCAGACGACAGTCGAGGCTGAGGCCCCACCGCATCAGTCCCCGGCGGTGGCATCCAGCATGGTCTTAACCGCCTCGGTGAAATAGGGGCCGCGATTCACACCGCCCAGAGGCCGCCACAGCGAGGTCAACGACCGTACGTAGCCGAGTCCTGTGGACTCGTTGTAGCGGTAGAGCCACGGCCCTCCCGAGCCGCCGAAGCCGAAGTCGCAGCCCTCGGTCCGCACCTTGCCCTCCGACTCCTCCGTGGTTTTGACGCAGGAGTAGATGGTGCCGCGACCGTCCGGGTTCGTCTTGTTGGTGGGGTAGCCGAAGATCGTGGCGCGGAAGACGTAGCTGCCTCCCCAAGCCAGCCCGTGGCCGCCGACGACGTCGACGACCGGCTTATTCGCGTCCCCGCCGTCATTGAGCGTCACGTAGGCGACGTCGTTGCGATAGTCGGCCTGGTCGGCTCGCCAGCTGTCAAAGGTGCGCATCGACCGGGCCGTCCAGACTCCCACCGGGTCCGGATCGGCCTGGGTACGGTCGTAGTCGGGGACGAAGACCGCGTTTTTGGCCCATCCTTTCTTCGAGCTGTAGACGCAGTGGGCAGCGGTGATGACGACGCTCTTGGAGGGCGTGTTGAGGACGGAGGCGCTGCAGTAGGCGTTGTCCGCCTCGTAGCCGTTGAAGAACAGCTTTCCTTTGGCCCTGGCCGGTAGGGCCCCGCCCCCGTCGGCAGCCGGAGCGACGGGTTCGGTCATCCCGGCCGGATCGGTCGAGCTAGAGCTGTCCCCATCACCCTCGGCGGCCGCCGGTCGCTCCTGGGCGGGATCATCGGCCGCATCGGTATCCAGGGGCTTGGCGGCGGCCATACGCTCGTGCGTCCAGTAGTTCACCACGTTCTGGTCGGCCTCGTGACTCACCTCGGCCGCAGGTCGTTCCTCGGGGATCGGCTCGGCGCTCTTACCGAAGCTGGTGGGCGCGGTCACCGCTGTCGAGGACGCGCTGGACGCTGCACCTCCGGCCTGTGCGGGCTCGGCAGCATGGGCCGAGGTGGCCAGTGGCGACAGCGGAAGAAGCCCTGTTACCGCTAGCATGAGGACCGCAGCGAGCATGACCCTAACGCGGAAAGAAATGGATGCATCTGTCATAGGTTTGACTCCTGTGGAGGCGGAGGCGCTGTTCAGTAGCGGATACACACTCCTCCTCGTTTCAGCAGGTGCACCGCAATGACCTCCGGTCGTCGACGACAACGACACAATCTACCATCCGGTTATCGTTCCGGCTCGGTAAAAATGGTGGACGGGCCCGTGCCCGTGTCCAATGCCCAGGGCGTCGGCGTGCTCGATGGCACCGGTGAGGTAGTTCTTGGCGTCCCGCACCGCCTCCAGCCAGGTCGCCCGGCGCGGTCGCAGCGAGGCGATCGCTGAGGACAGCGTGCAGCCCGTGCCATGGGTGTTGCTCGTAGCGACCCTGCGACCGTGCAGGATCTCGACGGCGTCAGCATCGACGTAGATGTCGATGGCGTCATCGACGTCGCCCGAGTTGTCTGCGCCTCCGGTGAGGTGGCCGCCTTTGATCAGCACCCTTCGGGCGCCCAGTTCCCTCAGGCGGCGCGCCTGGCTGCGCAGCTCACCGAGGGTCGCCGCGGGCTCCTCCCCCAGCAGGACGGCCGCCTCGTAGAGGTTAGGAGTGATGAGATCGGCTTTGGCACACAGACGGCGCACGGCGCCGACGGCCTGCTCGTCGAGAAGGCGGTCCCCGGAGGTGGCCACCATGACCGGGTCGAGCACCGTGTGGGTGAGTCCAGGCAGGTACTCCCCCACCGCGTCGGTCAGCTCGACGGTGGCGAGCATCCCGATCTTCGTGGCATCGGGGACGATGTCCTCCAGCAGCGTGTCCATCTGGAGACGGACGAAGTCGACCGGCACGGCGTGCACACCGGCCACACCACGCGTCGACTGGGCAGTCAACGCCGTGATGACACTCATCGCATAGGCACCGAGGGCGCTCATGGCCTTCATGTCGGCCTGAATGCCGGCGCCACCGCTGGGATCTGAGCCGGCGATGGTCAAGGCGGTCACGGTTGCCGAACGCTGCTGGCTCATCGCCGACCTCCTTCGTCCCAGGCACGGTGCAGGTCGGCGGCGACGCTCCTGGGGTCCTCGGCCATGCAGATGGCTGATACGACGGCGGCACCGGCCAGACCACCCGCCCGGAGTGCCGGCAGGTCGCTGGCCGTAATGCCGCCAATGGCCACAGCAGGCAGATCGGTCAGGGCAGCCATGCGCGCTACGCCGTTCACCCCCAGGCTCTTCGGGGCGTCGGCCTTGGTGGCGGTGGGGTGAACGACGCCGATGCCGACGTGGTCGCAGGCGCCCTGCTCCTGGGCGGTGCGCAGCTCGTCGGGAGTCGCGGCCGACAGCCCGAGGTAGGCGTCCTCCCCGACGAGACGGCGTGCGATGCGGGCGGGCAGATCTGACTGGCCGAGGTGTACCCCAGCTACGGGCGCTCCCTGATCGCGCGCCGCCAGGAAGATGTCGACGCGGTCGTTGACGATGACGGGGACCTGATCACCGACCACCTCGGCCACCTCCAGTACCTGAGTCAGGAAGAGTCCGCCGTCGGCCCCCTTGGCGCGCAGCTGGACGCAGGTGACTCCGCCGTCGACAGCGGCCTCAACGGTGGCCAGGACGTCTCTGCCGCGCGAGCGGCACTGGCTCTCATCGGTAATGAGGTAAACCGACAGGTCCGGCGCGGCCCTCATGCCGGCGCTCCCTGCGCGGCGGTGGTCGCCCCGGTAGCACTGACACTGACGTTTTGCAGGTCCTGCGCCTCAAGGGTGTACAGGGCGTCGAGGAAGGCCGGCGAGAAGGATCCGGGGCCGGTTGATCGGGACTCCGCGCGCTCGGCAGCAGCGCTGTAGACGGCGTGCGCAGCGACAACGGCGCTCACGTCATCCAGACCCTCCTTCCGCCCCGCCCCGAGAAAGGCCGCGACCACCGCACCCAGAGCGCAGCCCCCGCCGGTCATCCGAGTCAGCAGTGCGGAGCCACCCTGAATGTGGACGACGCTCTCGCCGTCGGTGACCAGGTCGACGGGCCCGGAGACGGCGACGACACAGCCGTGGCTGCGGGCCAGGTCACAGGCCGGATCGAGCGCCGCGGCGACGTCGTCGGCGGTCTCGACGCCCCGCCCGCCGCTGCCGTCACCGGCCAGAGCCAGGATCTCCGAGGCATTGCCCCGTACGACGCTCGGTCCCCAGCTGAGGAGCTCATGGGCCAGCGCAGTGCGGTGCGTCAGCATGCCGATGGCCACCGGATCGAGGACCCACGGTGTGCCCGCGTCAGCCGCCGCAGCCACGGCCTCGCGGGCGGCGTCCCGCTGCTCGGGCTGAGGCGTGCCGAGGTTGATGAGCAGCGTGGAGGCGACGTGGGCAAAAGGGCCCGCCTCTCCCGTGATGTCCACCATGGCCGGCGCCGCGCCCAGAGCCAGGAGAACGTTAGCGGTGATGTTAGTGACCACCGCGTTGGTGATGCAGGAGACCAGCGGGGCGTGGCGGCGTACCGCCTCAAGCGCCGCTGGGGTAGACATGCCCCAGTGCATGTGACATCCCTTCGTCAGTACTAGCTGGACAGGTTCGACGGGTGTGTTCTCAGCCATGTGGCACCCCGTGTCACGATCGAGACACTAGCACCGACGGCGTCGGCCCCGGAACCCTGATGGTTCCGGGGCCGACGCCGTTGAGCTGAGCGAGCCGGTGGGCTCCCTGCCTGTCCGGTGAGCCCGTTCAGTCGAGGTAGTCGCGCAAGACCTGACTGCGCGAGGGGTGGCGCAGCTTGGACATGGTCTTGGACTCGATCTGGCGGATGCGCTCGCGGGTGACTCCGTAAACCTTGCCGATCTCGTCGAGGGTCTTAGGCTGGCCGTCGGTTAGGCCGAAGCGCATGGAGACCACGCCGGCCTCGCGCTCGGAGAGGGTGTCTAGCACGGCGTGCAGCTGCTCCTGGAGGAGGGTGAAGCTCACCGCGTCTGCCGGAACCACGGCCTCGGAGTCCTCAATGAGGTCACCGAACTCGGAGTCGCCGTCCTCGCCCAGGGGCGTGTGCAGGGAGATCGGCTCGCGCCCGTACTTTTGGACCTCGACCACCTTCTCCGGGGTCATGTCCAGCTCGACGGCCAGCTCCTCCGGGGTGGGCTCGCGGCCCAGATCCTGAAGCATCTGGCGCTGCACGCGGGCGAGCTTGTTGATGACCTCGACCATGTGCACCGGGATGCGGATGGTGCGGGCCTGGTCCGCCATGGCGCGGGTGATGGCCTGGCGGATCCACCATGTGGCGTAGGTGGAGAACTTGAATCCCTTGGTGTAGTCGAACTTCTCCACGGCGCGGATGAGGCCCAGGTTGCCCTCCTGGATGAGGTCCAGGAAGAGCATGCCGCGGCCCGTGTAACGCTTGGCCAGGGAGACCACCAGTCGCAGGTTGGCCTCCAGCAGGTGGTTCTTGGCCCTCTGGCCGTCCTGGGCCACCCAGTGCAGCTCACGGCGCAGTTTGGCCGGCAGGTCGTTGCCCTCCTCGGCCAGGCGGTGCTCGGCGTAGAGGCCAGCCTCGATGCGCTTGGCGAGTTCGACCTCCTGCTCGGCATTCAGCAGCGCGACCTTACCGATCTGCTTGAGGTAGTCCTTGACCGGGTCCGCGGTGGCACCGGCGGTGACGACCCGCTGGGCGGGCTCATCGCCCTCGTCGGAGTCGGAGACGGTGAAGGAGCCGTCCTTGTCCTGGGACTTGCCGCGCTTGCCGGACTTCTTGGAGGCGGCCTTCTCCGCCTCCTCCCGGCGCATGCGCTCGAGCTCACCGGTCAGGGCCGCGATGGAGGGCTGCATCTTGATGCCCTTGATGACCCAGCCGCGGAAGATGTAGCCGTTCTGGGCCAGGTAGTCGCGGGCGACCATCGGGGCGGAGTCGCCGATGACGAACCGGGGCACCGGACCGTGGCCGTAGGGGGCCAGGGTGATGGGCTCCTCCAGGGTGCCGTGGCCGGCGATCTCCAGGTTCTCTACGATCGTGCGCGAGCGCACGAACAACGTCGCTCCGGGAGCGAGACGGACGCCCTTGAGCGAGGCGGGGTTGTTGAAGGGACTGCGCTTGGAGCCGTCACCGTTCTCCTCCAGGCTCACGTCCAGGTAGTAGTCGCGCAGCTCGGGGGCGGGGCCGTCGTCCTCCTGCGCGGCCTGCGCCTCGGAGTCCTCCTCCTCGTCCTCATCGGAGTCCTCGGCGTCATCCTCGTCGGAGTCGTCGTAGGCCTCATCATCGTCATCGTCGTAGTCGGAGTCGTCGGGGTCTTCGTCTCCTTCGTCGTCGAGGTCGAAGTCCTCGTCGTCGAGCGCAGTCTCGTCGACGTCGTCAGTGAGCTCGGCGCGGGAGCGCGTCACTGTGGAAGAAGCCACGGAGTTCCTTTCGCGTGGGCGGGCGGACAGCCGGCGACAGGCTATGGGCACCTGCCCCGGCACAGCAGACAACCCCAGAATTGTAGCCTTTATTCCCCAGCGCCTCCGCACCGGTGACTTAGTATGACCTTACCTTTGCTGAGCTCGGCTCCCCCGCAGGGGCGAAACCCGGTCGATGACGCAACAAACCACTCCTGCGTCTACTCTGGCGGTCATGAGCGCGCTGCCTGCGGCCCTGGGCCGCATCCGTCCCGCCGTCGAGCACCGTCTGGAGGAAATCCTGTCCATGTGCCGTAGGCGCTGGGAGGGCCTGGGGCCGGCCGCGCCGGAGCTGCTCGAGACCGCCCGAAGCGTTCTCGGTGGGGGCAAGCGCATGCGCGCTGTGCTGGGCGCGGTCGGCTGCGCTCTCCTGACCGCCCCGGAGCACCGGGCAGAGCGGTTGACCGGCTCCGACGCCATCCACCTGGGTGCGGCACTCGAGCTCTACCAGGCCAGCGCCCTGGTCCACGACGACCTCATGGACGGGGCCGACACCCGGCGAGGGCTGCCAGCGGCACACCGCGCCTTCGCCCGGGACCACGAGGCACGCGGCTGGTTGGGACGTTCGCGGGGCTTCGGGGCCAACGGCGCCATCCTGCTCGGCGATCTCCTGCTGTCCCTGGCCGGTGAGGAGATGAGCGCCCTGGCGGGTGCGCACATCTCCCCGGAGGCTGACCATGGAGCGGCCCGACACGCCCGAGCCGCCTTCGATGCCATGACCACTGAGGTTGCCCTGGGCCAGTTCCTCGACGTGCGCAGTGAGAACCTGCCGCTGCCCCGGGGGCAGGATCCCGCGGTCGCCGCGCGACGGATGCACGACGACGCCCTGTCGGTCGTGCGCCATAAGTCTGCCCGGTATTCGGTGCGCCACCCGCTGTTCATCGGCGCCCTCCTGGCCGGCATGGACCCGGCCGGCCCGACCGCCGAGCACCTGGCCGTCTTCGGCGAGGAGATCGGCATCGCCTTCCAGCTGCGCGACGACGAACTGGGCGTCTTCGGCTCGCCGCGGGTCACCGGCAAACCTGCCGGAGACGATCTGCGCGAGGGCAAGCGCACAGTGCTGCTGGCTTTGACCTGGGACCGCTGCGACGAGGACGGCCGGGAGCTGCTCGGCTCCGTCCTGGCCAACCCTGAGGCCGCGCCCGGCCGGATCGCCGAGGCGGCGGCGCTCATCGAGGACTGCGGCGCACGCGCCGCCCACGAGGAGATCATCGCCGCTCACCGCAGCGCCGGAGACGGAGCGCTGGAACGGCTCGGGAACGAGGGCGTGGTGAGCACCGCATCGCTGGAGGACCTGGCGGCCCTGGCAGACCTGCTGACGCGCCGCAACTCCTGACATAGCACGCGAAACGGGCGGTTCCCGCCAGATGGGCAGTACTACCCGCCCGCTTCGGCGAGTGGCTGTCGCGCCGCCGCAGGCACCGTAGAATCGCGCCCGTGGTCACGGATCCTCTCATCGGTCGGCTGGTCGACTCTCGCTATGAGATCGTCGACCGCCTCGCGCGCGGTGGCATGGCCACCGTCTACCGCGCCCACGACCGTCGCCTGGACCGGACCGTGGCGCTCAAGCTCATGCACGCCCACCTGGCGGACTCCCCCGATTTCGTCTCGCGCTTCCGCCGCGAGGCGCGGGCGGCGGCCAGGCTGTCCAACCCGGGCGTGGTGGCCGTCTACGACCAGGGCAGCCTCGACGGGGTCGCCTACCTCGTCATGGAGTATGTCGAGGGGCCCACGCTGCGCGACCTCATCGCGGCGGGTCCGCTGTCCGTCAAGGAGACTCTGGGGCTGATGGCCCAGCTGCTGCGGCCGCTCGGAGCCGCCCACCGGGCCGGGCTGGTGCACCGGGACATCAAGCCGGAGAACGTCCTGCTGCCCTCGGACGGCTCGGTGGCCAAGGTGGCCGACTTCGGCCTGGCCCGGGCGGTCACGGAGGTGACGCAGACGACGACGGGCAATGTGTTGGGCACGGTCGCCTACCTGGCGCCCGAGCTCATCACCTCGGGGGACTCCACCTCCCGCGCCGACGTCTTCTCCGCCGGGGTGGTCCTCTACGAGCTCCTGACTGGCGAGCAACCCTTCAGTGCGGATTCCCCTATCCAGATCGCCTTCCGCAATGTCCACGAGGACGTGCCCCTGCCCTCCAAGCTGGTCCCCGACATGCCGGCCGACGTCGACGAGCTCGTGGCGACCATGACGCGCCGCGAGTCCCAGGAGCGTCCCGCAGACGCCGATGAGGCGCTGGCGCTGCTGCGCAACGTCGTCGACGAGCTCACCGACTCCGAACTGTCTGTGCGCCGCGGGGGCGGGACCGGCTCGATCCGAACCCAGGAGGTCATGACGGCCAACGCCCAGGCCGCCCGCGCCGCCATCGATAACGAGCCCCAAGAAGGCGATGACGAGGCCCCCTCCGATGAGGACTCCGCCTCCTCTCTCGCCGGCATGCGCACCGTCTCCCTGCCCATCGGCTCCATCGGACCGGATACTAAGGGCAAGACGCGTGCGCTCTCGCGCAAGGCCCTGGCCTCCGACTCCCAGAAGACCACCGCCGTCCCCACCCGGAACCGAGGCACCAACAGGATCAACCGCCGTGCCGCCGTCGTCGTTGGAATTCTGGCCGTGGCCGGGGTCGGGGCGGGTGCCACCTGGTATTTGACGGTGGGCCCGGGACGGCGGGTGCCCGTCCCCGATATCGTCGGCATGTCTGAGGACGAGGCGAAGATCGCCCTGGAGAAGCAGGGGCTCAACTGGGGCACGCCGGCACGGGCCTACTCCGACACGGTGCCGGCAGGCAAGGTCATTTCCTGCCAGCCGAAGGTCGGCCAGAGGGTGGGGCTGAGCCACACCGTCACGGTCGTCGTCTCCCGAGGCATGGAGACCAAGACGGTTCCCGACGTCGTCGGGAAGACCAAGGATCAGGCCAGCGCCGCGATCAAGGCAGCGGGTCTGACCCTGGGAAACGTCACCGAGGAGTACTCCGCCAGCGTCGAATCGGGCAAGGTGATCTCCTCCGACCCCAAGGCCGGCAAGGTCATCGAGCACACGACGAAGGTCTCGATCGTGGTCTCCAAGGGCAAGGAGCCGGCCACAGTGCCGGACGTGACCGGTAAGAGCGAGGATGAGGCCAAGAAGACCCTGGAGGACGCCGGACTCAAGAAGGGCAAGGTCAGCCAGGACTACTCCGACTCCGTGGCCAAGGGGAGAGTCATCTCCTCCTCCCCCATCGCCGGGGCGTCGGGCTACTACAAGGGAGACTCGGTGGACCTGACTATCTCCAAGGGGCCGGAGAAGGTGACGGTGCCGGACGTGACCGGTAAGAGCGAGGATGAGGCCAAGAAGACCCTGGAGGACGCCGGACTCAAGGTGGAGGTCAACAAGCGCCTGGGCGGCCCGTTCGGGACCGTGCGATCCACCGACCCCGCGCCGGGCTCCAACGTCAAGGCTGAGTCCAAGGTCACCATCAACATCTTCTGACGGTGAACCGGCCCCCTGCGGCCGGGCGTCGTCTGGCCATGCCAGTCCGGTGGACAGGCGGCTCCCGCCGGGGGCCTTCAGCCCTTGAGCATCTCGGCGATCTCGAAGGCGACTTCGAGGGACTGCTGGTGGTTGAGGCGCGGGTCGACGAGGGTTTCGTAGTGCTCTGCCAGGCCGGCCTCGTCGATGTGCTCACCTCCGCCGAGGACCTCGGTGACGTCGTCGCCGGTGAGCTCGACGTGGATGCCGCCGGGCACGGTGCCAAGAGCGCGGTGGACCTCGAAGAAGCCGCGGATCTCGTCGAGGATCGTCTCGAAGCGGCGGGTCTTGTAGCCGTTGTCCGAGGTGATGGTGTTGCCGTGCATGGGGTCGGTGATCCAGGTGACGGGGCGCCCGTCGGCGCGCACGGCCTCGACCAGTGCCGGTAGGGCCTGGCGGATGCGGCCCGCGCCCATGCGGGTGATGAGGGACAGGCGTCCGGGGACGCCGTCGGGGTTGAGCCGGTCCATGAGCCGGGCGATGTCGTCGGGGGACGTGGTGGGGCCGACCTTGACGCCGACGGGGTTGTGGACGCCGGCGAGGATGGCCACGTGGGCGCCGTCGGCCTCGCGGGTGCGCTCTCCCACCCACAGCATGTGGGCGGAGGTGTCGTAGAGGCGCCCGGAGCGGGAGTCCTCGCGGATCATGGCGTCCTCGTACTCCAGGAGGAGAGCCTCATGGGCGGCGTAGAAGTCGACCTGGCGCAGGGCGTCGAAGTCGACGCCGGCGGCCTCCATGAAGCGCATGGCCCGGTCGATCTCGTCGGCGAAGGACTCGAAGCGCTTGTAGGCGGGGTTGGCGGTGAAGCCGCGGTTCCAGGAATGGACCTCGCGCAGGTCCGCGTAGCCGCCCATCGTGAAGGCGCGGATGAGGTTGAGGGTAGTGCCCGAGCGCAGGTAGGCGTCCAGCATGCGCGTGGGGTCGGGGATGCGGGACTCGGGGGTGAACTCGTGGCCGTTGACGGAGTCGCCGCGGAAGGAGGGCAGGGTGACCCCGCCGCGGGTCTCGGTGTCCGAGCTGCGGGGCTTGGCGTACTGGCCGGCCATGCGGCCGACCTTGACCACGGGCGTGGAGGCGCCGTAGGTCAGGACAGCCGCCATCTGGAGGATGGTCTGGACCTTGAGGCGGATGTTGTCGGCCGTGTTGTGGGCGAAGGACTCGGCGCAGTCCCCGCCCATGAGGACGAAGGCATCTCCGGCGCTGGCCTGGGCGATGAGGTCGCGCAGGGAGTCGACCTCGCCGGCGAAGACGAGCGGGGGCCGGCGGCGCAGGTCCGCCACGACGCCGGCCAGCGCGGCCTCATCGGGGTAGGCGGGCTGCTGGAGGGCGGGCAGGTGACGCCATGCGGGGGCCTGGGCGCCCGTGCGGGCGGCGGAGAGCTCGTTCATCACGCCCGTCAGCATAAACGAGAAAACGAGACAGTCTTGTGTCTCACCAAATAGCGAGACACAAGACCACTTCCTATCGGCGTCGAAAATACTTATTGTCCGCCAATCGCTCGCAACATCTCCAATCCTTGACTATGGTCACTCTTTTTAGTGACTTCATAAGAAAGCGACTGAACTCCATACCACTCCTTTAACATCTCCTTGCGATAAACAAAGCCAGGAGAGTCTTCATGGAGAATGAAATGCGAAGGTTCTTCTACAGATCCACGATGTTCTGTAAAAATTGAAGAAAGGATATGGTTAACGTCAGGATCACCAAGACCATACCCGACAAACAATGCAGTCCGAGTCATAAGTAATGACCGCAATGCATCCAACATTAACCTACCCTCATGTTCGAGCCACTGATAATCAGAAGATGAGATGATCAATCGATTAGCGCGATCTTCGATAGACCCATGAAGTTTAAATATTGGTCGTTCTTTTGCGGTCAAAATAGTATTTAAATTTTTTGCACTGTAATTATATGCCGCAAATCCGTCGGTGCCAAACTTTCTCTCTAGCAGCCTATCATAGTTTGTGGTTACCGTTACGCGAGGACCATATTCCCCGAGATTAAGAAGTGCATCATGCCATTCATTAGGTTCGAAAAACGTTCCCGCCTCAGGCTCTTCGACAACCCTTTTTATCCAGGATCTAATATCTCTATCGACTCCATGTTCTTTGGCTATAAAACTTAGGTACTCCGCGAGATCCAAAGGACTTAAAGAATCTACGAGTTCCCCATATTCCGGATCCAACGCTTTACCATCCCCATCAACAAGATCGAGATTCACTGCAATTGTTTCTAGCAGCCCTCTCCAATCTTCTGGGTGCACTACTTTACAGTCGTCTCCTAATACAACAGAAGAATTGCGAGAAACGCCAGCACCAACGAATACGATCAACTCACTATTCCTGGCCTGTTCGCGAAGTATCTCTGGAATCCTAGTCATAAACATCACACCTCCTCAGAGGCCCCAACATTGACCCACAACTTATTGAATGTCTCACTCAAAACGCTCACATACTTATCTCTTTGAGTAAACTGAGCTCCGGTTAGGCCGTCACTCGACTTGAGAGAGAATATAGGGGCATGAGCTTCGTGGGCAAGGTTAGGCATGGAAAACATGTTGGGTATATCGCCTAGCTGAGCGCACGAGAAATCATGTCGAATATTATCGACACCATGACTCTTTAACGACTTGGCGGCTTCAACGATGCGAATCTTAAATCGCTCGTAAGCCTCAATGGGTTTCCCTCCACTCGAAGTCTTCAGATACTGTTGCGTTGTAAATCCGCCCCATCTGGGTGCAACCACTCCGGGACTTAGGATGTCAGAATGGAGATCATCTCCTTTCACCTTTTTCTTGGTAAGATCATACGCGTCAGCATAGCCCTCATTGATTGTATTCAACCAATCACAAATATTCCTAATTGAGTGAAGGCTAAACAAATCTGTGCCAAGCGGCGTAACAAATGCATCAACGCCAAGAAGAATAGAACGATTTAGCGCGCCCAAACTGGGGCTTACATCGAATACGATATAATCGTATCCTTGTCGCTCAAGGTACCGCGCGAGTCCTCTGGCCCATAAAGTTCTACGGCCACCGAACTGCTTTCCTCCAGCAAAGTCACCCCACGACGAACTAATTTCGTCCTCAACTAACGCAAGTCTGGAATCCCCCGCAAGTAAGTCTACGTTGAACCTTTCGGAGGAAGTAAGGGAAATATTTTCTTGAATTTCAGAATCACCTTGAAGGATGTTCCTGAATATGCCATATATTGTCCGGGTGTTGTCAACGCTTTCTGCATCATACAGGCGCAGCCATTGCTCATCGGAAAGCAACAACTGAGACGCGTTTCCCTGCGGGTCACAATCAACAATCGCGACCCTTTTGCCTTTGTTTGCAACGAACGAAGCGTAATTACACGCCAAAGTGGTCTTACCCACTCCTCCTTTATTGTTAAAAAACGCAACTGTTGCAGTCATTTTCGCTCTACCTTCTATTGAAAAAAATTATTCACTAAAAAGAGGGGGCATGATCAAATCAAAGTGATATGACTTGACCACGCCCCCTCTAAACCTCAGTGCTCGGGCACAACCTCGGCCGGCTCGACCTTCTGGCCCAGCTCGGCCATGAGGTCGGTGAACCAGCCCTGGGTGATGTCGAAGGGCTTGGCGCCGGCGATGCGCGGGAAGGCGATCGCGGTGAGCTCGTCGTTGTTCTCCTCGTCCTGGCCAATGACGCCGGACTCGCCGCGCAGGGCGCAGTCGACGGCCAGATCGCACATCTTCTTGATGAGGGCGAGGTCCTCGGCGTTGGCGTGGGCGGCGCGCGAGTAGTAGCCGGACTTCTGGACCATGACCTTCTCAGCGCCGATGAGCTCGGAGAACTGCTTGGCGAACCACTGGCCGGGGTTGATGGTGTCGAGCTTGACATGGCCGAAGGGGTCGCGCTGGACCTCCTGGCCGGCGGCCTCCATCTCCGCGATGATTTCGGGAACGCCAGCGCCCTCGGACAGGAAGATGTTGACGTTGCCCTGCTCGTCCATGATGGCCTTAAGGCGCTTGGCCTCGGCGGCGATGTCGAGCTTCATCTCGGGGACGAAGACGGCGTGGACGTCCCAGCGCTCCTTGGTCAGGCCGAGGGAGGGGGCCCACTGCTTGGTCTGGAGCAGGTCGTGGTAGCGGCGGGCGGTCTCGGCGGTGAGGTAGCCGCAGTTGCGGCCCATGCACTCGTGGACGATGAGCATGCGGGGGTTGGAGCGGTGCTCGCCGATGACGTTGAAGGCGAAGCCGGCGCCCTCGTCGGCCGCGGTCCAGGCGCCCAGGGACTGGCGGATCGGGACGACGTCGTTGTCGATGGTCTTGGGCAGACCGACGACGGTGAGCTCGTAGTCGTTCTCGTGGAGGTAGGCGGCCAGGTCCGCAGCGGTGGTGTTGGTGTCGTCGCCACCGATGGTGTGCAGGACGTCGACGCCGTCCTTGCGCAGCTGCTCGGCGGCGAACTCCAGGGGGTTGACGCCCTCCTTCACCAGGCCGCGCTCGACGAGGTTCTTGGCGTTAGTGAGCTTGACGCGGGAGTTGCCGATCGGGGACCCGCCGAAGTCGCGCAGGATGCCGGCGTTCTTGCGGGCCTCGTCGTCGATGACGATGTAGTTGCCGGTGAGCAGACCGTGGTAGCCATACTGGTAGGCGATGATCTCGACCTCGGGAGCGACCTGCGTGTAGCGCTCGATGAGGTCGCCGACGGCGGCGGACAGACAGGGGGCGAAACCGCCAGCGGTGAGCAGGGCGACGCGACGAATCGACATCGGGAACCTTTCGGGTTGTGGGTACTCGGGGTCAGCGCCCCGGCCGGATCGGGCGGCACGGGCCGCACCGGGCGTCAGTCTACGTGCCATCGGCGGCGGCTGACAGGGACCGACGGGGATGGATTCAGGCGAGGGCATGTCCGGAACAATCAGCCGGCGCCGACTCCGTAGAGGACGCCCTGCATGAGGGCGGGGTCTCCCAGGAAGTGAGCCATGGCGTGAGCGATGTAGACGGGGGTGAGGCTACGGCCTCCGTAGACGTAGATGACTGAAAGGACTCCGAAGAGAACGAAGGAGGAGACCATATAGGAGGGCCAGACGCTGTGCCCGACGACGCCGTGGTAGACGGCCATGATTCCCGCCGTCACCACGATCTGGATGATCCTGGAGGTACCGCAGCGCGCCAGCCGGTCCAGGATGAGCCCGCGCACCGCGATCTCCTCGGCAAAGGCCAGCACGAGGCCGATAGCCATCATGATCGGCCGTTGCCAGGGGAAGGCCAGCGGATCCCCGCCTCGCATGTAGCTCATCGCGGTCCAGGCCAGCCCGTAGACGACGGCGATGACGATCACCGGCATCCGGACGGGACGCCCCCACCCCAGCTCGACTATGCCCTCGCCCTGCCGACGCTGGCGCCAAAAGACGAAGCCGATAACGGCGAGGCAGCCAATCAGGAACACGACGTCGAGGACGAGGGTCGCGTTGAGGCTTGTTCCCCAGCGGTCGTAGATCGATTGGGCTCCGAGGAAGAAGCACGCACCGCCGAGTACCGACCACAGGACCACCACGGCGAGTCCCACCTCTCGCCATGCCACGGCTCTGCTCAGGGGCGGACGTTGCAGATCCGGCGTCAACATCATTCATATCCTTCACGTTTCGTTGCATTGAAGAAGTCAATCGTAGAGGATGGACGCGGTCTAGCACACGTCCTTCGGGGCCGCCTGTCGGTACCGGCAGCGTCCGGCGGGAGACAATGACTGACATGACCTCACCCCAGCAGCCGGATGAAGACCCGTTCCACGGGACGTCTCGCGCCCGCACGACGACGGTGGGCTTCCTGTTCGGCCTGGCCGAGGCCCGTGAACTTCCCGGCCCCTTCATCATCGAGGCGCTGCAGAAGCTCGGTCTCACAGCCTCCGGAGCACGCTCCTACATGACGCGAGCGCTCAAGGAGGGACGACTGACCAGCCGCAGGCAGGGCCGCACATCCCTCTACGCGATGACGGGCGACTACCTGGAACGATTCAACGCCATCGAGCGCCGTTTCACCGTGGAACCGGTTTGGGAGGGGTTCTTCCACTCGGTTGTCTACGACCTGCCGGAGTCTCGCCGCTCGGAGCGCGACGGCCTGCGCGCCGCGGCGTTCGCTCATGGATGGGGTTGTCCGCGTCCTGGTCTGTTGATCGGCGTGGATCCACCCGGCGCGTGGGCGCGGGACGGCTGGCGGGGCCGATTGAGCGTGGATCTGGAAACGGCTCGGCAGATGGTGGCGGCGAGCTGGGACCTCGATACCGCCGCCACCCGTGTAACTCGGACCGTCGCCCATCTGCGCACCGAATTGGAGCGCACGGACACAGGCAGTCCATCAGGAGGGCGGGCAACACCGACGACGACCTGGGAGCCGCTCGTCCGTGCTCATGATCTTATGAGCGAAGCCACCTACCTGTGGGGTCTCCTTCCTCGCCTACCCCGCGAGCTCTTACCAGGGGGATTCCCGACGTCGGACCTGGACTGGCTCGGCGCCCAGCTCTCCGGTCAGCTCATGTCCGATGGCGTATCCGCCGCCAGCACCCTGCTCGCCACACACCCCGACGGCCGGTGAGGCGCCGTCCGGGAACGCGATTCCGCGTTCTAGCCCTCGGCGCCGGGCTCAGCCTCGTCGTCGGAGGCCTTGTCCTTCTTCTTGTCCTTACCGCTCTTGTCCTCGGGCGGCTCGGGCACGGAGACCTCAGGGGCGGGGCGGCCACCGGGCGCGGCCACGGGCGCCACCGAGGGCCGGGCCTGCGCCTGGGCGGCGAGCATCTCGGCCACAACCTCCTCAGCGGTCTTCTTGTCCGTATCCATGGCCTTCTTGACGTCGGCGGCGTAGAGGTCCACGTACTCCTGACCGGAGAGCGCCATGAGGGCGTACATGATCTCGTCGGTGATGGAGCGCAGCACGAAGCGGTCGTTCTCCAGGCCCTTGTAGCGGGAGAAGTCCAGCGACTCGCCGATGACGATGCCCACGCGATGGCGGGTGGAGGGGATGGCCTTGCCGATCGGCTGGGCCAGGTTGGAGCCGATCATCGCCACGGGCACAACGGGGGCGCCGGTGGCCAGGGCAATACGGGCTACGCCGGTCTTGCCGCGGTAGAGGCGCCCGTCGGGGCTGCGCGTGCCCTCGGGGTAGATGCCGAAGAGCTGCCCCGAGCGCAGGCGGTCGATGCCGGCCTGGAGCGCCGCCTGAGATGCCTTGCCGCCGGAGCGGTCCACAGGAATGGTGCCCACCGTCTTCATGAAGTTCTTCACCGCCCAGCCCTTGACGCCCTTGCCGGTGAAGTAGTCGGCCTTGCCGATGAAGGCGACCTCACGGTCCACCAGCAGAGGCAGGAAGAAGGAATCGATAACCGCCAGGTGGTTGGAGGCCAGGATCGCCGCGCCCTCGGTGGGAATGTTCTCCTCGCCGCGGATCCAGGGCTGATAGAGCATCTCCAGGGCCGGGCCGACTGTTGCCTTGATGGGTCCGTATCCCACGCGGGGCCTCCTGTGATCTGCTGACTGGGCGGCCACCACACGTTCCTGCACCATCGGAGACAGACGGCACCGGAGCCGGCGGTGCCGCTCGGGTATGGGGATGATTCTAGGGTGCTTCCCACCTTGCTCGCACCGACTTCCCGACTGGTGAAGACGATGCGTGTCACTGCCGTCCTCTAGCCTGCGACCGTGAGCACCTCCAGTTTCCCGAACGCCGTGAGTGCCGCTAGCACAGTGGGCACTGGCCGTACCGGGACCCAGGTGTCCTTCGCCGACATGGGCACGCCCCTGGAGCGGGCGACCTTCGTCGTCGTGGACCTGGAGACCACCGGCAGGGCGCCGGGCGCCCGTGCGCTCACCGAGATCGGGGCCGTCAAGGTGCGCGGCGGGCGGGTGCTGGCGGACTTCTCCACCCTGGTCAATCCCGGCGTCGCCATCCCCGCCCAGATCACGATGCTCACGGGCATTACCAACACGATGGTCGCCGGGGCTCCCGGTGTGCGCGCCTGCGTGGAGGCCTTCCTGACCTGGGCGGATCTGCCCGCCGACGACGTCGTCCTTGTGGCCCACAACGCACGCTTCGACGTCGGTCACCTGCGCGGCGCCGCGGCGGCCCTCGGCCTGGAGTGGCCCGAGCCCCGCGTGCTGGACACGTTGGCTCTTGCCCGCAAGGCGTGGACGCGCAGCGAGGTGCCCAACCACAAGCTGGGGACGCTGGCGGCCTTCGTGGGGTCCCGGACCCGCCCCACGCACCGGGCCCTGGACGACGCGCGCGCTACCGTGGACGTGCTGCACGCGGCCCTGGAGGTCATGGCGCCGCTGGGCGTCACGCATCTGGAGGACCTGACCACCGCCTCCGACCCGGTTCCGGCCAGGCGCCGCGCCAAGAGCCGCCTGGCCGACGCCCTGCCCAGCGGCCCCGGCGTCTACCAGTTCCGTTCGGCGGCCGATCAGGTGCTCTACGTGGGCAGCGCCGCCGACCTCAAACGTCGGGTGCGCTCCTACTTCACCGCCGCGGAGAAGCGCCGCAAGGTGGCGCAGATGCTGGACACGACGGTGAGCGTGCGCCATATCGCCACGCCCACGCTCATCGAGGCGCGGGTGCGCGAGTTGCGGATGATCGCCGAGCTCGACCCTCCGGTCAACCGGCGCTCGCGGGCTCCGCGCCGCCGGCCCTGGCTCCACCTGGCCCAGGGCTCAGGTCCGGGCGCCGAGCCCCGGCTGGCGCTGACGACCGTTCTGCCCACCGAGGAGGTCGGCTGTGCCGTGGGGCCCTTCGCCTCGCGCAGCCGAGGGCAGGAAGCCCTGCGCGCCGCCGAGTCGGTGCTGCGACTGCGCCGCTGGGACGACCACAAGCTGCGCCGGGTGCGCCACGACGACGTCCCGGCCGAGTTTGCGGAGGCGCTGGCCTGTCTGTCGGGCGAGGTCGATCTGGTAGCCACTCCCCTGCTGGAGCGCATCGCGGCGCTGTCGCAGGCCGAGCGCTACGAAGAGGCAGGGGCCTGGACGAGTCGTCTGCGCTGCCTGTTGCGCGGAGTGGCGCGCGCCGAGCGGGTGCGGCCCCTGCTGGCCTGCCCTCATCTCATGGCGGCCAGAAGGCGCGAGGTCGGCGGCTGGGAGCTGGTGGTGGTGCGCTGGGGCGTGTTGGCCGGCTCCATGGCGACCGCCCCGGGAGCCGACCCGCGTCCCGCCGTCGAGCTGCTGCGCGCCAGTGCCCGGGTCGTCGAGAAACCCAGCCGCGTCGGTGAGACGGCGAGCATCGAGGAGACCGTCCTGCTGGCCGACTGGGTCCTGGACGCCGGGGCGCGCATCGTGGAAGTCGACGGCGATCCCTCGGTACTCGCGTGGCCGGTCGGCGCAGCGGCCCGCCACCGCAAGGTCCTCACCTCCGAGGACTGACGGCGCCACGCGTGAGCCAACCACCACCGCGTGGCCGGCGTCCGGCTCAGCCGGCCGGGGTGACGGTGCCGCGGCGGGCGGTAAGGGCCTTGGCGACGCCCTCCTGGAGGCTCAGCGGGTCCAGGGGGCGGGGCACGACGACCTCGGCCTTGGCCCAGGCGGCCAGCCAGTCGTCCTGGGGTCGGGCAGTCAGCAGCACAACGGCGGGGCGCTCGTTGAGCTCGATGAACAGCTCGTGGGCCAGGCCCATACCGCCGAGCTTCTTGGCCTCGGCGTCCAGGACGAGCGCGTCGAAGGGGGGCTGGTCCTTCTTCTCGCGGTCCTTGATGGCCATGCGCACGCCCTCGGCGGTGGCCGCCTCGGTCCAGGTCACCAGCGGCAGGCCCTTGGCCGGTCGGCGCCCGACGCCGTCGATGACCTCCCGGCGCACGGAAGCGTCGTCGGAGAAGACAAGGAGCTCGAGGCGGGTGGAAGCAGCCTGGTCGGTCATGGCGAATCCTTCGTGGACGAGTGCGGACGGCAGTGTTTCCGCGGTCAGTGTAATCACACAGAGGCTCACTACCCCTCTTCCAGCCCTCGCGTCTAGCATGAACCGCGTTCAGGACTTCAGTCCTATGAGCCCTGCTAAGTCGGGACTGGAGCCATGTCACCCACCGAAAGGCAGTCCTTGATGGCCGTGTACACCCTTCCCGAGCTCCCCTACGACTACGCCGCCCTGGAGCCCCACATCTCGGGCAAGATCATGGAGCTCCACCACGACAAGCACCACGCCGCCTACGTCGCCGGCGCCAACGCCGCTCTGGAGGCCCTGACCGCCGCCCGTGAGGCCGGCAACCTGGGCGCGATCAACCTGTGGGAGAAGAACCTCGCCTTCAACCTGGGCGGTCACACCAACCACTCCGTCTTCTGGAAGAACCTCTCCCCGGCCGGCGGCGGCCGGCCCGAGGGCGAGCTCGCCGAGGCCATCAAGGACGCCTTCGGCTCCTTCGAGAAGTTCCAGGCCCAGTTCACCGCCACCGCGCTGGGCATCCAGGGCTCGGGCTGGGCCGTGCTCGCCTACGACTCGATCTCCGGCGGGCTCGTCATCTTCCAGCTCTTCGACCAGCAGGGCAACGTGCCCGTGGGCACCATCCCGCTGTTCATGGTGGACATGTGGGAGCACGCCTTCTACCTCGACTACCTCAACGTCAAGGCCGACTACGTCAAGGCCGTCTGGAACATCGCCAACTGGCAGGACGTCGCCGAGCGCCTGGCCGATGCCGTCGCCAGGACCCAGGGACTCATCGTCCGCTGACGCTCGTCTTCGGCAGCGCATCGTACGGACTGTGGCCCGCCCCCTTCACGGGGTGCGGGCCACAGTTGTGTTGTCTGGCGGACGCCTGCGCGGATCGTGCTAGAGGACTTTCTCCACGTCCATGACGTAGGCCGACGCTGGTGTCCCCTGCTGCTGGCCTGTTGCCTGAGTCGGAGGTAGGAGGACCACGATCCGGGATCCCTCCGGGATGCCGATCAGTCCCGGCAGCGTCTGCTGCGCCTGGGCCATGCTGATCGTCTCGGCGGTCTGCTGTTCCCAGGTGTTGGAGGGGCGGGAGCCGTCCCAGAAGTTTCCGGCCACGTTCATCATGATCGTGGAGGACTCCGTGATGGCGGGACCGGAGCCGCGGGCCAGCACGATGATCTCGGACTGGGTCGGCTGGGCGGCATCGGCGCCGATGGAGATCGTCGCCGGCTGACCGAGCTCCCCGCTGATCGTCATGCCGCGCTGGCTGACGGCCTCCTCGCCCTCCATCGTGGCCGTGGCCGAGGAGCCGGAGATCTTGCTGCTGGCGCCGTCGACGATCTCGACGACGAACACGAGCGTCCCGGCCGGGTTGTTCTGCCGCTTCCGTGCGCCACCTGCCTGGGCGGCCTGAGCATCCTGGGCCGCTTTGTTGCCGTAGGCGAGCTCAGGAGGGATCGACATGACCACCCGGTCGCCCACGTGATGCCCGGCCAGGCCGCACTTCCAACCCTGAATGACGTTCTCAAGGGGGAAGGCGACCGGGGCGCCGGTCTTGAAGGAGGTGTCGAAGGGCTCTGCGCCGTCCCACTGCCAGCCCGTGTAGTGGGCCTTGACCGCGCCGGCGGCGTCGATCTCGGCTCCCGTGCCTTGCGTCAGTGTCTTGACGGTAAGGTTCTTGGGCGCCTGGGCGCCCTTCTTCCAGGTCACGGTGGGCTGTGCGCCGGCGTCGCCGCCGATGGTCGGCAGCGACTCGGAGTCGGAGTCGATCGTCAAGGTCGAGCAGTCCACGGGCGTCGTCGCCGCCGGAATCGGGGTCTCGGAGGCGGATGCCTTGGAGGCCGACGACGAGGACGACCCCGAGCATCCGGCCAGCGCGAGGCAGGCGGCCATGGCCAGGGCGGTCAGACTGAGGGATGTGCGACGCACATGAGCTCCTTGTTTGAGGGAGGGTCTGCTCGGGAAGGATCGAGAAGGATTCAGTGGAAGGACTCGCCGCAGGCGCAGCTTCCGGCGGCGTTGGGGTTGTCGATGGTGAAGCCCTGCTTCTCGATGGTGTCGGCGAAGTCGATGGTGGCGCCCGACAGATAGGGCACGCTCATGCGATCGACGACGACCTCGACGCTATCCATCTCACCGCCCGCTGTGGGGAAGGCGCGCACGGCGTCGCCGTCCAGGAGCCGCTCGTCGAAGTAGAGCTGGTAGACCAGGCCGGAGCAGCCGCCGGGCTGGACGGCCACGCGCAGGCGCAGGTCGTCGCGTCCCTCCTGGATCAGGAGGCTGGCGACCTTTGCGGCGGCGGTCTCGGTGAGGACGACTTCGTGCTCCGGGGCCTCGGTGTCAGTGGGGTTGGTCAGGGCGGTCTCTGCCATGGTCATCTCCTGGTCATCTCGTGGTCGTGGTGTGTCTGCTTTTGTCTATGGTGTTCGCGTTGGCCGCAGCACCTCGTGCGGCGCTACCCGCGTAGTGATGGTCCGCCGCCGGTTCTCCGGGCGAGGGCTACCGATCTCCACCGGAGCCAACGCTCCAGTTAGACGCCTTGTTCCTGGTGACAACCCTACGCGGTTCCCACGCCGGGACTTCAGTGACGGGACTCACTGTGTCCGACAGCGTCCAATCATCCGAAACGGGCGAGGCGGACATCGCCCGTCTCAGGCCAGGGCCACCAGCTCCAGGTACTCCGGCCCCCACAGGTCCTCATCGCCGTCGGGCAGCAGGAGGACCCGGTCGGGACCCAGGGCTTCGACGGCGCCCTCATCGTGGGTGACCAGGACGACCGCTCCGGCGAAGGTGCCAAGGGCTCCCAGGATTTCCTCGCGGCTGGCGGGATCGAGGTTGTTCGTGGGCTCATCGAGCAGGAGGACGTTGGCGCTGGAGACCACGAGCATCGCCAGGGCGAGGCGGGTCTTCTCCCCGCCGGAGAGGACCCGGGCGGGCTTGTCGGCGTCCGCCCCGGAGAAGAGGAAGGAGCCCAGGACGCTGCGCACCTGGGTGTCGTCCATGCCGGGGGCGGCGCGGCGCAGGTTCTCCACGACGGTGGCCTCGGTGTCGATGGTCTCGTGCTCCTGGGCGTAGTAGCCGATCTTGAGGCCGTGGCCGGGGATGACCTCGCCGGAGTCGGGCTCCTCCACTCCGCCGAGCAGGCGCAGGAGCGTCGTCTTGCCGGCGCCGTTGAGGCCCAGGACCACGACCCGGCTGCCGCGGTCGATGGCCAGGTCCACCCCGGCGAAGACCTCCAGAGAGCCATAGGCCTTCGACAGGCCCGCGGCGCGCAGAGGGGTCTTGCCGCAGGGTGCGGGGTCGGGGAAGCGCAGGTGGGCGACCTTCTCCACCGCGGCCTCGTCCTCCAGGTCCGCCATGAGGCGCTCGGCCCGTTTGAGCATCTGCTGGGCGGCCACGGCCTTGGTGGCCTTGGCCCTCATCTTCTCCCCCTGGGCGCGCAGGGCCGCGGCCTTCTTCTCGGCGTTGGCGCGCTCGCGACGCCGTCGGTGCTCGTCGTCGGAGCGCTGCTTGAGGTAGGCGTCCCAACCCAGGTGGTAGACGTCGAGGACCCCGCGCCCGGCGTCGAGGTACATGACCTGGTTGACGGTGTCGCGCAGGAGTTCGACGTCGTGGCTGATGACGATGAAGCCCCCGGCGTAGGTGCGCAGGTGGTCACGCAGCCACAGGATCGAGTCGTGGTCGAGGTGGTTGGTGGGCTCGTCGAGCAGGAGCGTGTCGGGCTGCTGGAACAGGACCCGGGAGAGCTCGACCCGACGGCGCTGGCCGCCCGAGAGCGTCCCGATGGGCTGGTCAAGGACGCGGTCGGGCAGGCCCAGGGCGGCGCTGATGCGGGCGGCCTCCGAGGCGGCCGCGTAGCCGCCGGCCATGGTGAACTCGTGGTCCAGGCGCGTGTAGCGGTCCAGGGCTTTGGCCTGGGCCTCGCCCTCGGTGATGGCGATGCGCTCCTCGGCTTTGCGGATGCGGGCCAGGAGCGCATCGATGCCGCGGGCGGACAGGATGCGGTCGCGGGCGATCTCGCTCAAGTCACCGACCTTGGTGTCCTGGGGCAGGTAGCCCACCGAGCTCGTGCAGGTGATCGTGCCCTCGTGCTCGACGGCTTCCAGCCCGTGGCGCTCATCGGCGTCGTTGACGGCGCGTCCGGCCCCCTGCTCCACGGAGGCGGCGGCGAGCAGCTTGGTCATGGTCGTCTTGCCGGCGCCGTTACGGCCCACGAGGCCGATGCGCATCCCCTTGTCGACCCTGAAGCCGGCGTGGGCGACGAGTTGGCGGGCACCGATACGCAGGGTGAGGTCCTGGACATTGATCACGCGCGCCATCGTACGGGTCCACCGCTACCGCCCACCGCAACGGACCTATCAGTCCCACCACATCCACCAACCGACCCCGCCGCCAGCCCACTCGGGGCGGGTGCGCACGATGTCGTCCGGAAGGTACCGAGCGTCGAGATCGTATCGCTCCTTGACCCGCTCCCACAGGGCGGAGCACTGACAGGCGCGACTGTGCTCGGCGAAGACCTCATAGCCCTGCAGGTCGGGGTCGGCAATCCACAGGGCCTCGGCGCTCAGACGCTCGTCGTCGCGCTGGGGGCCGATCCCGTATCCGGACAGGCGCACCCGCCCGTCGGCACGAGCGCAAGCGGTCAGCATCGACTCCAGGCTCGGGGAGAGGTTCTGCCGGTCGGCCAGTGCCGGGACCGGGAGGCGAGCGAGCAGGTCGGCCGCCGTGGCGGCATCCATCCCGCGGAAGGGCACGTAGTCGCTCGTCGGGGCGCCGACGGCGTCCACGCGCAGCGCCGTCTCCCCCGGCAAGCGGCGCGGAGCGTCGAGCCAGGGCTCCAGCAGGTGCCACAGGCCGATGCGCACAGTCCAGCCCGGTGGGCCGTACAGGCGCTCTGAACCGGTCGCACCCGTCGGGGGCGGAACGGGAGGCGGAGTCGCGGCGGGCGGGCGGACGGGAATGGTCGATGCGATCGCGGGTGCTGGCGACGATGCCAGGGACGTCTGTGCGCTCATGTCGAGCTCCTTCGCTTGAGACGGGTCGTGCTCCCAGCGTGCGAATACCGTTGAGTCGGCGCACCCGCTGGCCCGGGCGGCTGTGCCTAAAGGAAGCCTCATCTGCACGAACTGACCTCAGTGGACCCGCGGGTGCCGCGGGCTCACGAGCGTTGATCATCTCGGGGCGGGGCAGGCCATTGGCTCGAGGTGCTCATCCCCAACCGGCCGAGAGCGCCTCGAACCGGCGTCGCGCCGGAGACTGGCACCTACTGGACGGATTCTCGCCTTTCAGTTCTGGGCCTTAAGGCAGTAGCCTCTTCCCCAAGCACCTCCGCTGCACCTGCGTAGCACTGAAGGTGACAGATCCCCCCACCACCGAGAGCGAGCCCATCGAGGACCCGGAGCGCACCGGCGTGCATCCACCGTCGTCGTCCACCTCGCTCAGTAGGAAAGGGCCCGAATGGCAACCACGACCTCAACCCCTGAGGCAATCCTCGACGCCGTCGGCGGCGCCGAGAACATCATCCATTTCACCCACTGCGCCACCCGACTGCGCTTCGAGCTCAAGGACGCCTCCAGCATCGACAAGGCGACCGTCGAGGCCATCCCGGGCGTCATGGGCGCTGTCCCCCAGTCCGGAGACCGCTACCAGATCGTCATCGGTGGTGCCGTACAGAGCGTGTACGACGAGATCAACAACCTCCCGGCAATGAAGAGCCAGGGCGGTTCCTCGAGCTCGGGACAGTCCGACGCCGACGTCAAGGCGGCCGCTCGGGCCAAGGCCCGTGGCAAGAACGCACTGGTCGACGCCTTCTTCGAGTACCTCTCGGACTCCTTCCGCCCCCTGCTGCCGGCGCTGCTGGGCGCCTCGCTCATCATCGCGGGCGAGGCCATCTGTGAGGCCTTCCACCTCATCAACACCCACGCGGACGATGCGGACAAGCCGGCCATGCTGCTGTTCGTCGACGCCATGTTCCGCAGCGTCTTCTACTTCCTGCCGATCATGGTGGCCTACAACGCCTCCAAGAAGCTCAAGATCGACCCTTGGGTCGGTACCGCGATCATGGCTGCACTGCTCACGCCCGAGTTCCTCAAACTAGAGACGCACCCAAGCACCACCTGCGTCCAGAACGCTACGCTGAACTCGAAACTGTGCACGGCTCATATCGCCGGACTGCCCATGCAGCTCAACGGCTACGGTGGTCAGGTCTTCGTCCCCCTCATGATGGTGGCCATCCTGGCCCTGGTCTACAAGGGACTGGTCAAGATCGTTCCGTCCAACGTGCAGATGGTCTTCGTGCCCTTCCTGTCCTTTGTCATCATGATGCCGGTAACGGCCTTCCTCATCGGCCCCCTGGGCGTGTGGATCGGTACCGCCCTGGGCACGGGCCTGTTCTGGCTCAATTCTCACGCCCCGATCATCTTCGCGATCCTCATCCCCATGGTCTACCCCTTCCTGGTGCCGCTGGGCCTGCACTGGCCGCTCAACGCCCTCATGCTGGCCAATATCGCCTCGGACGCCACACACCACACCGATTTCATCCAGGGCCCCATGGGCGCATGGAACTTCGCCTGCTTCGGCGCCACCGCCGCCGTCCTCGTGTGGTCCGTCCGAGACAGGGACAACGAAATGCGCCAGACCGCCACCGGTGCCCTCTTCGCCGGTCTGCTCGGCGGAATCTCCGAGCCCAGTCTCTACGGTATCCACCTGCGCTTCAAGCGCATCTACCCGTTCATGCTCGTCGGCTGTGCCGTCGGCGGCCTCGTCGAGGGCATCGGCAGCATGATCGGAGGCATCGAAGGCGTCACAACCAAGACCTTCGCCTTCACCTCGCTGCTGACCATTCCGGTCTTCAACCCCATGGCTCTGTACGGCATCGCCGTCGCTGCGGCCTTCGCCACCTCTTTCTTCCTCATCGTCACCTTCGGATACCGCACCAAGGAGGAGCGGGCCGAGGCACTCGCCGCAGCGGGCGTCGTCGAGGCCAGCGAGGCCACCGTCTCCGCCCCGGCTGAAGCCGCTGAGGAGCCCAAGGTCGGCAGCACCACCTCGACTGCTACTACTGAGGAGGGCGACCGGACCGCCAAGGCCCCCACGCCCAAGCCGGCCCTCGTTCCCGGCGCGGTCACCGAGATCGCCTCGCCGCTCAAGGCCACGACCATGGAGCTGGACAAGGTTCCCGACCCGGTGTTCTCCTCGGGCGCCGTCGGCCAGGGCGTCGGTCTGGAGCCCGAGGGCGACATCGTCGTCACGGCTCCAGCCGATGGCACCGTCGTCGTCGCCCCCTCCTCAGGGCACGCCTTCGGCATCACCCTGGACAATGGCGTGGAGATCCTCATCCACGTGGGTCTGGACACCGTCAACCTGGAGGGCAAGGGCTTCGATGTCAAGGTCTCCCAGGGCGACCGCGTCAGCGAGGGCCAGGAGCTAGTGCGTGTGGACCGCTCCGTCATCGAGCAGGCCGGCTACCCGCTGACCACGCCGGTGCTCATCACCAACACCGCCTCCTTCGCCTCCGTCGAGGTCGTCGGTGGCGACTCGGTGGAGCCCGGTGACGCTCTCATCAAGGTCACCGCGCCCGAGGCCTGAGCCTTCAACGCCGCCGGTCTGATCGGCCGCTGATACGACGTCGGGGCCGGATCCGTCAACGTACGGATCCGGCCCCGACGCGTCGCCTCCGCCCGTCACCGGCAGCGCAGCAGGTCAAGTGCCAGGTCGTGGCAACCGCAGCGCCCAGAAGGCCACGGCCGCGGCGGCCGCCACGTTGAGGGAGTCCACTCCCCCGGCCATCGGGATGCGCACCACCTCGTCGGCCGCCGCGATCGTCCGGCGGGACAGGCCATCGCCCTCCGTGCCCAGGACGACGGCGACCCGTGAGTCCGGGGCCGTACAGGCCGGTGAGGCCGCGAATTCGTCCAGAGCCACCGACTTCTCCGACAGCGCCAGGGCCGCCACGGTGAAGCCCTGCGCGTGGAGCTCGTCCATGGCGGGCCAGCGCTCGATCCGGGTCCAGGGGACCTGGAAGACGGTACCCATGGAGACGCGCACGCTGCGCCGGTAGAGCGGGTCCGCGCAGCGCGGGGTGACCAGGACGGCGTCGATCCCCAGGGCCGCCGCGCTGCGGAAGGCGGCCCCCACATTCGTGTGGTCCACCAGGTCTTCCAGGATGGCGACCCGTCTGGCACCCGCTCCCCCGCGGGCGGCCGACAGCAGCTCGGGGACGGCGGCGAGCTCGGGCCGGTTCATGGCGGCCAGCGCCCCGCGGTGCAAATGGAATCCGGTGATGGACTCCAACACCTCCTCGGAGGCGACGAAGACGGGCACCTCCCCGCCGTCGTCATGTCCTCCGCAGCCAACTGCGGAAGCGATGACCGGGCGCATCTCATCGAGGTGGCGCGGGGCCATGAGGAAGGAGCGCGGGGCGTGCCCGACGGCGACGGCCCGCGTGATGACCTTGGAGGACTCGGCCATGTACAGGCCGCGCCGGGTTTCCAGCCGGCGGCGCAGCGCCACGTCCGTCAGCCGGGTGTAGTCCGCCAGGCGCTCATCGGCGCCATCGGCCAGCTCAATGATCATCGCCCGTCACCTTCTGGGGCTTTCCCCGCTCAGCACAGCAGTACGGCGGGAAGAATAGGCCGATCCGCCTGGATCACCTAGTCTTCCCGCCGCAGCGTGCCGTGAGGCTCACCTGAGGCCGGTGGCCGACGTCAGGGATGTGTCTCAGGCCCCGTAGGGTCCCTGGGGCGCACCGGGAGGCGTGCCGTAACCGGGCTGGGCCTGGATCCCGTAGCCGCCGCCCCTCGGGGGCACGGTGCCGGGTTGACCGGACTGCTCAGCGGGTCCGGCCGCGTGGCTACCGTGTGCGGAGTGATTCCCCTCGACGCCGTCGGAGGTCGGGACGGTCACCGTCGCCCCGTCGTCCACGTCGTCGGCGGGAGGCTTCGGAGCGGCATTCCCCTTGGGAGCGGGCTCCTCACTGGCCTCCTGGGAGGCCGACTCGACCTCGCCGCGAGCCTGGGCAAGGGCCTCCTCGGGGGCCTGGAGGCTGGTGCTGGCCAGGTCCGAGGCGATGCCCAAGTCGAGTTCGCTGCCCGAGAGGTCGACACCGGCACTGGAGTCGTCATCGCCGTCGGAGCCGCTCGGGCCGCCACCGGGACCGCCGTCCTTGCCACCGCCGAGGGCGCCGGCAATCCCGTCGAGGGCCGCGGTGAACTCGGTGGGCACGATCCACATCTTGGAGGAGGAGCCGTTGGCGATCTTGGGCAGGGTCTGGAGGTACTGGTAGGCCAGCAGCTTGGAGTCGGCGTTACCGCGGTGGATGGCGTCGAAGACCTGGAGGATGGCGCGGGACTCACCCTGGGCCTTGAGGATCGCGGACTGCGCCTGACCCTCGGCGCGCAGGATCGCAGACTGCTTGTCACCCTCGGCAGTGAGGATCTGGGACTGCTTGACACCCTCGGCCGTCAGGATCGCGGCGCGGCGATCGCGCTCGGCGCGCATCTGCTGCTCCATGGAGCCCTGGATGGAGGCGGGCGGGTCGATGGATTTCAGCTCGACGCTGTTGACGCGGATGCCCCAGCGGCCGGTGGCCTGGTCCAGGACGCCGCGCAGCTGACCGTTGATCTGGTCGCGGCTGGTCAGCGTCTGCTCCAGGTCCATGGAGCCGACGACGTTACGCAGCGTGGTGACCGTCAGCTGCTCGATGGCCTGCAGGTAGTTGGAGATCTCGTAAGTGGCGCGCGTCGGGTCGGTGATCTGGTAGTAGACCACCGAGTCGATGCTCACGACGAGGTTGTCGGAGGTGATGACCGGCTGGGGCGGGAAGGAGACGACCTGCTCGCGCATGTCCATGACGTTGCGCACCCGGTCGACGAAAGGCACCAGGAAGTGGAGCCCTGCAGTGTAGGCCGCCTGGAAGCGTCCCAGGCGCTCAACGATGATCGCGGTGCTCTGCTTGACGATCCGCACCGCCCGGAAAATGATGACGATGACCAGTACAGCCAGGAGAAGCAAGATGAAGGAGATGACGGGCACGAGTTTCCTCCTGCGGGGTTGAACGGGTGGTCAGGGCGGCTGCGAGCCGTCCACAGTAATTGAGAACTAGTAGGGTACGGGCGCACGGATGTGACGCCATCGATGCCAACACAGTAGGACACCGCCAGAGGGGTCGAAACCGCTTCGGACTTCTCGGGTGGATCCCGATGTCAGGACCCGGGGGCATCGGCGGGTGTAGTCGCCGGGGCGACGACGGCCACGGCCCCGTCGATCTGGGTGACGGTGACTCGGGCTCCGGCCTCCAGACGCCCTGTCCCCTGAGCGCTGGGGGCGAGGCGGGCGCTCCACTCCTCGCCTCCCAGGCGTACCCGCCCACCGCCGTCGTCCACTGCGGTGATGGTCGTGGCCGGCCGGCCGATGAGGGCATCGACGTTGGTCTTCATCTGGGGTGTGGTGGCCGCCAGACGCCGCTTGGCCCAAGGGCGCACGGCGAAGAGCAACAGGGTGGAGATGCACCCGAAGACCACCACCTGGGCCCACAAAGGACCGCCGAGGAAGGCCGTCAGTCCTCCTCCCAGGGCGCCACCAGCGATCATGAGGAAGGTGAGATCGGCGGTTACCGTCTCAACGACGACGAGGAGCAGGGCCCCTCCGATCCAGAACAGCCATTCCATGTGAGCCTCCTGATGAACGCGGTTGATGAGTCGTGGCCCGGTATGGGCGGAATTATGGTGCGCTCCGGCGCGGCCGATCGTGCTCGGTGACGTCAGCCCCGGGCCTCGGCGACGCGCCTGCCGTGACCGCGCCGCAGGCCTCGGGCGGTGTATCGGCCGCGGTCGTGGGTGACCTCCAGCGGCATGCCGAAGGTCGCACTGATCGTGTCCTCGGTGAGGACCTGCTCCAGTGGTCCGGAGCCCACGACCTTCCCCTCGCGCAGCGTGAGCGCGTGGGTGAAGCCCTCCGGGATCTCCTCGAGGTGATGGGTCACCAGGATCATGGAGGGCGAGTCCGGCGAGGAGATGATCTCCGTGAGCGCAGACAGGAGCTGCTCGCGGCCGGCCAGGTCCAGACCCGAGGCCGGCTCGTCGAGGAAGAGCATCTCCGGGTCCGGCATGAGGGCGCGGGCCAGCTCGACGCGCTTGCGCTCCCCGGAGGACAGCGTCCCCCAGACGCGGTCGGCCAGGTGCCCGGCGCCCAGGGCGCCCAGCAGGGCGTGGGCGCGCTCCAGGTCTAAGTCGTCGTATTCCTCGCGCCAGCGCCCAATGCGACCGTAGGAGGCCGACAGGACCACGCCCAGGACCCTTTCACCACCCTCGATACCGGCGGCCAACGCCGAGGATGACAGGCCAATGCGAGGATGGAGCTCAGAGACGTCCACGCGCCCGAGCCGCTCGGAGAGGATGTCCACCGTCCCGGAGGAGGGGAAGAGCCTGGCCGAGGCGATACTGGCGATCGTGGTCTTGCCCGCACCGTTGGGTCCCAGCAGCACCCAGTGCTGGCCCTCCTCAACGGTCCAGCCGACGTGACTGAGGATCTGGTTGCTGCCGCGGTGCAGCGAGACGTCGTCAAGGTGCAGGACACTGGTCATGAGTCGATCCTATCGTGCCACCGGCGTCACACCGGGCAGATGAGGGGCGGCCGAGCGGGACCGGTCCCCATTCGGATCCGAGCCGGAACGCCGCCATTCACTATGGTGGAGTTCCGTGGAGCCCCTCAACCTGCCCGTGAGCATCGTGCTGGCCCTGTGGGCACCGGTCCCCTCTTCTCACGGACTGTCGCTCGTTCAGGGACCCGACGGCGTCCATGACGTCATCGGCGCCACCTCCGACGGCATCGATGCGTCGATCGGTTCCGCAGACGATCCCGAGCGCGTCGGCCTGGAGCAGTGGCTCACCGGTGCCCGCCCGCTCACCCGGGTGACGGCGGTCCTCCCCTCCCCCGTCTCCAGCGCCGGCGCCTGGGGCATCGTCCCGGACATCGAAGAGGGCGTCGTCGTCGAGGGCGCGACCGGGCGGGTGCTGCTGGTGCCCGAGGGCTCCGGCGCCTCCGTGGCTTGGCGGGCCGAGCCGATGGCCAGCCCACTGCCGCCGTTGGATGCCGCCCATGCCCGCAGGCGGGTGCACGCCGCCACGGAGGAGGCGATCGACTCGCTCATCGAGCTCGACCTGGCCCGCGAGCGCCCGGAGATGGCTGATGCGCTCAACGATCTGCTCACGGCCGTGGTGGAGCCGAGTCTCATTCCTCCCTGGCTGTCTGGGCGCAACAGGGAGCTGCTGGAGCGCTCTTTGCGGCTGGCGGAGATCTGCGAACTGGCGCTGGGTGACGACGGAGCGGCCATGACGGCCCTCCAGGCGCAGCGGCGTTCCGGTGTCCTGCGCCCGCTGCTGGCGGTGGCTCGTCACGGCGCCGCGGCGGCCACCGAGTGGTGGGCCCGATAGAGGGGCCGTATTACTCGGTGGCGCGGCCGGGCGGGAACCGTCCCGTTCAGCCCTGGGCCAGGACCCAGTTGTAGACGTCCATGGTGCGATGAGCGATGGCTTCCCAGGCGAAGTGCTCCTCGACGCGGCGTCGGGCGGCCTTGCCCATGGTCTTGGCGGCCTCGGTGTCGGTGACCAGGGTGGTCAGGCGCTCGGCCAGGTCGGCCTCGAAGCGGGCCGGGTCGATGGGGGTGCCGGTGCCGTCCTGGACCTGCTCGATGGGGACCAGGAGGCCGGTCTCGCCGTCGACGATGACGTCGGGGATGCCGCCGGTGGCTGAGCCGACGACCGGCAGGCCCACGGCCATGGCCTCGAGGTTGACGATGCCCAGGGGCTCGTAGACCGAGGGGCACACGAAGACGTCGGAGGCGGCCAGCACGGCGATGAGCTCGGGGCGCGGCAGCATCTCCTCGATCCAGACCACGCCGGTGCGCTTCTCGCGCAGGCCGGCCACGAGGCCCTCGACCTCGGCCTTGATCTCGGGGGTGTCGGGGGCGCCGGCGCACAGGATGACCTGGACGTCGGCGGGCAGCTGCTCGCAGGCGCGCAGCAGGTGGGGAAGGCCCTTCTGGCGGGTGACGCGTCCGACGAAGACGACGGTGGGGCGGTCGGGGTCGATGCCGAGCCGCTTGAGGGTGGCGGCGGCCGCGGCGTCGGCCTCCTCGCCCTGCGGGTGCTTCCAGGCCTCGAGGTCGATGCCGTTGTGGACGACCTTGACGCGCTCGGGGTCGACGGCCGGGTAGGAGCGCAGGATGTCCTCGCGCATGCCGTTGGACACGGCGATGATGCCGGAGGCGGCCTCGTAGGCGGTCTTCTCCGCCCAGGAGGACAGGGCGTAGCCGCCGCCGAGCTGCTCGGCCTTCCAGGGGCGCAGGGGCTCCAGGGAGTGGGCGCTGATGACGTGGGGGACGCCGTGGAGCAGGCCGGACAGGTGACCGGCGAGGTTGGCGTACCAGGTGTGGGAGTGGACGAGGTCGGTTCCCTCGGTGCCCTGGGCCATCTCCAGGTCGACGCCGAAGGTGCGCAGGGCTGCATTGGCGCCGTCGAGCTCGGCGATCTCGGGGTAGCCGGTGACGCCGTCCTCGGCGCCCTCGGTGCCGGGCTCGCGGGGGCCGCCGAAGGCGTGGACGCGGACGTCGGCAAGGGGGCGCAGGACCTTGGCGAGCTCGTTGACGTGGACTCCGGCGCCGCCGTAGATGAAAGGTGGGTACTCCTTGGTCAGCAGGTCGACCCTCATGGGTGTGCCTCTCCTCTGTCTGCTGGATGGACTGACCGCGCCTTCCTCGGCGCAGGACGGGCGCCTGCGGTGGAGCGGGCGCCACATCCGACGGTATACGTACACCGGACCGGGTGGGACCGTTCGACGTCGGTGGTTTCCACCGAACTCTCGCGTATGGAGCCTTCGGAGGACTGAGACGGGGGCGGATCTAGATCGAAGGTCCGGGTTGAGGACCAGCCCCTCGTCCTCCTCCGAGGCTCTGTCAGGGTCGCCAGGCTCGGCTGTACCCGCCAAGACCGGCGAAGATGCGCCCCGCCCGCCCTCTCGGGCAGCGGCGGCGGCCGGCTCGGGATTGGTCCGAATTGTGATCTGTTTGTCCCCGTAAGTGCCCTAAGCAACGTAAGGTAGGCCACATGGCTCAACCTCGCGTACTAGCAATCGTCCTCGCCGGCGGTGAGGGCAAGCGTCTCATGCCCCTGACCGTCGACCGCGCGAAGCCCGCCGTTCCTTTTGGCGGCATCTACCGGCTCATCGACTTCTCGCTGTCCAACATGATCAACTCCGGCTTCCTCAAGGTCGTGGTGCTCACCCAGTACAAGTCTCACTCGCTGGACCGCCACATCTCCAAGACGTGGCGCATGTCCGACATGCTGGGCAACTACATCGCCCCGGTGCCGGCCCAGCAGCGCGTGGGCAAGCACTGGTTCCTGGGGAGTGCCGATGCGATCTACCAGTCCCTCAACCTGCTCGACGACGAGCGGCCCGACTACGTGGTCATCACCGGTGCGGACAACATCTACCGCATGGACTTCTCCCAGATGCTGGATCACCACATCGCCTCCGGGCTGCCCTGCACCGTGGCGGGTATCCGTCAGCCCCGGTCCCTGGCGGATCAGTTCGGCGTCATCGAGACCGACCCGTCCGACCGGGGCAAGATCAAGGCCTTCGTCGAGAAGCCCAAGGAGACCCCTGGCCTGCCGGACTCCCCCGATGAGGTTCTGGCCTCGATGGGTAACTACATCATGAATGCCGACGCGCTCCTTGAGGCCGTCACGGTGGACGCCGCCGACGAGTCCTCCAAGCACGACATGGGCGGCAGCATCGTGCCCTGGTTCGTGAACCAGGGTGCGGCGGGCGTCTACGACTTCAAGGATAACGACGTTCCCGGCTCCTCCGAGCGCGACCGCGACTACTGGCGCGACGTGGGGACCGTGGACGCCTTCTTCGAAGCGCATCAGGATCTCATCTCGGTGACGCCCGTGTTCAACCTATACAACGACCGCTGGCCGCTGTTCGCCGGGTACCAGGCGGCCATGCCTCCGGCCAAGTTCGTCTACGGGCACCACGAGCGCCTGGGGCACGCGGTCGACTCGATCGTCTCGCCGGGCGTCATCGTCTCCGGCGGTGAGGTGATCTCCTCGGTCCTGTCCCCCGGCGTGCGAGTCAACTCCTGGTCCTCGGTGCGCGAATCGGTCCTCATGGACGGCGCCGAGGTCGGCCGTAACACCGTGGTCAACCGCGCGATTCTGGACAAGTACGTCCGGGTCGAGGAGGGCGCCATGGTGGGTATCGATCCCGAGCACGACCGTGAGCGCGGCTTCACCGTGACCGAGTCCGGCATCACGGTGGTGGCCAAGGGGCAGGTCGTCACCCGCTGATCCGAGCGGCCTCCAGGCCCGTCTCCTCAAAGCAGCTGCGCCGTCTCCCGGTTCATCCCGGGGAGACGGCGCAGTCGCGTGCGCGGCTAGCATGACGCCATGAGCAGTACTTCCCCCACCCCTGCCGGTCCGTCGGTCAGCGGCGCGCTGACCGACGGACCGCTGATCACCGAGGGCCCCGGCCTGCTGGTCATGGACGTGGACTCCACCCTCATCGAGCAGGAGGTCATCGAGCTCATCGCCGAACGGGCCGGGACGCGTGAGCAGGTCGCCGAGGTCACGGCCCGGGCGATGCGCGGGGAGCTGGACTTCGCCGCCTCGTTGCGCGAGCGGGTGGCGACGCTGGCCGGGGTCTCCGACGGCGTCTTCGCCGACGTCCTCGCCGAAGTGCGCCCCACCGAGGGTGCGGCCGAACTCATCGAGGCGCTGCACGCGCGCGGCTGCCGGGTGGGAGTTGTCTCCGGCGGCTTCGAGGAGGTCGTGGCGCCCCTGGCCGAGCGGCTGGGGATCGACCATGTGGCGGCCAACCGCCTGGAGGTGGCCGGCGGCGTGCTCACCGGCCGGGTGCTGGGGAAGATCGTGGACCGTCAGGAGAAGGTCCGCTGCTTGCGCACCTGGGCCGAGCAGGACGGGGTGCCCATGGAGCGCACCATCGCCGTCGGGGACGGGGCCAATGACCTAGGGATGCTGGCGACCGCTGGGCTGGGAGTGGCGTTCTGCGCCAAGCCGGTCGTCGTCGAGCAGGCCGACGCCGCCGTGCACGTGCGCGACCTGCGGGCCGTCCTGCAACTGATCCAGAGCTGATCGGAGCCTGATCCGAACCCGGCCGAGGGACGGCGCTACCGGCCGATGGCCCACCGCGGGCCATCTGAATCAGCCGCGCCGGCGAGCGGTGAAGATCTCGCGGATACGGGCGCTACTGGGCCCCAGGTCGGTCCAGCGGCCGGGAACATCGATGATGACGGCGGTGGCCGTGGGCACGCCGAAGGAGATTTGGGAGGCCATGTCGTCGTCGGTGTCGTGGAGGATGTGGGCCAGCACGGAGATCGTGGGCTCGTGGCCGACGACGACCACCGTGCCCGCGTCTCCGCCGTCCTCGGACAGGACCCTCAGGATGCCGTTGGGACCCAGGTTGTAGATTTCCTCGCGCACCAGGGTGTCGGTAGGCTCGAGGCGGTCGCGCAGGGGGCGGGCGGTCTCGCGGGCGCGGGCGGCAGGGGAGACCAGGAGCAGGTCGGTGGCCTCCAGGCGCTTGCGCAGTTCCTTGGCCAGCAGGTCGGCCAGGGCGGCGCCCTTGGGCGTCAGAGGACGTTCCAGGTCGGTGACGGCGTCGTGGGAGGCCTTGGAGTGTCGGACGAGCACGAGCCGGCGCATGGGATCCGTTGTCACGGTCCTACCCTACGGCACGGCGGCGGTCCAGACATGGCTGTCGCGCATGGCTGTCGCGGCGCGCTCGAGTACGGTCAGCCGACGACGCACGCCCCGCCGTCGACGTGGATGGTCTGCCCGGTAGTGGCGGGCATCCAGGGGGACAGTAGGGCGACGGCGCTGCGGGCCACGGCGGTGGCATCGCCGGCGTCCCATCCCAGAGGGGCGGTGGCGTCCCAGCGCTGGGAGAGCTCCCCGAAGTCCGGGATGGCGCCCGCGGCGGTGGTCCTCAAGGGGCCCGACGAGATGGCATTGACCCTCACGCCACGTTCTCCAAGCTCGACGGCGAGGGCGCGCACTGCGGCCTCCAGCGCCGCTTTGAGGGGGCCCATCCAGCCGTAACCGGGCCAGGCGCGGGCGCTGTCGAAGGTCAGGGTCACGATGCTGCCGCCGCGGTCCAGCAGTGGGGAGGCGGCGTGGACGAGGGCGGGCAAAGAGGCCGCTGAGACGGTGAAGGCGCGTTCCAGGTTGCGCATTCTGCCCGCCTGCTCTGGTTGATCAGCGCTCTGCGGATCGGTGCCGGGGGGCTCGGGTGGGAGGACGGTTCCCAGCAGGTCGGGGTCTGCGCGGGCGATGGAGTGGACCAGACCGTCCAGGCGGGTGATGCCCAGTTCCCGTAAGGCGGGGGCCAGGGCGGCCAGTGAGTCGGCGTCGGCCACGTCCAGGGGCGTCACAGGGTCGGGCAGACCGAGGCCGCGAGCCACCGAGGCGGTGGCCGCCAGGGTGCGGGGGTGCCCCGTCAGCAGGACACGTGCGCCCTGCTGCGCGGCCACCTCTGCGACTCGGGTGGCGATCGAGCTGGGCCGTAGGACGCCGGTGACGAGCACTGTGCGGTCACTGAGCAGTCCCATGGGAGGGTTCATGCTCTCATCGTCCCACGCCTGCCGACTGTCTATCGCCCTATGCCCATGCCGCCGTCGACGCCGAGGATCGCGCCGGTGACGTAGGAGGCCGCCGGGGAGGCCAGGAACAGGACGGGGCCGGCGACGTCGGCGACCTCGGCGAAACGCCCCAGGGGGATCTGCTCGAGGTAGGCGGTGCGGATGTGGTCGGGCAGGGAGGAGGTCATGGTGGTGCGCACGAATCCGGGCGCCACCGCGTTGACGGTGATGCCGCGCGGCGCGAGCTCACGGGCCAGGGATCGGGTGAGGCCCTCCACCCCGCCCTTGGCGGCGCCGTAGGCGGACAGGCCCACGCCTCCGCGGGCGGCAATCACCGAGGAGACCAGGATGATGCGTCCCCGGCGGGCCCGCATCATGGCGGGGGTGACGGCACGCACCGTGTTGAAGGTGCCGGTCAGGTCGGCTGAGATGACCTCGTCCCACATCTGGGAGGAGGTGCGGGCGGCCAGGGACTCCCGGTTGATGCCGGCCGAGGCCACGAGGACCTCGATGGTGCCGTGCGCCTCGGTGGCGGCGCTGAGCGCTTGGGCCAGCGCCTCGGGGTCGGTGACATCGGCGGCCAGCCCCAGGACTCCCTCGGGGGCCTCACCGGAACGGGAGATACCTGCCACCCGGTCGCCCTGTGCGAGGAATGCCTTCGCGACTGCCTCCCCAATCCCCCGGGAGGCACCGGTCACGACGACGGAACGTGGTATTGACGGCTCGGTCTCTTCGTTCATCAGCACAAACACACAAGGTAACGCGCGCGAGCATTCATCATCAGTAGTTCGTCACGCAGCACCCTCGATTAACCTGTGTTATCTCTCCCACAGGTGGTCCATACCTGTGCCTGTGCGGGGCCGAACGGCACGGCGGGTCAACATCTTGACACCCGTCGTGTGTCAGCATGTCAGGGTGACCACGACCGAGACCATCTCCTCCTCCCACGGCGCCGACGCATCCGGTCGCGCACCCGCACCGCTGCGCATCGGCCCATTGGAGGTGTCCACCCCGGTCGAGCTCGCCCCCATGGCGGGCGTCACCAACGCCTCTTTCCGCCGACTGTGCCGCGAGATGGCTGAGGCGGCCCTGCCCGAGGCGCTTTCACCCGCCTCCCCAGGCCCGGTGGCGGCGCCGGGCGCTGGCCTGCTGGCCCCGGCGGGCCTGTACGTCACCGAGATGGTCACCACCCGGGCCCTGGTGGAGCGCAACGAGCGCACCCTGGCGATGGTGCGCACCGACCCGGCCGAGCGGGTGCGCTCCATCCAGCTCTACGGGGTCGATCCGGCCACGGTGGGCGCCGCGGTGCGGATCCTGGTGGAGGAGGATCTGGCCGACCACATCGATTTGAACTTCGGCTGTCCGGTGCCCAAGGTGACGCGCAAGGGCGGCGGGGCGGCGCTGCCCTGGAAGCGCGACCTGCTGGCGGCGATCCTCACCGAGGCCGTGCGTGCCAGCGAGGCGGCCGTCCGCGCCACCGGCCGGGCACGGGAGGTCCCGGTGACCATGAAGATGCGTCTGGGCATCGACGAGGAGCACGAGACCTTCCTCGATGCCGCTCGGGCCGCCGAGAACGCCGGGATCGCGGCCGTGGCCCTGCACGCCCGCAGCGCGCACCAGCACTACTCGGGCCAGGCCCGGTGGGAGGAGATCGCCCGACTCAAAGAGGCCACCGACCTACCGGTGCTCGGCAACGGGGACATCTGGCTTGGCGACGACGCGGTGCGCATGATGGAGGCCACCGGCTGCGACGGCGTCGTCGTGGGGCGCGGCTGCCAGGGGCGGCCCTGGTTGTTCGCCGACATCGTGGCGGCCCTGCACGGCTCGGACGCGCGTACCCGCCCGGACCTGGATACCGTCATCGAGGTGATCCGCTGCCACGGGCGCATGCTGGCCGCCGAGATGGGCGAGGACCGGGGAGTGCGCGACCTGCGCAAGCACGTGGGCTGGTACCTCAAGGGCTACCCGGTCGGCGGCGCCGCGCGCGCCGATCTCATGGGGATCAGGACGCTGGCCGAGCTTGACGCCGGCCTGGAGCGGATGCGCTCGCGCCTGCCGGAGATCGTCGACTACCCCGGCGACATCGTCGAGGGCCCCCGGGGCCGGGCCGGCAGTCCCAAGACCCCGCGCCTGCCCGACGGGTGGCTGGACTCCCCCGTCCTGGATGAGGCCCACCGCGAGATGCTCAGCCAGGCCGAGTCCGACGTCTCCGGCGGCTGAGCGAGTCTGACTGCCGTCCTCCGGTCTGCCTCGTCAGTCAGTCGTCCGTCAGTTAATCGTCCACGACCGGGGTGACGCGGCATAGGGCCGCCGCGATCGCCGTTGTCGCCGGGATCGCTAGGACCAGGCCGATGGAGGAGATGAGGGTGCGCACGATCTCCTCGGCGATCTCGCCCGAGAGCATGGTGTCCAGCACCGCGCGGTCCATGAGGGCCGCGGCCAGGATGAGCGGCAGCGCCGTGCCGGCGTAGGCGAAGGCCAGGGTGTAGACGGTCGAGGCGATGTGGTCCCGGCCGATCCTCATCCCGCCGGTGAACAGGCGCGTGCGCGACAGCAGCGGGTTGGCGGCGTGCAGCTCCCACACCGAAGAGGCCTGGGTAATGGTGACGTCGTTGAGGACGCCGAGGCCGGCGATGACCATGCCGCAGGTCAGCAGCGTCTGCAGGTCAATGTGCGTGCGGGAGGCCAACAGGCGGGCGGTCTCGTCGACATCGCCGGTCAGGTGGGCGGCGTCGGTCCCCCACAGGGCGAGCAGGACGGTGAGCACGATACCGGCCACCGTTCCCAGCAGGGCCGTCGTGGTGCGGATGGACACGCCGTGGGCCACGTAGACAGCCGCCAGCATCATCGCCATCGAGCCGACCAGTGTCACCGCCAGCGGGTGGGAGCCGGACAGGAGGGCCGGGATCATGAAGAAGGCGAGCACGCCGGTAGCCACCAGCAGGCCCAGGACGCTCAAGACGCCCTTGCGCCCGGCCACCGCCACGACGAGCACGAGGTAGACGATCGTCAGGGCGCCGACCGGGAGCTGGCGATGGTAGTCGATGAAGGAGTAAGGGGAACCGGACAGGATCGCCTGGGGTGAGTAGAGGACGACGAGGCGATCGCCAACGTGGGCGAGCTTGCGGGGCTCACCCACCAGCTGGACCGGCATGATCAAGTCCTTGCCCTCACCCTCCGTGATGCGGGCGCACACGTGGCCCTTGGCGAAGGCGTCCTGCGTGACGCCGTTGACCTCCGTCAGGGCGCTGACGGCGCTCTGGCAGCTCGACAGGTCCAAGGAGGTGATGGTGGCCCGGCCCACCGAGCCGCCCTCGGCGGTGAAGGAGCGCGAGCCGATCAACGAGCTCTTGCCCGGCCACAGCATGAACAGCCCGACGACGGTGGCCAGCACCAGGGCGCCGACGATCACGCCGAGTACGATTCTCACCCGGCGGACCTCGCCCGCCTCCAGGTCCAGGGGCCCGGAGTGGGAGTGGCTGTGCCCGCTATGGCCGTGGCCACGGCTACGGTCGTGACCGGTTTCCTCGGCCGGCTGCCCGGGAGGGTCCTCTGAAGGGATGGTCTCATGGCTCGGGGAGGTTGAGTTGGTGCTCACCGTCCCATCATGCCCGCCCCGCGCCTCTGAGGTGAGCCAGGGACACGGGGCGGCTTGGGGGATGCCCTGCACCCCGTCCAGGGGTCTGGCCGCTGAGTGCCGGAGCTGGGAAGGCATCGCTGCCTCATGGTGCCTGAGGACGCTCCGCCGTCGGAGCCGGATCCGACGGCGGAGCGCAGAGTAGGACGGGCCTCAGCAGCCCACGAGCCGCTCGGCCAGGTAGCGCTCGACGCCCTCGAGCGGGATGCGCTCCTGGGTCATGGTGTCGCGCTCGCGCACGGTGACCGCGCCGTCCTCGGGCGAGTCGAAGTCGTAGGTGAGGCACAGGGGCGTGCCCACCTCGTCCTGGCGGCGGTAGCGGCGGCCCACCGCGCCGGCGTCGTCGTAGTCCACGTTCCAGGAGCGGCGCAGGCAGGAGGCCAGCTCCTTGGCCGGGCCGGTGAGCTCCTCCTTGCGGCTCAGCGGCAGGACGGCCGCCTTGACCGGGGCGATGCGCGGGTCGAGCCTGAGCACGATGCGCTTGTCCACCCCGCCCTTGGTGTTGGGGGCCTCATCCTCGGTGTAGGCCTCCACCAGGAAGGCCATGAGCGAGCGGGTCAGGCCGGCCGAGGGCTCGATGACGTAGGGGGTCCAGCGCTCGTTCCTGGTCTGGTCGAAGTAGGACAGGTCCTTGCCGGAGTGTTCGGCGTGGGTGGACAGGTCGAAGTCGGTGCGGTTGGCGATGCCCTCGAGCTCGCCCCACTCCGAACCGGCGAAGCCGAAGCGGTACTCCAGATCCACAGTGCGCTTGGAGTAGTGGGAGAGCTTCTCGGCGGGATGCTCGTACTCGCGCAGGTTAGCGGGGTCGATACCCAGGCCCACGTACCAGGCCTTGCGGTAGTCGATCCAGTACTGGTGCCACTCCTCGTCCGTACCCGGCTCGCAGAAGAACTCCAGCTCCATCTGCTCGAACTCACGAGTGCGGAAGATGAAGTTGCCGGGCGTGATCTCGTTGCGGAAAGACTTGCCGACCTGGCCGATGCCGAAGGGCGGCTTCTTGCGGGCCGCGCTCATGACGTTGGCGAAGTTGATGAAGATTCCCTGAGCGGTTTCGGGGCGCAGGTAGTGCAGGCCGGACTCGTCATCGACCGGCCCCAGGTAGGTCTTGAGCAGGCCAGAGAACTCGCGCGGCTCGGTCCAGGAGCCCGGCTGGCCGGTGACGGGGTCGGGCACCATGTCGAGGGTGACGGCCTCGGGTTCGAGGCCCTTGCGGGCGGCGTAGTCCTCAATGAGCTGATCGGCGCGGTAACGCTTGTGGGTGTGCAGGGACTCCACGAGCGGGTCGGTGAAGGCGCCGACGTGGCCGGAGGCGACCCAGGTCTCGCGCGGCAGGATGACCGAGGAGTCCAGCCCGACGACGTCGTCGCGGGAGCGGACCATGGACTGCCACCACTGGCGCTTGATGTTCTCCTTGAGCTCGACGCCCAGCGGCCCGTAGTCCCAGGCCGAGCGGGTTCCGCCGTAGATCTCGCCGCAGGGGAAGACGAATCCGCGACGCTTGGCGAGGTTGATGACGGCGTCAAGGCGTGAAGGGGTGGATGCCAACGGAGTGCTCCTTCAGGAGTAGTCGTGGTCCCGCCTGGTTGGTGGGGACGAGTGGGGACAGTCTAGGCCGAGGGCCGTCATGAGTCGGTGAGGGGCCCGTCGCACCGCGACCTCGCGGCGCAGATGCGCCGATTCCCCTGGCAAATCGGCTCTCAGCAGCGCACACGCATACTCGCCGTGGTTTGACGCACGAGATCAAGAGTATGAGAATGATTCGCATGAGTGTTTCACAGACTCGTTCTCATCACCTCCGTCGCATCGCGGCGTTCGGAGCGGCCCTGATCCTCGCTGCCGGCATGAGCGCGTGCAGCGCCCTGAAGAGCGAGAGTTCGTCGGCATCCTCCGCCCATACGATCGCACCGGGCAAGACCCTGACGGTCTCGACGTCCTTCTACCCGATCGCTTACCTGGCCGAGGCCATCGGCGGCCCACTCGTCAAGGTCTCCACCGTGACCCCTCCCAACGTCGAGCCGCACGACTTCGAGCTCTCCGGCAAGGAGACCGCCGAGCTGGGCAAGGCCGACCTCATCGCCTACGTCCCCGGCTTCCAGCCCTCCTTGGACAAGGCCGTCAAGGAGGTCGGCTCCGGGCCCACGGTGCTGGACCTGAGCAAACCCGCCAACCTCGTCCACCACGAGGGGGTCGAGGAGGAGCACGAGCACGGTGACGAGGCCGCAGACGGTGCTACCGCCGAGTCCAGCGGGACCAGCCATGACGAGCACGGGCATGACGAGCACGGCCACACCGAGGGCAAGGAGCACGGCAACGACCTCGACCCGCACTTCTGGCTCGACCCGCAGCGCATGATCGCGGTGGCCGAGACCATGGAGGCCTCCTTCGCCAAGATCGACCCGGCCAACGCCAACGACTACAAGGCCGGACTGGACAAGCTCAAGACGGCGCTGACCAACCTGGACACGCAGTACACCCAGGACCTGTCCAGCTGCCAGCGCACCACCTTCGTCACCTCCCACGCCGCCTTCGGCTACATGGCCGACCGCTACAAGCTGACCCAGGCCTCCATCTCCGGCATCGACCCCGAGACCGAGCCCAGCCCCGCCGAGCTGGCCAACATCAAGACGGTGGTCGAGAGCACGGGGACAACGACGATCTTCACCGAGGAGCTCGTCTCCCCCACCACGGCCCAGACGATCGCCGCGGAGACCGGGGCGCAGACCGATGTCCTCAGCCCCCTGGAGTCCAAGCCCGAGCAGGGTGACTACACCGACGCCATGACCACCAACCTGGGGCGGCTCAAGGCCGCCCTGGCCTGCCAGTAGAGTCGGGGCCGGCCGAGCCCGGCGACCCGAGCAGATGACATCCAACCAGATCGGCATGATCACTTAGGTATGACCTCCTCATCTCCTTCAGCAGCATCATCTCCGACGACGCCGTCCGGCTCGCCCCGGGCGGCGTCGTCCGCGCTCACCATCGTGGTGCGGGACCTCAGTGTCGTCCTGGGCGCCTCCCTCATCCTGGACGACGTGAGCCTTGCGGTGGGCGGCGGCGAGTCCGTGGCACTGCTGGGTGCCAACGGCTCGGGCAAATCCACACTCGTCAAAGCCATTCTGGGGCTGGTGCCCACGGCCAGCGGCCATATCGAGGTGCTGGGCACCCCCATCAGCCGGCGCCGCAGGGTCTCCTGGGAGCGCATCGGCTACGTCCCCCAGCGGATCGGTGCGGGCTCGGGCGTCCCGGCCACCGCTCTGGAGGTGGTGCGCTCCGGGCTCCTGGGGCCGCGCCGCCCCTGGGCGGACCGCGGCAGGACCGCCAAGCGGCGGGCGATGGCAGCGCTCGATGCCGTCGGGCTGGCCCACCGGGCCGGCGACCACGTCCAGGTCTTCTCCGGCGGGCAGGCCCAGCGGGTCCTCATCGCCCGGGCCCTGGTGCGCTCCCCCGAGCTGCTCATCCTCGATGAGCCCCTGGCCGGGATCGACCGCGCCAGCCGCGAGTCCCTGGCCGAGATCCTGCTGGGGCTGCGCGAGCGGGGACTGACCCTGGTGACGGTCCTGCACGAGATGGGCGAGCTGGCCGACGTCGTCCAGCGGGCGATCATGCTTCAGGACGGACGCCTCGTCGCCGACGGGCCGGCCGCCGAGGTGGCCCGCCTGCGCGACGGCAGGACCGGCGCCTCCATCAGAGGCGATGGTGACCACTGGGACCACCACCCGGATGCCGGCGGTCCCCCGGCGCACCACGCCCCCGTCCTCGACCACCGGCTGCCCAACGCGCGGCCCCGCACCGGCAGGAGCACCCGACCATGATCGAGTTCATCTCCGACATGCTCGCCAGCCCCCTCATGCAGCGGGCCTTCATCGTCGCGGTGCTCGTGGGACTGGCCGCGCCGGTGGTGGGCACCTACCTAGTTCAGCGAGGCCTGGCACTGCTGGGCGACGGGATCGGACACATCGCCTTAACCGGTATCGCCCTGGGCTGGCTGGCGGGGGCCGCCGCCAACGTCACGCCCCACGACGCCTGGGCCGTGCCCGGGGCGATCATCATCAGCGTGCTGGGCGCCGTGACGATCGAAGTCATCCGCGCCGGCGGCCGCACCCGCGGCGACGTCGCCCTGGCGATCCTGTTCTACGGGGGCATCGCCGGTGGCGTCATCCTCATCCGCCTGGCCGGGGGCACGACGACCAATCTCAACTCCTACCTGTTCGGCTCGATCTCCACGGTCTCGGTCTCGGATGCCTGGTTCACCATCGCCCTGGCGACCCTGGTGCTCCTGGTGGGGCTGGGGCTACGCGGGCCGTTGTTCGCCCTGTGCAACGATGAGGAGTTCGCCCGCGCCTGCGGCCTGCCCACCGGCGCCCTCAACGTGCTGGTGGCGGTGGTCGCGGCGCTGACGGTCTCGGTGTCCATGCGGGTGGTGGGCGCCCTGCTGGTCTCGGCCGTCATGATCGTGCCGGTGGCCATCGCCCAGCTCGTCTCGCACTCGTTCTCGCGCACCATGTACCTGGCGATGGGGCTGGGGGTGGTGGCCTGTGTGTCCGGGTTGACGATCACCTACCTGGTTGCGGCCTCCCCCGGCGCCATGATCGTGATACTCCTGGTAGGGGGGTACGCCGTCGTCGCCCTCTTCTCCGGCCTGTGGCAGCTCATCGGCCGCTCCCGACGGCACCGCATCACCTCAGGAGGTAGCTCATGAGCGCACGCAACACGGCGCAGCGACCCCGTGCCACGCGCCAGCGCGCCGCCGTCGCCGATATCCTGGCGCGCACCGACGAGTTCCGCTCGGCCCAGCAGATCCACTCCGCCTTGGAGGCGGAGGGCACCAAAGTGGGGCTGGCCACCGTCTACCGCAACCTGCAGACCCTAGCGGAGACCGGCGCCGTGGATCAGGTGCGCAGCGCCGAGGGAGAAGTCCTCTACCGGGCCTGCGAGAAGCAGGAGCACCATCACCACATCGTGTGCCGCCGCTGCGGGCACACCGTGGAGGTCGCCGGCGGCGAGCTGGAGGAGTGGATCCGGCGGGTCTCGGCCCAGCAGGGCTTCACCCAGATGGAGCACACCGCGGAGTTCTTCGGCCTGTGCACCAGCTGCTCGGCCCGGGAAACCGCCTGAGACGCTTCGCAGGACTGAGCCTGGGGCAGCCGGTGAGGCGGTCTCGCCGGGCCGTTACTGCTCCGTTACTGCTCGTCGTCCTGCGGATCCCCGGTGCCGCCGGGCTCCTCGTGCAGCACCTTGTCCACGGCTCCGCCGTAGCGGCGCTCGCGCCCGGCGTAGGTCTCGCAGGCCCTCCACAGCTCGGTGCGGTTGAAGTCGGGCCAGGGCAGGGGCGAGAAGTAGAGCTCGGCGTAGGAGGAGGACCACATGAGGAAGTTGGAGGTGCGCTGCTCGTCTCCGGTGCGGATGAATAGGTCCACGTCCCGCATGGTGGGCGAGTACAGGTAGCGCTGGATGGTCTTCTCGTTGATGGAGCCGGCCTTGAGACGGCCCGCGGCGACGTCCTCGGCAATGGCGCGAGTGGCGTCGGCGATTTCGGCGCGTCCGCCGTAGTTGATGCACAGGTTGAGGACCAGTCCCGTGTTGTGGGAGGTGAGGCGCTCAGCCTCGCGCAGCTCGTGCAGCACGGACTTCCACAGGCGCGGGGTGCGCCCAACCCAGCGCACCTTGACGTTCCAGGAGTGGAGGATGTCGCGCTGGGCGCGCAGGACCTTGCGGGCAAAGCCCATGATGAAGCGGACCTCGCCGGGTGAGCGCCGCCAGTTCTCGGTGGAGAAGGCGTAGGCGCTCAGCTCGCTCACGCCGATCTCGACGGCGCCGGCGACGACGTCGAGCAGGTTGGCCTCCCCCACCCGGTGCCCCTCGGTGCGGGGCAGGCCGCGGGCGTTGGCCCAGCGCCCATTGCCGTCCATGACGACGGCGACGTGCTGGGGCAGGGAGGTCGGCGACAGCACCGGCGGGGTCAGGCCCGGGCGGTGCAGGGGCGGGGCCTCCTCAATCGTCATGTCCCGAGTCGCACCTGCGGCCGCATCTCTCGTACCGTCTGTCATGGTTATGCCCTTTCCACCAGTGCGAGGGAGCGCAGGCGCCGCTCCAGGTACCAGGTCGTGTAGGCCGAGACGAGGCCGGAGGCCTGCGAGCGCTCGCGCCGGCCGGAGGCGTCGGCTACGGCCCAGTCGCCGGAGAGCAGGGCGCCCAGGAGCACCATCGTGGCCGGCTCGACCTCGACGGCGCCGGCCGAGCGACAGGACTCGCACACCGCGCCGCCGACCTGCACGTGGAAGGCCCGGTGCGGTCCGGGCGCGCCGCACCGGGCGCAGTCGTAGCACGAGGGCGCCCAGCCGCCCAGGGCCAGGGCGCGCAGCAGGTAGGAGTCCAGGATGAGTCCGGGCGCGTGCCGCCGGTGCGACATGGCGGCCAGGGCCCCGGCCAGCAGCAGGTACTGCTGGGGGCTGGCCTCGGTGCCGAGGTCCCCGTCGTCGGCGCTGAGGCGCTCGGCGGTCTCCACCATGGTCGAGGCGCAGGTGAACATGGCGTAGTCGGCGCAGATGGGCCGGCCGAAGGGGTCGATGATCTCGGCCTGGGTGACGACGTCGAGGTTGCGTCCGGCGTGGAGCTGGACGTCGATCATGGAGAAGGGCTCCAGGCGTGCACCGAAGCGGGAGCCGGTGCGGCGCACGCCCTTGGCGACGGCGCGCACCTGCCCGTGGTGGCGGGTGAGCAGCACGATGATGCGGTCGGCCTCGCCCAGCTTGTAGGTGCGCAGGACGATCGCCTCGTCCCGGTACAGCCTGCTCATCACGGAGGCAGTCTCTCACGCCCCCTCAGCGCAGGGCGCGATTGAGGGCGGAGATGACGGCCTTGAAGGAGGAGGTCGTGATGGAGGGGTCGATGCCCACGCCCCACAGGATCTGGCCGTCGATCTCGCACTCGACGTAGCTGGCGGCCTTCGCGTCGCGGCCCTCGCTCAGGGCGTGCTCGACGTAGTCCAGGATCCGCACGCTCAGGCCCGTGCTCTCTAGAGCGGTGACGAAGGCGTCCAGGGGGCCGTTGCCGGCGGCGGCCAGGTGCTTCTCCTGGCCGTCGTCGACGAGGGTGATGGTGAGGGTGGAGTCCTGGTCGTCGCCGGTGGAGGTCAGGGTGGCCCCCCGCAGCTCGAAGCGGCCCCAACGGCTGAGCTCGACCTCAGGGGCGGCCGCGGCCGGCAGGTACTCGTCGGCGAAGATCGACCACAGGCGGGCGCCGTCGACCTCGCCGCCGTAGGTGTCGGTGTGGCGCTGGACGATGCGGGAGAACTCGATCTGGAGGCGGCGCGGCAGCTCGAGCTTGCGGGTGGTGCCCAGCAGGTAGGCGACCCCGCCCTTGCCGGACTGGGAGTTGACGCGCACGACCGCCTCGTAGGAGCGGCCCACATCGTGGGGGTCGATGGGCAGGTAGGGCATGGACCACGGCACGGCGGTCTCGGCGTCGGCACTGGGGAGTCCCTCGGCCTTCTTGGCGTCGACCTGCTTGGCGCGCGCGGCGAAACCCTTCTTGATGGCGTCCTGGTGGGAGCCGGAGAAGGAGGTGTAGACGAGCTCGCCGGCGTAGGGGGTGCGCGGGGGCACGTCCATGCCGGTGGCCCGCTCGACGATGCGGCGGACCTCGTCGATGTCTGACAGGTCGAGCATGGGGTCGACGCCCTGGCTGAAGAGGTTGAGGGCCAGGGTCACCAGGTCCACGTTGCCGGTGCGCTCGCCGTGGCCGAACAGGCAGCCCTCGACGCGCTCGGCGCCGGCCATGAGGCCGAACTCGGCGGCGGCCACGCCCGAGCCGCGGTCGTTGTGGTTGTGCAGGGACAGGCACACGGACTCGCGGTGGGGCAGGTGGCGGCTCATCCACTCGATCTGGTCGGCGTAGATGTTGGGGGTGGCACGCTCGACGGTGGCGGGCAGGTTGAGGATGATCTCGCGGTCCCCCTCGGGCTCCCAGGCGTCCATGACGGCCCGGCAGACCTCGAGGCTGTACTCCAGCTCGGTGTCCACGAAGATCTCCGGGGAGTACTCGAAGCCGAAGATCGTGTCCTCATCCAGGACCTTCTCGGCGCGGGCCATGATCTGGCGGGTGCCGTCGACGGCGAGCTCGCGGATCTGGTCGCGGTCCATACGGAAGACGACGTTGCGGAACAGGGGCGACAGGGCGTTGTAGAGGTGGACGGTGGCCCGCGGGATGCCGATGCAGGCGTCCAGGGTGCGGTCGATGAGCTCGCCGCGCGACTGGGTGAGCACGGAGATGGTGACGTCTTCGGGGATCGCGCCGTCGTCCACCAGGGAGCGCACGAAGTCGAAGTCGGTCTGGGAGGCGGCGGGGAAGCCGATCTCGATCTCCTTGAAGCCCATGTTCACCAGGAGATCGAAGATGGCGCGCTTGGCCTGGGGGCCCATGGGCTCGATGAGGGACTGGTTGCCGTCGCGCAGGTCGGTGCTCAGCCAGCGGGGGGCCTGGGTGATGCGCTTGTCCGGCCAGGTGCGGTCGGGCAGGTCGATGCTGACGATGTCGAGGAAGGGCCGGTACTTGGCAAACGGCATACCGGAGGGCTGCTGGGGGGCGGGGCGGGCGTTACGCATCGGGGGTTCTCCTGGATTCAGGTGCTTCGTGGTTCCGACGACGGTTCCGGCGAGAGCCCGTGAGGACTCCGGGGAAGCAAAGGGGAACGGTCGGGAACGTGGCCGAGCAGGACGAGTCAGCCGCGGTCGGGGTGCCGGCCTGTCAGGCCCCGCCGCGGCGACTAAGCAGGAGGCTTGCCCGCTGCCAGGCCTGAGGCCGTGGAGTCGCTCGCACGACGTAGACCCTACCCCGATGACGCCCCGTCGTCAGGTAAGGCGACCACGCGGGACCGCAGTATGAGACAAACTCCGAGGCGATCAACCACGCAGCACGTTCCTCGATCTACCGAACACCAACACCATAATGTAGTATGTCTACTACATTCAGTTGCTGTTCTACTGAGGAAGGTTTGTGCGATGCCTCCAGTCATCACGACGGAGAACCTCGAGTTCTCCTACGGGGACGCCCCGGTCCTGCGTGGCATCGACCTGTCGGTCGAGGTCGGCGAGGTGGTCTGCCTGCTCGGCCCCAACGGCGTGGGCAAGACGACCCTCGTGGAGAACCTGCTGGGTTCGCTGACGCCGACGAGCGGCTGGGTCCGTGTGCTCGGCACCGATCCGCGCCGGGCGGGCGCCGACTTCTGGGCGCGGGTCGGGCTGGTGCAGCAGAGTTGGACCGACCATGCCAAGTGGCGGGTGAGGGATCAGCTGGAGTGGATCCGCTCGGTCCAACTGACGGCGACGAACCGGGTGAGCGGCGTCGAGGAGGTGCTCGACGCCGTCGGGCTCAGCGAGAAGGCCAACTCCCGACTTTCTCGGCTCTCCGGCGGGCAGCGACGCACCATCGACTTCGCGGCCGCCCTCATAGCCGCGCCCGAGCTCCTCGTCCTGGATGAGCCGACCACGGGCCTGGACCCAGCCTCGAAGGCGCGTCTGCACGATCTCATCCTGGCCCGGGTCGACGACGACGCCACCATCGTCATGACCACCCACGACCTGGCCGAGGCCGAGCACCTGGCCTCACGCGTGCTCATCATGAACGAGGGGCGGATCATCGCCGACGGCACGGTCACGGCGCTGCGCGAGCGCCTCGACCGCGGCGCCGAGGTCACCTGGATCCAGGACGGCGCCCACCACGTCCACACCACCCACTGCCCCGAACGCTTCGTCAAGGAGCTCGACCTCGACGCCATCACCGGGCTGACCATCACCCGCCCCACCCTGGAAGAGACCTACCTCTCCCTCGTCAGTGAGGAGACCCACGCATGACCGCCCACACCATCCAAGCCGTCCTGCGCGCGGCCTGTCGCCAGGCCGCCGCGGACCTGCGAGCGGGCCTTGTCGGAACGAGCATCGCGCTGCTGGCATCCGTGAGCGCCATCGTGCTGGCCAGCAGGAGCACCCAGGCGACCGCCGAGGCCCACGCGACCTTCGGCCCCATGTTCCTCGCCAGCAGCATCGGCACGATCAGCTGCTTCATCACCTTCCAGATCGCCAGCGAGACCTACTCCGACCGCATCGGCGGCGCCCTGCTGCGGGTGCGCATTCTCCCCCACGGCCCACTGACGTGGGCGATCGGTAAGACGATGTCCTCGATCACTCAGACCGTCGCGTTCCAGGGAGCCATTCTTCTCGGCGGGGCTCTGTTCGTCGAAGCCCTGCCTCTGAGCCCGCCCCAGGTACTGGCCTGTCTGCCGCTCATGGTGCTGTCAGCCGTTGCGACGGCCCCACTGGGCTTCCTCGTGGGCACCTTCGTCCGCGGCGTCTACAGCTTCATGGTCTCCTACCTGCCCATCTTCGCCCTCGTCGGAACGAGCGGTTTCTTCATGCCCATGGACCGACTCCCCTTCTGGGTACAGGCGGTTCAGCTGGCGCTGCCCACGTACTGGTCGGGGCACCTGACGCGGTGGGCGCTGGTGGGCGATCCCTCGTGGGAGGTGGGGCGAGCCTTCTCCCCGGCGCTCGCCGTCGGGGTCCTGGCGGCCTGGACAGTTCTCGGCTTCGCAGGGGCCTCGTTCGTCGTGCGGCACAGCTTCCGCAAGGAGACGATCGGTACTCTGGCGCGCATGCAGTCCACCATCCGTTCCCAGACCGGCCTGTGACGATGTCCGACGACGTCGTCCACAACCGGATCGCGGTCCTGCGCGCCGACCGCCGGGTGAGCCGCCGCGGGCTCGCCGAGGCACTCGGCGTCCACTACCAGACGGTGGGCTACCTCGAGCGCGGCGAGTATGCGCCCTCGCTGCACCTGGCCCTGCGCATCGCCCGCTACTTCGACGTGCCCGTGGAGTCGGTTTTCTCCCTTGAGGAGTTCCCCCGACTGACGTGAGGCACCGCCCCCACCCTCACGCTCTACCCCGCGGACCGGCCGTTACCTGAGGTGCTATCGGCCTCGATTCCAGCGATGATCCGATCGAGGCCGTAGTCGAGCTCGTACCCCTGCCCATCATCGAGAGCTCCGGCCTTGAGCACCTGCGCCATGGTGGCCAGGCCGTCGGCTTCGAGGCGGGTCAGGAGCCAGTTCGCGGATGCACCGCGGCGCGCATCGTGCACCGCGGTCGCCAGAGAGCGCTTCAGCGCGGCGACGGTGCGCACATGTCCGTCGATAAGCAGCGCAGCATTGAGCCGCTCCTGCAGATCGAGCCCCGCACCGGCGAGCACCCGAAGGACTACTTCCATCCATCGCAGACGATGCGGCCCGGTTGGCATGCCGTGGACCGGGGCGTCCAGGAGCCAGGGGTGCGCGTCATAGCGGGCGTAGACGGCCAGCGCCCAGCGGCGCAGTCCGCCCGACCAGTCCTCAGAAAGATCCGAAAGGGCCGGAGGCGGTCCGAAGGCGACATCGACCATGGCGGCGATGACCTCGTCCCGGGAGCTGATGTGCCGATACGCCGCCATCGTGCTCACGCCCAGACGCTGGGCGAGCTTGCGCACCGACACGCCTTCCAGACCTTCATCGTCCGCGAGCGCGACACCCGCACGGACGATCTTGCCGATGTCCAGCCCTTTGCCCCCCTCCCGTTCTTCCGCCGCTTCGGATGCATTGACTTCCCAGAGCCACCGCACCCACTTGGGCGGGGCGTCCGGATCGGTGTGCGCCACTTTCCCTCCTCGTCCACTGGGGATCGGATTGCTCCGACCACAACACATGCGTACAGTGTACTCATGATCAACGTGTACGGCGTACATATTTCAGAGTCATGAGAGGACAACAGCATGAAGAACGAGGAAAGCTCCCCGGACCGAGGCGCCACAAGGTCACGCGCCGTCGCCACTACCGTGCTCATGGTGGCCACGTTCATGGATCTGATGGACTCGACGATCACCAACGTCGCACTGCCCACGATCGGCAAGGACCTCCATGCGACACCGGAACAGCTGGAGTGGACTCTCGCCGGTTACGTCATCGCGTTCGCGACGCTGCTTCTCACGGGCGGACGGCTGGGCGATATCTTCGGGCACCGGCGCATCTTCGTGATCGGGATCGTGGGATTCACCCTCGCCTCCCTCGGGGCGGCGCTGTCGCAGACAGGCGACCTGCTCGTCGCGGCCCGCGTGCTCCAGGGCGGGTTCGCCGGGATCATGGTGCCCCAGGTGCTCTCCAGCGTGCAGGTGATGTTCGCGCCGGAGGAGCGCGCCCCCGTCCTGGGCATCATTGGAGCGCTGAGCTCGCTGGGGGCCATCGGGGGACTGATCCTCGGCGGCTGGCTCGTCACGGCCGACCTTCTTGGTATGGGCTGGCGCAGCATCTTCCTCGTCAACGTGCCGGTCGGAGTCGTGCTTGTCGCTGCGGCGCTCCTGTTCGTACCGAGGAGTCGTTCGGAACATCCGCTCAAGCCCGATCTGGTCGGGGTGCTGCTGGGCGGTCTCGGCGTCTTCCTGGTCGTCTTCCCGCTCACCGACGGCCGCGCCGCGGGGTGGGCATGGTGGATCTGGGCCATGCTGACAGCGGCTCCCCTCGTCATCGCCGCATTCGCGTGGCAGCAGAGGCGCATGCTCAAGGCTCACGGATCCCCGCTGCTGCCGCTCCCACTGTTTCGCGATCGAGGCTTTGCGAGCGGACAACTGGTGCAGGTGCTCTCGTCGATCGGCAACGGCGGGTACGTGCTCATCCTGCTGTACTACGTTCAGAGCGCACTCGGCTTCACCGCATTGGCGGCAGGGCTCACGCTTCTGCCTTTCGCACTGGGCTCCATGGTGGCCACGCCCTTGGCGATCCTCGCCACGAGGCGGATCGGCAAGTGGGCCGTGTTGCTCGGCGGGCTAGTGCAAGCAGCTGCGCTGACCTGGGTCTTGTGGACGATCTGGACCGCCGGAGCGTCCCTGACGGGCTGGGACCTCACCGCCCCGCTGGCGCTGACGGGAGCCGGGCTGATGACCCTCATCATGCCGCTGACGAGTATCACGCTTGAGTCGGTGCCCACCCAGGACGCCGGAGCGGCATCCGGCACCCTGACCACCTTCGGTCAGATCGGTATGGTGCTCGGAGTCGCTCTTGCCGGGGCAGTGTTCTTCGGAATCCTTCAGGACACGGCCGACGCCCGCGACGCCGTCACAACCGCTCTGCGGGTGCCTATCGTGGCATACGGACTCGCCGGCATCGCCTCGGTGACGATGCCCGATCCAGCCAAGGCGTTACCGCAGGACGCCTGAGTCCTGTCTCCGTCCCGTCCCCCCTGATCCCTTGCGATATGGAAGCCGTGTGGAGCCCTCCCCGGAACGGGGAGGGCACCACACGGTGACCGGCTCTACCACTCGGTCCCGATCCGGCGCCGCGGCGCCGGCCGGCCTACAGGAGGCCTTCGGCCAGGTCGAGAGGGGTGCCGAAGCGGTGGTTGGTGATGGCCACCGCCTGCTCGCGCAGGAAGGGCAGCAGCTCGGAGTGCGGGCAGGCCGTCACGGCGCCCGTGTACAGGGCGATATCGGGGCTCCCACCGGTGATCCGGCTGGCGTGGCTCCAGCGGGCGGCTGAGGTCTGCTCACGCGGACCTATGACGCGCACGCGCGTACCCAGTCCGCCGGAGGCGGACAGCTCGGCCAGGCGGGCGTCCCAGGCACCCTGATCCTCGACCGCCACCTGGACGCCTGCGGCCAGCAGCGCGTTCTGCAACGGCTGGGGCAACCGGTCCGCAACCGACAGGCTGATGAAGCCGCTGGCGCGCACCCCGGCCGCCATGACGCGTACGAGGTCGGCCAGGGCGGTTCCCTGCCCGGCGCGCACGACGACGTCGACTGCCCGGTAGCGCAGGATGTTTCGTTCGCAGGCCAGGCCCGTCACGTCGCGGTTGGCGCCGTAACCGGCTCTCCAGGCGGAGGCGTCGGCCACCATGGCGCGGCGCAGCTCAGCCAGATCGGCGGCGTCCAGCTGACCGCTGACGGCGTCGCAGAGGCTGGCCACACGCGGGTCGAGGGCAGAGGTCCCCTGGTCGCCCGGGCCACCGGGCTCCCCCTTGTCCTTGCCGCGGGCGGGCTCGACCTCCCCCAGCCCCAGCAGGTAGGAGGGGCCGCCCGCCTTGGTGGTGGAGCCGATGGCCGAGCGCTTCCAGCCGCCGAAGGGCTGGCGGCGCACGATCGCCCCGGTGATCCCGCGGTTGACGTAGAGGTTGCCGGCCTGGACTCCCTCGAGCCAGATCGCCAGCTCGGTGGCGTCCAAGGTCTGCAGCCCGGAGGTGAGCCCGTAGTCGACGGCATTGACCGCCTCGATGGCCTCCTGAAGCGTGTCCACGCGCATGACGCCGATGACGGGGGCGAAGTACTCGGTGAGGTGGAACTCGCTGCCGGGCACGACCCCGGCCCGAATGCCGGGCGTCCATAGCCCGTCCCCCAGGTAGCGGGGCTTGAGGACCCAGTGCTCGCCCGATCCCAGGGTGGTCAGGCCGCGCACGGCCTTCTCGTCGTCGGGCACGACGACGGGCCCCATCTGGGAGTCCAGGGACAGCGGCAGGCGCACCCGCAGGGAGGCGGTGGCGTCCACGAGCTGGCGGGCGATGCGCTCGGAGGTGCTGGCCGAGGAGACCAGGACCAGCAGGGAGGAGGCCGAGCACTTCTGACCGGCGTGGGCGAAGGCCGAGTAGACGGCGTCGCGCACGGCGATATCGGGGTCGGCCGAGGGGGTGACGATGATGGCGTTCTTGCCGCTGGTCTCCCCCAGCAGGTGCATATCCGGCTTCCAGGAGCGGAAGAGGCGGGCGGTGTCGTAGGAGCCGGTGAGAACCACGCGGTCGACATCCTTGTGGGTCACCAGGTGGCGCGAGACGTCGCCGTCCTCCAGCGGGGCGAGCACCACGAGGTCCTCGGGGATCCCGGCGTCATGGAAAGCGCTCACGAGCTCGGCCGCGCAGCGCCTCGCGGGCGGGGCGGGCTTGAGGATGACGGCGCTGCCTGCCGCCAGGGCCGCGGCCACGCCCCCGGTGGGGATGGCCAGCGGGAAGTTCCAAGGGGAGGCCACCACGGTGACGTCCACCGGGGCGAAGCGCGCCCCGACCATGTGCTCGCTATCGTGCAGGAGCAAAGAGGACTCGGCGTAGTGGTGACAGAAGTCGATGGCCTCGCTGACCTCCGGGTCGGACTGGTCGATGGTCTTGCCGGCCTCGGAGCCGGCGACCTCGATGAGCTCGGCGCGCCGGGCGGCCAGGACGTCGCCGACCCGGTGCAGGGCCGCGGCCCGCTCGGCCGGGTCCAGGGACTGCCAGACGCCGGCAGCCTCGGCCGTGGCGGCCACGAGGGTGTCCACCGCGGCGTTCGTGGCCAGGCGGGCGGCTCCGGCCTCCACCTCGGCCATGCCCCGCGTGGAGTCCGGGATAGCGGCGGCGATGTCCCGGGCCCACTGGCGGTTGGCGGCCAGGGCGGGGTCGGAGTCCGGCTCGGAGACGAAGCGGCGGTGTGCGCGCTCCTCCAGGGTGCCGGTTTCCTCGGGCACGCCGGCCTCCCGCTCGGCCAGGCGGTCCTGGCGGCGGTTGGGCTCGGGCACCGGGGCGTCCGGGTCGAGATCGGCCAGGGCGGCCAGGAAGCGGTCGCGCTCGCGGTCGAAGACCGCCTCGTCAGCGGCCAGGTCGAAGACGCCGGACATGAAGTTCTCGGGTGCTGCGTTTTCCTCCAGGCGGCGCACCAGGTAGGAGATGGCGACGTCGAACTCGTGGGGGTCGACGACGGGCACGTAGAGCAGCAGGTGGCCGGTGTCGCGGCGCACGACCTCTTGCAGACCGGTGGCCATCCCGGAGAGCATCTCGAACTCGACGCTGTCCTCGACACCGCGCGCGGCGCGCAGCTCGTAGGCGAAGGCGATGTCGAACAGGTTCTGGCCTGCCACCCCCAGGCGGATCGCGCGGGTGCGCTCGGGCGTCATCGCCCAGGAGAGCATGCGCTTGTAGTTGGTGTCGGTGGCCTGTTTGGAGGGCCAGGTGGTCAGCTCCCAGCCGTGGATCTCTGCGTCGACCTTCTCCATAGACAAGTTGGCGCCCTTGACAACGCGGACCTTGATGCGCGAACCGCCCGCGGCCACGCGCCGGGAGGCCCACTCCTGGAGGCGCTGCATGGCACCCAGGGAGTCGGGCAGGTAGGCCTGCAGGACGATGCCGGCCTCGTAGCCGCGCATGTCCTCCTGGTCGAGGATCGCGGTGAACACGGCGATCGTCAGGTCCAGGTCCTTGTAGTCCTCCATGTCCAGGTTGAGGAAGGTGCCATGGTCGCGGGCCAGGCGGTAGAGGGGCAGGAAGGCCTGGACACCGTGGGCGACAACCTCCTCGAAGCCCCATGGATTGTGCGGTCCGGTGACGGCGGAGACCTTGACCGAGACGTAGTCGACGTCGTCGCGGGTCACCAGGCGGGAGACCTCGGCCAGGCGGCGGGCGGCCTCCTTCTCCCCCAGGACGGCTTCGCCCAGGAGGTTGACGTTGAGGCGGTTGCCGCCCTTGCGCAGGCGGGCGAGCGCCGGGCCCAGTCTCTTGTCGGTAGCGTCGACGACGAGGTCGCCGACGATCTCCCGGAAGACCCTCCGAGCGATGGCCGTGACCGTGCGCGGGGCGAGGCGGGAGGCCGTCGACCCCATGCCCATGGCCCCGGCCAGGGCGGGAGGCAGGAAGTCTGTGCGGCCTGCGGACAGGCGCTTGAGGGCGTCGCCGGCGACGTCGAGATCCGTCGGGCGCACGACGTCGTCGACAAAGCGGGTGGTGAAGGTCAGGCCGTCGGGGTCGGCGAGGATACGGGACAGGAGCTTGGCCGAGCGGGGTGTGGGCTCGGAGGCCGACTCGTCAGCCCATCGGCGCGCTCGGGCGACGGCCTTCTCCCCGAGTTGCCACAGGTCATCGGGGCAGCGGCGCCTTTCAGTGGGCGCGTCAGTGCGTTGGGGCGGGCTGGGAACGGCGGTGTTCGGCATGCGTGGGCCTCCAGACTCGGATCGGTATCAGACACTCATAGTGTGCGGTACAACACCCTTTGTGCGCGACCGATTCGCAACACGAGCCGCTGGCATTCCGCAAGACACTTAAGTCCTAAGCAAGCGTTAGACGGGTCCTATGGCGGTCCGTCGTCGCCCACGGTGTTCCCGCAGGAGCGGCGGCGGGTCTCGGCCTCCCCTGTGGGAAACCGGGAATCCTAGAACCCGAGGCGGGCCAGGGCCTTGGGGTCGGACTGCCAGTCCTTGGCGGTGCGCACGTGCAGGTCGAGGTAGACCTTGCGGCCCAGCAGCTTCTCGATGCCCTTACGGGCGTTGACGCCCACCTCCTTGAGACGCCGGCCGCCCTTGCCGATGACGATGGCCTTCTGGGAGTCGCGCTCGACGACGAGGCTCACGCGCACCTGGAGGCGCCCGCCCACCCCCTTGATGCGGCCGACCTCGCGTTCATCGTCGGGGTCGGCGATCTCGTCGACGATGACGGCCAGGGAGTGGGGCAGTTCGTCGCGCACGCCCTCCAGGGCGGCCTCGCGCACGAGCTCGGCGATCATGACCTGCTGAGGTTCGTCGGTGATCTCGCCCGTGGGGTACAGCGGCGGGGACAGCGGCATGTGCCCCAGCAGGACCTCCTCCAGGACGTCGATCTGCTCGTCGCGCTTGGCCGAGACCGGGACGATGTCGGCCCACTCCCCCAGCTGGTCGACGGCCAGGAGCTGGGCGGCCAGGGCCTCTCGGGTAACGGTGTCGGCCTTGGTGACCACGGCGACCACGGGGGTGCGCAGTTCGGCGAGGTCGCGGGTGATGAAGCGGTCGCCCGGGCCGATCTTCTCGTTGGCGGGGATGCAGAAGACGACGACGTCGACGTCGGTGAGGGTCTCGCGCACCAGGTCGTTGAGGCGCTTGCCCAGCAGGGTGCGGGGTCGGTGGAGGCCGGGGGTGTCGACCAGGACGATCTGCGCTTTCTCCTTGTGGATGACGCCGCGCACGTTGTGGCGGGTGGTCTGGGGGCGCCCGGAGGTGATGGCGATCTTGGTGCCGACCATGGCGTTGGTGAGGGTGGATTTGCCGGCGTTGGGGCGTCCCACGATGCAGGCGAAGCCGGCGCGGAAGTCCTCCGGGAAGTCGGGGACGACGATCTCGCCCCGGGTCGATTCGGCCGGGTCGAGCGCGGAGTCGGCGTCCTCGTCGTCCAGGATCGGGAAGCCGTCTGCGTCCAGCCGGGCGGCGACGTCGGAGTCGTCGGGCTCGCCCTCAGTCTCGTCTCCGGTCTCGTCCTCGTCGTCGACGTCGTCCTCGTCGGGATCAGTGAGGGGGTTGGGGCCGTCCATGAGCTCGGCATCCGTGGGGAAGCGGAAGCCGGCCGGGGCGGGGCCGGGCTCGGGCATCTCGAGGGGCTCGGCTAAGAGCGCCTCGGCGGCTTCCTCGGGCGCCTGGGGCTGGTCGTCGCGGGCTGCGGGGGCGGTGTGTTCGGTGCGATCGGCGGTGTCAGTCATCGGTGTCCTCTTCGGGGGCGGGTGTGCGGGAGGCGAGAATGGTGGCCACCTGGCGGCGGCGCCCGGCGGTCTCCTCGGCCAGGAGGTGGACGCCCTGGATGTCTCCGGCGGCGCCGGGCAGGGGGACGCGGCCGATGGCCTTGGTGAGCAGGCCGCCGGCGGTGTCGACGTCGTCGTCGTCGATCTCGAGGTCGAAGAGCTCGCCGAGCTCGTCCAGGGCGAGGCGGGCGGGGACACGGTAGGTGCCGGGGACGACCTCGACGACCTCGGGCAGCTCGGGGTCGTGCTCATCGGTGAGTTCGCCGACGACCTCCTCCAGGAGGTCCTCCATGGTGACGAGCCCGGCGGTGCCGCCGTACTCGTCGACGGCCAGGGCCATGTGGAAGCGGCCGGTCTGCATCTCGCGCAGGAGGTCGTCGGCGGGTTTCATCTCGGGGACGTACTCGGCCTCCCGGACGAATCCGGCCACGGCGAGGGCCTCGTGCTCGGGGTGGGCGGCCAGGCGGCGCAGGACGTCCTTGAGGTAGAGGATGCCGCGCACGTCGTCGGCGTCCTCCCCGATGACCGGCACGCGTGAGTAGCCGGAGCGGATGAATAGGCGCATGGCGGCGGAGGCGGGCTTGTGGGCGTCGATGGTGACCATGTCGGTGCGCGGGACCATGACCTCGCGCACGAGGGTCTGGCCGAGCTCGACGACCGAGCGCATCATCTCGCGGTCCTCGTCCTCGATGGTGTCGGTCTCGCCGATCTCGTCGATCATCTCGCGCAGGTCTTCGTTGACGGCCTCGCGGGTCTCGGCATCGGTGGGAGCGGACTCGGGGCGGCGGGTGCGCGAGAGGAGGCGGCGCTGCGGGACGGCCAGGACGTCGACCCAGGTGAGCAGGCCGCCCAAGGCAAGCAGGGTACCGGCGGGGTTGCGCCGGCCGTAGGTACGTGGGGAGAAGCCGACGACGACGCCCAGCAGGATGATGTTGGCCAGCAGGGCCAGGGCCAGGACCTGCCACCAGGCGCGCACGAGCCCGGAGGCGGCCAGGGTGATGAGGACGGCGGCGAGCATGTCGACGGCGACGCGGGCGACGCTGAGTGAGGCCAGGACCCGGGTGCGGTGCTCGGCGAGGTGGCGCACACGGGCGGCTCCGCGGCGGCCCTCCTCGACGAGGTCGTCGGCGGCGGCGCGGGTGAAGCGCAGGAGGGCGGACTCGCCGGCTGACAGGAGGGCACCCAGGGCCAGGACGATGACCGCGCAGGCGATGAGAGCGGCGGTGGGGATTCCGGTCACGCGGGTCTCACTTGCCGCGCTCGGCCAGGAAGGTCAGCAGGAGGCGGCGCTGGAGGTCGAACATCTCCTTCTTCTCCTCGGGCTCGGCGTGGTCGTAGCCCAGGAGGTGGAGGATGCCGTGGACGGTGAGCAGGAGCATCTCCTCGACGGCCGAGTGCCCGGCGGCCAGGGCCTGCTTGGCGGCGACCTGCGGGCACAGGACGATGTCGCCCAGGGTCCCGGCGGGGGTGGGCGAGTCGGCTGAGCCAGGGCGTAGCTCGTCCATGGGGAAGCTCATGACGTCGGTGGGGCCGGGCAGGTCGAGCCAGCGCACGTGGAGCTCTTCCATGGGCTCGGGGTCGATGAACATGATGTTGAGTTCGGCGGCGGGGCTGACGTGCATGGAGGTCAGGACGTGGTCGGCGAGGTCCGCGAACTCGGCGGCGTCGATGACGGTGGTGGTCTCGTTGATGACCTCAGTGGTCATGCGGGTTCCTCTCCGAGTAAGGCCGGGCGGGGCGGTTGCTGCTCCCCCGACGGTACTGGCTGTTGCGGCCGCTACGGCCAGGCGATCCGGCGGGTCGGGTGGCGGCGGCCTGGGCGGCGGACTCGGCGTCGTGGCGGGCGTAGGCCTCGATGATGCGGCCCACGAGGCGGTGGCGCACGACGTCGGCCGATCCGAGCTCGCAGAAGCTGATGCCCTCGACGCCGGCGAGGATCTTGCGCACGACGATGAGGCCGGACTCGCGTCCGCCGGGCAGGTCGACCTGGGAGATGTCTCCGGTGACGACCATGCGCGAGCCGAAGCCGAGGCGGGTGAGGAACATCTTCATCTGCTCGGGGCTGGTGTTCTGGGCCTCGTCGAGGATGACGAAGGCGTCGTTGAGGGTGCGTCCGCGCATGTAGGCCAGGGGCGCGACCTCGATGGTGCCGGCGGCCATGAGGCGGGGCAGGGCCTCGGGCTCGAGCATGTCGTGGAGGGCGTCGTAGAGGGGCCGCAGGTAGGGGTCGATCTTGTCGGTGAGGCTGCCGGGCAGGAAGCCGAGGTTCTCGCCGGCCTCGACGGCGGGGCGGGTCAGGATGATGCGCGAGACGCGCTTGCGGGCCAGGGCGTCGACGGCCTTGGCCATGGCGAGGTAGGTCTTGCCGGTTCCGGCCGGGCCGATACCGAAGGTGATCGTGGATTCCTCGATGGCGTCGGTGTAGGCCTTCTGGCCGAGGGACTTGGGGCGGATGGTGCGGCCGTGAGAGGTGAGGATGTCGTCGGTGAGGACCTCGGTGGGGCGAGCGGAGGTCTCCAGCAGGCCGACGGCGCGCTCAACGGCGTCCGCGGTCAGGGGCGTGCCGGTGCGGGCGACGTCGATGAGCTCGGAGAGCAGGACGACGACCGTGTCGACGCGGGCGGCGGGGCCGGAGACGGTGACGGCGGTGCCGCGCACGTGGATGTCGACGTCGGTGAAGCCCTTCTCGATGGCGCGCAGGACCTCGTCCCGGGCGCCCAGGAGGGTCACCGGAGCGACGTCCTCGGGCAGGGTAAGGGTGCGCGTGACGTCCGCCGGTTCGGCGGATGTGGGCTGGGCTGGAGCACCGAGCGGCCGGGACGTCAGCGTCGTAGAGGGAGCCGCGGATGTGCCAGAGACGGCAGGGTCCTGGCCGGCAAGCGGCTCGGTGGGCGTGGTGTAAGCGTCTGTCATCGTGCCCTGATTGTACTGGGTCAACCAACGCGACAGCCCATTGAGGCCATAAGGACTTAGTTGTCTGGTAGCCTCTATACACCACCTAATTCAGCACGACTTACCTATCAGTTTCCACCAACTCTACACAAAGCAGTCGCACACAGATGCCTCACAAACCCCACATACCACCCCAAGCAACACGAGAGGCAAAAATGACAAAAATTGAACATTTTCTGGAAAGATCGAAAAAATGGGTCGACTCACACCCTTATCTCACCGACACAATAATTATTGTAACGATCCCTACGGTCATACTTGCATCCATCTATTATTTTGGGCCGACCAGCGGATGGCGAGAGAGAAACGCATGGGTCGCGGCATCCTACTTCAGCACCCTCGCTACTGTCACATCCCTCCTCTCTTTAAGACACAAGAAGTCTTTGTTCCTAGCCATTGCGTTTTGGACCCTTCTAAGCATCGCCTGTTACACAGCACTGAGTTGGCTATGGGGAGGGCGGTTTCTTGCCGGCTGGACGAACGAAAAATCGCTAACCTTCAAAGAACTACTATCAACCACACTCGCAGCAGTCGGCGGAATTGGGGCAGTTGGATACCTTGTCATCAAGTATCGCGAACAAGCCAGCACTGAACGAGAAGAAGCCCGCCAGAACGAAGGGGCAGCCGACAAACAACTGACTGCTGCTGTCAAACAATTAGGATCCAAATCACCCCAGGTTCGCATAGCAGGAATCTATGCGCTGGCCGATGTTGCCGATACCTACGGAAGCGAAAAGCATGGAGTCAACTACGATAAACGCGTTGTCGAAATTCTATGCGGATACTTGCGAACTTATCGCTTAACAAACGGCGCACTAGATTACGCCACTGAATCAACAATTTGGGATGTAGTATCCAGCCACACGAGAACGCCTTACACAAGCAGCCCGGGCCGATGGTCTCCCCTTGATCTAGACATTCATAAAACTGTGCTCGTTGAAGAGGTTAAGTTAGGGGGAGCGCATATCAATTCAATTCATTTCCAAGGAACGACCCTAAAGTCAAGATGCAGCCTTACAGGTCTCTCTACCATAGGGGAGGCTGATTTTAATGGAGCTACATTTTCCGAGACCGCCGACTTCTCGTTCACTAAGTTGGGGTATGCAAACTTCAATAACGCTCACTTCGAGAGTTACGCCTATTTTTCGTCCTCAGAATTCAAAAGAGCCCCCTGGATGGAGCACCTACTTCGCAGCACCCACTTCGCAGAGGAGGCCGAATTTCGCGAAACCACCTTTTATTGCGACATAAGGTTCACAGGATCCGTTTTCGATAAACGAGTTAGTTTCGGCTGCTTATTTTGCACTCCAGGGGAATGTGAATCTCCCAACAATGATTCACATGGAGGAGCATCCTTTATTGGGGAGGCAGACTTCTCTAGCGTGAGATTTGTTGGAGCGGTAGACTTCTCTAATGTGACGTTTGCTGGAGCAGTAAATTTCTCTGGCGCAACGTTTAAGGGAGGAGCTAACTTTAATGGATCTGCATTTAACATAGATCTCAAGGATCAAGGGAAGATTTCGTTCCCTCAAGGTTTTGACTTGAGCGAAGAAGGTCTTCCTAAAGGGGCGAAATGGGCAAAGTTTGACAACAAAGGAAAACCTCTACCGCCCAACATAATACTAATACTACCGACACCTCCTACTGGCCCCCTCACTCAGGACGAGGACTGAAAAGATGCCGGCGACAAGCACGCTTAACTTGTTTATGAGGATCACCTCGCTGACCCGACTATTTTTGATAGGACAGCAATAACACAATCATGAATCACACGTCACACCCCCAATGGTCGGAAACAAACCGAGTTTTCAACTTGACACGGTACGACCTTCATGAGCCTTCCGGGTGACGGCAACCGTCATCGAAGCCACCATCAGAACGCCTACAGAACACATTGCCGTCTCTAGATTGGACTGCGCCCCCATAATACCAGTCTTGTCGAGGAGCGCAGAGAGCGCAGCGAAGATGACTGAACCGAGCACGCAACGCAGTCGGCCTCGTCATCATCTCACTACTGACACTAGCCAGCATGCCCGCCATGCGTCGGCGTTCTCGTCGACCGTATGAGGAGGCGCTCAGGCAAGCGGTTGCCCAAATCGCCGACTACGTCGATTCACTAAGTCAACGCTCACATCACTAAGTTGGGTCACTGAGTCACCAAGTCGAGTCACTAAGTCGGTTTGTCAAGGCGCCAAACTAGGCACTAGGACGCCGAACCGGAGCACTAAGTCACTAAGTCAGGGCACCAAGACGAAGCACTAAGAATCCAAGTGGAGACGCCAAGCACGAACGTCCTACTGAGTAGTCCAGGTGCGTCGGACACCATGCCGTCTGGTGAGCAGCGCTCAGGAGACCAGCATGGCAAGAGTCCCGCCGACGAGGAGCGCCAGACCGATGAGGTACCGCCTGCTGACGGCTTCGCGCAGGACGAGGGCGGAGAAGAGGACGGTGACCAGGACGCTCAGCTTGTCGATGGGGACGACCACGCTGGCCGGGCCGTCCTGAAGTGCCCGGTAGTAGCAGAGCCAGGAGGCACAGGTCGCAGCCCCGGAGGCCAGGACGAAGCCTAGTTCCCCACGCGGAACAGTACGGACCTCCCGGAGCTTGCCGGTGACGGCCACCATCACCCAGGCCATCACCAGGACCACCCCGGTGCGGATCGCGGTACCGAGGTTGGACTCCACTCCCCTAATGCCGGCCTTTCCGAGGATCGCGGTGAGCGCGGCGAAGAAGGCTGAGCCGAGTGCGTAGAGCAGCCAGCCCCCGCCGTCGCGCACGGCCCGGGGCAGGCCGCGCAGGTCATCGGCGTCGAGCATCAACAACGTCCCGACAGCGATCAGAGCCACTCCGAGCGCACCAATGAGGCTCACCCGCTCCCCCAGGAAGATGAGGGCCAGCAGCACTGTCAGCACTGTGCTCAGCTTGTCGATCGGCACCACTTTGCTGACGCTGCCGAGCTGGAGCGCCTTGAAGTAGCACAGCCAGGAGGCCCCGGTTGCCAGCCCCGAGAGCACCAGCAAGCCGGTGCTGCGGGCATCGAGGTGGGCCAGTTCGGCCTGCGAGCCGACGATGAACACCATGCCCCAGGCACCCGCCAGCACCACAATAGTGCGCAGCGCCGTCGCCACGGTCGAGTCCGTGGTGCGGATCCCCTCCTTGGCCAGGACGGCGGTGATGCCGGCAAAAAGCGCTGAGCCGCAGGCGAAGACAATCCACATAAGGCAACCCTAACCCCACCCGGTACCACCGCACGGCGGGCGCGACAGTCCTCACCCTCGCGCCCGCCGTTGCTGACCCCTCCCGGTTCAGCGGGTCTTGCGCGGCACGGTGGAGGCCGCCACTCCCAGCACCAACAGGCCGAAGCAGACCAGATAGGCCAGGTATCGGAAGAAATCGTCGGAGGGTTCGCTGGCCGTCGTGAGCTCGGTGACGGCGTCGACCGCCCAGCTCATGGGCAGGGCATCGCCGACCACCTCCAGGGCGCGCGGCAGCTGGTCGCGGCTGACCAGGAGCCCGCACAGGAACAGCTGGGGCGCGATGACCACCGGCATGAACTGGACGGCCTGGAACTCGGTGCGTGCGAAAGCCGAGACCAGCAGCCCCAAGGACACCCCGACGAAGGCGTCGACCAGGGCGGTGAGCACCACCCACCCCCAGGCGGCGGAGATGTCCACGTCCAGGCCCCAGGCGGCCACAGCGCACAGGATGAGGGACTGGATGACGGCGGTCAGCGCGAAGGCGGTGGCGTATCCGAACAGGAGGTCGGCCCGGTGGATCGGGGTGGTCCACAGCCGCTCCAGGGTGCCGCTCACGCGTTCGCGCAGCATGGCGACGCTGGTGACCAGGAACATGACCGTTGTCGGCAGGATCGCCATCATGGAGACGGCGATGTGGTTGAACAGCAGGTCCGCACCGGGGTAGTCGCGGTAGACGAAGTACAGCAGGGTCAGCAGCGCCGCCGGCACGATCGCGATGAGGCCGACCGTGCGCCGGTCGGCGCGCAGCTGGGTGAGGATGCGGCGGGTGGTGGCCAGGTAGGTGCGCAGACGCATCAGCGCTGCCCTCCTTTCTGCTCAGGCCGGCTCTCGGAGTCGGCGATGACGGCCAGGAAGGCGGCGTCGACGGTGTCCGCTCCGGTGCTGTCCAGGAGGTCCTTGGCCGTGGTGGTGGCCAGGATGCGGCCCTGGCGCATGAGGAGGACCTGATCGCAGCGGAAGGCCTCGTCCATGACGTGGCTGGAGACCAGGAGGGTGGCGCCGCGCTCGGCCAGGGCGTGGAAGGTGACCCACAACTCCTCGCGGGTGACCGGGTCCAGGCCGACGGTGGGTTCATCCATGACGAGCAGGTCGGGGTCGGCCACGAGCGCGCAGGCCAGGCTCACGCGCCCGGCCTCGCCACCGGAGTAGGTGGACACGGCCCGGTCCGCCAGGGCGGTGAGCCCGACAACGTCAAGGACCTCGTCCAGGTCGCGGGCCCGGCTGCCGGCCAGGGAGGCGAAGTAGCGCAGGTTTTGGCGGGCCGTCAGGTCGGTGTAGACGGCCTGGTCCTGGGTGACGTAGCCAACCCGACCGCGCACGGCGCCGGCGCCCGGTGCGTGCCCGAGGACCTCGACCTGTCCGCGGTAGCGCTGGACGCCGACGATGGTGCGCATGAGGGTGGTCTTGCCGCAGCCCGAGGGGCCGAGCAGGCCGGTGATGGTACCGGACTCCAGGTTCAGGTCCAGGCCGTGGAGGATCTCCTTGCGCCCGCGGTTCACGCGCAGGTCCTTCGCAGTGACGGCCAAAGACGTTGAGCCGGTTGCAGCTGCGGAGTTTGAGCCTGAGTCGTGCGATCGGCTGCTGACCCCCGACTCCCGGGGCGCGTCTCCTTCATCGCTTTTCATCATGTGATGAATATAGGTCGACAGCGACCCGCTGTCCAGAGCCTGGAGCTGGAAAACTGTCCGTATGGGACGACTTTGAACACCTCTTCAGCCAGGACAGTTCACATCTGTGCAGGTCAGAGTGGCTTAGCTTGGTTCCAAGCCGGAAACGCGGCTTCAAAGTCGTCCCATATGGACAAAACTCGGCTGGAGACCTCAACCGATCTCAGCGATCAGGCTGGATTGGCGACGTCCGGTAGGTCGTCGAAGGCGTAGCGCTGGATGGTGGGGGCCACGAGCGCAACAACGGCTTCAACATCGAGGCTGGCGATGTGGTCCATGCGGGCGACCCAGCGAGCCAGGCCGAGCCCGATGATCTGGCTGGCGATGAGCTGGGCGCGCAGCTGGGGGCGGTCGGGGCAGAAGTGGGTGACGATCGGAGAAAGAACCCCTGTGGCGATGAAGTCGCGGAAGGGCTCGACATCGCTCCCCTGGCCGAGCGCGGCATGGATGACTGCGGTGAAGCGGTCCGCACCCGCGTCATCCCACAGGCCGATGAAGGCACGCACGATCCCCTCCCCCAGCTGTTCGGGCTCGAGCTCAGTGATGGAGGCCGCCCGGTGCATGAGGTTGGCGTCGACCCCGGCGGTCGACTCGATGACGGCCTTGGCGAAGAGCGTGGCCCGGTCCGGGAAGTAGTGGTGGACCAGGGCCGGGTCAACGCCGGCGTCGCGCGCGATGCCACGCAGGGAGGTCTGGTAGCCGTCGCGGGCGAAGGCGGTGCGGGCCGCCGCCAGGATGGCCTCGCGCGTGTCCGGGCTCCCCGCTGGCCGCCGCCCCCTCGGGCTCATCGCTCACTCGTCTCGCTCATAGTCAGAGCATGCCCGTAAGCCGCGCCGTTGGGAAGCAGCCGCTCTACGCCTCCCATCCGCCGCGCGGCCCTCCGCACGCAGACGGGTGCCGCCAACTTCATTATTCCTGCGACCTCTCAGCGCGTGCTATCTGATGTAGTCGACCAGCCATTCGCGCACGTTCTGAAGGACGGACTCCTCCACGACTCCGATCTTCTTGGTGAGACGCTGACGTGAGATCGTGCGAACCTGTTCGGTCATGGCAAACGACCGCTGTTTCATTCCTGCTCCCGCATTGAGCTCCACGTGATTCGGCCAGCCCCGATCCTTCGTTGTCACAGGAACCACAACGACAAGCGTCGTCACCGTTCGATGGAATCGTTCATTCGACACAATGAGAACTGGGCGACGCCCGGATTGCTCTCGCCCGACAGCAGGATCGGGAAGTGCCCACCATGCCTCGCCCGCGTCAACCGAGGCATCTAGCTCCATGCTTCCGACTCCCACTCACGGAGCTCCTTGAGATAGGTCTCGTCCGGCGGATGAGCCTCCATTGCACGCCGCACCTCGGCGAAGCGCCGGTCACGTGCCGCCTCCTCAAGCAGCTCCTTGAGCGCGGCATCCATGGTCACCCCGCGCTCTGACGCCAGGGCCCGCAAGCCGTCCCTCGTGCTGCGCTCCACCTTGATCGTCGTCATGCTATTCATACTTACAGTATGTATGCCAGTCATACTCTTGTGAAGACGGCTTACTCCATTCCTTGGTCAGGACTCGAGCAACGCACTCGCTCGTCTCACTCCCACAGCCCGCTGGTGTGGGCGAGGACGGCCAGGGCGACGGGGCCGGCTGAGGCGGTGCGCATGACGTGGGGGCCCAGCCGCACCGTCATCGCCCCGGCAGCCTCCAGGGCCGCCGTCTCCTCGGGGCTGATACCGCCCTCGGGGCCAACAACGACGGCCAGCACCAGCGGCGCCGCCCCCGGGGCGGGCAGGCGCATGGACTCCATCGCGGTGCTGATCGGTGTGCCCGCCTCCTCGTGCAGGACCAGCACCACTCCCCCGTTCTGGACCGTCTTCCCTACCCAGTCGACCAGCGCCCGGGTGTCCCGGACCTCCTCGACCTCGGGAACGCGGGCGCGCCGGGCTTGCTTGGCGGCCTGGAGCGCCGTGGCCTGCCAGCGCTGGCGCCCCTTGGCCTGCTTGACCCCCTGCCACACGGACACGCAGCGCTCGGACTGCCAGGGAAGAACCAGCTCCGCCCCGACCTCGGTGGCGGTCTCGACGGCCTGCTCATCGCGCCCGCCCTTGGCCAGAGCCTGGACGAGGGTGAGCCGCAGCGGAGGCGCCGGCTCCTCGATCCGTTGCAGGACCCGCACGGCCAGACGATCCTTGGCCCCGCCGACGCCGGCCCCGGTCACCTCGCACATCAAGCGTAGGCCGGTTCCGTCAACGAGGTCCACGTGTTCCTCGGAGCGCAGGCGCCGCACGGTTACGGCGTGGCGGGCCTCGGGTCCGGTGAGCATGAGAATGGTCCCGGGCTGGGCCGACGCGGGGGCGTCGGCGGGTTCGATGGTCTTGGGGGTGAAGAGGAAGACGGGTGCGGTCACGCCCCCAGCCTACGGGCGGTGTCGAACCGGCGGCCGCTGCCGGTGCTAGCGTCGGATAACATGACCGATCCCTCAGCCGCCTCCCGCTGCCCGCAGTCCCCGCCCACCACTTCGGCACCCGCATATACCACCGCCGTCACGGTGGAGGACTTCCACCGCAATCTGGCCGCCATCCGCGCCCGGATCGACGCCGCCGCCGAGCGCGCCGGCCGGGATGCCGCCGAGATCCGTCTGCTGCCGGTCTCCAAGACGGTCCCCGAGGAGCGCCTGCGCACTGCCTTCACCGCGGGCATCACCCAGATGGGGGAGAACAAGGTCCAAGAAGCCCAGCGCAAAAGCGAGAACCTGGCGGATCTGGGCATCTCCTGGTCGGTCATCGGCCACCTGCAGACCAACAAGGCCAAGAACGTGGCCGCCTTCGCCGACGAGTTCCAGGCACTGGACTCCCTGCGCCTGGCCGAGACCCTCGACCGCCGTCTCCAGGCGAATGGGCGAAGCCTGGACGTCTACGTGCAGGTCAACTCCTCGGGCGAGCCCAGCAAGTTCGGGCTGGAACCGGCCGACGTCGCCGCCTTCCTCGCCGCGCTGCCGTCCTACTCCTCGCTGCGGGTGCGCGGGCTCATGACGCTCGCCGCCCACACCGACGACGCGGCGCGGGTGCGCGAGTGCTTCCGCATCATGCGCCAGCTGCGCGACGCCGCCCTCCAGGCCGGCACCGTCGGCGACGGGCTGCTGTCCATGGGGATGAGCGGCGACTTCGAGGCCGCCATCGAGGGCGGCTCCACCTGCGTGCGCGTGGGGCAGGCGATCTTCGGGGCCCGGGCCACCCCGGACTCCCACTACTGGCCCGAGTCCCCTCAGACCAAGTAGCCGCAGGCAGGAAACCGGGCTGCGGGCCGTGTCCTCAGCGCCCGGAGAAGCGCTCCTTGAGCTTGCCCATAACGCTGGAGTCGCGCACGGGCTCGACGTCATCCTCCCCGCGCAGGCGGGCCAGCTCGGCCAGCAGCTCGCGCTGACGGTCGTCCAGGCGCGTGGGGGTCTCCACGACGATGGACACGTGCAGGTCCCCGCGGCCCTTGCGGCGCAGACGCCCCACGCCCAGACCGTCGAGCACGACCTCATCCCCGGGCTGGCTGCCGGCCTTGACGGTGACGTTCTGCTCGCCGTCGAGTGTCTGCAGGGGGAATACGGCGCCCAGGGCGGCCGCGGTCATGGGCACGCGCAGCTCGGTGTAGAGGTCGTCACCGTCGCGCTCGAGGAACTCGTGCGGCTTCTCGTGGATCTCCAGGTAGAGGTCGCCGTTGGGGCCGCCGGCCGGGCCGGCCTCGCCGCGCCCGGACATGCGGATGCGGGTTCCGGTGGACACCCCGGCCGGGATGGAGACCTCCAGGTCCTGGCGCACGCGGGTGCGGCCCTCGCCGGAGCAGTCCTTGCAGGGGGTGACGATGACGGTGCCGTAGCCTTGGCAGCCCGGGCACGGCGAGGAGGTCATTACCTGCCCCAGCAGGGTGCGGGTCATGCGCTGGACGTTGCCGACGCCGTTGCACTGCGAGCAGGTGACCGGCTCGGTGCCGGGCGCACAGCACGAGCCCCCGCAAGCGGTGCAGGTGGCGTAGGTATCGATCGGGATGGAGCGGGTCGCCCCGAACGCGACGTCGGAGAGCTCCACGTCCACGGCCACGAGGGAGTCCTGGCCGCGCCGGGCCCGGGAGGCCGGTCCGCGGCTGGCCGCTCCCCCGCCGAAGAAGGATTGGAAGATGCCGCCCAGGTCGCCGAAGTCGGCGCCGGCGAACCCTCCGCCGAAGCCTCCCCCGCCACGCACCGCGTCCTCGCCGCCCAGGTCGTACATCTGGCGCTTGTCGGCGTCGGAGAGGACCTCGTAGGCGGTGGAGACCTCCTTGAACTCATCCTCGTGGCCGGGACCGGCGACGTCGGGATGCAACTGGCGGGCCTTCTTGCGGTAGGCCCTCTTGATCTCCTCGGAGGTGGCGTCGCGGCTGACGCCGAGGACCTCGTAGTAGTTGCTCACTGCGTTCTTCCTTTACGGCTACGACTTTTGCGGTGGATGTCTGGGAATGTGTGGTGAAGCGCCTGACTGAATGACTCCGCCGGCGGGTTCGCTCCGACCGGCCCTCACGTCTCCGGTGGTGACAGGAACCTGGACAGGTAGCGGGCCACGGCCCTCACAGCGGTCATGGTGGCCGGGTAGTCCATGCGGGTGGGGCCGATGACGCCGAGGTGGGCGACGGCCTCGCCGCTCCCCGGCCCGTAGGTGGTGGTGACGACGGAGGCCTCGGCCAGGGCGTCATCGTTGTTCTCCGAGCCGATGCTCACGCGCATCCGGTTCTCACCGGTCGGGGCGTCATCGGCGGTGAACAGCCGCAACAGCACCACCTGTTCCTCGATGGCGTCCAGGAGCGGCCCCAGGGAGGAGAAGTCCGGGGTGGAGCGGGCCAGGTTCGCGGTTCCGGCGACGACGAGCCGCTCCTCGGCGTCGGGGCGCAGCGCGGCGATGAGTTCGTCGGCCACGGCATCGAGTAGGTGGCGTTCGTCGGCGGTGGCCTGCTCGGCCAGGGCGGCCAGGATGGGGCCGACGTCAGCGGCCCGATTGCCCACGAGGGCTCCATTGAGGCGGGTGCGCAGGCGTTCCAGGACGAGGGGGTCGACGACGTCGGTGACGTCGAAACCCCCGTCGCGGCGGTTACCCGCGGCGGTCCGGGTCCTGAGGGTCACGGTGCGCTGGTCGACGCGTCCGGTATCAGTGATGATGACCAGCAGGATGCGCTCGGGTCCCAGGGCGACGAGCTCGAGGTGCTGGAGGGCAGCGTATCTGAGGCTGGGGTACTCGACGACGGCGAGCTGGCCGGTCAGCTGGGCCAGGGCCCGCACCGTGCGGGCCACGACTTGCTCCAGGTCGACCGCTCCGGACAGGAGCGCGGTGATGGCGGCGCGCTCGGGGGCGGACAGGGGCTTGATGCGGGCGACCTCGTCGACGAAGAGCCGGTAGCCCTTCTGGGTGGGCACGCGTCCGGCCGACGTGTGCGGCTGATGGATGTAGCCCTCATCCTCCAGGGCGGCCATGTCGTTGCGGATGGTGGCAGGGGACACACCCAGGCGGTAGCGCTCCACGAGGGCCTTGGAACCCACGGGCTCGCGGGTGCGCACGTAGTCGGTGACGATGGCGGACAGGACCTTGAGACGTCGGTCGTTGGCCATGGGTCCTCCTCTCCCTCGTCAGTGCCGGGACACGATCGATGCCGCTGCGGGCGCGGTGCTGGTGCACTGCCGCCCGCACGCCGGTGCGAGCCGGCGAGCGATTAGCACTCACCCCGCGTGAGTGCCATCCTACGCCGTGGTCCGGCGGGTCCAACGCCGCAAGGCCGTGAGTTTCCCCTACCGTGCCGAGGGTGAACACGCCCGCCCCGTACCGCTCCCCCGTTCCCGGTTCGACCGCCGCCCGCCGCGCCGCTCTGAGGGCGCGTGCCGAGGCCGAGCAGCGGCAGCAGGCGCAGGACGCCCCGGCCGGCTCGCGCTCCCGCATGGCGCCTGTGGCTCGCGGTGCGGCTGTGAATGGGACCGGGCCTGCTGCCCGGCGGCCCTCGTCGAGCGACCGCTACGGCGGGGACGTCCTGTCGGTGAACCCGCACCGCACGGGCCCCAGCGCCGTGCGCCCGGAGTCAGTGCATGTGCCTGTGACGCCGGGCCTGGTGGTCGAGGACCGGCAGACCGGTTTCGTCGGCGCCGCGGTGGCGGTGGAGAAGTCCGGTGGCCAGCACGTCGTGGTCCTGGAGGACCGTCACGGCACGCGACGCGGTTTCGCCCTGGGACCCGGGTTCTGGATCGATGGCCGCCCCGTCATCCTGGATCCGCCCGTGGCGCGCAAGCGCGAGCCCGCCGGCCCGGTCAGCGCCGCAGGGAGACGGTTGACGGCGTCGGGCTCCTACGCCGTCGAGGGCGAGCGGGCAAAAGTGGCGCGCGCCTCACGCATCTGGGTGGAGGGCAAGCACGACGCCGAGCTGGTGGAGAAGGTGTGGGGCGACGACCTGCGCCACGAGGGCGTCGTGGTCCTCATGCTCGACGGCGTCGACAACCTCGAGGAGGTCATGGCCGACTTCGGCCCGGGACCCGAACGGCGAGCGGGAGTCCTGGTGGACCACCTGGTGGCCGGTTCCAAGGAGTCGCGGATCGCCCAGCGGGTGGCCGAAATGCCCGGCGGGGAGAACGTGCTGGTCCTGGGGCACCCGTACGTGGACGTGTGGCAGGCGGTCAAGCCAGCCCGGGTGGGCCTGGAGCACTGGCCGGAGGTTCCGCGGGGCATCGATATCAAGCACGGGACGCTGGAGGCCCTGGGCTGGCCGCACGCCACGCAGGCCGACGTCGCCCGGGGCTGGCAGCGCATCCTGGCCACGGTTCGCTCCTACAAGGACCTCGAGCCGAGCCTGCTGGGCCGCATGGAGGAGCTCATCGATTTCGTCACCGCCCCGGGCACGCGCTGAGGCCCTTCAAGACTCTGACCGCAGTCCACTCACAGGGGTTTTCATAGGACGCTGTCGTCGTCGAAGGTCACCTTGATAGCCTGACCGGGCTCCACGAGCTCGAGCTGCTGGTCGTCGCCCAGCCTGAGGACGGTGCCCCGCTTGTGCACGGGCAGCGGATAGGCGACGCGGGCGATGGAGCCGATCCCGTTGGGGTGGGTGAACTCCTGAGGCCTGGGCTCGGTGCTGAAGTGGCTCATGAGGAACGGCAGGTCGACGTCGTGGGGAAAGAAGACCTCATAGCGCAACTCCCGCCCACGGGGGTCCACACGCTTGGTCTTGATGCGCAGGCCTTTGCCGTTCAGCAGAGCCATCCCCTCCTCCAGCTCGGAGTTGTCGCCCTCCAGGCACAGGCCGCACAAGCCCTCGGGGCCGCGATCCCAGGACAGGAAGCGGCGGGCGACTCCCCCGCGCGGTCCCAGCGAGAGCAGGCGCCCCAGGAGCGGCGGCATTCCCGTGCGCGCCAGAAGTTCCAGATAGGGGCCGTGGGAGAAGTAGATGAGCGCGTTGTACGGCCTCTTGACGGTGCCGTACTCGACGGCGAAGCCCTTGGCCTCGAAATCGGCCACGGCCTGAGAGAGGTCGTTGACCTTGTAGATCACATGTCCCAGCTGCACGCGCTCAGGCTACGCATGCGCAAGGCGCGAGGAAACCCGTCTCGCGCAGGCCATAAGACAGTAGGCAGGCAGCCGGGTCAGTCGCCGCCGCCTTCGGGCTGGTCGGCCAGGACAAGGCGTCTGGACTGGGACAGCAGGCGGGCATCGAGCCCCAGGATCGCCGCGGTGAGCGCCCCTCCCAGGACCTTCCACAAGATGCCCGGGGCGATGAAGAGCAGGACCATGGCGGCGATGACCGGCACCAGGTGCTTCATGGCGCGGCCCACGTAGCCGCCGAAGCTGGGCATCTCAACGCCGTCGGACTCGGCCACGGACTTGACCATGAAGTTCGGGCCGTTACCGATGTAGGTGATGGCGCCGCACAGGACCGCTCCCAGGGAGACGGACACCAGGTAGAGCTCGGGGACCCCGGCCACGTTGTCCCCACCGGGGTGTGCGACCTGCCCGGCCATCTCGAAGAAAGTGGCGTAGGTGGGGGCGTTATCCAGGACGGAGGAGAGCCCGCCGGTGAAGACGAAGAAGGTGACCTCGTTGAGCGGCAGCGAGCCGGCCACCTCGTCGAGGTAGTGCAGGGCCGGAATCATGGTGAGGAAGATGCCGATGAACAAGATGGCGACCTCGGCGATGGGGTCCCAGGTGAATTGGTTGTCCTTGAAGCGGACCTCGCGGCTGCCCAGGAAGTAGGAGCATGCCGCGGCGGCGAGCATGATGATCTCGCGCACGGGGATCCAGTCGCCCGGGGCGGCGTGGCCGGTCTCAATGGCGTGGACGTCGACGGAGGGAGCGAAGGCGACGGCGGCGATGATGGCGGCGAAGAAGACGAAGTTGAGTGAACCCTTGAGGCCGAGGGGCTCGATCTCGGTGTCGTCGTCATGGACGGCCTTGGCCGGCTCCTGGGAGTAGTAGTAGGAGTCCAGGGCGTAGTAGCTCACCAGCAGCATGGCGTTGACGAAGAGGTACTCGCGCAGGAGGTTGAAGGTCCAGGTGAAGGGCACTCCGCGCAGGAAGCCCAGGAATAGGGGAGGGTCCCCCAGGGGTGTGAGGAGTCCGCCGCAGTTGGCCACGATGAAGATGGTGTACAGCACCGTGTGCACCCGGTAGTGGCGCTCCTTGTTGGTCGCCAGCAGGGGCCGGATGAGGAGCATGGCGGCGCCGGTGGTGCCCACGAAGGAGGCGATGACGCCGCCGATGGCCAGGAAGATCGTGTTGTTGCGGGGCGTGGCCCGGATGTCACCCTTGAGGAAGATGCCCCCGGAGACGACGAAGAGGGCCAGCAGCAGGCAGATGAACTGGAAGTACTCGACCACGGAGGCGAAGACGACCTCCCAACCGCCGAGGACCCACATCCAGGCGGCCACCGGCACACCCAGGCTCACGGCGACGAGCAGCTGGCTGGAGTGCTTCTCCCACCAGTGAGCCGTGGCCGGAATCAGCGGCAGGACGGCGATACAGGCGAGCATGCCCGCGAAGGGCAGGACGGACCACCACTCAAGATGCACGGCGACTTCCTCACAGAATCGGGGTTGTTTACGTCACCATACCGTCCCGGGCATCAGTTTCCCCGGCGAGAGCCTGTGGTCTCTCGTGCTGAGACCGACCTTCCGGGCCGATGCCGCAGTGAGGCAGGCCGGGCTCAGATCCAGCCGGCCAGCACGTTTCGGGCCTGTTCAGCCAGGGTGGCGATGGCGCCCTCGGAGTCGTTGCCCCAGGGGATGTAGTGGAAGCTTCCGCCTCCGGCAGTGGTGAAGGTCTCGCGGTTGAGCTGGTTGATCTCCTCGAGGGTCTCCAGACAGTCGGAGAAGAAGCCGGGGCAGATGACGTCGAGACGCGGGCAGCCTGCGCTCCCCAGCTCGCCGACCGTGTCGATGGTGGCCGGCCCGATCCACGCGGCGGGCCCGAAGACGGACTGGAAGGTGAGCTGGGCGAGCCCGTCGGGCAGATCGAGTCGGCGCGTCAGGAGCTCAACGGTGCGCTCGCACTCGGTGCGGTAGGGATCTCCGGCGTCGTGCATGGCTTGGGGGATGGAGTGGAAGGACAGAAGGAGGTGCTCGCCGGCAGCAGGGTCGGGACGTCCATGGATCTTCCAGTGCTGCTCCAGGGCCGTGGCGAGGGCTTCGATGTAGGCCGGGGAGGCCTCGAAGGAGCGGATGGTACGCAGCTCGGGCTGGTTGCGGGAGGCGAGGATGAAGCGGGCGACCTCGTCGATGACGGTGCCCGACGCGGAAGCGGCGTACTGCGGGTAGAGGGGGACGACGGCGATCCGGCGGCAACCGGTGTCCATGAGATCGCCCATGACGCGGCGCAGGGACGGCTGTCCGTAACGCATGGCGATGCGGACCTGAACCGATTCGCCGAGCTCATGCTGGAGCAGCTCGCCCTGGCGCTCGCTGTAGTGCATGAGCGGCGAACCGGAGCGGCCCACTTGGTCGGGACGCCAGATGGTGGCGTATTTGGCGGCCGAGTCCCGTGGACGCACCCGTAGGACCACGCCCTCCAGGACGGGACGCCACAGCAGTGGGTGCATCTCGATGACGCGGCGGTCGGAGAGGAACTCCCGCAGGAAGAATCGGACCGCGGTGGGGCTCGGTTCGGCCGGGGTGCCGAGGTTGGCCAGAACGAGGGCAGGACGCTCGTCCACGGCGCGCGGGTTCGGGGCGGCGGGGCTCGATGGCACGAAAGTCCTTGGGGCGGGCAGATGGTTGTCGAGAATGACGGCAACGGCCGACGTCGGACCTCACTCTAGCCGAGCCGGTGCGCCCTTCCGACCTCGAAAGCACTCTGCGCCCCGTAGGCCGGAGCATGCGGGGCGCAGACGGAGCACGAAAGCAGAGTCAACGGATGACGTCGTAGCCCTGGATGCGCACGTAGGAGTAACCGGTCATAAGCACGACCAGCGGCATCGTCACGATCCAGCCGAAGACCGTGATGACGCCGACAATGCTGAGGCCGGCACCGGTCAGAGCGAAGGGGAGGAGCTCGCCGACATGGCTGGACAGGGTGTTCCATGAGGCCCTCATTCCCTCGATACCGTCCACCCCCTTATCCACGGTGAAATAGACGGAGTAATATAACAGGAAAAGAACAATGAACATCGGAACAACACACAAAAGTATTCCGCAACCATAGCAAGCGTGCTTAGAAATGTCGCCAGAAGACCCGCAACCAAGTTCGGGAAAGAAAAAAGGTCTCCCCATTCCAGAGGCCGTCCGGAGGCAACCTTAAGCGACATGTTGGCACACACGATGGGGGCGAACAGCCCGGCGACGAAGGAGACAACGCTACCGACCGAGCTGCCGAGGCCGACACCATACTCCTGATCATTGATCGTGAAGTGGGCATCGAATCCGCCCGCCGAAAGAATATTCCACAAGCCGATTCCAACCACGAGAATAAGGGCATTCTCCTTGACCTTCGACCAGGCCCAGGACAGACCGTCGCCGATACTCATCGGCACGCCGCCCATGACACCTCCTGGATAGGGCGGCACGCCTCCCCCGGCACCCGTGCCGGGCTGGAAGCTGTAGCCGGGCGGCGGGCCATAGCCTGGAGAACCTCCTGGCTGAGCTCCGTAGCAGGGTTGCGGACCATAACCCGGAGCGCCCCCAGCCTGAGGGTTATCACCGGGTTGGGAACCGTCGCCTGGGTAACCTGGAGGGTGCGGAGTATTTATTCCACCAGTTTGCCACAAATCCCTGACACTACATTGAAAACATCACCGCGAAAACATCACTGCATCAGCTGGGGCAGGCCTTGAGCGGCCCGTGCCTGTTGGATCGCCGCAATGACCCTTTTCCTGCTCCACGTCACGAACTCCAGGTCGCCTCCCCTCGCGGTTGAGATGACGACGGTGACGTGGAGGATGAAGACCTTGGGGCGTGCAGCAAGGATTTCAGCCACGGGGACACGCAGCCGGCTTCGGTCTCTGTTGAGATTCATGGGGTGAGGCTCGAAAATGACCTCCGTGGTGGTCACCAGGAGACGTCCCCCACGCGCCACGCGGCCCCGCGCGCCAGTGAGGACGGCGGGCAGCGAAATGAACCGCTCAAAAGCAGAAGCAGGCCGGTCGAGATGATTCGCAGGCACCTTGAGCAGGACCTGTGCGTCAGGTGTCATTGTCACAGCCGTCGCCCTTCGATTCCGTCTAGGTATTGACCTACCGTCAGCTTACTGGATCACCCGCTCAGCGTGATGGATAGAACTGCCCCGCAGCACACGGATTCGCTCCTCAAGAGCAGACGCCCTCTTAAGGACCGCTCCACTCCAGGCCGCCCCTGGGCTGGGGCCATCCCGTCTGCTGCGGTGTCTGAGCGCCGACTTACTGGGTCAGGGCGCGGGTGACAGTGTCGGCCATGAGGCGGCCGCGCAGGGTGAGAACCGCCCGGCCCCTCATGGCAGCGCCGGCGTCGAGCAGCCCATCGGCCACGAGACCGGCCACGACGGGCACCAGGTGCGGCGGCGTGGCTCCGGTGCCGTCGGCCGAGTTCGCTGACGGGCCGTCTGCGAGACTCGCCAGCGCGATGCCCTCACGCAGGCGGATGCCCAGCATGATCCGCTCCAGCTCGCGCGAGCCCGCGTCGATGACCTCGTGTCCGGCTACGGGCAGGCGGCCGGCGGCGATCTGTCCTGCCCAAGCCACCGGGTGCTTGGTATTCCACAGGCGTACGTCGCCCAGGTGGGAGTGGGCTCCGGGTCCGGCACCCCACCAGTCCCAGTCGAGCCAGTAGGCCCGGTTGTGGCGGCACTGGGCGCCCGGGCACGCCCAGTTGGAGATCTCGTACCACTCGTAGCCGGCCCGCCCCAGGGCGGCGTCGGCCATTTCGTACTTGGTGGCCTCGTCGTCGTCCTCGGGCATCGGCAGCTCTCCGCGACGGACCTGTCCCCACATCCTGGTGCCTTCCTCGATGACCAGGGCGTAGGCACTCACGTGGTCGGGGCCGATCTGGGCCACTGCGTCCAGGGAGCGCTGCCAGTCCTCCAGGGACTCCCCCGGAGCCCCGTAGATAAGGTCCAGGGAGGTACTCAGTCCTGTCCGCCGCGCCCATTCGACGACGCGGGGCACCCGGGCGGGCTCATGGGTGCGCTCCAGGACTTTCAGCACGTGGGGCACGGCCGATTGCATCCCGAAGGAGACCCGGGTGAAGCCGCCGCGGGCCAGGACCGCCAGGCCCGCCTCGTCCACGGAGTCGGGGTTCGCCTCTGTCGTCACCTCCGCGTCCGGTGCGAGCCCGAAGCACTCGCGCACGAGGTCCAGCATTCTCACCAGGTCCGAGGCGGGCAGCATGGTGGGGGTTCCCCCGCCCACGAAGACGGTTTGCGCCCGGCGCACCGGCAGACCCGCAGCGTCCATGGCGCGGCGCGTAGCGCGCAGCTCGCCGGCGAGTGTGCCCACGAAGTCCTCGGCCGAGGCGCCCCGCCCCATGGACAGGTTCGTGTAGGTGTTGAAGTCGCAGTAGCCGCAGCGCACCCGGCAGTAGGGCACGTGCAGGTATACCGAGAACGGGCGCTCGCCCCCATCTGGCGCGGGCGCGGCCACCTGCGGCGGCAGCTCTCCCGTCCCCGGCAGGGGATCGCCCACGGGCTGGGCCGGACTCATGCGGTGCCACCGCGAGCATCGGCCTGTTCATCGCCCTCCAGGACATCGGCCGGGACGGTGCGTTCAGCTCCGGCCGGCTCACCCGCGCGAGCCGCGATCTGGGCGCATACGGTCATGAGCACCAGGACCGCCGTCACCACGGCGAAGGGAATCACCCAGCCTCCGCTGCGCCCGTGAATCCAGCCCATCACCACGGGTCCCACCGCGGCCACGCAGTAGCCGGTTGTCTGGATGAGAGCGGTTGTCCTGCGGTTGTCATCAACAGACTCCGAGCGGCGGATGACCAACGTGAACAGGGCGGCGAAGAAGGCGCCCTGTGCGATGCCGGAGAGCATGCAGGGCACCAGCCAGAAGCCGGGGGCCACCACGAGGCAGACCGGCAGCGTCAGCCAGCAGGCGCAGATGACGCCGAGCACCCGGCTCGCCGGCCACCGCAGCGCCTCGAACATCACCGGGACCAGCAGCGGCCCCACGATCCCCAGCAGGGAGAACACGGAGGCGGCCGCGCCAGCGCCCGCCTCACTCATACCGAGCTCGTCGGCAAGGGCCGTAGGCAGCCAGCCCGAGACCGCGTAGTAGGAGAAGGTCTGGGCTGCGAAGGCCACGGCCATCACCCAGGTCAGGGGGCGCCTCCAGACGGCGGCGCCCGCCGACGTCGTCGGCCGGGCCAGGGCCCGCTCCGTCACCCAGGAGGTCATCCCCGCCCGCTCCCGCAGACTCTGGCGGGGCGCCGGCCTGCCGGGCGGGAAGACCCACAGCCACAGGACGCCGGCCAACAGCACCGGGACCGCGGTCCAGGCGGCGGCCGAGCCCTGCCAGCCGATGACGAGGGCCAGCGGCACGGCAAGAGCCGTGGCCGCCGTGACGATGACGTTGCAGGTCGAGGAGTACAGGCCGGTCATCAGCGCCGTGCGGTGCCAGAAGTCGCGGCCGATGACCATGGGAGCCACCAGGTTGCCCACCGTCAGCCCCGCCCCGATGACGACGGTTCCGGCGAAGGCCGCCCAGGTGGTCCCGGCCGAGCGCAGCAGCGCCCCAGCCAGAGCCATTCCCAGGGTGAGCAGACCCGCGGCGTTGACGCCGACGCGGCGCACCACGAGTGAGGCCAGCGGCGTGAGCAGCCCGAAGCACAGGATCGGCACCGAGGTCAGCGCGCCGCGCGCCACCTCCCCCATACCCAGATCCTGCCCCAGACGCGTCAGCAGAGGCGGGATGACCCCGACCGGCGCCCGCAGAACCGCGCAGAAACCCAGGAAGCCGACAACGATGACCATAAGCCAGGCGCGGCGGGGCAGCCCGGCGGCACCGCTCACAGCTGATCCGTCGCGTGCAACAGGCCGTCGCCGCGGCCCTCTCGCAGGCGCCAGGGTTGGGACTCCAGCTGGTCCCAGGCCTGGCCCTCGACCTCGAGACGCTCCAGCATGGAGGCACCCCGTTCGGGGATCCAGGCCACCTCGGTGCGCACGGCGGTCAGGTCGCGGATCGTGCGCCCGGCATCCAGGCCCCGCTGCTCGAACCGGGTCATAACCCGCCCCTCGTAGCGGGGCGACCAGCCGCCGCGCACGCCCGCCGGGGAACCAGGGTCCAGGCCGTTGCCCAGACTCCCCTCCTCGGCGGTCTCGGCCCCCAGATCGGGGCGGGCGCCGGCGTCGTCGTGCCGGAAGTAGGGCAGGGTCGCGTCGGGGCGCAGACCGGTGGGCAGCGCCGCGACGTCCTCGATGACGTCGCGCATCTGCCAGGCGTAGTCCGCCCAGTCGGTGGCCAGACGCCACACGCCGCTGGGGCGCAGAACGCGCGCCACCGAGTCGGCGAAGGCGGTGGTCACCAGACGGCGTTTGCGGTGGCGGGGCTTGCGCCAGGGGTCGGGGAAGAACACCCACACCTCGCTGGCGCAGGCCACCGGCAGGGCCGTGGCCAACAGCTGGGAGGCGTCGGCGGGAACGACGCGCACGTTGTGCAGGCCCTGCCGGTGAATGGAGGTCACCAGTCGGGCGATCGCGGTCTCCCATACCTCCACCGCCAGGTAGTCCGCACCCGGGTGGGCGGCAGCGTGAGCCAGCAGCGCCTCACCACTGCCCGAGCCGACCTCGACGATGAGGGGGCGCACCTGCCCGACGTGTCCGAAGAGTCGGTCCGGCTCCAGGCGGAAGCTCGGGGACACGGTGCGCACGGCGTCGGCCCGCGGCACGTTGACGACGTAGCGGGGCCCGAGCTCGGCCAGGGCTTCGGCCTGGACGGGGCGCAGCCTGCCGCCGGCGCGCGAGAAGGAACGCACCCGCGAATGGATGGCGTGGGAACGGGGCGGATGGTGCTGAGCCATGCGGGGCCTTCAGTCCTTTCCTTCTCTTGACTCTTCTATGCCGTCTATCCGGTGCTGCTATCCGGCACTGCACGGTGCTTTCAGCCGACCTGCTCGTGGGCGGCGGCGCGCACGTACTTCTTGGTGAAGGGCGCGATGACGCAGTTGCCGAAGATCTCGGAGTTGAGCAACCCCTGGGCGTCGCGCGGGTCGTGGTGGGCGAACCAGCGCCGGCAGGTGACCCGATGGCCCGGGGAGGAGATCACGCGCACCTCGTCACCGGCCTGGATCACTCCCCCGGCGAGCACCGCGAGGTAGACGCCCACTCGGTTGCGCTCGGAGAAGACCTCCACCCAGTCGGCCCGGCCCACGCCCCGGGCGAAGGTGGCGCACGGGTTGCGCACGCCGGTCACCCGCACCCGCAGGCCTCCGGCGGCCGGGTCGCCGATGGACAGGATCGCCCCGATCTCGACGTCGTCGATATCACCCTCGATGAGCAGGTTCTCCCCCAGTCGGCCCGGCTCGATACCACCGAGTTCCTCCGACCAGTGACGCTGCTCGGCGGCGCTCATGGCGTAGAGGGCCTTGTCGGTCCCGCCGTGGTGGGCGCTGTCCCCGTGCTCGTCGGTGACAATCCCGGTGCGACCGACCTCGACCGGGCCGTCGACGGCGCCCTTGTGGATCGCCGAGACTCCCGCCGGGCCGGCATCGGGCCGCATCCGCCGGACAGTGCACACGGCGCTGACGGTTCCCACCAGGTCGCCGTCGTGGAACGGGGAGGGCTCGTCGTCGTGGCGGCCGTCGGCGCCCGCGTGCGGCTGACCCAGGACCCGGGCCAGCTCGCGGGTGAGCACCAGGCCGGAGCCGTCGTCGCTCAATGCAGCCTCGACCGTGCTCGCCGTGTTCTTCCCTGTCATCTCAGCCATGTCGGTACCCGTCCTTTCTTGGTCCGTCGGTGCCTTGCTCGTTCGGAGTCGTCGTGTCCCCGTACTCGTCTGCTACGTACCGTTACTTGCCCGGTTTGGCGCCGGTGGGCGTGTCCGCGCCGAGGGCAGCGATGAAGGCCTCCTGGGGCACTTCGACGCGGCCTATGGCCTTCATGCGCTTCTTGCCCTCCTTCTGCTTCTCCAGCAGCTTGCGCTTGCGGGTGATGTCACCGCCGTAGCACTTGGCCAGCATGTCCTTGCGCAGGGCCCGGATGGTCTCGCGGGCGATGACCCGGGTGCCGATGGCCGCCTGCACGGGCACCTCGAACTGCTGGCGCGGGATGAGGTCCTTAAGCCGCTTGGTCATCATGACGCCGTAGGAGTAGGCCGAGTCGCGGTGGACGATGGCGCTGAAGGCATCCACCTTGTCCCCGTTGAGCAGGATGTCGACCTTGACCAGGTTGGCGTCCTGGGAGCCGTCCGTCTCATAGTCCAGGGAGGCGTAGCCGCGGGTGCGCGACTTCAGGGCATCGAAGAAGTCGAAGACGATCTCCGCCAGCGGCAGCACGTAGTGCATCTCCACGCGGGACTCGGACAGGTAGTCCATGCCCTGCATGGTGCCGCGGCGCGACTGGCACAGCTCCATGACCGTGCCCACGAACTCACTGGGGGTCAGGATCGTGGCCCGCACGACCGGCTCGGAGACTGCGGCGACCTTGCCCTCGGGGAACTCGCTGGGGTTAGTGACCGTGTGCACGGTGCGGTCCTCCATGGTCACCTCGTAAACCACCGACGGCGCCGTGGAGATGATGTCCAGGTTGAACTCGCGCTCCAGTCGCTCACGGATGATCTCCAGGTGCAGCAGCCCCAGGTAGCCGCAGCGAAAGCCAAAGCCCAGGGCCACCGAGGTCTCCGGCTCATAGGTCAGGGCCGCGTCGTTGAGCTTGAGCTTGTCCAGGGCGTCGCGCAGAGCGGGGAAGTCCGAGCCGTCCACCGGGAACAGGCCGGAGAAGACCATGGGCTTGGGATCCTGGTAACCCGACAGGGGTTCGGCGGCCGGGGCAGCCGCAGAGGTGACCGTGTCACCGACCTTGGATTGGCGCACATCTTTGACGCCGGTGATGAGGTATCCGACCTCCCCGGCCCCCAGACCCGCCGACGGCGTGGGCTCGGGGCTGATGACGCCGATCTCCAGCAGGTCATGGACAGCCTCGGTGGAGAGCATCTCAATGCGCTCGCGGGGCTTGAGGGCGCCGTCGACGACGCGCACGTAGGTGACCACGCCGCGGTAGGTGTCGTAGACGGAGTCGAAGATCATGGCGCGGGCCGGGGCGTCGGGGGCGCCGTGCGGGGGCGGGACGGTCTCGACGATTCGGTCGAGGAGCTCGGGTACGCCCTGGCCGGTTTTGCCGGAGACCTTGAGGACGTCGTCGACGTCGCAGCCGATGAGGGAGGCGATCTCCTCGGCGTGCTTCTCTGGCTCGGCGGCGGGCAGGTCGATCTTGTTCAGGACCGGGATGATGGTGAGGTCTCCCTCGATGGCCATGTAGAGGTTGGCCAGTGTCTGGGCCTGGATGCCCTGGGCGGCGTCGACCAGGAGGACCGCGCCCTCGCAGGCGGCCAGAGAGCGGTTGACCTCGTAGGAGAAGTCGACGTGCCCGGGGGTATCGATCATGTTGAGGGCGTAGGCGCGCGTGACGCCGTCGTCGCCCTCGAGGGCCCAGGGCATGCGCACGGCCTGGGACTTGATGGTGATGCCGCGCTCGCGCTCGATGTCCATGCGGTCCAGGTACTGGGCGCGCATGTCGCGGGGCTGGACGACGCCGGTGGCCTGAAGCATGCGGTCGGCCAGGGTGGACTTGCCATGGTCGATGTGCGCGATGATGCAGAAGTTGCGCAGCCGCGCCTGCTCGGTGGCGGCGGGCTGGACGCTGGTCATCTGCTCTGGTGTGGGGATCGGTGACACGGAGATCGGTTCCTGGCTCTTCCTCATATCTGGCATGGGTCTGGCTCAAGTGTCCCACGACGGCGGCCCACCGCCCCAGCCCGGCGGGCCGCCCCGCGGTGTGAGGTGCGGCTGCACGCCGATTCTTCCAGGCGCCAACGTAGGTGATTCCACATCCGGACACCGGACTGCTTAGGCTAGCCTTCCTCATCTCCGCGGGCGTGGCCCGCATGCCGCTGCGCCGCTACGTAGCAGCCACGGCCGTCGGGGCAATCGCCTGGGCGGCCGTCTACATGACCGTCGGCATGACGATCCTGGCGGCCTGGCTCACCGCCCCGATCGGCCGCATCGTCTCCGTCCTGACGGGCACGGCCCTGGTGCTCATCGTTATGATTCGGCGCAGTCGATCCGTACGTGACGACCGGAGCCACTAGCGCAACCGAAGCGGGCGGACCTGTCCAACAGCCCCTGTTGGGGAGGCCTACCCACAGTCACGGATGGGACTCTGCCGCCTTTTCGTGCCAGACTCGTCGCACTGCGGGCTTCTGAGCAGCCCCGTCCCCCCGGGGTCGTCCCCACCGAAAGCGTCTCCTGATATGACTACAACCCTCAGCAGAAAACGTGTCCTGATCATCGCCATTGTCTCCACCGTCGCAGTGGTCTCCATCATCGCCGCAGGTCTGGTTTATGCCGGAGTCTTCGGCAACCGCAGCTCCTCCGCAAAGGCGTCCAGCAGCACTGCCGCAAATGAGCCCAGCGACCGCTTCATCGTCTCCTACGCCGAAAACTCGGCGGCGGCCAAGGTCATCGCCTCGGCGAAGGCCTACGGCGAGAACGTCCTCGAATCCCTGCCCTCCGAGGACAGGCAGACGCTGGACAACGCCGCCGGGAAGTTCTCAGTCAAGGTGGAGAACGTTACCGCGCACTCCCTGAGCACGGCCGGTGTCAAACTGAGCGACAAGCTCACTGTGAACCAGGTTAAGGAGTTCATTTCCACACTTGAGGCCGCCAACGGCATTGAGTCCGTCGAGCCCGATATGCACATGACCGCCGTGGACAACGCCTCCTCCGAGGACAGCAACGTCCCCGACGATCAATACTTCTCCAAGCAGTGGGACATGACCTCGGGCTCCTACGGCGTCAACGCCACCAACGCCTGGTCGCAGTCCACGGGCAAGGGCGTCACGGTAGCCGTCATCGACACTGGCATCCTGAGCAACCATCCGGACTTTGAGGGCCAGCTCCTGCCCGGCTATGACTTCATCTCCGATCCCGCAAGGGCTCGCGACAATGATGGCTACGACGCGGACCCGTCCGACGAGGGCGACTGGGTCGAGCAGGGCGACTGTTCTTCGGAGGGCGGGGCCAGCAAGGATCAGACGTCGAGCTGGCACGGTTCCCACGTGGCCGGCACTATCGCCGCGCGCACGAACAACAAGAACGGAGTGGCGGGCGTCGCCCCGGATGCCAAAATCGTGCCCGTGCGCGTCCTGGGCCGCTGCGGTTCCACAAGCGCCGACACCATCGACGCCGTCACCTGGGCCTCGGGGGGCAAGGTCAACGGCGTACCGGACAACGAGAACCCCGCCCGGATCATCAATATGAGCATAGGCGGCACCGGCAGCTGCCCGCGCTTCTTCCAGAAGACCATCGATGCCGCTGTCGCACGCGGCTCAATCATCGTCGCCGCCGCCGGGAACGATGATCAGGACGTGCGCAACGTCGCCCCTGCGGGCTGTAAGAACGTCATCACCGTCGGCGCCTCTACGAAGACCGGTGCCCGATCCTCCTTCTCCAACTATGGGACCGGTGTCGATATCTCCGCCCCCGGCGGTGAAATCGACGCCGCCGAGAACGGTATTTTGTCCCTGGCCGACAAATCCACGAAAGCTCCCCAGGATCCCGACTATGCCATCATGATGGGCACCAGCCAGGCAACCCCGCACGTGTCCGGCACGGTTGCGCTGATGCTGGCTCTTAACCCCGATCTGAAGGCCGAAGAGGTCGTCACCATACTGCAGAATACAGCTACGCCAATGGCAGAATGCGATCGCAAGGCCTGCGGCGCCGGCATTGTCAACGCGGCCGCCGCCGTGGACAACGTGTCCGGTAAGAGCCCTGGGCCCAGTACAACCGCCAGCGCGAGCCCTTCTGCCTCGGATAAGGAGTCCTCCTCCCCCAGCGCGAGTCCCTCGACCTCGAGCAGAAGATCCTCCACCCCCAGCACGAGTCCCTCGACCTCGAGCAGAAAATCCTCCACCCCCAGCGTGCCTCCCCGCCACTTCCAGTAAGAGGTTCTCGGCTTCCATCGGCCCACCGCCGGCATGGTGAGACACCGAGCGACTCATCCCGCGCTGCCAGTCCGGACACGCATCTCATCTTCTGCCGTCGATTTGGCTGCTTGACAACCTCGTTCTACTCTCTGTGGTTATGACAGCGTTCCGCGACCGCCAGTGGTGGTGGCTCCCTTTGCGGCGAGCCACCACCCTGACGCGCTAGGACGTGCCGGCTCGCTCACCGCGGGCCCGCCCGATGCATGAGTGAGAGGCCCGCCTGACCCACGATCTCAGGAAAGAGGCCCCATGCCACCCACCGTGTCAGATGCAGCACCTCCAGCCGCGCCCTCTGCTGCCTCACCGATCGTCCTCACGCGCCAAGTGCGCTACCACGCCGACGGCGGTGCCCTCCTGGAGCACCTGACCCGCACAGGCCTGCTGCGCATCACTGGCTACCCGGTCGGAGGTGCAGAAAGCGACACCGGCAACAGCACGGTACGCCCCGTGGACTGCATCCTGCTCGAGAGCGCCGACATCACGACCAAGGTCTCGCGCACCACGGTCGCCGTCCTAGAGGCCTCGGCCAGGATGACTTGCTGGGGCGGAACCGTCACCGCTGAGGCGCTGGACGCCGTCGACGGTCAGGGCCCCGGGCCCGACGGCCTCGCCGCCCTGGCCCGCCTGGAACAGCACCTGGGCGAGCACATCACGGACCGCTCCCCCAATCGGCTCACGCTCAGCCTGCCCACCATCTCCGACGACGACCCAGCGATCGAGGAACGCGAGCGCCTGACGGCCCTGTCCACCATCGAGCCGCTGCGGGTCCTGGCCGGAACCGAGATCGATCACCCTCATCTGCCGTTGGAGGCGGGGACCTTCGCTTTCGACTACCTGTCCACCTTCGAGTCCCTGCCCGAGGTGGACCAGGGTGCCAATACCTGCCCGGACTACCTTTTCTACGATGCCCGCATCATCCTCGTCGTCGACCACCCCACGCAGGAGGCGACCCTGGTGGGAGCCTCCGTCGACGCCGTGGACCTGGAGTCGCGCATGAATGCGCTGGCCGCAGCCATCGACGACGCGACCGATGAGCCGGTCGACGGTGCCGACGGCAGCGAGGCGCCGTCCGCGTCGACAGCCGCCGCCGGCTGCCCGGTCCTGCACGCGGAGCCCACCATCTCCGACGCCGACTTCGAGGCGGTTGTGGAGACGATGCGCGGCTACATCGCTGACGGCGACATCTATCAGGTGGTGCCCTCGCGCGGCTTCACCATCGCCTGCCCGGACACGCTGGCCGCCTACCACGTGCTGCGCCAGGCCAACCCGAGCCCCTACATGTTCTATCTGGCGGCCCCGGACTTCGAGTTGTTCGGGGCCTCCCCGGAGTCGGCGCTGCTGCACTCGGCGCGCAGCGGCCGGGTCGCCATCCGCCCGATCGCCGGGACCCGTCCGCGCGGGCTGCACCCCGACGGCTCGGTGGACCACGAGCGCGACACCCGTCTGGAGCTGGAGCTGCGCACCGACGCCAAGGAGGTTGCCGAGCACGTCATGCTCGTGGACCTTGCCCGCAACGACGTCGCCCGGGTCAGCCGCCCGGGCACCCGCAGCGTCCAGGACCTTTTGCGCGTGGACCGCTACAGCCGGGTGATGCACTTGGTCTCGGAGGTCTCCGGCGAGCTGGCCGATGACCTGGATGCTCTGGACGCCTTCCGCGCCTCCATGACGATGGGCACCCTCACCGGGGCGCCCAAGCTGCGGGCCGCCGAGCTCATCCGCCGGGCCGAGGGCGTGCGGCGTGGTTCCTACGGCGGCTCGGTGGGCTATATCCGCGGAGACGGCGAGCTGGACACCTGCATCGTCATCCGTTCCGGCTTCGTGGCCGACGGGACCGCCCTGGTTCAGGCCGGGGCCGGCGTGGTGGCCGCGTCATCCCCGGCCGCCGAGGCCGCCGAGACCGTTCACAAGGCCCGTGCCGTCCTTGAGGCGGTGGCCGCCGCACAGGGCGCCGCCCTCGTCATCGACCGAACCGGCAAGGAGGTTTGAGCCATGACCAATACCAGCACTCGGCGCAGCGGGCAGAACACAGCGAATAGCATGGCCAAGAGCATGGTGAATAGCGCAGTGAACAACACGGAGAAGGACGCCGTGGCAGTCTCGGCCCCGACCCGGGTGGTCCTGCTCGACAACCGCGACTCCTTCGTCTACAACCTCGTCGACCAGTTCGCCACGCTCGGCTCCCACATCGAGGTTTATCGCAACAATGTACCGGTCTCCCGGGTGCTCGCCGCTCTGGAGCCCACCGAGGCCGAGCACGAGTCCGCTCGCCGCCCGGTTCTGTGCCTGTCCCCCGGTCCGGGCTACCCGGCGACATCGGGATGCCTCATGGAGCTCATCGCCGCCGCGCTGGAGCAGGCGATCCCGACGCTGGGCATCTGCCTGGGCTTCCAGGCCCTCGTCGAGGCCTGCGGCGGACGGGTCGCCCCGGTTGGCCCGGTCCACGGTCGCTCCGACCGCGTCGAGGTTACCGAGGCCGGCCGCGCGGACCCGGCCTTCACGGTGCTCGACGGCGGACCGCTGGATGTGGCCCGCTATCACTCGCTGGGCACGCGCACGCCGCCCGAGGCGCTTGTCAGCCTGGCCTGTACTGCGCCGGTCGAAGGAGTCAATGGCATCGTCATGGCGGCCCGGCACCGATCGGCACCGGCGGTCGGGCTGCAGTTCCATCCCGAGTCGATCCTCACCCCTCAGGGGCCGGCCCTGCTCAAGTCCATCACCGCCGACCTGGCCCGAACCTCCTGAGCCACGCCGCCTCACGTCATCCCGCAGATCCCCGCAACCGCGGTACCACTCGGGCAGAATCGTCCCCGAGTGCCCCAAGCCTCAACCATCCGTGAAGGAGCTACAGACCGATGAGTGAGACCAACAATGCGGCCCCCGCTGCCGCGGACGGCACGCATGTTGCCACGGCGCAGGAAGCGCACGAGCTACTGCGCGAAGTCGTTCAGGGCCGGCGCCTCACCCGTGAGCAGGCCTCCACGGTCTTCGCCGCCCTGGGCGCCGGGGATCTGTCTGAGGCGGAGACGGCGGCGCTGCTAGCGGCGCTGCACGCCCGCGGCGAGGAGCCCCAGGAGGTCGCCGGGGCCGCCAACGCCTTCCGCCAGGCGGCCCGGGCCTTCCCCTCGGTGACCTTCCCACTGGTGGACGTCGTCGGTACCGGGGGCGACGGCGTGGGCACGATCAACATCTCCACGGGGGCGGGGCTGGTGGCTGCCTCGATGGGGATCGCGGTTGCCAAGCACGGCAACCGGGCCGTCTCCTCCAAGACGGGGGCGGCAGACGTCATCGCCGAGCTGGGACTGCCCCTGGATGTGGACCCGGCCACGGCGGTCGAACTGCTGGCCCGCGACCACTTCACCTTCCTGTTCGCCCAGGCCTACCATCCGGCCATGCGGCACGTGGCCCCGGTGCGCAGAGCGCTGGCGACCCCCACGATCTTCAACGTCCTGGGGCCGCTGGTGAACCCGGCCCACCTGACCTTCCAACTCATGGGCGTGTGGGACCCGAGCATGCTGGACATGATCGCCGAGGCGATGGTCCAGTTGGGACGCAAGCGGGCGCTGGTCGTGCACGGCTCGGGCCTAGACGAGATCGCCGTCCACGGGCCGACGCTCGTGCGCGAGGCGACTCCCCGCGGGGTCAAGTCCTACGAGGTCGCGCCCCAGGAACTGGGGGTGAGCACCTACGAGCTGGCCGATCTGCTGGGCGGGGAGCCTGCCGACAACGCCCGCCTGCTGCGCGAGGCCATCTCGGGTGAGGGCAGGCCGGCCCATCGCGACGCCATCGCTGTCAATGCCGGCGCCCTGCTGTATCTCGCAGGCCCGGCCGACAACCTCGCAGACGGCACCGCCATGGCACTGGAGCAGATCCGTTCTGGCCGCGTGGCCCGCCACCTGGAGTCCATGACCAAAGCCAGTGAATTGGCCAGTGAGCCCGCCGACGATTCAGCCGCCGAGCGGGCCTGAGGAGAGACCGTGACCACCCCCGATACCGCCCCCATTCCCTCCATGGATCCCGGCTCCCCGACTTCGGACCCCGGCGAGCGCGCGCACCGTGAGCCGGTCGAGGCGCGGCTCATCGCCACGGGCACCGTCCTGGACTCGATCGTCCAGGCGCGCCGTGAGCGCATCGAGGAGCTGCGCACCCGCTTCGGGCACCTGCGCGCCGAGGAGCTGCCGCACTCGCAGCGCTCCTTCGCCGCAGCCCTGCGCACTCGCAGCGGCGGGGCAGCGGGCCCGCAGCCGGCCCTCATCATGGAGTGCAAGGCGGCCTCACCCTCGCGCGGGACCATCCGCTCCAACTACGACCCGGCCGCGCTCGCCGCACAGTACGCGCCCCATGCGGCCGCGGTCTCGGTGCTCACCGAGCCCGACCGCTTCAACGGCTCCTTCGACGACCTGGCGGCCGTGCGCGAGGTGGTGGACGTCCCCGTCCTGTGCAAGGACTTCATCGTCGATGAGGTCCAGGTGCTGGCGGCCCGCAGCCTGGGGGCGGACGCGATCCTGCTCATGCTCTCGGTGGTGCCCGACGACGTCTACCGAGAACTGGCCGAGCTGGCGCGCTGCCTGGGCATGGAGGTGCTCACGGAGGTCTCGAGCCCTGAGGAGATGCACCGGGCGGCGGCGCTGGGCGCCGAGGTCATCGGCATCAACAACCGCGACCTGCGCACTCTGGACACGAACCTGGCCCGCACTGAGGAGCTGGCCCCACTGGCCCCGGCCGGGGTGGTCCTCATCGGCGAGTCGGGGGTCAGCACGCCCGACGACGTACGGCGCCTCTCCGGCCTGGTGGATGCCCTCCTGGTGGGCTCGTCCCTGTCCGGAGCCCCGGACCCGGCCGAGGCCGCCCGAGACCTGGCCACCGCGGTGCCGCTGCCACAGCGGGACGGACAGTCCCAGAGCCAGGGCGCAACGTCGCCGTCGGACCAGGAACCGGGCGAGGGCGAGAGGGAAAGGCACCACCCGCGCCTGCCCGCCTTCTTCGGACCCTACGGCGGGCAGTTCGTACCCGAGCTGCTCATCCCGGCCTTGGACCAGCTCGAGGACGCCTTCATCGACGCCCAGGCCGACCCCGCTTTCGCCGCCGAGCTGGACACGCTCATGACCCGCTACCTGGGACGTCCCACAACAGTCACCGAGCTGCGCAACCTTCCGCTGGAGGGCAACGCCCGCATCCTGCTCAAGCGCGAGGACCTGGTCCACGGCGGCGCTCACAAGGGCAACCAGGTCCTGGGCCAGGCCCTGCTGGCCAAGCGGATGGGCAAGCGGCGCATCATCGCCGAGACCGGTGCGGGCCAGCACGGAACGGCCACCGCCATGGTCTGTGCCCTGCTGGGACTGGATTGCACCATCTACATGGGGGCCACCGACGTCGTACGCCAGGCTTCCAACGTCGAGCGCATGGAACTCATGGGCGCCACGGTAGTGCCGGTGGACAGCGGCGCCGGCACGCTCAAGGACGCCGTCAACGAGGCGCTGCGCGACTGGACCGCCTCCTTCGCCGACACCCACTACCTGCTGGGCACGGCCGCCGGCCCTCATCCCTTCCCCACGATCGTGCGCGAGTACCACCGGGTCATCTCCCGTGAGGCCCGCGCCCAGGTGCTGGGGCTGACAGGGCGTCTGCCGGACTCGGTCATCGCCTGCGTGGGTGGGGGTTCCAACGCGATCGGCATGTTCGCGGACTTCATCGACGACCCCGGCGTCGAGCTCATCGGCGTCGAGCCCGCCGGTGAGGGACTGAACACGCCCCGCCACGGCGCCCCCATCAACAAGGGGCTGGTGGGTATCCTCCACGGGGCGCGCAGCTACCTCATGCGCACCTCCGAGGGACAGGTCGAGGAGTCCTTCTCCGTCTCGGCGGGCCTGGACTACCCGGGCGTGGGGCCCGAGCACGCCTGGTTATCGGACACCGGCAGGGCCCGCTACGTCGGTATCGGCGATGACGATGCGATCGAGGCCTTCCAGCTGCTCTCGCGCCATGAGGGGATCATCCCGGCCGTGGAGTCGGCTCACGCCCTGGCACAGGCTCTGGCCATGGCCCGGGAGGTGCCCGACGGCGAGGAGCCCCCGATCCTACTGGTGTGCCTGTCGGGCCGCGGGGACAAGGACCTCGATCAGGTGCGGGCGCGGTTGGGCGGCTCGTTCTCCTCCGACGGTGCCGTCGCCCGGGCTGCGCGCATGGTGGAGCAGATGGGCAAACGCATTGAGTACGCAGGTCTGAACGCAGGCATGAGCACCGGCCCAAATGAGGAGTTCTGACATGAGCCGCTACCCCGCGATGTTCGCCGCTCTCAAGGAGCGCGGTGAGGGCGCCTTCGTCCCCTTCGTCATGGTCGGCGACCCCGACCCGGCCACCAGCGAGGCCGTCATCGAGGCCCTCATCGCCGGCGGGGCCGATGCCCTGGAGCTGGGTGTGCCCTTCACCGACCCAGTCGCCGACGGACCCACGATCCAGAAGGCGCACGTCAGGGCGCTGGCCGCTGGGGCCGGCTTCAGCGACTGCTTGGAGGTGGTCGCGCGGGTACGCCGGCGCCACCCGCAGCTGCCCATCGGCATGCTCATCTACGGCAACGTGCCCTTCGCGATGGGCCTGGAGCGCTTCTACGCCGAGTGTGCCCAGGCCGGCATCGACTCGGTGCTGCTGCCCGACGTCCCGATCCGCGAGTCGGCACTCTTCAGCCGTGCCGCCGAGGAGGCCGGCATCGACGCCGTCTACATCGCACCGCCGTCGGCTGCCACCGAGACCCTGGACGCGGTGGCAGCGGCCTCACGCGGCTACGTCTACGCCGTCTCCCGGGTGGGCGTGACCGGTACCGAGAGGGCCTCGTCCACCGTGGGGCTGGCCGAGTCGGTGGAGCGCCTTCGCGCCGACTCCGCCGCACCCGTCATGCTGGGCTTCGGCATCTCCACGCCCGCGCAGGTTGCCGAGGCGATCGCCGCGGGCGCCGACGGGGCGATCAGCGGGTCCGCCACGGTCAAGATCGTCGAGCGCTTTGCCCCCGAGATCGTGGCGGCCACCTCCGGCGACGACGGCGGGCGCGGCAACGAGGAGCGCCGCCACTATGCGCTCGGGGCACTGCGCAGCGAGCTCGTCGCCTTTACCGCTGCCATGAAAGATGCCACGCGTCGGCACTGAACCGGCCGGCTGTCACCTCAGAACAGGGGCCAGAACCTCTTTACGAGTGACGCGCACCACGGTATATTGACCGGATAGTCGTTTCTGTCCCGACTACCCCGTGAAAGAGGTTGCTCATGCATCTGCCACAACGACAACCAGCCTCATCCCGACGGCGCCTCACCGGTGCCATCGCAGCCCTCCCCCTGCTCCTCGCCGGCTTCCTCTCTTCACCGGCACAGGCCGCCCCCGATAGCATCATCGCCTCCGGAATCTACAATTCGAGCGGCGAGGGATGCCAGGGCTCGGGCACCAGCACCGACTGCCTCAGCTGGGGCCTGCGCATCCCCTCTACCATCGCGCCGAAGAAGGAGCTGACCGTCACCGTTGAGGTCGACTCCGTCCCCGGTCAGTGGGCATGGAACTGCCTCGCGAACGACCGGGTCGCCGGAACGGCATCGTTTTACGATGTCCCCATCGGAGGTGAGAGCAAGAAGCTGAGCAATTCCGATCTCAGACGCTTCGCGCGCCTCCACTACGGATCGTACGGAGACAGCGCTGGGCAGGTCGACGCCATCACGTGCACCCCGGAGCACCTGAGCATCACCTACAAGATCGATGACCTGGTGCGCGTGGAGGGCTCCTACCTCGACCTGAGCTTCGGAACGACCACAACGACCCCGGGATCCGGCCAACACACCTACTCCTTCTCACCGACAGTCACCACCTCCGCGGACAACACCCCCCAGAAAATCACGGCAACCGTGCAGAAACCTGCCGCGAACGCAGCGCCTCATTAAAAGCACGGAGAACAGAACGACAAAGGTCGGATGTGCGACGAGTCTTCGCACATCCGACCTTTGTCTTAATTTGCGGTCCATTCTCATCCAGCTCCAGACACGATCACCGAGGAGGGTCGGAAGACACTGGGTGTCAGTAGAATTGATCCAACCTTTTGATAATGCCCTTCTTAACGGTATATTGACAAGGCAATTGGTTCCCATCCCGATCACCTCGGAGAAAGGCGTGCTCATGCACACCCCACCTTCTCATCCCGCTCGGCCATGGCGACGCCTCCTGGGCGTCGCCATGGCTCTCCCCCTGCTCGCCGCCGGTACCGCTCCAGCGAGCGCCGCTACCTCTGCCGCCGCACCTGATACCGGCATCACCGTTGAGGGGCGTTACAACACGGCCGGTGCCGGCTGCCACGGCTCCGATGACGCCGCCGGCTGCCTGAGCTGGGGAGTTCGCGTCCCCTCCGACATAGCCCCGAACAGCTCCACCAACATCACCATCGAAGCGGACTCCGTGCCGGGCCAGTGGACCTGGACCTGCCCCACGCCGGACGGTGACAAGGTGGCCGGGACGAGCGCCTTCTACATCAAGAAGGGCGAGGGCGAGCCTCCAGCCAAACTGGCCGAATCCGACCTGAACTTCTTCGCCGGCCTCTACTACAACCACCACGGGGACAGCGCAGGATCGGTCAAGGCGATCACCTGCACTCCTGAGCACCTGAGTCTGACCTACGAGGTCAACTTCAACGCCGTCTGGGACAAGAGCTCCTACCTCGACTTGGACCTCGGGGCCACGGCAGCGGCCCCTGGCGCGGATGCGCGTAGCTACAGCTTCAGCCCCACAATCACGACCTCCACGGCCAGCCAGGTTCTCAGGCCCACGGCTACGGCACAGAAGCCGGCAGCCAGCGCCACCCACGCCACGGTCACCACCGAGGCGGTCAAGGTCGACGGCGCCGCCAAGGACGCCGGGCGCTTCACCATGAAGGCAAAGAACGACTCGACCACCCCTCTGTCCGACTTCACCATCTCCGCCTCGCGAGGCAGGGGACAAGCCCAGGTCACCGCCCTGACCTGCGACCTGACCGCCTTCGGCGGCGAGGTCGTCTCTGCCAAGGGACCGGCCGAGAGCCTCAAGGTCTCCAGCGGCAAGGCGAAGGTTCCCCAGGGCAAGGAGATCTCCTGCCAGGTGGACCTGACCGGCGTCGTCGGACGCAACACGATCACGGCCGGACTCACCACCGGCGACCAGACCTTCTCCAGCGACTACACCGACGACCGCCCCGTCGGCGAAGTCACGGTCCAGCCCACTGACCTCGGCATCGAGGCCGCCCCCACCGGCACCTACGAGGTCGAGGTCGGCTACACCGTCACCTTCACCAACACCACCGACGCCGACGGGTACAGCTCCAATATCATTCTGCGACCTCACCTCCCCGCCGGCTTCACCCTCAAGAGCGTGTGGGGCACTGGTGTCCCGTGGTGGATCACCATGGACGACTACATCATCGAGCCGGATGGCTCCGTGTCGTTGTCGACGGCCGAGCCCCTGTATGCTGGTTCGTCCACCACGATGACCTTCTTGAACACCTACACGGTCAACGCCGACGCGATCACCGAGGAGGGCTGGAAGGCCCTGGGCACCTGCGACGCCAAGGACCCCTCTAAGGGACTGACTACCCAGATCGACGTCGCCGACAGCGACGCCGGCATCGAGGCCGGGACCTACTCGGTCTGCACTACCGTGACGCGTACGGAGAACTGACCACGGACACCGGTCAGTCGACCTGAATAGACGAAGGTCGGGTAGGCGAAAGTCGTCGCTTACCCGACCTTCGTAGCTTTTTCTTACGAGATGAGAAACCGAGCCTCAGTAGAACTGATCCAACTTTTCAATAATGTCCACCTTGTCGGTACATTAATGATGCAATTAGTTCCCATCCCGATCACCTCGGAGAAAGGCGTGCTCATGCACACCCCACCTTCTCATCCCGCTCGGCCATGGCGACGCCTCCTAGGCGTCGCCATGGCTCTCCCCCTACTCGCCGCCGGCACCGTCGCCGCTCCGGCGTCCGCTGATGCCGACATCACCGTGGAGGGACGTTACAACACGGCCGGTGCCGGCTGCCACGGCTCCGACAATGCCGAGGGATGTCTGAGCTGGAGAGTTCGTGTTCCATCGGCCATCACCCCGAAGGGCTCTACCAACGTCACCATTGAGGCCGACTCCGTGCCGGGCCAGTTGACCTGGACCTGCCCCACGCCGGACGGTGACAAGGTGGCCGGGACGAGCGCCTTCTACATCAAGAGGGACCAGGGCGACCCCCCAGCCATTCTGGCCGAATCCGACCTGGGCCTCCTCGACAGCCTGTACTACAACCACAACGGGGACAGCGCAGGATCGGTCAAGGCGATCACCTGCACTCCCGAGCACCTGAGTCTGACCTACGAGGTCAACTTCAACGCCGCCTGGGACAAGAGCTCCTACCTCGACCTGGATCTCGGGGCCACGGCGGTAAAGCCCGGCGCGGATACGCGCAGCTATCACTTCACACCAACGATCGACGTCTCCACGCGCAACGCGATTCTTCGGCCCACTGTCACGGCGCAGAAGCCGGCAGCCAGCGCTCCTCACGCCACCGTCACCACCGAGGCGGTCAAGGTCGACGGCGCCGCCAGGGACGCCGGGCGCTTCACCATGACGGCGAGGAACGACTCAACCACACCCCTGTCCGACTTCACCATCTCCGCAGGCAGATCCAGGGGACGGTCACAGGTGACCGCCCTGACCTGCGATCTGACCGCCTTCGGCGGCGAGGTCGTCTCCGCCAAGGGACCGGCCGAGAACCTCAAAGTCTCCAGCGGCAAAGCGAAGGTACCCCAGGGCAAGGAGATCACCTGCCAGGTGGACCTGACCGGCGTCGCCGGACGCAACACGATCACAGTCGGACTCACCACCGGCGACCAGACCTTCTCCAACGACTTCTTCGACTACCGCCCACTCGGCGAGGTTACGGTCCAGCCCACTGACCTCGGCGTTGAGGCTGACCCCACCGGCACCTACGAGGTCGAGGTCGGCTACACCGTCACCTTCACCAACACCACCGATGCCGACGGGTACAGCTCGGATATCGTCCTGCGGCCTCAGGTCCCCGCCGGCTTCACTCTCAAGAGCGTGACGGGTACTGGTACCCCGTGGTGGGTTGGCCCGGACAGCTACGCCATCCAGGACGACGGCTCCTTGTCATTGCGTACCAGTGATTCCCTGAACGCCAACTCGTCAACCACGATGACCTTCTTGAACACCTACACGGTCAACGCCGAGGCGATCACCGAGGATGGTTGGAAGGCCCTGGGCACCTGCAACCCCCAGGACCCCTCCAAGGGACTGACCACCCAGATCGACGTCGCCGACAGCCACGCCGGCATCGAGGCCGGGACCCACTCGATCTGTACCCCCGTGACGCGCACGGAGAACTGACCACGGACACCGGTCAGTCGACCTGAATAGACGAAGGTCGGGTAGGCGAAAGTAGTCGCCTACCCGACCTTCGTAGTATTTATCTTACGAAACGAAAAAATCGGGCGCCAGTAGAACTGATCCAACCTTTCGATAATGTCCTTCTTAACGGTATATTAACAGGACCATTGGTTCCCCTCCCGATCATCTCGGAGAAAGGCGTGCTCATGCACACCCCACCTTCTCATCCCGCTCGGTCATGGCGACGCCTCCTAGGCGTCGCCATGGCTCTCCCCCTGCTCGCCGCCGGCACCGTCGCCGCTCCAGCGAGCGCCGCTACCCCCACCACTGCGCCCGACACCGGCATCACCGTCGAGGGGCGTTACAACATGGCCGGTGCCGGCTGCCACGGCTCCGACGACGCCACTGACTGCCTGAGCTGGAAGGTCCACATCCCCTCCGCGATCGCACCCTGGCAGAAGCCCACCGTCACCATTGAGGCGGACTCCGTGCCGGGCCAGTGGACCTGGACCTGCCCCTCGCCGGACCGCGTCGCCGGGACGAGCACCTTCTACGCTCAGGGCGGTGAGGGCGCGCCCGAGACCAAGTGGGGCGACTCAGGCCTGGGCACCTCCGATCAGCTGCACTACAACGACTTCGGGGACAGCGCCGGCGAGGTCGAAGCCGTCACCTGCACTCCGGAGCACCTGAGCCTGACCTACAAGCCCAAGTTCACCATCCTGTGGAACAAGAGCTCCTCCTTCGACCTAGACCTCGGGGCCACGGCGGTGTCGCCCGGTACCGATGCGCGTAGTTACAGCTTCACCCCCACGATCGCGACCTCCACGAGCAGTCTGGTTCTCAGGCCCACGGCTACGGCGCAGAAGCCGGCAGCCAGTACGCCCCACACCACCGTCACCACCGAGGCGGTCAAGGTCGACGGCGCCGCCAAGGACGCCGGGCGCTTCACCATGAAAGCGAAGAACGACTCGACCACCCCCCTGTCCGACTTCACCATCTCCGCAAGCCGCTCTAAAGGACAGGCCCAGGTCACCGCCCTGACCTGCGACCTGACCGCCTTCGGCGGCGAGGTCGTCTCTGCCAAGGGACCGGCAGAGAACCTCAAGGTCTCCAGCGGCAAGGCGAAAGTGCCCGAGGGTAAAGAAGTCACCTGCCAGGTGGACCTGACCGGCGTCGTCGGGCGCAACACGATCACAGCCGGAGTCACCACCGGTGACCAGACCTTCTCCAGCGACTACACCGACGACCGTCCCGTCGGCGAGGTCTCGGCCAAGAGCTCCCAGAGCAGCATCGAGGTCGCTCCCACCGGCACCTACAAGGTCGAGGTCGAGTACACCGTCACCTTCACCAACAAGACCGACGCCGAGGGGAGAACCTCCGACGTCGTCCTGCGACCCCACCTCCCCGCCGGCGTCGATATACGGAACATGTGGGGCACCGGCCTCCCGTGGCGAGTCGACATCAACGCCTTCGTTTTCCGGGAGGACGGTTCCGTCTGGCTGCCAACGGGAGACCCCATGCCCGGAAACTCCACAACCACCATGACCTTCTGGAACACGTACACGATCAACGCCGACGCGATCACCGAGGACGGCTGGAAGGCCCTGGGCACCTGCGACGCCAAGGATCCCTCCAAGGGACTGACCACCCAGATCGACGTCGCCGACAGCGGCGCCGGTATCGAGGCCGCATCCTTCGCGGTCTGCACCGCTGTGACGCGCACGAAGAACTAGAACCTTCGGGCACGCACCGCAAGTCACCGCGATCCGCGGCATCACCGGTGGTCCTCTCCCCACACCGGGGAGAGGACCACCGCGTTGTTGGTCACCGGCACCGACCCTCGGCGGCCACGGCGTCCCGGCACTCTCGCCAGACGATAGGGTGGCGCCCATGGCCAGTCTGCTCAATCGGATCCTCAGCCTGCTCGGTCGCGCCGCCTCCGACGCCGTGAGCGACGCACTCGCCCAAAAGCCGTCGACCTCGCCGGACCCGTCCGGGAGTACGCCGGCCGGATCTGCGGACCCCGGCAAACCCACTGCGCCCGTTCGAGCCCGTTCGCCCAAATCATCACCCACGTCGTCCTCCCCTCGGGGGGTCGGCGTCTACGACATCTCCGCCCTGGGACTGCCCGCCTTCAGCTACTCCCCCGACCCCGACGGCGACGCCGACCCCGGTGAAGTGGTGTGGGCCTGGGTTCCCTTCGAGGAGGATCCCGCTCAGGGCAAGGATCGGCCGGTGCTGATTCTGGCCCGCCACGAGGCCTGCCTCGTTGCGGCCCAGATGACGAGCAAGGACCATGATCGAGATGCCGCTCAGGAGGCGCGCTGGGGTCGCTTCTGGCACGACGTCGGCACTGGCGACTGGGACCGTCAGGGCCGCCCCAGCGAGGTGCGCCTGGACCGCCTGCTCCTGGTGGAGCCGGCCTCGGTGCGACGCGAGGGGGCCACGATGAGCCGGCAGGTCTTCGACGGCGTCGTCGCCACCCTGCGCCGCCACCACCACTCCTGAGCACATCCGGAGCACAGTCTGAGCGCAGCGGGTCATGGGGCGATACACCTCACGCCTGCACCCCGTTTCACGCCTGGGGACACGGGGATCCTGAATGATACAGTCGCCTACTGGACCTCTGGCCTGGCCGGCTGCGGGGTCCGGCGACCGGGTCAGCCAGGTGCCCCACCACCTCATGTCAGCCCGTGGCGCGAACCCTCTCTCCGGCCATTGACCAATCAGACGCGAGAAAGTTTCACCGTGGCGAACATCAAGTCCCAGATCAAGCGTATTAGGACCAACGAGAAGGCCCGCCTGCGCAACAAGTCCGTCAAGTCCGAGCTCAAGACCTACGTGCGCCGCGTGCGCGAGGCTGTCGAGGCCGGTGACAAGGACGCCGCGCTCGAGCATCTCAAGGCCGCCTCCCGCAAGCTGGACAAGGCCGTCTCCAAGGGCGTCATCCACAAGAACCAGGCCGCCAACCGAAAGTCTAAGCTCGCCAAGCGCGTCGCCTCGCTCTGAGGCCACCGCAGCAGTGAGCATCTGAAGGGCGCCTCCCACCGGGGAGGCGCCCTCCCCTTTTTCCGTATCCCTCACCCCGTTCATCAGACCGCTTCAAGGAGAGCCCATTGCGCATCGGATTCGACCGCGACAAGTACCTGCGGATGCAGTCCAGCCACATTGCGGAGCGCCGCGCCCAGTTCGGCGGCAAGCTCTATCTGGAATTCGGCGGCAAGCTCATCGACGACATGCACGCCTCGCGCGTGCTGCCGGGCTTCACCCCGGACAACAAGATTGTCATGCTCGCCGAGCTGGCCGACGAGGTCGAGATCGTCATGGCAGTCAACGCCAAGCACCTCGCCCGCAACAAGGTCCGCGCGGACCTGGGCATCTCCTACGAGGACGACCTGCTGCGCCACATCGACGCCTTCCGCAGCTACGGGCTCTACGTGGGCAGCGTCGTCGTGACTCAGTGGACCGAGGACAATCGTCAGGCCCACGACTTCAAACGCAAGCTGGAGTCGCTGGGTATCACGGTCTATCGTCACTTCCCCATCCCCGGCTACCCCGGTGACGTCACCCGCATCGTCTCCGAGGAGGGATACGGGCGCAACGAGTACATCGAGACCCGCCGGGACCTCGTGGTCGTCACCGCCCCCGGCCCGGGCAGCGGCAAGATGGCCACCTGCCTGTCCCAGATCTACCACGACCACCTGCGGGGCATCTCCTCGGGCTACGCGAAGTTCGAGACCTTCCCGATCTGGAACCTCCCCCTGGACCACCCGGTCAACATCGCCTACGAGGCCGCCACCGCGGACCTCGACGACGTCAACATGATCGACCCCTTCCACCTGGCGGCCCACGGCGTCCAGACCGTCAACTACAACCGCGACGTTGAGGTCTTCCCGGTCCTGACCCGTCTGTTCGAGGAGATCCTGGGGTCCTCGCCCTACACCTCCCCCACGGACATGGGCGTCAACATGGCAGGTAACTGCATCTGCGATGACGAGGCCTGCCGGCAGGCCGCCAGCCAGGAGATCATCCGCCGCTACTACCGGGCCCTGGTGACCGAGAAGCGCGACGTCATCGCCCCCGTCCAGTCCCAACGGATCGCGCTGCTCATGGCCAAGGTGGGGGTCAGCAAGGAGGACCGTCCTGTCGTGCCGCCCACGCTGGAGGTGGCGGCGGCCACCGGTGAGCCCGCCTCGGCGATCGAGCTGCCCGACGGGCGCATCGTGACGGGTAAGACCTCGGCTCTGCTGGGCTGCTCCTCGGCGATGCTGCTCAACGCCCTCAAGGTCCTGGCCGGGATCGATGACAGCGTCGACCTGCTGGCCCCGGCCTCCATCGAGCCGATCCAGAAGCTCAAGACTCAGGGACTGGGCAGCCGCAACCCGCGGCTGCACACCGACGAGGTGCTCATCGCCCTGGCCGTGTCCGCCAACGGGGACGACAACGCCCGCAAGGCCCTCGACCAGCTCGAGACGCTGCGGGGCTGCGACGTCCACACCTCCACGATCCTGGGGTCCGTGGACGAGGGCATCTTCCGCGCCCTGGGGGTCCAGGTCACTAACGAGCCGGTCTACGCCACCAAGTCCCTGTACCGCAAGAAGTGAGGCCCGGGCGCGGGCGGCCTGCCTGCGGTGCCGTCCGCATCCGGACACCCTGTCGAGGTGGGGCTGATCACATGAGTGCGGGGAGGCGGCCGAGCGCACTCGCACGCGGTACATTCTCCCCAACGAGATGAGCTCGTGTGCTCTGGGGTCGGTGAAAGTCCGAACCGGCGGTGACAGTCCGCGACCCGGTCGCATCCAGCGACCGGCTGACCAGGTGGAACTCCTGGACCGACGGTGAGAGTCCGGATGGGAAGCGCGCACGGGACACACCATGCCGTACCGGGTGCCGTGCACCCGGTGGGTCCGGCGTGGCGGTGTCTCTCCCCAGCGCACCCGAGGGAGAGGACCGGATGACTTCGTTCACCCCCGTGCAGACGGCCGCGATGCGACGCGCCCTCCGAGCCGCGGCCTCCCCCGACGCCCCGCCCGGCCCCAACCCCAGGGTCGGTTGCGTCATCCTCTCCGCCGACGGCGACGTCCTCGCCGAGGGCCACCACCGTGGCGCCGGCACCGCCCACGCCGAGGTCGACGCGCTGGCGAGCCTCGCCGCGGCAGGTGGCTCCGCCCAGGGAGCGACCGCCGTCGTCACCCTCGAGCCGTGCAACCACGAGGGCCGCACCGGCCCGTGCGTCCAGGCGCTCCTCGCCGCAGGCGTGGCCGAGGTCATTTACGCCCAGGACGACCCGACCGAGCAGGCCGGAGGCGGCGCGGCGACGCTGGAGGCTGCCGGCGTGCGGGTACGGCGTGGGCTGTGCTCCCAGGACGCCGCGCGTCTCAACCGCCCGTGGCTCCTGGCCGTGACCCGCGGCCGCCCCATGGTGACGTGGAAGCTCGCCACCACCCTCGACGGCCGTATTGCCGCCGCCGACGGCACCAGCCGGTGGATCACCCCGACGGCGGCCCGCCGCGACGCCCACCACCTGCGCCGTCAGTGCGACGCCATCATGGTGGGCACCGGCACCGCCCTCGCCGACGACCCGGCCCTCACAGTCCGTGACGAGACGGGAGAGCCCGCCCCGGCTCACCTCCAGCCGCTGCGCGTCGTCGTCGGTTCCAGGCGCCTGCCTCCCGCCTCCAGGGTGTTCGCCGACGACCGCTATCTCCTCCTGCCCGACCACGACCCGTGCACCGTCCTCACCGTGCTCGCTGAGCGCGAGATCCGCCACGTCCTCCTCGAAGGAGGCCCGACTCTCGCGACCGCCTTCCTGCGCGCGGGCGTCGTCGACGAGATCGTCGCCTACACGGCCCCCGCACTTCTGGGCGCGGGACCGGCCGCCATCGCCGACTTCGGGGCAACGACAATCACCGACGCCCTGCGGCTGCGTCATCCCCGCGTCGAGGTCCTCGGCGCAGGCGACGGGCTCGCCGTCCGCCTCTCCGGTGACCTGGGGGCCGACGACGCCCACCCCGACGCCCCTCCAGTCCCGAGGCCGCGGCACAGCCAACGCCCGGACCACCGGGACCGCATTCATCCCCCTATCCGCTGCCACACCGAGGAGAGTCACTGATGTTCACCGGAATCGTCGAGGAGCTCGGACGTGTCGTCCGGCTCGAGACCGTCGAGGACTGCGCCCGGCTGACGGTCGAGGCGCCCACCGTCACCCAGGACGCGAGCCTGGGCGACTCCATCAGCGTCAACGGGTGCTGCCTGACGGTCGCCGCCATGCACGGGAACACCTTCACCGCCGACCTCATGGCGGAGACTCTCACGCGCACCACCCTGGGATCCCAGGCGCCCGGAGACCCGGTCAACCTTGAGCGCGCCCTGCGCGCCACCGACCGGCTCGGCGGGCACATCGTTCAGGGACACATCGACGCCACCGCCGAGGTCCTCGACCGCAGCCACGGCGAGCACTGGGACCTCCTGCGCGTCGGCCTACCGCAGGAGATCGCCCGCTACGTCGCCGTCAAGGGATCGGTCGCCCTCGACGGGGTGTCGCTGACCGTCGTCGACGTCGAGGACGCCCAGCGCGACGCCCCCGACGCCTCCCCCACGCCGGGAGCAGGGGCGTCACTCAGCGTCGGCCTCATCCCGGAGACGCTGCGACGCACGACTCTGGGCACGAGGCGGCCGGGAGAACGGGTCAACCTCGAGGTCGACGTCATGGCCAAGTACGCCGAGCGTCTTCTGGGCGCCCGCCTGAGCGAGGAGGATCGGCAGGCATGCTGAGCACCAGGAGCGTGCGCCCGGTCACACGCATGGACAGCGTCGAGGACGCCCTCACCGCCCTCCGCGAGGGCCGGATGGTCGTCGTCGTCGACGATGAGAGCCGGGAGAACGAGGGGGACCTCATCTTTCCCGCGGCGACCGCCACGACCGAGCAGCTGGCCTTCGCGATCCGACACTCGACCGGCATCATCTGCGCACCCATGACGGCCCAGGAGCTCGACCGCCTGGGCATCCCCATGATGACCGAGCACAACACCGATCCCAAGAGGACGGCCTTCACGCTGAGCGCCGACGCACGCACGGGCATTACCACGGGGGTGAGCGCCACCGATCGGGCTCGCACCATCCGTGTCCTGGCGGACCCGGGCTCAGTGCCGACCGACCTCGTCCACCCCGGCCACGTCTTCCCCCTGCGTGCACGCGAGGGCGGGATCCTCAGGCGCCGCGGTCATACGGAGGCCGCCGTCGACCTCATGCGCCTGTCGGGCAACCGGCCCGTGGGCGTCCTCGTGGAGATCGTCAACGACGACGGCACCATGGCGCGCCGGCACCAGGTGCGAGAGCTCGCCGACGCCCACGCCATGCCCATGATCACGGTCGGCGACCTGGAGCGCTACCGGTGGCTGCACGAGGATCTCGTCGAGGAGGTCGTCTCGACGCACCTGCCCACCGCGCACGGGGAGTTCACCGTCCATGCCCTGCGCAGCAGGGTCGACGGCACCGAATACCTCGCGCTCGTGTGCGGCCGCGTCGTGGACGGTGAGGACATCCTCACCCGCGTCCACTCCGCCTGCCTGACCGGCGACGTCCTGTCCTCGCTGCGCTGCGACTGCGGGCCGCAGCTGCGCGCCGCCATGGAGGCGATCGGCGCCCGCGGCCGCGGGGTCCTCGTCTACGCCTCCGACCACGAGGGGCGCGGCATCGGGCTCATCGACAAGCTCCGCGCCTACGCGCTGCAGGAGGAGGGAATGGACACCCTCGACGCCAACGTCGCGCTAGGGCTGCCGACCGACGCCCGCAGCTACGCCACCGCCGCCCAGGTGCTACGGCGCCTGGGCGTACGCTCGGTCGAGCTCATGACGAACAACCCGGACAAGGTCACGGGCCTGGAGCACTACGGCGTGAGCGTCCGCTCCAGGACGTCGACGCCGACCTTCGCCAACGGGGAGAACCTCAGTTACTTGCGCACCAAGCGCGACCGCATGGGCCATCTGCTCACCGGGCTCGAGCCCACCGGCTCCCGCGCGGAGGTGCTGCCCGGTGAGGCGACGGCTGACGATGCACCCTGGCACAAGACCGGCAAGAACGAGGGAGAGGCACGATGAGCGGATCCGGGGCACCTGAGCGGAGCGCACCTCACGCGCGGGGCATGAGGGTGACGGTCGTCGCTGCCCAGTGGCACGAGCGCGTCATGAGGGGCCTGGTCACCGGGGCGCTGCGCGCCGTCGAGGAGGCCGGAGCTCAGGCGAGCATCGTGCGGGCGGTGGGCTCCTTCGAGCTTCCGGTGCTCGCCGCAGCCGCCGCGCGGGGCGGTGCCGAGGCGGTCGTCGCGCTGGGCGTCGTCATCCGCGGCGGCACCCCGCACTTCGATTACGTGTGCCGGGCCGCGACAGACGGGCTGAGCCGGGTGGCGCTCGACACCGGGGTGCCGGTGGGCTTCGGCGTGCTCACGTGCGACGACGAGGCCCAGGCGCTGGCCCGCTGCGGCGGTCCGGGCTCGGACGAGGACAAGGGGTACGAGGCGGCGTGTGCGGCGATGTCCACGGCGCTCACACTGGCCGCCATGCGGGTCTGAGGGGCGGCTCAGCGCCGGCGGGTACCCGAGCGGCGGGCGTCGCAGATGGTCAGGACCGCGCGCTCAACGGCGTAGACGGGATCGCGGCTGGCGCCCTTGGCCTCGGCATCGGCGCGGGCGACCGCCAGGATCGAGGCGGCCAGGGCGTCGTCGGACCAGCCCTGGAGCTCGCGACGGGCCCGGTCCACCTGCCAGGGGGCCATGCCCAGCTCGGCGGGGCTCATGCGCCTACCCCCGGCGGCCGCAACCCGGGCGAGCTGGCGCACCTTCATGGCCAGGGCGGCGACGATGGCCACCGGGTCAGTGCCGGTGGCCACGGCGTGGCGCAGGGCGGTGATGGCACCAGGGGTGTTGCCGACCGCGGCGGCGTCGGCCACGGTGAAGCCGGTGGCCTCGATGCGCCCGGCGTAGTAGGTGCGCACGTGGTCGACACCGATAGTGCCCTGGGTATCGGCGAGGAGCTGGTCGACAGCGGAGCACAGCTCACGCACGTCGCTGCCCAGGGCGTCGACGAGGGCACCGACGGCCTCGGGTGCGATGCTCCGCCCGGCGCGGCGCACGTCGGCCGTCACGAGGGAGGACTTGTCCCTGGCGCTCTTAATGGCGTCGCACTGGACGGTCGGGTAGGGCGAGGCCTTGATGGCATCGAGCAGGCGCTTGCCCCGCTGGCCGCCGTTGTGGCGCAGGATGACGCTGACCTCGGGGTCGGCGTCGCCCACGTAGGCGATGAGGTCGGCCAGGAGGGCGTCGGTCATCTGCTCCAGGGCGGGGACGTAGACGAGCCGGGGCTCTCCGAACAGGGAGGGCGACACGAGGGTGTCGAGCTGGTGGGGCTCGTAGGTGGCGGCCTCGAGGCGCGTGACCTCGGTGGTCGGGTCCTTGGCCTTGGCCTGCTCCAGAAGACTCGATACCGCGCGGTCAGCGAGGACCTCCTCGCTGGCGCGGATGAGGACGATCGGCGCCAGCTGGGCCTGGTCCCAGCGAAGTCCAGCCGGTGCGTTGCGCTGGCCTCGGGAGCGGGAGGTTCGGGTCGCTGCCATGGGGCAAGCCTGCCACGAGCGGGCCGCATCAACCGTCTCAGTCCCTTCAGCAGGGCGCGGCGGGCGCGGGGAGCCACCAGGAGCAGGACCCCGAGCTCGCAGGCCCCCAGTGCCAATGCGCCCGTGAGGCCGTCCGGCCAGGGCAGCGTGGCGCAGGGCAGGTGGGCGAAGAACCCGGCGATCCAGACCATCCAGGAGCAGGCCGCAAGCGCCGGCCAGGCGATGACGGTGGCGGCCTCGGGCCAGGCGGGGTGGACCAGGGCTGCCAGGAGCCCGCTGATCGTGGCGATGACAGCGGCCGGCTCGGTAAGCAGATTGGCGGGAACCGACCATGCCCCCACGGTGGGTTGGAGGAGGATGAGAAGGGGGCCGCAGGCCGCCTGAGCCACCAGTGGCAGGGCCACGGCGACGGCCAGCCACCTGGGAAGGCGGCGCGAGAGGTGGGCCGCGACCGGCTTGGCACCGATGACGATGCCTGCGGTGGCGACCACGGACAGGGCGAAGCCGTAATCCCGGGCCTGCCAGGGATCGATGAGCAGCAGGACGATGGCCCCGGCGCATAGGGCCGGCACAGAGGCGGCGCGGCGTCCTACCACGACGCCCAGGAGCATGACGGCGCCCATGGTGGCCGCGCGCAGTACCGAGCCCGAGGGGCGTACCAGGATCACGAGGAGAGTCAGCAGGATCGTCCCGAGCAGTGCCCGCCAGCGCCGGGGAACGACCCCGAGGGCGGCCAGGCCCAGGCCCAGGACGATGGCGACGTGCTGCCCGGAGACGGCCGTCAAGTGGGTCATGGACACGGTGCGCATGTCCTGGCGCACCTGGGCGGGTAGGGCGTGGTCATCGCCCAGGGCCACGCCGGGCACGAGGGTTCGAGCACCAGGCGGCCAGAATCCCCGGGACGCGGTTTCCGTGCCTTGTGCGTCTTCTGCGCCGACGGCCCGGGCAAGGCCGGTGCGAATGCTGGTGACGGCTCCGAGCACCCCGGCCGGTGGGCTGAGCACCTTGAGACCAGCGCGCTTGGGGATGATGGCCGTCTCGGATCGGCCCGGATGCGTGGGCTTCAGGTGCGTGCGTACCTCGACGCAGGTCCCCATGGGCAGGCTCAGCCATTGCTTGTCGGCCAGGACGGTGGCGCTCAGGGACGAGGATCGCCCATCGACCTGCTCGACGTCGAGGGCGGTGATGACGAGGGTGGATCGACTGGTGGCCGAGACTCTGGGCTCCTGGGAGACGGTGCCGACCAGGGTGACCGGGCGCCCGGAGGCCACCGCCATGGTCAGGGGGTCGCGCTGGCGGGCCCACAGGTGGGCGGCGCTGATGGCCAGGACCGCCGCGGCGCACAGGGCGCACACAAGCATGCTGGCACTCACTGTGCCGATGGCGCAGGGGTCCTGCTCGGGGGCTCCGGGGCGCGGGTCGGCCCGGTGGCGCGGTGGCCGGAAGCGCAGGACGGGCACGATCAGTGCCGCAGCCAGAGCTGCGCACCCCGAGGCCAGCAGGAGCACCGGTCTCCAGGCGCCCACTCCATCGTGCCCGACGGCCCACCAGGCGCTTGCCCAGCAACTGATTGCAGGAGTGAGCAGACGCAGGTCGAGGGGCTCGGGGGCCTTGGAGGCGGTGGCGTGCGCGCGCCGCCCTCGGCCTCGGCGCTGGCTCTGCTCCTGGCGCAGGCGCTCGTAAAGCGTCGGATCGTCCCACGGGGCCCCGGGGGTGCTCGTGCCGTGGTCTTCCTTCATACGGTGGCCTGTTCCCGCAGGGCCTCCAGCTTGGCCTTGCCGATGCCGGGAACGTCGGTGAGCGCGTCGACGCTGGCGAAGGGCCCGTGGGAGTCGCGGTACTCCACGATCCGCTGGGCCAGGGCTGGGCCGATGCCGGGCAGCTTCTCCAGCTCGGAGGCCGAGGCCGTGTTGATGTTGACCGTCCCCGAGGCGCCGCCGTCTCCGGGCTTCCCCGAACCTGTTCCCGCCCCGGGGGTGGCGGCTCCGCTGGGTTGTGGTGCGGGATCGGGCATGACCTCGCCGATGCGCGGCACCCGGATCTGCTCGCCGTCGGTCAGGACTCGGGCGAGGTTGAGTTGTTCGGCATCCGCGTCCGGGGCGACTCCCCCTGCGGCGTCGATGGCGTCGGTGACGCGGCTGCCCACTCCCAGGACCACGACTCCCGGCCTGGTCACCGCCCCGGTGACGTGGACGACGACGTTGCCGGCTGCGGCGGGCGAACCGCCCGGGGCGGGGCTGCCCCGCGTTGAGACCGGCGCAGTGGCCGCAGATGCGGCCGGGGCATGTGCCCGCATCGATGCGTTCGCCGTGCCCGCGGCGGCGGTGGCCGGAGCCGGCTCGCCGCCGGTACCGGTGGAGGCCAGGACGGCCCGTAGCGCCAGGACGAGAGCCAGGATGAGGAGGACGGCGCCGGCGACCACGGCGGCCCGAGGCGCGATCGCCAGGCGGCGCGGACGGCGGACGGGCTCCTCGGGATCGGTCGAGCAGGCCAGGCGCACAAGATCGTCCAGGGACCGGTCCCCCGTCCTTCTGCCAGCACTCATGGCTTTGACGGTAGGTGGTGAACGGGCCCGCCGCGCAGCCTGTCCATCTGCCTTGTGGAGAGGGAGCGCAACTCGTCTTCTGTGGCAACCGGGCATCATTGCGGGATCGTCGTGGGGCGCCGCGGGCGCGACGGGGTGGGCCCTAGGGCAGGAGTCAGTGTGCCCTGAGGTCGGGGGCGACGGCGATGCCAAGGGCCCCGGGACCAAGATGGGTGCGGGTCGCCTCGTCGATGGGGAGGGTGAGGACCTCGGTGACGATGGCTCCGGCCTCATCCATGGCCTCGCGCAGTCCGGTCTCGAGCTGACCCAGCATGTCGACGTCGTCACCCTGGATGGCTAGGCGCACCGGGTCGGCGGGGCGCCTAGGGCCGGACAGGGCGGTCCCGCCGGCGGCGCGGACGGCCTGGGCGATGAGGTGTCTCCTAGCGCGGGCAGCACCGCGTACGGTCTCCAGCGCCCGAATCCCGTCTCGGGTGAGGGCCAGCACCGGGCGAATTCCGAGTACTCCGTCCAGGCGGGCGGTGGTGCGGTCGATCCGCCCGGAGCGGGCCAGGCGGCCCAGGTCGTCGACGATGAAGAGCTGGCAGGAGCGGGCGGTGCTGGCACGAGTCAGTGCCGCGCCGCGGCGGGCATCGTGGGCGCGGGCGGCCGCCAGCACCGCGAGTCCCAGGGCTCCGGAGCTGGTGCCGGAGTCGACGACGCGCAGCCACTGCGGCCGCCTGCGCCCGGCACTCCCTTCCTGCCCGGTGTTCCCGGCGTACTCGGCCTCGATCCGAGCTGCGGCGATGCGGGCGTTGTCCACGGTTCCGGACAGCGCCGAGGAGATGTGAACGGCCAGGACCTCCTCGGCCCGCAGAGCTGCACGGCCATAGGCGTCCATCAACTCCTGGACACTGGGGCGTGACGTGGTTGTGGGGGCGCCGTCCGCACCGGGGATGGTATGAAGGGGGACCACCTCGATCGCACGGTCACGTATCTGGGGCTCCGTCAGGCAGGCGGCGGAGTCGGTGACGACGGCGAGCGACATGGCACCTACCTTATCGGCAAGGCCCCTGCTCACCGGCCAGGCGCCACCCGCGGCGGTGGCGTCCGGAACCTTCGGCTACTGGTCTGCCGGCGCTGGCTGTTTCTCGCTGCGAGAGGCGAGGAGTTCGGTGTAGAGGTCGATGAGCCGCTTGGTCATCGTCTCGGAGTCGAACTGCCGGGCTGTCTCTAGGGCGCCGTCGGACAGCTCGGCGAGCCGGGCGTCGTCGGACAGCAGCGAGGCGAAGACCCGAGCGAAGTCCTCCCCCTCGATCCCGTCGGTGAGGATCGCGTTGCGCTCGGTGAGGCACTCGGTCATCCGCTCGTCGCAGTAGACGATCGGCAGTCCGGAGGCAGCGGCCTCCAGGAACACCATGGGCTGGTTGTCGAAGTGGTAGGAGGCCAGGGAGAAGACATCGGCCTGTTTGAGTAGGACGGCGACCTCCTCGGGTGAGCGCTTGCCGGCAATGACCACGCGGTCGGCGACCCCGAGCTCCTCGGCGCGCCGGCCCAGCTCCTCCTGGGAGGGTCCTGGACCGACCAGCACCAGCTTGACCGGCATACCGGCTAGGTGGGGCATGGCCTCGACGAGCGTCATCTGCCGCTTCTCCGGGCTGAGGCGGGCCACGCAGATGATGATCTTCTCGCCGGGCGCCTTGGCAACCGGCGAGTCGACGGCGCGGGCTCGCCGGTAGCGGCTGGAGTCCAGTCCGTTGGGCAGGACCATGCAGGGGGCGGTTAGTCCGCCGTCGTTGATGAGGATCTGGGCCAGGTGCTGGGAGGGCGACAGGCAGGCGTCGCACTTGTTGGCGAAGGCCGCTGTCAGTCGCCATCCCTGGCGGGACAGGGCCGTCTTCATGTCGCGCTTGTTGAGGTGTTTGATGGAATCGCGATGGGGGCGGGGTAGCACTGGCAGGGACTTGAGCGCCACGGGGAAGGCGACGGACAGGGCCAGCAGGCCGGAGAGCACGGCGAGCGGGTAGTCGTCGATGAGCTCGGTGTAGAGGGTGTGGATGGTGGTGACGTGGGGGATGTTCTGGCGCTTGGACACCCAGTGGGCCAGGACCCCGAGGCTGAACTGGGTCTGGCTGTGGACGATGTCGAAGTCGTAGGCGTCGAAACGCCGGGCCAGGCCGGGGTAGATGGTGGCGACTTCGCGGCTGTCGAAGACGTAGTAGCGCGATGAGGGCAGGCGGATGACGTGGTCGTCGGTCTCCTCGTAGCCCTCGGCCTTGGGGGCCACGATGTAGACCTCGTGGCCCATGCGTTCCAGGGCGGCCCGGAAGGTAGCCGTGGAGGTGGCCACGCCGTGGACGGAAGGCAGGTAGTCGTCGATGAAGAAGGCGATCCGCATGACGCTCATCCGATCCTGCGGGCTGGAGTCGACAGCAGCCTGCCCCGTAGGGGCGGCTCATCCGGGCAAGACGACGCAGGGGGCAACATAGGGGCGCGCAAACCTCACAGCAAAGAGGACGGGTGAAGGAACGGGGCCGGACGCGCGGTCTCGGAACTCTTGGGCTCAGAGGCTACCCTGCCGACCGCGCCACTGCCGCCCGGAGCACCCGAAACGGCGCCAAGACCACATTTTTCTCTGTTTATCCTGGTCAACGACGTTTGTGTCTGTGATGCCCCTATGAATGGGCTTGGAGGGATCGTCTTTCCGGACGCTTGGCCCCATCATGTCCTCAGACGCGCCAGGCTCCTGGCACGCCCGAGTCAGCGCGCTGGCAGGTTCGGCGTTTACGATGACGCCATGACCGACTCAGCTGAGATCGCACGCCTCAAGGCCGAGGCCGCTCAGGCCGCCGCCGAAGCCGCCGCAGCCAAGGCCGCCGCTGCTCAAGCCGCCCTTGACGCCGCCATCGCCTCTAGTCCCGCCTCGGCCGAGGCTACTCCTGGCACAGGGACCGCTGCAGAGGCCGCAGGGGCCGAAACGGGGGCTCCGGCCGCAGCTCCCACGGAGTCGGCCGACGCCGTCGCCCCCGCTGACTCCGCACAGCCCGCTGAGGCACCGGCGGAGGAGGCCCCTGCGGCACAGGATCAGACGGAGACCGCGCCCCCTGCCGAGGATGCCGCCTACACCGGCCAGGTCCGCTCCGGCTATGACTTCTCCTCTCCCACCCTGCCGGTGGGCACCTACCTCGACACGCTCTGCGATGGCGAACCCGCGCCGGTCAAGGGCCTGTCGGTCGGTATCCCGCTGGGGCTGCTCAACCGGCACGCGCTGGTGGCCGGGGCGACCGGTACCGGCAAGACCCGTACGCTCCAGCTCCTGGCCGAGGGCCTGTCCAGCGCGGGCGTCCCAGTCTTCCTGGCCGACGTCAAGGGCGACCTGACCGGCCTGGCCGAGTCCGGAGCCTCCAACGACAAGATCGCCGCCCGCATCGACTCCACCGGTCAGGAATGGGCGGGTCAGTCCTTCCCCATCGAGCTGTTCAACCTCGGTGGATCAGACTCCGGCGCCGGCATCAGCGGCACCCCCATTCGCACGACGGTCACCGAGTTCGGGCCGATCCTGCTCTCCCGGGTCCTGGGCCTCAATGACACGCAGGCCTCCGCCCTCCAGCTCGTCTTCCACTGGGCTGACAGCCAGGGGCTGGCTCTGCTGGACCTGAAGGACCTGCGCGCCGTCGTCGACTACCTGACGAACACCGACGCGGGCAAGGAGGAGCTCAAGACCATCGGCGGTGTCTCGGCTGCGACGGCCGGGGTCATCCTGCGTGAGATTGCCGCCCTGGAGGCGGCCGGAGGCGAGGCCTTCTTCGGCGAGCCCGCACTGGATGTGCGCGACCTCATGCGGCTCTCCCCCGATGGCCGTGGTGTCATCTCGGCCCTGGAGCTGGCCGACATCCAGTCCCAGGGCACGCTGTTCTCCACCTTCCTCATGTGGCTGCTCGCTGAGCTCTTCGAGACCCTGCCTGAGGTCGGTGACCCGGACAAGCCCACCATGGTGTTTTTCTTCGACGAGGCCCACCTGCTGTTCTCCGGCGCCTCGAAGGCCTTCCTGGAGGCCGTGGTGCGCACCGTGCGGCTCATCCGCTCCAAGGGCGTGGGCATCGTTTTCATCACCCAGTCCCCCACGGACGTGCCCGACGAGGTCCTGGCCCAGCTCGGCAGCCGGGTCCAGCACGCCCTGCGCGCCCACACCCCGGCCGACGCCGCCAACCTCAAGAAGGCGGTCTCCACCTTCCCGGTCAGCCCGGTCGACCTCAGCCGGGTGCTCACGTCACTGGGAACCGGCCAGGCCGTCGTCAGCGTCCTAGATGAGAAGGGACGCCCGGCCCCGGTCGCTCCGGTGATCATCAACGTGCCCGCCGCCGTCATGGGGCCGGCCCAGGACGGCACCGTCGGCCAGGTGCTGGCCTCCTCCCCGCTCAAACCCAAGTACGCCACCGGGGTGGACAACGAGTCCGCCTACGAACTGCTGGCCCAGCGGATCCAGGCCGACGGCGAGGCCGCCGAGGCCGCCCGCGCCGCCGAGCAGGCCGCCAAGGAACAGGCAAAGGCCGACGCCGCCGCTCAGAAGGCCCTGGAGAAGGAGGCCGCCCGCCAGGCCGCTCAGCGTCAGAAGGAGGCCGAGCGCTTGGAGCGCGAGGCCGTCAAGGAGGCCCAGCGTCGCCAGCGCGAGGCGGAGAAGGCCGCCGAGCGCCGTCAGCGGGAGGTCGAGAAGACCATCGGCTCGGTGGGCCGCCAGATCACCCGCGAGATCACGCGTTCCATCTTCGGCACCCTCAGGCGCCGCTGAGAACCGGCTCAAGCAGGGCGAAGGGGCTGCACCAACCACTCGGTTCGTGCAGCCCTTCATGCTGCTTCTCCGCTACTCCGGCGCGGCCGTGAGCGACGCCGTCGAGAGTCTGCCCCGGTCACTCGGGGACGATGCTCACCAATTTGGGAGCCCAGAGAAACCGGCATCTGAAAACTACTGCACCACGGCGCTGTACCGCTGACGAGCAGCCTCTCCACTGGTTCCGATCGCCTCACCGACTTCGCGCCAGGACAGCTGCTGCTCACGGGCCGCATGCACCGCTTCAGCAAGTTCACGCTCAGCCGTATCACGACGCCACGCCGCAAGCTTGACGGCCATGATCGGCGGCAACGGAGCATCCTCGTCACCGGGCCTGGGGTCATAGTTCTCGAAGGCGTCGGCGAACTCGTCAGCGCGAGCCGCGATGTCTGCGATGGAGCGTCGAGTCATCGTGATTCACCTCAGATACTTGGAACGGGCCGGGCGCATAGCGTGAGCGATAGCGATGACGCCGTGCCATTCGATGACGCCTACCTCAATGAGAATGCCAGTCTCGTCGGCACCTATGAACATCGTCATCGAATCATCTTGCACAAAGTGACGGACAGGAAAGCGCAGTGCGTGGAGCATGGCATCATCCGGCACACCGTGCCGATGTGCACTGTCGAGGATAATCGGGCCCAGCTCCACAACACAAGGTTACTTGTTGTTCGTTTTCCAGCCAAAGCACAGTCTCAACGCACTCCTCCTCATCTATCCCCGCGGGCACATCTTGAAGGGCTGCACCAACCACTCGGTTCGTGCAGCCCCTCGTACTGTTCCTCCGCTACTCCGGCACGGCCGTGAGCGGCGCCGTCGAAAAGTCCGCCCCGGTCACTCGGGGACGATGCTCACCAGCTTGGGGGCGCGGACGATCACCTTGCGCACGCCGCGCCCGTCCAGGGTGCGGATGACGCCGGGGGCCGCCAGGGCCAGTTTCTCCAGCTCGGCCTCGGAGATGTTGGGGTCGACCTCGAGGCGATCGCGGACCTTGCCCTTGACCTGGACGACGCAGGTGACCTTGTCGGCGGCCAGCAGGGACTGGTCGGTCACGACCGGGAAGTCCTCGTGGGCCAGGGAGTGCTCGTGGCCCAGGCGCTTCCAGATCTCCTCGGCGATGTGCGGGGCCACGGGCGCCGTCATGAGGACGAGGGCCTCGACGGCCTCGCGCGGGACCGCGCTGAGCCCGGTGAGATGGTTGTTGAGGACGATGAGCTTGGCGATGGCCGTGTTCAGCCGCATCCCCTCGTAGTCCTCGCGCACGCCCACGATCGTCTTGGCCACGAGCCGGCGGGTCTCCTCGTCGGCGGGCTCGTCAACCACCGTCAGCTCACCGGTGGTCTCGTCGACGACATTGCGCCACAGGCGCTGCAAGAAGCGCTGGCTGCCGGCGACGGCGCGGGTGTCCCACGGGCGGTCGGCGTCGAGCGGCCCCATGCTCATCTCGTAGACGCGGAAGGTGTCGGCGCCGTAGGCCTCATACATGTCGTCGGGGGTGACGATGTTCTTCAGGGACTTGCCCATCTTGCCGTACTCGCGGCCCACTGGCTGCCCCTGCCACAGGTAGCTGGTGGTGCCGTCCGCGGCGGTGACCTCCTCGACCTCGTCGGCGGGCACATACTGCCCGCGGGAGTCGGTGTAGGCGTAGGCCTGGACGTAGCCCTGGTTGAAGAGACGGTGGTAGGGCTCGGAGGAGGAGACGTGACCCAAGTCGAAGAGGACCTTGTGCCAGAAGCGCGAGTAGAGCAGGTGCAGGACGGCGTGCTCGACGCCGCCGACATACAGGTCGGTGCCGCCGGAGGTGTTGCCGGCCTGCGGGCGCGGCCCCATCCAGTAGGCCTCGTTGGCCGGGTCGACGAGCGCGTTGTCATCGGTGGGGTCGATGTAGCGCATCTCGTACCAGCACGAGCCGGCCCACTGCGGCATCGTGTTGGTCTCGCGGTAGTACGTCCGGGGGCCCTCGCCCAGGTCGAGCTCGACCTCGACCCACTCGGTAGCTTTGCCCAGCGGCGGCTCCGGGGAGGAGTCGGCATCGTCGGGGTCGTAGGAGCGCGGCGAGTAGTCGGTGACCTCGGGCAGCTCGACCGGCAGCATGGACTCGGGCAGGGCGTGGACGCCGCCGTCCTCATCCCACACGATCGGGAAGGGCTCGCCCCAGTAACGCTGGCGGGAGAAGAGCCAGTCGCGCAGGCGGTAGGTGACCGCGCCGCGACCGGCGCCCTTGGCCTCCAGCCAGCCGATCATGGTGGCCTTGGCCTCGTCCTTGCTCATGCCGTTGATGTCCAGGTCGCCCTGGGCGGAGTTCACGACGACGCCGTCGCCGGTGTAGGCCTGGGCGGACAGGTCGATGCCGTGGGGGTCGTCGGCCGGGCCGATGGTCTGGATGATGTCGATGCCGTACTTGGTGGCGAAGGCGTAGTCCCGCTCGTCGTGAGCGGGTACGGCCATGATGGCGCCGGTTCCGTAGCCCATGAGGACGTAGTCGGCCACAAAGACCGGCACCTTCGCGCCGTTGACGGGGTTGATGCCGAAGAATCCGGTGAAGACACCGGTCTTGACCCGGCCCTCATCGGTGCGGTCGGCGTCCGACGTCGCCGCGGCCCGGGCGCGGTAGGCGGCCACGGCCTCGGCGGGGGTCGCGTAGCCGCCGGTCCAGGCCTCCTTGGTGCCCTCGGGCCAGGCGGCCGGGACGGTCAGGGCCGCGGCGTCGTCGGCGATCTGGGTCTCGGTGCGCACCGAGCCGGAGGACTCGACGCCGCCCAGCATGGGGTGCTCGGGGGCCACGACCATGAAGGTGGCGCCGAAGAGGGTGTCGGGGCGGGTGGTGTAGACGCTCAGCGATGCATCCTGGTCGGCGCCCTGACCGGCCCCAGGCACGGCAAAGGTCACTTCGGAGCCCTCGGAGCGGCCGATCCAGTTGCGCTGCATGAGCTTGACCTTCTCGGGCCAGTCCACGGTGTCCAGGTCCTCGGCGAGGCGGTCGCCGTAAGCGGTGATGCGCATCATCCACTGGCGCAGGTTGCGCTTGAAAACGGGGTAGTTGCCGCGCTCGGAGCGGCCCTCGGCGGTGACCTCCTCGTTGGCGAGCACCGTGCCCAGGCCGGGGCACCAGTTGACGGGGGCGCTGGAGACGTAGGCCAGACGGAAGGAGTCGATGATCTCGGCCTGCTCGGCGGCGCTCAGGCCGGCCCAGTCGCGGCCGCCGGGGACGGGGACCTGGCCGGAGGCGAGCTTGTCGCGCAGCTCGGTCACCGGCCGGGCCGCGCCCTTGCCGCGGCCGTCGCGGCGCGGGGCCTCGGGGTCGAACCAGGAGTTGAAGACCTGCAGGAAGATCCACTGGGTCCAGCGCACGTAGTCGACGTCGATGGTGGCCAGTGAGCGGCGCGGGTCGTGGGACAGGCCCAGGCGGCGCAGCTGGCGGCGCATGTTGGCGATGTTGGCCTCGGTGGAGACGCGCGGGTGCTGGCCGGTGGTGACGGCGTACTGCTCGGCGGGCAGGCCGAAGGCGTCGTAGCCCATCGTGTACAGGACGTTCTTGCCGGTCATGCGGGTGAAGCGCGCGACAACGTCGGTGGCGATGTAGCCCAGCGGGTGGCCCACGTGCAGGCCCTTGCCGGAGGGGTAGGGGAACATGTCCAGTAGGAAGTACTTCTCCTTATCCGCCCCAGGGCCGGCCAGGGCACCGACGGGGTTGTCGGCGTTGAAGGTGCCCTCGGCCTCCCAGCGGTCCTGCCAGGCGGTCTCGATGGAGTCCGCCAGGGCCGCCGTGTAGCGGTAGGGGGTGTCGGACTCGCCCGGTGCGGTTCTCTCTGACATCGCGGCAGCGCTCTTTTCCTACTCGTGCTTCCTGGTGCTGGGGCACAGCCTATCGCCCGGCGGCAGCGGGGCCCGGCGGCGCCCGCCCCGCGGGCGGGCGAGACCGGTCACGTCGGTGGAGCCCACTGGGGTTTGAGCGGTGTCGTCCTCACTCTTCTTCCCGAGCCGCAGCCCTGAAGCGGTTGAGGGCGCCCTGCTCACGTGCCAGCCGGCTACGGTGCCGGTTGATCCGCTCCTCAACGACGTCGAGCTCACGGCGCAGGCCGGGGCACATGGTGATTGCGACAGCTCGGTTGTCGCCAGTGATCTCGACGCAGTCCAGGTAGCGACGGGCGGCAGCGACGCCGAGGCCGGTGGCCAGGATCGGCCGGATGCGTGCGACGGCGTCCAGATCCTTCGGGCTGTAGTCCCGGTATCCGGCGGAGGTCCGTTCGGGCACGAGCAGACCGGCCTCTTCGTAGTGCCTTAAGGAACGGGGGCTGACACCCGCCTGTCGGGCGAACTCTCCGATGTGCACAAGGAGCTCCTCTCCGGCGAACATCTTCCACTTGACCTTGCCACTGGCGTGAATGTCTACCGTCGGGGTCATGGATCACATGACAGAACACTATTCCTTCGACGGACTCGATACTTTCGACAGAGTCATCCTCGTCCACGGTTTCGGGGCAGGGCCTCACGACCACTGGTTTCCCTGGCTCGCGCGGACCGTCCGCCATGTCGAGGTGCCGCAGCTCCCTCATCCAGAAACTCCGGAGGCCTCGACCTGGGCGTCGATCATCGCCGAGAGAATCGGGACGTCGCCAGACGGGCTGGCGGGGCTCGCAATTGTGACGCACAGTCTTGGCGGCCTGACCGCGCTGCGGGCAATCGAGCGAGTCATCGCGTGCGGCTCACCGGTGAACGGCGACGGTCGGCACCTGGCAGCCTTCATCGCCGTCGCACCCTTCGCGCAGCAGCTTCCACCGACGGGAGAGGCGGAGCTCGACCATTTCCTCACCACCGGACTGAAGGGCTTTCTCGACGGCGCGAGCCCCGGTGAGCTGCGTCCGCTTCTGGGGCCCACCACAGTCATTCATTCCGATAACGACCCGCTTGTCCCCCGGGCGGCTTCCCGGAGATTCGCCACCGCGATCAGCGCCGACGTCGTCACCGTTCCGGGCGCGGGCCATTTCCTGGCCTCCGACGGCGTCACGTCTCTTCCGCAGATCGTTCGGGCGCTAAGTCGTGCGAGCGATGAAGGTGCGGGCGCGCCTGGAAAGTAGAAAACGGGCGGGAGTTTCTCCCACTCCGGCGGCCAGAGAGGCCCCTGCGCCAGCCCTCATATCGCTCGACAGTTCTCCCTCACGGCATTTGGACCGTTACCGCTCTTTGCTGTAACGACCGCAGAAGTACCAATATCGCATTAGCAGGGCAGATGGTTCCGAAGTCTCGGCGGACCGCCGCACTGACTCCGAGGTAACGGAGGCTCCGATAATGCGGTTTTTCGTTGTTGTTGAGCCGGTTTCCGGGAATGTTGATGGGGCGCGGATGTCGAGGACTGTTGCTATACTGTACGTATGTTCGAAGGCGGCATGTTTCCTCGTGTCCCGGCCGGTGGTGCGGTCGGGGCGCCGGGCGCGCCCGCCGGTCCTCCGACGTCGGTACCGCCGGTCTCAGCAGAAGACGCCGCCGTCCTGCTGGCGTCCCTGGGGGCGGGCGGAGTGCTGGCCGGTGTAGTGGAGGGGTTGCTGGCTCGGCTGCTGGTGACCGCCCAGGACTCCGACGATGAGGGCTCCGCTGCTGACGGCGTCGGCGGTGTTGATGGTGAGGGCTTGTTCACTAGCGAACCTGGGGGTGATGCGGCCATGGTGACCGCCGCCAAGGGGCTCAGGACCATGGACGTGGAGGAGGCCGGCGCCTCGGGGCTGATTGGTCTGGGGGCAGCGGGTTTGGGGGAGCTGGCCGCGGCCTGTCATCGCCTGGCGGCCTGGGCTGCCTGGGGAGAATCACTCGCAGCGGCCTGCCTGACCGGGTGCGCTGAGCTGTCAACCCACCCCGGCCAGTGGGGCCCAAACGGCCAGGTCTCACCCGTGGTCGGCTACGAGGAACGCAAGTTCAACACCACCTGCCTACTCTCGGTCCGACTGGGGATCTCCCGGACTCGGGCCGGCCAGATGGTCGATCACGGCAACGCCCTCATGAATATTGGCTTCGGCCCGGTCGAGGCCATGGAGCGCTCCGGGGTCCTGGACTCGACAAAGGCGTCCCTGGTGACTCGCCGTCTGGAAGACGTGCCGGTTCCTGTGGCACTGGAGGTCCAGAACAAGGTCCTGCCCCAGGCACCCCGACGCACCGTCTCTCAGGTGGGGCGGGACATTGAGCGGGCCCTCATAGAGGTCGACCCCGACGGACACGATGAGCGAACCCGAGCCAATGTCTCCAAGCGGTGCGTGTCGCGCCCGAAGCCTGCGGGCGAGGGCCTGTGCCAGGTCCGGCTTCTGCTGCCGACCATGGACGCCCTGCTGCTGGACGCCACCCTGGACGCGATCGCCGCCAGCGCGCGCGCCGCCGGCGAGGAGCGCACCCCGGGCCAGCTCAGGGCCGACGCCATCACCGCCATGACCCTCTCGACGCTGCGCACCAGCCAGCAGACCGCCTACCAGTCCGCTGTGAAAGCATCCGATGTCCGCGACGGCGCCCCTACAAGCCTCGACGACGGTGGCGGTGGCATCGATGGCGACCTCAGCACGCTGGGCTCAGTACCCCACTCCTGGGCATCTCCTAATTCCCCCGTCCCGGGGCGCCTACTACCCGACGGGGTACCCCTGGTGGAAGGGCTCCTGAGCAGCTTAAGCGGCCTGGTGAGCTCGGTCAGCCCATGGTGGACCCCCTCAGGAACCGGCCACCTCCCTCTACCGGCGAGCATCCACATCAACGTCAATGTCACCGTCCCCCTGACCAGCTTGGTACCACCAGGAGACCCCACCGGCAGCGACGATCCCGGAGGCGGCGACCGCGCTGACGGCCCTTACAACCCTGATTCCAGCCGGACCAGCCCAGACGGCGGCCACGCAACCGTGCTTGAGCCCTCCGACCGGGAGTCCTCCGAGACCAGCGGCAGAAGTCTGCCCGAATCCAGGCAGGACGTTCCTGCTGCCCAGTCCGTAGCGGAGGTACGGATCGGGGCTCGGAGTGTGCCGGTACCGGCCATGACTGCCTGGGCCCTGGCTGCAGGCGGCACCTGGAGGCGCCTGGTCACCGACCCGGTCAGCGGAGTCGTCCTGGACGTCGGCCGCACCAGGTACCGGCCCCCGACGGGTCTGGCCGACCTGGTGCGCGCCCGCGACCGTGCCTGCGTCTTCCCCACCTGCCAGATTCCAGCTGAGCGCTGCGACCTGGACCATCTCACCGCCTGGGGCCAGGGCGGGACCACGAGCCTGGACAACCTCGCCACCCTGTGCGAGGCCCACCACCGCCTCAAACACACTCCCGGATGGGCCCTCACCAGAGACCAGACCAGCGGGGACCTGTCCTGGCACACCCCTGACAAGACCGTCTACCAGCGCCACCCCGACGGCACCATCGACCGCCTGCCCAGGAAGGTCGGGCCCCGCCAGCACCTTGTTCCCGGCACCATCATCCCGGACGGCCTGAGCAAACAGATCGGCCCTGACCTCATCGACCGTCTCAACACCGCCCTCGACCACACCCACCCCGGCAACGGCAGTGCCCGGCTGGTCACCCGCGGCCCCCGCCCCGGTGAAAAGGCCGGAGACTTCGAGACCGCCCCCTACCCGAGAGCCGCCCACACCCTCGGACTGGCACCCCTCATCGACCAAGCCCCATCCTTCTGACGGGGACGAAGCCGGCAGCCTCGGGTGCTACGCGAGCGCGGCGCTGTCCAGCCTTGCGGGGACGAACTCGCCCCAGCCGTCCTCGACAAGGCCGCCCCGCAGGCGCTCCATGGCGGCGTCGAGTTCGGGCCCCTCGGGGTGGCGGGCCGAGGAGAAGGACAGGTCCTCCTCGGAGCGGATCGGCAGCACATGAAGGTGCAGGTGGTCGACCCCGTAGCCGGCCACGACGAGCCCGGCCCTGGGCGCCTCAAAGACGCGTACCTGCGCGGCACCGATGCGCTTGGCGACCACAGCCAGGTGCGCCACTACGTCGTCGGGCGCGTCCACGTAGGAGTCGACCTCGACCCGCGGAACCACCAGGACGTGCCCGTCGGTATGCGGCTCAATGGTGGCGAAGGCGACGCAGACCTCGTCCGCCCACACGAAACGGCCGGGGATCTCACCCTTGATGATCTTGGTGAAAATCGTGCTCATGGCCCCATTGTCCCCCAGCCGCGCCCGGATCCGTTCAGATCCGTACAGACAGCGCCCCTATCAGGCCAGCAGCCACAGGGAGCCGTCGGGGACGATAGCTTCCGGGACTGCCCCTGGCGCCGCGATGCGGGAGGCTTCCGAATCCAGTAGGGCGATGACGGTGGCCCGCCTGCGCTTACCGCCCTCTTTGGCCGGTGCCACGGTCCCCCGGTCGCGGATCCGCACCCGGCTGTCCAGTCCAATGCCGGCCCGTCTGAGACGGCGCAGTGTCTCGGTGTCGTCCTGAATCCGGCCGACGACGCCGTCGGAACCCACCGGTCTGGTCTCCAGGCGCACCAGGTCGGGCACGATGAGCCGACCGTCCGCCGTGGGGATCGGGTCCCCATGCGGGTCCCTGGTGGGGTGACCCAGGACGGCGTCGAGCCGCTCCAGCAGCCGTTCGGAGACGGCGTGCTCGAGCTCCTCGGCCTCGGCGTGGACCTCGTCCCAGCCGAAGCCGAGTTGGGTAACCAGGTAGGTCTCCAGGATCCGGTGGCGGCGGATCATGCCCATGGCCCGGCGCCTGCCCTCCTCTGAAAGGGTGACGGACCGGTAGGGCTCGTGGACGAGAAGTCCCTCCTCCACCAGGCGGGCCACGTTCTCCGAGGCGGTCGAGGGCGCCACCTCCATGCGCTTGGCCAGGCCGGTGATGGAGGCGCCCGCACCGCCCCACTCGCAGGCGGCCCATACGACCTTGAGGTAGTCCTGGGTGACGGTCGAGTCCCCCACCACCGATGGCTTCGAAGTGGACCGGGCCGAGGCCGCCCGGCTCGAGGGCGGCATTATCCGAACATCCTCGCCAGCTGGCTGCCGAAGGCGATGATGATGGTGAGGATCACCGCCAGGTACATCGCCGCCATGACCCACCAGCGGGACTTGAGCAGGTCGAGCGCCAGGTTATCGCGCAGTCCCAGATGCCCACCGGCTGCGGTCCAGGCCCAGGAGTGAGCGGCCACCGGAATGGTGACGGACCAGATGACCATGCAGAAGGGGCAGAGCTTGCCGAAGGTCACGATGGAGACGGTCAGGAACCAGATGACGAAGGCGATCCCGCCCAGGCTGCCGGCGCTCAGCCCCCACCACATCCACCGCGGCAGGCGCGCGCCACTGAGCAGGACCGCACCGATCGCTACCAGGGCGCCGAAGGCGATGGCCCCGATGAAGGAGTTCGGCACACCCAGGAGGTTGCCCTGCCACACGTTGAGGGAGTCACCGCAGGACACCAGGGGGCTGACGTCGCAGACGAGCTGCGCATCCGAGTTGCGCAGCAGGTCGATCTGGGAACTGATGAGCTCCCAGCAGGCGACGATCCCGATGAGCCCGCACACGATGAGCAGCCAGCCGAAACCCCGCTCGGCTCCTGATCGGCGCAGCCAGTTGGGCCGGGCGGTGGAGGCCTCACCGGTATCGCGGCGAGCGCGCCGGTCGAGCTCCTGACCGGGGGCGGAACCCAGATAGGCCTCGAGCTCGGCCTCGCTCATCTCATCGATCTCGGCATCTGTGGGCATGTGCGACATCGTCAGCCTCCTCACCAGTGGTGCGTCATCAGTTCTTCGGGGAGTCATGTGGCTATCAGGGTGAGAGCGTATGCCACAACGGGCGGCCCGCGCCCTACCCGTCCGAAAGATCGGCCTGGTCCTGGGGCTCGGCTCCCTCCTCGGACTCGGCCGGTACCTCCCCAGGCACCTCGGCCGGTGTCTGTTCCGGGTTGACCGATGCCGACGGATCCGGCGTCGAAGCCGTCGTCACCGTCTCCTGGCCCGGAGAGATGCCCGCAACCGGCCGCCAGGCCCCCACCGTCACCGAGGCGTCGGGGTGGAGGATGACCGCACGCCAGGACACAAGTGCGCCGGTGGAGTCGAAGGACAGGACGTGGAGGAAGGCGTCCTCCGTCACCGAGCCGAGCGAGGTGCCGCCCTTGCCGGCACCGGAGATGATCCCGCTCACGGGTCTACCGGTCTGGGGGCTGATGGCCGTCGTCATGCCGCGCTCGGCGTGGACGTGCCCGGCCAGGAGCAGCGGCGCGCACCCCTCGTTCATCAGTGGGTCGAAGGTGGCCGGCTGATGGATGAGGACGACGTCGACCGGCGTGCGCCCGCAGCTGACTTTGGCCAGACGAGCGGCGACCTGCTCGGTGGTCTCGCCGCTGCGCGGCTTGGTGCCCGCCGCCGTCGTGCGGTCGGCGTCGTCGTCCCCCAGAACGGTGATCCCGGCGACCTTCTGGACCGAGCCGTTGGTGACGGTCCATCCCTGGGAGCGCAGGCGGGCCGCCGTGGCATCAGAGTCGTGGTTGCCAACCGTGGCGACCTTTGCAGTCGAACTCGGGACCGCCTGGGTCAGTGCATCGACGCATACCCGCTCCGGGTCGGAGCCTGTCATGGTCAGATCCCCGTCATCCATGTGGATATCGGCGTCGGAGAGCTGGTCGAGAACCCCGGAGAAGGCGATAACGTCGAGATTGCAGTGCAGATCCGTGGTGAGCACGGCCGTCTTGCGGCCGCGCTCGGAAACCGAGCGGGCTCCTGTCGTTGGCGTAGCCGTGGTCGAGGGGGATGCCTGGGCCGACGATGCCACGGTGGTCGCGGCGGCTGCAGCACCCTCGGTGGACTGCGGGGTCTCCTGCGGTGATGCAGATGATGCGGGTTCGGCCTCCACCACCGTCTTCGCGGAGGCCTCCTTGATCCGCGCCTGGAGATCCTCGGCGTCCACCTTTCCTTCGGCGGCCGTGACGTCCACCAGGCCATCGGTCTTCTCGGCGCTCTTCCAGGCGGCCCGCAAGTTGGTGTCTGCCTTGGCGTAGAAGTCTTTGTTGGCCTCCACGAAGGAGCGCGCCTTGGGACCGTAGGCAGTGACGATGTCGGCGATTCGCCCCGAGAAGCGGGCCCGGGCCATCGGAGTCCCCTCCAACGCCGACAGGGTGGAGCCGTGCACAGTGGTGGTACGCATCGCCGGGACCAGTAGGGAGGCCACAGCAGCCACCACCGCCGAGACCGCCACGGCCGCCGCCCAGCGGTGCGAGGCTCCGGCGCGGACCGTCTCGCGCAGGGGCTTGGTCGGCGCCAGGCTCCATGCGGCCACGCAGCACAGGAAGATCGCCTCGATAACTCCGGCCCGGCGCAGGGCGTCGCTCGCCAGGCCGTAGAGTCCCTGCCGGATCGTCAGGTCCGGGTGGGAGATCAGCGAGAGGTAGGAGGCGGCGTCGGATGACAGCGACTGTCCCACGCTGGCGGCGTTGGCGGCATCGGGAGCCGGGTCACCGGGGATCTCTCCCAGAACCACCTTGACGCCGAGGAGCCCTGCGGGTGACTGCATCGAAGCGGTCCCCAGCGGTCCGAGGTCGAGCGTGACGGTGGAGTCGAGGGTTGTCGACCAGGTCGCCTCGTGCGGGCCGACCGGCGCCGAGGCCGTCGCCGTGGACAGGCCCAGGAGGAGGGAGACCAGGCTGGAGGTCAGGATCATCGCCGCCGTGCTGATCACCGCACGGGTACCGGAACGCAGTCTTCTCCACCGTGTCCGCGCCGATAGCAGCACCGTGAGCACCAGGGCGCCGCAGCGACGGGCGGCTGTCAGCGCACCGGTCCACAGGTCGACGGCGCGACCGACGGCGCCAGTATCGACGTTGGTATCCGCTTCAGTGCCGGCATCCGTGTCAGTACGAGCCACGGCCCACCTCAGATACGGGCGCCCAGGGAAACCCTGGTGGCGTGGTCCTCACCGTTGTGCTCCTGGGAGGCGATGAGACCCGCCAGCGCGGTGACGTAGGTGACGGTGTCCTGCCATCCGCCCACGGCCTGGCAGGGAACGCCGAGGGCCTTGACCGGGTAGTCATTGCCCTCGGGGTCCAGGCGGTCGCCGATGAAGAGCATCTCCTCCAGCGCGATCCCGGTGACCTCGGCCAATCGTCTCATGCCGTAGGCCTTGTCGACCCCCTTGAGGGTGATGTCCACGCTCGTAGAGCCGCCAGAGCGGACCTCCAGCTCCGGCAGGAGCGGGGCGACGGCGTCGCGCAGGGCAGCCTTCTTCTGCCCCGTGGGGTCCCAGGCGCGTTTGGCCTCCAGAGGGGCGTCCTGCCCGAGGGCCGAGAAGGTGATCTGGCTGCCTCGGTCCTCCAGGATCTCCCCCCAGGTCCGTTCCTCCCACAGGCCGAGACGGCGCGCCTGGGCCTCGACGATCTCGAAGCCGGTACGGATCTGCTCGGGCGTGAGGTCGTTGGCGTAAACCAGTTTCCAGGCATCACCGCCCCGGGCGGACTGCGAGGAGTCGTAGGTGTAGTACCGCGTGCCGCAGGTGGGCATGAGGTGGAGCCGGGAGAGCTCGTCGGCGTCGGCGTCGAGACGGGCCAGGACCTGATCGCGGAACTGCCCCACCTGTCCTCCGGAGATGATGCAGACGGGGACCACATCGAGCAGCCGCCTCAGTGCCGTCGCCATCGCCGGCGGCATGGCCGACTTCGAGGGCGCCAGCGTGTCATCGAGGTCGAAGGCCACCAGACGGGGCAGCTCCTGCGGGCTCACATCAGTCTGAGTCATAGGCGTATTGTGACCCACCCGCCTGGAAACCGGCCGAACCGGGCTCCAGACGGGTGGTGGAGTCGGTCTCTCTTCACAGCAGTGGGTGGGGACAGATTAGTCAACCTTCTCGGGGTGGAGCATGTGCTCACGCGCCCGCGCCGAGGCCTCCGCCCGGGCATCACGATCCTCCCGGCGTCCGCGAGAGATGAGCGCGGTGATGGACACCGCCAAGCCGCCCCAGATAATGACGATGGCAAGAAGCATGATGAGTACAGCGATTCCAGTCATCTCAGCCCTCCTCCTTGGAATCGGTCTCAAGCTCAAGGGGCTCGAACTCATCCACCGGAGTCTTCCAGGGGATGAGGGTCATGATGGCGGTGCACAGGGCCACCATTAGGAGCATCCCCCAGCCGAAGACCATGACGAAGCCGTTCGAGTAGGTCTCGTAGCCCTTGGACAAATAGGTCCCCAGGGTCTGGAGGAACATGTAGCCCAGCAGGACGGGGACGACCACGCCGACCAGGACGCGCCACCATAGACCGATCATCCGCGACTCGGAGACGGCGTTGAGATGATCCTGAAGCAGCCTGGTGCGGCGCAGGCCCCAGACCACCGCCACGCACATGATGATGGCCGATGCGACCACACCGATGTTGTTGATGAAGGCGTCGACGACGTCGAGATCCGGCAGGCCAGAACTGGTGGCGAATAGGACGAAGGACAGGACAGCGGCCGGAATGCCGACGACGAGCGAGGCAGGTTTGGGAGCCAGACCGAGCTTCTCTCCCACGCCGGCGGCCACCACCTGGATGATGGAGATAAAGGAGGTCAGTCCCGCCATGGCGAAGGATGCGAAGAAGAGCACTCCGAACAACGCGCCACCGGGCATCTGAGCGATGACCGTGGGGAAGGTGATGAAAGACAGGGAGGGTCCGGTGATCTTCATATCGTTCAAGCCGACGCCCTGGGTGTGCGCCATGAAGCCGAGGGTGGCGAAGACTCCGATGCCGGCGAACAGCTCGAAGGAGGAGTTGGCGAAGCCGGCCACCAGGCCGGTGCCCACCAGGTTGGAGCGGCGGCGCTGGAGGTAGGAGGCGTAGGTGAGCATGATGCCGAAGCCCACGGACAGGGAGAAAAAGATCTGGCCGAGTGCCGCCATCCACACCTTGTAGTCCAGCAGGGCGGACCACTTGGGGGTGAACAGGGCATTGAGTCCCTCCCCCGCGCCGGGAAGCATGAGGGCCCGCACCACGAGGGCGGCAAACATGAGCACGAGCAGCGGTAGGAAGACCTTGTTAGCCTTCTCCACACCGCCACTGACGCCCAGTGCGGTCACCACCAGGCCGAAGGCCCACACGAACAGCAGCGGAACGGCCACGCCCGCGATGACGGCCGGCGAGTAGCTGACCTCGGTCTCGAGCTGGTCGGCACCGATGTAGTGCATGAAGAAGCCTCCCGCGTCATTGCCCCAGGCGGTGGTGAAGGAGAAGAACATGTAGCGCAGGGACCAGGCCACCACCACCGCGTAGTAGGTCATGATGACGAAGCAGATGAAGACCTGGAACCAGCCCAGCCACTCCAGCTTGGTGGACATGCGCCGGAACACCGCCGGCGGCGAGCCGCGGAAACGGTGTCCCAGGGCGTAATCGAGGAAGAGAATCGGTAGTCCCGCCGCCAACAACGCAATGACGTAGGGGACGATGAAAGCACCACCACCGTTGGCGTAGGCCACGCCGGGGAAGCGCCAAATGTTGCCCAGCCCGATCGCCGAGCCGATGGCTGCCATGAGGAAGCCGAGCTGACCGCTCCACTGCTCACGCGGGGGCGCTTGAAGAGACTCGCTCTCCCCTGTCCTGGGGGTCATGAGTAACCTTCCGTGATCTCATGAACGAAGGCGACCCGACGGCCGCCTTCTCCTGCGGAATGGTCGCAGGCTCTTTTGTCGTTGGACGCTAGCTCTAGTGACCACGATGTGTCGCTCGATGTCCAGCATATGGACTGCATGTGCGAGGTCACCTTCCACTCTTTCTCACGCGATCTGTGCCACACTGAACGCAATTCCACCCGGTACTCAGTACTCCTTTCGAGAGGAATCCCATGGCCACCCCGCACATTGCCGCAGCTCCAGGTGACTTCGCCCCCGCGGTCCTCATGCCCGGCGACCCCAAGCGCGCCCAGCGCATTGCCGAGATACTCATGGCTGACGCCCGCATGATCACCGACGTGCGCGGGATGCTGGGCTTCACCGGAACCGTCAACGGCAAGCCGCTGAGCGTCATGGGATCGGGCATGGGACAGCCCTCCTTCACAATCTACGCCACCGAGCTGTTCAGCCAGTTCGGGGTGGAACGGATCATCCGCGTGGGCACCATCGGCGCTATCTCACCTAAGGTCGAGGTCGGCGACGTCGTCGTGGCCACCGGCGCCCACACGGACTCCTCCATGAACCAGCTGCGCATTCCGGGGATCAACTTCTCCGCGGTCGCCGACTTCCATCTGGCCCAAGCCGCCTACGAGGCCTCACTGACCCCCCAGGCCGGCGTGGACGGAACGGTTCATCTGGGAACCGTCATCTCGCGCGACCACTTCTACTTCACCCCCCAAGGCCAGACCGAGGCACTGGCCGCCTACGGAGTCCTGGGCGTGGAGATGGAGGCGGCCGCCCTCTACGGCGTCGCCGCCGAGTACGGCAAGCAGGCGCTGGCGGTTCTGACGGTCTCCGACCATCTGCTGGATCACTCCGGCGACATGAGTGCCGCCGAGCGCGAGACGCGCTTCGCCGCCTCCCTGCGCCTGGCCGTGGCGGCCGCCCACAGCTGATCCACACGCGGACCACGGGACACTCGGAGCCCTGGACGGCTCGGGGAGCGCAGATGCCCCTTCACCGGAGCACGGGTCGCACTCACCATGCCTTCACCCCATGAATGGAACCCTCCATGCGTAGGTGAATTCCTGACCGCACCGGTTCAGGAGTGCCTTACCTGCGAGGAATAACGAAAATTAACGGCACACAACCCCATATTTTTTCAAGCTCCCATCACTGACGGAAACAGCCCGATGAGAACCACCAAAACGTTGGAATCCCAACGTTCATGGACACGGAGCAAAGCAGGCCAGGCTGCCCTTCGTTGCCGGGGTGCGGGAACGGATTTACGTTATTCATGTCCGCAGCGCACATCCGCTCGAAAGGAATAGCATCATGTCCGTCACCAAGATCACCTCCTGCACCACCACCTCCTGCGCTTTCAACAACGGAGGCTGTACCGCTTTCGCCATCACCGTTGGCGGCGACAACGGCGCACCGGCCTGCGACACTTTCATCAGCCTCGATGCCCGCGGCGGCCTGCCCGTGGCCGAGGGTCAGGTGGGCGCCTGCCAGCGCCTCGAGTGCGTCCACAACAAGGACCTCATGTGCACGGCCGAGGCCGTGACCGTCGGCGGCGACACCGCCTCCTGCAAGACCTACGAAGTTCGCTGACCGGAAGGCTCTCCAGCTCGAGCGGCTGGGGGCCGAACGGGGGATACCACCGCGCGGTGGTATCCCCCGTTCCGGTCTCTGCGACCGGAACGTTCAGAACCGCAACCGAGGTAAGCCACTCAGGGACGGGCCAGGCGCTGCGGGAGAGCCTGGGAGGCCAGCCCTTCGAGGACCGGCCCGACCTCGGAGGCACTAGCCAGGGCATCCGGGAAGGAGACCACCAGTGTGGAGACCTCTTCCCCGGTAATGGACATGAGTGTCACCCCGTGGGTGTCGACGTCGACGCACAGGGTCCGATCCCACAGCGTAGGGCATACACCGACAGCGGGGCGGGAGGAGCAGGTCCACCCGGCCATCTGCCCTTCTCGCACGGCTTCACAGACGGCGCGCAGGCCCAACTGGCCGACCGCGCTGACCGCCTCATGGGCATCCATGACCTCCTGGGGGCTCCAAGAGGCGGATGGCACGGCTCCGGCATCGGCAGAGGCGATGTCGAGGATCTCCTCGATGTCGTGGCTGGAGACACCGGAGACGCAGTGGAGCATGACGCGTTCGCAGGCGATGACGCCCAGACGCCCTCCGGGACCCGAGGCGATCTCTCGGACCCGCTCGAGCGGATCCTCGCCGACGATGGCGCAGTGGCAGGCGGGAGTCCGCGAGGAGGACAGGACGAGGGCACGGTCCTCGCCATTGACCCAGGTCAGGTTGCCCAGCAGGTGGGCCGTGGCCGCCGTGATACGAACACCGGGCTCGGCGGCGTCAAGAGTGACGTCGAGCCGGACATCGACGGCGACGTCGTCGGGAGCGATGGCCAGCGGAGTACCTTCCGACGGGCAGGCCGCCACGAGGATCCGGCCGTCGGCCCGCATAGCGTGAGCGACGAAGGCGGCGGGCGCGGAGGGGTCGATGCGGTAGGCCGTCACCGCGGCGCTTCCGCTGCCGGTCAGGAGACGCCTGGCCATGCGCCTGGCGCGCTGCATGATGTCGGGAACCTGAACAGACGTCACACGATTACCTTCCTGCAATGCTGCTGCACGTGGGAGCGGGGTGCCCCCCGACAACATCTGAAGGTGAGGCTACCCTCAGACTCCCCGAGGAGCCAGTTCCTCGGGGAAACCCACACGTGGAGCGCGTCTCAGCGAGCCAGCCCGGGAAAGAGATGCTGGATCCCGACGACGATCATCTGAACCGCGATCGAGGCCAGGATCATCCCCATGAGACGGGTCATGATGGTGCGCATCGTCATGGACAGACGTGCGCCGATGCTGGCGGAGAAGTAGAGAACGATCCCGAGCGTCACGAGGACGGCTGCCAGCGCAGCCGCAACAGCCGCATGCCCGCCCAGCCCCCGAGCCTGGGACTGGATGACGATGATGGTCGCGATCGTTCCCGGCCCCACGAGGATGGGAAAGGTCATGGGGTAGAAGGCGACGTCGTTCCCGTTACCGGCAACGGCGTCGTGCTGCTCCTTCTCCTGCGTACTTCCCTCGTGGGCGCTGGATCCACTGCCGTTGAGCATGGACAGGGAGATAATGAGCAGGACGATTCCGCCTGCGATCCGGAAGTCGTCGACGCCGATGTCGAAGAATCTCAGGATTGTCGCACCGAGGAGCAGGACAACGGCACACATGACGGTGGAGGAGATCGTTGTGCGAACTGCCGTGCGCCGCTGGGTCGCGGCATCCTGATCCTGGGTGAGACTCAGGAACAGGGGCAGGTTGACGAAGGGGTTCATGATCGCGAAGAAGGCCCCTAGGGCCTTGACCAGCACAGCGATAGCCATATCCGCATTGTGCCGCACACGCCGGCAGCGAGCAGAGAAACAAAACGGCCCTCGCCTAACGGCAGGGCCTGTTGCTGAAGAATTGTGGAGCTAGGGGGATTCGAACCCCCGACCTCTTCCATGCCATGGAAGCGCGCTACCAACTGCGCCATAGCCCCGGTGTGGGTGCCCCACTCGGAGAAGAATCCGAGCGGTTCGTGGAGCTAGGGGGATTCGAACCCCCGACCTCTTCCATGCCATGGAAGCGCGCTACCAACTGCGCCATAGCCCCGGTCGGACGTCGCTCGCGTGCGGCGACGCGGACAACTGTATGGATACCGGCACCGCCAGGGCAAATCCGTGGCGCGTGTACTACCTCACCCGATTACCCGAGAATCTTGCCCAATGGGCTCGGGTCCACCGGGGGACCGGCATTCCAAGACACCACGGACCAGCCCGGAGGCCGTCTGTTGGTGCGCATGAGCGCATAGCAGCAGTTGCTCATGCCGCGCAGGCCGAACCACTGTTGAGGGTCCATGCCCAGCAGATAGGTCGCCCCCAAATTGGTGGCTGCTCCGTGGGAGACTGCTACGACGACGTCATCCTCGCCGGCCCCTGCGACGAGGGCCTTGAGTGCCTCGCCCACTCGCTCGGCGGTCTCGCGACGCCCCTCGATCCGGAACTGGGGAAGATCGCCACCGGCGCGCCAGGTGGCGTAGTGCTCAGGCCACTGCGCCTTGATGTCGTCCGCTTTGAGTCCCTCCCAGTCGCCGAAGGACTTCTCCGCCAAGGCAGAATCGACCTCAACACTCTGCCCGATCAGCGACGCCAGCGTCTCGGCGGTGGCCCGTGCCCGCACCAGTGGCGAGGAGACGATCCGCGTGGGCTTAAGCACCGCGATGCTGTCGGCTGCGCGCCGGGCCTGCTCACGGCCGGTGCCGTTGAGGGGGATATCGACCCGCCCCTGGATGCGTCCTTGAAGGTTGTAGTCGGTCTGACCGTGTCGCCACAGGATGAGGTCGGTCATAAGACGGTGCCCTTCTCGCTGCCTTCCTCGTCGTCGACCCGACGATCCGGTGCTGTCAGGTCCTCCGGCAGCTCGATGACGGGGCAGTCCTTCCACAGGCGCTCCAGCGAGTAGAACTCCCGGTCCTCGTTCTGCAGAATATGGACGACGACATCACCGTAGTCCACGAGTACCCAGTGGGCGTCGGCGAAACCCTCCCGAGTCCGACGCTTGGCCCCGGCGCGTTGCATGGCCTCGTCGACCGCGTCGACGATGGCGTGGACGTGACGGTCGTTCGAGCCGGAGGCCAGCAGGAAGACATCGGTCAGGCCGAGTCGCTCGGAGACGTCGATGGCCGTGAGGTGCGCAGCCTTCTTATCGGCCGCAGCGCGAGCAGCGGCTAGAGTCAGGTCGGCGGCGTGTTCGGTAGCGGGCACGGATCTCCTTCGGGGCGGTCAGTCAAGCATCATGCGGCAGCGGAGACTGTACCTCGCGCGCCGCCCTCATACGAGCTGCCGAATCCACTCCCCCGCCCCGATGGCGGCGCTCATGGCACTGGAACTGGCGCCGAGCCTGCCGCTGACGAACAGCCAGACGATGACCAGGATGATGAGCAGCACGACAACGACGATGAGCGCGGCCATGAGTATCTTGCCGGTGCGGGAGGAGGAGCCGGGCCGCTCCACCGGCAGGACGTGGTCCGGGGTAGGCACCCGACCGGTCACCTCGTTGACGGGAGCAAGGTACGGCTCCTCGGGACCCTCGGCAACAGGCGCCGCCACCGAGTCCCACTCCGAGCCACCGATCGGGCCGTTGCTGTTCTCGGCCTCGTCGGAGTAGAAGGCATAGGGGCTGACCGCTTCCGAAGACGCGACATCGGAGGTTGCAGCCACCCCGGTCACGATCGTCTCCTGGAAGCTGTCCGCCTGAGAGGACTGGTGCAGCGACTTCCACTGCGGAGTACCGACCGTACCGAACTCGGCATCCTGCTGCGGCTGCGCTGGGGGCATCGTGGTCTGCGCATCGACGTCGACCGCGACGCTCTCCTGCGCCATCGGCTCCTCGATGGGCGCGATGCCGTAGGTCTCCTGAGCATCCGCCGCGTCCTGGGCGGACGAGGAACTGTCCACGGGCTGGATCGAGCTGAGCTCGCCCGTGGAGACGTTGACGGTACGCACTCCTTGCGCAGCAGCGGGAATGCGCACAATCGGACGTCGCACTGAGCCGGTCGAGGAAGCCGACCCTGCGCTCAGGCCGCTGCGGGCAGACTCGGTGGACTGCGTGCCTCCGGCCTGTCCGAAGGCAGCGAAGTCGGCGGCGCCGGAAGCCGAGGTGGAGACGGCAGGGACGGCCTCCGCCGACTGCGAGGAGGGCTGGGAGGAAGCCGCCCCATCGTCCTGAGTCGTCGGAGCGAAGCCCTCCCGGTAGTCGTAGGGGCCGGTCGCGAGCTCCTCGGCGTCGGCCTCTTCGACGGGGGCCTGGGGCTCAAGGGCCTCCTGTTGGCCGGTCTCAGAGACGGGACCGCCCTCAAGGCGCTCCTTGAGCGAGAAGCGAGTGGGTACCGGCGCCGGCTCGGAGTCGGCGTCCGCGGCCCATTGGGCGTCGTAGTCCAGGGTCGCTACCGGCAGATCGACCGCCTCCATGAGACCCGTCTCGATCTCGGAGATCGCCACGGCCTCCGCCGCAGATAGCGAGCGCCAGCTCGGAGCGGACGCGGACGGGCCCTCGGGAACGGACAGGTTGAGAGGCGGGTTCTGCCCTCCCTGGTCGAGGTAGGCGGCCCCGTCATCGTCCACGGCGGGGAACTCGGCCGACTCTTCCAGCCCGGTCTCGGCGTCGGCACCCGACTGGGCGGAGGAACGGGGGGCGACCGATGCAGGATCGGCAAGAGGATCCTGGAGAGCCTGGGCCTGCTCTGGGGTGATCTCGCCGGCCTCGACTGCCGCCCTGAGGGCCTTGGCCTCCTCGCGCAGGCGTCTCATCTCGCGTCGGGTCAGGAGCGGCTGCTGCCCGGTCAGAATGGCCTCCCGCTCGGCGGCGCGCTCCGCCTGCCGGATCGCACGACGACTGCCGCGCGGAGCGTGCTCATCCTGCGTCGGCTCCTCGGACGTGGGGGCATTGACGCCGGTCTGCTCAGTGCTCACCGTCGTTCTCCTTCCTCAGGGACTGCTCGCGGGCCACTCTCGCCGTCATCGACGTCGCCGACGCCGACCGCAAGGCCATACGATAAAGCCCGTACTTGCGTATGTACTGCACGACACCATCGGGAACGAGGTACCACACCGGAGCTCCTTGCCCGACTCGCTGGCGGCAATCCGTCGATGAAATCGCCATGGCCGGCACCTCCACCAGTGAGATCCGGTCACGGGGCACCCCCGAGTCATTCAGAACGTGTCCGGGGCGCGTGACCCCTACCAGATGAGCTAGGTCGAAGATCTCCTCACTGTCCTTCCATGTGAGGATCTGCGCCAAGGCGTCCGCACCGGTGATGAAGTACAGCTCCGCGCCCGGATACTCGGCCGCGATGTCATGAAGGGTGTCGATCGTGTACGTCGTACCTCCCCGGTCGATGTCGACCCGGGAGACCGTGAACCTCGGATTGGAGGCCGTTGCGATAACCGTCATGAGGTAACGATGCTCTGCCGGAGAGACCCTGCGCTCCTTCTTGAAGGGTTGCGCCCAAGTGGGCACGAAGATGACCTCGTCGAGGGCGAAGACGTCCTGAACTTCACTGGCCGCAACGAGGTGCCCGTGGTGAATCGGATCAAAGGTCCCACCCATGATGCCGATGCGAAGCGGACGAGCAGACTGGGTCACGCGCTGCGCCTCGCTTCTCTCCTGGGGGACACGCTGGTTCTCCTCAACCGGTACGGACGACTGCAGTTGGCGAACATACTGCCACGGCCTGCACCCATTGTGGGTCTCCGCAACGCCATAAGCGAGTTGTCAGCCAACGGCGCAGAGACTCAAGGTAACACCCAGAATATTATCAGGTTACTGCCAGTCCTCCAGAGCTCGCCCGGAAGCGCCCAATGCCGAGCCCGTCTTTCCAAGCCGAGCCGATAGAAGACTCGGCGCCGGCAGGCCGGCCATGAGGTCGGCCACCCGCCCGCGCAATGGCTCCAGGAAGACGGCCTCCCCCGCCCGAGTCAGTTCTGAGCTGACGACGACGTCGAGCGGACCGAGCAGACCGGCACCACGGGCGATGAGATCGGCCAAGGCGTCCAGGCCCGTATCCCAGACGCGGCGCGCCTCCCGGTCCCCGGACCGCATCGCGCTGAGAAGCGACTCGAGCCCCGAGGCGGAGAAGCCTGCGCCCCCGGTAGAGAATCCATCGGAGCTGTTCAAAGAGGCCGCAGAGTCATCGACGATGCCCGCCGTGTAACGCCCCACCATCGCGTCAACCGAGGCGACATCCTCCAATCGGGCCCTCTCGCCGCTCCAGTCGGGATCGGAGACCAGGACCTGACCAACCTGGCCGGCCCGGTCCCCACCCGGCGCCGGGACGCCGTCGAGCAGAACGGCGGAGGCGATGCTCTTTCCGATGGACAGGTAAAGGCAGCTCGCTCCGCCTGCCCCCCACCGGCTCTCGGCCCAGGCACCGCAACGAGCATCCTGATAGAGCAACACCTCGGCGGACTCAGCCGGCACCGGCAGGAACCGACTGACATGGCTCGCCAGTGGGACGTCCTGCAGCCCCAGGACGGCACTGCGGCAAATCTGTCCCCTGTCCTCATCGACGACACCCGGCACGCAGACCCCGACGATCAACACGGGCGCCTGCGCGGTCCGGTCCTTCCCCTCGTCCGCGAGCTCGTCAACGGCACTGGCGCATAAGGAGGCGACGGCCCCGCCGATCTCCTCGGCCAGCCGGCGACCGTCCGAGCGGCAGTCCTCCGGTACAGGTCGTTCCAGGGAGCGGACGACGCGCCCCCGGCCATCGGATACGACAGCGGTCATGCCATCGGCACCGACGTCGACCCCCAGCGCAACGGCTCGCCCCTTGGGGCGGGAGCACTCGGATAAGTCAGCGGGATGTCCCATGTGTTCTCTGTTCTCAGGGGAGGAGCGGCAGTGCACGGACCGTGACGCCTGCGGTGACCGGACGAGGGACCACCGCAATGCCGCCACGGGGCCACCGCCCCACACGTTGGCGTGATTGATATCGACGACAGTAGCAAGGTTCGCATCGCCATGTGTCGCTCTCAGCGAGCGACTAAGACCATTCCTGATCTATGCTGGCTCCAGCACACCGAGCTACCTGCCGCACGGTCACCAGGATAAGGCAAGTAGTTGATCCACAAATCACGTGTCGTGCTCCAGCGCCGCCCGGCCCACTCCCCGGCCCCGGACCGCCCCTCGAGCTCCAGGAGGATCGAGATGTCTCGGCATGATCGCCATTCGGCCATCCTCGATATCGTCATGGACGAGGGCAGTGTCCATATCGACGACATCATCGCGCGTCTGGGCGTCTCGGCGGCAACCGCACGACGCGATCTCGACCACCTGGCGGACCAGCAGCTGGTCACCCGCACCCGCGGCGGCGCGATCGCCAACCCCACATCCACCGAACCGCCGCTGCGCTACCGCACCTCGAGGATGGCCGATGAGAAGACCCGGATCGCCAGGGCAGCGGCCGCCATGGTGCAGCCGGGCGATTCCATCGGCCTCAACGGCGGAACCACGACCACCGAAGTGGCCCGTGAGGTCGTGCTCCTGCCGGACCTGACCGATCCGGACATTCCGGTCACTCTGGTCACCAACGCCGTCAACATCGCCAGCGAGATGACCGTGCGCCAGTGCGTGCGCGTCGTCGTCACCGGCGGGATCGCACGGCCCCGGTCCTTCGAGCTCACCGGCCCGCTGGCCGAACTCATCCTGCCCTCGATCAGCGTGGGCACGCTCTTCCTGGGTGTCGAGGGCATCGATGAGCGGGGGGCCTACGCTCAGCACGACGGCGAGGCCGCCGTCAATGCCGCCCTGGTCGACGCGGCCCATCGCGTCGTCGTCGTGTGCGACAGCTCCAAGCTCGGTACCACCGCCTTCGCACTCATCTGCCCCATCTCCAAGATCGACCTGGTCATCACCGATGACGGTGCCTCCGCCGACCAGGCCGCAGCCCTGCGGCAGGCGGGCACCGAGGTACAGCTGGTCTAATCTCCGAGAAACCTGAGAGCTTTCTCATCCGCCCCTAATCGTCGTCTTCTCCTGGCCGGTCAGGATCGTCTCAGAACGACCCTGAACTGACACCAAGGGAAGAGACGATCCATGACAACCGTTCCCCTACGGGTGGCGCTCTACAGTCACGACGCCAAGGGGCTGGGGCACCTTCGCCGCAACCTTGCTCTGGCCCATCACCTGGCCCGGGCATTGCCGGGGCTCACCGGCTGCGACGTCACCGGCCTGGTCATCACCGGGCTGGCTCCGGGACAGGAACACCGGCTTCCCGACGGCTTCGACTGGCTGGTGCTGCCGGGAGTCAAGAAGGCCGAGGACACCTACCTGCCCCAGCGCCTGCGTATCACCCGTGAGGACCTGAGCCTGGTCCGCAGCGCCCTGCTGTCCGGTGTCCTAACGACCTTCATCCCGGACCTGCTCATCATCGACCGTCACCCCTACGGGGTGCACCAGGAGCTGCGCGAGCCCCTGGCACGTCTGCGCCAGGCGAACCCCGGCGCGCGCGTGGTGCTCGGCCTGCGCGAGGTCCTGGACACGCCTGCGACCGTTCAGCGCGAGTGGGAGGAGCTCGGCCAGGCCGACACACTGCGCCGACTCATCGACGAGGTCTGGGTCTACGGGGACTCCTCGGTCCATGACCTGAACGCTACTGGCGAGGCTCCGACGGCACTTCAGGAGCGGATGCGCTACACCGGCTACCTCGCCCATGGCCGCGATGCCGCGGAAACCACTCACGGCTCCGAGGCGTCAGAAGCCCTGGCCGGTAACGCCGAGGCTGCCGGCGCCTTCATCCTGACCACCGCCGGTGGCGGCTCCGACGGCGTCCACCTGCTGCGCGCCGCAGCCGCAGCACGTGTCCCCGACGGGTACCGGCACGTCGTGGTCACCGGCCCCCAGCTCGATGCCGCCCAGTTCCACCAGGTCGCTCAGGCGGCCGGCCCCCACACCATCGTGCGCCGGTCCTGGCCGGGGATGAGCCACCACATCCGGCAGGCCGCAGCGGTCATCTCGATGGGCGGCTACAACACGGTCAGCGAGATCCTCGCTTCCGAAACCCCGGCTCTCCTCGTCCCCCGTGAGACGCCTCGCCTCGAGCAGTTCATCCGGGCCACCGCTCTGAAGGATGCGGGCGCCATCGACCTCCTAAGAGTCGCGAACCTGAGTGCCGCAGCACTCGAGGACTGGCTCACCGAGCTGCTGAGTGACCAAGACGCCGGCGCTCGCAGTCAGCTGGCGGGGCGACGTCGTCTGCGCCTGGACGGTCTGGAAACCGTCCCCCTGCTCGCCGCCGAGCTCGTCGGCGACCGGGGCGACATCCTCGACACCCGCCTCAGCCATCTCAACAGCCGCACCACCAGCCTCACCAGGATGGAGATCCCCGCATGAATCCCGCAGTCGACAACCACCAGGACATTCATCAGAACGGCGCCCGCATCGGATACGTCCTCAAGGTCTACCCGCGCTTCTCGGAGACCTTCATCGTCACCGAGATCCTGGCCCGCGAGGCCCAGGGCGAGGACCTGAGTATCTACGCGCTGCGCCCCACCACGGACTCGCGCTTCCACCCCGAGATCGCCCGGGTGGCCGCCCGGGTCAACTGGGTGGGCCGGCCGGTACGGGCCATCGACCTGTGGAGCCGGCTCACCGACGGTCTGACCCGCCAGGACGACCGCGAGCGCTTCGCCGCCATCATGCCGGTGCTGGCCGACCTTCCCGGTGACGAGGTGGCCCAAGGCGTGGAGCTGGCACGTCAGGCGCGCAGGGACTCCATTACGCATCTGCACGCGCATTTCGCATCTCTGGCGGGCCGGGTGGCATGGATCGCCTCGGCCCTGACCGGTATCCCCTACACCGTGACCACCCACGCCAAGGACATCTTCCACGAGTCCGTGGATCCCGTGTGGCTGCGCCGGATCTGCGCCGACGCGCAGCGGGTTATCGCCATCAGCCGGTACAACAAGGAGCACCTGAGGACGGTACTGGCGGGCACGGGGGCCACGGTGTCGCTGCGCTACAACGCCATCGAGCTCGACCGCTTCTCCTATCGCGCTCCGCTGCCCGTGCCGGCCGGGAACTCACGGCCACTACGGGTGTGCGCCGTCGGGCGCCTGGTTCCCAAGAAAGGCTTCGCGGACCTGATCGAGGCGGTGCGGATCCTGGTGAGCTCCGGTGTCGACGTCGAGGTCGAGCTGGCCGGTGACGGTGAGGAGCGCGAGCGCCTGGCCGCGCAGATCGACCGCCTGGGCCTGGCGGACCGGATCCGCCTCCTGGGTCCGCTCACGCAGGCGGAGGTGCGTGATCTGTTGGCGCGCTCGGACGTCTTCGCAGCGCCCTGCATCGAGGCGGCCGATGGCAATATCGACGGTCTTCCCACGGTGATCCTGGAGGCGATGGCCTGCGGGACGCCGGTGGTGGCCACGGCGGTCTCGGGGCTGCCGGAGGTGGTTCGCGACGGTATCACCGGGCTCCTGCTGCCGCCGGGAGACCCAACCGAACTGGCAGTTGCCCTGCGCAGGATCGCGCTGGGCGAGGTCGACACCGTCTCCCTGTCCCGTGGGGCGCGGTCACTGATCGAGGAGCACTTCGACTCCCGCGCCCAGGCCGAGGTCCTGGCCGCTTGGCAGACGAGTCCCCGTCCCGCTCCCACCGCTCCCACCGTGTACCTGGCCGATCGGGAAGGAGCCGCCTGATGCGGATCGCCTACATCTGCTGCGACCCGGGTATCCCGGTGTTCGGGACCAAGGGCGCCTCGGTGCACATCCAGGAGGTGGTCCGCGAACTGCGGTCCATCGGCCATGAGGTGGCCCTGTACGCCGTGCGCTCCGGCAAGCACATTCCCGACGACCTCACCGACCTCGAGCTGCACCTGGAGGCCGTCGCCGACGTCGAGCCCGCTGAGCGGGAGCAGGCGCAGGCGCACGCCGCGGAGCGGATCGTCTCCCGGGTGATCGCCGACGGCGTCGACCTGGTCTACGAGCGCTACTCCCTGTTCTCCACGGCGCTTACCGACATCACGGCCGCCACCGGGGTTCCCGGAATCCTGGAGGTCAATGCTCCGCTGATCGATGAGCAGCGTCGTCACCGCTCGCTGGTGGACGCCTCCGGTGCGGCGCAGGTGCTGCGCCGCCAGGTGGCGGCCGCCCGGGCCACGGTGTGCGTCTCGGATCCGGTGGCCGACTGGGTGCGTCGTCGCACCGCCGACCTGTCCGATACCGGTGCGGGCGATGTCGCAGGCAGGATCCATACGGTTCCCAACGGCGTGAGCGTGCGCCGTATTCAGCCCCAGCCGGAGGACCCAGAACGGGTGGTCGTCACCTTCGTGGGGACCCTCAAGCCCTGGCACGGGGTGGCCGACCTCATCACGGCGGCGGCCCTGGCGCGTCAGAGCTGGAGCCTGCGGATCATCGGGGACGGCCCCGAGATGGACTCGCTGCGCGCTCAGGCCGGGCGCCTCGGGGTGGAGGCGGACTTCCGCGGGGCGGTCGCTCCGCAGGACATTCCCATCCACCTGGCGGGCTCGGCGATCGGAGTGGCCCCTTACCCGGACCTGGGTGGGGGTGAGCAGCAGTACTTCTCCCCCATGAAGGTTCTGGAGTACCTGGCCGCGGGGCTCGCGGTCGTGGCCTCCGACGTCGGGCAGATTCCCCAGCTGCTTGAGGACGGCTCTGGCCGGCACGGTGTGCTCGTGGCCCCCTCGGACCCCACGGCTCTGGCCGCGGCCCTGGATGATCTGGCGGCATGCCCGAATCGGCGCGCCCGCATGGGCCGCAGCGGGCGCCTTCTGGCCGAGGAGCGCCACTCCTGGCATCGGACCGTCGCCCGGATCCTGGAGCTGGCAGGCCTCGCTCAGGGTGGTGAGCGGTGATGGGTGCGCCTGTGCTTCGGCGCGCACCCCGGGAGCACCGCTCCCCCATGCGCCAGACCCTGCGTCTGGTAGGGCCCGATGCTGCTCCGCAGTGGCGCCTCATGGCCGGGGGCACGGTGGTGCTTCTGGCAGAGGTGGCCTTCCGGGTGATGGAGCCCTGGCCCCTGAAGGTCGTCATCGACTCGTTGGTGGCCTCGATGGGCAGGCACACGGGCAGCGCACCCGCCACGACCTCCTCCTTGGTGGGGCTGGGCGTGGCCCTTCTGGTGATCGTGGCCGGTCGGGCGGGGTGCAACTACCTGGCCACCGTGGCCTTCGCACTGGTGGGCTCACGTACGGCAGCCTCCCTGCGCAGCCGGGCCTTCCACCACGTCCAGGGGCTCTCCCAACAGTTCCACGCCCGCAACCGCAGCGCGGATACGGTTCAGCGCCTCATCGCCGACGTCAACCGCATGCAGGAGGTGGCCGTCACCGCCGGCCTGCCAATGGCCGCCAACACCTTGACCCTGCTGGTCATGGTCGTGGTCATGGTGTTCCTGGACCCGCTGCTGGCCACGATCGTGGTCATGGCAGTGGCGGCTTTCGCAATCGCTTCCTCCGGCAACTCTCGGCGGATCTCCGCGGCCTCCCTGCGCAGCCGCAAGTCGGAGGGGAACCTGGCCAACACGGCCCAGGAGGCGCTCGGCGCCATCAAGGTGGTCCAGGCCTACGGTCTGGAGCCCCTGCTGCACGAGCGCTTCACGGGTGCCAACACGGTCTCCCTGAGCGAGGGAGTGCGTTCACGCCGCATCGCCGCGCGCCTGGAGCGTTCCACGGACGTCATCGTCGGCGTGGCCACGGCCGTGGTCATGGTCGGTGGAGGCATCCGGGTCCTGAACGGCGCCATGTCTCCGGGAGACCTCGTGCTCTTCACGACCTACCTGCGCACCACCATGAAGCCGCTTCGGGACATGGCCAAGTACACCGGCCGCATCGCCCGGGCGGCGGCATCGGGCGAGCGGGTGGCCGACCTCATGGCGGTCGAGCCCGAGATCGTCTCGCCTCGCGACGCCACCGTGCTGGACCCGGTTCGCGGCATGGTCCACTTCGACCACGTCCGCGCCGCCTACGAGGGCCGGCAGGTGCTTCACGGTGTGAGCCTGACGGTGGTTCCCGGTGAGCACGTGGCGCTCGTGGGGCCGTCGGGCTCAGGCAAGTCCACTCTGGTGTCCCTGGTGGTGCGGGCCCTGGATCCGACGTCGGGCACGGTCAGTCTCGACGGGCACAGCCTGGACGAGCTGGACCTGAAGTTCCTGCGCTCGCAGGTCTCGGTCCTGCACCAGGAGGCGGTGCTGCTGACCGGCACGATCCGCGAGAACATCCGCCTGGGGCGGCCCGACGCCTCCGACGGTGAGGTAGAGGCGGCCGCGCGCGCGGCCCACGCCCACGATTTCATCACCCAGATGCCCGACGGCTACGACACGGCCGTGGGCGAGCGGGGCGGCACCCTCTCCGGGGGCCAGCGTCAGCGCATCGCCATCGCCCGGGCACTGCTGCGCGACTCGCCGATCGTCATCCTGGACGAGGCGACCACCGGGTTGGACCCGGCCTCGACGTTGGCGGTGCTCGAGGCGATCGACGGGCTGGTGGCCGGACGCACGACCCTGACCGTCACCCACGATCCGCAAGCTGCTATGCGCGTCGACCGGGTGGTGTGGATCCAGGACGGGCGGATCCGGCTGGAGGGGAGTCCTCAGCACCTCATGGACACCTCGGACGAGTTCCGCCGGTGGGCGAACAGCCACCTGTCGGACTTCTTCGCCCTGGAGGGGAGCGGATCGTGAACCCACCCGCGATCTCCGCAGCGACCACAACAGTGACTACAGCCGACGCCGTCTGCGCGGTTCTCGATGCCGACCGGCTCAGTGAGCTCCTCGGCCAACCAGTGCGGGCAGGCCGGCTGCGTATCAAGCCGAACGTCTCGGTCCTGATGTCCTTGACGGAGCGCTCCACCGGGCTCACGTCCGGGTGGGCGCGGCTGCTCTGGCCGGTCTCGCACTCCAAGGCCGCCCAGGCCGAGCGCCTGGCCACCTCTCTGGGGCTCGACCAGGCTCCGATCACCCGGGCCGCAGGCGGCGACCTGCTGCTGCAGAGCGGTCCGGTTCACACCGACCCCAAGCTGGCCGGGCCGATGGCGGACGCCGCCCGCCAGGGGGTGCTGAGATCTTGGGAGGCCGGGGACGTCCTACGCTACAACCCCTCACGGCGTCTCGTGCTGCGGGACGGCTCCACGGTGCTGCGGATGCGTGCTCAGGCCGGCAACCCGGCCGACGACGTCCATCGCGCCCTGTCCGAGTTCCTCCCGGTCCCGCGTCTGCTCGACTCCGAGGCCGTGGCCCGGTGCGAGGGGCATGTCAGTCTCCAGCAGTGGTGCGGCGATACGAACGTGGCCGAGCTCTCCGAGGAGAGTGCCGCTGAACACGCCATATCCGAGGTCGCAACCGAATCCGCAGCCGATGCCACGCGGCGCGTGGGGGCGCTGCTGGCCGAGCTGCACTCCTGCGCAGAAGCGCTGAAGCCGGACCTCGTCAACCGGCTGCCCCATCGGCATCCCGATCCTCAGGACCTGGCCGAGGTTCACGCCCGTCAGTTCGATGTCCTGGACCCCGAGCTGGCCCGCCGCGTGCGGGCGGTGGGCGACATACTGCCCAGTCAGCTGTCGGGCGAGCCGACCCTCACCCATGGCGACGCCTCCCCCGACCAGGTGCTGTACGAGCGCTCCTCCGGGCGGATCTGGCTGACCGACTTCGACCGGGTGCGCCTAGCGCCGGCAGTCACCGATCTGGGCTCCTACCTCGCGGTGGCTCCGGCCTCCCAGGGGCGCGCCCTGTTGGAGGGCTACGCCGAGCACCGACCGGCACCCGGCGCCGAGCAGCTGGGGGTGGCGATCGCCTACTCGCGCCTGGCACGGCTGGCCGATCCTCTGCGCCGGGCCGATCCGTCCTGGCGTGAACGCATCGGGGTGGAACTGGCCGCCATTGAGAGCATCGCCCGGTCACCTGAGAAGAAGACCGCCGGGGCATGACAGAAGTCTCGACTACGACACAGATGACTGAGATGACACAGAAACCAGAGATGAACGGCGTGCTGAGCACGCTGCACGCGATTCCAGGGCTGCGCCGCGCCTGGCCCGAGCACCGGGACTCGGGCTCCACGAGCGTGAGCATCGAGTGCGTCGACGGCGAGGGCCGTCTGCGCGCCGGGCACGTCACCGCCGGAGCGGCTCCCGACCTACTGCCCTATGCCACTGACCCGGCCCTGCCGGCCCTATCCGCGCGCCTGACCGGAACGCTCGTCGTCCACCGCGCTGGCCGCCGTGCCGTGGTGATGGAGGAGACGCGGGTCCGCAAAATCGTGCGGCCGCACCGGGCCGCAGCCCTGGTGCGAGCGCACGCGACGGCCGCCTCGGTCCTGAGGGTCACCGGCCTGCGCACCCCCCGGATCCTGAATAGCGGCAACAGCATTGACGACGTCGTCGATTTCGAGCTGCTGCCCGGCCGCAGCCTGGGCGCGCTCGGCGACGCCGGTCTGCCCGCGTGGAGGCACTTGGCGGGCTCCTGGGCCCACCTGGCCCACGGCGAGGCGGACCTGCCCGTCCACGGGCCGCGTCAGGAGGCCGAGGTGCTGCGCCGATGGTTCGCTTCCGCCCAACGCTACGGCGTCATCGACCAACCGACTCTCCTGCACGAGCAGGTGGTGGACACCTGCCTGAGCCTGCGGGAGGAGGACGGGGTGCACGTCATCGCCCACCGCGACCTCCACGACGGCCAGCTCCTGTGGGACGGAATCAGCCTGTCCCTGCTGGACCTGGACACCGCGGCCATGGCCGAGGCGGCCCTCGACCTGGGCAATCTCTGGGCCCACGCGGACCTCATGGCACTTCGGAGCCGGCTCGGTCCCGAGGCCCACGCACAGGTCCGCGGGCTGCTCGACAACATGGCCCGCACGCTGCCCACGACGGCGGAGCGTCTGGAGACCTACTACCGCTCTTCGGCGCTGCGACTCGTCTTCGTCCACGCCTTCCGACCCGCTGCCCACCAGTGGCTGCCCGCCTGGGTACGTCACTGCCTGGGGCACGCCTCGCCTTTCGCCCCCCTCAACCTCAGCGACGATTGGAACAACTCATGACCCCGCTCAAGCTCACTGTCATCGGCTGCGGATATCTCGGCGCCGTCCACGCCGCCGCCATGGCCCACCTGGGACACCACGTCCTGGGAATCGACACCCGGACCGAGCAGGTCGAGGCCCTCTCCCAGGGCCGCGCCCCCTTCTACGAACCGGGCCTGCCCGAGCTGCTGGTCACCGGCGCCCAGCAGGGCGACCTGCGCTTCACCTCTGCGCCGACGGCGGCGGAGCTGGCCGAGGCCGATGTCCACTTCATCGCTGTGGGCACCCCGCAGTCCGCCACCGGCAGTGAGGCGGATCTGAGCCAGTTGTGGAGCGTGGTCGACATGCTCCATGACGCCCTGCCCAAGGGCGGGCGCAGCCTCGTGGTGGGCAAGTCGACCGTCCCGGTCGGCACCGCCCAGCAGGTGTCCGAGCGCCTGGCCGACCGCGCCCTAGTGCTGTGGAACCCCGAGTTCCTGCGCGAGGGCTTCGCCGTAGCCGATACCCTCCACCCCGACCGCATCGTCTACGGGATGCCCGCCGACTCCCGCGACGCCCAGGAGGCCCAGGCCGCTCTCGACGCCGTCTACCAGCCCTTACTGGAGGAGGGGATCCCTCTAATCGTCACCGACTACCCCACCGCCGAACTGGTCAAGACCGCAGCGAACTCCTTCCTGGCCACCAAAATCAGTTTCATCAACGCCATGGCCCACCTATGCGACACGGCCGGCGCCGACGTGACCGTCCTGGCCGATGCCATCGGTCACGACCCGCGCATCGGCAGGCGCTTCCTCCAGGCCGGAGTCGGGTTCGGCGGAGGCTGCCTGCCCAAGGACATCCGGGCGCTGCGCGCCAGCGCCGACCTGCACGGGGCCGCGCACCTGGCGGATCTGCTGGGACGGGTCGACTCCATCAACCGCGAGCAGCGCGACCGGATTGTCGAGCAGGCCCGCGCCCACGTGGGGGACGACCTTTCCGGCAAGGCGATCACCGTCCTCGGAGCCGCCTTCAAGCCCCTGAGCGACGACGTGCGCGACTCCCCCGCCCTGGACGTCGCTTCGCGCCTGGCCGGCCTCGGGGCGGAGGTCACCGTCTGCGACCCGCAGGCCCTGCCCGTCGTCACCCGGTCCCACCCCCATCTCACAGTGGAGGAGGACCCCCGTGCCGCGCTCAAGGGAGCCGAGCTCGTACTGCTGCTGACAGAGTGGAACCAGTTCGTGACTCTCGACCCCGCCGACGCCGCCACCGGGGTCGCCGACTGCGTCATCATCGACGGACGCAACGCCCTGGACCCGGCGGCCTGGCGCCAGGCCGGGTGGACCTACGCAGGAGTGGGACGCTGAGCACTACCGCTGGTGGCTCCGCCCGAGCCCGGACTCGCCGGACGGAGACCGGTGAGTCCGGGCACAATGACGGCGTGACCTCTCTCATGCCCACCCGTACCATCACCATCGGTACCCGCGTCATGTGGGCGATCGTGCTGGTGGCGAGTATCGCGCTCATCACCTGCGGAGCGATTGTGTGGGCGCTGGGGCACACCAGCGTGTCGGCCGACGCCACGAATCGACTCGAGCACAGTCGAGACCGGATCCGCGAGCTGGCTGCGGACGGAACGGATCCCTCCAGCGGCCAACCCTTGGAGGACGTCTCGGCGGTGCTCCGCGTCCACATCCAGCGCACCGCGGAGGGGCCCGGTGAGGCCGAGCTCGGATTCGTAGGGACCAGCTCCGACACGGAGCTGACCTGGGTCTCCTCCGACAACGTCTCCTTCCGCCCGGAGGAGGACACCGACCTGCTCAAGCGGGTAACCTCCCAGGCCGCCGCCTCGGAGTCGGTCATCGAGACGGTACGCACCCCCTCATCGAACTACCGGGTTCTCATCGTCCCGGTCCAGGGCGGCCCCCAACACGGAGCGCTCGTGCATGTCATCGACCTCAAGGTCGCCGAGTCCCAGCTTCAGCGCACTATGGCCTTCTACACCGCGGCGGCCGTCTTCACCGTCGCCCTGGTGACCGGCCTGGCCTGGTTCGGCGTCGAGCGGCTCCTGCGTCCCATCGAGCAGCTGCGGCGCGCCACCGAATCCATCGGCGAGGAGGACCTGACCACCCGGGTTCCGGTCAAGGGCCGAGACGACCTGACCGCCCTGGCCGCAGCCGTCAACCGGATGCTGGACCGGGTCCAGACCGCGGTGGAAGCTCAGCGCAACCTGCTCGACGACGTCGGCCACGAGCTGCGTACGCCCATCGCCGTGGTCCGCGGGCACCTTGAGCTCACCGACCCCGCCGATCCCGGAGACGTGCGCCAGACCCAGCTGCTGGCCATTGACGAGCTCGACCGGATGGGAGTGCTCATCGATGATCTGATCCTGCTGGCCAAGAGCTCCCAGACCGACTTCATCGCCCCGGTGGACACCGACGTCGCCGAGCTCACCGAGCTGGTCTTCGACAAGTCCCTCGCCCTGGGCGAGCGCCGCTGGCAGCTGGAATCGGTGGCCTTTACCCGGGCCATGATCGACCCCACCCGAATCACCCAGGCCTGGCTCCAGCTGGTGGCCAATGCCGTGAAGTACTCCGAGCACTGCAGTACCGTCCGCCTGGGCTCGGCAGTGCGGGACGGACACCTGCGGATGTGGGCGGGCGACGAGGGCATCGGGATCGCCGCCGAGGAGATCGAAGTGGTGCGCCAACGGTTCAAACGCACCACCAACGCCCAGGAGATGGCCTCGGGAACAGGACTGGGACTGAGTATCGTGGAGACGATCGTCGCAGCGCACGGAGGACGATTGGACATACGCTCCCAGGTGGGCCAGGGATCGGTGTTCACCATGGCGATCCCTCTGGAGGCCTCCCCTGCACCGTCCTCTTCCGAGACATCGGCCTCGGAGAACGCCGGTGCCTCATCCCCTGAACAATCCCCGACAGCGTCCAAGGAGTGACTCACCATGAGTAGTATCCTCATCGTTGAGGACGAGCCCCGGATCGTCGCATTCCTCACCAAGGGCCTCAAAGCGGCCGGTTTCGCCCCGCACACCACCTCCACCGGCCTGGAGGCCGTGGAGCTCGCGCTCCAGACGAACTTCGACCTCATCATCCTGGACGTGGGCCTACCCGACATCGACGGTTTCGAGGTGCTCCAGCGGCTGCGCGGTCAGGGGGTGACGGCACCGGTCATTATGCTCACAGCCCGGTCCTCGGTGGCCGACCGCGTCGCCGGACTCGAGGGTGGCGCCGACGACTACATGCCCAAGCCCTTCTCCTTCGAGGAACTCCTGGCCCGTATCCGGGTGCGGCTGCGTCCGGAAGCTGCCGGGGCCGACCAGATGCGTTTGACCCACCGCGACATGGTCCTGGACTTGCGCACCCGCGCCCTGACGCTGGAGGGCCGGACGGTGGAGCTCTCGGCGCGGGAGTTCGCCCTCGCCGAGACCTTCATGCGCCACCCCGGCCAGGTCCTCAGCCGCGAGCAGCTCCTGAGCGCCGTGTGGGGACTGGACTTTGATCCCGGCTCCAACGTGGTGGAGGTCTACGTCTCTTACCTGCGCAACAAGCTGGGCAGGGACAGGGTGGAGACGGTACGCGGTATGGGTTACCGGCTCACCTGACGTGCAGCAGACCTTCCGGCCAGGCGCACCGACCCAGTACCGGTGACGTCGGTCGTCTATTCAGTCGTCAATGTCGCGATCGTCGTCGTCACGCTCCGTCGCCCCGATCTTTGCGGGACTCTTGTCGTCATCATCATCGATCTCGGTGCGAGAGTCATCGGACTTTCCGGCCGCGGCCGGTGCGCTAGGAGCGGCGGGCGCCGACTGCCGACTGCCGTGGTCGACGGCGACAGGCGGATCGGGCTCAACCGCCTGGGGCGAGTGGCCCTGCGTCGATGGGATCGAAGAGCCTGCCTCAGCGCCGCCCTGATCATGTGAGACGTTGCTGGCGCTGTCGGAGATCTGGTCCGGTGCCGATGTGGAGGACTGCGGTGAGGTGGCCGGGGTTCCGGTCATAACAATGCCCGGCTCGCTCACGGATTCGGCGGGGTGGAAGAACACCATACGGGTGACCCCGAGCAGAAGGCCCGATGTCACCACCACGACCACGGTGGCGACAACGCGGCCGCGACCGAAACGATGCAGCAGGTTTCCCATCCAGAGTCCCCTTCCCTAGGTTTTCCGGTCTCCGGCCCCGGAGCCACAACACGGCCACCAGGACAATAAGACCTTTGTCGACCGTAACACGAACGACAGGTCAGTACATTGGTGCAGAGCACAAGAAGCACCCGAAAACGCCTCAGAATCCACAGGAGAGCGGACAAGCCGGCGCTCGCGGGTCAGGGCCGGGTGTGCCCGTCGCCCTCAACGATCCAGGTCGTCGTCGTCAGCTCGGTCAGGCCCATGGGGCCGCGGGCGTGGAGCTTCTGGGTGGAGATGCCCAGCTCAGCCCCCAGCCCCAGTTGGCCGCCGTCAGTGAAACGGGTCGAGGCGTTGACCATGATGGCCGCCGAATCCATACCCGCGATGAAGTCCTTGATGACGCCCACGTCCTGGGCCAGGACGGCCTCGGTGTGCCCGGTGGTGTGGGCCCGGATGTGGTCGACAGCCTCTTCCAGGTCCTCCACGACGCGCACGGCCAGGTCCAGCGACCCGTACTCGGTGTCCCAATCGTCCTCGGTGGCCTCGACCAGGAGCTCCAGGCGCTCACCACCGGCGACCTCGGTCAGGATCCGGTGGGCGGCGGGATCGGCGTGCAGGACCGTGTCCTTATCCCACAGGGCGGCGGCTGCCTCCGGCAGGTAGTCGGCGGCGACGTCGATGTGAACCAGGAGCGTCTCGGCGGCGTTGCACACGCCGACGCGCTGGGTCTTGGCATTGACGATGATGTCGACCGCGGCCTGGAGGTCGGCGCTGGCGTCGACGTAGACGTGGCAGTTCCCCGAGCCGGTCTCGATGACCGGAACGGTGGACTGCTCGACGACGGCGCGAATGAGACCGGCCCCGCCGCGCGGCACCAGGGCGTCGACCAGGCCGTGGGCCCGCATGAGGGCGCGGGCCCCGTCCCGGCCGGCGGCGTCTACGCTGGTGACGAGGTCTGCGGGCAGTCCCTGGGCGTCCAGGGCGCTGCGCAGGGCCGCCACGATGGCGGCGTTGGAGTCCTGGGCTGCGCTGCCGCCGCGCAGGATGATGGCGTTGCCGGACTTGACGGCCAGGGCGGCGGTATCGACCGTAACATTGGGGCGGGCCTCGTAGATCATGCCGACGACACCCAGGGGCACCCGCACCCGGCGCACCCGCAGCCCGTTTGGCATGACCGAGCCGTCAATGATCTCGCCGACGGGGTCGGGCAGAGCGGCGACCTCCCGCAGGGCTCCGGCGATGTCGGACAGACGACCGGCGTCCAGGGCGAGGCGGTCCAGGAGCCCGGACTTCATCCCGGACTCGCGTCCACGCTCTAGGTCGGCGGCATTGGCGGCGAGGATCGCCTCGGTATGCTCGGTGAGGCTGTGGGCCATGGCCTCCAGGGCGGCGTCCTTGACGGCGCGCGGGGCTCTGGCCAGGCTTCGTTGTGCGGTGCGGGCCGCGCGGGCGGCTGCGGTGACGAGCTCGTGGGCGTCGACGTCGTTCATGGGGCCACCATAGAAGACGAGGCCGATGGTGTCCTCAGACTCCGGCAGTGCGAGGCAGCTCGGCGAGGTCGTCGCGGTGGACGACGGGAGCCACATGGTCGGGTGCCGGCGCGCCTGCGGCCCGGGCGGCTAGGACCTCGCGCAGCTCGGCGGCCGCGTAGCGGCAGATCCCGCGGGCCAGGGTGCGCTCGGGGCCGACGACGTCGACCACGGTCCCGGACTCGAAGTCGCCGTCGACGCCCGTGAGACCGGGCAGCAGGAGCGACTTCTTGCCCACGGTCAGGGCCCGGGCCGCGCCGGAATCGATGAGGAGGCGTCCCTCGGGCTGGGAGGCGTGGGCCATCCACAACCGGCGACTGGAGCGGTGTGGTCCGGTGGGATCGAACCAGCTGCCCAGGTCGGCCGGGACCCGGACCTCGCCCAGAAGGCGGGCGGCGTCGTCGGCCCGGGCGATGAGGGTGGTGGTGCCCGAGGCGCAGGCGATGGTGGCGGCTTGGAGCTTGGTGGTCATGCCGCCGGTGCCCACGAAGGAACCGCGCCCGGAGACGCTGACGCCCTCGAGGTCGCCGGATGAGCGCACGTGGCGGATGGGCTGGGCGCCGGGGGTTCCGGGCCGTGCGGTCCACAGCCCGTCGACGTCGGTGAGTAGCACGAGGACGTCGGCGGTCACCAGGTGGGCGACGAGGGCGGCCAGGCGGTCGTTGTCGCCGAGGCTGAACTCGCTGGTGGCCACCGCGTCGTTCTCGTTGATGATGGGCACGGCTCCCAGAGAGAGCAGGGAGTCGAAGGTGGCCCGCACCGTGCGGTAGTGACTGCGGATGGCGACGTCGTGAGCAGTTAGGAGAACCTGGGCGGTCACCAGGCCGTAGGCGCTCATAGCGGTCTCCCAGCGGGCGGCGAGCCGGCCCTGTCCGACCGAGGCGGCCGCCTGCAGGAGGCGCAGCTCGTCGGGGCGCCGGTCCAACCCCAGTGGCGCGAGGCCCGAGGCGACGGCCCCGGAGGAGACCAGGACGACGTCGTGACCGCGCCGCCGCATTCCGGCGATGAGGCCGGCAAGGATGTCGATGCGGTTGAGGTCGAGCCCGCCGTCGGTGCGCGTCAGCGAGGAGGAGCCGACCTTGACCACGACGCGGGCGCCCTCGGGCAGGCGATCAGGCCGCCCGCCCGAGTGGAAGCCGTCGCGATGGGCGTTGTCGCCATCAGCCGCTGGTGGTTTCATGCTGTCCCCGCCCGTCAATCCTCGTCGCCCTCGTGCCAGGTGGCGGCATCGGTCCACAGGCCCTCGGCGGCCTCCTCGCGCAGCTGCTGGCGCGCGGCCTCCTTGGCGTCCATCATCTCGTGGTATTGACTGCGCCGCTCGACGTTGGTCCGACGCCGGCTGCCCTCCAGGCGTAGGTCGGTGCCGCGGGCTCCCAAGAGCTCGGGGCCGGTGGTCATCGAGGGTTCCCAGGTGAACAGCACTCCCCCGTCTACCTCGCCGATGAGGACGGTGTCGCCTGCGTGGGCTCCGGCTTTGACGAGCTCGTCCTCAACGCCTGCCGCGGCCAGACGGTCGGCGAGGTAGCCGACGGCCTCGTCGTTGGAGAAGTCGGTCTGGCGCACCCAGCGCTCGGGGCGCTGGCCGCGGACCTGGTAGACCTGTCCCTCGCTGGGGTGGACCAGCAGGCGCACCTGGGCGACGCTCTCCTTCTCGCGGCGCCCGACCGCTTCGGGGCGGATGACCGGACGAGTTCCGTCGGCCTCGCCATCACGCCGAACGTCCCGCGGGGCCATCTCGCGGGCCCGCTCAACCTCGCCGGCCAAGGCGAAGGACAGGGGCCGCAGCCCTGTGTGGGCGACCGCCGAGACGATGTGCACAGGCAGGCCCCGGGCTTCGATATCGGCGCGCACGAACTCGGCGAGCTCGGCGGCGTCGGGGACGTCGACCTTGTTGAGCACCACGATGCGGGGCCGCTCCATGAGCGGGATCCGGCCGGTGAGGAGGGGATCGTCCTCCTGGTCCCCGAGGCGCTCGGAGTAGGCGGCGAGCTCGGCCTCGATGGTGTCCAGGTCGGACAGGGGGTCACGGCCCGGCTCGAGGGTGGCGCAGTCCAGGACATGGACGATGACGGCGCAGCGCTCGATGTGCCGCAGGAAGTCCAGGCCCAGCCCCTTGCCCTGGGAGGCGCCGGGGATGAGGCCGGGGACGTCTGCGATCGTGTAGCGCACGTCGCCGGCCTCGACGACTCCGAGGTTGGGCACGAGGGTCGTGAAGGGGTAGTCGGCGATCTTGGGGCGGGCGGCGCTCATGGCGGCGATGAGGGAGGATTTGCCGGCGCTGGGGTAGCCCACGAGGGCAACGTCGGCGATGGTCTTGAGCTCTAAGGTGACGTCCCCGGCCTGGCCGGGTTCGCCCAGGAGGTGAAAGCCGGGGGCCTTGCGCTTGGAGGAGGCCAGGGAGAAGTTGCCGCGCCCGCCGGTGCCGCCCTCGGCGACCACGATGCTGGCACCCTCGCCCACGAGGTCGGCGATGATCTGGCCGTCGGCATCCTTGACGACGGTGCCCTCGGGCACGGGCAGGAGGAGATCCTTGCCATCGGTGCCACGACGCCAGTCGCCCATGCCGGGGGTGCCGTTGCCGGCCCGCTGGTGCGGGGAGCGGTGGTAGCTCAGCAGAGTCGTCACCCGGGGATCGACGACCAGGACGACGTCGCCGCCGTGACCGCCGTCGCCGCCGTCGGGGCCGGCCAGGGGCTTGAACTTCTCACGGTGCACGGACGTGCAGCCGTTGCCGCCGTCGCCGCCGGCCACGTGGAGAACCACTCGATCGATGAAGCTGGGCATGGGGTCTCCTGTGAGTCCGGAGATAGGGCGAGGGCGGACGGCAGGTGCCGTCCGCCCTCGCGATGACGTGGGGTGTGCCCGGGGCTCAGGCCTCGGGGAGCACGACGTTGACGACCCGGCGGCCGCGGAAAGTGCCGAACTCAACGTTACCGGCGGCGGTGGCGAACAGGGTGTCGTCGTTGCCGCGGCCGACATTGCGGCCCGGGTGGAAGTGGGTGCCGCGCTGGCGGACGAGGATTTCGCCGGCCTTGACGAGCTGGCCGCCGAAGCGCTTGACGCCGAGGCGCTGCGCGTTGGAGTCGCGGCCGTTACGGGAGGAACCAAGACCCTTCTTGTGTGCCATGGTTGAGGCTTCTTTCTTCTCGAGCGTGTGCGTTCAGGATGTCCGTGTACTGGCTGACGCCGGGGCGGTCACTTGATGGCGGTGACCTTGACGGCCGTCAGCTGAGCGCGGTGGCCCTGGCGCTTGCGGAAGCCGGTCTTGTTCTTGAACTTGAGGATGTTGATCTTGGGGCCCTTCTCGTCGCCGATGATCTCAGCGGTGACGGAGGACTTGGCCAGGTCGGCGGCAGAGGTGGTCACCTTGTCGCCATCCACCAGCATGACGGGAGCGAGGGAGACCTCGTCGCCGATCTCACCAGCAAGCTTGTCGACAACCACGACGTCGCCGACGGAGACCTTCTCCTGACGGCCGCCGGCTTTGACGATCGCGTAGACCACTTGAATGCTCATCTCTGTAGATTCTTCGAAAGGCTCTCACGCGCGGTACGGCTTCGATCAGCCTCACCGGGAGGGCCCTGTCCTGGGCAATGGCGCAAGACGCACCGGCAGATAACTCTAGGCGATCATGTCGCCGGCACCAACCTCCGGCCCGTGCTACTCCCTGTGTTCTTGGGCACGAAGGCCGTGAGAGTGCTAGGCAGAGGTCGTCGGGCCATCTGAAGAACTCTCCGGCGACGGCGAGGAGCTCTTCACGACGGCCCTTCTCCTCGTTCTCCTCACAGGCTCGCCGTCGGCGGGTTCTTCAGCCGCCCCGCCCGCCGGATCCTCGGGCGTCTCCTCGGTTTTCTTAGCAGTCTTCTGCGCCGACTTCTTGGCAGACTTCTTGGCAGACTTTTTGACAGATTTCTTCGCCGACTTCTTATCGGCCTTGTCCGCCGACCTCTTGGCAGCAGACTTCTTTCCTCCGGTTCTGGTCTCCTTGTCCTCGGTCCGGGAGGTCCGAGCGACGTTCTGCCCGTCGACGTCATCGCCGAGGTCGGCTGCGTTCTCGGCCCGTTCCTCGCCGATCCCCTGCGAACCGTCGGCCCCCTGAGCCTCGTGAGGCGTCTGATTGTCCTGCTTGACATCCTTATGGGCCTGCTCTGCGGCGGCCGCGATCTGGGCCAGTGCACCGCGGACCGCGGCGCGGGCCTCGTCGTCGGCTCCGGACTCGGGCGAGCCGAGGACGTCGCGCCTTCCAGATCCCTTGGAGCCCCCCTTGGCGGCTTTGGGCCCCCGGGTCTCCTGAGCATCCTTCTTAGCGCCCTTCTTACCGCCACCTACGGCCGTCTGCTCCTCGCGGTTCTTACGACCGCGCGAGCGCCCTGCGCCGCGGGAGGCCGAGGCCGACATGTCCACCTGCTGGTTCTCGACGGGCTCGTCGTGGACGATGAAACCGCGGCCCTTGCAGTGCTCGCAGGTGGTGGAGAAGGCCTCGACCAGGCCCTGCCCCACCCGCTTGCGGGTCATCTGAACCAGGCCGAGCGAGGTGACCTCAGTGACCTGATGACGGGTCCGGTCTCGTCCCAGGCACTCCACGAGCCGGCGCAGGACGAGGTCCCGGTTGGACTCCAGGACCATGTCGACGAAGTCGATGACGACCATGCCGCCGATGTCGCGCAGACGCAGCTGACGCACGATCTCCTCGGCGGCCTCGAGGTTGTTGCGGGTGACGGTCTCCTCCAGTGTGCCGCCCGCACCGGTGAAGCGGCCGGTGTTGACATCGATGACGGTCATCGCCTCGGTGCGGTCGATGACCAGGGTGCCGCCGCTGGGCAGCCACACCTTGCGATCAAAGCCCTTGGCGAGTTGCTCGTCCACACGGTGGGCGGCGAAGACGTCATCGGGACTGACCCAGTGCTCGAGACGCTCGGCCAAATCCGGGCTGACCTCGTCGATGTACTGCGAGATCGTCGACCAGGCCTTGTCGCCGGAGATGATGAGCTTGCGGAAGTCCTCGTTGAAGACGTCGCGGATGACTCTCACGGCGAGCTCCGGTTCGCCCTTGAGGAGGACGGGGGCCCTGCCGCTGCCCTTCATGACGGAAGAGGCCTTCTTCTCGATGGTCTCCCACTGGGCCACGAGCCGCTCGACATCGGTGGTCAGCTGCTCCTGAGTGGCCCCCTCGGCGGCGGTGCGCACGATAACTCCGGCGGAGTCGGGCACGATCCGCTTGAGAATCTTCTTCAGACGACTGCGCTCGGTGTCGGGCAACTTGCGCGAGATCCCCGTCATGGTGCCCCCGGGGACAAGGACCAGGTAACGGCCCGCCAAAGTGATCTGGCTGGTGAGACGGGCGCCCTTGTGACCGATGGGGTCCTTGGTGACCTGCACCAGGACGGTGTCGCCACTGGAGAGAGCATCTTCGATCCGGCGGGGACGGCCCTCCATACCGGCGGCGTCCCAGTTGACCTCGCCGGCGTAGAGCACGGCGTTGCGCCCCTTGCCCAGGTCCACGAAGGCGGCCTCCATGGAGGGCAGGACGTTCTGGATCCGGCCGACGTAGACGTTGCCGACCATGGAGGTCTGGGTGTGCCGGGAGACGTAGTGCTCCACGAGGAGCCCATCCTCCAGGACGGCGATCTGGTTGAGGCCGTCTGACTCGCGCACGATCATCTGACGCTCCACGGACTCACGGCGGGCCAGGAACTCAGCCTCGGTCACGATCGGCCGACGGCGCCCGGCCGCCCGTCCCTCACGACGGCGCTGCCGCTTGGCCTCCAAGCGGGTGGAACCCTTGAGCGCCATGACCTCGTCACGCAGGTCTCCGCCCTCGGAGCGGGTACGGGACCGGCGCCGGCGCCGGCGCGATCCAGAGACGACTCCCATGGCGGTATCCGCTGCGATCTCGCGCACCGAAGAGACCTCACCGCCGACATCCTCCCGGTCTGAACTCAACGAGCCCCCGGTGTCCTGGCCGTCGGACTCACCGCGCTCGGAAGCCTCTGCGCGCGAACGCGAGCGCCGACCGCGCCCACCGCGGCGGCGCCTGCGACGACCCCCGCTCTCACGGACGCCAGCCGATGAGCCGGCCCGGGACTCGTCAGCGTCATCAACCCCGTCGGACTCGGGCGACTCGAGGGACTCAGACGACTCGGTGTCATCGTCGCCGGGTTCCTCGGCCGGAGTGCCCCCGCGTCCCTCCTGCGGCGCTCCTGCACCGGCGGCCGCCCGTCGACGACGACTGCGCCCGCCACGACCGCCTCGGGACGAGCCGGTTTCCGCCTCGTCCTCGCCGCCCGTCTCCCGGTTATCGGTTTTGATTCGAGAGCCTGTCCGGGGATCGTCGTCCGCTTCGCTCCAGCCGCTCGCACCCTGGTGGCGCGAGGCGGTCGGTGCATGCTGAGGAGCCGCTGTCGCGGCGGTGACCCGCCGACGACGACGGGCCCGACTGGGATCGGGAGCCTGGAACAGAAGAGAGGCGGCCGGCAGACGAGGCGTCTGGGCTACTTCCTCTTCCTGATCTCCCCGGGGGGCATCGATGTGCAGCTCCTCTGCACCGGAAGTCTGCCCATCAGTCTCGTCGTCTTCCTCAACATGCGCCTTCGCTCCATCCTGCGCAGAGCTTGACTCCGTCCCCTCCGGCTGCGACTCATCGGGTTCTGCGGTTCCGGCAATGGCAAGACGGGACTCAGCGGCCGGCGCCGCCTCAGGGGCGGCGGAGGCGGCGGTGACCTTACGGCGGCGACGAGCGGGCACCGACGGAGCGATCGGCGAGTCAGACGACTCGGAGCCTTCGCCGTCGGACTCGTCAGAACCCGACGTTGTCACGGCGCCGACGGCGCTCATCGGACTCATCGAGCCCGGCTGCTCGGCAGCGGGAGCCTGGGCGGGGGCGGCGGAGGCGGCGGTGACCTTGCGGCGGCGGCGCGGAGCCGGGGCGCTCACGGCGTCGGCGGCAGCCTGGTCCTGCTCGTGCGATTCTGTTGATTCTGATGTGGTGCGATGTGCCATGGGGCTTGCACTCTCCGGGGCCGACGCCGTCGTCGTACCCTCGACGCGTCAGCGCGGTTGTGCTCCCGAGCGGGAGCAGCGAAAAAGTCTGCGAGTGCGCCCGACAGGGCGCATGCCTTGCCTGACGTCCACACAGACCGGGCTCGCAGCGGCGCGTCTCAGGCGGCGCAAGGTCCTCGGACAGGGTCGGTCGGAAGGCGCGACCCCGGGTACCGGTACGGAGCACCCGAAGCCGGATCGAAGTATCCCACACATACGGCGATAAGCGCTTGCGCGACTCGTCATGACCATGGTGGCCGATGTCTCGCCCACACCTCATCTCACTATATAGTCAGCAAACTCTTAGACTACAATCAGCTTTCGACCTTCTTCGAAATTTTACTTACGGGCCTTCAGTCCCACCCTCAAGGTCGACGGTTGTCAATGACGACACCCGAAAGACCCTCCGCCAGCTTCACCGAAAAGCAGTCAAGACAAGGAAAACAGAGGAACTCTAAGCACAGGATCAAGGCATCGAAACCCGATATGTTTCACGACACTACGTCAGAGTTGCTCTATAATATGGTTATTGACCTGTAGGATGTTCTACAGAACACCTTATTGATCTCATCGTCGTCTTCGAAAGGTGGCATTGATGGCCATCTCTCCTATGGCGCTGGACTCTCTGGATCTGGCGCGCTGGCAGTTCGGTATCACCACCGTCTACCACTTCATCCTGGTTCCGCTGACCATCGGGCTCTCCCCGCTGGTGGCTCTCATGGAGACGCTGTGGCGCCGGACCGGCAACAAGCAGTGGCTGGTGGCCACCAAGTTCTTCGCCAAGATCCTGCTGATCAACTTCGCACTGGGCGTGGCCACCGGTATCGTCCAGGAGTTCCAGTTCGGCATGAACTGGTCGGAGTACTCGAGGTTCGTCGGCAACATCTTCGGCGCCCCCCTCGCCTTCGAGGCCCTGCTGGCCTTCTTCATGGAGTCCGTCTTCCTAGGCCTGTGGATCTTCGGATGGGACCGTCTGAGCCCCAGGCTGCACAACCTGTGCATGTGGGCCGTGGCCGCGGGCACGAACTTCTCCGCCTTCTTCATCCTCACCGCCAACTCCTGGATGCAGCACCCGGTGGGCGCCGTCGTCAACCCCAAGACGGGGCGCGCCGAGCTCGACGGCGTGAGCGGTTTCCTCAAACTCCTGTCCAACGAGCTGGTGTGGGCCACCGTCCTGCACGTCATCTCTTCGGCGCTGCTGGTCGCCGGCGCCGTCATCCTGGGCGTCTCCGTGTGGTGGATGACCAAGGCCGCCCGCGCCGAGCAGGACTTCGAAGCCCGTGAGCTGTGGCGCCGCGTGACCCGCTTCGGAGCCATCGCCATGGTGGCCGCGGGGCTGGTCACCGCCGGTACCGGCCACATGCAGGGTCAGCTGATCGCCGAGTACCAGCCGGCCAAGATGGCTGCCGCCGAGGGCCTGTGCCACTCCGAAGCCGGCGCCCCCTTCACCGTGGCCGCCTTCGGGGACTGCAAGAATGAGGACGGCATGGTCCGGTTCATCTCGATTCCCGGCGTCTACTCCTTCATGGCCACCAATGACTTCAATGCCGAGATCACCGGGCTCCGGGAGGCCGGTGACACCTACGCGCAGCAATACGGGACCACCGATGCCCGCGGCAACGCCGTCGACTACAGCCCCAACGTCATGGTCAACTTCTGGTCCTTCCGACTCATGATCGGCCTGGGCATGGCCTCGATGGGACTGGGAGCATTGGCCCTGTGGCTGACCCGCTCCGGCAGACTCATCTCCCGCCCACTCCTGGGCAAGGCGGCGCTGGCCACCATGTGGCTGCCCTTCATCGCCTGCTCCTTCGGATGGATCTTCCGCGAGATGGGGCGCCAGCCCTGGGTCATCGTTCCCAACCTGTCCGACCCGGTCTCCCAGGTCTACATGCTCACCGCCGATGGAGTCTCCTCCGTGGTCTCCTCGACCACGGTGCTGGCCTCGATGGTCATCTTCACCCTGCTGTACGCCGCGCTCGGCGTGGTCTGGTTCGTGCTGCTGCGCCGTTACATCCGCGAGGGCGTGCGCACCCCGGTGCCGGACGAGGTCGATAAACCTGCCAGGGCCGGCGAGGCAGCGGGAGCCGGCAGCACTGACGCGGACAGCTCCGACGGCGAGTCCGGCGACTCGCCCACGAGCGTCCCCGCTCTGTCCTTCGCCTACTGAGCCGAGGAAGGAAGACACCCATGACACTGAGCATCCTCTGGTTCATTCTCATCGCCGTCCTGTGGATCGGCTACCTCACCCTGGAGGGCTTCGACTTCGGCGTCGGAATGCTGCTGAAGATCCTGGGGCGCGATGAGCGGGAGCGGCGCGCGACACTGGCCACTATCGGCCCTCACTGGGACGGCAACGAGGTCTGGCTGCTCACCGCAGGCGGGGCCACCTTCGCGGCCTTCCCGGAGTGGTACTCCACCCTGTTCTCCGGGGCGTACATCGTCCTGTTCATCATCCTGCTGTGCCTCATCGTGCGCGTGTGCGCCATCGAGTGGCGGCCCAAGGTCAACTCCCAGACCTGGCGCGACCGCTGGGACTGGGTCCACACGATCAGCGCTTGGATTCCCTCCATCCTATGGGGCGTGGCCTTCGCGAACCTGGTTCAGGGAATGCATATCGAGGTCGTCCAGATCTCCAACGGCGCCGTTGTGCCGGCCGAGCAGGTTCCGGCGGACTCGCTCGTAGCCGGCGCCGCCCACCAGATCACCGGGGGACTGCCGACCATGGTGACTCCCTTCACTTTGCTGGGGGGCGTCGTCACCTGCCTGCTCTTCCTCAACCACGGCGCGCTCTTCGTAGCCCTCAAGACCACCGACGAGCTCTCGCAGCGGGCGCTGGGTCTGTCCCGCAGGCTAGCTCCAGTGGCCACCGCCGTCACCGCCGCATGGGCGCTGTGGGCGCAGTTGGCCTACTCCGGCAGTGCCCTGTCCTGGATCCCGCTGGCCATCGCCGCAGCCGGGCTCATCGGCTCGCTGCTGGCCGGTCGCACCGCCAGTGAGGGACGGGCCTTCGCCCTGCACTTCGTGGGGATCGCCTTCGCCGCCGTCTTTATCTTCGCGGCGATGGTCCCCAATGTCATGCGCTCCTCGGTGGACCCGGCCTACTCGCTGACGATCCAGCAGGCCGCGAGCGCCGACACGACGCTGCTCATCATGACCGTCGCCGCGGCCGTGTTCGTCCCCGGGGTCCTGGCCTACACGATCTGGAGCTACAAGGTGTTCGCCTCCCGCATCAGCGTGGAGAGCATCAACCCCGACCAGGGCGGACTGCACCCCACACTGGTGCGCGACTCCGCCCAGCCAGAGGCGCATTTCGGGTACTGAACAGTCGCTCACATCGGCCAGGGGTTCCGGGCCTTTGGACCTACTCCCCTATCCTTGGGCGGGTGAAGCCCCTCGACCCCCGGCTGATGCGCTACGCACGCTCGGCCCGCCGATACATAGCCGCCACGGCCGTGACCGGCATGGTGACCGCCGTGCTGGTGGTGGCGCAGGCATTCCTCATCTCGGGCGCGGTCTCCCGAGTCACTTCCGAGGGAGCTAGTCCCACATCGGCCAGGGGGCTGGTGATGGCTCTGGGCGCAGTTGTGGTGGCCCGGGCGCTGGTGGTCCTCCTTCAGGAGGCTCACGCCCACCGCTCCGCCACGGGGACGATCGTCGAGCTGCGCCGCCTGGTCCTGGAGCACGCCGCCCGATTGGGACCCCGGTGGCAGGCGCTGCACGGCGCCGAAACCGCCACCCTGGTGACCCGTGGACTGGACGACCTGGAGCCCTACTTCACCCGGTACCTGCCCCAACTGGTACTGGCGGCCACGGTCACACCTGCCACGGTGCTGGTTCTCATCACCCAGGACTGGCCGGCCGCGGTGGCCGTGGTGTGCACTCTGCCTCTTATCCCGATCTTCATGATCCTCATCGGTCGGATGACCCAATCGGTGTCCCAGGAACGGCTGGAGACCATGCGGGTCCTGGGAGACCAGGTGCTCGACCTCATCTCTGGGCTACCCACCCTCAAGGCGCTGGGGCGCGAGCGGGGGCCGGCCGAGCGGGTGCGCTCCCTGGGGGGCGCCTATCGGCGCACCACCATGTCGACCTTGCGGATCGCCTTCCTGTCGGGGGCGGTCCTGGAGTTCATCACGACGCTGTCGGTGGCGATCATCGCCGTCGAGATCGGGTTCCGGCTGGTGGCCGGACGCCTGGACCTGTTCACCGGCCTGCTCGTACTCATGGTGGCGCCGGAGGTGTACCAGCCACTGCGGCAGGTGGGCTTCCAGTTCCACGCCTCGGCCAACGGGGTGGCCGCCGCCGAGTCCGTCTTCGAGGTTCTTGAGACGCCCGTCCCTGAGCGCGGCACCCTGCCGGCCCCCGACCTGCGCACGGCCGGGATCGAGCTCGATGCCATATCCGTGGCCGCCCGTGGCACGTGGGCCCCTGCGGGTCTGAGCGCCACGATCCGGCCCGGCGGCCTCGTGGCCCTGATAGGGCAATCGGGTGCGGGCAAAACGACGGCAACGCAGATCCTTCTCGGCCTGATGCCCGCCGACCGTGGTCACGTTCGGATCGTGCCGGACTCCGGCCATGCCCCGCAGGGCGGCCCCGTCAACCTCAGCGAGATCGATCCGGCCACCTGGTGGGAGCAGATCGCCTGGGTCCCCCAGCGTCCCACGATTACCCCGGGCACGGTCCTGGACAACGTGGCACCTGGCGCCTCCGTTTGCGACGGCGTACCCAATGAGCTTGCGGAAGCGGCCCGGGCCACCGGTTTCGATGAGGTGGTGGCAACACTTCCACAGGGATGGGAGACCACTGTCGGCAGTGGCGGTGCGGGGTTGTCGGTCGGGCAGCGCCAGCGGCTGGCACTGACGAGGGCCCTGTACTCGACGGCGCCGCTGGTAGTGATGGATGAGCCGACTGCGCACCTCGACGCCGCCAGCGAGACGCATGTTCTCACCGCAGTGCGCGCGCTACACGCCTCGGGGCGAACAGTGGTGGTCATTGCTCACCGTCCGGCGCTCATCGCCCTGGCCGAGCAGGCCGTTGTGGTGGAAAGCAGGCCGATGCAGCCAGAGCAGGCAGAGCCGGCGGAGCCAGTAGAGCCAGCCGCATTGCGGGAGGAGATCCGGTGAGCCCTGTGGCCAGAGTCCTCTCCCCCGTTCTATCCCCCCGCGAGCGCCGGGCGCTGCGCCGGGCCGTGGGCCTGCTGAATGTGGACAGCTCGCGCTTCGTGCTGGCCGTGCTCGCCGGAACCGCGGGGATGGCCTCGGCCGTGGCCCTGTCCGGGGTGGCGGCCTGGCTCATCGCCCGGGCCTCTCAGATGCCCGACGTCGTCGCACTGGGGGTGGCTCCGGTGGCGGTGCGTCTCTTCGGCGTCTCGCGCTCGGTTCTGCGCTACTGCGAACGGCTCGTCTCCCACGACACCGCCCTGAGAGGCATGGGCGCTCTGCGCACCCGCCTCTACGAGGCACTGGCAGCGGCCCGCACGGACACTGTTGCGGGGCTGCGCCGCGGCGACGTCCTGGCGCGGGTGGGGAGCGACATTGACGCGGTCGGGGATCTCGTGGTGCGCGCCTACCTGCCCGCGACGGTCGCGGCGGTCCTAGGCGCGGTCACCAGTGTCGGGGTCGGACTGGTGTACTGGCCGGCCGGCCTCATCCTGGCGACCTGTCTGCTGCTGTCCGGGCTGGGGGCGCCGCTGGCCACGATCCGCTCCGCGCGGATGGCCGAGCAGGCCCGTCAGCGGCAGGCCACCGAGCTGTCCGCCGAGGTACTCGCGGTGCTGGAGGGAGCACCGGAGTTGATGGTCTGCGGGCGTCTGGCGGACTCCATGCACCAGGTCGCCTCCCGGGAGGAGAACCTGGTCCATCTGCGCGATCGGGCCGCAGTCCCCGCGGCGATCGCCGCGGCACTGGACGTGGCAGCCATGGGGATGGCGGTCGTGGGCAATCTGGTGATAGGGGTGGGCGCCGTGGCCGCCGGGCGGCTGGCTCCGGTGTGGTTGGCGGTGATCGTCCTGGTGCCGCTGGCCGCCTTCGAAGCCACCTCCGCACTCGGACCGGCCAGCGTACAGCTGGTGCGATCAGCCGGCGCCGCCTGCCGGATCGTGGAACTCATCGAGACTGCCGAGACGAGTGCCAGTGCCGGCGCCGCAGTCTGTCCCGACGCCCGGAAGCTGCCAACGCCGTCGGCGCACGGTCCGCGCCTGCGGGCGAGGAACCTGTCGGTGGGCTGGCCGGGCGGGCCGGTGGTGGCCGAGGGTATCGACCTGGACCTGAGGGTCGGCAGCCGGGTGGCGATCGTGGGGCCGTCGGGAATCGGGAAGTCGACCCTGCTGGCCACACTGGCGGGGCTGCTGGAGCCCCGGGGCGGCACGCTCACGCTCGACGGAGTCCCGCCGTGGCAGGTCGCCCGTTCACAGGCGGCGGCCCGGGTCTGCCTAACCGCCGAGGACGCGCACGTCTTCCACACGAACGTTCTGGAGAACCTGCGCGTGGCGCGCGGGGACGTCACTCCCGCCGAGGCGAGGCAGCTGCTGGATCAAGCCGGGCTCGGGGACTGGCTCGAGGCGCTGCCCGACGGCGTGGAGACCGTCGTCGGCACGGACGCCGCAACGCTGTCAGGCGGCGAGCGGCGTCGACTGCTCCTGGCGCGGGCGCTGGCTGCCCCCGCCCCGCTGATGCTCCTGGACGAGCCCGGCGAGCACCTCGACGCCACCACCGCGGACCGGCTCGTGGCCGACCTGCTGACGGTGGGGACCCGCCAGGGCCGCGGCACGCTCCTGGTCACCCATCGCCTCAGCTCGCTGGCCCACGCCGACGAGGTCCTGGTCATGGGACGTCCACCGCAGACAAACGCGGAGCAAGCGCCGGCGACTATCCTGCACAGGGGCAGTCACCGCGACCTCCAGGACGTCTCCGAGGCCTACCGGTGGTCGCTCTCCCAAGAGGATCAGGACAGGCAACATGCGAGCCGGACGAGCTGAGCACGATGACCACACACCACCCGCAGCACCCAGTAGGCGCTCTCCCGCAGGACTCCCGGTTTCCCGGTGTACCCGGGGACGACCTCGAGGAGTCCCCCGAGCCCGCCCGGGAGGCCGATGAGACGGCGGCACCGTCCTCCGAGGCCGCCCCGGCGGGACGCCTGGCCTACGCCGTCCACGCCGACCAGCTCCTCTCCACCCGAGGTCGGCAGGCCTCCGTCCTCCAGCCGAGTCTGGGCGAGACCACCGTCGCCCTCATCCAGGCGGCCCTGAAGCTGACCGGCTCCCTGCGCGTTCCCGACGCACTGCGCCGCCTGGTGGAGTCGGCCTGCTCCATTACGGGCGCATCCTGGGGCACCATCGCCGTTCTCAGCCACGCTGACATGGACATCGATGCCATCGATACCATCGACGCCGGAGCCTCCCCCGAGGGCTCGGGCACCGGGCTGTGCAGCGGGGTGCCCACGGCGACCCTCGATGAACTCGCCCAAATGGCAAGCGCCCCTGCCGGCGCCGCCGCTTCCAGCACTTGCGAGAACGCCCTGCTCGATGGGCTCGAGGGCACCGGTCTGGTCATCGACAACGACCTGGGACGGGCCTCGGCCTTCACCGGCGCCATCGAGGACGAGGAGACCGGCAGTCTGCTCTCAGCCCCGTTGCGTCTGCACGGCCAGGTCTACGGGCATCTCTACCTGTGCGACAAGCCCGGGGGCTTCACACGTTCCGACGCCGACGCCGTCCTGACTCTGGCGCAGGCCGCCGCGGTGGCCGTGGAGAACGCCCGCCTGTACCGCGAGGCCCGCGATCGCGAGCAGTGGATGGCCGTCTCCCAGGAGTTGACGACGCTGCTGCTCTCCGGCGCCGAGGAGGACGACGCCCTGACACTCATCGCCCACCGGGTCCGCCAGGTCGCCCACGCCGACACCGCCGCCCTCATCCTGCCCAGCATCGGAGAGCGCTGGATCTGCGAGATCGCCGACGGCGAGCACGCCGGGGAGCTGGTCGGCACCTTCTTCCCACCCGAAGGGCGGGCACTGACCGCGCTGGCCCGCCAGACGGGTCTCGTCGTGGCCTCCCTGGAGAAGGCCTGGCACGACGACGATCTCCTGGTGCCCCAACTGGCCCGCTTCGGACCGGCCCTCTACGCCCCAATGATCCACCGGGGGCGGGGCGTGGGTGTCATGCTGCTGCTGCGCTCCCCCGGAGCCGCCCCGTTCACTGCCCAGGACCTGGAGATCGCCGAGCTCGTGGCGGGCCAGGCCACCATGGCCTTCGAGCTGGCCGACGCCCAGCACGCCGAGGAGATGGCCACGCTCCTGGACGAGCGGGCCCGGATCGGTCGGGACCTGCATGACCTGGCCATCCAGCAGCTCTTCGCCACCGGCATGCAGCTCTCGGCTGCCCGGGAGCGGCTGGCCGCCGCCCGGGACGGCGATGAGCAGGCCTGCGCCGATGCGGATCTGGACACGGTGTGCTCCGTCCTGAGCACTGCGCTGGAGGCGGTCGATGACTCCGTGGGGCAGATCCGCTCCATCGTGCGCTCCCTGCGCGACCGCGACGAGGAGGTCGGAGTCGTCGAGCGACTGCGGCGAGAGGCCTCCCTGGCCCGTAACGCCCTGGGCTACGCCCCCTCGCTCCTGTTGAGCGTCGACGGCCGGGGCCTGGCCCAAGTGGATCGCGACGAGGAGGACCGGCTCATCACCTCGGTCGACGCCGTCGTGGGCCCGGACATCGCTGACGACATGGTGGCCGTCGTGCGCGAGGGTCTGAGCAACGTGGCCCGCCACGCCCACGCCTCTTCGGTGACGGTGGACGTCAAGATCGAAGGGGTGCTGCCCGGCTCCGAGCGCTGCTGCGGACCGGGGGACGACGAGGGCCACGCCTCGGGCGACGCCGAGCCCTTCCGGGGAAGCCCGGTGGTGGAGATCGTCTGCCGCGACGACGGCGTCGGGGTGAACCCGTCCGTGACGCGCCGCTCGGGAACGGCCAATATGGCCGAGCGGGCCCGCCGTCACGGCGGGAGCTTCGTCATCGGTCCGCGGGCCCGCTCCGACGGCGAGCGCCGCGGCACCTGCTTCACCTGGCGGGTGCCGTTGGGCAAGGGCGGCCGGCTGCACTGAGCCTGCTGCGGAGCCGCAGGAGGATGAGCCGGTCAGCCGTTGCGCCAGCCCGAGGCGCGCTGGCCGGCGACCCAGGCGGCAACCTGGGTGCGCCGCTGCAGGCCCATCTTGGCCAGCAGGGAGGTGATGTGGTTCTTGACCGTCTTCTCGGCGACCCCGAGGCGCTCACCGATCTCCCGGTTGGACAGGCCGTCGCCGATGAGGTCGAGCACCTTGCGCTCGGCGTTGGTCAGGTCGGCGGTGGGATCGTCGTGGTCAGCCCGGCGGCGCGTGACAGTGCGCTCATCGAGCAGGACGCGCCCGGAAGCGACGGCCCGTACGACGTCGCTGATCTCAGCGCCGTGAACGGTCTTGAGCAGATAGGCGCGGGCACCGGCGGCCAGGGCCTCGGCCAGCGCCTCGTCGTCGTCGAACGAGGTCAGTACGACCGGCAGGGCCTGAGGCACCGATTCGCGCAGCTCCTGCATGAGCTCGATGCCAGTCCCGTCGGGCAGCTGGAGGTCCACGAGGATGACGTCGGGGCGAACCAGCTCGGCCCGGCGCACCGCCTCCGCCCGGGAGCCCGCCTCAGCGACGACGTCGAGCCCGTCGGCCCGGTCAATGATCTCGGCGATGCCGCGGCGGACGATCTCGTGGTCGTCCACGATCATGACGCGGACGATCTCCGAGGAGGAGGTGTGTGACATGTTCATGACATTACCAGGGTGCGGGGACCTACGTCACACGGACTGCCGCCTCATGGCGCCGTTCTCGTGGGGTCCGCAGCACACGGCCGGTGTGCGCCGGGCATTTCCTCGGCGCGGCGGCCGCGGCCGGCTCTGACAGCGGGGGCAGTAGGTGTGGGAGCGCCCTCCCAGGGTCTCGCGGAGCATGGTGGTCCCACAGCGCCGACAGTCCCGTCCCTGGCGCCCGTAGGCCCTCAGCTCGCGGGCGAAGAATCCTGAGGCCCCCTCGACGTCGACGTAGAGGGCGTCGAAGCTCGTGCCACCGACGTCCAGTGCCCGAGTCATGACCTCCGCGGTGGACTGGAGGATCCGGGCCACGACCCGGGGGCCGAGGGCCGCCCCAGAGCGCAGCCCGTGCACCCCGGCCTCCCACAGGCCTTCGTCGGCGTAGATGTTGCCGATGCCGGAGACGATCCCCTGGTCGAGCAGGAGGGTCTTGATGGCGCGCTTGGAGGCCCGTATCCGGTTCACCACCCCGGTGGGGCCGGTGCGCTCCAGAGCGGGGTCGAGCAGGTCGCGGGCGATGTGGGCAGCGTCGGCCGGCAGCAGTGGCTCAGAACTGCCCATGCCGCCAGGGGCGCCGTCGACGGTGGGGACGAGGTCGACGACGCGAAGGCCGCCCAGCATGCGCTGGTCGACCAGGTCGAGGACCGTCTCCTCATGCGAGCTCCGCTCCGTGTCGGCACCGCCGACGTCGGCGCTCGGGCAGGCGCTCAGATGGAGCCGTACGCGCAGGTGGCGCGGGGATGCCGAGAGGTCCCGCACGTAGCGGGGCTGCTCGGTGGCGCTCAGGTCCACCGGGCGTCCGCCGGTCTGCGCGTCCGGGGCGGCCAGGAAGGCTGCGGCCCTCGACTCCGAGCCGGACACGGGGCTGGCTCCCCCGGAGGCGCCGCCGCGCACGAGGAGCTGACCGCTCATGCCCAGGTGGGCGGACAGGGCTCGTCCATCGTCCAGGGGCAGCCACAGGAACTTGCCGCGCCTCACGGCCGCGGTCATGGTGCGTCCGGTGAGCTGGTCGGCGAAGGCCTGCGCTCCCCCGTCCTGACGGCGCAGGGGTCGCGAGTCGAGAACCTCGACGCGGGTGACGGTGCGCCCGGCTACGTGCCGGGCGAGCCCGGCGCGCACCACCTCGACCTCGGGCAGCTCGGGCATCAGCTCTGTTGGGTGCGCAGGTCGGCGCGCAGGGCCTCGTTGACGCCGGGCAGGTCGAGTCCGCCGTCGCCCCGGGCGGCCAGGATGGCGGCGTAGGCGGCCTCGGCGGCGTCGTGCTCGGCGATCTTCTTCGAGCTGCCCGTGCCCTGTCCCATGACCTCTCCGTCGACGATGGCACTGGCTGTGAAGACCCGCTGATGGTCGGGGCCGGTGCCGGTGACCTCGTATGCGGGGTTGCCGAGCTGGTGGGCGGCGGTGAGCTCCTGGAGGCTCGTCTTCCAGTCCAGTCCCGCGCCGCGGGTACGGGCCGAATCCAGGAAGCGGGAGACGAGACGGGTGACGACCGTGCGGGTCTGCTCCAGGCCGTGGGTGAGGTAGGTGGCGCCGATGAGGGCCTCGACCGTATCGGACAGGATGGAGTCCTTGTCGCGTCCGCCCGAGAGCGCCTCCCCCTTGCCGAGCTTGATGAACTCCCCCAGCCCCAGATCTCGGGCGACGGCGGCCAGTGCCGGCTCGGAGACCGTGGCCGCACGCATCTTGGCGAGCTGGCCCTCGGGGACATCCGGGTGGGTGCGGTAGAGATGCTCGGTGACGATGATCCCCAGGACGGAGTCACCCAGGAACTCCAGGCGCTCGTTGGTGGGCAGGCCACCGTTCTCGTGGGCGTAGGAGCGGTGGGTCAGGGCCAGGTCGAGGAGCTCGGCGTCGATACTGGGACCCCAGCGGTAGACGAGCGCCTCGGTGTCGGTGCGCGCGGGCGGGGCGCTGCGGCGTTTGGCCATCAGGACCGGTCCTCCTGACTACCGTCCTGTAGGTCTTTCTCACCGTCTTCGCCGCTGTCCTCTAGGTCGGTCCCGGTGCTCAGCAGGCCGGCCAGAGCGGACCAGCGCGGGTCGAGGACCTCGTGGTGGTGGTCGGCGGGCACGTCCTCGAGGCGCTGGCCGCACTCGGAGCACAGCCCGGGGCAGTCGGGGCGGCACAGGGGTTGGAACGGAAGCGCGGGGACCACGGCGTCGCGCAGGGCGGGCTCGAGGTCGAGCGTGGTCTCCCCGACGGACAGGAGGTCGTCCGCCTCCTCATCGCCCTCGGCCCGCTGGGCCTCGATGGCCTCGGGGAAGAGGTAGAGCTCGTCGATCCTTACGGTGCGGTCCTCGTCGAGATCGCGCAGGCAGCGTACGCACTCGCCGTGGATGTGAAGATCGGCGTCTGCGTGGGCCAGGACTCCGTCGTCCATGGAGGTCAGGGTGACGTCGAGGGCGAGCTCGCTGCCCTCGGGCACGCCGATGACCTCGGTGCCCAGGTCGGCGGGGGCGGGGGTGCGGATCTGCAGGTTCTTGACCGAGCCGGTGGCGCGGGGCAGGTCGACGATGTCGACGACGAGTCCTGACATGGGTTCCTCCACAGAGTGTTGACCCCGCCCTCTCCAAGGGCGGCCGCCGTGGACCGTGTGTCCACGGCGGTAAGCCAGTGGCAGGCCGGTGGTGGGCGGGATGATGGTTGAGGTGCCTGGCGCGAGCGTACCCCGAGGCCACCGCACTGCAGGTTCAGCGGGCCGAGGGATCCACGGACCAGCCGGAGCGGCGTCGAACGGGCTCCTGGACCTCCACCGACTGGTCGGCGCCGCCGCCCAGACGGTCGGCCAGTACCTCGCGGCCGGCGCGGATCTGCTCAGCGATCTTGGCGATCTCGGTCTCCAGGGAGGCCAGTGCCCGGTCGGAGTACTCGTCGGCCCCGTGACGCAGGGAGGCGGCCTTGTCCTCGGCTGCGGCCACGATGCTGTCAGCCCGGTCATTGGCCATGCGCACGATGTTCTCGCCCGCCACCAGGCGCTCGGACTCCTCCTGGGCGTACTGGACGAGCCTCTCGGACTCGGCGCGCCCCTCGGCCAGAACGGCGTCGGCGTCGGCGACGATCTTCTCGGCGCGGTGGACGGCGCTCGGAACCGCGTGGCGGGCGCGCTCGATGAGGTGCTGAGCGGCCTCCCGGTTCACGATCACGGACGCGCTCATCGGCATGGAGCGGGCGTTGGCGATGAGCTCATCGAGCTCATCGAGGATGTGCAGCAGGTCGTCTCCGGCATCGCGGCTGGTCGTCACGGTAGGTCCTCTCGTGTGTGGTCGGCGCCGACGAAGCGGCCTGGCTGGGTTCCGGGTAAGACGGGGCCTGGGGCGCCGCTGCGCCGGTCGTACTGCCGCTCCGGCTGCCGGGCGTCCCCGCGGTCGGGCCGGAGCGCTTCGGCGGCGAGGCGCTCCTCCAGGGCGCGGTGGACGGCGGGCGGAACGAGGGCGGAGATATCGCGGCCGTAGCCGGCGACGTCCTTGACGAGGGAGGAGGAGATGTGGGCGTGGATGGGCGACGCGGTCAGGAACACCGTCTCAGGCGCACCCAGGTCCCGGTTGAGCAGCGCCATGGGCGCCTCGGCGTCCAGATCGCCGCCGTTGCGCAGCCCCTTGATGATGGCGTTCGCACCGCGCCCACGGCAGTAGTCGGCCAGGAGCCCGGGGACGATGTCCGCCTCCACTCCGGGCAGGTGGGAGGTGGAGGCCCTGGCCAGGGCCAGGCGCTCCTCGGCGTCGAGCAGGTAGTGCCCCGCCTTGGCCGCGTTGTGGGCGATCCCGATGACGACGACGTCGAAGAGCGTGGTCGCGCGGGCGACGATGTCGACGTGCCCCAGGGTAAGGGGGTCGAAGCTTCCGGGGTAGACGGCCAGGCTCATGCGGTCACGCTACTGGCTGGGCGTGTCGCCGTGCGGGACGCGCGCCGCGTCGGTCTCCTTCAGGACCGGCGCAGGAGCTGGAGTGGGTCTGCGAGCTCTACCTGCGCACGCTCGCCGTCTCCAGCCCCAAGATCCTCTCCGACGAGCAGATCGCGGCGGTCGCACGCAAGATCCGGGATACCGGTTACGGCCAGCACGCCCCGGCCGAGGAGGGCTGAGCGCCCCGTTGGAACAGAGGCGGGGGCAGGCCAGGTAGGGTCTGCCTCATGACGAGGATCGTGGCCGGAACCGTGGGTGGGCGCAGGATCGAGGTGCCCCGGTCCGGGACGCGCCCCACCTCCGAGCGGGTGCGCGAGGCCCTCTTCGCCCGGCTGGAGCACTACGGGGTGCTCGACGGCGCCCGGGTGCTGGACCTGTGCGCGGGCTCAGGAGCCCTGGGCCTGGAGGCGGCGAGCCGGGGGGCCGGCGACGTCACGCTCGTGGACTCCTCGCGCGCGGCCTCCGAGATCTGCCGACGCAATATCCGGGCGCTGGGTCTGCACGGACTGCGGGTGGTGACCGCGAAGGCGGCCGCCTTCCTGACCGGCGCGGCGGGGGCGCCGGTGGACCTGGTGCTGATCGATCCGCCCTACGAGCTGGCCGAGGAGGGGCTCACCGCGATCCTCAGTCCCCTGACCCGCAGCGAGGACCCGTGGCTGGCCCCTCGCGCCGTCGTTGTCGTCGAGCGCTCGACGCGCTCACCGGAGCCCGCGTGGCCGCAGGGACTGGGGCGATTCGCGGACAAGCGCTACGGCGAGACAACGCTCTGGTTCGCCGAGCCTCTCTGACTCCGGCCCGTCACGCTCTTTCGAGGAAGGCCCGGGACTCCTCGTCGAGGCGTTCGGCGATCGCCGCGGCCAGGGCCCGGTGCTCGCGCAGCTGCGGGTCGGCCGCCACGATCCGCTCCGCCTGGCTCCGGGCGGTGGCGATGAGCCGGGCATCGCGGGTAACGCGCAGCAGATCCAGCCCGGAGGTTCGCCCCGACTGCGAGGCTCCCAGGACGTCGCCCTCACTGCGCAGGTCAAGGTCGGCCTCGGCCAGGGCGAACCCGTCCATGGTGGAGGCGAAGGCCTTGAGGCGGTGAAAGGCGGTGGAGCCGACCTCCACGCCGGTGACCGCCACGCAGATCGACTCCCGGCCGCCGCGTCCGACCCGTCCGCGCAGCTGGTGGAGTTGTGACAGGCCGAAGCGGTCAGCGTCCAGGACGACCATCATGGATGCCTCGGGCACATCCACCCCGACCTCGATGACGGTGGTGGCTAGCAGGACGGGGGTGGCGCCGGAGGCGAAGTCCGCCATGGCGGCTGCCTTGTCCTCGCCGCTCATGCGCCCGGTGAGCACCCCGACGTCGATGCCCTCCAGGGCCGGCTCGGCCCCCAGGCGTAGTCTCCACTCCTCGACGGCGGCCGGCGAGCGGTCGGGTCGCGGACCGGTCTCCTCGAGCTCGAGCGAGCCCGAGTTCTGGTCGGTATCGGCGGCGGTGACGGCGTCGGAGACCATTGCAGCCTCTTGCCCGGGCTCGTCGTCGCCCGCCTCGATCCGCGGGCAGACGACGTAGACGCGCCCACCTCCGGCGACCTCCTTGGCAGCGCGCCGCCAGATGCCCTCCACCCAGGAGGTGCGCAACCACGGGACAAGATGGGTGGGGACGGGGACGCGCCCGGCGGGCAGCTCGTCCAGGACGGAGGTGGCCAGGTCGCCGAAGACCGTCATCGCGATGGTGCGCGGGATCGGGGTGGCGGTCATGACCAGCAGGTGGGGGGTGTAGCGCTGGCCGGTGGCCGGGTCGGTGACGCCCCCGCGCTCGCGCAGGGCGTCGCGTTGGGCGACGCCGAAGCGGTGCTGCTCGTCGACGACGACCAGCCCGAGGAAGGGGATCTGCACCGTATCCGACAGCAGGGCGTGGGTCCCCACGACAATGGCCGGCTCGCCGGCGGCCAGGTCGGCCAGGATCCGGCGGCGTTGAGCGACCGGAGTGGAGCCGGTCAGCAGATGGACCCGGGTGGCGCGCTCGGCGCCGTCGAGCATCCCGTAGCGGGCCAGAGGGCCGAGCAGCGTCTCCAGGGAGGAGTGGTGCTGGGCGGCGAGCACCTCGGTGGGGGCCAGCAGGGCCGCCTGTCCTCCACCGCCGACCACCTGGAGCATGGCCCGCAGGGCCACGAGGGTCTTGCCGCTGCCCACGTCGCCCTGAAGGAGCCGCTGCATGGGGACGGCTCGGGCCAAGTCGGCGGCGATCTCCCGGCCTACCCGCACCTGTCCGACGGTGAGCTCGTAGGGCAGGGCGGCGTCGAGGTCGGCTCTCAGGGAGCCGGTCGCCTCCGGCTCGGGCCAAGCCACCGCGGTGCGGGTGGCCTCATGGAGGGCACGGCGCTGAGCCAGGGCCACCTGAAGGATGAGGGCCTCCTCGTGACGCAGGCGCTTCCGGGCGGCCTTCCACTGGTCGGCGTCCTCCGGCCGGTGCACCCACCGGTAGGCGGTGTAGGCGTCGACAAGTCCGCACGAGCGCCGCAGCTGATCGGGTAGCGGGTCGGGCACGTCGTCCGGCCCCACCTGGTCCAGCACGGTTCTGACCGCCTTGGCCACCGACCAGGAGGGGAGGGCCTCGGTGCCCGGGTAGATGGGCATGGGCCGGGCCAGCAGAGCATCGCGCTCTGCCTCGTCGAGCTCGTCGAGGACGTACAGGCGCGGGTTGGACAGCTGCCTGCGTCCACGGTGGAGACCGACCTTGCCGCTCATGAGGACGGTGGTTCCGGGGGCCAGCCGGGTGGCGCGGGCGCGCATCTGGCCCACCGCGCCGAACTGGACGACGTCCATGGTCGAGACGCCGTCGGTGACGGTGGCCTCCATGATGGCCGGAGCCCGGCCAGAGCGGGTGCGGCGGGAGGAGGCCCGCACGATCTGCGCCTGGATGGTTGCCTGCTCGCCCTTGGCGAGCGTGCGCATATCGGTCAGCTCCCCCCAGGTGTCGTAGCGGCGAGGCAGGAGGCGCAGCAGGTCGGCGCCGGTCTCCACTCCCTGCTTGGCGAGCTGAGCGGCGGTGCGCTTGCCCAGCAGCCGGGTGACGGGTCGCTCGAGGACACCGGCACTGCCGGGTCGAGGCGCGCGGGTCGAACGATCAGGCGAGCTGGGCACGACGCCCACCCTATGCCGAAGGCCGCTCGGATCCGTTCACGACCCGAGCCGGTTCGCACACGGGCCAAAGCGGCTCCGCGGCCGGGCAGCGGCGTTGAGCTAGTTACTCAATGGCTATTCGATGGCAATCAGGACATCGGGGCGTTCCTGGCCGCCGGCGTGGACGGCGACCTCCACGTCCTCACCGACCATCTGCCCGCGAGCGCCCACCGCAGCGCTGGCGGCCAGGGCCCCGACGTCGCGCCCGGCGTTGCGCCCCGTAATGACGGTGAGGAGCTCATCGGAGGGACGCAGCGCCGCCGCCACGGCGTGGGCCACTGCGTCGGCGTCGGCCTGGGCGCCGTTGAGGGCGATGGTGCGCAGGCCCGCAGCGGCGCTCCAGGCCCGACGGGCAAGGTCGGCCAGCTCCGCGCCCTCGCTCCTACCCGCCAGGGAGACGGTAGCGGCCAGGACCCGGGCCTCGTCGTCGGTGTCGCACACGAGGAGCTGAATGCCCTCAGCCGCGTATCGCTCCGGCTGACTACCCGACTGCAGCCCGGCGCGGGCGGCCTCTCGAGCGGCGCCCGCGTTCCGTGAGGTCCCTGCCGGAGCACGGACGGTGGAGACGGCGGAGCGGGCCGCCAGGAAGCGGGCGGCGTCATGGGCCGCCTCGGTGCACGCGGCATCACAGGGCAGCACGATGACCTGGGAGGAGCCCAGGTCCGCAGCGGCACGGGCGATCCCCTCCCGGTCGGGATTGAGGACAACGGCGGCGTCGGAGCGGGCAAGCTGCTCGATGAGGCCGGGTGCCCGTGTACAGGCGATGACGCCGACGCCGGCCTGCCGTGAGCGCGCGGCGATGCGCGGCGTCTCCGCCGGGGCGGGTCGGGCGACCGCCGCCTGAGAGGGGTGCATGCGCACCGACTTGGCCTTGCGCTCGGCTCTGCGGGCGGCCAGGCGCTCGAAGGAGACGACGTGGCCCGTGGGGTCGGATACGAGCGGCCCCCACGGGGACGGGGGCTCGTCGGTGGAGGTCACCAGGGCCGTGGGGTGGAGGTGGTGGATGCAGATCTGACGGGCTCGGCCCACGTGCGGCAGCGCGGCGCGCGGCGTATCGGTGTGGACATGGACCTGGTAGAGCCCCACGTCCAGGGCATCCGGAGTGCCGACGACGCCCACCGAGTCGCCGATGCGCTCCAGGTCCCGGCGCAGCTGCCCGGCCTGGACCGAGGTCGCCTCCAGCAGGTACATGACCTCGAATTCACCGGTGGACATGCCCATCGGCTCGGAACCGAGGCTGTGCGGGGCCCCGCCCTCAGCCAGATCGGTGAGCATCTGGCGGGCGACGGCGGTGTAGGGAGCGTGCTCGTCGGCGTCCTCGTGGCCCTGGCGCAGCTCTAGCGCATTATCCGCCCCGCCGCCGGCGTCCGGGACCGAGTCGATGGTGTCTAACAGGCAGGTGAGAAGCAGCATGAAGGCCGCACCCCCGGCATCCACCGGGCCGTGCCCGAGGCCGGCCGTCTCGACGACGGACTCCTGGGAGCCGAAGGCGGCGGCAGCGGCAATGACGCTCAGGGTCGCGGGCGAGCTCGCGGTCGCCTCCTCCAGGGCGGCGCGGGCGGACGTGGCGGCGTCCCTGGCCACGGACAGCAGGGTGCCCGTCACTGGGCGGGAGACCGCGGCCCAGGTGGTGTCCGCCATGGCCTCATAGGCGTGCACGAGCTCGACGGGGCGCAGACCCTTAGGGTCGGGGGCGTCGGCGCAGACATCGGCGAAGGCGGCCAAGGCCTGGGAGACCAGGAGGCCGGAGTTCCCACGCGCGCCCCGCACGGCGCCGTCGGCTGCCGCCCGGGCCACCTGGGCCGCGTCCGCGGCCCGTCCTAGGCGATGGAGGGCGTCTGAGGCCGAGCGCAGGGTCAGCAGGACATTGGTTCCCGTATCCGCATCCGGCACAGGGAAAACATTGAGGACGTCGACGAGGTCCCGGGTCTGATCGGCGACAATCTCCGCCAGCCCAATCCAGCGCCGTACCGCCGCCCCCTGCAGCACGTAGGTCTCCGGGACAGAGGTAGCGGGGCGGTGTCCTTGCGACTGCGCCATCTTCGCCTCCCCTGCGTCCTGGCTGCGACCACCGCACCACATGCGTCTCACGCTGCGAACACCTTCTGTTCCACTGCATGATCTGCATATGTGCTGGCGTTCAGCGAGCCTGGTTCGCGGCTGGGCCGAGCCTCCGTGTTGATATGTAGTTTCAGAGTACCCGCACAACCACATTCCTCCCACCGGAGCGAACACCGTGCGGAAGGTCCCGTTCTGGGCGATAGAGCGCCAGTTGGAGACTCGAACCACCAACACGCTGGTCAAACCGCCTACCACCGCACCCCGTTCGGGCAAACGTTCGTCATATGGTGAGATACGGCACGTTCACAACCCGCAGGTCGTACGTCGGCGGCCCTCCGATCGCCCCGGCGTGTGCCCGAACCCACGCCTCCGTGGCTTGGGAGCCGGCCAACAGTTCCGCTATTGTGTTCGGGTTGCCCAGAGCCCTGCGCCTGGGCGGTAAGACCTGGCGCCAGGCACGGGCCTGAGCGTTGAAGCATTGAAGATCAGGAGTGAGACCGTGGCTGCTGTGTGCGACGTTTGCGGCAAGGGCCCCATCTTCGGCAAGAGCGTCTCGCACTCCCACGTGCGGACCAACCGCCGGTGGAACCCCAATATCCAGCGTGTGCGTGCTCTCGTCAACGGCGCCCCCAAGCGCCTCAACGTGTGCACGTCCTGCCTCAAGGCCGGCAAGGTGACGCGCAACATCTGAGCGCACCGCCTCGAGTCCTTCGAGCGCGAGGCCGCCGCTGCATCTGCAGTCGGCGGCCTTTGTCGTGCTCGGGTTCCACTTGGGGAGCGGTGACTCAGGCTCCGGCGAAATGGTCCCACCCGGCGTGCTCGCGAGCCGGTTGTCCGCCCACGAGCACACCCGGTCGATGGCCGAGTCCGTCGGCCATCGGGCTCTGGGGGGCCAGCACCCGGCCGATCACCACGGCGTCTGCCGGCAGACGCTCTGCGGCCTCTGGCGGGACGGTGGCGAGCATTCCGTGGTCCTCTCCCCCGGTGAGCAGCCAGCCTCGGGCCAGGGCGTGTGCTGCCGGTCCACGGCCGCCCGCCACGAGCGCGGCGACCGGCTCGAGGAAGGACATATCAGGCAGGTTCCCCGGATCGTCGAGGTCGATGACGACGCCGCTGGCTCGGGCGATCCGTCCGGCGTCGCGCAGCAATCCATCCGAGACGTCCATCATGGAGGTGGCTCCGGCATCGGCCAGGGCGGGTCCTGCCACCAGGGCCGGAGTCGGTGCCCGGAAGGCGGCCAGGCAGTCCCGGACCTGAGACAGGTCCCGATACTGCTCCGCCGCAGTCTGCTTCCCGGCGCTGAGCAGGGCGAGTCCGGCCGCACTGCGCCCCAGGGTACCGGCGTAGACGACGAGGTCGCCGGGATGGGCACCGCTTCGCAGGACCGGCGCCCTACCCTCGAGATCGCCCAGGACCGTGACGGCCACGATCAGCGACTCCCCTCCGCTGAGGTCGCCGCCGACGACGCCGGCCCCGCAGGGCTCGCAGCCCCGGGCCAGGCCCTCGGCGAAGTCCCGCACCCATGCCACCGGCGTGGTCGGGGGCATGACGAGACCGACGACGAGGGCGACAGGCCGCGCCCCCATGGCGGCGGCGTCGGCGAGGTTCTGGGCCGCGGCCCTTTCGCCGACGTCGCGCCCCGTGGACCACTCGGTGCGGAAGTGGTGCCCCTCGACCAGGACGTCGGTGCTCACCGCCGTGCGCGCGTCGGGGAAGAACAGGACCGCGCAGTCGTCCCCGCTGCCCACCGGGGTCTGCGCGGCGCGCGGCAGAAGGGGTGTGATGAGGGCGAGGAGCTCCTCCTCGCTGAGGTCGCCGACTCTCGCGGCATCAGCGGCATCAGCGGCATCACCGCCGGGAAGAACCGGCTCAGCGGTTGACATCACTGGAGCGCGACAGGGCCAACTCGATGAGCTCGGAGACCAGGTCGGTGTACTCCAGCCCTGAGACCTGCCACATGTAGGGGAACATGGAGAAGGGGGTGAAGCCGGGCATCGTGTTGATCTCGTTGACGACCGCCTCGCCGGTGTCGGTGAGGAAGAAGTCGACGCGGGCGAGTCCCTCGCAGCCGACTGCCTCGAAGGCCCGGGCGGCGGTGTCCATGATGAGGGCCCTATCCTTGGGACCGATGCGGGCCGGGCAGACCATGGCGACGGCGTCGTGGGCCAGGTACTTGGTCTCGAAGTCGTAGAACTCGCCGGCGCCCTGTGTAACGTCCATGGCGATCTCGCCGGGCTCGGCCACCCGGGGAGCGTCGTCGCCGCGGCCCTGCAGGACGGCGACCTCGATCTCACGCCCGACGATACCGCTCTCCACGAGGACTTTCGGGTCGACGGCCCGGGCAGCCTCGATGGCCCCGGGCAGGTCCTCGGGGCGGTCGACCTTGCTGATACCCAGGGAGGAGCCGGCGCGGGCGGGCTTGACGAACAGGGGGTAGGTCAGGGACCGGCAGGCCTCCAGGATCGTCTCGGGATCACGCTTCCAGGCGTGGGGGCCAACGACGACATGCGGAGCCGTGGCGATGCCGGCCGCTCCGAGGAGCACCTTGGTGACCTGTTTGTCCATGCCCGCGGCACTGGCCAGCACTCCGCAGCCGACGTAGGGAACGCCCATCATCTCCAGCATTCCCTGAATGGTTCCGTCCTCGCCGTAGGGCCCGTGCAGCAGCGGCAGGACGACGTCGACCCGGCCGAGCGCTCGGGGACCAGTGGGACCGAGCACGGTCAGCTCGCCGCCTCCCAGCGGGGCGGTGAGGGTTCCCCGACCCAGCGCGTCGGCGGTGATCGTCACTGGCGGTCGGCCGTCGCTCAATTCGAGAGCGGCCGGGTCGTCCTCGACGAGCACCCACTGGCCCTCGGGGGTGATGCCCACAGGAAGGACCTCGTAGCGGTCGCGGTCGATGGCCGACAGGACTCCGGCAGCGGTGGCGCAGGAGATCGTGTGCTCCCCGCTGCGCCCGCCGAAGACGACGGCGACTCGCACCTTGGACTTGTCAGAACTGGGAACGGAGGGGCCGGTTTCCTGGAGGTCTGTCATAGGCCACACGCTACCGCGCGGAGCCCCGTATGCTGATAATGCGCAAAGATCCCGGATCAAAGCGGGCGCCCCGTACGCCCCTGGAAGGAGGCAACGATGCCCCACCGCAGCCCCGTCGCACCGCTCGCCCTGTTGGCCTGCGCGACCCTGGTGCTGAGCTCCTGCTCACTGAGCACGTCGTTCCCCTCGGGCACCCCCACCACCAGCGATGTCGGCACCGGGGGAACACCGGGGACGGCTCCGGCTTCGGGAAGTGCAGCGCCATCCAGTCACCCCCGGCACAACAGCTCGGACGCCCCGGACTGGGGAACCGGCTCCCAGGGGCAGCAGGCGGCAGAGGGCAGCACCCTCACGGTCGCCGACGTCAGAATCGGGAACCACCCGGAGGAGGGCTACAGCCGGCTCGTGGTGGAGTTCGATGGTCAGGGGACTCCGGGATGGAGCCCGCCCCAGTGGGATGCTCCGGCCTCCACCATGGGCAAGGGCGACCCGATCGAGGTTCAAGGAGGGCACACGATGGTCATCCGGGGCAGCGGCGTAGCCGACGTCCCCCCGGACGGGCAAAGGGTCAGCGGCCATAGGCAGATCGAGCTTGACGACTCCGCGAACGACGACAGGAGCATCGACTCGGCCTACATCGATCCCGGCTTCGAGGGCGAGTTCCAGGTCGTGATAGGCACCGACTCCCAGACCTATCGCATCTTCAGACTGTCCAGTCCCACGCGCCTGGTCATCGACATCGCCCACGACTGAGGACCGGCCCAGCGCCGTGCCGCGGCGAGAGTTCCGGGCATCCGCAGTCGTGCGAGACGCGACCGGGCTACGTCTGAGACGCGGCGGCGTGCACGCCCTCGGCCTTGCGAGGACGAGCCAGCAGAGCATCCGTCACCTGGGCGACGCTGGCGGCGCCCTCGACGACGGTGACGACCCCGGCGGTGATCGGCATATCCACCCCGTGGGCCTGGGCCAGGTCGAGGACGGCGCGGGCGGACTTTGCCCCCTCGGCCACGCCTCGGGAGGCCGCGGCGGCCTCGGCCACGCTCATCCCCTCGCCGAGGTGACGGCCGAAGGTCTGATTGCGACTCAGGGGCGAGGAGCAGGTGGCCACCAGGTCGCCCATTCCGGCCAACCCGGAGAAGGTCTCGGGGTGGGCGCCGAGCTCCAGGCCCAGGCGGGTGATCTCCACCAGGCCCCGGGTAATGATCGTGGCCTTGGAGTTGTCCCCCATGCCCCGGCCCGCGGCGGCGCCGACGGCCAGGGCGATGACGTTCTTGACCGCCCCGCACAGCTCGACGCCCAGGACATCGGTGTTCGTGTAGGGGCGGAAGGTGCCGGTGGCGCACATGGCGGCGATCCGGGCGGCGACCCGCTCGTCATCGGCCGCCACCACGGTGGCGGTGGGCTGGCCCGCGGCGATCTCGTCGGCGAGGTTGGGCCCGGAGATGACGACGACGCGGGATCGGTCGATCCCCAGGACCTCGGCCAGCACCTCGCTCATTCGCAGCCCGGTGCCCAGCTCGACCCCCTTCATGAGGGAGACGGCCACGGCGTCGTCGGCCAGGGCGCCGTGGACGGGTTCCAAAACCCCCCGGGCCTCCTGGGAGGGCACGGCTACGACGACGACGCCCGCTCCCTTGACGGCCCCGGCCAGGTCGGTGGTGGCCGTCACGCCCGGCGGCAGGCGGTGGCCAGGGACGTATCGCTCGTTGGTGCCGGTGTTGATCTCGTCGGCGATCTCCTGGCGCCGGGCCCAGATCGTCGTCGGGGCACCGGCCTGAGCCAGGAGGCTCGCGAAGGTGGTTCCCCAGGCGCCCGAGCCGATGACGGCCGCCCGCCGCACCGGCGCCATGCTCGTTGCGTTTCCGGCTCCGCTCACTGACCGTCCTCCCTGCTGTCCGCCTCGGGCAACGGGTCGGGGCGGCGCACGCCGATCCTGCCCTTGCCGGGGTCCCCGTCGTAGCGCAGGTCGAAGGGCCGGGGGGCCTTCTCGCCTCGAAGCTCCTCCACCAGAACGGTGATGGCCCGCATGATCTCGGCCGTGCAGGCGCGCACGGCCTCGCGGTCCTGGGTGTCCTGCCCGAAGCGGGACAGATCCATGAGCCCTCCGATGGTCACGCGCACGTCCTTGCGCGGGAAGGGGTGGAAGGAGCGCCCGTAGGTGTCCAGGATCTCGTGAGCCCCCCACTGCCCCATGGGCAGGACGGGTGCCCCGCTGGTCATCGCCAGCCTGGCCGCGCCCGTCTTGGCGACCATCGGCCACTTGAGGGGGTCCCGGGAGAGGGTACCCTCGGGGAAGATCATGATGGCTCCGCCGTCGGCCAGGACATCGCCGGCGGCCTTGAGGGCCGTGGCTGCGTTCTGGGTTCCCCGCTGGACCGGGATCTGTCCGCCGGCCCTCAGGATCGAGCCGAGCACCGGCACCTTGAACAGGGTGGACTTGGCCAGAGAGTAGACGGGCACGTCGGCGTCGACCAGTGCGCGCATGGCCGTGAGCGAGTCGAGATCCGTCAGGTGGTTGGCCACGGCGATGAAGCCGCCCTCGCGGGGTATGTTCTCCAGGCCGGTCACCTTCTGCCTGGAGACCATCTTGAGGAACGGAATGATCGCCCCGCACGCGGCGAAGCGGTAGAACGGGGTCATGGGGCGCGTTGCAGGCACGGGTGAACTCTATCCGCTCAGGGGGCCGAGCGAGATCCCCCGGGCCCCGGCTCCGCCATACCGATGACCGGCCGGTGCGGCCGTGCGCGATCAGGCCAGTCGGGTGACGGCGGCGTTGAGGGACTCCAGCTTGGACATGAAGTGCTCGTAGCCGCGATCGATGAGGTTGACTCCCTCGACTCGGCTGGTGCCCTCGGCGGTCAGGGCGGCAATGAGGTGGGAGAAGCCGCCGCGCAGGTCGGGTACGACAATGTCGGCACCGCTCAGGGGGGTGGGGCCGGAGACCACCGCGGAGTGGTAGAAGTTGCGCTGGCCGAAGCGGCACTCGGTTCCACCCAGGCACTCCCGGTAGACCTGGATGGTGGCGCCCATCTTGCGAAGCGCACCGGTGAATCCGAAGCGGTTCTCATAGACGGTCTCGTGGACGATGGACAGACCCTGGGCCTGGGTGAGGGCCACGACGAGGGGCTGCTGCCAGTCGGTCATGAAGCCAGGGTGGACGTTGGTCTCCACCACGATCGAACGCAGGTCCCCCCCGGGGTGGTAGAAGCGAATGCCCTCGTCGGTGACGTCGAAGGCGCCCCCCACCTTGCGGAAGGTGTTGAGGAAGGTGGTCATGTGGCTCTGGTGGGCGCCGCGCACGAACACGTCGCCGCGCGTGGCCAGGGCGGCCGAGGCCCAGGAGGCTGCCTCGATGCGGTCAGGCAGGGCGGAGTGGGTGTAGCCGCACAGCTCGTCGACGCCCTCGACGTGGATGGTGCGGTCGGTGTCCACCGAGATGATGGCGCCCATCTTCTGCAGGACGTCGACCAGGTCCATGATCTCGGGCTCGACGGCGGCCCCCCGCAGCTCGGTCAGCCCACAGGCGCGCACGGCGGTGAGCAGGGTCTGCTCGGTAGCGCCGACCGAGGGGTAAGGCAGCTCGATGACGGTGCCATTGAGGCCGTCGGGCGCGGTGAGCCGGATGCCCTGCTCCTGCTTGTCGACGGAGGCGCCGAACTGGCGCAGGATCTCCAGGTGGAAGTCGATGGGCCGGTCGCCGATGCGGCACCCGCCCAGGTCCGGGATGAAGGCCTCCCCCAAGCGGTGCAGGAGCGGGCCGCAGAAGAGGATCGGGATCCTGGAGGAGCCGGCGTGCGCGTCGATATCGGCCATGTGCGCGGACTCGACCTTGGAGGAGTCCAGCTGGAGGACGCCCTCGCGCTGGTCGTAGTCGATGCTCACACCGTGCAGGCTCAGCAGTCCCGAGACCACGTCGACGTCGCGAATGAGCGGGACGTTGCGCAGCACCGAGGGGGAAGATCCCAGCAGGGCCGCCACCATCGCCTTGGGGACCAGATTCTTGGCCCCGCGGACGGTGATCTCACCAGTCAGCGGGCGACCGCCCTCGACCTGGAGCAGACCGTCGACCATGCGCACCTCCATGACGTCATCTGGGCGTGCCGTGCGCGGCCGGGCACCCACCCTCGCGCGGGCGCGCGAGGCCGTCCCAGCATAAGCGCACCTGAGGGACTCCCAGGACCGTTTTCAGCCCCGTATCAGGTGGCCTTCGACTCACAGAAGTTCCCGATCAATATGCGATAGCACCGTGGAAAATCCGATGAGATTCGACGAGGCGACCGCGACCTGGGCAAACCCGGGCATGCCCCCGGTCATTCTCAGGGCCGGGGCATGTCCGCGGCCCTGGCTGGGACGACCTCCTGGGCGGGCAGGTGCTTGGCCGGAAGGGTGCGCGGTTTGAAGGCGGGGCGGGCCTCCTCGTGGGCGCGGATGGCGTCCTCCTGGGTGAGGGTCAGGGAGATGTCGTCGAGCCCCTCCATGAGGATCCAACGCACGTAGTCGTCGATGGAGAACATGCAGCGGAAGGACCCAGCCTCCACCGTGCGGTTCTCCAGATCCACCGTCACCTCGGTGCCCGGCTCGGTCTCGAGGATCTTCCACAGCTGCTCGCAGTCCTCCTGGGACACGACCCCGGCCACGAGCCCCTGCTTGCCGGCGTTTCCGCGGAAGATATCGGCGAAACGGGGGGCGAGCACCGCCTTGAACCCGTAGTCCTTGAGCGCCCATACGGCGTGCTCGCGCGAGGAGCCCGTGCCGAAGTCGGGGCCCGCCACGAGGACGGAGGCCCGCTTGTAGGCCTCCTGGTTGAGGATGAAGTCGGGCTCACCGGCCCGCCAGGAGGCGAACAGGGCGTCGTCGAAGCCCGTGCGCGTGATGCGCTTGAGATACACCGCCGGGATGATCTGGTCGGTGTCGACGGCGCTGCGCCGCAGCGGAGCGCCGATTCCCGTGTGCCGGATGAACTTGTCCACAGCCTCTTTCAGCTCCTTGCCTTCTATCTCTTCGTCTCTTCCGCGGCGCCCGGATGCTACAGGACGGTTACCGGGAGCACGGTGGAGGCCGGCTGCGCCTCCGACGGGACCGCTGCGACCACCGGGATGTCGCCCGGACTCAGCGGCCGGCAATCGGCGCCCTCTAAGTCGGCGGGGTGCGGGGGCAGGTCTCCCGGTGCGGACAGGGTCCCGCGCACGGCGGTGGCGGCGGCCACGACGGGCGAGACGAGGTGGGTGCGCCCGCCCTTGCCCTGACGCCCCTCGAAGTTGCGGTTGGAGGTGGAGGCGGCGCGCTCCCCGGCGGAGAGCTTGTCCGGATTCATGGCCAGACACATGGAGCAGCCGGCGTTGCGCCACTCGGCCCCGAAGCTCTTGAAGATCTGATCCAGGCCCTCGGCCTCGGCCTGCAGGCGCACCCGGGCGGAGGCGGGCACCACGAGCATGCGCAGTCCCTCGGCCTTCCTGCGCCCGCGCACCACCTCGGCGGCGGCCCGCAAGTCCTCGATGCGGCCGTTGGTGCACGAGCCGATGAAGACGGTATCGACCTTGATGTCGCGCAGGGGCGTTCCCGGGACGAGATCCATGTACTCCAGGGCGCGCTCGGCGGCGAGCCGCTCGGTGGCGTCGGCGATGTCCTCGGGATCGGGGACCGCGGCGGACAGCGGCAGGCCCTGGCCGGGGTTGGTGCCCCAGGTGACGAAGGGTTCGATGTCCTTGGCCTCGAGGACCACCTCGGTGTCGAAGACGGCGTCGGAGTCGGTGCGCAGACTGGACCAGTACTCGACGGCCGCGTCCCAATCCTCGCCGACGGGCGCATGGGGACGGTCCTTGAGGTAGTCGAAGGTGGTCTGGTCCGGGGCGATCATGCCGGCCCGGGCCCCGCCCTCGATACTCATGTTGCAGATCGTCATGCGGGCCTCCATCGAGAGCTGCTCGATGGCGCGGCCGCGGTACTCGATGACGTGGCCCTGGGCCCCATTGGTCCCGATCTTGGCGATGATGGCCAGGATGATGTCCTTGGCACCGCTGCCCGAGGGCAGATCGCCATCGATGGTCACGCTCATCGTCTTGAAGGGGGCGATCGGCAGAGTCTGGGTGGCCAGGACATGCTCGACCTGGGAGGTGCCGATCCCGAAGGCGAGCGCCCCGAAGGCACCGTGAGTGGAGGTGTGGGAGTCACCGCACACCACGGTCATGCCGGGCTGGGTCAGGCCCAGCTGGGGGCCGACGGCGTGGACGATCCCCTGGTCGGCGTCCCCCAAGGAGTGCAGACGCACCCCGAACTCGGCGCAGTTGGCGCGCAGCGTCTCGATCTGCGCCCGGCTGGTGACATCGGCGATCGGCAGATCGATATCCAGGGTGGGGGTGTTGTGGTCCTCGGTGGCGATGGTCAGGTCGGTGCGCCGGACTCTGCGCCCCGCCAGGCGCAGCCCCTCGAAGGCCTGGGGGCTGGTGACCTCGTGAACCAGATGAAGGTCGATGTACAGCAGGTCGGGGGCGCCGTCGCCGCCCTTGGACACCACATGATCGCGCCAGACCTTCTCGGCGAGAGTCATTCCCATCGACTTCATCCTCTCAGAAACAGCTGTTCGCGGTCGCGAAGGGCGCGGGAAGCAACCAGAGACTCCACCGAGACTCCGCGCAGACCACGAGAGGCGGCCGCGCCGCGCCCGGAGTCGCAGTCTCCCACCCGGACCCCAAGATGCTGACACAGTGCCGCTTTCCGGAGACGACCCTAACTTGAAATCTCACACCTTGAAATGCCAGTATCAGATTATGGACAGTTCCTTTGAGAACGACAGCAGCGGCGTCGGTGTCATTGACAAGGCGGCCATGGTGATGAGTGCGCTGGAGTCGGGCCCGGCGACTCTGGCCCAGCTCGTGTCCGCCACTCATCTGGCCCGCCCCACGGCACACCGCATTGCGGTCGCCCTGGAGTTCCACCGCCTGGTCACCCGTGACTCCCAGGGCCGCTTCATCCTGGGCCCCAGGCTCACCGAGCTGGCCAGTGCCGCGGGCGAGGACCATCTCCTGGCCGCGGCCGGGCCGGTGCTGGCGGCCTTACGCGATAAGACCCACGAGTCCGCCCAGCTCTACCGCCGTCAGGGCGACGTGCGCATCTGCGTGGCCAACGCCGAGCGCCCCATCGGGCTGCGCGACTCCATCCCCGTGGGCGCGACCATGTCCATGCAGGGCGGCTCCGCGGCTCAGGTGCTGCTCGCATGGGAGGAGCCCGACCGCCTGCACCGTGGCCTGGTGGGCGCCCGTTTCACCGCCACCATGCTCTCGGCGGTCCGACGCCGGGGATGGGCCCAGTCGGTCGGAGAGCGCGAGCCCGGGGTCGCCTCGGTCTCGGCGCCGGTGCGCGGGCCGGGGGGCAAGGTCGTCGCCGCCATCTCGATCTCCGGGCCCATCGAGCGGATGGGCCGCCAGCCCGGCCGTGTCCACGGCCATGTGGTCATGGCGGCGGCGCGCCGCCTGTCCGAGGTGCTCAGCGACGCCAGCATCGGCTGAAGGCCTCCCGGCACTTCCCGACCCGGAGTCTCTCAGGCCTCGACCGCGGCTAGCGCGCGCTCCTCAGATCGATGGCGCGCCGGTAGGCTTCCACGTTCATCTGGACCACCGTGCCCCACTCGGGAAGCGGGTCGACCTCGTAGTTGTGTTCCTTGATGCGTTCGAGCAGCTCGTCGTCACCCAGAAGCGCCGCGAGTTCGCGAGCCAGGCCGGCGTCGTCGTCGGCTAGGAGACCGTCGACGCCATCGGTGACGAAGTCGCTGACCCCGCTGGAGCGCAGGGCGATCACCGCCAGTCCCGCGCTGCGGGCCTCGAGGGTGGAGATGCCGAAGGAGTCCGCGGGCGAGGTCTGCAGGTAAATGTCGGCGCAAGTGAAGGCCCGGGCGAGCTCACTGCGCTCAACGCGCCCCACGAGGGTGATGCGGTCGGCCAGGCCGGAGTCGGCGACTTCCTGGGCGAGCCTGTCGCGCAGCGGGCCGTCCCCGTAAATCTTGAGGACGGCGTCGCATCCCGGGGTGTCCCTGACCGCATGGGCGAAGGCGCGCACGACCTGCAGGGGGCGCTTGCGCTCGATCCATCGCAGGGAGGCGACCACCGTGACCGGCCGGCGGGGCCTGCGCCCTTCGGGTCCGGGGCGCTCCAGACGCCAGTCGTCGATGGTGATGCCATTGGGCAGGACGGTCACCGGCTCGCGGGCACCGGCGCGCCGCACCTCGGCGGCGAGCATGGAGGACACGGCCGTCAGGTCGGCGCCGCCGCGCTGCCACAGCCGCACCGGGCTGATGGGGCCCAGCGCCCCGGCCATCGGCGCCCAGGGCCCCAGCACGCAATGGAAGGTGAGGGACAACGGGAGTCCCGCCCTCTGGGCGGCGGCGATACCGGACCAGGCGAAGGGGGAGACGATGCCGACATGGGCGTGGACGACGTCGGGGCGCAGCCGGGACATGAGGTCGTCCAGCTCGCGCCGGGCTCGCGGGTGAACGGGCAACTCGCTAGGCAGGTGCACGGTGGTGCGGTAGACCGGGAAGCCGTCGCCCCGCTCGACGCTGCGGCCGCGCCGGTCGCCGACCGGCGTCGCAGTGACGACGGCGGGCTCGTGACCGGCCATCCTTAGGTTGCGGGCGAGGTCCCGCACCTGGGTCTCGATGCCGCCCAGTCGCGGCGCGTAGCAGTCGGAGACGATGAGGACGCGCATGCTCTCCAGTCTGCCACGCCTCTTCCTCGCAGGATCCCGCCGCAGCGGGGACGCGTCTGACGCTAGGAGACAACTTCGGCGCGGCGCAGCTCGGCGATGGCGTTCTCGAAGTCCTCCAGGGAGTCGAAGGAGGAGTAGACCGAGGCGAAGCGCAGGTAGGCGATCTGGTCGAGATTGCGCAGGGGGCCGAGGATCGCCAGACCGACGTCGTGGGAGTCCACGAGGGCCTGGCCGCCCGCGCGTATGGCCTCCTCGACCTTGTGGGCGAGGAGCGCGAGCTGGTCGTCGGAAACGGGCCGCCCCTGACAGGCGCGCCTGACCCCGACCATCACCTTGTCCCGACTGAAGGGCTCAACGACGCCGGAGCGTTTGCGGACCGACAGGCTGGCGGTCTCCAGGGTGGTAAAGCGGCGCCCGCACTGCTGGCACTCACGACGGCGACGGATCGAAGTGCCGTCCTCCGCGGTCCGGGAGTCGACGACGCGTGAGCCGTCATGACGGCAGAAGGGGCAGTGCACGCCTCCGTCCTCCGATCTCAATGGATTACCTGTCGGTCCATCGGAGACTAAACGTCGGGCGGACCGCCCCGCAAGCCCGCCTCGCAGTGAAATCCGTGCACAGGTCCTCAGGAGACTGGGACTTCAAGGCTCTGCCCGGCGCGGACGGTGGTGCTCTGAAGGTCGTTGAGCTCGACGATGCGCGCCACGGTCGCCGAGACGTCCGTGGTCCCGCTCGCCGCTGCAATCTCCCACAGGGACTGACCGGGACGGACCACGGTGGTCACGGTGGCGGCCGCCCCCACCGGCGGTTGAGCGGCCGCGGAGGTCGGGGAGGCTAGACCCGCAAGACCGCCGAGTGCGAATCCGCAGCAGGCGAGCGCGATCGCCGCGATAACGGCGAGGGAGCCGCGGCGAAGGAAACGCGGCTCCGTCTGGAAACGGATCGTCCGCCCCTGCCGATCCTGCCGGTTCCCAGACGGAGCGGCCGCGTCCTGCCGGACAGCCTGCCGGCCACGGTCGCGCTGAGCCCGGTCGCGTCGCCTGGCGGCCCGCACCGCCGGGTGCTCAGGAGCGAGTCTCTCCAGCTCCTGCCGGCGACCGCGCAGGGCCACCGGTGCGGAGGGACGCCGCATCGGCAGCTCCGTCGAGTCGGTGGCGGGCGCCGCCATGGGACGGCGGGTCGCGTCATCAGCCGCACCATGCGTCGGGGCCATGGGAACGAAGTCGTCGGTCACCAGCAGGAGCCGAGGTCGGGAGGAGGCCCGCGCAACGGCTCGCCCACCGAGATGTCCGGTGACGCCCCCACGAGTCCGAACCCGAGACGCCGGGCGGGGCGAGGGCGGGATGGCGATGGCGCTCATAACTACCTCCTGAACGCATGTTCGACGAACGCTTGTTCGATACACTAACGCCGGAAGGAGCGACACGTCCAGTACTTCTTCGAACGTGTGTTTGAAGCGTGGTCGTCTTGACGTTAGGCTTGTCGCATCCAAGACGATCACGGACCACCGACATCTATTCCGCGCCCTTGACGCCTGCGGGCCCGAGGGCCGTCCGGTAGAGAGGGCCAGAACCATGAGCACCACAGCAGACCGGGGCACCTCACCGGCGTCGGCCCTGCGCACCGGCGCAGACGTCTCCGAAGCAGTCACCGACACGAGCGCGGTCGCAGACACCGTCGCCGAGACCATCGACGGTCTCGACAGGCGCGCCCGGGCGGTCTATGAGGCGGTCCGTGAGGCCGTCGCCGCCCACGGCTACCCGCCCTCGCTGCGGGAGATCGGCGAGCAGGTGGGTCTGACCAGTCCCTCCTCCGTCAAGCACCAGTTGGACAAGCTCGAGCGCCTGGGGCTGATACGTCGGGATCCCAAGCGCCCGCGGGCGATGGAGGTCATCGCCGCCGTCCGCGGCGCCGGCGCCCACGCAGACGCGCCCGTCGGCTCAGCCCGGACCGCCCCGCTCGAATTCCCTCGCATCCCGCGTATCCCGGGTATCGAGGATGGGGACGCGGTCGCCGTGCCGCTGGTGGGACGGATCGCCGCTGGAACCCCGATCCTGGCGGAGCAGGACGTGAGCGACGTTATGGCTCTGCCCCGCCGTCTGACCGGTGAGGGCGAGCTCTTCATGCTGGAGGTGCACGGGGACTCGATGATCGAGGCCGCCATCTGCGACGGCGACTGGGTGGTGGTTCGTTCTCAGCCCGACGCGGCTAATGGCGAGATCGTGGCGGCTATGGTCGAGGACGTCGACGGCGCCTCGGCGACGGTCAAGGTGCTCTCCCGTCGCGACGGTCACCAGTGGCTACTCCCCCGCAACTCCAGCTACGCCCCGATCGATGGCGACCACGCCACGATCATGGGCAAGGTGGTCACGGTACTGCGTTCCCTATAGCCGCTCTCAGCTGATTGAGAGGACCGCTCAAGACGAGCCGGGCTCGCAGCCCTATGACTGAAGGCCCGCCCCGGTGACCGGGGCGGGCCTTCGGCGACTCGGATCAGCGGCTCAGTAGCCCAGACCGCGAGCGACCTCGCGCAGGTGGTCGGCGGAGGCGGTCAGGCGCTCCTTCTCGTTCCCGGTCAGGGGCAGCTCGAGACGGCGCCCGGCGCCCTCGCGGCCCACGATCGTGGGGACGGCCATGCACACGTCGGAGATGCCGTGCCAGTTGTCCAGCAGCGGGGAGATAGTGAGCACCCGCTGCTCGTCGTTGAGGACGGCGCCGATGATGCGCTGGACGGCCAGGCCGACCGCGTAGTTGGTCGCGCCCTTGCCCTCGATGATGCGGTAGGCGGAGCGAACGACGTCGTGGGCGATGCGCTCGCGCTTGGCCTCGTCGAACACGCCGCCGTCGAGGGTGGTGCCCCACTGGGTGATCGGCACGCCGCCGATCTCGGTGGAGGACCACAGGGGCACCTCGGAGTCGCCATGCTCGCCGGCGATGTAGCCGTGGATGTTCTGGACGGCCGTTCCAGTCTCCAGGGAGATGAGGTAACGCATCCGGGCCGTGTCCAGAACGGTGCCGGAGCCGAAGACCTGGTTCTCGGGCAGGCCGGTGATCTTCTTGGCGCAGTAGGTCACCACATCCACCGGGTTCGCCACGAGGACGAAGATGGCGTTGGGGGCCACCTCCACGAGCTTGGGGAGGATCTTCTCCATGATGCCGACGGTGGCGCCGGCGAGCTCGAGGCGGGACTGGCCGGGCTTCTGCTTGGCGCCTGCGGTGATGGCGATGACGTCCGCATCGCGGCAGATCTCGGGGTCGTCGGAGCCCGAGACGGAGCCGGCGGAAGTGAACTGGATTCCCTGGGCGATGTCGAGGGCCTCGGCCTCGACCTTCTCCTTGACGATGTCCTGCAGAACGACCTCGCGGGCAACGCCCTTGGTCACGCAGGCGTAGGCGAGGGTGGAGCCGACGGCCCCGGCGCCGATGACGGCGACCTTGGAGGGACGGCCGGAACGGTTGGTGGGGTAGGAGCCTTCAGCGGTAGTGGTGATGTGGTCTGACACGTTCTTCTCCTCAGTGGGATCTGCTGGGCAGGACCGCAGGAGCGCGAGCACCCGCTCGCGCCAAGCCTACGTGCAGATCCTACTGAGGGGCGCGTACCTAAGGGCCCACCCGGCGGGTTCACTCCCCTCCCGGCGCGTCGGGGCGGGCGGACAGGCGCCTCAGGGCGGCACGGACCACGTCGGGCTTCGTCGTCGGCCACAGGGCGGGCATGGAGCGGGTGAGGAAGCCCGCATAGCGGGCGGTGCGCAGGCGCGAGTCCAGGACGGCGACGACGCCGCGGTCCTGGCCGCGTCGGATGAGACGGCCCGCGCCCTGCGCCAGGAGCAGGGCGGCGTGGGTGGCGGCCACGCTCATGAAGCCATTGCCTCCGGCGGCCACAACGGCATCGCTGCGAGCCTGGGCGACCGGGTCGTCGGGACGGGGGAAGGGGATGCGGTCGATGACGACGAGCCGACAGGTGCGCCCGGGCACATCCACGCCCTGCCACAGCGAGAGGCTGCCCACCAGGCAGGCGGCCTCGTCGTCGGCGAAGGCCCGTACCAGGGTGGGCAGCTGATCCTCTCCCTGGGCGTAGACGGGCAGGTCGGTGGCTCCGCGCAACACCTCAGCGGCCTCCTGGGCGGCGCGCCGGGAGGAGAACAGACCCAGCATGCCGCCGCCGGAGGCCTCGACCAGGGCGAGCATCTCGTCCAGGGCGGCCTCGGAGATGCCGGCGCCGGGGCGGGGCAGGTGGGCGGCCACGTAGAGGATTCCCTGGCGGGGGTAGTCGAAGGGGGAGCCCACGTCGACGCCCTTCCAGGGCTGCTCGGCCAGGGGCAGTCCCAGGGCCCGGGCCATGGGGTCGAAGCTGTCCCCCAGGGCGAGGGTCGCCGACGTCATGACGCTTGAGCGCCCGCCCAGCAGGTGGCCGGCCACAGAGCCTGCGACCTCGATGGGGGCCAGGAGGAGGCGCGGGGGATCGGCGCCCAAGCGGGGCCGTTCGATCCAGGCGACGTCGCGCCCCTGGACCACCGAGTCCGAGGTCATGCGGTCCAGGGCGTCGACCAGATCGCCGACGGAGGTGCGGGCGATCGCCAGTCCCCCGGACGCCTCGCCGGTTCGGGCACGGACCCGGTCGCGCACATCGGAGGCGACCTGGCGGGAGGCGCCGTCCAGGACGAGGAGTGCGTCGTGCAGGGCGGCCGGAAGGGGCGCCTCCAGCCGACCGTCGGGCAGCTCGGCCAGGACAAGCTGGAGGGCCTGCCCGGCGGCCTCCAAGTCGCCGACCGTGACGGAGGCGTGCTTGCGGGCGGTGGCGGCGGTGCGCGCCACGGTGGTCGCCGACAGGGCGATGGTCCCCTGGGAGCGGACACGGTCGGCCAGCTCGTGGGCCTCATCGACGACGAGGACCTGGTGGTCGGGCAGGACTCCGGGGTTACCCGCGACAACCACGCCGAGCATGGCGTGGTTGGTGATCACGAGGTCGGCCCGGGAGGCCGCGGCGCGGGCCAGCTCTGGGAAGCACTCGGTCTTGAGGGGGCAGGCCTGTCCCAGGCACTCGGCCCGGGAGACCGAGACCTGGGCCCAGGCTCGCGGGGAGACGCCGGGGACGAGATCATCGCGGTCGCCGGTGTCGGTGTCGGCCGCCCATTCGCGCAGACGCACCACCTGCTCCCCCAGACTCGCCTCGGCTCCGTGGCCCGCAACCGGCTGGGCGACGGCGTCGCCGACGTCGAAGAGGGCAACATCGTCATCATCCTGCGGATAGCCGCCGGCCAGACGATGGCGGCACAGGTAGTTCTGCCAGCCCTTGAGCAGGGCGACCTCGGGGCGGGTGCCGGTGACCTGCTCGACGGCATCGGCAGCCAGGGGGGCGTCCTTGGAGAGGATCTGCCGTTGGAGCGCCAGGGTGGCGGTGGAGACCACGACCCGGTCGCCGGTCTCCACCGCGTGGACCATGGCGGGCACCAGGTACCCGAGAGACTTTCCCGTTCCGGTGCCGGCCTGCACCAGGAGGTGGGTGCCATCGGCCACGGAGCGGGCGACCTCCCGGGTCATGGTGATCTGGCCCTGGCGGGGGCTTCCGCCCATGGCGCGCACCGCAGCATCCAGGACGTCCAGGACCCTCTGGTCACTGGGGTTGTCGGTGTCGAGCCGGTCCGACTGGTCCGGCGAGGTTCGGGTCACGGCGGCTCTCAGCCGACTGCGGCGCCTGTGGCGACGCCCTCGATCTCGGCTGCCAGGGCGGCGCCGACGCGCGCCACGATGCGGGTCCCGGTCTCGACGTAGTCGACCGTGTCGATCTCTCCCTCGGCGTGCACACGGGAGACGAGGTCGCCGCGCGAGTAGGGCACGACGACGTCGATGCCCACCTGCGGGTGGGGCAGCATCTGCTCGATGCGGGCGTGCAGCTCCTCGATCCCCTCCCCCGTGCGGGCCGAGACCGTCACCGCATCGGGCAGACCGGTGCGCAGCGCCGCCAGGGTAACGGCGTCGGCGAGGTCGACCTTGTTGAGGACGATGAGCTCGGGCACGTCCAGGGCGCCGGGGATCTCGGACAGGACGGTGCGCACGGCCGCCACCTGACTGAGGGGGTCGGGGTGGGCGGCGTCGACCACATGGAGCACGAGGTCGGCGCCGGCCACCTCCTCCAGGGTGGAGCGGAAGGCCTCGATGAGCTCGTGGGGCAGGTTGCGCACGAAGCCGACGGTGTCGGTGAGGGTGTAGGTGCGACCTTCGGAGGTCTCGGCCCGCCGCACGGTGGGGTCGAGGGTGGCGAACAGGGCGTCCTCGACCATGAGACCGGCCCCGGTGAGCCGGTTCATGAGGGAGGACTTGCCGGCGTTGGTGTACCCGGTGATCGCAACCGACGGGATGGCGCCGCGGCGGCGTGAGCCGCGCTTGGTCTCACGGGAGGGCGCCATGGCCCGGATCTCGCGGCGCAGGCGAGCCATGCGCTGACGGATGCGACGCCGGTCGAGCTCGATCTTGGTCTCGCCGGGGCCGCGCGAACCGATGCCCTGGCCGGCGGCCACACGGCCTCCGGCCTGCCGGGACATGGACTCGCCCCATCCGCGCAGGCGCGGCAGGAGGTACTCGAGCTGGGCGAGCTCGACCTGGGCCTTGCCCTCACGGGACTTGGCGTGCTGGGCGAAGATGTCCAGAATGAGGGCAGTGCGGTCGACGACCTTGACGCCGACGACGTCCTCCAGTGCGCGGCGCTGGGAGGGGGCGAGCTCGCCGTCGACGATGACCGTGTCGGCTCCGGCGGCGGCCACGACGTCGGCCAGCTCGTGAGCCTTGCCGCTGCCCAGGTAGGTGGCGGGATCGGGGTGGTCGCGCCTCTGGATGAGGGCGTCGAGGACCTCGCTGCCGGCGGTCTCGGCCAGGGCGGCCAGCTCGCGCAGAGAGGTTCCGGCGTCCTGGGAGTCATGCGGCTGCGGGCCGCTGGCACCCGGTGCGCCGCCCGAGGGGGCGAGCGACCGGGGCAGCTCCAGGCCGACCAGGACCACCTTCTCCAGACGGACCTGGCGGTACTCGACCTCGCTGACGTCCTCCAGTTCGGTGGACAGCCCGGCCACGCGGCGGCGGGCGGCGCGGGCCTCGCGTTCGAGGGCACCGTCGTCGGCTCCCTGTCCATAACCGGTCTCCCGCTCGTGCTGGGCGGCGGTGGAGGCCAGGGCAGTTCCGGTGCGGGAGAGGACTCGGGCGACGACGTCATGGACGTCGGCGTCGTCGGGGGTGGCAGAAGTGTTGGAGTGGTGCTGGGTCACAAGAAGTCCTTCGTCGTATGCCTGCGTCCCCTCGGCGGGGCGCGATGGTTCTTCCGGGAGCGGCGGCTGCCGCCGGTTCAGCGCATACGAAGGATCCACATGGGGGCGATGCTACTGCCCACGGGCCTGTGAGGCCACCCGCGTGTTCAGGCGGCGCGCCGGGCCAGCAGCGGGGTGAGGAGGAGCCCTCCGGCGAGCAGGGCGAGCGTCGGCCACAGCCGGGCGGCCTCGACGCCGGATGCGGTGGGGGCGACGAAGGCCGTCGCGGCCGTCCCCAGGACGGCGCCACCGGCGGCTCCGGCGATCGTCACGGCGGTGGCGGCCCGGGCATGGGTGATGCCGTCGGGCTCGGCGGGATCGGTGACGATGCGGTTCATGGTGTCCAGGTGGGTCAGGCCCATGCCGATGCTCGCCACGCCGTAGCCCACGGGCAGCCCCCACCAGCCAGGTCGGCCGAGAACCGTGGTGGTCATGAGCGCGGCGCCGAGGACGAAGAAGGCCGCGGCCAGCGCGGTGCGGCGGCGGTAGGCCTCCGGCTCTCGCGCCGGGCGGGCCCCGCAGACGATCGCGACGACCGACCATCCGATGCCGCCTGCGGTGAGCGCCCAGCCGGTCTGGGTCGGGGTCATGTCCAGGACGTCGTGGGCGCTGGGAGCCACCAGGTAGTCCAGGGTCAGGAAGAAGGCGCACACCCACATCAGGGTGGCGATGCCCGCGCGCCGGCCGGTCGCCAGGCACAGGGTCCCTGCGGGCAGGACGCGCGAACAGGACCAGAGCACCAGTGCGGTCCCGCCGGCGACTCCGGGCCAGAACCAGGGGCTGGAGGAGCGCAGCGCCCCGATGATCGCCACGCCTGCGGCCATGGCCCCGGAGGGCAGCCATGGCACCGCCTCTTCGCCTTCTTCCCCCTCATCCAGGCTGAGGTCGCCGATCCGCCCGGCCATGACGGCGCGTGCCGCGATGAGCAGCGGCAGGTAGGCCACGAGGGCCCACCGCCAGCCCCAGGAGGTGCTGATGCCGGAGGCGTAGACGGGGCCGACCAGAGCCGCCACGACCCACATGCCCGAGCCCGCAGCCAGGCACAACCGCCTCCAGGCGTCGGGCAGACCTGCGACCATGACTCCCATGGTCACTGTTGCCAGCGCTCCGGCGGCCAGGCCCCGCAGGATCTCCCCGAGGACGTAGACCTCGATGGTCGGGGCGAGGGCTCCGACTACGGCGCCGACCACCAGCAGGACTGTCAGTGCGGTCATGAGGCGGGCCGGCCGCCAGCGGGTGAGCATGGCCCCGCCCAGTGGCATCGTCAGGAAGGCGGGGACCTGGGCGGCGGCCGTCACCAGTCCGTAGGCGTTGCGGGCGCCCATTTCGGTGGCCAGCAGCGGCAGGACCGTCTGGTTGAGGTAGACCTGCATGCCCGCCAGTAGTTCGACGATGAGCACCGCCAGCGCCAGATGTCCCGCCCGTGAGCCGAGGAGCGCTCCGAGCGACGGGCTGATCGGGGACTCGGGAGGGGCGCTCATGCCCGTCAGCGTACGCGGGTAGCCTGGTGGGCGTGAGCGAGCACTACTTCACCGCATCCCCCGCCGTCGAGGCCGAGGAGCGTACCCATCGCTTCGCGATCCGCGGCGTCGAGCACACGGTGGTCACGGCCTCGGGCGTCTTCAGCGCCGACCGCCTCGATAAGGGCACCCAGGTCCTCCTCGACCGTGTACCCGATCCTCCGCAGACCGGTACCCTACTCGACCTGGGCTGCGGCTGGGGCCCGATCGCGCTGGCCCTGGCCGACGCCGCCCCTGGGGCCACGGTCCTGGCGACCGACGTCAATGAGCGCTCACTGACCCTGACCGCCCGCAACGCCGAGGCCGCAGGCCTGGGCAATGTGCGCACCCGCCCGGCCGAGGAGCTGCTGGCCGAGCTGCGTCAGACCTCGACTCCGGTGGACCTCATCTGGTCAAACCCGCCGGTGCGCATCGGCAAGGGGGCTTTGCACGACCTCCTGCTGGCATGGTTGCCGCTGCTGTCCGACGACGGTGAGGCCTGGCTGGTGGTGCTCAAGAACCTGGGAGCCGACTCACTGGCGACGTGGCTGACCGACCAGGGTTGGGACGTGAGCCGACAGGCATCGTCCAAGGGCTTCCGCGTGCTGCGGGTGCGTCGCCGGCAGGACGGGTCCACAGGTGGCTGAACGATCCGCTCGCGACCTGGGCGGCTATCGGCGTCGTCGGGCCGCCAGGCGCAGGTCGTAGGCGGCGACCGCGGCGGCCACGGCGATGGCGGCCACAACGGCCAGCAGTCCCGCCTGGGCGGCTGCGTCCCACCCCGAGGTGTGCGAAACGCGGAAGGTCAGGCCCGTGATGGCGGCGATGCCGATGGAGGTGCCGATGCGTTCACCGGTCTGGAGGATGCCGCCGGCGGCGCCTGCGTACTCCAGGGGGACATCGGCCAGCGAGAGGGTCTGGTTAGGGGAGACCACGAGCCCCTGGCCCGCCCCGAGCACGAGGAGCGTGAGGGTGAGCCACCAGGGGCTCCAGCCCGCGCTTGCGCGCATATGGATGACGCCGATGCTCGCCAGCAGACCGGCCATCCCCAGAGCCATGCCGCCGAGCACCATGGCGCGGCCGACCCTGATGACGCGGCGGCCGGCGACGGCGGCCGCGACCGATCCCGCTAGGGCGGCGGGGACCCCGATGATTCCGCTGGCCAGGGCGGTGGAGCCCAGGCCGGCCTGGACGTACTGGGCCACAATGATCCACACGGAGGTGTAGCCCAGGAAGTACACGGCGATGGCCAGGCTCCCGAATGCGAAGGACGGGATGGCCAGAAGATCGAGGTCCACCATGGGGGCGCCGCCCCGGGCACGGTAGTGCTTCTCCCAGGCCACCCAGGTGCCGATGACGCCGATGCCCGCCGCCTCCAGGCACCAGACCCAGGCGCCGGCCGAGGCCTCCATGAAGGGGATCATGATCAGGAGCGTGCCCGCGGCCAGTAGGCCCATGCCGATGGGGTCGAGGTCGACCTTGCTCCGGCGGGATGCCCCGTTCTTCGCGTCGTGGTCGGCAAGGCGCGTATGGTCCCGTGGGCTCTGGCGAAGCCAGGCGGATGCGGGCAGGTAACGGCGCGCCGCCCAGACGCCGAGCAGGGTGAAGGGGACGTTGATGAGGAAGGAGGCGCGCCAGCCCCAGTCGCCGCCGAGCCAGCCGATGAGCCCGCCGCTGAGCACCGGCCCCACCGCCACCGAGACCCCGATGACAGCGCCGAAGGCTCCGAAGGCACGGCCTCTGGCCTCACCGGTGTAGTACTGCTGGATCATGCCGGCCACCTGCGGGTTGAGCAGTCCGGAGCCGATTCCCATGACCGCTCGGGCCAGGTTGAGGGTGACGACGTCGGGGGCGAGCCCCGAGGCCAGCGACCCGGCCCCGAACAGGATCATGCCGATGACGAAGATCCGGCCTCTGCCCATGACGTCGCCGGCGCGGCCGGCGGGGACGAGGACGACTCCGAAGACGAGGGCGTAGCCGGAGACGACGAGTTGGAGCCCGGCGGTGCCTGCATTCAGGTCCTGGGAGACTGCCGGGAGGATGACGTTGACCGAGGAGACAGCCAGCAGCGTGACGAAGGCGGGGATGAGCAGTGTCGGCAGGAGTCGCCGGTGGTCGGACTCAGTCGCATCGGGGTCCGGGGGTTGTGAGCTGGGCACCCCAAGAGGCTACCGCGTCCCCGGTCGTTCAGAGCCGCTCAGGCCGCCCAGGGCTCCTCAGAGCTGTGAGGCCGCCGCGTGCTCGACGTCGTGCTGGACCTGGCTGGGCGGTTCCCCAGGCACAGGCGTGGACCACGCGCCTGAGCGCACGTCGAGGACGATCCCAATGCCCAGGGCGATGAATGCCGGCAGGATCCAGCCGGTGGAGTCGCTCCACAGGCCGGTGCGCGCGAGCAGCCTGCTGGGGCCGTTCCAGCCGGCGGCGGTGATCGCGGAGACCGAGCCAAAGATCCCGGCTGTGATGACGCACCACCGGTAGGCGGCCCTGAGCCGTCCCGGGGCCAGGGCGTCCACCAGCGTCACCGCGACCAGGGCGATGGCGAAGGGGTAGAGGAGGTTCAGCAGTGGCCCCGCGATCTTGAGGATGGCGCTCAGTCCCAGGTTGGCCAGGGTGAAGGAGACGATGGCGCAGGCTGCGAGCTGCCGGTTGAAGGAGACCGCGGGCCAGGCCGTGTAGGCGTAGCCGGCCCAGGAGGCCAGCAGACCCACCGCGGTGGTCAGGCAGGCCAGAATGACGATGGCGGCGAAGATGACGACGCCGGAGGTCCCCAGGGTGGAGGAGGCGGCGTTGCGCAGCAGTTCGGTTCCGTCCTTGGTGTCGGGGGTGATCTCACCGCGGGTGTGGGTGCCCAGCACGGCCAGACCGACGTAGACCAGGCCCAGCAGCGCTGCGGCGATGCCTCCAGACAGGATGGTGCCGCGTACCAGTCTCTTGGGGGAGGTCAGCCCTCGTTCGCGCAGGGAGGTGATGACCACGATGCCGAAGACGCTGGCCGCCAGAACGTCCATGGTGAGGTAGCCCTGGGTCAGCCCGGTGGTCAGGGGCGCGCCCGCATAGGGCTCGATGGCCTCGCGCTCCACCCCGGGGGCCATCAGCACGGTGACCCCGCACAGCAGGGCCAGCAGGGCCAGCAGGGCGGGTGTCAGCCAACGGCCGACGCGGTCCGCCAGGCGGCTAGGGCTGCGGGCGATGCCGAAGGCGATGGCCATGAACACCGTCACGTGCACCAGCAACGCCGGGCGGGAGTCGGGCAGGCCCCACAGCTCGAGAACGGGACGGGTCGCCAACTCGTAGGCGACCGTGGTGACGCGGGCGATGGCGTAGAGCGGGCCGATGGCGAGATAGACGGCCAGCGGCATGACCAGGCCGAATCGGGGCCCCACCCTGCGGGCCAGGCCGAGGATGCCCTCACCGGAGGTGGAAACGGCTACCACGGTGATGAGGGGCATGAGCACCCCCGTGGCGATGAAGCCCGTCATCACCGGGATGAAGGATCCTCCCGAGGCGGCTCCCAGCAGGGGCGGGAAGATGAGGTTGCCGGCCCCGAAGAACAGGGCGAAGAGCATCAGGCCGGTCGGCACAATGGTGCCGACGGCGGTGCGGCTAGATGGCTGGGTCATGGTGCTGGTTGGTTTCTCTTCTCGGATGCGGCGTCAGTGCGACGTCCGGGAACTGTTCGGGCGGCGGGGCGTCAGGCTGTCAGGCGATGGCGACCCGTCCGGTGATGATGGCCGGCCCGGTCAGCAGCACGGTGCTGTCCTCTGCCAGGGGGTCGTCGCCCACGTGCACCCCGATCTCTCCGCCGGGCACGAGGAGCCGGTAGTCCTCGGGGGCGCCCGGGCCGGTCCAGGTGTGTAGGGCGACCGCGACGGCGCAGCAGCCGGTCGCGCAGGAGAGCGTCTCCCCCACCCCGCGCTCCAGGACGCGCATGCGCGCGATGCCGATCGGTGCGCCGGTAGCGGGGTCGGTCTCCTCCCCCAGCGGTACGACCAGCTCGAGGTTGGTGCCGGCCTGGGGAGAAGGGTCGTAGACGACCGGGGCGGCGGAGTCGGTCAGCCCTGCGAAGGCGGCCGCCTCGAGTTCATTCTCCTCCCCCAGCGCGACGACGGTGTGAGAGTTGGGCATTTCAATACTCAGGGCGGCGCGCTCGCCCTTCAGGCCGGGGACGACGACGGTGGTGTCCCAACCATCATCCTGCGCCTGACGGGGGCGCGGGAGGCGGGCCGGTCCCATGTCCACGGTCCACAGGTCTCCCAGGCGGGTGACGGTGTGCGCCCCGCCGCGCGTGCCGATGGTGACGGACTCGCCGTCGGCGATGGGATGCAGCCCCTCACTGCCCAGGACGAGGGCGAACAGGCGGATGGCGTTGCCGCACATCTCGGCTACGGAGCCGTCGGCGTTGTAGTAGTCCATGAACCACTCGGCCTCGGGCACAGCCGCGGCGAAGGCGCCTGCGCCGGGCAGGGCGGTGGTCCGTACGACGCGCACGAATCCGCCGGCGCCGATGCCGCCGTGGCGGTCGCAGACCGCTGCGATGTCGGCGCCGCTGACGGCAACCTCGCAGCCTGGGTCAACCAGCATGAGGAAGTCGTTGAGGGTCGCGTGGCCCTTGACGAGCTCACGACCACGAAGACCTGTCGAGTGCGGCATGGTTCCTAGCCTAGGCGACGCCGTGAGATGCGAGAACGTGCTCCCATGCCTGCCTGGTCACCCGGGAGCGCTCGGCGTCGGTGCAGCACCCGTCCTCGGCGAGATCGACGTCGATCCAGCGCACTCGCGGATCGCGGCGGAACCACTTGATCTGGCGGGAGGCGAGCTGGCGGGTGGCCAGGGCGGTGGCGGCGATGGCCTCGGGCACGCTCATGGTCCCGTCGATGACCGCGAGCGCCTGGGCGTAGCCGATGGCGCGCGGCGCCGTCTCACCCCGCCTGAGCCCCTGGTCGATGAGGGTCTCTACTTCCTCCACTAGGCCGCATTCGAACATGGCCCGGGCGCGGGCGTTGATGCGCGCGTCCAGGAGACGGCGCTCGCAGCGCAGGGCGATGTGGACGGTGGGGGCTACGTCCTCGTAGCGGGGCAGCGAGGCGGAGAAGGGACGCCCGGTGATCTCGATGACTTCCAGGGCCCGCACGATCCGGCGGGTGTTGGAGGCCTCGATGCGTTCGGCGGCCACCGGGTCGAGACCGGCGAGCTCGGCATAGAGGGCGGGGGCGCCCTCCTGCTCGGCACGTTCGCTCAGGCGGGTGCGCACGGCGGGGTCCGTGCCGGGGAAATCGAGGCCGTCGGTGAGGGCGCGCACGTACAGGCCTGAGCCGCCGACGATGATCGGCAGGCCGCCCCGCGACTCGGCGGCGTCGATGTCACTGCGGGCGCTGCGCTGGAACGCGGCCACGCTGGCTCGCTCCGTGACGGCGAGAACGTCGATCTGGTGGTGGGGGACGCGGTCCCGCTCGGCCGGGGAGGGCTTGGCGGTGCCGATGTCCATGCCCCGGTAGAGCAGGGAGGCGTCGGCGTTGATGATCTCGGCCCGGCAGGTCGGATCATCGGCCCGGGCCCGGTCGGCGAGGTCGAGGGCGAGGTCGGATTTGCCGGTGGCAGTGGGTCCTACCACGGCGACTCGCGGGAGCCGGGAGTTGTTCGAGTCCGTTGGGCCCACGGTGTTCAGATCTCCGGCAGGAGGGGGCCCACCAGGCTGAGCGCCTGGGTGCAGGCCGACAGCGCCGTGTCCAGATGGAGGCGCAGTTGGGCGTCGGTGACCCCGGCGGACAGGTCGGTGAGGTAGGTGGCCCGCACCAGCGGCCCAATGGGCGTGTCGACGACGCCGACGGTGGGGAAGAACTTATCCCGGTTCCAGTCGTTGACGCTGGCGGCGATCTCGTCGCGCTGGGAGGCGGGGGCGGCCTCCTCCCAGTCCCCGGAGACTAGGAGCCAGCCGTCGTGGCCCTCGGGGATCTCGATGACGAAGGGGAAGGAGTCCCAGGTGCCCAGGAGGCAGGGGTGCTCGCGGTCGTCGGCCAGCTGCACGTTGTACTCCATGGGGCCGGTGAGCATGGACTCGATCCTCGCCAAGGTCAGGGCCGCGGTCACCTCCTTGGTCCTGCCTGTGTCCATCGGGGTGAAGGAGCCCGAGTCGACCGACACGGAGTCCCGCAGGCGGCTGATGCCGTCCAGCTGCCCTGATGGGTGCTTGTCCGGCGCATCGACCGGCCCCGTCGAGGCCGACGACGCGGCGGCCGGGGGCCCGGAGGCGCCCGTCTCTCGTGGTGCCGTGTCAGGGGCGGCGCCTCCTGCTCCGTCGAAGGCGACCGGCGGCTCGTGCCGACCGTCCTGCCGGCTCCCCGGTTGGTCTGCCTGTCGGTTGCTTCTCTGGTCCAGCGCGCGCACGTCCCACTCCTTGCCCAGGAGCCGTGCGATGAAGTCGGTGAGGCGTTGCAGTCGTGGCATCAGGGCTCCAGGCTTCCGCGCAGCTCGTCTGGGAACTGCTCCTCGGCCTCGTGCATAAGCGCGACAATGAGCCGGCAGCCGCCGAAGACGAAGTCTTCGAGCTGTCGGTCCGTCATCCCGGCCTCCAGGGGGTAGGTGTACTCGCCGTGGAGGCGCACCACGCCGCCGTCGGCGACGGTGAGGTAGGCCTTGGGCCCGATGCGGCTGGTGTTCCAGTCCTCGACCAGGGCGCGCAGCTGGGTCAGGTGCTCGGTGTCGGCGATGCGGTGCCAGATCCCGCGCATCTGGACCGCCCGGGTGTCCTGGAAGATGGCATGGACAGTGACGTATCGCCACGGGATACCGATGTCGCCCTCGTCATCGATGAAGTAGCGCAGGCCCAGGCGCTTGACGCACTCGTGGATACGGTCGACGTCCACGGGCCTGGGGACCGTGGCGGCGGCAGCAGAGCTGGCGTCGGAGCTGGGCATGCTTCCCAGCCTAGCGGGGCGGGCGGTCCGCTCCCCACCGCATGTCGGTCCGCTCCACCGTCAGCGCAATAAGGACCGGTTGGATATGCTCCCGGCGCCCCTTTGGCTGCGCTCAGGACATCGACTGCGCCGCCGATGCCCGGGACTGCGCGACGATGGCGTCGACGGCGTCGTTGAAGGCGTTGGAGGTCTTGGAGGCTCCGGCCAGGGCCTGGACATGGGCGTCCTCGATGCTGTGGCCGACGACGGCCGCGTCGATGGAGCCGACGAAGTTCTGGATGTGCTCCTTGGAGGTTCCGGTCGAGGCGTGACCGGAAACCTTCACGTCCGTAATCACCCCGCCGGACAGGGTGAGACTGACGTCGAGGGAATCGTCTTCGATCAGGTCGTCGACCGGACCGTAGGCCTCGGAGGCGGAGAAGGTGCCGTCGGCGTAGGGACCGGCCGTCGGCGAGGCGATGGGGGCGGACGCGGAGGCCGGGCTGGTGGGCTTTCCGGCGGGACCGGCGGTCTGCGCGCGCCCAGCGTAGTCCCCCTGGGAGGGTGTCACCTCCCCTCCCCCGCAGCCGGTCAACGGACCCGCTGAGGCTAGAAGCACTCCGGCAACGGCCAGTGCCCGGGAGCCGGCTAGGCCGCCGCCGTCCGGATTCCTGGGTTGACTCCGCCGGCGGGTCGGCGAGGTCTGCTCTGGGTCGCGCGGACGGTTTGGGATCTCGGGGCTCACCGCTGCTCCTTCGGCTCGGGCTCGCCGAGGGGATCGGCCTCGTCCGCGCTCTTGATCTCGGCTCCGGTCGTGCCACCGCCGTCAGCGCCCGGCGGCTTGTCGTCGAAGTCGAGCATGGTGCTGGTACGTCGTCCTTCGTCGCCTTCGGAGAGCTTCTCCCCGACGAGGCGGCCGTGGTTGAGCAGGATCTGGCGCTGCCCGCAGGAGGCGACGTGGGAGTCGTGGGTGACGACGATGAGTGTCGTCCCCTGCTCGTGCAGGCGGGAGAAGATGTCCAGGACCAGCTGCTCGTTGGTCTCGTCCAGGTTCCCGGTGGGCTCGTCCGCCAGGACGATCTCGGGGTGGTTGATGAGTGCGCGGGCGATGCATACGCGCTGCTGCTCGCCCCCGGAGAGCTGAGAGGGCAGGTGGTCGGCGCGGTCGGCCAGTCCCACGTTCTCCAGTGCCTCGAGCGCTTCCTTCTCATCGGTCATCGAGTGGTAGTACTGGGCCACCATGACGTTCTCCACCGCGGTGAGGTGGCCGATGAGGTGGAACTGCTGGAAGACCAGGCCGATGACGTTCTTGCGGATGTCGGTGAGCTGGGCGGCGTTGAGGCTGCCCAGCTCCCGGCCGTCGAGCCTGACCGAGCCCTTCGTCGGGGTGTCCATGCAGCCGACGATGTTCATGAGCGTGGTCTTGCCCGAGCCCGAGGAACCGACCACGGAGAGCCACTGGCCGCGCGGCACCTCCAGGCTGAGGTCGTCCAGTGCGTGCAGGTCGCCGTAGATCTTGGACACGTGTGACAGCTCGAGCAGCATGTCATTCCTCCCTGAGGACGAGTGCGGGATCGATGCGCGAGGCCCGGCGCACCGGGGAGTAGGAGGCGGCGACGGCCACGGCCGAGGTCAGCACCACCGAGACGATCGCGAGCGGCCAGTTGAACACCAGGGTCGTTTCGAACACGCTGCGGCACACGGCGACGGCCAGACCGTACCCGACGGCGGTGCCTAGGATGCCGCCGATGGCTCCCAGGACGGCGACCTCGGAGTAGAACTCGGTGGCGATGGAGCGTCCCGAGGCCCCCAGGGCCTTGCGCAGGCCGATCTCGTTGCGCCTCTCGGAGACGATGACGGTCATGGTGGTGGACACCCCGACCAGTGTCAGTCCCAGAACCACGGCGGAGACCACCCAGAACAGGGTGTTGAGCATCGTGATGATCCGGGTGTCGCCGGAGGTGATCTTGGATACCGGCTGGGCCTGGAGCCGGCCGCCGCCGGCGGACTCCACGGCGGCGACGACGTCGTCCATGGTCGTCGACGAGGTGTCGACGGACATCTCGACGACGTCGTATCCCGCCGACGATGTTCCGGTGAGCCGGTCGACGTCGGCGGAGGTCGCGTAGACGATATCGTCCTCCTGGCCACCGGTGTCAACGATTCCGGCGACCTGCCACTGCGCGGTGCCCTGGGCGCTTTCGGTGACGGCGGGTTCACCGGCCGCGCCACCATCCGAGGAACCGCTGTGGCCACCGTGACCGCCATGTCCGGAATGGCCGTCATGTCCGGAATGGCCACCGTGACCGGAATGGCCGGTGCTCCCGGAGGCGGCATCGGTAGTGGCGCCGGAAGCAGAGCTCTGGTGGGAATTGTCCAAGGAGAGGTTGTCACTGGAGAGGTACTCGGCGGTGATGGTCGAGCCCACCTTGAGGGAGGCTGCCTCGGCAACGTCCTTGCCCACGAGGACCTGGCCGCCAGAGGGCCATGAGCCCTCCAGGGACCAGTGCCCGTTGAGGCGCCGCACGTCGTCGACGTCGATGCCCGCCAGCAAGTAGGGGGAGCGGTTGATGCGGACCGTCTCGTAGCGGTAGTCGGCCTGCCTGATGCGGTCTGTCTCGGTGCCGGTGGTCGATGCTGCGGCCCGAACGGCGGCCCGGGCCGACTGCTCGGTGATACGGGGAGTGGTCGCCTCGGCGGAGACGGGTACGACGATGAGATTCGCCCCGAACTGGCGCATCTGGGCGGTCATCTGGGCCGGTACTGCTAGGCAGACCGCGGCCAGGCAGAACAGCGTCGCGGCTCCCACGGCGGAGGAGAGCAGGGCGGCCAGGGCACGGCTACGGCGTCGGAGCGTGGCGCCGACCAGCATCGTGAGGAACATGCGGCGGTTCGACATGGGGCGGCCACCGCGGCGCGAGGATTCTCCGGGCACCTGCGTCACCTCCTGTGCAGGGCAATGGCAGGCTGGATCCGCAGGATCGAGCGCATGGACGAAGCGGTGGCGGCCAGCAGGACCACGGTTACCAGGACTGCAACCAGCACATAGACCATGGGGCGCATGGTGATGCCCGAGTGGAAGACGACTCGGCCAATGAGCTGGGCAAGCCCGGAACCCACCGCGGCCCCGATCGTCAGCCCGATCGCCCCGATGACTGCGCTCTCGGCCAGGATGAGCCGGTTGATGGAGGCCGACGAGGCCCCCACCGCCTTGAGCAGGGCGAACTCCCCGGTGCGCTCCACCAAGGAGGCGGTGGTCAGGGAGGCGACGGCCAACGCTGCGGCAACCAAGCTCAGAGCGGTCATGAGGATCATAAGCACCTGCGTCTTGGAAAGCACGTTGCCCTCCACCGCGGCGACCTGACGGACGGGTTTGGCAACGGCGCCGGTGACGACCTCCTCGATCTGGTAGGAGATGGACGAGGCGTAGGCCGTGCAGTACCAGGTCTCCCACTCCGCGGTGGACAGGGCGGCTGGATTGGCGGCGGCCTTGCGAGACAAGTCGTTCTCGGGGGTGGTCAAGGCCTTGACCTCGATCTCATCGACCTGGCCGTCGTGCCCGGTGACCTTCTGAATGCCGGCCAGGGGGGCGTAGAACGTCTGGTCGTCCTTGTCCCCGGCGGTGTAGATCCCGGTGACGGTGAGGCTCTCCTCGCCCTGGGGCCCGGTGACCGTGATGGTATCCCCCTGGGAGACGCCTATGCGCTGCGCGAGCTTGGTGCCGACGACGGCCTGGGAGGCGTCGTCGGCGGGCCAGGTGCCATCCATCTTCCACCACGAGCGCATGGTGGACACTCCCAGGGTGGTGGACTCCCCAGTGGAGAGCTTGACGTCCTTGTTGAACCAGGCTCCCGCAGCCAGGACCTCGGTCCCCTCGGAGTCCTCCTTGCCGACCCCCGAGCCCGTGACCTTGACGGAGCCCGACAGCCTGGGTGTGAGGTCCACGATGTTGTAGGCCCAGAAGATCGTCTTGATATTGGTGACCTCCTTCTCATCCAGGAAGGAGGCCGCCTCCTTGTCCTTGTTCGTCTCGTAGAGGTTGTCGACTACCGCACCCGCGCGGGGCTGGACCACGATGTTGGAGCCGTAGTTGGTCAGCTCGGCGTTGAGCTTGTCGCCCACGTCGAGGACGACGCCGAGCATGGCCACCGAGATAGACGCGCACAGGGCCACGGTCAGGGCGATCAGCGAGCGACGGCGCAGCTGGCGGACGAAGGAACGGCGAAGCAACCGGATGAAGAACATCTCAGGACTCCTTTCCCAGCGCGAGACAGACGGGTCGCGGGCTGAGGGGGCTCATCGTTTGAACACCTTCGCGGAGTCCTCCAACACAGCGGTGGCGATGGTTAGGTCCCCACCATCGACCTCGAAGTCCACCGGAATGGGGTTGCATCCTCCCTTGAATCCGATGGTGGCGGGGTTGATGGCGACGTCGCAGCGTTTGCAGATCACCTTGCCGTCCTTCTCGAAGTAGCCCGAAGGCCCGCAGTTCTCACAGGCGTCTAGCCCGACCCCGTAGGCCCCTCCGTTCTTGAGAATCGCGATGAAGCGGACCTCGATGCCCCCGGAGGCGGCGTAGGCGTAGCGGTGGAGGTGCCCGTCGGCCAAGCCGGACAGTGAGACGCGGGCGAGCCCAGCGGCCTGGTCGAGGTTGTAGGGCTCGGGATCGGAAAGCTGAGGAACCTCATTGACCTTAGCCAAGGCAACGGTGCGGGTCAGGACCAGAGCACCGAAGCCAAACGCGGAGGCCAATACCCATCGACGGCTGCGGCGGCGCTCGGCCCGACGCGAGCGCCGTACGGCCGGGTTGGGCTGCTCCGGCAGACGCCGCAAACTGGTGACGAACAGGCCTGTCAGGGGAATGAGGAAAACCGCGGCGGCCAGGAACAGGATCATGGTCTGCATGTTGTTGCTCGCCCAGACAACGAGCCGAAACGCCTCCAGGGACAGCGTGATGCGGTGCGCGGCGTGCAGCAGGCGCATGAGAGTCAGGGCGTCGGCTCCGGTCATGATGACGGTGAAGCCGAGCACGGCCAGGTTCGTGATGCGCCGCGGAAGTCCTTTACAGGCACGCACATAGATGAAGGCCAGTACCGCCACAGCGCACCATCCTCCCAGGAAGCCGAGCACGCGCAGGAGCATCTCAGAGGAGAAGGTGGCCTCCCCGGGGGCGATGAAGGCCGACAGTTGCAGAATGACGTCCGGGGTCGCTCGAAAGAAAGCCAGAGCCAGAACCAGGCATGCCACGGCGTTGGCGACCGGCGAGAATCGCCCCGTATAACCCCAGGCGGGTCTGGCGACCAGCATGATCAGCACCGCGATCAGCAGGACGTCGGTGATCACCAGGGCGCTCGCCGCGGGCAGATTGACGGCGGTGCGAGACGCGAGAATGGCGGTGGCCCGAAGCGCGGCGAAGATACCCGCACCGGCCAGTCCAACGACTGTTGCGGCGAATCTGGCGCGGCTGGCCCTGGGCCACCCGTTGACGATATCAGGGGCCAGGCTCACTGCCAGCGCGGCCAGGAGCAGGAAAGGCATAGCCATGCCACCGACGACGGATACAAACCGTTCCAACATGCCTGTGAGCACCTTCTTCCTTGAGTTGGCTCAGAGGCCGACGACGGCCGGCCGCCTCGCGCACGCCGGAGCGGTCGGGATTCACTTCCTCACCCGATCCTCCAGACGAGCACCGAGGAACACAGCCGGTCACGTCATCGGCCCCGCGTGTTCTTAGCCGTCACCACTCGTGCGGAGTGTATTGCCAGTCCCAGCTGAGCTCGATGGGGGTTGTCCAGAAGCGCCCTTCGACGCCGGTCTCCTTGTCGACGTGGAGCATCCAGCCGTTCTCGGCAGGGCTGTGGATCTTCAGCGTGAGCTGATAGGTGCCAGCGTCCGGCAGGGCGATATTGGCGCCGTAGTGGGGGCCGTCGGAGGCGTTCATCTGCATGAAGGTCCCACTGGTGGCTTCCTGCCCGGTGTCCTTGTTGGTGATGGAGTAGTCAATGGTCAGTCCCGGGACGAAATCGCCCTTGCCGTAGCCCAGGGTGTTGCCCTCCAGCCCGGTGACGTCGGCCTCCAGGTGGAAGGAAGCGTCAGCGGCCTTGAGCCCCATCCCCTGGGGCTCCATGTCGATAGGCTGGAAGTAGACGACGGAGACGTTGATCTGCTTCTCGGCCTCCTTGTCGCTACCGACAGGATATTCCTCGAAGCCCTTGCCCTTGGCGTCGTCGGCGGCCGAGGCGGAGCTGGAGGCGTTGGATTTGTCACCGGAGGAGCAGGCGGTCAGCCCCAGGGTGCCCGCTAGGACGATTGCTCCGATGGCGCTGACGATCTTGAGTGTACGCATGGGATTCCTTTGCTGTGTTGCGGCTGCTTGGCAGCGATGTGGTTGGGTGATGTGCGGTGGTGAGCCGTGACGCCGGCCCGGGTTGTTAGCACGGGCGTCGCAGCAGCCGCGGATCAGTGGGTCTGGGTGCGGGATTCGACTGCTAGCCGGAGGGGTCGTATCAGTGGGCACTGGAAACGTCGGCAACCTCCTCGGCCTCCTCGACCTGCTCGACCTGCTCGGCCTCCTCTGCTTCCTCTGCCTCCTCGGCCGCATCCTTCGAGGAACGGCCGGCCTCACCGGACCGCCGAGTCGACAGACCGCGCTCGTCATTCGCCCGATGCGTGCGCTCGGCCTGACGCCTCTTGATGGTGGAGACGATTCCGAGAACGACGACAACGATGGCGATGAGGGCCTGGAACACGAGAGTCTCGTGGTAGGGGTAGATGCCCAGGAAGTCGTAGGTGGGCCAACCCGTCACGTAGGTGCCTGAGACGATGTCACCCTCGATGAGGGCATGGAGGCCACCGCCGGCGAAGATGACCACCAGGATGGCCATGAGCGCGCTGGTGATCGCGAAGAAGGGGCGCAGCGGGATCTTGACGCTGGTGTAGCGGATGACCAGGAAAACGGCCACGAGGACAACCATCCCGGCGGCGAATCCCTGCCAGATGGAAGCTCCGCCGGAGCGATCCATGGTGAGCAGGGCCTGGTAGAACATGACCGTCTCGGCGCCTTCCCGGAAGACCGCTAGGAAAGACAAGGAGGCCAGTGCCCACACGCCCCCGGTGGACACGGAGGCCTCCGTCTTGTCCTTGATGTAGGCGTTCCAGGAGCTGACCGAGGATTTCGAGAGCATCCAGTTGGAGGTGAACAGGAGCATGACCATGGCTATGAGCGCCACGGCGCCCTCGAGGATCTCCTGGTGGGAGGAGGCAGAGTTGTAGAGCACGGCGAACAGGACCGCAACGATTCCGGAGGCGACCAGGCCCAGAATCAGACCCAGGTAGACCAGCCGGACCCGGTCCTTGAGCCCCGCCTTGATGAGGTAGGCGATGACGGCGGCGACCACGAGGATCGCCTCGAGCCCCTCACGAAGCAGGATGAGGAAGGCCTGTCCGAAGGAGCCGGTGAAGAAGGCTCGTACGGGGTTCACCTTGCCTCCGCTCGCATCGAGCGTGCCAGCGTCCTGAGTGATCATGTCCTTGAGGCGCTCGGACTGCGCCGTCGCATTCGAGTCCCCCGCAATCATGGCCTTGCGAACCACCTTGAACTGATTCTCGACCTCGGAGACGCGGTCTCCGGAGATGACGGCCATGACGGTCTTCTCAAAACCGAGCTTCTCGTAGTAGCCGTAGTAGGCCTTGTTGACCAGTTCCGCCCCGCCCTGTCCGTCGCCGGACCGCGTCTTCTCGACCGCCTGGTCGATGAGGCCGCTCATCTCGGAGGCGACCTGCGCCCAGCTGCGCTCCCCACGCCCCTCGTTGACGTTGGTCTTCTTGGCGTCGAGCTGGGCGCGTTCGGTGGCTGTGGTCGCCGCTTGCTGAGCGGCGTAGTCGCGGGGGCCAGCAAGATCGGCCATGCCGTCAAGCTGCGTGGCATCGGCGGCGATGTCAGCCGACAGCGCCGCGGCCTGGCTGGATAGGGCCTCTCCATTGCCCGCGGAGTACGCCGACTGCCTCAGGGAGTCGAACGTGGTCTTGTGGTCTGCGGCTCTCTGGACACCGATACGGTCGGTAGTGACGCGCGAGAGGTTGGAGGCCACGTAGGCCGTGTTGTAGGCGCGTTGTATACCTGCTGCGGCACCGGAGGTGTTTCCGCTGTTGTACTGGGCGACGGCTGCCTGAAGCTCGGTGTCGACAGTGGTCGCAGCAGCAGTCCACGTGTCGTAGTCGGTAGCGGACTCGGCGGCATCGGCCCGCAGCGCTGGGTAGGACAGGAGGGGGGTGATGAACAGGGCCATGGCCATCAGCGCGAATGCGGCACAGGCGGCGAACGAGCCGTCACGCCGGTGCGGGAGCGCTGCCTGTGAATGGCGCATACGGGTTGTCCTTTGCACAGCTGGGAACTGTCGGTCGAGCCTTCTTGCGAATCTGTCGATGACATTCATGAATATCGACATCCTCACACTGAAGCTTAGGCTTCCCTAACCTTCATCGTCAAAGGTCAGACGGCATTCATGACAAAACGTCAGTTCGTTTCCTGGGAAGACGCCGATATCCTCGCGTACATCGCCACGGGAACACGCAGTATGTTCACGTCGAGGTCAACCCTCTCGATCGGCGGAAAGGAGAGCAGCAGGCGATGACCTCATCTCACTGGATGGCCCCTTCCACGCTGGCCTCACTCGATGGCGGGTCTTTTTCTTTTCCCGCAACAGGCACCATCTGGACGGTTCGCACCCCGTCCCGGCTCCCACCGAGGACGGGAGCAGCTGTCATCGAGCATGCGGAGACCTTCGAAGCCGTATGGTCCAGGTTCCGCCCGTCGTCCCTGGTGCGTCGTATCGCAGACGGCGCACTGGGCGAGGGTCCGATCACGGTGGAGCTGCCCGCAGGCTCGTCCATCATGCTCGACCTCTACGACCGGCTGCACGCCGCGTCACACGGACGCATCGATCCTCTGTGCGGGGCCGACCTGGTGGAGCTGGGGTACGACCCTCAACTGAGCTTCACGGTCAGGAGCGGTGCGGCCGAGCGCATCGGCGCGTTCCACGGCCGGGGCACGTGGACGGACGTCGTGAGGCACGACGGCGACCGGCTCACCATGTCGCATCCGGCACTGTTGGATGTGGGCGCCGTCGGCAAGGGATTCCTGGCCGATGACATGGGCGAGATCCTCCTGGCCCACGGCATCGAGGAATTCGTCATCGACGGCTCGGGCGACCTGCTCATCCACAGTCGGAAGCCGGTTCGCGTGGGACTGGAGCAGCCGGGCAGGGAGGGCATCGTCGTCGGGACCGTGGAGGTAACCCGCGGCGCCGTATGCGGATCAAGCCCGCACCGGCGCTCCTGGGGCACGGGTCTGCACCATATTCTCGACGCGCTCACCGGGCTACCCGCCAAGAACATAACGGCCACCTGGGTGGTGGCCGAGTCCTGCGCAGCCGCCGACGGCTTGGCCACCGCCCTGTTCTGCGCGGATCCGGAGCAGTTGGCTCAAGCTTTCCGCTTCGAGTGCGTCATCCTCTCCAGCCATGGGCGGGCCTCGGTATCCCGGGGATTCTGCGACCTGCCCGGCCAGATCTTCACGGCGTGAGCGGACGGCCAGGGCCCTCAGGGCCGACGGCGGTGCCGCCAGACATCACCGCCGTCGGACCCGAGAGACAGGTTCTTAAAGCCGCTCACCAACTTTCTGAGAGAACTCCACGAGCCGGTTGGAGAAGCCCCACTCGTTGTCATACCAGCCGAAGACCTTGACCTGGCCGCCACTCACCTCGGTCAGGGGTGCGTCGAAGATCGAGGAGTGCGGGTTTCCGACAATGTCATGGGAGACGATCGGGGCCTGGGAGTACTGCAGGTATCCGGCAAGTGGCCCATGATCGGCAGCCTCGCGGAAGGCTGCGTTGACTTCCTCGACCGTTGCCGGACGGGAGGTGACCACGGTGAGGTCGGTGATCGAGCCGACCGGAACCGGCACTCGCAGGGCCGCGCCGGTCAGGCGCCCGTCGAGCTCGGGGATGACCAGACCGATAGCCTTGGCGGCGCCAGAGGAGGTCGGGATGATGGAGGCGGCGGCCGCACGCGCCCGACGCAGGTCCTTGTGGGGCGCATCGTGGAGCCGCTGGTCACCGGTGTAGGCGTGGACCGTCGTCATGAGCCCGCTCTCGATCCCGAAGGTGTCGTTGAGCACCTTGGCCAGCGGTGCCAGGGAGTTGGTGGTGCACGACCCGTTGGAGAACACGTCGGCGGCTGAGACGTCCAACCGGTCGTCATTCACGCCCAGAACGAAGGTGGGGACATCGCCCTTTGCGGGAGCGGAGACGATAACCTTCTTGGCGCCGCCCTTGAGGTGCTCGGCGGCCTTGTTCCGATCGACGAAGAACCCGGTCGACTCGATGACGACGTCAGCCCCGACCTCGCCCCAGGGGATCTTGGCCGGAGCCGGTTCGGAGAAGACCTTGATTGTCCGCCCGGCGACCTCGAGGTCCTTGCCGTCGGCGGTAACGCCGTCGAGATGTCCTGCCACTGAGTCCCACTCCAAGAGCGTGGCCAGCGTGCCCGCGTCGGTCAGGTCGTTGACGGCGACGACCTCGACGTCCGCCCCGCCGGCCAGCGCGGCACGCAGGTACGTGCGTCCGATACGCCCGAAGCCGTTGATACCGATACGAATAGTCATGATCCTTCTCCTTCGGTGAATGGTGGCGTCAGAGGACACCGACGCCGACTTGTCAGGATCAGGAGGAGGCGGGCCCGTCGCCACCGGGAGCCGCGCCAGCGGCCCCGGCCGCTACACGGAGCAGCTCGAGGGCGCCTTGACAGGCCGCGTCATACGGGGCTCTGTCCTGCTCGGCCATGGCCAGGACGTAACCGCCCTGAACAACGGCGACCATCGTGCGAGCCAGATGGTCCGGCTCAAGGTCTGCCGGTAGGCGCCCCTGCGACCTGGCCGCGCCAATGACGACAACCAGCATCTCGCGAAGCCGAGCGAAGGCCTCGGCGACCGGCTCACGGAGACCGTCGTCGGCCACCACCGCCTTGTCCTGGGCCATCCGACCGACTCGACAGCCTTTAAGCGGATCACGCGGAAGGGTGAGGTAGGCATTGAGGATCTCGAGCGGATCCTCAAGATCCTTGAGCGCGGCCTTCCAGGAATCCAGCTGGACCTGGCAGTTGTGATTCAGGGCCGCCAGCCCGAGATCCCGCTTGGTGGGGAAATAGTGATACATGCTCCCCTGACCAACGCCGGAGAGCTCGCGAACCGCTCGCGGGCTCGTGGCGCTGTAGCCACGCTCCCACATCAGCTCAGCCATCGCCTCAACCAGCTTGTCTCTCGAGTCCACGCCAGAACTGTACATACCTCACCATGACGTACCCCCGGGAGGCACGGCGGCCACCCGATTCCACTCCTTCCTGAACCTGATGCCATAACTGTACATACCTCTAGGTACAAACCACAAGGGCACTCCTTCCCCGAAGATCACCTCACGTGGGATTCAGTCAGACCGGCGCGCCCACGCGCAAGGTGGGCAGCCCCAGGCTCACCGGGGCGGTGTCGGGCTCGGGTGCGGCGCAGGCCTCGGCCCGACGGCGCTCCCAGGCATCTCCGGCGCGAGTGCGCCGTACCTGGAACAGGGCAGGTCCGTCGTCGAACCAGAGGCGGTCACCGGGCTTGAGCGCCTCATTGGCGGCCGCGGCTACCGGGTCCAGCTTTCGCCCGCAGCGGGCGGAGTCGGCGATGAGGTTGTGGGGGGCGCCGTGAGTAACGCGTACGCTCACCATGTCGCCGGGGCGAGGCGCTCCGGCGGTGTAGTCGTCCTCGGCCAGTCCCTCGGGCAGGGCCACGTGGACCAGCCGGTTGTCGGCGGCGCGCCCGGAGATGCGGGCGGTGGCCGAGTCGCGGCGCCCCTCACCCTCGGCGACGAGCACCTCGACGACTCGCTCCTCCTGGCGCTCATTCTCCTCTCGGGCGATGCGGCGTACCAGTGCGTCGAGCCGCCGGTAGCGGTCCTTGACGACCTCGAGCGGAACCTGGTCGTCGCGGTCGGCGGCGGGGGTGCCGGGGCGCGGGGAGTATTCGAAGGTGTAGGCCGAGGCGAAGCGGGCCCGCTCGACGACGTCGAGCGTGGCCTGGAAATCCTCCTCGGTCTCGCCGGGGAAGCCGACGATGATGTCGGTGGTGATGGCGGCCTCGGGCATGACGTCGCGGACCTTGTCCAGGATGCCCAGGAAGCGCTTGGTGCGGTAGGAGCGGCGCATGGCGCGCAGCACCCGGTCGGATCCCGATTGCAGGGGCATGTGGAGGCTGGGCATGACGGCCTCGGTGGTGGCCATCGCCTCGATGACGTCGTCGGTGAAGGCGGCCGGGTGGGGGCTGGTGAAGCGCACGCGCTCGATACCCTCGACCGAGCCGGCTGCCCGCAGCAGTTTGGCGAAGGCGCCGCGATCGCCGAAACCCACGCCGTAGGAGTTGACGTTCTGGCCCAGAAGGGTCACCTCGATGGCGCCCTGGGCGGCGACGGCCTCAACCTCGGCCAGGACCTCGCCGGGGCGGCGGTCGCGCTGCTTGCCGCGCAGGGAGGGCACGATGCAGAAGGTGCAGGTGTTGTTGCAGCCCACCGCGATGGAGACCCAGGCGGCGTAAGCCGACTCCCGGCGCGTGGGCAGGGTGGAGGGGAAGACCTTGAGGGATTCCTCGAGCTCGACGGCGGCCGCCGAGTTGTGACGGGCCCTCTCGAGCAGGGCGGGCAGGACGTCGAGGTTGTGGGTGCCGAAGACGACGTCGACCCAGGGGGCACGCTCCACGATCCCCTCCCCCATCTGCTGGGCCAGGCAACCGGCCACGGCGATCTGCATGCCGGGGCGCTCGCGCTTGACCGCGGCGAGCTGGCCCAGGTTGCCGAAGAGCCGGGTGGCGGCGTTCTCGCGCACGGAGCAGGTGTTGATGATGACGACGTCGGCGCCGCCGTCACCGGCATCGGTGGCGCGGGCGGCGGCTTCGGGCACGTCCTCGACGCGCAGGTAGCCGGCCCCCTCCAGCAGTCCCGCCATGTGCTCGGAGTCGTGGACGTTCATCTGGCAGCCGAGGGTGCGCACGTGGTAGGTGCGCGGCAGGGCGCCGCGGGCGTCGAGAGCGGGGGCGGTGGTGGCGAGCGTGGTCATCGCCGAGCAGTGTAGGGCGCGGCAGGGCCCCGCCCCAGTCCTGACGGACCGTCGTGACCAGACGCACGCCTGACGGGGCTCGCAGCGGAGAGGCATCCGGAGAGGACCCGCCTCAGGGCTTCTTGCGCGAGGCGATTCTGGCGTCGTTGCGGGCGGCCTGGGCGAAGGCGGCGCCCGGAGCCGCCACCGAGCCGAAGGAGGCCAGGTCGCGGCGGAAGATGACGGCGGCTGTTGTGGGTCACGGGGATCGTCTACCGGTCGCCCGCCACCACCGTCCACTGCTCCAGCGCCAGGGCCGCGGCGCCGCGCGCCCACTCGTCGAACTCGAAGGGGCGCAGCAGGACCGGCACTGGGGCGGCCGCCCAGTGCCGCAGGGCGTCCACCTCCTTCTCGAAGGTCTCGCGGTAGGTCTCCACCACGGCGATCCCCTCGCCGGAGACGACGACGAGCTCGGGATCGACGTAGGCGATGAGAGTCCCCACGACCCTCCCGGCCGCCAGCGCAGCACGGCGCAGGACGCCGTCGACGCCCGCCTGTCGACGAAGCTCTGGATCCAGAAGCCGCTCGAGGTCCAGCCCCTTCTCCTCACACCCCAGGTGCTCGGCGGCCGCCCGCACGATCCCGGTGGTCGAAGCCAGGGCGCGGGCGCACCCGGGGTGCCCGATCTCGCAGCTCGGTCCGGACGGATCCACCGGAAGGTGCCCGACGCTGCCGGCCGCCCCCCTTGCCCCAGAGATGGCCTGGCCGCCCATCACGATGCCGCACCCGATCCCGGCGCCGAGGGTGACCAGGGCGAAGGGATCCTTGCCGCGCCCCGCCCCGAACCAGGCCTCGGCGTAGGCGAAGGCGCGCACGTCGTTGGCCACGGCGCAGGGCAACCCGGTGGCCTCGGCGACCCTGGCGGCCAGGGGGACATCGCGCCAGCCCAGGAAGCTGGCCACGACCACGGTCCGCCTCCCGACGACGGCCGCCCCCAGGGAAATCCCGATCGCGTCCGGCCGGCGACCGCTGCGCTCGGCCAGGCCGGCCACGACGGAGGCGATCAGGGCGGTCACGGAGTCGGGGTCGGTCTCGGTCAGCGGCAGGGATTCCCCGACCAGGACCTCGCCCAGTGGATCGGTCAGGACGGCGTAGAGGCGGTCGGCGGTGAGCTTGACGCCCGCGACGGTGGCGGAGCCCGCAACGACGGCCAGGAGGCGGGTGGGCCGCCCCGGCCCACTGGCCTCCACCGGGGGCCGCTCCTCGATGAGGCCGGCCTCGATGAGCGGACGCACCGTGCGCGTCGTCGTGGCCGGAGACAGTCCCAAGCGCCCGCCGAGCTCGCCGCGGCTCATGGGACCCACTGAGATCAGGGAGAGCAGTGTCTGAGCGCCGAGGCTGCGTCCTCCACCGTCCATGTCCTGTTCCCGCTCCCGCCGTCGCCGACTGCTAGATGGACCATTGGGCCCATGACCTGGGACGACGCCGACCGCCGCCCGATTCGTACCGACACTGTAGGTCAAATCCCTTGCGGAAACTGGCGCCATCAATTATTTTCATCTCACAAGGAATCGTTCCTGGTTCCCGCCCCCTCCCCCGGAAGGACGATGATGACCCTCCATCTGCGCCGCGCCGACACCTCCGTGGTCCTCGACCTGCCCGACGACCGTTTCCCGGTGGTGCGCCACTGGGGCCCCGACCTCGGCGACGTCAGCGGCGAGGACCTGGCCGACGCGACCCCCGCCCAGGCCACCTCCCTGGGCACCAACACCGCCTGGATCACCAATGACCTGCCGATCCTGCCCCTGGCCCACCTGGGTTGGAGCGCGCGTCCCGCCGTGGCGCTCTCGCGCACCGACGGCACGGCCTTCTCCCCCCACCCCACCGCCTTCAGCCACGAGGAGAGTTCCGAGGACACCCCCGCCGGCACCGCCCACGTAGTCCGCTCCGCCGGTACCGACCCGGTCCATCGGCTCAGCCTGGGAACGGAGCTGCGTCTGGAGCCCTGTGGCCTGGTACGCCTGCGCGCCTGGGTCCGCGACGACCGCCCCGAGTCTGATGGCGAGCGGGGAGCCGACCTCGTCGTCGGCGAGCTCACCCCGGTGCTACCGCTGCCCGACAGCGCCGACGAGCTGCTCGACACCACCGGGCACCACGTTCAGGAGCGCAGGCTCGTGCGCACCCCCTTCACCCCGGGCACCCGCCTGCGCGAGTCCTGGGAGGGGCGCCCCGGGCACGACGCCGTCACTTGGCTGGCCGCCGGCCCCACCGGCTTCGGCTGGCGCAATGGGCGCGTCCACGGCGTTCACGTGGCCTGGTCCGGCAACGTCCGTCACCTGGCGATGAATCCCGCCTCGGGGCGCAAGCTCCTGGGAGCCGGAGAGCTGCTCCTGCCGGGCGAGGTCTCTCTGGCCCCCGGTCAGACCTACACCTCTCCGTGGACCGTCTTCTCCTGGGGCGAGGGCCTGGACACCCTGGCCCACCGCAGCCACGCCTGGCTGCGCTCGCGTCCCGCCCACCCCGACCGCCCCCGCCCGGTACTGCTCAACACCTGGGAGGCCGTCTACTTCGACCACGACCTGGACAAGCTCAAGGCCCTGGCCGACGCCGCGGCCCAGGTCGGCATCGAGCGCTACGTCCTGGACGACGGCTGGTTCGGCTCCCGCCGCGACGACACCTCGGGACTGGGCGACTGGCAGGTCTCCCCCGAGGCCTGGCCGGACGGTCTGGAGCCGCTCGTGGAGCACGTCCACTCCCTGGGAATGGAGTTCGGCCTGTGGTTCGAGCCGGAGATGATCAACGTCGACTCCGAGCTGGCCCGCGCCCACCCGGAGTGGATCCTCTCCGACGGCGCAGGCGGAGCGCCCGAGCACCGCCACCAGCGGGTCCTGGACCTGACCGCCCCAGGCGCCTGGGACTACCTGCTCGACGCCATCTCCGCCCTCGTGGAGCGCCTGGACATCGCCTACCTCAAGTGGGACCACAACTCCCCCCTGCTGGCCGCGGGGCATGAGGTCGCCGACCCCACCGCGGGACGCCAGGGGGCAGCCGCCGTCCACGACCAGACCCTGGCCGTCTACCGGCTCCTGGACGCGCTCCACGAGCGCTTCCCTTCCCTGGAGATCGAGTCCTGCGCCGGCGGCGGCGGCCGCATCGACCTGGGGATCATGGAGCGCACCCAGCGGGTGTGGGCATCGGACTGCATCGACGCCCACGACCGCCAGAACATCCAGCGCGGCACCACGCTGCTGCTTCCCCCGGAGCTGGTGGGCACCCACGTCGGCTCCGGGCGGGCCCACACCACCCTGCGCGACCTCGACCTCGACTTCCGGGCCGGGACCGCCCTATGGGGCCACATGGGCGTGGAGTGGGATCTCACCGAGGCCGATGAGCCAACCCGCGAGCGCTTGGCCTCCATCATCGCGCTGCACAAGGATCTGCGCGGCCTGCTGCACTCGGGCGTGACGGTTCACGCCGACCTGCCCGATGACGACATGCTGCGCATCGAGGGCGTCGTCGCCCCTGACGGCTCCGACGCCCTGTTCGAGATCGCCTCGCTGGGTCAGCTCCTGGTCTGGCCCACGGCGCCGCGACCGTTGCCCGGATTGGACCCCTCGCGCCGCTACCACGTGCGCCTGGCGGCGCCGACCTACCCCGAGCTGAGCCTCGCGGCGGGCTGGATGGCCGAGGGCGTCACCCTGCCCGGTTCCTACCTGACCACCACGGGCCTGGCACTTCCGGTGCTGCACCCCGACCACCTCGTCCTGCTGCGCGTGAGCGCCGTCAACTGACGGCTCGGTGATCCTCTGAGTCGCTGATCCGTTCACCCTTCTTCCACCCGTTCCTACCCCGCCCATCCGCCTTCGACCCGTTTCCCACATCACCGTCGATTTGGAGACCCGATGTCAACTTCGACCCTGCTCGCGCGACAATCGCGTCGGCAGCGCAAGCCACGCTCCGACCTCAAGCTCGGCCTCGCCTTCATCCTCCCGGCGACGATCGGCCTCGTCGCCTTCTACATCTGGCCCCTCATCCGGGGCATCTGGCTGTCCTTCACCGAGTACAACCTCCTCACCCCCGAGGAGTTCACGGGCCTGGACAACTACAAGCGCATGGTCCAGGACGACACCTTCTGGAACGCCGTCGTCGTCACCGTGGAGTACGTGATCATCAACATCGGTCTGCAGACGATCCTGGCGCTCCTCATCGCCGTCCTCATGCAACGCCTGACCCAGTCCACCTTCGTACGATCCATCGTGCTGACGCCCTACCTGGTCTCCAACGTGGTCGCCGCCATGCTGTGGCTGTGGATCCTGGACAACACGCTGGGCATCACCAACCAGCTCCTGGAGCCCCTGACGGGCTCCGCCGTGGACTTCTTCTCCTCGTCGATGGCCATCCCCACCATCGCCATCATCAACGTGTGGCGGCACGTGGGCTACACGGCCCTGCTCATCTTCGCGGGCCTGCAGTCGATCCCGAACACGGTCTACGAGGCGGGCAAGATGGACGGCGCCAGCGAGTGGCGGATGTTCTGGCGGATCACGGTCCCCCTGCTGCGCCCGATCCTGGCGCTTGTGCTCATCATGACGATGATCGGCTCCTTCCAGGTCTTCGACACCGTCTCGGTGGCCACCCAGGGCGGCCCCGTCAACGCCACCCGCGTGCTGCAGTACTACATCTACGACATGGCCTTCGGGCGCTTCCAGTTCGGATACGCCTCTGCCATGGCGGTGGGGCTGCTGCTCGTCCTGGCGGCGATCACGATCCTGCAGTACCGCATGACCCGTGCGGGCGAGACGGACCTGGACTGAAGGAGGACCACCCATGACAACGACAACCGCATCCGTGTCCTCCGCAAAGTCCCCCAAGGCAGCCGCTGCGGCATCTTCCGAAACCCCCGGCCGCCGGTTCACCGTTGGCAAGGCCCTGGCCTGGGCGGCGATGATCCTCATCATGCTGTTCACGCTCCTGCCCTTCTACTGGGTGCTGCGTACGGCGCTGTCCTCCAACGCGGGCATCACGGCCCACCCCACCAGCCTGCTGCCGGTGGACATCAACCTGCGCGGCTTCGCCCGCGTCTTCGGCATGCAGTCCACCGAGGAGGCGCTGGCCGACGGCGGCAGCGGCGCAGCCATCAACTTCTGGCTCTACCTGCGCAACTCGGTCATCATCTCCACGCTGGTCACCGTTGGACAGGTCTTCTTCTCGGCGATGGCCGCCTACTCCTTCTCCCGCCTGCGTTGGAAGGGACGCGACACGGTCTTCGCCGTGTTCCTGGGCGCCCTCATGGTCCCCTCGATCTTCACGCTCCTGCCCAACTTCGTGCTGGTCAAGCAACTCCACCTCATCGACACCTTCCTGGGGGTGGCGCTGCCGACCATGTTCATGACGCCCTTCGCGGTGTTCTTCCTCAAACAGTTCTTCATGAATATCCCGCGTGAGCTGGAGGAGGCCGCCCTGCTCGACGGCGCCTCGAAGGTGCGGGTGTTCTTCACCCTCATCCTGCCCATGGCCAAGGCCCCGATCTCAACGCTGGCGATCCTGACCTACATCACGGCTTGGAATGACTACTTCTGGCCCCTGCTGGTGTCCTACACGGACTCCTCGCGGGTACTCACGGTGGCCCTGGCAGTCTTCCGCTCCCAGGCGCCTCAAACCGGCCCCGACTGGGCCGGGCTCATGGCCGCCACCCTGGTGGCCGCACTCCCGATGCTCCTGCTGTTCATGGCCTTCGCCCGGCGCATCGTCAACTCCATCGGCTTTACCGGAATCAAGTGAGGCACCAGATGACGACTCAACCGATCAGCCCTGTTCACTCGTCGCTGTCGCGCCGCGGCCTCCTGTGCGGTCTCGTCTCCGGGGCGGCCGCTCTGACCCTGGCGGCCTGCTCCTCGGGCTCCAGGAAGTCGGGATCCGGCGCCGTGGAGTACTGGATGTGGGACGCCAGCCAGCTGCCCGCCTATGAAGCCTGCGCCAAGGCCTTCGAGGCCAAGACCGGTATCAAGGTCAATATCACCCAGATCGCCTGGAGCGACTACTGGACCAAGCTGACGGCCGGTTTCATCGCCGGGACCGGACCGGATGCCTTCACCGACCACATCTCCAAGTTCGCCCAGTTCGTGGATCTGGAAGTCCTGGTCCCGTTGGAGAAGCAGACCGCATGGGCGGGCGTCGACGAGTCGGCCTTCCAGGAGGGGCTCATCGACCTGTGGAAGGGGGAGGACGGCCACCAGTACGGCTGCCCCAAGGACTGGGACACCGTGGCGGTCTTCTACAACCGGGACATGCTCACCCAGGCGGGCCTGACCGAGGCCGATCTGGCCGAGTGGTCCTGGAACCCCACCGACGGCGGAACCTTTGAGAAGATCCTCGCCCGCCTCACCGTGGACAAGAACGGCGTGCGCGGTGACGAGCCCGGCTTCGACAAGAACCGTGTGGCCGTCTACGGCCTGGGTATCCAGGACGGCGGCTCGGGGGACGGCCAGACCCAGTGGAGCCCCTTCACCGGCTCGGCCGGCGACTGGTTCTACACGAACAAGGAGACGTGGGGGAATCACTACCGCTACGACGAGAAGGTCTTCCAGAACGCCATGGACTGGTATTTCGGCTTGGTGGACAAGGGCTACATGCCTCCTCGTGGAGCCTTCTCCTCCACGACCAGCACCGACGTCCAGCTCGGCAGCGGCAAGATCGCCATGTGCTTCAACGGTTCGTGGATGTTCAGCACCTACGCCAAGCTTGACGTCAAGGTCGGGATCGCGGCCAATCCGGTGGGCCCCAACGGCAAGTCCGTCTCCCTGTACAACGGGCTGGGCGACTCGATCTCCAAGCAGTCGGCCAATATCGACAACGCCTCCAAGTGGGTGGCTTTCCTGGGAACCGCCGAGGCTCAGGACATCGTGGCCTCCTACGGGATCGTCTTCCCGGCCATCTCCTCCTCCACCGAGAGGGCTGTGCAAGTCTTCGAGCAGATGGGGCTTCCCACCAAGCCCTTCACCCAGCACCTGGAGGACAGGTCCACGTTCTTCTTCCCGCTGACCTACTTCGGCGCGGACGTGGCGGCCATCATGAAGCCGGCAACCGACGATCTGTGGGCCAACCGGGTGCCCGCCTCGACACTGACGAAGTACAACGAGCAGGTCAATCTCCTGTTCGAGACCTCCAAGCACGAGAAGGACTGACAGCGGGGGTGCTCTCAGCTCCCGTGGGCCGGTGGCCGGCATGTTCCGGTCATCGGCCCACCCGCACCCCGGGCGAGCCCGTTGACCTGATCAATCATCGCGCCGACTCGGCCTGGTGCCAGAACGGCTCAAGCACTTGCGTCAGCGGCTCCGCCTCCTGCATCGGCAGGGAGTGGGTGGCGTCCTTCCAAATCTGCACCCGCGCACCCGGCAGCAGCTCCTCAGCGCGCTCGGCGGCATCCCTCCCTCCCGCCAAGGACTCCTTCCCGGCGATCGCGACGTAGACTGGCATAGTCAAGGATTCGGCCTCCTCCTTCGTCAGCGGTGAGGGGGTGGGCAGATTCGCGTCGAAGTGCTCCGACCCGGCCTTGATCATGAGGGCCAGTGGATCCGATCCGGCTGAGTCCTCACCTGCAATCCGCCCCAGCGCCTTGTTCCGCAGGCTCTCGGGAAGCCCCGGTAAGGCGGCAATCGTCACCCAGCCGAGCTTCGCCACAGGCGGGTAGGCGAAGGTGAAGACCGGTTCCAGCAGAGTCAGGGACCTGACCCGCTGGGGGTGGAGCCGTGCATAGGCCGTGGCGGTCGCGCCGCTGAAGGAGTGCCCGACGAGGTGGACTCCCCGGGGCGCGACGGCGGTGACCACCTGATCGATCCAGGCGGCCTGATCCCCCATCGAGGTCAGCGGAGCGGACTGGACGGACAGTCCCGCATCTCCGAGCGCATCGAAGGCGATCACCTGCCGCGAGTGAATCAGGGCGGAGACGTTCGCGGACCACATGGGCACTCCCGATGAGCGTCCGGGCAGCAGGACAATCGGGTAGGAGTCGCGATCGGCTGCTGCGTTGCCGGCGTCCCAGATGTAGACCCGCACGGTTCCAAAGTCGGTGGGAATGTCCTGCACCGAACTGGGCGCCGGCATGGACCCCATGGCCCGCTGGTAGTAGCCGACGTACTCCTCGCGTCCTTCAACCGTCCTGAAGTGCCCGACGTCAGCGGGCCCCATCACGGTTCTACCGATACTCACCACACCGACCAGCGCGAGCCCGATGACGAGCAGCCTCGTCACACGCCGGGCCGCAGACCTGAGGGAACACGGAGGACGACTCCGCCGGAGGGAACGCAGACGCCGGACTCGAGAGACTACTTTTCGCAATACGTTCATATTGTAAGGGTAATACGGTATGCGTGTACCGTAAAGGGATGCCCAAGATCGTCGACCACGAGCAGCGCCGAACCGAGATCATCTACGCCCTATGGCAGGTCATCTACGAGCAGGGCATCCATGCGGCCTCCTACCAGGCGGTGGCGCGGGCCGCTGGAATCTCTGTCGGAAGGATCCAGCACTACTTCGCCTCCAAGCAGGACCTGGTGCGCGCCGGCTGCCAGGCCATCGTGGACACCGCGGAGTCCGTCCACTTCGAGCGCACCGAGGCACTGGATCCGCTCGACGCCTTGACTGAGCTGCTCATTCAGCCACTCCCCCGCACCGAGGCGCTTCGGCTAGGCATCTCGGTCTGGTACGCCTACTTGGCCCGGGCCACTGCGGATCCGCAGATCAGGGAGATCTTCACCAAGGCATCCCGCGGAACACTGGATTACGCGGCCCGTCTGCTCGAACAGGCCGGGGCGCCGGCGCAGGAGGCGGGGCGTCTGATCGCCCTGAGCAATGGCCTGGCCCAGGCCGCCATGGTGGGAGCGGTGACTGTGGACGAGGCCGCGCGTGTTCTGCACCAGGAGGTCGACTCACTCAAATCCCTCTCGACGAGACGATAACGACCACCCACCACCTGTGGCCGCAGCACTCAGCGCAGCCCCTCGATCTCCCCTGTGGCGACATCGACGTCAATGTGCTCGGCCGCGGGACGGCTCGGCAGGCCCGGCATGGTCGACAGGCTGCCGCAGATCGCGCAGACGTACCCCGCCCCGGCGGCCAGGCGCACCTCACGCACCGGCAGACGCCACCCGGTGGGGACGCCCTTGAGGCCGGGCTCGGCGGACAGGGACAGCGGGGTCTTGGCGACGATGACTGGCAGGTCTCCGAAGCCATCGCGCTCATAGCCATCCAATAGCCTGCTCGCGGCAGGGGTGTAGTCCACACCGTCGGCTCCGTAAAGGGCAGCCACCTTGGCGATCTTGGTGCGCAGGTCGTCCTCCGGCCCGTAAACGGGCCGAATGGAGGCGGCATCGCCAACCTCCTGGCAGGCCTCGACGACGGCACTCGCCAGGTCGAGGCAGCCCTCACCTCCTCGAGTCACGGGGTAGCAGACGGCCACCCGGGCTCCGGCGTCGCGAGCGATGCGCGTCACCTCTTCGATCTCGCTGTCATGGTCGGTGGGGAAGACATTAATGGCCACGACCGGAGTGATGCCGAAGCCCCGCACGATCTGAAGGTGCTTGAGCAGGTTGGCTGCGCCGGCGCGTACGTCCTCGACCTTCTCCTGGAGCATGCCCTCGGGAAGACTCTTACCGTTGATGAGGTGGTAGCGGCCGGAGTGGGCTTTGAGTGCCCTGACGGTCACCACGACGACAGCTACACGCGGGTGCATGCCGGAGACGGCGCATTTGAGGTCCACGAAGCGCTCCAGGCCCATGTCCGCCCCGAAGCCGGCCTCAGTGAGGACGTACCCTCCGTTTCTCGTGCCTGCCATGGCGACACGGTCTGCGATGACCGAGGAGCAGCCGGTGGCGATGTTGCCGAAGGGGCCAGTGTGGACCAGGACGGGCGTGCCCTCGCCGGTGCGCAAGAGGTTGGGTTCAAGTGCGTCGCGCAGGACGGCGCACATGGCCCCTGCGGCCCCCAGGTCCTCGGCGCTGATCCACTCTCCGCTGCGGCTTCGGCCGATGACGATGCGCCCCAAGCGCTTGCGCAGATCGGCCAGGTCCGTGGCCAGCGACATGATGACCATGAGCTCGCTGGCCGGGGTGATGTCGAAGGAGGCCTGCCGGGTGACGCCGTCGATCTTGGAGCCCAGGCCGGTGACGATATGGCGCAGGGCCCGATCATTGACGTCCAGAACCCGGGGCCAGGTGATGGTGCGCTCGTCGATGTCGAGCTCATTGCCGTGGTGCAGGTGGTTGTCGATCATCGCCGACAGGAGGTTGTGGGCGGCGGTGATGGCGTGGAAGTCGCCGGTCAGGTGCAGGTTCATCCGCTCGGCCGGCAGGATGCGGGCACCCCCGGAGCCGCCGGCTCCGCCCTTGATGCCGAAGGTGGGCCCCATGGCCGACTGGCGCAGAGTGAGGACTGTCTGCTCGCCCAGACGAGTCAGCCCCTGGGCCAGTCCGATGGCCGTGGTGGTCTTGCCCTCCCCGAAAGGCGTCGGTGTGATCGCAGTGACGACGATGTAGCGGGCTTTGCCGGGACCATCCTGTGCGTCAGCCCCTTCACCACAAGGAATCAGGGCGCGCAGATCGATCTTGGCCACGTCGCGACCATAGGGAACAACGTGCTCGGCCGCGATTCCCGCCGAGGCCGCCAACGCATCAAGGTCGACCTGGCTCTGGGGGCCGTCAGTGGCCGCAATCGCCTGAGTCATGAGGCAAGCCTAGTGGGCCGGCGAGAAAGCCTCAGGACCTTGAGGTCCTGGCTACAGGACCGCTTCTCAGTCCGACTCCTCGGCGAAGGCTGCCTCAAGGGCACGCACAGTGGCTTCCCGGCTGTAGCCCTTGCGGCCCAGCAGGGCCGCGGTACGACGTCGGCGCACCTCCCAGGGCAGGTGACGCGTGGCGGACAGCTTCTTGCGGGCCAGTGCCAGAGCTGCAGAGTCCTCATCGTCGGAGTCGATCTGGCCCAGGGCCGTGGCGACGTCCTGTTCCCCCAGGCCCTTGCGCCGCAGCTCCTCGGCGATGGCGCGTCTGGCCGCACCCTTCTCCGCGAAACGGGTGCGCGTCAGGCGCGCCGCATAGGCGGCATCGTCGATCACGCCGGCCGCCTCCAGGCGATCGAGGACCTCGACGGCGATGCGAGGATCCACCTCCTTGCGCTCAAGCAGATCCGCCAGGGCCGCACGCGGGACCTCGCTGCGGTCGAGGCGGCGCAGGACGATGTCCCGGGCCGCCTCGACCGCCTGCGCGTGGGCATCTGGAGTGAGCCAGGCCATCAGAACCCGCCGGCGTCCTCACCGAAGATGGTGTCCGGCTCCTCCGCCGCGGCATCCTTGGCGGCTTTAGCAGCCTTGGAGGCCTTGGAGACTTTGTCGGAGCCTGTTGTGGTCCTCTTCCCGCGGCCGCGGGCGCTCTTGACCGCGCTCGTGGCCGCTGCGTCATTGCTGTCCACCGGGATGGCGGCCGCGGCCACGGCAGCCTCTGCAGCGGCGATCTCCTCGGCCTCTCGGGCCTTGCGGCCGGGCTCGCCAATGCCCAGAGCGGCGAGGATCTTCTCCTCGATCTCAGCGGCCAGCTGCGGATTGTCCTTGAGGAAGTTGCGCGCGTTCTCCTTGCCCTGACCGAGCTGATCCTCTCCATAGGTGAACCAGGCACCGGACTTGCGCACCACGCCGTTGTCCACGCCCAGGTCCAGCAGACTGCCCTCCCTGGAGATGCCCTGGCCGTAGAGGATGTCGAACTCGGCCTGCTTGAAGGGAGGCGCCATCTTGTTCTTGACGACCTTGACCCGGGTGCGGTTGCCCACGGGCTGGTCGCCATCCTTGAGCCCGCCGATGCGGCGCACGTCCAGGCGCACCGAGGCGTAGAACTTCAGAGCCTTACCGCCCGTGGTGGTCTCCGGGTTGCCGAAGAACACGCCGATCTTCTCGCGCAGCTGGTTGATGAAGATGGCCGTGGTACCGGTGGAGGACAGCGCCCCGGTGATCTTGCGCAGCGCCTGACTCATGAGCCGTGCCTGGAGGCCGACGTGGGAGTCCCCCATCTCCCCCTCGATCTCCGCCTTGGGGACCAGAGCGGCCACGGAGTCGATGACGATGATGTCCAGACCGCCCGAGCGCACGAGCATGTCGGTGATCTCCAGGGCCTGCTCACCGGTATCCGGCTGAGAGACCAGGAGGTTGTCGATGTCGACGCCTAGAGCCTTGGCGTAGACCGGATCGAGAGCGTGCTCGGCATCGATGAAGGCGGCGTTGCCCCCGGCCCGCTGCGCGCTGGCTACGGCGTGCAGGGCGACGGTCGTCTTTCCGGAGGACTCCGGTCCGTAGACTTCGATGATGCGGCCTCGCGGAAGCCCTCCGACCCCCAGGGCGACGTCAAGGGCGACAGATCCCGTGGGGATGACGGAGATCGGCGGACGGGTGTCGTCCCCCAGGCGCATGACGGAGCCCTTACCGAAGTTCTTGTCGATCTGGGCGAGAGCAGTGGCCAGGGCCTTGGAGCGGTCCTGGGTCTGGCTGGCAGCAGGCATTGTTCTACCTCGGTTCTCGGGGCGGCTCGCAGCCGCCGTGGGCATGGCTGGTCAACTTCGGCGAGGTCCCCTCTCCGGGGCTCACCAACGACGGTATGCCTGACCACTGACATCTATCTCCGCCCCTCACCTGTCCTGTGGACTCAAGGCGCGTCGCCGTCGTTCGTGGAGAACAGTACCCGAACACCTGTTCGATAGCGACACCATCGTCGCGCGTGTCGACCGACTCGCCCTCCACCCCTTGAACCCACCCCAACTGAACCCGTCTCAGTGTCGAGGGTCGGAACGGAAGATCCACCGCTCGGCATCAGAGCGCTCCGTCTCGTCGCACAGAACAGCCCAGACTCGTTCCGGCGCCACGCCGTCGTCGAGCGCCTGCACGCAGGTGACGCCCAGCGCGGGCAGGACCAGATCCTGGGCCAGCGACCGGCCATAGGCCGAGCCGAAGACCTCCTCGACGGCGCTCCAGAACTCCGAGTGCTTCACAGTTCCCCCGTCCTCGACAAACACCCCGGCGGCGAGCCCACTCGTCGTGGTCCCGCCGCCGGGAGCGGTCAACTCATCGGTTGCAGTCACGAGCGCCGCATGGGCGCCGCGGTAGGGGCGTCAGCGGACGATCACCGCAGGGCGATCCCCTGCTGACGCACAAGCTCATCAGGAACTGTGTCCGGAATCATGACGCCCTCGGTTAGGGCGATGCGGTCGGAGACCTCGCGCAGCACCATGGACAGGGGGGCGTCGAGGGCCTGGCAGATAGAGGCCAGCAGCTCGGAGGAGGCCTCCTTCTGACCTCGCTCGACCTCAGAGAGGTATCCCAAAGAGACGCGGGCCTGCGAAGAGACTTCGCGCAGCGTGCGACCCTGGTGCTGTCGGACGCCGCGCAGAACCTCTCCGATCTCGCGGCGCAGGACGACATTCTCATGCTTCGGAGTGTCCACGGACACACCGTACCCTGCCCCGGGTCCCTGGCGCATCGGCATCCGGTTGTTGATCGGGCGAGTGGTGCGGGGGTGAGTCGTGTTGTTCATCATCTAGCACAACCATTCACATCGTGGATTCATTCCCGTCACGCGGGACCAGTTCTTCCGGCTCCGGTGGCGTTGCGCCCAACTCTACCGGCATTCCTGAGAGAAACCTGAAATCCGTCTTAGTCTGCGGTCTGCAAGTATTGAGGAGCGACCAGATTCACGTCGTCGGCCTCCTTGCTCAGAAGCCCCACCGCCAACTCGATCACATTCAGCACGGTTCCGCACCGGATCTGCGAGCGGTCACCGCTCAGACGCAGCTCGCGGTGAACCTCGCCCCAGGGGGCGACGACGGCGATGTGGACCGTTCCCGCCGGATGACCGTCGGCCGGCCCCGGTCCCGCCACGCCCGTGGTCGCCAGCCCTAGATCGGCACCGAGGAGGCGACGCACACCCCGCGCCATTTGAAGGGCAACGTCACGATCCACCGGTCCAGTCCGCTCCAGGAGAGCGGCATCCACACCGAGCACCTGCGCCTTAATACGAGTGGCGTAGGCGACCACCGCCCCGAGGAGCACGCGCGACGCACCGGGAACCCCGACCAGGGTGGAGGAGACCTGCCCGCCCGTCAGCGACTCGGCGATCGCCAAGGTCACTGCGCGGCCCTCAGCGACTCGCAGGAGATCGGACGCCGAGCGCTCGCAGTGACCCTCGCCGAACCCTTGATCTCCGACCGATCCCGTCGCCGCAGGGCACTCACCGGCCTGCATGCCCGCCCCGTTGACTCAGCTGCACGGCTTGGCGCACATAGTCCAGGCCGGTCACCACAGTGACAATGAGGGCGGCGGCCACGACGACGTAAGCCGCCCTGAGCAGGAAATCGGCCGCGCCCGCGGATAGGAAGAGGGCGGACCATGGTGTGAGCAGCCCCACCAGCCCCACCATCTGGAGAGTCGTTTTGATCTTGCCGCCCCGCGACGCGGCCATAACGGCACGGCGCAGCATGAAGAAGCGCATGACCGTAATGCCGAGCTCGCGCACGACGATGAGGATCGTGACCCACCACCACAGCCTGCCATTGATGCTCAGCAGCGCGAAGGCTGACAAGGTCAGCGCCTTGTCCGCAATCGGGTCCGCGATCTTGCCGAAGGAGGTCACCAGCCCCCGAGAGCGGGCCAACTGACCATCGAGACGGTCGGTGAAGGCGGCCACGACGAAGACCACGACGGCCGCAAGTCCTGCCCGATCCCCCGGCAGCAGCGAGAGCCAGATGAAGACGGGGACGAGCAGCAGTCGCAACACCGTCAAGGCGTTGGCGATGTTGAGCAGCGGCGCCTGCTCTGGCTGTGCGGCGTCCGGGGCGGTCGAGGCGTTCATCGGGGCCAGCCTAGTAGTGCACGCCCTCACACCGCCGGAGAAACCTCGAAGCATGTGCACGGAACGTCATAGGCGCCTAACCGCCCCCGGCCACCACATCCTTCCGCGCGCAACACGCTATCGGGGATCTATCCCCATCGGGAGTTTTCCTTGGAATCTCAGCCTTTCTACCCGACTCCCGCCGAAAGGACGCGAGGTGCGCACAATCCCTTAAGGTTCGGTTCCTACGTTCCTATACATGTTTTCCTACATTCTTTCACCGCTTCATCTGTTTGATACCGACAATGACGCCGCTGGGCGCCCAGACGGGCAGCCGGACGATCGGCGGGGCACGAGCACCATGAGCGTTCCCCACCGGTCGCGGGGGCCGGGGAAGCTCATGACCACCGCTCTCGCCGCGGTCATCGCAGTCGCCGGTTGCGGCACGGGCACCGGCCACTCACAGGCGAGTGGGACCGGCCCCACCGGGACGGGCAGCACCCACGAGCAGCAGGGACGGAACGCGACCGCCCCCGGCGCATCAGCCTCCGCCGGAGCCGACGGCTCTCAAGACGTGCGCTTCACCGTGGGTTACGCCGGGGACGTCCTCATGCACATGCCGGTTCTGAGTTCCACTCCAGGGGCTTCTGGGGACATCACCGACAACGTCGCCGCCGAGACGCCTTGGGTCGAGGGCCTGGATCTGGCCCTGTGCGGGATGGAGGTTCCCGTCGCACCAGACGGGGTCTACTCGGGCTTCCCTACCTTCGGCACCTCCTCCGAGGTCGTCGGAGCCTTGGCGAGATCCGGGTGGGACGGCTGCGCGACCGCATCCAATCACTCCGCGGACCGGGGGGAGGCGGGAGTCGTCGCCACCTTGGACGCCCTGGATGCTCATGGGTTGGGGCACGCGGGCACCTACCGGAGCAGGGAGGACGCCTCCGCACCCTTCGCGCTCTATGAGCTCGAGCGCCAAGGGCGCACAGTGACCGTGGCCCAGATCTCCACGACCATGGGGCTCAACGGCCTCGATGATCCCACCGGATACTCGGTGTCGCTCAACGACGTCGGCGCCATTACGAAGGCAGCCAAGTCGGCCCGCGCGGCGGGCGCCGACCTTGTCGTTGTCCATTCCCAGCTCGGCCAGGAGTACGAGACCACCCCCGATGAGGAGCAGGTCTCCTACGCCCAGGCTCTCGCCAACAGTGGGCAGGTCGACATCTTCTTCGGCGCCCACCCCCATGTGCCCCAGCCCGCCGAGAAGCTCTCCGGGGGCGTCAAGGGCAAGGGAATGTGGGCGTCGTACTCCGCCGGCAACTACATCTCCAGCCAGAACGAGTCGTACTGCGGTCCGTTGTCCGACGTCGGTCAGCTGGTCTGGGCCGACGTCACCTCCCACGCCGACGGCTCAGTGAGCGTGGAGTCGCTGGACTGGCACCCGTTCACGGTGGATCAGGCGGGTGGCTACAAGGTCAGGGATCTGGCGGCACTGCACAACGGTGAGCGCCCCGCAGACCTGACTCTGAGCGAGCAGGAGATCGACAGGCGCTGGAGCATGCTCACCTCGGACGTCAAGGATGCCTCGACGATGGCCACGAAGCCTCCGGCACCCACCGGTCCGACTCCGACGATCCTGAGTCGCGAGGAGGTCATCAAACGAGCGGGGGCGCATCCGGCCCCCGCGGACAGGCCATCGGCCCCGTCTTCCGCCGGCTCCACGCCCCGATCGAACCGGGAACCGGATCGGACGTCGCCCACCTCGTCGGATCGGGCATCGTCGAAGTCGCTGAATCCCACGCCGTCGGCCGCGGAAACGGCACAGCCGAAAGCGGAATCAGACGAGCCCGAGGGGACGATGGAGGATGGAGAAGGCTGACAATGGCTGAAGACATGTAAAGACGCACGTCACCACGATGAGCCGCGACCGGTGAGCGACCAGGCGTCCTGGGAGTCCTCCTCGGCTGAGGAGTCCTCCCAGGACTCCGATTCCGGCAGGTTCGGGTCGGCCTCCAGCGGATCCGTGCGATAGCGGTTCGACGGAAGAGCCGCCGTGCGGGACTCACCCGCGGCGGGGGCCGGCGAATCCCCGGTGATGGGCCCGTCCTGGGATCCTTCAGGGCCGGCGGGAGCCTCAGCGCCTCCGGGAGCGCCGCCCTCCCCCTTGATCCAGGCCAGGGTCTCCTCGAGTTGTTCGGGCTGGACGAGGACGTCACGGGCCTTGGACCCCTCTGAGGGGCCGACAACCTCTCGGGACTCGAGCAGGTCCATGAGGCGCCCGGCCTTGGCGAAGCCGACGCGCAGCTTGCGCTGGAGCATGGAGGTCGAGCCGAACTGACTGGAGATGATGAGCTCGGCGGCCTGCAGGAGCAGATCCATGTCGTCGCCGATCTCCTCATCGATCTGCTTCTTGACCTCCGGGACGACGACGTCCTCGCGGTACTCGGGGGTCAGTTGGGCCTTGACGTGCTCGACGACGGAGCGGATCTCGGACTCGGTGACCCAGGAGCCCTGGATGCGCACCGGAGTGGAGGCCCCGGGGCCGAGGTAGAGGGCGTCGCCCTGGCCAGTGAGAGTCTCGGCCCCGTTCTGGTCGAGGATGACGCGGGAGTCGAGCTGCGAGGCGGTGGCGAAGGCCAGACGAGAGGGGACGTTGGACTTGATGAGGCCGGTGACCACCTGGGCGACGGGCCTCTGGGTGGCCAGGACCAGGTGGATCCCGGCGGCACGGGCAAGCTGGGTGATGCGCTGAATGGAGGCCTCGACGTCCTTGGGCGCCGTCATCATGAGATCGGCGAGCTCATCGACGACGACCAGAAGGTAGGGGTAGGGACTCAGCTCGCGCTGGGAACCGGGAAGGGGCTGGACCTCTCCGGCGCGCACCGCCTTGTTGAAGTCGTCGATGTGCTTGAAGCCGAAGGAGGCCAGGTCGTCATAGCGGGTGTCCATCTCTCGGACCACCCACTCCAGGGCCTCGGCCGCCTTCTTCGGTGAGGTGATGATCGGGGTGATGAGGTGGGGGATGCCCTCGTAGATGGTCAGCTCGACCCGCTTGGGGTCGACCAGCACCATGCGCACCTCCTCGGGAGTGGCGCGCATCATGATCGAGGTGATCATAGAGTTGACGAAGGAGGACTTGCCCGAACCGGTCTGACCGGCCACCAGCAGGTGCGGGGTCTTGGCGAGGTTAGTGACGACGTAGTCGCCCTCGACGTTCTTGCCCAGTCCCACGACCAGCGGGTGCGGCTGCTTGCGGGCGGCCTGGGAGCGCAGGACGTCGCCGAGTTTGACCATCTCGCGGTCGGTGTTGGGGATCTCGATGCCGATGGCGCTCTTGCCTGGGATCGGTGTGAGCAGGCGGATCTCGTCTGAGGCCACCGCGTAGGCGATGTTCTTCTCCAGCCCGGTGATGCGCGAGACGTTGACTCCTCGGCCGCGGTGGACCTCGTAGCGGGTGACCTGGGGGCCGCGCGTGTAGCCGGTGACGGTGGCGTCCACGTTGAACTCCGCGAAGACGTTCTGCAGCGCCTCGACGATGGCGTCATTGGCAGGGGTACGGGTGGCGTGCCCCGGCCCGGGACCGAGCAGTGCGTCCTCGGGAAGCGAGTAGGTGGAGCCGTCGGGCAGTGCCATGATGCTCATGTCACTCATGGCGAGCTGATCGGCAAGATCGGGCTCCTCGAGGAGCACCTCTGGGGTCTCCTCGGTGACGGCGTCGAAGTTGGATGCGGCCGGCGCAGCGGGATGCTTCGCCGCAGAGGGTCTGCGCTGCGCTCTCGCCGGCGATCCGGCCGCCCCGGGGCCGGCAGCGGAACCGGGCGCCCTGCCCTTGGACGGGGAGGCGACCGAAGGGGCCGACGCCGCGACGGCGTCATTCTCGCCACCCGTCTCCGGGACGACGAAGGTGCCGTCGTCGCTGTCTCCGCCCGGCTCGATGAGCTCAGTGATCGAGGTCTGCCGGGCCTCCCGCTCGGCGGAACGCTTGCGCCGACCGCTGCCGCGCTTGCGCGGGGTCGACTCCTCCACCTCGAGCGCGGAGCGGAAGGGCTCGTCACCGTCGTAGGAGTCCAGGAGCGCGGTCTGCTCCGAGTCATCACCGGCAGCTCTCGATCCTCCGAGACCTCCACGAACCCGTCCCAGCAGGCGCCGGGCCAGGGAGTCTGCGGAGCCTGCCGTATCGGACGGGGCGCCGGTTCCGTCGGCGCCCGAGGACCGACGCTGCGCCAGCAGGTCCCGGATCTCGGCGATGGTCTTTCCGGACAGGACCAGAGAGGAGAAGGCGGCCAGGAAAATGAACAGGATGAAGGCCCCCACCGAGGAGAACAGCGCCGCCAGCGGGTAACCCACCAGCCATCCCAGCAGTCCGCCAGCGCTCTCCAAACCGCCGATGTTGTCCCTGAGCACCGGGTTGCCACTGCCCACCTGGATCATTCCCGTCAGGGCAGTCAGCAGACCGAGGCAGCCCACCGAGACCCGGGCGTGAACCGCGCCCAGACTGTGGACCCGGAGCATGGCGACCCCCAGCGCCGCCAGGAGCAGGGGCACCAACAGGCCAAGAACGCCGACGGGACCGGCAGCGATGTGGTGCAGGAAGCTCCCCGCGGCCCCGGAGATGCCGAACCACTCGCGCAGCGCCAAGACCGCCGCAAGAGCCAGGATGAGGAATGCCCATCCGGTGCGGCGGTAACGTCCTCCGGAGGGCTGAGCAGGAGCGTTGACAGGAGCGGTCCCTCGAGGGGGTACCCCCCGATTACGCCCTCTGCCGGTTCCGGACGGAGACGTAGCGGTTCTCGTGGTGCGACGATTGGCCATGATGTCTTAGAAACTATCGGATTCTCAGCTTCGGCGGCCCTGCCACGCCGCCTGGGACGGCCGGAGACACATCACCTTCTCACCGCGAGCCTTATCCGGGCCGGCCGCTACTCCGCTGAGAGTCATCGTCGGAGGGCCACGACCCCTCAGGGGCATCCCGGAGGAACCCGTCGATCTCCTCGCGGCGCGGGGCCTGTGCCGGCCCTATGCAGGCCACAGCGTGGGCGGCGGCCGCGTTGGCCCGTCTGGCGGCCTCGACGACATCAAGTCCGTCAAGGAGGCCGGCGACCAGGACACCGGTGTGGGTGTCTCCCGCTCCCGTCGTGTCCACGACGTCGCGCATGAAACCGGGGACCTCGATCGGCTCGGAGCCGACCGGATGAAGAATGCACCCGTGAACGCCGGTACGTCGGACGATCAGCGCTCGCGGGCAGGCCCGGCGAATGGAGCTCGGGCCCCCCAGCCGTTCCTCGAGCCGGCTCATCTCCAGGTCGTTTCCGGTCAGCATCGTCGCCCGGGACAGCAGTGGCAGGAGCACCTGATCGGGGATGTCGGGCTGGACCGGGCCCAGGTCGATGACCAGTCCGACGCCGTCAGGGACCGACAGGAGCCAGTCGGCCAGAATGCCCCTGCTTGTGTAGTGGGCCAGATCGTAACCGGTGGCATAGACCCAGTCGCCCTCCCTTAGATCGAGGCTTTCGAGATCCTCGCGCTGGGGCTCGCCTTCGACGCCCGCGGTGGTGATGAAGGTTCGCCTGCCCGAGGGCTCGATGAGCGTGGTGCAGGTGCCGATGTCGCCGACGAGCTCCTCGACGAGGAGCTCGACCTGGTCCAGGCGCATCGACTCGCGCACCCGGGCCGAATTGGGGCCCGTCCCCAAAGTGGCTGCTAAAGCGGCGGGAACCCCCTGCCGGGCAGCGGCTGAGACCACCGTGTACCCGCCACCCACAACCGGGCCCGACGACGCCCCGGTGATCGCCCCTCCCGGAGTCGGCACCCGGCTGACGTGAAGGGGGATGTCAATAAGGATGGATCCGGTGGATATGAAGCACGCAGGCCGGAACAGAGTCATGCAGTGAGCATCCCCCTAAGCCTCGATGACGACCGGGACGATCATGGGCCGGCGCTTGAGGCGGCGCCCGATCCACCGCCCCAGGGTGCGGCGCATGACCTGCTGGAGGGAGTAGGCGTCCGCCTTCCCCGTCTCCAGCGCGGCGGACAACGCCTCGGTGACATCGGGGAGAATCTCCTCGAAGACCGAGTCGTCCTCAGCCACGCCCCGGGCCTGGATGTGCGGGCCAGCCAGGATGGTGCCGGTCATGGTCTCCACCACGGCGTAGACGGAGACGAAGCCCTCCTCCGCCAAGATGCGCCGGTCCTTGAGCTCGGCCTCGTCGATCTCCCCCACTGAGGAGCCGTCGACGTAGATATAGCCGCAAGGGACTTGGCCGGAGATGCGGGCGACTCCCCCGTCCAAGTCGACGGCAACCCCGTCCTCGCACAGCATGACCCGCTCGGGAGCGACCCCCGTCTTGACGGCAAGCCCACCGTTGGCCACCAGGTGGCGGATTTCGCCGTGGATGGGCATGACGTTGCGGGGCTGGACGATGTTGTAGACGTGGAGCAGCTCCTCGGAGGACGCGTGCCCGGAGACGTGGACCTTGGCATTGCCCTGATGGACCACGCGCGCCCCCAGCCGCATAAGCTGGTTGATGACCCGGAAAACGGAGTTCTCATTGCCCGGAATGAGCGAGGAGGCGAAGATGACGGTGTCTCCGGGCTCGATGGTGACACTGCGGTGCTCGGAGTGCGCCATCCGGGACAGTGCCGCCATCGGCTCGCCCTGCGAACCGGTCACCATGAGGACCCTCTCGTGCGGGGGCAGCGAGATGACATCGCGAGCATCGATGAGAACACCGCCGGGGACCTTGAGGTATCCGCGCTCAGCGGCGATTCCCATGTTGCGCACCATGGAGCGCCCCACGAGGGCCACCCGTCTGCCGTGGAGGGCGGCGGCGTCGAGAACCTGCTGGACCCGGTGGACGTGGCTGGCGAAGGAGGCCACGACAATCTGGCCGTCGGAGTCGGCGAAGACATTGTCCAGCACCTGGCCGATCTCGCCCTCGTGGCCGACCATGCCGGGGACCTCGGCGTTGGTGGAGTCCACGCAGAACAGGTCCACGCCCTCCTCGCCGAAGCGCGCGAAGGAGCGCAGGTCCGTGATGCGCCCGTCGATGGGCAGGGAGTCCATCTTGAAGTCGCCGGTGACGAGAACGTTGCCGGCATCGGTGCGGATCATGACGGCCATGGCGTCGGGGATGGAGTGGTTGACGGCCACGAACTCCAGGTCGAAGGGGCCGTAGGAGACCTCCTCGCGCTCGACGACCTGACGCAGAGCCGGGAGAATGCGGTGCTCCTTGAGCTTGGCCTCCACGAAGGCCAAGGTGAGCTCGCTGCCCACCAGGGGGATGTCCTCGCGCAGGCGCAGCAGGTAGGGCACGCCTCCGATGTGGTCCTCGTGGCCGTGAGTCAGTACGAGGGCGACGACGTCGTCGATGCGGTCCTCGATCGAGGAGAAGTCGGGGAGGATGAGATCGACACCGGGCTGATCCTCCTCCGGAAAGAGCACGCCGCAGTCGACGATGAGCAGCTTGCCGTCGAACTCGAAGACAGTCATGTTCCGACCGACCTCGCCCAGACCTCCCAGGGGAACGATGCGCATGGCACCGTCGGCGAGGGGACCGGGAGTCGTCAGCGCAGGAAAGTTCGTCACGCGGGCATCCTACCGAGGATGCCCCGATTATCGATTGATGCGGCCCGCTCCTTTCCAGAATCCGTCTCTGTCCGGCATCAGTCCGCCATAACGTCTAGGACCTTTTCGGACTCGTTCTACGATGTACCGGTGACGATCGAGAGCCGGCGAGATCCGGGACATGCGGCTGAGGACATCGCGCATCCCCCGTCAGACGAGCCCCGGACCTCATCCAGTACCGTGGGAGGCCGAAGGCGCCTCCTCGGGATGACGGCCCTGGTAACGACCGCAGGTCTTCTCGGTGCAGGTGCTGGAGCAGGAGCCACTCGATGGCGCGATACCCATCTGTCCCCCACCTCACGGACCGCCCCTCGCCCCTCGGGCCCCGGCAAGGCGCTCGACGCACGGGTGGTTTTCCAGACCGGAGGGGAGACGGGCAAGCTGGCCCTGACCTTCGACGACGGCCCCGATCCGCGCTGGACTCCGCTCGTGCTCGATATGCTGGCGAGACTGCAGGTGCGAGCCACCTTCTTCGTTCTCGGTTCCGCGGCACAGGCCCACCCCGAGCTGATCGCGCGGGAGATCGATGAGGGGCATGAGGTAGCCGTGCACAACTGGGTGCACACCGATGTCTATGGCGTGGACTTCCCGGAGCTGACTAGCTCGGTGCGCAGGACGAGCGAGGCGATCATGGCGGCGGGAGCCCCACCCCCGCGCCTGTGGCGACCCCCCTATGGCCGGGTGGACGCACCGGCCCTGATGGTCGCCTCCCAGCAGGAACTGGACGTGCTGCTGTGGAGCGTTCACTCCCCTTCCGTCTCCGCGGCCGCCGCCGTCAAGGATGTAGCCGGCGCCGGATCCGTGGTGCTGTGCCACGATGGCCGCGCGCAGCCTTCGCAGGCTCTGTTCTCCGCATTGGAGGGCGCCGTGCACTCCCTGCAGGAGCAAGGACTCACCGTCACCACGGGCAGCGACTTGCTCGCCTCCACCTCAGAACAACCGGTATGATCTTTTTTCGCAAGAAGAGCCAAGAAGGTCCGCATCACCCGGTGGCGGTGCGGACCTCGTGCCTGGTACCCCCAGCCGGATTCGAACCGGCGCCGCCGCCGTGAGAGGGCGGTGTCCTAGGCCACTAAACGATGGGGGCCACGTATGTAGTTGTGAACCGCTTGGACCGGTGGATCCTCGCCGATTCGTACCCCCAGCCGGATTCGAACCGGCGCCGCCGCCGTGAGAGGGCGGTGTCCTAGGCCACTAAACGATGGGGGCCACGTATGTAGTTGTGAACCGCTTGGACCGGTGGGCCCTCGCCGATTCGTACCCCCAGCCGGATTCGAACCGGCGCCGCCGCCGTGAGAGGGCGGTGTCCTAGGCCACTAAACGATGGGGGCAGTAGATCAACATATGACATGAGATCCGCTGGGGTACCAGGACTCGAACCTAGAATAACTGAACCAGAATCAGTCGTGTTGCCAATTACACCATACCCCAATTGGGCTTCACCTCGAACGTCTCGCGGTCGAGGCAGCGGGCAGTAATCTACACGCCCGCTCCAGCCCCACCAAATCATTGTGGCGTGACTACAGACACATGCCGGTTCGCATGGTATCGCCCTACTCCGTCATGCCCCGAAAACAGGCCGTCGATCAGCCTTGAACGGTCTATGGAGCACGAACCGCTACGTCCTCCTGTAGCCCCGCAACCGAGCGCGTCAACGAAGACATCCCTTAGACTCTCGTGAGTTCCTGTTCGCCCCATTACCCTCAGGGAGGCCGTATGCGCACCCATCGACCGCGTCGCAACCATGGTGGTCGCAGCACTCGCAGGACCCGTTGTCTTGCTCTAGGGCTGTGCCTGACCGCGGGTCTGGCGCTGAGCGCCTGCGGCCCGGCCCATAGTGGCAAGCTCACCGTCGAGCCCGTCAGTCCCTCCACGAACAACTCGGAGAGCCCCTCTGCCAAGCCGTCGCCCTCCAAGTCCTCCAAGCCGACACCATCGGCGTCGGCCACCCCGTCCGCAACGGCATGGACGATGCCCAGCGTCACGATCAGCAACGAGAGGACCGATATCTGGCAGCAGGACGATAGTCTCCTCTCCCTACCGATGGAGACCTCGTTCCTCATCAACCGGGCATACCTCTTCAATGACAAGACCTGCCAGGGGGTCCTCCGCTACAAGTCCTCCCGCGACATACACGAAAACGGAAAAAACACGAGCGACAGTAGCGCTTCATCCTCACTGGTGCAGGAACAGCCCTCGAATTACCCCGCCTACACAATCACATCAGGGCCGACCGTGGTGGACACCATTCCCGATGACAGCGGCACTTTCGCGGGTTACGAGGTCTCATACACCGGCACAGTCACCTTCACCAACTCGGGCGACAGCGAAATCACCGGATACCGATTCTCCAGACAGCTCGGGGAGCAGGGGGCCACTCTCGATATCTTGCTGATGTGCACTCCGGGCAATCTCCCCGACCTTCAAACATGGCACAACCTGCTGAGCGGCACGCGAGTCGCTGGTTTCGACGCAGGCGCCATGTGAAACGTGCAGGGCGTTCGGCGGATGTCCTCCTCGGGCGGCTCGCGGGAATCTCCACATAGCAATCAGGGCAATCAATGGGGCCGGGAACACGATGTTCCCGGCCCCACCAGTGACCTCAACCGGCAGTAGTCACCCGAGCTGGTCCCTCAGGGCTCGCAGCCTGGCGAGGGTCGAGTCGGCTCCCAGGATCTCCATGGACTCGAACAGAGGCGGGGAAACCTGCCGACCGGTGACCGCAACGCGCAAAGGACCATAGGCGAGCCGCGGTTTGATCCCCTCGCCATCGGGCATACCCCGGCCCTCGACGATGGCGTCCTTCAGGGCCTCCTCCAGATGATCCCTGCCCCATTGCTCAGCGGCGATCCCCTCCAGGGCGTGAATGCCTGCGTCCAGGACATCGCCCGCAGAGGCCTTGAGCTTGGTCCTGGCCCTGTCGTCGATGATGAGATCGTCGTCGGACACGAAGAGGAAACCGAGCATGTCGCGGCACTCCCGCAGCAACTGAATCCGGGTCTGGATGAGGGGCGCCGCCGCAGTCAGGATCTCCTGCTCGCGCGCTGAGAGCTCAGCGAAGGAGGCCGCCGAGACCAACGGCACCTGTGCGGCATCGCCGGTCGGGTCGGGGTAGACGTCGGCGAGGTAGGGCACCAGACGGTCGCGGAAGTCGGTCTCCTCCAATGCCCGCACCTGCTCGGCATTGATGGCCTCGCACTTCTTGGGGTCGAAGCGAGCCGGGTTGGGGTTGACGTCATGGACGTCGAAAGTCTCGATCATCTCCGCCGCCGAGAAGACATCACGGTCGGCGCTCAGCGACCAGCCCAACAGGGCCAGGTAGTTGAGCAGCCCCTCGGGGATCATGCCGCGGTAACGGTGGATGAGGAGATTGGACTGGGGGTCGCGCTTGGACAGCTTCCGGTTGCCCTCCCCCATGACGTAGGGCAGGTGCCCGAACTCGGGCATGACCCGGGCACGGCCGATCTCCATGAGTGCCCGGTAGAGCACCACCTGCCGTGGAGTGGAGGACAACAGGTCCTCGCCGCGCAGGACATGGGTGATACCCATGGCCGCGTCATCGACGGGGTTGACCAGGGTGTAAAGAGGATCCCCGCCCGCGCGCATGACGACGTAGTCCGGAACGCTGCCGGCCTTGAAGGTGATGGGACCGCGGACCATGTCGGTGAAGGTGATGTCCTCGTCCGGCATCCGCATCCGCAGGACGGGCAGGCGCCCCTCGGCCCGGAAGGCGTCCTTCTGGGCCTGGGTCAGGTTGCGGTCGAATCCGTCGTAGCCGAGCTTGGGGTCCTCGCCGCGCGCACGGTGACGGGCCTCGATCTCCTCGGGGGTGGAGTAGGACTCGTACAGGTAGCCGGCCTCCAGCAGCTCGGCCGCCACCTGCTTGTACAGGTCCATGCGCTGGGACTGGCGGTAGGGCTCGTGGGGGCCGCCCCTGCCCACGCCCTCGTCCCAGTCCAGGCCCAGCCACGTCAGGGAGTCGATGATGGCCTCGAAGGACTCCTCGGAGTCGCGGGCGGCGTCGGTGTCCTCGATGCGGAAGACGAAGGTGCCACCGGTGTGACGGGCGTAGGCCCAGTTGAACAGGCAGGTGCGCACCATACCTACGTGAGGAGTTCCCGTGGGCGAGGGGCAGAAGCGCACTCGCACGGACGACGAGCCCGGCGCCGGCACGGCGGTCTCGAGGCGGGGGGACGATGAGTGATCACTGAGTTCAGCCATGATGGAGGACAGCGTATCGCGACGGATCATTCTTCCCATGGCTGCACAGCGTGGTGGCGGTTACCGCGTGTTCCGCAAGACCGTTATCTCATCGTCATGGAGGCCTTCCGTGGATACGACGGGCGGTTCCCCACTCGACCGGATCGTCTGACTCCCCACTCGTTTTGGAGGCTCATCCATCTCCCAAGCCCGACGTTCCGCGTCACGGTCCATTTCTCGCCGCCACTGGGCGCTCGGGCTCCCCTCATGATGGGGCTCAGCGTTGCCCTGTCCGTCCCGGCGCTACCGCGCATCAGGAGGACGCGCGCATCACCCACGTCCCGGTCCAGTGCCTCCGGCGACCAAGGGGAAACCGACCTGCAAGCACACAACGAGCTGCAGAAGTTCTCTCAAAGCGCCACCAGTGTGAACTTGGTGGGGTCAGGTGGTGTTTGC